>NZ_JBAOJP010000012.1:0-164449 GCF_037083505.1 Microbacterium sp. CCNWLW41
GCCCTCGCCGCAGAGGACGCCGCAGCGGCGAAGGCCGCGGCGCAGGCCGTCGTGGGGGGGGGCCGGGGCGGGGCGCCGCCCCCCGATGCGGGGGCGCGGGACGGCGCGGCGGGGGCGGGCGATGCGGGAGCCGGCGGTGCGGGCGCCGGAGCCGGCGGAGGCGCGACCGGCAGGGTCGGCGGCGTCAGGCCGTCACCGTCCTGCGACGGGTGCGGATCCGGGGTGTTCGTCATCGTCTTCCTCCATCCCGGCTCCCCGGGGGGAGGCGGGGTCGTGCGGCCCAGAGTCGGTGGGGAGCGTGCAGAAGTGCTCCGCGATCAGCGCCGCGACCACGAGCACGATCGCGCCCCCGGCCGTGGCGATGACAGCCGTGATCGAGCCTACCGGCGGAGGCACCGGCCGCGTGAGGAGGTAGGCGGCCAGCCCGGCCGCGAAGCCCGCGACCGCCGCCCCGAGCAGGCTCGACGCCCGCGCGAGCATCGCGATCCGGAACGCGCGGAACGGGTCCACCCGTGCCGCGCGCACGCCGGTGTCCGCCGCGGCGATCTGCGCCCGGGTGCTGCGTCGGATCGGCCAGGCCACGACGAGCACGCCGATCCCGAGCAGGACGAGCAGGATCGGCAGCCCCACCGCGGGGGTGAACGTCGCCCTGCCGGCCGTCGTCAGGGCGTGGTCCACGAGGAAGCCGACCGCTCCCCCGGCGAGGGCGACGATCAGCAGGACGACGACCGAGGTGCGCTTCATCCGGCGCCCCCGGCGCTCCGCAGCGCGGCGGCGAGGTCGGCGACGCGACCGCGGCCGGGAAGGACCGCGTCCGGGTCGACGTCGAGCCACGGCTCGAGCACGAACAGGCGCTCCGCGGCCCGCGGATGCGGCACCTGCAGCCGCTCGTCGTCGCTGCGGAGGTCTCCGTACGCGATGAGATCCAGATCCAGGGTGCGGTCGCCCCACCGCTCGGTCCGGACGCGCCCGTGCTGCTCCTCGATCGCGTGCAGCATGCCCAGGAGCACGGACGGTCCGAGGCGGGTCGTGACCAGGGCGACGGCGTTCACGTATCCCGGGGCGTTCGGGTCCGGGCCGTCCGGGCGGAGCGCCACCGTCTCGAACGGCGCGGACACCGTGACGTCCTGCACCAGCGGGAGGCGGCGGATCGCCGCGACGGCGTCGTCGATCGTGGCCGCGCGGTCCCCGAGGTTGGACCCCAGCGCGACAACCGCGCGCACCGGCTCCCGCGAGGGGCGCGGGTCCGGTGCGGGCATCGGCGGGAAGCGGCGGGTCATTCCGGCCTCCCCCGGGTGATCGTCACGGCCACGTCCTGGAAGCTCAGCGGGATCGGGGCGTGCGGCTTGTGGACGGTGACCTGCGCGCTGCGGACCCGCGGGTCCGCGAGCGCGACGTTCGCGATGCGGGCGGCGAGGGTCTCGATGAGATCCACCGGCTCCCCCGCCACGACGGCCGCGACCCGTTCGGCGAGCTCTCCGTAGTGCACGGTGTCGGCGACGTCGTCGGATGCGGCGGCCTCCCGCAGGGACAGCCTCAGGCGCAGGTCGATGGTGAACTCCTGGCCGTCCGCGCGCTCGTGGTCGTACACGCCGTGACGGCCGAACACCGTCAGACCGGTGAGCACGATCTCGTCGAGGGGTTCCATGCTCCCAGCCTACGGCGACGGATCCGCGCGGCGCGGGGTTCGCGCCGTCAGCGAACGGAGGAGCGGGGCGGCGAGGGAGCGTTCGGACTCAGCCGTCCCAGGCGGCGACGACGGCCAGCGCGTCCCGGGTGGCGGCGACATCGTGCACCCGCACGGCCCATGCGCCCGCACGCGCGGCCAGCGCGCTGGTGACCGCGGTCGCGAGGTCCCGACGCGCCTCGTCGGCGTCATCGCCCAGCGCCGAGGCGAGGAAACGCTTCCGGGACGTCCCGACGAGGACCCGCGCGCCGAGAGCGACCACGTCGGAGAGGTCCCGCAGCAGCTCCCAGTTCTGCTCGCCGGTCTTCGCGAAGCCGACGCCGGGGTCGACGATCACGCGCGAGGGGGCGATCCCCGCCGCCGCGGCGGCCTCGATCCGGCCCCGCAGCTCGGCGGCGACCTCGCGCCCCACGCGTCCGTACTCCGCCCGGGCGTACATGTCCGACGACGGCCCGCGCCAGTGCCCGAGCGCGATGTCCGCGCCGGTCTCCGCCACCGCGACGAGCATGTCCGGGTCGGCGAGCCCGCCGGAGACGTCGTTGACGATCCGCGCCCCGGCCGCCACCGCGGCGACCGCGGTGGTCGCGTTGAGCGTGTCGACGCTGACGGCGATCCCGTCGGCCGCGAGGCGTTCGATCACCGGCAGCACCCGGCGCTGCTCCTCGGCGGGATCCACGCGCTCGGAACCGGGCCGCGTCGATTCCCCGCCGACGTCGAGCACGGCGGCCCCCTGCGCACGCAGCAGCCGTCCGCGCGCCAGCGCCGCGTCGGGATCCAGGTAGCGCCCGCCGTCGCTGAACGAGTCGGGGGTGACGTTGACGATGCCCCAGATCGCGGTCATCGCGTGTCCCCGGCGGGACCGACCGTACCCGCCCCCGTCGACGGGCCCATGAGCGCTATGAGCTCGGCGCGCGCCACCGCGTCGGCGTACGCCCCGCGGGCCGCGATGGTCAGGGTGGACGCCTCGGGCTGCTTGCCGCCGCGCATCGTGACGCAGCCGTGCGAGGCGTCCAGCACGACGAGCACCCCGCGCGCGTCGAGGTGCGCCGCGATCGTGTCGGCGATCTGCTCACCCAGCCGCTCCTGCACCTGCGGGCGGGACGCGAGGACCTCGACCACCTTCACCAGGGCGCCGAGGCCCACCACCTGCTCGCCCGGGAGGTACGCGATGTGCGCGTGCCCGGCGAAGGGAAGCAGATGGTGCTCGCACACCGAGCGGAACCGGATGTCGCGCAGCAGCACGGCGCCGGACGGCACGGTCTCCGGCGCCGGTCCGTGCGACACGCTGATCGTGTGGGCCAGCGGCGCCCCCGGGTCCTCGCCGACACCCGCGAAGAACTCCGCGTACAGATCCGCCATCCGTGCGGGCGTCTGCTTCAGTCCCGGACGCTCCGGATCCTCCCCGATCGCCTCCAGCAGTTCGCGGGTGAGGGCGGCGACGCGCTCCCGGTCGACGGACACGGTCAGGCCGTCGCGGGGCGGGCGTGCCCTCCGCCGGCGGTGCCGGGCTTGCGCTCGGACGCGGACGACGGGGAGGCCTCGGTCGACGCCGCCGCGCCCGCCTCGACGCCGCGGACCGGCATCTCGATCGGCGGGAGCAGGGACACCGGGCGGTCCTCGCTGCTCAGCCACTGGGGCCGCTCGGGGAGCTTCTTCACGTCCTGGAAGATCTCCGCGATCTGGTTGTGGTCGAGCGTCTCCTTCTCGAGCAGCTCACGGGCGAGCCGGTCCAGGACGTCGCGGTTGGCGCTCAGCACCTCGTAGGCCTCGTTGTGGGCCTGCTCGATGAGCGCACGCACCTGGGCGTCCACCGTCTCGGCGATCGACTCGGAGTAGTCGCGTCCGCGGTTCATGTCGCGGGCGACGAACATCTCCCCGGAGCCGGAACCCAGCTTCACCGGGCCGACCTGCGTGGTCATGCCGTACTCGGTGACCATCTTGCGGGCGATGTCGGTCGCCTTCTCGATGTCGTTCGAGGCCCCGGTCGTCGGGTCGTGGAACACGATCTCCTCGGCCACGCGGCCGCCCATGGCGTACGTGAGCTGGTCCTGGAGCTCGTTGCGGGTCACCGAGAACTTGTCGTCCACGGGCAGCACCATCGTGTAGCCGAGGGCCTTCCCGCGCGGGAGGATCGTGATCTTGGTCACCGGGTCGGAGTAGTTCATCGCCGCCGCCGCGAGCGCGTGGCCGCCCTCGTGGTACGCCGTGATGAGCTTCTCCTTGTCCTTCATCACGCGGGTGCGCCGCTGCGGGCCGGCGATGACACGGTCGATCGCCTCGTCGAGGGCGCGGTTGTCGATGAGCTGCGCGTTGGAGCGGGCCGTGAGCAGCGCCGCCTCGTTCAGCACGTTCGCGAGGTCGGCTCCGGTGAAGCCCGGGGTCTTGCGGGCGACGACCTCGAGGTCGACGCCGTTCGCCAGCGGCTTGCCCTTCGCGTGCACCTCGAGGATCCGCTGGCGGCCCTTGAGGTCGGGGGCGTCCACGCCGATCTGGCGGTCGAAGCGGCCGGGACGCAGCAGCGCCGGGTCGAGGATGTCGGGGCGGTTCGTCGCCGCGATCACGATGACGTTCGCGTTCGGGTCGAAGCCGTCCATCTCGACGAGCATCTGGTTGAGCGTCTGCTCGCGCTCGTCGTTGCCGCCGCCGAGGCCGGCGCCGCGGTGCCGGCCGACCGCGTCGATCTCGTCGATGAAGATGATCGCCGGGGAGTTCTCCTTGGCCTGGGTGAACAGGTCACGCACGCGCGAGGCGCCGACGCCGACGAACATCTCGACGAAGTCGGATCCCGAGATCGAGTAGAAGGGGGCGCCGGCCTCTCCGGCCACGGCGCGGGCGAGCAGCGTCTTTCCGGTTCCGGGAGGGCCGTACAGCAGCACGCCCTTCGGGATCCGGGCGCCGATCGCCTGGAACTTGGCCGGATCCTGCAGGAACTCCTTGATCTCGTGCAGCTCCTCGATCGCCTCGTCGGCCCCGGCGACGTCGGCGAAGGTGACCGTCGGGGTCTCCTTGCTCACGAGCTTCGCCCGGGACTTGCCGAACTGCATGATCTTGCCGCCGCCGCCCTGGGCCGAGGAGAGCAGCCACCAGAACAGGAGGCCGAGCAGCAGCATCGGCAGCAGCAGCGACAGGAACCCGTCGAACCACGTCGGCTGCGGGACGGCGTCGTTGAAGCCGTCCTTCGGGTCGGCGCTGTTGACCGCGTCGATGACCTCGCCGGCGCGCTCGGACACGTAGTAGAACTGGACGGACTCGGCGCCCTCGAAGGGCTTGGAGAGCTTCATGTCGACGCGCTGGTCCCCGTCGGTCATCACGACCTCGGTGACCGTGCCCTTGCCGAGCAGCTCCAGCCCCTCCTTGGTGCTGACCTGCTTGGCGGCGCCGAGGCTCGAGATCAGCATGAATCCGCCGATCAGCAGCACGCCGATCAGCACCACGTAGATCAGCGGATTGCGGGTGAGCTTCTTCACGTCCATGATCCGTTCAGCGTATCGCGGCGCGGCTTTGCCATCGCTGGGGATTCGCCCACGGCGTACGGGGTGCGGCGATGCCGCGGAGCACGGCGCGCGGGGCCAGGGGCGCGGTGCGTCAGGAGTAGACGTGCGGGGCGAGCACCGCGACGTCGCGCAGGTTGCGGTAGCGCTCGGCGTAGTCCAGGCCGTAGCCGACGACGAACTCGTTCGGGATGTCGAAGCCGACGTACTTGCAGTCGATGTGGACCTTGGCCGCATCGGGCTTGCGCAGCAGCGCCAGCACCTCCAGGGACTCCGCCCCGCGGGACTCGAAGTTCTCCAGCAGCCAGCTCAGCGTGAGGCCGGAGTCGATGACGTCCTCCACGATGAGCACGTGGCGCCCGTGCAGGTCCGTGTCGAGGTCCTTGCGGATCTGCACCACGCCGCTGGACTTCGTGCTCGCGCCGTAGCTGGAGACCGCCATCCAGTCCATCGGGGCGTGGAACGGCAGCTCCCGCGCGAAGTCGGCCATGACCATCACCGCGCCCTTCAGCACGCCCACGAGCAGGAGGTCCTTGCCCTCGTAGTCCGCGGCCACGAGCTGCGCCAGCTCGGCGAGCTTCTCGCGGATCTGCTCCTCGGTGACGAGGATCTCGGATAGGTCGTCCTGGATGTCCGCAGCGCGCATGGATCGATTTTATGCGACGGGCTGCGCCGCCCTCGGACATACCGGGATCACGACAAGGGATCTCGTCACGGCCTCGGTTTCCGCACTACGGTGAGCACAGAGACGGGCGGTCGCCTGTCTTCCGGAAGACTCCGGATGACCCGGGGGAAGGGAAGAACATGGACCTCGACGAGATCCTCAAGCAGGTGCCGATCGACGACATCGCCGAGAAGTTCGGCGTGAGCCAGGACGTGGCCCGCCAGGCGGTCAAGGAGGGCAGCGCCGTCCTCGTGGGCGGCCTGGCCAAGAACGCCGAGACCAGCGAGGGGTCCGCTGCGATCGAGGCCGCGCTCAGCAAGCACGGCGGGTTCTCCGGCGCAGCGAAGGTCGACGACGTCGACCAGACCGACGGCGAGAAGATCGTGAACCACGTGTTCGGCGACAGCAAGAAGCAGGTCGCGGAGACCCTCACCAACGAGCCGAAGACCGCGGGGATCGACTTCGGCAAGCTCCTGCCGATCCTCGCGCCCATCGTGATGGGTCTGATCGCCAACGCGGGCAAGGGCAAGGCGCCGGCCGGCGGCGCCGCGGCCGAGGGCGCCTCGACGGGCGGCGGCATCGGCGACGTGCTCGGGGGGCTCCTCGGCGGCGGTTCCGGGTCTTCCGGCTCTGGCGGCGGCGGGCTCGGCGACATCCTCGGCGGCCTCGGCGGGATGCTCGGCGGGGGGTCGTCGGGCGGCTCCGGCGGCGGCATCGACATCGGGGGCCTCCTCGGCGGCCTCTTCGGCGGCAAGAAGTAGCCTCACCCCCCGATCGTTGAGCGAGCGCAGCGAGACGAAACACGCCTAGTCTCTCCGGTCGTTGAGCGTGCGGAGCGAGACGAAACGCGCCCACCCCCGACGCCGGGTCACCGCGTTTCGTCTCGTCGCTGCGCTCCTCGCTCAACGACCGACACCACTCCGCCCCACCGGTCGTTGAGCGAGCGGAGCGAGACGAAACGCGCCCACCCCCACCGGTCGTTGAGCGAGCGCAGCGAGACGAAACGGTCAGGCGCGGGCAGCGAACACGATCCGCCCGCCGACGCGGGCCGCGGTGCAGGCGGGCAGGTCGATCGGCCCCTGACCCGACCACTCGGTCACCAGCCGGGCCACTTCGAGGGTCTGCCGGCGGGTGAGCGCGACGCCGAACTCGCTGTCGACGACCAGCCGGATGATGCGGTTGCGCAGCGCCGCCGGGTTGGCGGCGAGCGCGGCGGCGCTCACGGAGATCCCTGCTTCGGCGTGCTCGACGATGTCCTCGATCGTCTCGTGGATCATCTCGTCGAACGCCTCGGCGTCCTCCCGCAGCTGCTCCGCGGTCCGCGCGAGCGCCTCGGCGATCCCCGGCCCCAGCTCCTCCTCCATCACGGGAAGGACGCGCTCACGCGCCCGGACGCGGGAGAACCGCGGGTCCGCGTTCTGGGGGTCCTCCCACGGGGAGAGGCTCTCCGCGGAACAGGCGGCGCGGGTCGTCTCCCGCCGGACCCCGAGCAGCGGACGGAGCCATCGCACGCCGTCCTCGTCGGTGCGCACGGGCGCCATGCCCTGGAGGCTCGCGGCGCCGGATCCCCGCGCCAGGCCCAGCAGCACGGTCTCTGCCTGGTCGTCGAGCGTGTGCCCGAGCAGCACCGCGGCGCCCTCCCTCGACGCCGCCGCACGCAGCGCGGCATACCTCGCCGTGCGCGCCGCCGCCTCCGGCCCGTCTCCGTCGGCGGCGACCGTCACCCGCTCGACGTGCGCCTCCAACCCGAGCGCCGTGGCCGCCGCGGCTGCCTGTCGTGCGGCGTCGGCCGATCCGTCCTGGAGCCCGTGGTCGACGGTGACGCTCAGCGTCCGGACACCGCGGCGACGTGCTTCGAACGCGGTGGCCGCGGCGAGAGCCAAGGAGTCCGCGCCGCCGGAGAGGGCGACCACCACCGCGGAGGGCTCGGGGTCGAGGGCTGCCAGGGCCGTCCGCACGGCGAGGCGGATCTCGGCGACGGCGGGGGCGAGGGGGCGGTCGGGCACGACTCCGATCGTAGTTCTCGAGAAGCGCCTGTCGAGAAGGGCGCGAGAAGGAGGCGAGAAGAACCCGAGAGGCACGCGAGTAGGCTTGTCGCGGCATCCAACCGTCTTATCAAGGAGCACACGTATGGGCGCACACGACGCCGTCATCGAGATCCCGCGCGGCAGCCGCGTGAAGTACGAGGTCGACCACGAGACCGGGCGAGTCCACCTCGACCGCGTCCTGTACACGACCTTCGGCTACCCGGCCGACTACGGATACTTCGACAACACGCTGGGCGAGGACGGCGATCCGCTCGACGTGCTCGTGCTGCTGGATCACGCGATCTTCCCGGGCGTCGTGGTGAACGTGCGTCCCGTCGCGGTGCTCAAGATGAGCGACGAGGCCGGCGGCGACGACAAGCTCGTCGCGGTGCTCTCGAAGGACCCGCGCTGGGCGCACATCCAGGACATCGGCGACCTCCCCGAGTACACGAAGAAGGAGATCGAGCACTTCTTCGAGCACTACAAGGACCTGGAGCCCAACAAGTGGGTCAAGGTCGACGCGTGGGGCGACGCGGCCGAGGCGCAGCGCATCCTCGACGAGGCGATCGAGCGTTTCGGCGCCGAGGGGCACTGACCCGCGGATCCCGCAGACGCAGAAGACCCCCGGTCCGCTTCGGCGGCCGGGGTCTTCCCGTCGGTGGACGCGGCGTCCGGGCTCAGCCCATGTAGACGCCGCGCTCCTCCATGAAGTAGATCGGGTTGATCGCGTCGCCCCACTGGTACACCTCGAAGTGGAGGTGGCAGCCGAAGGACCCGCCGGTGTTCCCGGCGTAGGCGATGACCTGGCCGGCCGACACCCACTGCCCGCCGCTGACCGCGAAGCCGCCGTCGACGATGTGCGCGTAGCCGGTGGCGATGCCGTCGCCGTGGTCGATCTTGATGTAGTTGCCGTAACCGCCGTTCCAGAACGCGCCCTCGACCCAGCCGTCGTGCGCGGCGTAGATGGGCGCGCCGCAGCCGTTGGCGAGGTCGACCCCGCGGTGGAAGCTCGACGAGCAGCCCCAGGCGTCGCAGTCGGGGATGCGGGGACCGTATCCGGAGGACTGGAACCCGCCGTGCGGGCGCACCCAGCCGTTGCCGGGGCCGACGCCTCCGCCGCCTCCCCCGCCG
Source organism: Microbacterium sp. CCNWLW41 (assembly GCF_037083505.1). NCBI lineage: Bacteria > Bacillati > Actinomycetota > Actinomycetes > Micrococcales > Microbacteriaceae > Microbacterium > Microbacterium sp. CCNWLW41. Next base: position 9,001 of record NZ_JBAOJP010000012.1, read on the forward strand.
CCGCCGTCTCCGGACGGGGCAGGAGGCGGCGGGTTGTTGGCCTGCTCCTCCTCGCGGCGCCGGCGGTCCTCTTCCTCACGCTGGCGGCGCTCCTCCTCTTCACGACGGCGCCGCTCCTCCTCCTGGCGGCGGCGCTCCTCCTCGCCCTTCTGGTAGTCGGCGAGGGTCTTGGAGGTGGTGTCCTTGAGCGCGGCGAGCTGGGCCTCGAGCTGGATCATGTGATCCTGCTGGTCCTTCAGCGCGGCGGCAGCGGCGTCGGCCGCGGCCTGCGCCTTGCGCATCTTGTCTTCCGCGATCTTCTGCAGGCGGTCGCGCTCGTCCCGGGCGGCGGAGGCCTGGTCGCTGAGGCTCTGGGCGGAGTTGCGGGCGGCGACGGCCTTGTCGTAGACGGCCTGGTTGCGCGTGAGCAGACGATCCATCTGCCCGAGCTTCTGCAGCAGCTCGTCTGCGCTCGCTGCGGATCCGGCGAAGAACAGCTCCAGCGAGGTGTTGTCACCGCCGTTGCGGTACAGCTGGGCTGCGACCTTCCCGGCCTCGCGGGCGGTCTCGGTGGCCAGCTGCTCCTGCGCGTCGGCCTGCGTCTGGAGGTCCCGCGCACGCTGAGCCGCGTCGAAGAAGGCCTGCTGCGCCTCGTAGAACTCGTTGCCCGCGGCCTCCGCGGCCGCCTTGGTCTCCGCGACGCGCTGCGTGAGCGCCGCGATGAGGCCCTGGATCCGCTCGATCTCGGCGGCCTTCGCGGCCTCGTTGTTCATGGCGTTCTGGACGTCGTCCCACGAGGGGTAGTCCTGGGCCCAGGCCGCGGACGCGCTGCCGAACCCGGCGCCGATGGCTCCGATGGTGGCGATGCCGAGTGCACCGATCCCCAGGGCGCTGCGCCGGGAGACGCGCAGGGAAGAGGGCCAGAAGGCACTCTTCTCGGCGGCCGTGGGGGCACAGCCGCAGGCGACGTCGTCGACGTTCGGGTCGCTGACGACGTTCTTCGGGTCGCTCACACGGCCTCCTTTCGCCGTTTTCACAGAAGTCACAGTAACAACATCCATCACATTCGCAACAGGTGTCGAGGGGGCGGAGTGAGGATGTCGGGCGCGGCGTGCGTGCCGACCCGGAGCCCGGTGGACCCACGCCGTCGCTGGCCATCCTCCCCTGGACACGCCCGGGATCCGGGCCGACGCGCCCTCGATTCGCGTTTTGGCGGACGAGTCGTTTATGCTTGAGCGTCGGCAAGTGAGCCCTCGGGATCGCCTGCGGCCCCATCGTTTAGCGGCCTAGGACGCCGCCCTTTCACGGCGGTAGCACGGGTTCGAATCCCGTTGGGGTCACTCATCCGATACAATTTCATAGTTCTGGCCCTGTAGCGCAGTTGGTTAGCGTGCCGCCCTGTCACGGCGGAGGTCGCGGGTTCAAGTCCCGTCAGGGTCGCTCCGAGCGATGAGCCTTCTTTCGAGGAGGCTCTTCGTCTAGGACGCGACAGGTTCGCCGGTCGCGCGGCTCTGTAGCTCAGTTGGTAGAGCGTTCGACTGAAAATCGAAAGGTCACCGGATCGATGCCGGTCGGAGCCACAAGGGTGATCGTTACAATCACCCCAGGAACCCTCGCGTAGCTTCTACATCGCGGGGGTTTCGCTTTGTCCGGCCCCCCGGTCGTTGAGCGAGGAGCGCAGCGACGAGACGAACGCCCCCGCCCACGGGCGCCACGCCCGTCCTGGTCGTTGAGCGAGCGAAGCGAGACGAAACGCGCGCATCCCACGGGCGCCGCGCCCTCTGGTCGTTGAGCGAGCGAAGCGAGACGAAACGCCCCCCACCCCACGGGCGCCGCACGCTCGCGGACCAAGCTCAACAGACGTTTGGACTCCTCGGCTCGGGGCGAGCGAGCTCCGGCCAGATTATGACGGCCATCGACGTCGTTGTCGAAATCAGGAGACCCTCGAAGAACGCCGGCAGCCGGAATCGGATCAGCACGACGAGTGGGTCACCTAAGAGCCAGTTGCAGGTGTCGTCGCAAAGGCATACTGATTGTCAATAGCTCGGGGTTTGCCACACCCGGGTGCACGCGAGAGACCTTTCCCAAGCCACCTCAAATGCCATTGCCTTCTGATGATGCCCCCGCATCGGGCCCTGCCCATCGGCTTGATGAGGTGGTTCTCGCGGCGGCCGAGAAGTCCCCCACTCGCCACGTCGACGCCTTCGCCGCACCGACGACCCGCTTGCGCCAGCCGGACCAGCTGCCGACGCCCGGGAGCCCAGCCACTCGCGCGCTTCCTGGCGTCACGGCAGGCTATCCAACTCGTGTCAGACCAATACCACGCGACGGGTTCTCGGCAAACGCTGCTTTTAGCCTCGGGACGACAAATCGCTCGATCACGTCGGCGCTGCGCTCGACTCCCACCCAGGGACGCTGCAGTCGATGAGCGGCGATTGCGGTCGTGCCCGATCCAAGATAGTAATCAAGAACAAGATCACCCGGATCCGTAGCGATCTCGATGATTCGCTGTAGGAGCCTGACCGGCTTAGGAGTATCAAAGGCTGCAATCGCTGGGAACTCCCTAAGCAGCGCCTTCTTAGCACCCGAAGTGTCGCCGACATCAGCAGCCCCCCAGATCGTGAACGGTGCCAGTCCGGTTGACTCACTCTGATAGCGCTTCAAGCGAGGCTTGCCATCGCCCCCTCGAGGCCAATAGACCCGGCCGTCCGCAACGAGCTGCGCTAGTCGCGCCGCAGTGTAGGTCCAGCAACGGCCGGCCGGAGGATCATGCCGCACCCCGGTTGGAGTGACCACGGTGTAGAACTGGCTCGGCGTTGCGTGCCCCGCTTGTACAGTCATCGGTACCGAACGCCAGGGGCCGCGAGGATCGTTATCTGGGTTCATGAACGCACCATCGTCGAGGAGCCCGTTACGAACCCGTTTCCATGCCTTCGGCCCTGCAGGAGCGTACACATGAATGTAGTCGTGCATCGAGCTAAAGGCTTTCCGATTGTCGCGCGTCAACCGCTTTTGCCAGATAATCGTGCCCACGAACGCCCGCCGGCCAAATACCTCGTCCAAAACCACGCGAGCTCGATGTTGCTCTGAGTCGTCGAGGTGGACCCAGACACTTGCATCGCTTGCCAAGAGTGGCAGCAAGCCCTCAAGGTGAGCCTTCAGGTCACCTAGCCACGCGTCCGAGTCTCGGCGGTCGTCGTAGTAGGCGAAGCGCTCCCCCGTGTTATAGGGCGGATCAATGTAGCACAACTTTATGCCCGCGATCGTTTGGGGCAGGATATGCGGCAACGTGGGGAGCGCCTGCAACGCGTCTCCCTCAACGATCAACCCATCGAGCAATTCCCCCCACAGCATCCGAGGAGCTTCAACGTGGCTCGCCGGGAGCAGCGACACCAGTCGGCCACCGGCGGCGCCAGACTCGGCTGTCCCACCCCGCTCGACGAGGCTTGTGGTCTCAAGTGTCACTTGGAATCCAATCTTTCTTGTTTTATACTACATGAAACAAGACTTAGTAAAAGGTATCGGATGAGTCTGGAGCACGTGAGCGCCGCGCTGTTCGGTCGCAGCTGCAGGCTGCCTGTCGCCCTCTGGGTCCTCAGCAGAGGCACCGAACGCTTCTACCAGTCAGAGCCACCGGCTAGCCTCGGCCCACACACCGCAATACGCCAAGAACTCACACGCCTTGCTCGCGCTGGCCTGATCACCGAGGAGCGCCTCCCGGGGGACCATCGGGTCTACTACCGCCGCACGACCAGCCCTCTGTGGCGCGTCTTCGTTGCAGCCGCCGACGCACTTGACTTGGAGTGAAGTTCGACATTCCCTCAGGCTATGCGTGGGCACCGACATCGTCAGAATCGAAGAAAATGACTAATGAGAGTCCTGGCTTTCGCCCTATCCATTACCTCGGCAACAAGACGCGGTACCTCGAGCCGATCGTTACCACCCTGGTCGAGTTGAGCCGCCCCGGGCAAGCTGTATTGGATCTTTTCGCGGGGAGTGCGGTGGTTTCCCGCGAGCTCGCGCTTCACCGGCCCGTTGTCTCCGCCGATGTCCAGGCATACTCCGCAGCTCTCGCCTCCGCACTCTCAAACCCACGTCGTTACTCAAATTCACTGCGGCGCGACATCAACCGACGCGCACGAGATTGGTTAACTGCCGTCCACCCTCGGGTGTCCGAACTACTCAGTTACGAGTCGCGCGTGTCGGCCAGCGCCATCGACCATGCCGACCGGTTCGCCTCGTTCGTTGAGGAGGCGTCCCTTGCCTCTGCTGGCGCGACCGACCCTCAGCTTGCGCATGCGAAAGCTGCTGCATACCCCCACCTCATCGATGCAGGTGCGACGCTTACCCGATACTACGGCGGAGCGTACTTCGCATACGAACAGTCCCTTGAGCTCGACGCATTGATCTTCGCGACAGGCCATGGCCCGTCCACCCCGGCGGAGGCAACGCTCCTCGCCTCGATCCTCGGAACCGCGAGCGACATCGTCTCGACTGTTGGCAGCCACTTCGCACAGCCGTCCCGGCTCCGCGACAGATCCGGCACCCCCAAACTCGGCGCCATAGCCCAGGTAATCCGCGCCAGACAACGGTCCGCACTTGACACATTCGAGCTCTGGCTAGAGCGTTACGCAAATCTCACTCCTGCTCCTCATGTGTGCACGACGATCACCGGTGATTTCCGAGCCGTACTCGACGCCCTCGACGACTCGATAAGTGCTATCTACGCCGACCCTCCGTATACGCGCGATCACTACAGTCGCTTCTACCACGTGCTCGAGACCATCACATTGGCGGATGATCCAGGGGTCACTCTGTCGCCAGGCAGCGGATCTCCCTCGCGCGGGCTGTACCGGTCAGACCGCCACCAGTCGCCGTTCAGTATCCGCAGCAGAGTCACGGACGCCTTTGACACACTCTTCTCCTCAGCGCGCAAACGTGGCATTCCGCTTGTCCTGTCATACTCGCCGCAGGGCGGCGGCACACCCTCACGTCCGGAAACACGACTTATGACTGTCGATCGCCTCGTCCGACAAGCTGAAAGTCACTTCCGTCACGTCAAAGTTCGCGAGATCGAGGATTCGTCCCATAGCCGCTTCAACCGAGCGGAACTGCATGGCACGTTGCCGGCGGAGGCTGAGGTGCTTGTGATCGCCCGCCCTTAGAGCGCTGGCAGCTCCGCCTTCCATAGAGGGGCGTCCTGCCAGACCGCACGCAATTCATCCACCGTCGCCCGAACACGACGCTTCTCCCGCGCCGGACCACTCCAGCGCACCTCCAGGAATCGACTTGCTTCGGCATAACCGTTGTCGCCGGGCAGCAACAGAGAGTAGATAAACTGCCCCGTCTCCAGTCTCACAAACACGCCGATTGGTGCACCATGTTTCGGGTACGGGATTCCGGCCGCGGCAGCGAGCTCAAACCTATAGTTGCTGCTCGATACCTCGACGCTTGGACGACTCTCGATCTCGCCGAGCACCCCCTGGCCCGATACGCTTTGAAGGACGATCCGTCGCTGCGAACCACGCTTTGCGCCAAAGAACCCCTCGTAGTTCGCAAGGTCGAAGTTCGCTTGTTTCCAGCGACCACCCGACGCCGGAATCTCAGCAACAAGAACCTCGTTTGTGCCACCCGCAGCCTGGGGCACCTCGGTGGACCTCGGCGCGGCTCGACGACGGATACTCCGCTCGTCTCCGTCATTGGCAGCGACACGCGCAACGACACGCGCGTCCGAAAGCGGAAGCAGAGCCGCGGCGTGTTGCGTAACGAATTGCTGAATCTCCGTCATCGTTTTCGTCGCGTCGTCGCCAACCAGTCTCTCGACAGCCATCGCTTCCCAGTTCGACAGAAGTCCGCCCATGGTCAGATTGCCTGAGCCGACGATAAGACTCAGATGGTCCTTGTGCTCGAACCATGCAAGCTTAGGATGGAATAGCGACGACACTGGGCTCACGAACGCTCGAATATGAAGCCTCGGACGGACCGTCTCCAGGGCAGATAGCTTCGCAATTGCGGCCGTGTTTGTAATCGAATCGGTACCGATAATCAATTGAAAGTCAGAGTCACGGAGCATCTCCTCCATCACGGAGTCCTCAAGTAGCGTCTGCACTCCTGAAGCATTCGCCCAGGCGAAGATACCTCCGCCTCGGATCGCCCCCATCGACTCGATCAGTAGATGCTCAAGGAGGTTTCCGCCAGGGGCTCCTGGGATCTGAAAGTGCAGCAACGCTCACGCCTCTCCAATTGACAACCAGTTACCAGACAAGGTACAGGTGCGCACGGCACCCATGCTTCAGCGGCCGTTGCGGGCACGCCTCGAGCAGTCAGGTCGAGTCTGTGCTGGGTCTGCGCCGGCGACCTTGCTGTAATACCACTCGCCCGAGCCAACGGTGTGAACTTCCCAAAACTGCGCGACAAACGGCGGTCAATAGGATTCCGCTCCGCGCGCCTCCAACTGACGGTCACCTGTCACCGGATCGATGCCGACCGGAGGCACACTGGGATCATCAAGATCACCGTTGCAGCCCCGCGTGGCTTCTACTTCGCCGGGGGGGAGTCGTCCCCTCCATGACGAGAAGGCGGTTCTGGGCCGCTTCCGCAGATTGCTCCGTCCATCCATGTAACGGGGCAACTCTCGGTCATTGAGCGAGAGAAGCGCGACAAGGGCGGCGCCTTGCATGCTCGCACCGCCTCCGTCTCCGCCTCTGCGGCGAGCGCGAAGCGTCTCCATCGGCGGCAGGTTGTCTCGATCCCGGAGCGCCTCGGCTTGCGGCGCCGGGATCCCACGGGTCCACCGCGTACCCGGCTGTTTGACATTTGATCAAATATCGCACTACGCTGAGGCAACCGACCCACGGAGTGCGAGGAGGCGCCATGGGAAGCGCTGGAGCTCCGCAGCCCGCGACCGACGTGCACACGCACCTCGCACCGCTCCTGGACGCGGCGGCGCAGCGGGAGTCCGGGGTGGCGACGGATGACGACGGGCGCCTCGTCCTCGACGGGCGGGCGATCGGGCCCGACGCGCTGTACTCCCCCGACCGCCTCCTGCGGTACCTCGACGAGCACGCGCTCGACGCCGCCTTCGTCTCGGTCCCGCCGCCCTTCTTCCGCCAGGACCTGCCCGCCGAGCGCACCCAGGAGTGGGTCGAGGCGATCAACGACGGGATCCTCGCCGCCTGCGCCACGGACGACCGCCTGAAGCCGCTGGCCTACCTGCCGTTCGAGAACCCCGCGGCCGCCGCCCGCACCGTCCGCACGCACCTCGCGACCGACGGCTTCGTCGGCTGGGTGGGTGCGGCCGGCGGACGCTCCGTGGCGCTCGACTCCCCCGAGTTCGCCGAGGCCTGGCATCTGCTGGCCGCCGACGGGCGACCCGTCCTGCTGCACCCCGCGGAGTCCCCGGACAAGCGGCTCGCCGCCCACTATCTGCACAACCTGCTCGGCAACCCGGTGGAGACCGGCGTGGCGACCGCCGAGCTCGTCCTCGGCGGCGTGCTTGCCGCCAACCCGCACCTGCGGATCGTGCTGGTGCACTGCGGCGGGGTCGTGCCCTCCGTCGCCGCCCGCTGGCAGCGCGGCCTCGACACCGCCCGCCCCGGACTGGACCCGTCATTGCCGCCCGTCGCGACGATGCTGCACAGCCTCTACACCGACTGCCTCACCCACGACGGCGCGAACGTCGACCTCGCCCGCCACGTCTTCGGCGACGATCGCCTGCTGCTGGGCAGCGACTGGCCGTTCCCGATGGGGCTCGAGGACCCGCGGGAGCCGATCGCCCACCTCGACCCGGCGTTTCAGGACCGGATCGCCCGGATCAACCCGAGCCGCCTCACCTCCGCCCATCACCCCCTCTCGCTCGGCATCCGCTGATCGAGTCCCGCCCTGCGTTCCACCGTTCGAAGATGAAAGGTCAGCAATCATGAGGAAGCCCTTCCGCTCCGCCCTCGTGGCGGGACTCGCCGTTCTCGCCCTGACGGTCGCCGGATGCTCCAGCCAGGCCCCCGCCGCGGCCGACGGCACGGCCGGCACCGACGCCCCCGAGGGGCTGACCCCGGTCACGTACCTCACCTCCTTCAACACCTTCGGCCGCGACGCCTACGCGTACGTGGCGCTTGAGAAGGGCTTCTTCGAGGACGCCGGGTTCGACGTCGAGATCCAGCCGGGATCCGGGACCGTCGACGTGCTCAAGCTCGTCGCCTCCGGGAAGGCCGACTTCGGCGTGGGCGATTTCCAGGCGGCGGCTCTGACCATCGCGAACGAGCAGATCCCCGCACGGATCGTCAGCGCGATCCAGGACAAGTCGCTCGCCGCCATCGCCACCGCGGAGGGCTACGGCATCAGTCAGCCGAAGGACCTGGAGGGCAAGAAGATCGCCGACCAGCCGGGCTCGGTGAACGAGGTGCTCTTCCCCGTCTACGCGGAGGCGGCCGGCATCGACGCGAGCACCGTGACCTTCGTGCCCGCCCAGCCCTCCGCACTGCCGCAGCTCCTGGCGAGCAAGCAGGTCGACGCGATCGGGCAGTTCGTCGTCGCCGACGGCCTGATCCGGGGCGCGACCGGTGAGGCCGGTGTCTTCCTGCCGTTCAGCGACTACCTCGAAGACCTCTACGGCAACGCGCTGTTCGCCTCGAAGAAGCGGGTCGCCGACGATCCCGAGAGCGTCACGCGGTTCAACGAGGCCCTGCACCGAGGCCTGGCGTACGCGATCGAGAACCCCGAGGAGACCGGCGAGATCCTCGCCACGTACCAGCCCACGCAGAAGCCGGACGTCGCCGCGGGCGAGGTCGAGGCGATGACGCCCTACGTCGGCGACCCCACCGGCAACGGCCTGCTCGATCCGGCCCGGGTCGACGCGATCCTCGCGCTGCTGGTCGAGGGCGGGGCGATCACGTCGGAGCCCGACGCGTCCGCCATCGTCGCGCCGGTCGAGTAGGACCGTCGGAGCATCGTGATGATCGACATCGAAGCCGTCGACCAGGAGTTCGTGACTCCGCGGGGCCGCATCCACGCCCTGTCGGACGTGAACGTGGCCATCGACGAGAACGAGTTCGTGACGCTCGTGGGGCGCAGCGGGTGCGGCAAGTCGACCCTGCTGCGGATCATCGCCGGGCTGCAGAAGCCGACCGGCGGCGTGGTCCGCATCGCGGGCGACCCGGTGCTCGCCCCGCGCCGGGAGGTGGCGATGATGTTCCAGCGGCCGGCCCTGCTGCCCTGGCGCACCGTGATGCAGAACATCATGCTCCCCGCGGAGGTGCTCGGCCTGGACCGGAAGCGCGCGAAGGCCCGGGCCCACGAGCTGCTCGCCCTCACCGGCCTCGACCCCTTCGCGGGGAAGCTGCCGCACGAGCTCTCCGGCGGCATGCAGCAGCGCGTGTCGCTGTGCCGGTCGCTGGTGCAGGAGCCGTCGATCCTCCTGATGGACGAGCCGTTCTCCGCCCTGGACGCCCTCACGCGCGAGGAGCTGTCGGTCGAGCTGCAGCGCATCGTCATGGAGCAGAACACGACCATCGTGTTCGTCACGCACTCCATCGAGGAGGCGGTGCTCCTCGCCGACCGCGTGGTCGTGATGAGGCCGCGCCCCGGCCGGATCCGCGAGATCCTCCCCGTGCCGATCCCCCGTCCCCGCTCCCTGGGCGGTTCGGCGCACGCCGACGAGGTCACCCGGGTGAGCGGACGACTGCACGATCTCCTGCACGAGACGCACGAGGAGGTCTCGGCATGACCACCCCGACCCTGCTGAACAAGGCGATCACCGGATCGGTGGACACCGGCCTGCGCCGGGCGCGCCGCACGACCACCCTGCGCGCCGTCCTGCTGCCGCTCGCTGGCCTGCTGCTCGTCGTGCTCGTCTGGTGGCTGTCCGTCATCGGGTTCCGGATCGACAGGTTCCTGCTGCCGTCGCCCGCCGACGTGTGGAACGCGTTCATGGCGAACCCCGGCTTCCTGCTGACGCAGACCTGGGTGACCTTCGTCGAGACGGTTCAGGGGTTCCTCCTCGCCATCGTGATCGGCGTGCCGATCGCCATGGTCATCGCCTCGTCCAAGCTCATCGAGCAGATGATCTACCCGCTGCTGCTGGCGATCAACGCGGCGCCGAAGGTCGCCATCGCGCCGCTGCTGGTCGTGTGGATGGGCTTCGGCCAGGCGCCGAAGGTCGTGATGGTGGTCCTGCTGTGCTTCTTCCCGATCGTCCTGTCCACCACCGCCGGCCTGCGCTCCACGCCGAGCGAGTTCATCGAGCTGGCCAAGTCGCTCAACGCCACGCCGCTGCAGACGTTCGTGAAGTTCCGCGCGCCGTTCGCGCTGGAGCAGATCTTCGTCGGCCTGAAGACCGCGATCTCGCTCGCCGTGATCGGCGCGGTCATCGCCGAGTTCGTCGGCGCCAGCGAGGGCCTGGGCTACCTGATCGTGCAGTCCGGCTCGAACGCGAACACGGCGCTGGCCTTCGTCGCGATCGTGCTGCTCGCGCTGATGAGCATCGTCCTCTTCTACGTCCTCGTCTTCATCGAGCGTCTGCTCATCCCGTGGGCCGAGAGTCAGCGGGCCGCGTCGTGAGCGCCGGCCTCGCCTTCGCCCCGGAGGACCTCATCGCGCGGGCGACGCGGATGCTGGTCGCGGCGGGCGCCGACGAGCGCTCGGCGCACCTCGTCGCCGACGGCCTCGTCGAGGCGGATGCACGCGGTCTGCCGTCGCACGGCCTCCTGCTGCTGCCGATGTATCTCGACCGGATCCGCTCCGGTTCGGTGGACCCCGCCGCCCGCAATCGCATCCTGGCCGACCTCGGCGCGCTGCTCACGGTCGACGCCGGGAACGGTCTCGGCCAGGCGAGCGCGCAGGACGCCATGGATCTCGCGATCGCACGGGCGCGCGAACACGGCATCGCCGCGGTCGCGTGCCGCAACGCCTTCCACTTCGGCGGCGCCTATCGATACGCCGCGATGGCCGCGGACGCCGGGATGATCGGCGTCGCCGCAGCGAACACCCGGCCGCTCATGCCCGCGCCCGGCGGCGCCCGGGCCGTGGTGGGGAACAACCCGATCGCCGTCGCCGTGCCGCGCACGGACCGGGATCCGATCGTCGTCGATCTGGCTCTCTCCGAGGCCGCCATGGGCAAGATCCGCCTGGCCGCGTCGGAGGGACGATCGATCCCCGACACCTGGGCGACGGACGCCGAGGGCCGGCCGACCACGGACCCGGCCGCCGCGATCGCCGGTTTCCTGCTCCCGGCCGGCGGCGCGAAGGGCTTCGCCCTGGCGCTGGTCGTCGACGTTCTCACCGGCGTGCTGTCCGGCGGCGGCTTCGGCGCGGGCGTGCGGGGCTTGTACGCCGACGCGACGATGCCGTACAACTCCAGCACGTTCTTCCTCGCCCTCGACGCCAGCGCGCTCGACCCGGGATTCGCCGATCGGGCCGCGGAGCTCGCCGCGCAGGTGCAGGCGGCTCCGATGACGTCCTCGGAGACGGCGGCGCGGATCCCCGGCGAACGCAGCGCGCAGAACCGCCGCCGTGCGATGCGCGAGGGCATCCGTCTCCCCGGCAGCGTCGTGGAGCAGATCGAACAGTGGGAACAGCAGCTCGGGCTGCGCGGACGAGAAGAGGTCACGAGATGAGAACGCAGTTCGACGCCACCGGCGAGGTGCTGGTCGTCACCGGCGGCACGAGCGGCATCGGCCTGGCGGTGGCCACCGCCTACGCCCGGGCGGGCGGGTCCGCGCACGTGTTCGGCACCCGAGCGGACCCGCAGCTGCCCGACGGCGTCACGGGGCACCGGGTCGACGTCGCCGACCGTGAGGAGGTCTTCGCCGCGGTCGGACGGATCGTCGCGCAGGAGGGCCGCATCGACGGGCTGGTGGCCGGCGCGGCGGTGCAGCCGCGCACTCCCGTCGCCGAGACGGACCCGGCGGAGTGGCAGCGCACGCTCGACGTGAACCTCACCGGCGTCGTCTGGGCGACCCAGGCGGTCCTGCCCACGATGATGGCGGCCCGCCGGGGCACGATCCTCGCGTTCTCGTCCGGGCTCGCGAACGTCGGTCACGCGAACGCCTCCGCGTACGCCGCCACGAAGGGCGCGCTCGTCCCGTGGATCAAGTCGCTCGCGGCGGAGGTGGCCGAGTACCGCATCCGCGCGAACGTCGTGTTCCCCGGCGTGATCGACACGCCCCAGTTCCGGAAGGCGAACCCCGCCGGCGGCGAGCTGGAGCATTGGAAGACCTCGACCGGCGTGGGGTCCGCCGAGGACGTCGTCGGCCCCCTGATGTTCCTGCTCAGCGACGCGGCGAGCATGAGCGGATCCGTCCTCACCCGGGATCGCGCCTTCGGAGTCGAGGATGACTGAGCGCAACACCGCGGACAAGCCCGTCATCATCTCCGGCGGCGGACCCGTCGGGCTCGTCACGGCGCTGGGGCTCGCGCACCACGGCGTCCCCTTCCTCGTGCTGGAGGAGGACTCCGAGCTGTCCCTCGACACGAAGGCCGGCACGATCCTCACCCGCACCCTCGAGGTGCTCGACCGGTACGGCGTCGTCGAGCCGGTGCTGCGCGCCTCGGTGCGCATCGACGAGATCGGCGAGACGGATCGCTCGTCCAACGTGTCGCAGCAGTCCATCCTGACCTCGTACCTCGCCGACGAGACGCGATTCCCCTTCGTGGTGAACATCCCGCAGCACCACCTCGAACCGGTGCTGCGCGACGCGCTCGCGGCGATCGCCCCGGGCTCGCTCCGGATGAACCACCGCCTCACCGGGTTCACGCAGACCGACGACGGCGTCACCGTGCACGTGCAGACGCCCGACGGCCCACAGACGTTCGAGGGCGCGTTCCTGCTCGGCTGCGACGGCGGCCGCTCACTGGTGCGGGAGCTGCTCGGCGCGCGCGTGGACGGGAAGACCCTCGAGGAGCGCTACATGCTCATCGACCTCGAGGCCGACCTCGACATCGCCTCGCCGCGCGACTACCCCTACCTGTCGTACTTCGGCGACAGCGCGGAGTGGATGATTCTGGTGCGGCAGCCGCACTGCTGGCGGTTCCTCTTCCCCCTCAAGCCGGGCGCGCAGGAGCCGTCGGCCGAGGAGCTGCAGCAGAAGGTCCACCGCTTCATCGGCGACGTCGACACGACCGTGATCGGCACCAACATCTACAGCGTGCACCACCGGGTCGCCTCGCAGTGGCAGGACGGGCGCGTCTTCCTGATGGGCGACGCGGCGCACCTGATCACCCCGATGTGGGCGCTGGGCCTGAACACCGGCGTGCTCGACGCGTCGAACCTCCCGTGGCGACTTGCCTGGGTGACGCGCGGCTGGGCGGATCCGGGTCTGCTGGAGGGGTACGCCTCCGAGCAGGCGCCGATCGCACGGGACGGATCGGGAGAGCTCGCGGAGGCCGCCCGCAGGCGGATGGCCCGTGCCGAGGGCGCCGACGACGTCATCTCCTCCGGGAACGGGTGGGCGGCGGCGATGACCCGCACCCTGCTGGGCGTCACCCTCGACGTCGACGGCTCGGGGCGCGGCGGCATTATCCGGACCGGCGAGCCCACGCAGCCCGTGCGGCTCGGCTCCCGCGTGCCGGACCTGCCCCTGTTCGGCGAGAGCGCGCGGCACCATCTGCACGAGCTGTGTCGCGACGCGTTCCTCGCGCTCTACTTCACCGACGCCCGTCGCCGCCCGCTCATCCCGGTCGACGACGACACCCCCGGGCTGAGGCACTTCGTCGTCAGCCGCTGGGACGCCCCCGAGAACACCGGGCTGCGCCCGCACGCGCTCTTCGACCCGGGCGATGCCGTGGCCCGCCGATTCGGCGTGCCGGACGACACGCTCGTGCTCGTCCGCCCCGACGGCCACGTCGCGGCCATCGAGCCGTGGGACCCCCGTGACCCGCTGCGCAGCCGCGCTGCCATCGACGCGTACCGCGCGATCGTACGACCCTCGCAGAAGGAGTAGGAATCTTGGCCAAAGGCGACATCATCACCCTGCCGGACGGAGGCGAGGTCATCCTCGGCGACGTCGGGCAGGAGGTCATCCTCGAGAACGAGCACACCCGGGTGTGGCACATCAGCCTGGAGCCGGGCGAGTCACAGCCCTGGCACCTGCACCACAACCCGTATCTCGTCATCGCCATCGAGGCGGCGGACAACCGCATCACGTACCTCGACGGCACCTCCCGCGACGTGCACGAGTTCGTGGGGCGCACCATCGAGATGCTGCCCAGCCCCGTGCACATGCTGACCAACGTCGGCCGCACCCGCTACGTGAGCCGGCTGATCGAGTTCAAGGACCAGGGCGAGAACCTGCCGGGAGGGTGGCGTGATGGAGCCGCGTGAGCAGGAGCAGCTGATCCCCCGTCCGCCGCGCCCCGACGGGGTGGACGCGGAGGAATGGGCGAGCAACCTCTCCGACCCCGCCCGCTACGGAGGCATCGCCGCCGACGGCTCCCGCGAGGAGGCCGTCGCCGGCGACGGCGAGAGCGAGGTGATGTACCGGTTCCGCGAGATCCTCGTGCAGTCGAAGGACCACGAATGGCTCGACAAGACCCTCGACGGGCTGTCGCACAAGCCGCTGTGGCGCGACGAGGAGACCGGCGCGTCCATCGCGCTGGTGCGGTTCCGAGCCGGTTCCGGCATCCCGCTGCGTCACTCGCACGCCTCGAACCAGTTCATGTTCTGCCTGTCCGGTCGGTATCGCTACGTGCCCACGGGGCTCGTCCTCGAGGAGGGCTCCTTCTACTGGAACCCGAAGGGGTGCCTGCACGGCCCGACCCACGCCGAGGAGGACACCGTCCTGCTCGAGGTGTACGACGGCCCCCACTACCCGACGCAGCCCGAGTGGTACACGAGCGCTGCCGACACCCTCTGAGCCACCCCACCGAAGGAGAGACCCATGCCCAAGACCCAGATCACCTCGGATCTTCTCGCCGTGCCGAACGGCCACTTCGCCCAGGCGACCCAGGCCCGCCTCGACGGCCGGATGGTCTTCATCTCGGGGATGACGGCCCGCAACGCCCAGGGCGGCGTCACCGGCGTCGGCGACGTGAGCGCCCAGACCCACCAGGTGTGCCAGAACCTGCAGGCGGCGGTCGAGGCGGCCGGCGGCACGCTGGACGACATCGCCCGAGTCGACGTCTACGTGCGCAACATGGAGGACTTCGCGGCGATCCACGAGGTGCGCCAGCAGTACTTCACCGGCGTCGCCCCGGCGTCGACGATGGTCGAGGTGTCGAAGTTCGTCAACAAGGACTACTTGATCGAGATCAACGCCATCGCCGTGATCCACGACGGGGCGAGCTGATGCGGTACTGCGCGATCCGCCACAACGACGGCTGGCGGGTGGGCGTGCTGTCCGACTCCGGGGAGACCGTGCACGTCCACCCGGCCTCGGCCGGCCTCGTCGACGATGTGATCACCGCGGGCGGGCTGGACCCGGCGTCCCGCCCCGTCGCCGAGGTGCCCCTCGCCGAGGCCGTGCTCGGCGCGCCGATCCAGCGCTGGCGACGCAACGTCCTCTGCGTCGGCTGGAACTACTGGGACCACTTCGAGGAGTCGAGGGGCAAGCGCGAGGGGCAGGATCCCGACGGGCGTCCTGAGCATCCGACGTTCTTCACGAAGTCGCCGCGCACGGTGATCGCACCCGCCGACGACATCGAGTGCGACTTCGCGCTGAGCGACCAGTGGGACTACGAGGCCGAGATCGCGATCGTGATCGGCACCGCGGGCAAGGACATCCCCCGCGCGGACGCCATGGACCACGTCTTCGGGTACGCCCTGGCCAACGACGTCTCGGTGCGGGACGTGCAGCGCGCGCACGGCGGGCAGTGGTTCAAGGGCAAGAGCATCGACCGCACCATGCCGCTCGGTCCGTGGATCACGACCCGGGACGAGATCGACGATCTCGACCGGGTGCGGATCGAGTGCGAGCTGAACGGCGAGGTGATGCAGGACGCGGTGGTCGGCCAGATGGCGTTCGACATCCCGCAGCTCATCGAGGAGCTCAGCCGCGGCATGACGCTCGACGCCGGCGACGTGATCCTCACCGGCACCCCCAGCGGCATCGGCAACGCGCGCGAGCCGAAGGTGTTCCTCCGCTCCGGAGACACGCTCGTCACGCGGGCCACGGGGCTGGGCGCGCTGACGAACCGCATACGCTAGGGGCGATCATGTTGCGTGGAACGGGAGGAGCTCGCGCCCGGATGGACAGGTACCGTACGGCGCCGCCGCGATCGAGCGTCGACTTCGTCGCGACCGAGCTCTACATGCGCATCCTCGAGGGCGCGTACCCGCCCGGCTCCTTCATCCGCCTCAACGAGGTGGCGACCGACCTCGGGGTCTCGATGATGCCGGTCCGCGAAGCGATCCGCGAGCTGGCCTCGCTCGGCATCGTGGAGATGCTCCCCAATCGCGGCGCGCAGGTGCGGGAGCTCAGCATCGACGACCTGGTCGAGACGTACCGGAGCCGGTTGTACCTGGAGACGCTCGCGCTCCGGCTGGGCGCGCCGAACTTCACCGCCGAGGACGCGGCAGCCGCCCTCGCGGCGAACGAGGAGCGCAGGGCCGCGGTCGCGAAGGAGGACGCGTACGCCATGATCAGCGCGCACGAGCGTTTCCACTTCCTCCTCTACGAGACCTGCCAGAACTCCTGGCTGGTGCGGGCGCTGGTTCCCGGCTGGCGGAACACCGCCCGGTACCGCGACATCTCCTTCGCCAGCTCGCCGATTCGCCGCGAGCACGACGAGCAGCACGCGCAGATGGTCGAGGCGATGTCGGATCACGACGGAGACAGGGCGGTGGCGATCCTCCACGCGCACCTCACCAGTGCGGCCGAGGAGGTCGCGCAGGAGATCGCCGGCATCTCGGTGCTGGATCGTCTGCCCCCGGTGGACGAGCTGCTCTGCCGGTAGCCCCGCACGGTGCCCGGCCGCCTCGGGTTCGGCGCGCTTGTGCGGGTACGGAGGCGTCGATACAGTGAAAGCTGTCTAGCAGATTGACAGATGTGCCGCGGGCGCGTCGGTTTCGGACGCAGGGACGACGCCGCCCGGCCGAACAGGGAGGAGATCCTGCATGCCCGATCCGCAGCAGGTCGCGAAGAACCACTGGTACCGCAACGACGACATCCCCGGGGTGCCCGGTCCCGACCGCGAGATCCTCGGGTACGGCGAGAACCCCCCGGTGATCCGCTGGGAGGGCGGCGCGAAGGTGGCGATCAACATCGTCATCAACTACGAAGAGGGCTCGGAACTGACGTTCGCGATGGGCGACGGCCGCAACGACGGGATGTACGAGCTGCCGTTCGACGTCGAGGGCCAGCGCGACCTCGCCAAGGAGTCGATGTACGAGTACGGCTCCCGCGCGGGGATCTGGCGGCTCTTCCGCATCTTCGACCGCCACGAGATCCCGATCACGGTCTTCGGCGCCGCCGTGGCCCTGGAGCGCAACCCCCGGGTGGCCGAGAAGATCCTGGCGCGCGGGGACGAGCTCGTCGGCCACGGCTACCGCTGGATCGATCACTACGAGTACTCCCGCGAGGAGGAGAAGGAGATCATCGGCCTCGCGATGGACTCCTTCTCTCGCATGGGCCTGACCCCGCAGGGCTGGTACTGCCGCGAGATGTCGGTGAACACCCGGGAGCTCCTCGTCGAGGACGGCCGGTTCCTCTACGACTCCGACTACTACGGCGACGACCTGCCCTACTGGACCTTCGTCGGGGAGAGGTCGCACCTCGTCGTGCCGTACTCCCTCGCCGTCAACGACTGCCGGTACATCATGGGGACCGGATTCGGATCCCCCTCGGACTTCGTCGACGTCGCCCGGCGCACCGTGCTGCAGCTCCTCGACGACGGCGACGACTGCGGACGCATGATGTCGATCGGCCTGCACCCGCGGATCACGGGCAACCCCGCCCGCGCGCACGGCCTGGCGGAGTTCATCGCCTGGGCGAAGGAGCAGGAGGGCGTCACGTTCCTGCGCCGGATCGACATCGCGGAGCAGTTCATGGACCAGGTGCCCCGGCCCGCCACCGCCGCGGACCGCGTCAACGGCTGAGCCGGCCCGGACGCATCGATCCCCCGTGCCGCCGCGGCACGGGGGATCGATGAGGTTCCGGGTCAGCGCATCCCGGCGTCCGCGGACTCCACAATCCGCTGCTCGGGCCGCCCCGCCATCACCTTCGAGAGCACGAGGTGCAGCGCGAACGTGATGATGAGCGCGCCGAGCCCGGCGGGGAAGTCCCCGGGAAGCGGCATCCAGTACTGGAAGACGATGCCGAGCACGGCTCCGATGAGGAACGAGATGATCCCGGGAAGACGCACGGCCGGCAGCTCGTCCACGTTCGCGGACGTGTACTCGCGGCGACGGACCACGAAGAAGTCCGCCAGGATCGGGCCCGCGAGCGGGACGAACGCGGCGCCGAGGACCGTGATGAAATCGGCGAAGAAGAACGAGTAGAACCCGAACGCGCCGAGGATGCTGCCGATGATCCCGACGGTGATGACGATCTTCGGCCGGGCGATCCGGATGCCCATCGCGTTGGCCGCGGGACCGACGTACAGGGCGTTGCAGTACAGCTCGGACATGTTCGTCGTCCAGAGGGCGACGACCCACAGGATGACGCCGAGGATCGCGAAGAAGACGCCCTTGGTCACCATCCACGAGATGAAGTTCGCGTCTCCGGTCGCGATGCTGCCGGTGTAGCCGATGAAGTTCAGCAGGGGGTTGGTGAGGATGAAGCACGCCCCGGCCCCGATGAACACGTGTGCTGCCGTCTTGGCGAACCGGAAGATGTCGACACCCATGATGACCCCGGCGATCCAGGCGCCGATGATCACCGTGATCCCGGTCCCGATGGAGGTCCCGGAGCGGTTCGCGCCCTCGGCGAGGACGTTGCCGAACCCGCCGAACTCGGAGATCATCATGACCGCCGCGACGATCGCGACGATGAGGACGAACGGCGCGGCGGGCGCGGAGATCCGCTCCAGGGCGACGATCCCCTTCCACGCCGACCAAGTGAAGATCGCGCCCCAGATCAGCGAGAAGATCACGAACTCCAGGCTGAGGCCGTTGAAGATGGTGATCCCGGTGAAGCTGCCGAACGCCGCGTTGAAGATGTCGCCGACCATGCCGACGATGGAGGCGAACCAGCCGAGGGTGAGCAGCCCCATGACGAGCATGGGCAGGATCATCCCCTTCCGGCCGTACGAGAAGCGGGAGATGAGCGACAGGTTGAGCCCCGTCTTCATCGCCGCGAACCCCAGGGCGAAGGTCAGCAGCAGCAGCACGCCCTGGCCCAGCACGATGGTGAGCACGGCGTCGCCGAACGGCATGCCTCCGCCCTCGGCGGTGCCGGCGAGCTGGCCGCCGACGATGAGGCCGGTGGGCACATAGCCGAAACCGACCCAGATGACGAACTGGGACCACCAGGAGCGGCGCGCCTTCTGCGGCACCCGCTCGAGCATGAACTCTTCGTTGGTCTCGTCGACCGCGGGCCTCGTCTGCACGCCGGGTTCCGTTGCGGCACTCATGAGCGCGTTTCCTCTCCATCGGGGGAACTGGACACGTCGAGCGACCGGGGATCGCGAGGCGGGAGGGGAGGTAGGGTGCTCTCGACGCATCTGCGATCCGGGTCGTTCGTGGCCCAGGCTAGCGATTCTGCGCAAACCTGTCTAGCAGATTGACAACCTGACATCATTTCGAGGAGGACCTTGGCCGTGGCCGCGAACCGGACGCCGACCATCGAGGACGAGCTGCTCGTCGTGTACACCGGGGGAACGTTCGGGATGCGCGACGAGGGGCACGGGCTGGAGGCGGCCGCGGACCGGGAGTCCACGCTCGCCGCCCTCGTCCGCGCGGCGGACCCCTCCGCCCGGCCGTGGCGGTACCTGCCGATCCCGCGGATCATCGACAGCGCGGACGCCGACCTCACCCACGCCCTCTCCATCGCGGCGACGATCCGCGACCACGTGACGGGCGCTCGCGGGGTCCTCGTCGTGCACGGCACGGATACCCTCGCGTACACGGCCGCCGTCGCCGCGTTCGCGCTGGCCGACGTCCCGATCCCCATCGTCTTCACCGGCGCGCAGCGACCGGTCGACGAGCCGGGCTCCGACGCCCCCGCGAACTTCGCCCTCGCCTACCGGCACGCCGACGACGGCGCGCCGGGGGTGCGGATCGCGTTCGGCGGATCCGTGCTCCCCGCCGTCCGCGCCGTGAAGCGCTCCGCCGACGAGGACGAGGCCTTCGCAGCCTTCCGTCCGCTCGCCGCCGATGCCGCGGGAACCGCCGTGCTGCGCTCGCGACTGGCGGCGCTGGATCCGCGGCAGCGCGGCGGGCGCCCCCTGCCGGCCGTCGGGCTCCTCCGGGTGTTCCCTGGACTCGACGCCCGCCTGGTCCGCGCCGCGGCCGACCTCTACCCCGACGGCCTGATCCTGGAGTGCTACGGCGCCGGAACGGCGCCGACGAGCGACACCGCGCTGCGGCAGACGATCGAGGACGCCACGCGCGCCGGGACGCCGGTCGTCGCGATCACCCAGTGCCAGACCGGGACCGTGCAGCTCCGGCGGTACGCGGTCGGCGCGGCGCTGCACCGAGCGGGCGCGTGGGACGGATACGACCTGACCGCCGACGCCGCCCTCGCGAAGCTCGGGGTCCTCACCGCGCTCGGGCTGGACGCCGACGAGCGGCGGGCGCTCTTCGCGATCAACCTCGTGGGCGAGCAGAGTACCGACTGATGCCGGACGGCGGCGGGGCGCTCAGCCCTCGTCGATCATCGGACGGACGACGGCCTCCACGTAGTCCAGGTGCTCCTGCATGGCGCGGGCGGCACCGTCGGCATCGCCTCGGAGGATCGCCTCGGCGATGCCCCGGTGCTCGCGGTTCGAGGGCTCGCGGCGGTGGGCGACGAGGTTGATGATCTCGGACTGCTGCGACAGCGCCTCGCGCGTGTCGGCCACGACGGAGGAGAACACGGCGTTGCCGGAGGCGGCGGCGATGCTGGCGTGGAAGAGCGAGTCGAGCCGGACCCACTCGCGCGCCTGCCGCTCCTCCTCCATCCGGGTGCAGATGTCGAGCAGAGCCGCCGCCTGCTCGTCGCTGCGGCGGAGGGCGGCCAGCCGGGCGGCGGGCACCTCGATCGCCGGGCGCGACTCGACGAGGTCGCGGGTCGAGTACTCGCCGAACCGCTGCGAGGGCCGCGGCGTCTCCGAGATCACGTACGTGCCGCTGCCGGTCCGGGTCTGGGTGAGCCCGAGCGCCTGGGCCGAGCGCAGCGCCTCCCGGACGACCGGTCTGCTCACACCGTAGTGGCGCGCGAGGTCCTGTTCCGAGGGGAGCCGGGCCCCGACTTCGAGGCTCTTGCTGCGGATGCCTTCTCTGAGATCGTCGAGAATCGACTCGGCAGCGCTGGAGCGGGGCAGCTCCCGATGTGACGCGAACCACCCCTGTTGAGTGACCATCGCTCCACTATGTCACCACCGGCTCGCTAGAGGCCGAGGATCCTCTTCGCGTTCCCGGAGTAGAGGGCGGGGAGCAGGCGCCGCGGCACGTTCGCGGCCGAGATCGTCCAGCGCCCCTGCGGCGGCACGGGCGACCCCGCGGCGTAGTCGAAGCCCTCGTCGTCGGTCTCGAGGAAGCGGAAGTGCGTGAGCAGGTCCTCCCGATCGAGCGGGAAGGCGTCCGTCCCGAACAGGACCCGATCCGGGTACCGCTCCACGAGGCGCAGGAAGCGGCGCGGCTGACGACCCAGCTCACCGAGGCGCCCGGCGATGTCGACCGTGAGGTTCTCGGCCGCGTCGAGGAGGCGCTCGACCCGGTCCAGGTCCTCGGCGACGCATCCCATGTGCGCGCCGATGTAGCGGGTTCCCGGCGTGGCGAGCAGCAGCCGCTCCAGGGCGTCGATCAGCTCGTCGAAGGACGGGAAGCGCGACCGGTCCGCGAAGGACCACTGCGGTTGCTGTCCCAGCTCGTCGATCCGCTCGTTGAACCGGTCGAGGGGATCGAAGAACGCCTTCGGATCCGCGACGTGGATGAGCACCGGGAGCCCGAGCTCCCCCGCGACTCCCAGCACGTCGACGACCTCCGGCGCGTCGGGGCGCACCAGCGTTCCGTCCCGCCCGCGCACGGACAGGCCCAGGTTCTTCCACACCTTCACCCCGCGCGCGCCGCGGTCCGCCGACTCCCGGAGCCGACGCTGCAGCGCCGGGACTCCGCCGGGCTCCGCCAGCCGCTCCCAGTCCACGTGACAGAAGGTGAGGAAGCGGTCGGGGTGCGCTCTGTCGTACCGGTCGAGGTTGGCGTCCAGCTCCTCGTCCCATCGGCCGTCCAGGTTGACCATCGCGGCGATGTTCGTCTCGTCCATCAGGTCGAGCAGCGCGGGCACGTCCGGCGCGCACCAGTCGCCGGTGAGCCACCGGCCAAGGTGGTTGTGGACGTCGATGGCGGGCACCGCGGCCCGGGGGACGTGCGTGACGGGGAGCGAGACCTGCGCTCGCGGCGCCCACTCCGACAGGAGCAGACCCGGGCCGGTCTCGCCGGCGGCGTGCCCGCCGATGAGGGGATCGGGCATGGCGTCAGCAGCTCTCGTACACGTAGCCGGCCCCGCCCGCGGCGACGAGGTCGAGATCCCGGAGGATCGTCAGCGGCGCCCTGTCCTCTCGCGCGCACACCTCGGCGAAGGTCATGCCCGCCTCCTCCAGCGCCCCGGGATACTCGATCTGGAGGACGTGATCCCCGTACACGTCGGTGTACGCCGCGCATTCCTCCCAGACGCCGCATTCCTCGGTGACCGCGAAGTCGAAGCCGAGCTCCTCGTGCGCGAACGCCGTGATCTCTGCGGCGTTCTTCTGCGCGATCGCCATTCCGGCCCCGTGCGCGCGATCCACGTAAGCGGAGGCGAGCGCGTGCGCGCCGGCCTCGTCGATCTCGGCGAAGCGCGTCCACGTGTCGAGGTTGTCGATCTCGACCGCGTCGAACCCGCTCTGGCCGCAGCCGTCGATGACCGGGCCGAGGATCGCCAGGATGCCGTCGCGCTGATCCTCCGTGCTCGGGTCGAGGATGTACTCGTCCGGCCAGTCCGGGTCGGTCACCAGCGTCCCCGCGGCGTCGTGCAGGAGCAGGTCCTCGTGCCCGAGCCAGAACTCCGCCTCCCCGGGCTGCGTCTGGAAGCCGTTCACGTAGCAGACGCTGTAGGCGCCGGCGAGCGGCGTCGCAGTGGCGTCCCGCACGACGACGTCGATGGCCACGGGCCCCGTTCCGGCGTCCACCTTGTCGTACGCGCCGCCGAGCTGATAGTCGAAGACGCCGCTCGTCGGCGGGAGGGCCACGGCGGCCTTCCCGGCCGACTCCCCCGTCGTCGACGAGGCCGCCGGGGTCGTGCCCGCGCACGCCGTCAGCACCGCCGCCGTCGCCAGCACCCCGGTCAGGGTCGTCGCCATGCTCATCGATCTCTCCTTCATGCGTGTCGTCGCTTCCTGGCTCCTGCTGTCCTCCGCCCCGGTCCTGCGGCGACCGGGGGCACCGCTCTCAGCGGGCTGCGACCCCGGCACCGGCGCTCGCGCGCAGCGCCTCGGGCAGCAGGTCCCCATGGGCCTCGGTCAGTTCGTCGCACACCTGCCAGATCTGCTCCGGCGTGAGCGTCGACTGGGCGTTCGGGTCCATCAGGACGGCCTGGCGCACGAGGATCGGGTCTCCGGTCCGCGCGGCCTCGACGGCCAGCCGCCCCACCGAGATGTACGGCATGTTGACCGCGGCGAGCGGAGCGGGCAGGGACCCCATCGGCCGCGGGACCAGTCCGCCCGCACCGACGGCCGCGGGCACCTCCACGACCGCGTCGGCGGGGAGATTGTCGATGAGGCCGCGGTTGGGCACGTTGACGTGCACCTCGCGCTCCGTGCCGGTGACGAGCGAGTGGATGATCTGCGGCGCGTACTCGCTGGCCCCCTCGGGAAGATCCAGGTCGCGTCCGGCCGCCAGCGCGTCCCGGGTCGCCTCGAACTCGGCGACGTTCTCGCGGCTGATGTCGACGTACTCCAGCGGCTTCAGCCGGAACCGCTCGATCTGCTCGTCGGAGCGCAGGAACCAGGACAGATACTCCGACGAGTGCTCGCTCGTCTCCGTCGGGTACCGGCCCAGCCGGCGGAACATCTCGACGCGGACACGACGGGCGAGCTCCTCATCGCCCTCGATGCGCTCGCGCAGGAGCGGGTAGAGATCCTGCCCGTCGCGCGTCCACTCCAGCAGCCACGCCTGGTGGTTGACGCCGGCGGCGCGGAAGTGCGTCTCCTCGAAGGGCACCCCGATGAGCTCGGCGAGGTCGTGAGCGGTCCAGAAGACGCTGTGGCACAGCCCGACCGCCTTGATGTCCGGGGCCACCACGGAGAGCCACCAGACGTTCATCGCCATCGGGTTCGTGTAGTTGAGCAGCCACGCGTCCGGGCAGACGGCGCGCATGTCCTCGGCGAGCGCGGTCAGCACCGGGAAGGTCCGGAGGGCGCGGAACACGCCGCCGATCCCGGTGGTGTCGCCGATGGTCTGGCGCAGACCGTGCCGCGCGGGGATCTCGAGGTCGGCGATCGTGGCCTCGATGCCGCCGACCTGGATCATGTTGATGACGAAGTCGGCGCCGTCGAGCGCGTCCCGCCTGTCCGGCGCGGCCACGATCTCCGCTCGGGCACCGAGCCGCTCGTTCACGTGCGACGCGGTGGCCTCCGCGACCGCGAGCCGGTCCGCGTCGATGTCGTGCAGCACCAGGCGGGCATCGGACAGCTCCGGGTGGCGGAGGATGTCGGCCACGAGCTGACGAGTGAAGACGACGCTGCCTGCGCCGATGAAGACGATGTTGACCATGTCTTGATGATTGCCGACTGCGCGGATTCCGCGCAATAATTGCCGCACAGTTTGCTTGTTTCGCTCACTATGAGTGATCGAATATATCGCCCTGATGCTTCGGACAAGAACGAAGGGAACCCGATGCCCATCACACCCGGGGCCACTCCGCAGGCGACGTCACGGCGTCGCACGGAGCGCATGTCCCTCATCCTCAGCTACGTCAACGAGCGGGGAACCGCACGGCTCACCGAGATCGCCGACGATCTCGGGGTCTCGACCGCGACGATGCGGCGCGACCTCGCCGAGATGGACGAGCAGGGCCTGCTGATCCGCTCGCACGGCGGCGCGCGGGCGCTGGACCCGACCACGGAGGTCCCCGTCCAGCTCCGGGACTCGCGCTTCCGCGACGCGAAGCTCCGGATCGCGGAGCATGCGGCGCGGCTGCTCCCCGAGGGGCAGTACTCCGTCGCGATCAGCGGCGGGACGACGGCCACGGCCGTCGCCCGCGCTCTGGCGTCCCGGGACGACCTGTCGGTCGCGACGAACGCCCTCACGACAGCGGTGGAGCTGGCGACGCGGAGCCGGCTGAACGTCATCATGACGGGAGGGTTCATCCGCTCCAGCTCCCTGGAGGCGGTCGGGGTCCTCGCCGAGAAGACCTTCGGCGCGATCAACGTCGGCACCGCGTTCCTCGGCACCGACGGCATCAGCGTCCGCGGCGGGGCGACGACCCACAACGAGACCGAGGCGCGGACGAACCACGCGATGGTCACCCAGGCCGACCGCGTCGTCGTCGTGGCCGACGGGTCGAAGATCGGGCGCGCGACCCTGGCGAAGGTCGCCGATCTGTCGGAGATCGACATCCTCGTCACCGATTCCAGCGCCGATCCCGCCGAGCTCGCCGCGATCGCCGCGGCCGGGGTCGACGTGCAGATCGCGGCGGACGACGAGACCCCGCGGGGCTGAGACGCCCGGAGGGCGGCGGGCCGATCAGCCGGTCAGCGCGGCGAGGAGCTCGCCTCGCGTCGCCTGCCCCGCCGTGCCGCCGGATCGCGTCGTGGAGAGAGAGCCCGCGACCGCGGCCCAGCGCAGCCGTTCCCGCTCCGCCCCCACCCCGTGCGCGAGCGCGGCGAGGTAGCCCGCGTCGAAGCTGTCCCCCGCACCGGTGGTGTCGACGACGTCGACCCGGCGTCCGGGCCCGCGCTCGACCGCGTCCTCCCCGCGGACCGACCAGCCTCCGCGGGCACCGTCCTTGACGACCACGCGCGGGCCGCGGCGGGACAGGGCGCGGGCCAGCTCCTCGTCCGGGGCGTCCGTGACGCCCAGCGCGCCGGCGATCGCCCGCAGCTCGCTCCGGTTCGGGAGGAGGAGGTCGAGATGGGGCAGCGCCTCGGCGAGGCCGAGCCAGCGTTCCGCGGGGTCCCAGTTCGTGTCGAGCGACGTCGTCCACCCCCGCTCCCGCGCCTCCGCGAGGACGGCGGGGAGGCCGGCGGCCAGCGCCGGCTGCAGGAAGTAGCTGGCGACGTGGAGGATCCCCGCGGTTCCGCGCCATCGGCGGATCCGCTCGATCGCGTCCTCCGCGGAGAGATCGGGGATCGTGCCGAGCGCGGTGAGGATCGACCGGTCCTCGGGGGCCGACAGGATCACCGAGAGCCCGGTCGCCGCTTCCGCGCGCACGCGCACGTCCGCGGTGTCGACGCCGCGCTCGCGCAGGGCGTCCAGGACGAACGCCCCGAACGCGTCGTCCCCGATCCGGGCCAGCAGCGACGTCGGCACGTCCAGGCGCGCGGCGCCGCAGGCCACGATGCTCGCGGAGCCCCCGAGGACGAGGTCGGCGGCGTCCAGGATCTGCTCGGCCTGGCCGAACCGGGGGACGACGTCCCCGCGGAGCACGAGGTCCGCGTTGGCGTCCCCGATCACGAGCAGCCGGCGCACCGCTCCCGTCCCGGCGCTCACCCCTTCACCCCCGAGAACGTCATCGTCGCGATGAACTGCCGCTGCGCGAAGACGAAGAACACGATGAGCGGGAGGGTCGCGATCACGTTCGACGCCATCAGCAGGGACCAGTCCGTCCGACGCGCGCCCTGGAAGTTCGTGATCCCCAGCTGCACGGTGAACGCGTTCGGGTCGTTGATCGCGATCAGCGGCCAGACCAGGTCGTTCCAGGAGCCGAGCAGGGTGAAGATCGCGAGCGTGGCCAGCGCGGGACGGGCGAGCGGGAAGATGATCCGCCAGAACGTGCCGAAGCGGGAACAGCCGTCCAGCATCGCCGCCTCCTCCAGCTCGGCGGGCAGGGACAGGAAGAACTGGCGCATGAGGAAGATGCCGAACACGCTCGCCAGCCACGGCACGATCGCCGCCATGAGGGTGTCGATGATCCCCACGGTGGCGAACATCACGTAGGTCGGGACCATCAGCAGCTGCGTGGGGATCATGATCGTCGCGATGATCATGAGGAAGCTCACGTTGCGGCCGGCGAAGCGCAGACGCGCGAACCCGTACCCGGCGAGGGAGCACAGGACGATGTGCGCGACGATGCCGACCGCCGAGACGATCACGGAGTTGCCCAGCCACCGCAGGATGTCGGACTGCTCGAAGAGCTTCACGTAGCCGTCGAGCGTCAGCTCCGAGGGGATGAAGCTCGGAGGGAAACGGTTGATCTCCGACTCGGGCGTGAGCGAGGTGAGGAACATCTGCAGGAACGGCACCGAGAACAGCAGCGCCACGGGCACGAGCAGGAGGTGGACCCAGGACCGCCGCCGCCGGGGGCGCTTCGCCACGGTGATCGTGCGGGTCGTCGCCGGCGCCTCCGGCGCCTCGGGCGCGGGCCGGTCGAGGAAGGTCGTCATACGGTGATCCCCTTCGCAGTGCGCCGCTGCCACAGGACGACGGCGATCGTGACGATGAGCGTGACGGCGAACAGCCCGTAGGCGACCGCCGAGGCATATCCGAACTCGAGCTCGCGGAAGGCGGCGTTCCACAGGTAGTAGACGATCGTCTCCGTCGCGCCGAGGGGACCGCCCCTCGTCGTCGTGTAGACGACGTCGAACAGCTGGATCGCCTGGATGGCCTGCCAGATCGTGACGAACACGGTGACCGGGGCGAGCTGGGGGAAGATCACGTGCCAGAACGTCTGCCAGCGGTTCGCCCCGTCGACGCGAGCGGCCTCGGACAGCTCCGCGGGGATGTCCTGGAGCGCCGCGAGGTAGATCACCGTCGTCAGGGCGGCCTGCCCCCACACGGACATGATCGCGATGACGAGCATCGCCTGGGAGGGGTCCTCCAGCCAGCCCTGCTGGGGAAGCCCCAGGATCCGCAGGGCGTTGTTCACGAGCCCGAACTGCGGGTTGAACAGGTACGTGGTCAGGATTCCGGTCGCCGCGGCGGACACGACGAACGGCAGGAAGATCAGGGTGCGGTACACGCCGATCAGGACGATGCGCCGGTTCAGCGCCACCGCCAGCCCCAGTCCCAGCAGCACGGAGGCCGGCACGAACATGGCCGTGTACACGAGCGTGTGAAGCACGGCCGCGCCGAGGTCGGCGTCCGTGATCATCTCGGAGTAGTTGCGGGTGCCGACCCACTCCGGCGTCGCGAACCCGTTCCACTTCTGGAGCGAGAGCAGGAAGGCCCAGACCGCGGGGAAGAGCGACAGCCCGAGGACGATGAGCGTCGCCGGGCCGACGAACCCCCAGCCCGTCAGGCTCTCCCGCGCCCGGCGCCGCAGGGCGCCGGGGCGCGTGGCCGCTGCCCCTCGACTCACTGGTCCTCCAGCGCGGCGGTCGCCTCCTCAGCGGCCTCCTTCAGGGCCGCCTCGGGCTCCGCCTGCCCCTGCAGGACCTGGGAGATCGCGGTCCCCACGGCCTCGGAGAGCTTCACATAGCCGGGAACGGTCGGACGCGGGATCGTCGCGTTCGCGCTGTTGGCGGCCATGATCTCGATCCCCGGCATCTCCGCCACCTGCTTCTGGAACTCGGGCGAGTCCACCTCGCTCTCGCGCAGCGGCAGGTTCCCGTAGACGACGTTCCAGCGCACATCCTGCTCGGGGGCCGTCAGCCACTTCATGAACTCGTACGACCAGTGCTCGCGGTTCGGATCCTTGTGGTCGAAGAGCACCCAGATGTCGGCGCCGGAGATCGTCGTGTGGTCGCCGTCCGTTCCCGGCAGCGGCACGACCCCGTACTTCGTCCCGGCCTTCTGCAGGTCATAGAGCATCCACGGACCGGAGGTGATCATCCCGATCTGGTCGCTCGCGAAGAACTGGCCGAACTTCGTGTCCGTCTGGTCGAGGTAGACCGAGGCGTCGTCGACCGCCATCGACTGGAGGAACGTGAGCGCCTCGACACCCTCGGCGGAGTCGAACGTGGCCTTGTCCCCGTCGAGGATCTCCCCGCCCCGCTGCCACAGGTGCGGCCAGAACTGCCAGGTGGTCTCCTCGGATCCGGAGACCGAGTAGCCGTAGCCGTAGGTCTTCGTGTCGGGGTTCGTGAGCGCGGCCGCGGCGGTGCGGAAGTCCTCCCACGTCCAGTCCTCGGTCGGATAGTCCACGCCCGCCGCGTCGAACACGGTCTTGTTGTAGATGAGCGAGATGTTGTCGACCACGGCCGGGAACCCGATCGTGGCCCCGCCCTCCGGCTGCGCCGTCGCCCGCGCCGCCCCCGAGAACCCCTCCCAGTCCAGGTCGGCGTCACCTTCGACCCTGTCGGTGATGTCCAGGGTGCGGCCGGATCCGGCCAGCTCGCTCGCCCAGGACCCGAACGCGTAGGAGATGTCCGGGTAGGTGTTGCCCGCGAAGGACGAGGACAGCTTCTGCAGGAGGTCCTCCGTCGAGGGCGCCCCGGAGGACATCTCGATCGTGACGTTCGGGTGCTCCTTCTCGAACTCCTCCGCCAGGCCCTTGAGGATCGTCTGCGCCTGGTCCGCCTGCCCGGTCCACCAGGTGATCGTCACGTCGGCGTCCGGGTCGAGCTTCGTGGCCGGCGCCGGGCCCGTCGAGCACGCGCTGAGGGTCACGCCGAGCGCGAGGGCGAGCGTTCCCGCGGCGACGCGGCCGAGGCCCCGGCCGCGGGAGGACATCCGGTGCTTTCCAGGGTTCATGCTGTCTGCCCCCTTGCAGAATGATGGGTCGGGGAGAGACGACCGCGATCACACAGGCCTCGGAGCACGGTGCACCCGAGGGGACACCGCGCCCGCTGAGGATGCCGCGGCACGTCTCAGTGGTCGGTCATAGGACATCGCTCGTCCGGCCGACGTTCCCCCGTTGCCGACGTCGGATTCCGCGAATATCCCCATACTGCACAATTAGCGCAAAGGTGTCACCAGTACTGCGTAAATCGCTCACTTCTCTGAGTGTTTCAACCGTCGCGAGGCGAGGTCAGCGAGCGAGCATCGTCGCGACGGCGTCGCCGAAGGCCGGCGGCCGCCGCAGCCGGTTCCCCGTGACCGTGATCGCCTCGACCACGCCGGCGGCGTCCCGGTGCAGCAGGACCGGCTCTCCCGCACCGCCGAACCCGTCCTCGGCCTCGGCCCGGAGCACGCCGTCCCGCTCCCGGAGGACGACGGCCTGGCCCGCAGGATCCGCCGCGGCATCGTCGAGCTGCAGCACGACGCCGGGAAGGCAGACGAGGTTCGTGTCGCCCCAGAGCGACAGGTAACGCCCCGCGGCGTCCGGGAACGGGACGGCCGCGTCCGCGTCCGCGACCTCGGCGGCGGCTTTGTCGAGCAGCGCGATGATCCCCGCGGCGATGCCGGACGCGGGCCCGTCGATGCGGTTCGTGAGCACGCTCACGGTGAGGCCGGTCTTCGGATCCGTCCACGTCTGCGTGATGTGGCCGGGAAAGCCGCCCGAGTGGCCGATGACACGGCGCGTCCCGATCTTCCGGATCATGACGCCCAGCCCGTACCACCGCGTGGACCCGCCGGTCGCGATGCACGACTCCTCCCGCTGCATGAGCCGCTTCGCGTCGTCGTCGAGGAAGCGCCCGGTGCCGAGAGCGTGTCCCGCCATCCACGCGGAGATCGTCTCCGCGTTGGACCAGAACCCGGTGGCCGCCGCCTCCGCCCGAGCGGAGGCGGGCGGGATCACGGGCGCGACGGCGGATCCCGGCAGTCCGCGCTCGGTCATCGGGATCCCGTGCCCGGACGCGATCGGCGCCTCCTCGCCGTTCCCGAGGTCCGGACCGATCCGCACCGGCTCGGCCATGGCGTCGCCCAGCTCCGCGATCAGCGTGCGCATCGCATCCGCGTACGGACGTTCCTCGACCGCCTCGATGACGAGCCCCAGCAGCGAATAGCCGAGGTTCGAGTAGTGGAAGTGCACGTTCGCCGGGAAGACGCGATCCCTGCGCAGCTCGACGAGGAGCTCGTCGCGGTCGGGGAACTCCCGTTCGCGCTGCCAGAACCCCGCCTCCCTCCCGTCCCTGGCGGCGCCGGCCTGGTGACCGAGCAGGCTCCGCAGCGTCGTCGCGCCGATCGGCGCCTCGGCGAGCTCCGGGACGTGCTGCGCCACCGGATCGTCCAGGCGGAGCCGCCCGTCCCGGAGCAGCCGCAGGACGGCCGTGGCCGTGAAGGTCTTCGAATGCGAGGCGATCCGGAAGGCGTGCGCCGTCGTCAGCGGCTCCTCCGTCTCCGCGTCGGCGAGCCCGACGGCGCGCGAGAACAGCAGTTCCTCCCCCTGCCGGAGCGCCACCTGGATGCCGGGGACGCCGTGCGAGCGACGCTGCTGGTCGATCCAGTCGACGAGGAACCCCTCCAGGTACGGGACGAGCGCGGGGACGTCGGAGGGCGCGAACGGCATTCCCCCATTCTGCGGACCCGCGCTCGGCTCCCGGCGGAGGCGCGCGCCTCCAGCCCGTTCGCGCGGCGGCGGTGACGTCATCCCCCGTCCGCAGGCGATCCGGATCCACGGCTCTGCGCGGGGGACTGGGGGAACTCCCGAGCGAAGTGCTCCGCGATCCGCGCCCGCAGGCGATCGTCCTCGTCCGGCACGTGAGGGTACAGACCGACGCCGGCCTTGGCGCCGAGTCGCCCCTCCACCACACGGCGCCGCAGCAGATCGGGCGCTTCGGTCCCGGCGTCGAGCAGGGGGAACAACTGCGCGCAGACCGCCGCCCAGACGTCCAGCCCTCCGAGATCGGCGACGGCGAACGGCCCCGCGGCCGCCCAGCGCGAACCGAGCCCCGACCGGACGATCTCGTCGATGTCCGCGAGCTCCGCCACGCCGTCCGCCTCCAGCGCGAAGGCCTCCCGCAGCAACGCCGCCTGCAACCGGTTCGCGACGAAGCCGGGTACGGCCCTGCGGAGTACCACCGGCCGTTTGCCGACCGCGCGGAGCTCCTCCGCGACCCACGAGACGACGGCCGGGTCCGTGCTCGGCCCCGGGACCACCTCCACCAGCGGCACCGTCGCCGCGGGATTGAAGAAGTGGGCGACGACGAATCGCTCGGGTCCGGCGATGGCGGCCGCCAGCTCCGCCACCGGAAGACTCGACGTGTTCGAGGCGATGACGACGGAACCGTCCGCCGCCCCGGCCCTCCCGAGCACCTCGCGCTTGGCGGACAGGGCCTCGGCGACGGCCTCGATCACGAGGTCCGCACCGCGCACCGCGTCCTCGAGGCCGAGGCCGGCCCGCGCATCGATCCGGGGACCGTGTCGGACCAGCTCCCCCGCCACCTGCGCCGCGCGCGCGGCATCCGCGTCGTAGAGCCGTACGGCGTGTCCCGCCTCGGCGAACACCGACGCGATCCCGGCTCCCATGACACCGCACCCGAGGATCGCGACCGTCCGCATCCCGTTCTCGCGCATGGCCCTCCTCGATCCCGCGGTCACCCTGCCCTGCGATCATTATGGACTATACCGCTATTATCCGTGAGCCCCGGGGTGGCGCGCGCCACGTCGTGTGCCGCGGCGGGCGGCCACCGCTGGGTAGCATGAGGGGTCTTTCCTCGGAGGAAACGGAAGGCGGAATCGATGGCGCGGCGAAGGAACGACCCGGGCGGGGTCACCCCGCTTCCGTTCGACGGGTCGTCCAAGAACGAGTGGATCCGCGCGTCGCTGGAAGCGTTCGCACGCTCCGCCGCGCCGGGGACGCTGTTCCCCTCCGAACGGGTCCTGGCCGAGCAGTTCGGAGTCGCTCGCATGACGGTCCGCGGGGCGCTCGACGCGCTGGAGTCGGCGACGCTCATCCGCCGGGTCCCCGGCCGCGGGGCCTTCGTGCAGCGCCCGCTCGTGACGCAGTCCGAGGTCCTCCGATCGTTCACCGAGGACATGCGCCTGCGCGGCATGGTGCCCGGGACGGGCCCGGGGCGCTCGGAACGGAGGACGGCCGACGCCTACCTGGCCGAGCGCCTGGAGATCGCGGAGGGCGACCCCGTCTTCTTCTTCGAGCGGGTGCGCACCGCCGACGGCGAGCCCATGGCGCTGGAACGCACGAACGTCCCCGCCGAGCGGTTCCCCGGCCTCCTCGACCGGATCCACGACGACGAGTCCCTGTATGACGTGCTGTCCTCGTCCTACGGCGTAGTCGTCGATTCCGCCGAGCAGACGGTCGCGATCGCCCAGCTCACCTCGTCCGACGCGCGCAGCCTCGGCGCGGACCCCGGAGCGCCGAGCTTCGCCCTCGCCCGGACCTCCCGCGACCGGATGGGCACTGTCGTGGAGTGGGGCCGCTCGCTGTACCGGGGGGACCGCTACGTCATCCAGATGCACGTGGCGAAGGAGCCCTCCTCCGGGTGAGGGGGCGGGCCCCGGGACGTTCGTGGACGAGTCTTCCCCGCACGAACGTCGCGTCCACGTTCCCGTCCTCGTCGAGCACCACGAGGTCCGCATCGGCGCCGGGGACGACCCTGCCCTTCCCGGACAGGCCGAGAAGCTCCGCGGCGTTTCCGCTGACCGCGGGCCACAGCGCGGGGATGTCGGCCCCGGTCGCCGCCCGCAGACGTCGCAGCCCCGTGTCCGCCATGCAGACACTGGAGGCAAGGGTCCCGTCCGACAGGCGTGCCGCCGTCTCCGGCGGTCGCCCCTCCCCCGCGTGCGGGCCTGCGTCCGACACGAGGATCAGACCACGCGACCCCTTCATCCGCCACGCGAGATCCATCGCCTCCGCGCTCACGTGCACGCCATCGGCGATCAGCTCGCAGAGAAGGCCCGGCGCCAGGAGGGCCGCACCGACGACGCCCACGTCACGATGGTGGAGCGGGCGCATGCCGTTGAAGAGGTGCGTGACCGCACGAGCCCCCCGCGCGATCGCCTCCCGGACGCCGGCGGCATCCGCGTCGCTGTGGCCGATCGACACCACCACCCCGCGCTCGACGAGCCTCTCCATGACGCCCGCCGCGCCGGGGCGCTCCGGCGCCACGGTCATCACGCGCACGAGGGCCGCATCGAGGAAGGAGTCCAGGAGAGCGAGAGATCCATCCCGCAGCTCCTCCTCCGGGTGCGCGCCCTTGCGCTGCGCACTGAGGAAGGGGCCCTCCATGTTGACGCCGAGGATCTCCGCGGACACGCGCGGTCCGACGTCCTGCCGTCGACGGACCGACTCGATGGCGTCGAGCGCCGCCCTCGTGCGCTCCGGCGAGGCGGTGTAGGTCGTGGGGAGGAACGACGTCACGCCGTGACGGACCAGACCCCGTGCCACGCGGTCGACGTCCTCGGCACGAGCGTCCATGACGTCCACACCGAAGCCGCCGTGGATGTGGGCGTCCACGAACCCGGGACCGAGCCACCGGCCGCCCGCGTCGATGCGATCGTCGTCGCCCGCGGGTGCGGCCCCGGCGCCGACCTCGACGATCGTCCCCCGTTCGACGCGGACCCAGGTCGACGGCGATCCCCCGGATCCGTCGGTGCCGGTGACGACGCGGGCGCCCTCGACGATCACCGCTCACGCCTCGATCGGATGCACGCGCCCGGCATACGCGGCGAGCGGGTCGGCGTTGTGGCGATCGCCGTCCGGGAGGTTCATCGAGCGGAAGACCGGCGGAGTGCGGCCCTCGGCCAGGTAGGCGCGGGCGATGCCCTCGGTGAGAAGCTGCGCGACGATCACCCCGGCCAGGTTCGAGACCGCGCCCACTCGGACGCCGCCGCCGAGGTCCAGGGCCGCGTCTCCCGCCGGCGCGCCGTTGTCGATCACGACATCCGCGAGCTCGAACAGCTTCGTCCCCGACGCGTGTCGCGATGCGACGGACCGGCTGTGGGCCAGGGAGGTCAGAGCGACGACAGGCAGGCCTGCGTCCCGGACCATCATCGCGAACTCGACCACCGCCGCGTTGATCCCCGAGTTCGACGCGATAAGGAAGGCGTCCTCCTCGCGCGGAGCCGTGAGCGCGAACAACGGCGCCGCGATCGCGGGGTCGCGCTCCAGCAGGGGATCGGCGATGTCCTGCGCGCGGACGTCCCCCCGGAAGGCGAGATCGCTCAGACGCACGAGGTTCACCGGCGCGAGCCCGCCCGCGCGGCCGACCATCTCGTGCATCGGGATGCGCGCGTGGCCCGTCCCGAACACGTGCAGCACGCCGCCGGCCATCAGTCGCGGCGCGAGCAGGGAGACCGCCTCCTGGACGGCGGACCCCTGTCCCTCCGCGATCCGGTCGATCACATCGTGCGCCAGGCGGGGGTATTCGTTCATGAGAGCTCCTCGAGAAGATGGCGGATGCCGGTGACGACCGGGTCGATCGCCTCCGGGCCGAACAGGCTGGACAGCGCCTCGTAGGTCCCGAGCTCCGCCGCCCGCTCGTCGACGAAATAGCCGAGATAGCCGTCCGTGTAGCCGACGACCCGGGTGACCGGGACGGGGCTGCTCTCCCGGATCCGGCGCGCGACCTCCGAGAAGGGCTCGACCGGCAGGTGCACCCATGCCGCGTCCCCGATGCGGACGACCGACACCGGGAAGGGGACGGTGTCCGGGATCCCCGCCTCGATCAGTTCCTCCTGCACTCGCGAGCCGTCGACGCGCGACTGCGCCAACCGCACGCGGGGATCCAGCGGCGGGACCCCCGCGAGGCCCGCGCGCTCCGCTTCGATGGCGAGCCGGTCCGACGCCGCGCGCGCCGCGTCCGGGAACCGCCGCCGCGGCAGCGACAGCACGGCGGAGACGTGCCGAATGCACCCGCGCAGCTCACGCCCGTCATGGACGACGGCGTCGAGCACCGCGGATGCCGCGAACGCCCCCAGCCGCGCGACCTCGGCGGCGTCGTCGCCGCGCCGGGTGAACCGCGCGCTGACGTCCCCCGCTGCGCCCTGAAGGAACATCACGACCGGGTCGGGACCGGTCCGCTCCGCCGCCTCATCCCTCGCGGCGAGCGCGGCACGGAGGATCCGCCGCGCCGCACCCGGCCAGTCCGCCGACCAGCGGAGGTTCCCCGGGCCCAGCACGGTCGGGTGGGCGCCCACATCGAACAGCACGGCGCGGGGAGCGTCGTCGACCCCGCGAAGGACCAGGGCGCCCGCGGTGTCGTCGCGCGGTCCCTCGGGATCGAGGCGGTTCGCCGCCATCCCGGGGACGCGTCGCTCCGCCCAGGTGGCGCGGACGACCTCGGCGGGTGCGGCGAGCACCCGGTCGGCGAGCGCGCCGACCCGGAGGACGAGCTCGTCGGCGTCGCGGGCGATGACCTGGCCGGAATGCCCCGGAAGGATGCTCCCCACCCAGCCGCGCGGCGCCGAGTGCGTGTGAGAGGCGACCGTCCGCACCAGCAGGTCGCCGCCGCCGTGTCTCCGCGCCGCGTCCGAGACCGCGCCCCGGAGGCGGGCGGAGAGCTCCTGTGGCACGGCGATCGCGTCGAGCGTCAGCCATGCGACCCGCACGCCGGCATCCTCGAGGACGAGCAGCCCCGCTTCCAGCGGATCGAGGACGCCCGTGCTCTCGGCGTCCCGGCGGGCCTCGTACCCCGCCAGCGGCCCCGGGGTGCTCGGGGTGACGTCCATGGTCCCCGCCCTCAGCCTCAGCGTCGACTCCGGCACCATCGTGCTCGCGTCCTTCATGAGCTCTGCCTCCTTCCGTCCTGGGCTCCCGCAGGAGCGTCGCCCGCCCCATGGAGGAGCGTGATCCCGATCTCGTAACGGTCCGCGCGGTAGATCGACCGGCCGGTCTCGAAGACCCGCCCGGACGCGTCGGTACTGGTCATCTGCACCGTGAGACAGGGGTCATGGGCGGTGATCCCCAGCAGCGCCGCGTCCACCGCGCTCGGCAACTGACCCGCCGCCCGTCCGCTCGACGCAGCGCGGACCAGCCCCCACTCCGCGGCGAGGATCTCGTACAGGGACCCCTCCGCGAGGTCACGGTCCTCGAGGCCCGGGAACAGGGCCAGCGGGATGCTCACCCGCTCGACGCCGATCGGACGGCCGTCGAGCGCACGCAGCCGCCCGAGGGCGAGCACGGGATCGCCGGTCGGGATCTCCAGCAGTCGTGCCGTGCGTTCGTCGGCGCCGCGCACGGCGCGCTCGACGAGCGTGGTCTCGGGGCGTCCCTTGGCGGCGCGTGCCGCCAGGGTGTACGACGTGCCCCACTCCGGGACCAGCCGGGACTCGCGGGCGACGAACGTGCCGCGTCCTGGCTCCACCTCCACGACACCGTCGACAGCGAGCCGCCGGATCTCGGCGCGCACCGTCATCCGCGCGACGCCGAAATGGTCCGCCAGGCTCCGGTCGGAGGGCAACCGCGCGCCCGCGCCGAGCTCCACGGCCAGGGACTCGAGGCGCTCGCGGATCTGGTCCCCTCGCGGACGTTCGTCGGACAACGGCCCGCCGAGACCCGCCAGCGCCGCCTCGCTCCCGCGCGCGCTCACGGCGCGACTCCGCTGTCCGCCGGATGATCGACCGCGAGGAGGTCCGCATAGGGCCCGCCGACGATCTCGCGCGCCGACACCGCGGTGTCGCCGTGGGGATCGACCGGACGCAGGCCGATCGCGCCCACGGCCGGCATGAGGCGCGCGCCCACGGCCGGCGACGTGCCGAACCGGCCGGTGACGACGATCTCCGGGACACCGGCCGCCTCGGCCGCCATCCGAGCGGTCCCGACGAGCTCTTCGACCGCGTCGTCGAGAATCCGCGCGGCGTCGTCGTCGCCCGCGTCGGCGGCGGCGCAGACGTCTTCGGCGATGCCCGCCAGCAGAGCCGGCCACCGTTCGTCGGCCAGGACGCCACGGGCGGTGTCGAGGCCGAGCGGGCCGATCCGCGCCGCCACGGCGTCCCGAAGCGGGGTGCCGATGCCGGCGTCGACGGCCCGGTAGGCGGATCGCAGCGCCCGGCGGCCCACGTCGACGGCGGAGCCGCGGTCGCCGGACAACGGACCCCAGCCGTCGAAGCGCCGGAACGCCCCCGTGCCGGAGCGTGCGATCGCGATGACCCCCGTCCCGACGGACAGCAGCACCCCGGGCGCGTTCAGCCTCCGCGCATGTGCGAGCGTGCCGTCGTCGGTGACGGCGATCACGGCCGAGGGCACGGACGGACGCAGCACGCGGAACAGCGACGCCGTCTCGTGAGCCGTGAGCTCGCTCGTGGACCCGATCACCACTCGCTCCACGCGCACCGTCTGCTCCTGCGCCAGGAGCGCGGAGATCCCGCGCCCCAGGATCTCGCCGAGGTCGCCCCGCTGGGTGGGCGAGATCCCGGTCCCGGTCCGGGTCCGCAGGGAGGCACCGTGGTGGACTTCGAGGCGCAGGCCGGACTTTCCGAGATCCGCGAAGACGTCGGTCCCGCCGTCGCCTCTCACTTCTCGATCCCCGCGGTCAGCCCGCTGACGATCTGGCGCATCGCCAGCACGAAGAAGATGACCACGGGGGCGACGGCGATGACGATGCCCGCGTAGAGCATGCCCCGGTCCGCGCCGTACTCGCCGAAGAACGAGCTGATGCCGACGGGGATCGTGAAGTTCGCGTCGCTGCGCGTGAGCACCAGCGGCATGAAGAAGTCGTTCCAGATAGGACCGACGCTGAGGATCACGGCCGCAGCGACAGCAGGTCGCATCAGCGGCGTCATGACACTGAAGAACGTGCGGAAGTGCGAGGCGCCGTCGAGCATGGCCGCGTCCTCCAGCGTGTCCGGCAGCTGACGGTAGAACGTGGACAGGATGAGCACCATGAGCGGCGCCGCCTGCGCGGTGTAGACGAGCACGAGACCGCCGAGGCTGTCGATGAGGCCCCACCCGTCGTAGAGCTGCACCAGGGGGAGGATCCCGATCTTCAGCGGCACCATCAGCCCGAGCAGGAACACGGCCTGAACGACCGCGGCGAACGGGAAGCGCCATCGCCCGAGGGCGTACGCCGCCGGCAGGAACAGCACCAGGGCCAGGGCCAGAGAGATCGCGGTGACGAGGACCGAGTTGAGGAAGTAGGTCCCGATCGACCCCTCCTCCCATGCCCGTGCGTAGTTTCCCAGGAAGAACGACGAGGGCAGCCCCGTCGGGTTCGCCACGATCTCCGCGTTGGGCCGGAGCGATCCGACGAGGACGAGCAGGTTGGGCACGGCGGACACCGCCGCGGCGATCGCGAGGACGACGTACGTCCCGATCCGACCCGGGTTCTTCACGAGTAC
The DNA here is from genome assembly GCF_037083505.1 of Microbacterium sp. CCNWLW41. Lineage (NCBI taxonomy): Bacteria > Bacillati > Actinomycetota > Actinomycetes > Micrococcales > Microbacteriaceae > Microbacterium > Microbacterium sp. CCNWLW41. The sequence continues at coordinate 48,302 of NZ_JBAOJP010000012.1, forward strand.
CTCCGTTCCACGCGGCGGAAGAAGCGCTGGATGCCGATCGTGACGACGAGGATCAGCACGAGCTGGACGAGAGAGAAGGCCCCCGAGAGCCCGAAGGCGTTCGGCGAGTTGCTGAACGACAGGCGGTAGAACAACGTCCCCATCACGTCCGCGGCGCCGCTCACGCCGCCGGCGCTGCCGCCGATCGCGAAGACGAGGTCGAAGAGGTTGAAGCACCCGATGAGCGTGAGGACCGTCACGATCGACACCGAGGAGACCAGCTGCGGCAGCTGGATCGACCAGGCGATGCGGAACGACGACGCCCCGTCGACGCGGGCCGCCTCGATCTGGTCCGCGGGGATCGCCGTCAGCCCCGCGCCGAAGATGAGCATCGTGACGCCGATCCACTGCCACGCGTTGATGAGGATGAGGATCGGCATGATCAGCGCCGGCGTCCCCAGCCAGGCGACCGGTTCGACGCCGAAGAACCCGAGGACCGCGTTGATCGCGCCGAAGCGCGGGGAGAGCAGCATCGACCACGCGTATCCGATGACCAGCGCGCTCATCAGGTACGGGATCGAGATGACCGTCTGGAAGAAGCGCTTCCCCCGCACGATGCCGTGGATCAGGAACGCGAGGACGAGGCCGACGCCGTTCTGCACGATCATGGTGCCGACGAAGAAGACGACGTTGTTGCCGATGGCGCGCAGGAACTGCCCCGCGTACGGCTCCAGGCCCATCAGCGCCACGAAGTTGTCGATCCCGACGAAGTCCTTCCGGACCGACCCGGCCCACGAGAAGAACCCGTTGGTGAGCGCGGCGCCGACGGGGTAGAGGAAGATGACGCCGTAGAGCAGGACGGCCGGTCCGACGAAGGCCAGGACGACCGGCCAGCGGGGGGAGCGGCGGTCGGCCCGCCGCTCCCCGCTCACGAAACGCGCGATCGTCACGGAGCCGGCTCGAACCACTGCGAGATGCCGGCCTGCACGTCCTTCCCCACCTGGGCGGCGGGGATGTCGCCGATCACCAGCTTCTGCAGTGATGCGTACTCGAGGGAGGTCCCCGTGGGGGTCCCGAAGTCGAATCCGACGTAGGTGAGGTAGGGGGTCGGGTTGGCCGCGAACGCCGCGGCGGACTCGGCCAGCAGCGGGTCCTTCGGCGTGACGCCGTCGACCGCGGGGATCGACAGCAGGTCGTCGGCGATCCTCTGCCCGAACTCCTCGGAGCCGACCCACGTCAGGAACTCCTCCGCCGCGTCGGCCTTGTCGCCGGTCAGTTTCGAGGACATGCCGATGGCGCCGTCCAGGTATCCCATCGCGAAGGGCTCACCGCCCGTGACCGAGGGAACCGTGAAGATCCCGAGCTCGGCGTCGGCCATGTCCTTCTGGAAGGCGGTCAGCTCCCAGATGCCGCCCGGGTAGAGCGCGGCCTCGCCCGAGACGAACAGGGCGTTGGCGTCGGCGTAGCTGAGTCCTTCGAAGCCCTTCGGGAAGTACTTCGTCAGGTCCTTCAGGGTCTGGTTCGCGCGGGTGTAGCCGTCGTCCTCGAACGTCGCGCTGCCGTCCATCAGCTTCTGGGAGAACTCCGGGCCGCCGTACTCGGCCGCCGCGAACAGGTCGCGGTAGATCGGGAGGATCCACGAGTCCAGCGCTCCCGCCGCCATCGGCGTGACGCCCTCGGCCAGCAGGGCGTCGTTCAGCGCGAGGAACTCGTCCCACGTCGTCGGCTCCGACAGCCCGAGGTCGTCCAGGACCGTCTTGTTGTAGACGACGTTCGCCGTGACGGACTGGAACGGAACGCCGTAGATCTTGCCGTCCTCCTGGCTGCGCACGCCGTCCACGAGGTTGGCCGGGATCTTCGCGAGGCCGGGGAACTCCTCCGGCAGCGTCGCGACGCCGCCCCCGGCGACGAGGGTCTGCAGGCCGCCGTAGGAGCGGAGCATCACCACGTCGGGTCCGGAGCTGCTGGACAGGCCGGTCTGCAGGATCTGGTTGTACTCCTCCGCCTTGTAGGACTTGTAGTCGACGCGGATCCCGTCGCCGGAGAAGCTCTCCATGAGCTCCTGCCAGGGGGCGTCGGTGCGCCAGCCCCACACCGTGAGCACGGTCTCCCCGCCGTCTCCCGCTCCGGAGCCGCCGGCCGCGCATCCGGCCAAGCCCGCCACCATCGTCGCCGCAGCGACGACGCTCAGAACTTTCCTCATCGAGGTTCCTCCCGTACTCCACGTCGAGCATTACAGGTCTAGTCCAGCTAGGGCGATGCTAATACAGGTCTAGTCCAGTGTCAACGAATCCCTCGGTCATGCGGGGGGACGTCGATGGCCGGCGTGCCGCCGGCCATCATCCCGCGGGCATACTCCGCCAGCGCGCGACCGGCGCCCGACGCGACCGACACGGTGCTCGCATGCAGCAGGGCGCCGCGCAGCGCCACCACGAGGTCGCCACGCTCCTCCCCGGACGAGCGCAGAGCGGCCACGGCGAGGGACACCAGATGACACTGACGTCCGAGCTCCACCAGCCAGGGCCGCAACTCCCACGTGAGCCGGCTCGGCCGAGCCCGCAACGTCACGAGCGCGTCCACATGGGAGGCGATCGCCTCCTCCAGCGCGTGCAGGACGCCCGGCTCAGGACCCTCGGCGAGCACGCGCCCGCAGGCCCGGGCGAGGCTCGAGGGCGCCGCGATCGGGGCACCCGAGCCGGGACCCGCCGCGTCGGCCAGCACCGCGAGCGCGTCCGGAGCCGTGTCGAGGCGCTCGACGGCGCGCCGCCAGGCGAGATCGGGATCGTAGGAGACCGGATCCGCCGCGAAGGCGAGGAGGGTCGAGGCCGCGGGGATCCCCGTCCACGGATCGAGGGCGAGGTTGGCCCCCATCCCCTGGAGAACCCCGGCCAGCGCGGCGTCCCTCGCCCGCAACGGCGCCAGCGGGAGGCGCCTCGGAGTCACGAGGTTGTCCAGACCCGCGGCGGAGACGTGGAGGACGTCGGCGCCGATGCCGTCCATGTCCCAGTCGTTCACGGGATAGTTGTCCCACAGCCAGAGCGGGTGGCCGAGCTCGTCCGCCACGCCCTGCGCCTCCCGGGCGGTGATCTCGTCGGAGATCACCGCGCGACCGGTCCAGATCACCGGGACCTCGGCGGGGAATCCGGCGCCGAACGCCCGCCGGTACGAGGACGGCTCCGCCCCCCAGTAGTGGAGCGGGCAGACGATCAGGCGGTGGTGCCCGACCGCCTCGCCCACCGCGCGGACCACCGCGGCATGCGCCGCGGCGAGCGGATGCGCGGCGTCCGCGAACACCTCGGCCGCCTGCGCGTCCAACCCGTGGGTCAGGTCATCGAAAGCGATGAGCACGCGCTCGAATCCGAGCGCGAACACGGAGTCGATCTTGCCGACCAGCTCGGCCAGGTCTTCGGGGTCGGTCAGCCGCATGCCCCGCTCGGGCTCGAGCGGCGCCGACGGCGACACCCGCCAGATCGGCTCGACCCCGAGGGCGCGGGCCGCGGTCGCGAAGTCGGCGAGGACCTCGCCCTCCACGCCGTCGTAGCGGTCGCGCCACAGCCCGCCGGTGCGCCGATCCGCCGAGGGCCCGTAGACGTAGGCGTTCGCGCCGGCCTCGGCGGCGTGCTCCAGGACGGAGATGCGGTCCTGAGGGACCCATCGCTCCCCGTAGAAGCACTCGTTGACCGAGCGCACGGGAATGGCGGACCCAACGGGCGGATGCATGACGAACTCCCTGCGACGATGGCCAAATAGTGGACTAGTCCACAACCTAGGCCACGCCCTCCGGGGCGTCAAGGATCGCTTCCCGGAACGCGTCGCCCCCGCCCGCGAAACCCCCTCGACGCGCCGAGACCCCCTCCCAGATACGTATCTGGGAGGGGGTCTCGGCGGGGGAAGGGGGTCTCGCGCCCGGCAGCGCGCCCGGCGTCAGCGGACGCGGATCGCGGCGGGCTGCACGGTGATCGCGATGCGCGTCACCTCACCGATGTCGTCGCCGTCGATCTCGAACACGCGCGGCTCGTCCAGCTCCACGACCGCCGAGGTGAGCCGGCGGTGCACCATGCTGTCGCTGCTGGCCGCACGCTCCTCTCCCCCGGACAGCAGGCGCTTGAGCCCGTTGTCCCACACCATGGTGCGCAGCGTGTCCATCCACCCGGCGATGCCGTCGGCGTTCAGCGCCAGGAGGTCGAGCCGCCCGTCGGAGGGGTCCGCGTCGGGCAGGAGGGTGATGCCGCCCTGCAGGGTCCCGCAGTTGCCGACGATGAAGGTGTGGGCCTTCTCCTCCACCGGATCCGCGTCGTCCATCGCCACGCGGAGGTCGATGACCTCGCTCGCGGCCACCGCACGACCGAGCGACTCCACGTACGCGAGCCAGCCGGCCTTGTCCTTGAGGTCGTCGTCGGTCTCCGTGATCATGTGCGCGTCGATCCCGAATCCGGCCATGACGGCGAAGGCGTAACGCCCCGACTCGCCCTCCGGCTCGGGGTCCTCCTCGGGCACCTCGCCCGGAGCGAAGACGACCTCGGCCCAGCCGACGTCGATCGCCTGCGCGTCGCTCGTCAGCGCACGGCCGAACGCCCCCGGCAGGTCGTTCAGGGGGACGCCGAGGTTGCGCGCGAGCAGGTTCCCGGTGCCGAGGGGGATCACGGCGAGGTCCGCCTCGGTCTCCGTGTCCGCCAGCTGCTCGGCCACCGCGCGCACCGTGCCGTCGCCGCCGGCCGCCGCCACCACGTCGGCTCCGGCGTCGAGGGCCGCCTGGGCCGCGGCGCGACCGGGGTCGTCCTCCGCGGTCTCGTGCCAGCTGACCGAGACGCCCTCCGCACCGCCGAGTGCGGTCTCGAGGGCCGATTCCAGCGTCTCCCGATCGGTCTTCGACGGGTTCCAGACGATGCCGATGTGCTTCGTGGTCATGTGCGCGCCTCTCCTCGGAACGGGACGGTTCACCTCTCGCCCGCCATTCTGCCCCGCCGCCCGCTCGGACCGCTCGCGGGAGCACGAGATATACCGGACGACCGCGGCGGTATGCACCGGACGACCGCGGCGGTGCGCCCGCTCAGCCCTCGAAGCGGTCCGGGTGCGGGCCCGTGCGCCCGTCGCGTTCGAGGGCATCGATCGCCGCGAGCTCCTCGGCCGACAGGTCCCCGTCGAACACGTCGAGGTTCTCCGCGATGCGTACGGGGGTGACCGACTTCGGGATCACCACACGACCCTGCTGAAGGTGCCACCGCAGCACCACCTGCGCCGGCGTCTTGCCGTGGCGTTCGGCGATCTCGACGATCGCGCGCTCGCGGAGCACCGCCCCCTGGGCCAGCGGGCTCCACGCCTCCGTCACGATCCCGCGCGCCGTGTTCGCCGCGACGACGGCGCGGTTCTGCAGCGCGGGGTGCAGTTCGACCTGGTTCACGGCCGGCACGATCCCCGCCTCCGCGGCGATCCGGTCCAGGTGCGCGGGCTCGAAGTTCGACACGCCGATGGCGCGCACCCGCCCGTCCGCGTACAGCCGCTCCAGCGCCCGCCACGTCTCCGGGTAGGTCCCCCTCGCCGGGGCCGGCCAGTGGATGAGGAACAGGTCGAGCCGGTCCAGCCCGAGACGATCGAGCGCCGCATCGTAGGCGCGGAGCGTCGCGTCGTAGCCGTGGTCGCTGATCCACACCTTGGAGGTGACGAACAGCTCGTCGCGCGGCAGCCCGGACGCGGCGAGCGCGCGGCCCACGCCGGTCTCGTTGCCGTAGACCGCGGCCGTGTCGATGCTGCGGTACCCGGCGGCGAGCGCGGTCTCGACCGCGGCGGCGGTCTCGCCGTCCGGCACCTGGAACACGCCGAATCCGAGCTGCGGCATCGGGACGCCGTTGTTCAGCGCGACGGTGGGGATGGTGAGGGTGGTCATGACGGTCTCCTTGTGAGAGTTCGGGGACGGGAGGATCAGTGCGCGGCCGCGGGGAGCGGACCGGTGGCGGCAGGGGCGACGACGCGTCGCGCCAGGACGGCGGCGATCGCCATCAGGACCAGCGAGGACGCCGTGATGGCGGCGCCGATCCAGATCGGGGAGGTGTAGCCGAGACCGGCCGCGATGCCGACGCCGCCGGCCCAGGCGCCGAGGGCGTTCCCGACGTTGAAGGCGCCGATGTTCGCCCCGGAGGCGAGCGTGGGCGCGCCGCCGGCGTAGGTCATGATCCGGCTCTGCAGACCGGGGACGGTGCCGAAGCCGAACCCGCCCATGAGCACGAGGATCACGATGGTCGCCGGCTGCGAGCCGGCGAGCGCGCCGAACGCCGCGAGGACGACCACGAGGAGCGCGATGAACGCCAGGAGCGTGCCGTCGATCGACCGGTCGGCGAGGCGTCCGCCCACGGCGTTGCCCACGACCAGGCCGAGCCCGAACAGCACGAGCAGCCACGGGACGGCGCTGCTCGCGAACCCGGAGACCTCGGTCAGCGTGTACGCGATGTACGTGAAGGCGCCGAACATGCCGCCGTAGGCGAGGACGGTCACCCCGAGCGACAGCCAGACCTGCGCCGACCGGAAGGCCCTCAGCTCGCCGCGCAGGCTCACGGGCGCGGCCGGCTCGCGCGGCGCCGGCACGAGCAGCGCGATGCCGAGGAACGCGACGACGCCGATGGCGACGATAGCCCAGAACGTGGAGCGCCACCCGAGCTGCTGGCCGAGGAACGTGCCGAACGGCACGCCCAGGACGTTGGCGGCGGTCAGCCCGGTGAACATGAGGGCGATCGCGCGCCCCTTCCTGGCCGGCTCGACGAGCTCGGCCGCGACGACCGCGCCGATCCCGAAGAAGGCCCCGTGGCAGAGGGCCGCGATGATGCGCCCCGCCATCGCCAGACCGTAGTCCGGGGCGACGGCGGTGAGCGCGTTGCCGACGATGAACAGCACGACGAGCCCCAGGAGGACGGGCTTGCGCGGCAGCCGCGTCGTGGCGGCGGTGAGTCCCAGCGCACCGACCACGACGCTCAGCGCGTATCCCGAGATGAGCCAGCCCGCCGTCGCCTCGCTGACCGCGAAGTCGCGGGCGACGTCGGGCAGCAGCCCCATGATGACGAACTCCGTGAGTCCGATGCCGAACGCTCCGATGGCGAGCGCGACGAGTCCGAGTGGCATGTGATCGCTCCTGTGGACCCTGCGGAGGGGCCCTGCTAAAGTAGTTGCAGACGCGGGATATTGCGTCCGAGAAGCAATGATTGCACACGCAATTAATCGGCGCAAGCAACGACTTCGACGGATCCCGCGGGCGGCCACGCCGAGGAGCACAGGAGGAGCCATGGGCATCGCAGACGACGCGGTCGAGATCCGCGCCCGGGGCTGGCGCACCCTCGCCGCGCTCCACAACCTCATCGACGCCGAGCTGGAGCGCGCGCTGTCCGCCGTCTCCCTCTCGGTCGTCGAGTACACCGTGCTCGACGCGCTCAGCCGCCAGGACGGCTGGCACATGCGCATGCAGCAGCTCGCCCGGGCCGCCGCGCTGAGCCCGAGCGCGACCACCCGCCTCGTCACCCGGCTCGAGGATCGCGGGCTCCTCACCCGCATCCTCTGCGCGGACGACCGCCGCGGGATCTACACGGAGCTCACCCCGGCAGGACGAGCGCTCTACGACCGGGCACACCCGATCCACGACGAGGCGCTCGAGCGCGTCCTCGGCGACGCGATCGAGCAGCCCGAGCTCGCCCCGGTCGTCCACGCGCTCCAGGCCGCCCCCGTCTCGGTCTGAGTCGGCCGGGCGGGAGCCGCCCGGCCGACTCGGCCGCCCGTCCTCACTCGGGCCTGTGGGCGCGCAGCACCTCCAGGCGCGCGCGGTACTCCGTCTCGTCGACCTCGCCCTTCGCGAAGCGATCGGCGAGGATCTGCTCCGCCGTGCGACCCGGCGCGGCCCAGGGCGCACGCCCGCCGTCCGGCGTCGCCCAGGGACCGGGGCCCCAGGGCCCGCCGAACCTCCGGCGACGGACGATCAGCGTGATGAGGAGCCCGACGATGATGAGGAACATCACCGGGCCGATGAGAAAGAACGGCCAGAACGGGGCGACGCCCCAGGTTCCGGCGTGTGCGGCGACGACCGCGGGTGTTGCGAGCATGATGCCCATCCTTCGATCCGATCGGCCGCGTCTCGGCCGATGGGTCCAGACTCGCGACCGAGGACGTGATCCGAATCCGGCCGGGGGAGCGATCCTCGCTGCTCCTCCGGGAGTACGACGGGGCGCCTACTGCCAGCCCGGAGCGACCAGGCCCGTCTCGTAGGCGGTCACCACGAGGTGGACCCGGTCCCGCGCATGCAGCTTCGACATGATCCGGGAGACGTGGGTCTTCGCGGTCAGGGGGCTGAGAAAGAGCCGCGCCGCGATCTCGTCGTTCGTCAGTCCCATCCCGACCAGCCGCAGCACCTCCCGCTCCCGCTCGGTGATCCCCGCCAGCGCGGCGGTGTCCGGCGCCTCGCGGAGCCCGACGGCGAGGCGGTCGAGCAGCTTCCGGGTGACGCCGGGGGACAGCAGGGCATCGCCGTCGGCGACCGCGCGCACCGCGCGCACGAGGTCGGCCGGCTCGGTGTCCTTCACCAGGAACCCCGCCGCCCCGGCACGGACGGCCCGCGCCACGTATTCGTCGAGCTCGAAGGTCGTCACGATCACGACGTGGACCCCGGACAGGCGCGGGTCCGCGGCGATCTCCTCGGTGGCCCAGAGCCCGTCCCCCTCCGGCATCCGGATGTCCATGAGCACCACGTCGACAGGGACGTCGCGGATCGCGGCCAACAACTCGCGCCCGCCGGCCGCCTCCGCGACGACCTCGATGCCGTCCTCCGCGTCGAGCAGCGCCCGGAACCCCGCGCGGACCAGCAGCTGATCGTCGGCGAGCGCCACCCGGATCACGATCCCCTCCTCACGTCGCCCTCCCCCACGGCAGCGTCGCCGTCACGACGGCCCCGCCGCCGGGTGCATCGGCGAACGCGATGCGCCCGCCCAGCAGCGCCGCCCGCTCCCGCATCCCGAGCACGCCCCCGTGCCCGGCGACCCGCGGCTCGGCCCCGCCGAATCCGCGCCCGTCGTCCGCGACGGTCACGACCAGGACCGGATCCGGGTCCTCGCGCCGCTCCAGTGTCACCCGGATGCGGGACGCGCCGGCGTGCCGGACGGCGTTCGTCAGTGCCTCCTGCGCGATCCGAAAGCCCGCGAACTGGGTCGCCCGGCTCGGCGCTCGGCCGGCCAACCGGTCGTCCAGCACGATGTCGACCTCCGGTGCCGTCAGCCCGGAGACGAGACGCGCGATCTCCGCGAGCTCGGCCTGCGGGACCAACGGAGCGTCACCGTCGCGCAGGACGCCCAGCACGCCGCGCACCTCTTCGAGCGCGAGCTTCGACGTCTCCTTGACGTTCGCCAGGGCGCTGCGCGCCTGCTCCGGATCGGTGTCGAACAGGTGCAGGCCCACCCCCGCCTGCACGTTCATCTGCGACAGCGCGTGGCCGAGGACGTCGTGGAGCTCCCGCGCGATCCGGACCCGCTCCCGCTCCTCGGCGCTCTGCTGCCGCCGCACGGCCTCGGCCCTCATCGCGGCCCGGCGTTCGCCGCGCGTGCGCAGGAAGGCGCCGATCCCGAAGCACAGCCCGAGCGCCACGGTCGCCGCGACGATGACGCCCGGGAACCAGGTGCGGCCGATGGCGAGCCCGGCGAGGATCGCGGACGCCCACCCGACGCCCACGGACACGGCCGCCCAGACGACGGCCCCGCGGGCGACCGCGCCCACCACCGCGAACCCGAGCGCGAGGTACGGCGGGCCGGGGACCGGGGTCGTCAGGACGTCCGCGAGAGCGAGCCCGGCGACGACGGCCACGACCGGCCCGGGCAGCCGCCGCGCGGCGAGCAGCGTCAGCGGTCCGGCGACCGCCAGCACGACGTGCAGGACGGACGGCCAGAGGGGATCCGTCACGCCCAGTCGCGCCGTCGTCCAGATCGCGGCGGGCAGCTGCACGAACAGGCTCAGCACCACCGGCGCGATCAGGCGGAACCGGGGCGACCGGTTCCACGGCGGTCCCCACGGCTCCCCCGCGTCGACGCGGTGACGCTGCGGATCCGACATCCTCCGATGCTATTCCCGCGTCCTCGCGTGCGGATCCCTCCGCGGGAGCCGGGGACCGTACTCCCCAGGGAGTACGGTCCGACCGCCCGTCAGACGACGAGCTTGGTGTCCTGCCGGACGAAGACGGACGCGTCGACGGACGTTCCACGCGCCGACGCCGTCAGGGACAGCAGCTCCTGGAGGACGCACACCTCCACGAGCGCGCGCTGGCATGGTGTCAGGCCGCCGGGGACCCGGACGGCGGGACCGGCCTCCGCATCCACAGACGTCCGCGTGGTCAACAGCAGCGTGGCCTCGGTCCGCTCGCGCAACTGAACGGCGAGCTGAGCCTCCCGCTCGTCGCCCAGCAGGACATGCGACACCGCCCCGCCGGCGATGTCCATCGGTCCGTGGAGGTACGCCCTCGTACCGAACGCTGTGCTCGGCACCAGCGGGCCTTCACGCAGCAGCAGCGCGAACGCCTCGGCCGCGGTCATGTCCTCCGCAGACGCCGTGACATCCGCGGACCCTGCGGCCAGGTGCCGCGCCGCGAAGGCCTGCAGGACCGGACGCGCCTGCGCGGACGCCGCCGCCGCGATCTCCGGCATACGGCGCCAGGAGATCTCCGGCACGACCCCCGCCCACTTCTCCGCGAGCAGGGACAGGGCCACGAACGTCGTCACGAACCCCACGGTGGAGACCCGGCTGTCCTCCCCACCGCCGAGGGTCAGTCGATGCGGAGCGATGTGGGTCAGCGGGCTCTCCTCGGCGTTCGTGACCGCGAGGACCGGAATGCCCGCGGCCACGAACCGGGTGGCGAGATCTGCGGTCTCGACGCTCCGCCCGCTCTGCGACACCGCCACCACCGCATCCGGACCACGCTCGGGCACACGCCGAAGGTCGGAGCAGTCGCTGCGCATCGCCGTCAGCCCCGACGAGCGCAGCACCTGCAGCGGGGTCGCGAGGGCTGCATGGCTCGCGCCGATCCCCGCGAGCAGCACCGCGGATCCCGCACCCACCGACGGCACCTCGGCCGCGGCCGAGCGGGCGATCACGAGATCGAGTCCGTCGAACTGACGCGTGCGTCCCTCCTCGAAACCGATCATCGCGGCCCGCCCTCGTGCTGCGCGGCGCGCGGACGCCATTCCCGACGGGCGACGGCGGGTACGTAGTCGTCGAGCTCCACGGGGAAGCGTACGACGGTGCTCGTCTCCGCCGCGTAATAGGCGGCCATCAGCAGCTCCGTGACGGCGACGCCGCTGCGCAGAGACTCCACCGTCTGCTCGCCGCGCGCGAAGGCGCGCACGAGGTGCGTGTTCTCCGCGACGTAGCCGTACGACGCCGGCTCATCGGCGATCACCGGCATGAGACCCTGCTCGGCGTTCTGCTTCTCGATCATGTCCTCGCCCGCCTCCTGAGCGATGTCCCGGGACAGGAACATCTGACCGTCGCCGGTCAGCGAGTTCGCCGACATCGAGTACTCGGGGCCGAGCAACTCGAAGGACAGCCGCATCCCTGCGCCGACGTAACCCCAGGAGGTCGTCGCCTCGACGATCACCGGTTCTCCGTCTCCGTTGCGAAAGACGAAGGTCGCGTTCGCGTAGTCCTCCGACGGGGTGTCCCGATAGTCCTGCACACCCGGGAAGCGCTCCTCGAGCTGACGCGCGTAGTGGTCGCGCCCCCAGCGCAGCGACGCGATCGTGGCGGTGACCGACACGGGCTCGAGCCACTCATCGGGATCGACCCCGGGCGGAGTGAGCAGGAATCGCCCGGCCTCGACGGAGTGGCACATCAGGTCGTTCAGCACCCCGCCGCCCTGCAGCTCGCTGTCCCAGAACCACTGGGAGTGCGGACCGGAGTGCTCCTCGAGGCACCGGGCGAGGTAGGGCGATCCAGCCGGCCCCGCACCGCGGGCCCAGACGAGGTCCCGGGTCCGGGTGAGCCGCGGCGCGTACACCTGGTTCTCCAGATAGCCGTGCAGGATCCCGGCCCGCTCGACCGCGGCCAGCACCGCCTTCGCCTCCCGGAGGTTGCGTCCGAGCGGCTTCTCGACGGCGATGCCCTTCAGACTCCCCCGGCCGCTGACGATCTCGGCGCAGATGGCCTCGACCACCTCGACCCGGGTCTCGTTCGGCGTGAGCACCCAGATGGCGTCGACGCGAGGATCCTGGACGAGGGCGGCCACGTCGTCGTAGGCGCGAACGCCCTCGCCGACGCCGAGGGACTCGGCGAAGCGCGCGAGGTCCTCGGCCTTGCTCTTCGTGCGCGAGGAGACGGCGACGATGTCGGACCCGCGAACCGCCTGCCACGAGCGGACATGGAAGCGGGCGATGAACCCGGCGCCGACGATGCCGATGCCGAGGTTCGGGGTGCGGGAGGTGTCGGACATGAGGCTCCTTTTCAGAGGGAGGGGACGGGGGATCAGCCCTTGACGCCGGTGAGGGTGATGCCCTCGACGAACGTCTTCTGAGCGAAGAAGAAGACGATGACGACGGGGATCGTCGCCAGCATCGTGACGGCCATGGTGATGCCCCAGTCCGTGGAATGGGACCCGTGGAAGCTCGCCAGACCGAACGACACCGTCCAGTTCTCGGAGTACTCCGAGGCGTACAGCAGCGGTCCGTAGTAGTCGTTCCAGCAGGCGAAGAACGTGAAGATCGATGCGGCGGCGATCCCGGGCTTGGCCATCGGCACGATGACGCGCAGCAGGATCCCCCAGTCTCCGTTGCCGTCCATGCGGGCGGCGTCGACGTACTCCGCGGGCATCGCCAGGAAGAACTGCCGCAGCAGGAAGATCGAGAAGGCGCTGCCGAACAGGTGCGGGAGGATCAGCGGCCACAGGGTCCCGGTCAGCCCGAGTGAGGACCACATCACGTACAGCGGAACCTGTGTGACCTGCGGCGGCAGCAGCATCGCCACGATGACGAGGAAGAACACGATGTTGTCGCCGCGGAACCGGTACTTCGCCAGGACGAACGCCATGGGCACCGACGAGACGAGCATGAACAGCGTCGCCAGGGTCGCATACAGCAGCGAGTTCCCGAACCACACGAGCAGCGGCGCGGCCGTGAACGCGCCCGCGTAGTTCTCCCACGCCCACGGGTCCGGCCACACCGCGCCGGTCAGGGTCTGGTGGGACCCCATGAACGAGGTGAGCAGGACGAAGCCGATCGGCAGCAGGAACATCACGGCGAGCGCGACGAGCAGGGCGTGCTCGCCGATCCAGAACAGGATCCGACGGGCCATCAGCGCGGCCCCTTCCCCGCGAATGCGCCGAGGCGACGCAGCAGCAGCGCCATGACGGCGGCGGCGACGATGAACAGGATCACGGCCAGGGCCGCGGAGTAGCCCAGCTGGAAACTGGAGAAGCCCTGCAGATACATCCACTGCGTGAAGGTCAGCAGAGAGTCGTTCGGGTAGCCGATCAGGGCCTCCGTGCCGGACCCGATCCCCGTGGAGCCGTTGGCGACGCTCGACGCGACCGCCGCCTCGGTGAAGTACTGCAGCGAGCCGATGATGCCTGTCACGAGGGCGAAGAGCAGAACCGGCGAGATGTTCGGCAGCGTCACGAAGCGGAACCGCTGCCAGCCGTTCGCCCCGTCGAGGGACGCAGCCTCGTACTGATCGCGGGGCACGTCCAGCAGGGCGGCGAGCAGGATCACCATGATGTCGCCCATCATCCAGATGCCCAGCAGCAGCAGCGAGGGCTTGGACAAGGCCGGGTCATTGAACCAGAGCGGTCCCTGGATCCCCAGGGCGCGCAGGATCGTGTTGACCGGCCCCGACCCCGGATTGAAGAGGAAGACGAAGGCGACGACGCTCGCCACCGGCGGCACGAGCGCAGGGACGTAGAACAGCGTGCGCCACACGCCGCTCGCGCGCTTGCGACGGGTCAGCAGCAGCGCGATGCCGAGTGCGCAGAGGATCCGCACCGGGACGAGGAACACGACGAACCACAGAGTGTTGAGCGCCGCGGTGCCCACCCGGCTGTCCTGACTGAACATGTACTCGTAGTTGCGCAGGCCGATCCAGATCGGCTCGCTGACGAGGTCGTAGCTGGTGAAGGAGTAGAAGACGTTCGCGGCCAGCGGGTACACGAAGAAGACCAGCAGGCCGATCAGCCCGAGCCCGAGCATCGTCCACATCGCCCAGCGCGGTCGGCGCCGGCCGCGAGGGGCGTCCCCGGCGGCCCGGCCCGAGAGCCGGGCCGCCGGGGAGGAAACGAGTGTCGCCGTCATCGCGCTACTTCGCCCCGCGCAGGCTCAGAGCGTTGTCGATGTCGCGATCGACCTGGCCCAGGCCCTCTGCGAGCCCCTTCTCGGACGCCGCGCCGGACTGATATCCAGTCCAGAAGCTGTCGACCCCCTGCGTCAGCGTCGCGCCGATCGCGGTGACCGGCGAGCTCGCCGTCGCGGGGTGCGCGGACGCCTCGACGAAGGTGCGGTAGGTCTCGGGCACCTCGAGGTCGGCGGAGTCGGCCGCGGCCTTCAACGTCGGGATGTTCTTGAACCCGTTGGCATACTTCACCGCGGCGTCCGTATCGCTGGAGAGGTACTTGACCAGCGCCCAGGCCGCCTCCTGGTTCTTCGACTTGCTGCTGATGCCGATGTTCGCGCCCGATGCGTAGCCGCCGCCATACTCCTGACCGCTGCCGTCAAGCACCGGCATCGGGGCCGTGGCATACGGCAGGTCCTTCGCCTGATCCTCGATGAACGCGACGCGCCATTCGCCGTCGACGGCCATCGCGATCTTCCCCGTCTGGAACGGGTTGTCGGCGGAGAACTGGTCGCCGGTGGCCGCGCTGAAGGTCTTCAGCTTGTCGTAGCCGATCTGGTCGACGAACGCCTTCTGCCAGGTGATGAGGTCGGTCCAGGCCGGATCCGTGTGCAGCGCGGACTTGCCGTCCTCCATCCATGCGCCGCCCGCCGCCTGGCCGAGCGTGGTCGGGCGGAGCTGGCCGAACCCGATGAGGGGATTGAATCCCAGGGTCTTGATCGACCCGTCGGCGTTGTACTCCGTGAGCGCGAGCGCCATCTCCTCGAGCTCCTGGAGGGTCCGAGGAGGTTCGCTGAATCCGGCGGCGGCGAGCATCTCGGTGTTGTAGTACAGCCCGAAGACATCCGAGGTGGTCGGGAGGCTGCAGCGCCTGCCCTCATACTCGGTGAGTCCCGCGAACACGTCCTGGAAGTCGGCGGCGGAGACGCCGTCGCGATCCATGTACGGCTGCAGGTCGACCATCGACTTGCACAGCGTTCCAAGGGTGTTGTTGACGTTCGTGATCATCACGTCGACCTTGGAACTGGTGGCGGCCACCTGGGCGATCTTCGTGTCCTCCTGCTGGTCGCTGACGGTGACCTTCACGCCAGGATGCTCCGCCTGGAAGTCATCCACGAGCGACTGGATGACCTCCGCCTCGCGCGCCGAGTAATGGTGCCAGAGCGAGATCTCCCCCGTCAGCTCGTCCGCGGACGGAGCCTTGTCGGCGACGGCGGCGGATCCGCCACCGGCGCAACCGGCGAGCACGGCCACGGTCGCCGACGTCGCGGCGACCGCGGCGATGTATCGTGTGAACTGCTTCATTGCATTCCTTTCGCGAGTGCATTGCTGTTGCCGCGCCGGTGCCCCAAGCACCGGCGCGGTCTTTCCGGATACGACTCCGGAGGATCAGCGGATCGCGCGGAGACTCCGCTCGATCCGCACCTCCTCGTCTTCGGCCTCGGATCTGCGCGCCCGCGCGAGCACGTCCTCGCGTAGGTCTCGACGCAGCAGTTCCAGGGCTCCGCTCAGGACCGGGTCCGCCCCCACTCGGGCGACCTCGATCGGCGGATCCCACCGGGTGTGATCGCGGATCGCGACCCGGGTGAGCTCAGCGAGGGCCGCTCCTCCCGCGCGTCCGACCGGCCCCCCGAACACCACGTGGTCGGGGTCGATCACACCGAGGACGGGGATGACCGCGTGCGCGAGCCTCGGGGCGAGCGCCTCGGACACGCGACGAGGAAGATCCTCCCCGGCAAGGATCCCCTCGAAGGTCACGCCGTCCTCCCCCACGCTCCGCGCCAGGGCCTCCAGCGCTCCGGCGCCGACGGTGTCCTCGATGTCGAGGTTCTCGGTCACGCCGGGTACGACGGTGCGGGAGACCGGTAGATGCCCGATCTCGCCCGCGCCCCCGGAGCTGCCGTGGACGACCTTTCCGGCGATGTCCAACGCCAGTCCGATGCCGTGGCCGATCCAGATCAGTGCGGTGATGTCGCCGTCGTCATACGCCCCGGAGCTGCGTTCCGCCACCGCCGCCAGGTTCACGTCGTTGTCGATGCGCACGCTGCATCCCAGCGCCTCCTCGATCTGTCGACGCACGTGCTGCCGGGACCAACCGGGCAGGCCCTCCACGGAGCTGAGCTCATCGGTGCGGGTGTCCACGCTGCTGGGGACCCCGATGCAGACGTGGCCGACGCGCGCCAGGTCGACGCCTGCGCTGCGGCAGGCGCTCAGCACGGCGTGCGCCACGTCCTTCGCCGCACTGCGGTCCGTTCCGATGCCCTCGGCCGACTGACGGGCCACGACGTGAGCGCGCCCCGTCACGTCCACCACGCTCGACTGCACGCCGTGCTGGTCCACGTTCACCCCGACGCCGAAGACGACGTCTTCCCGGACACCGTAGACGGTCGCGGCAGGACCCCGGGTCGCAGCCTCCTCACCGGCCGCGATGATGAGTCCGCGCTCCTCCAGACGGGCCACGATCTGCGCCGCGGTCTGCTTGGACAGGTTGATCCGGGCAGCGATCCCGTTCCGGCTGAGGGGACCGCCGTCGATCATGCTGGCCAGCGCGTGCGCGGCGTTCTCATCGCCCAGCCAGGACGGTGTGCGCTTGACTGCCATGTCTGCCTCGACTCTCGGGATCGGCTCGCAAGCAGTATTGCAATGTTTCCTGACAGTTGGCAACCCTCACTTCAAGATGGCGCCAATTGCTCAGAGAAATGAAGGAAAGTGTCGCGTTGATCTCCCTCCAGAGATCTGGCAGGATTCCTGACTGTAACCATCGAAGGTGAGGTCGACATGTCCGATTCCCCCCGCCCGCTGCGCCTCGGCGTCCTCGGCACCGGCGGCATCGCGGTCGCGCCCTACGGCGTGCTGCCCAACATGCACCAGTACGCCGGGCGGATCGCAGTCGAGGCCGTGGCCGACGTCGACCGCGCCCGTGCCGAGGAGGTCGCCGCGCGCTTCGGGATCCCCCACGCCTTCGGCGGTCTCGACGAGATGATCGCGGCCGGCGGCATCGACGCCGTCGCCAACCTCACACCGATCCCGTTCCATTTCGAGACCTCCCGCGCCATTCTGGACGCGGGCCTGCACCTGGCGACCGAGAAGCCGATCGCGTCGACCGTCGCGGAGGCGGACGAGCTGATCCGGATCGCGGAGGAGAAGGGACTGCTCATCGTGTGCGCCCCGCCCGACATGCTCTACGAGCCGTACGAGCGCGCGGCGGAGCTGGTCCGAGCCGGTGAGATCGGACGGGTGGCGTTCGCGCGCGTGCACTCCAGCCACGCCGGCCCCGGAGGCGGCCCGCGCGGCTGGGAGAGCGACCCCAGCTGGTTCTACCGGCAGGGCTCCGGTCCGCTCCTGGACATGGGCGTGTACGGCATCCATGAGATCACCGGGATCCTGGGTCCCGCCCTGCGGGTCTCGGCCTTCTCCGGCATCACAGATCCGACACGGACGGTGCGCGGCGACGGTCCGTTCGCCGGATTGGAGGTCGAGGTCGAGGTCGCCGACAACAACCTCTTCATGCTCGACTTCGGCGGATCGACGTTCGCCGTGATCGACGGAACCTACAACGTCCACGTCTCCACCGGACCCAAGATCGAGATCTTCGGCCGGCGCGGCGTGGTGAACATCCTCCAGCCCGGGCACGACGACCTCGAGGTCTATCGCACCGACCTGTCCCCCGGCGTCGACGACTGGGTCCGCGGGGACGAGCCGCTCGCGCGGAGCACCCGCCGGGACACGTACGGTCGCGCGCTCATGATCGGCCATCTCGCGGACTGCGTGCGCGACGGCGCGCGCCCCGTCCTGAGCGCGGAGCACGCCCGGCACGCCCTCGAGATCATGATCGCCGTCGAGGTCTCCGCGCGCGAGGGCCGTGTCGTCGACCTGACCACCACCTTCGGAACGGAGGCCCGGGCATGACCGTGCGCATCGCCGTCCTCGGCCTCGACCACTGGTACGCCGCCCTTCCCTTCGCCCGAGCGGTGCAGGCCCATCCGGAAGCGGAGCTCGTCGTCATCGCCGATCCGGACCAGGTGCGGGCGTCGGAGATCGCCGCCGAGCTCGCCGTCGAGGCCTCGACGGATCCGGCGGCTGCGGCGATCCGACGCGACGTCGACGCGGTCGCCTGCTTCAGCAGCGTCGACCGCAGCCCAGCGCTGTGCATCGCCGCGGCCGGAGCGGGCAAGCACATCGTCGCGGTGAAGCCGCTCGCGATGGACCTCACGACCGCCGACACGGTCGTGGCCGCCGTCGAGGAGGCCGGCGTGGTCTTCGTGCCGAGCGAAGCGCGCCGGACGTCCGCCCTCGCCCTCCGCCTGCGTTCGCTCGTCGGCGACGGACCGGTGGGCGACCTGCGCGCCGGCACCTTCTCGATGCACAGCGGCGTCCCCGCGCCGTGGCCGGGGCAGGTCGGCCCGAGCTGGTGGACCGACCCGGGTCGCGCGCCGGGCGGCGGCTGGATCGACCACGCCGTGTACCAGATCGATCGGATGCGGTGGTTGTTCGACAGTCCGGTTCGTGCGGTCTCCGGCACGATCGGGAACCTG
This sequence comes from Microbacterium sp. CCNWLW41, assembly GCF_037083505.1. Lineage (NCBI taxonomy): Bacteria > Bacillati > Actinomycetota > Actinomycetes > Micrococcales > Microbacteriaceae > Microbacterium > Microbacterium sp. CCNWLW41. The sequence goes on from NZ_JBAOJP010000012.1 coordinate 67,141, forward strand.
CGTCACCCCGACCTCGACGTCGAGGACTACGGCCATGCCGTCTACACGCTGGAGTCCGGGGCCGTGGTGACCGTCGAGGACACGTGGATCGCCTCCTCCGGCGATTCGCAGACGACGATGCATCTCGTCGGAACCCGCGGTTCGGTCCATGTCGACAGCCGCACCGGGACGATCTCGGTCTCCCGCGGCGACCGGACCTGGGACACGGAGACGATGCCGGACGACGGCTTCGACACGCTGGACGTCCTGCTGGCCGCCGTCGTCGACGGCGTCCCCGCGCCGGCCGATGTGCACGCCGCCCGCGAGACCCTGGAGCTCGCCCTCCGGTTCTACGAGAATGCGGTCCGTGTGTGACCGCGCCGACCGTGCTCGGAGTCGATGCCGGGGGGACGAAGGTGCACCTTCGTCGCGAGCACATGGCCGGAGAGGTGCTCGAGGACCGTGCGATCGAGGGGTGGGACTGGAGCGGCGCCGGATTCGATGATCGCGCGCGGATGATCGCGGCGATCGCGGACCATCCTCGGCTGCCGATGCCGGATGCGATCGGCGTCGGCGCGCACGGCTGCGACTCCGACGCCGAGTGCGAAGACCTCGCCGCTCGGATCCGTGCGCTGGTCCCGGCGGCGGTCACGGTCGTCAACGACGCGGAGCTGTTCGGCCGCGCCGTCGGGCACCCCGACGCGATCAACGTCGTCCTCGGGACGGGTTCGATCGTCGTCCGTCGCGGTCGTTCGGGGGCGCGCTATCTCGGCGGCTGGGGGTGGCTCGTCGGAGACGACGGATCGGCGTGGGGCATCGTGCGCAACGCCGTCACCGCGCTGACCGACGCCGAGGACGCCGACGACCGCGCGTCCGATCCGCTCCGCTCGGCGCTCCTCGCCCGTTCCGGCGCGGCGAACCTCCGTGAGCTGGTGGACGTCATGCACCGCGAGCCGGCCTCGGCCTGGGCCCGGTGGGCGGACGAGGTCTTCTCCGCCCAGAACCGCGGCGAGTCCGCGGCGGCGAGCGCCGTGGAACGCGGCATCGCTCACACGATCGGTCTCGTCGCGCACGCGCTAGACGGCGACGCCGAGGCGACCGTCGTCTTCGGCGGTGGTGTGGTCGGGAACCAGCCGGAATACGCCGGTCGGCTGCGTCGGGCCGCCGAAGAGCAGCTCGGGGTCCGGACGATGCTCCTGGATCGTCCGCCGGTTTTTGGGGCTGTGCGGCTCGCCGCAGAAAGCGCCGGCGTGCGCTGATCGGATCCGGAGGAGTTCCACCGGTCGTGGCGATCCGCGCGAGCCGGCGGCTCACTCAGGCAGGGCCCGCCCGTCGACTCACGTGAGGCCGACCCGCCTCCTCAGGCGATGCGTCCTGGCAGGCGGTCGAGCACGTCGTTCCAGCCGCGGACGTGGTCGTCGACGACCGGGCGACCCGGGGCGACGTGGACCACGGTCACCTCCGTGCGACTCGGCTCGACGACGTGCTCCGGGTCGTCCTCCGCATGGGCGCGATCGTCGCTGAAGAGCACAAGGACGCGGTCCGGACGCTCGGCGCCGTCCCACTCCCAGGTGAACCCGAGCGAGGTGCCCGGGACCACTTCGGTGTAGCGGCCCGAGACGCCGGCGCCCGCGGACGGGGATCGGATCTCCCACGCGCGATCCGGGCGTGCGTCCAGGCGGTAGACGGTGTCCGGCCACTGGGGCCACCACCACGTGCGCATCCGCGCGGGGACGATCCAGTCCGCGAACGCGGCGTCGCGGTCCATCGCGACGACCCGGGAGACGACGAAGGAGGACATGCCTCCACCCTCTCCCCCGGCCCGGCCGACCGCAAGCGCCCCGGATGTCAGGCGGGACGGGAGAGGACGCGTCGACGGCGACCCCTCCGCCGCGGACGCGGCGCGGCGTCGCCGGCCAGCGCCGCGCGGGCGGCGGCGAGCGTCGGGTAGGTGCCGATCCGGCGGCTGTGACGGTTGTGGACGATGTGCGCGTGTACGTCGACGGTGATGAAGCCGGCGAACTCGCCGGCGCGGGTCGCGACGAAGACGTCGTCGGCGGCCTGCTTCCAGGTCAGGGGCGCATCGAGGCTCGTCGGCTCCGGGCGCGCATGGGCAGGGGTGATGGTCATGGTGAATGCTCTGTCGTTCGTCGGGCGCAGGCGTGCGCCCGGGATGGGGGCCGGGGCTGACGAACGCGCATCGGTGCGGTTCGTGCGGAAGCCGTGTCTCGGCCGTGTCCGCGCGGCGCCGAAGAGGGCGACGATCACGCGGAACACATCATTCTAGCAGACCCACCGCCCGACGAGTGAGCGCAGCGAGCCGCCGCCCGCGTCACGTCGTGGCGCGGACCACCAGCGACGGCGCCAGATCGACGCGCGAGATGCTCGCCCCCTCCCCGGCGATCGCAGCCAGGAGCAGGTCGATCGCGGCGCGTCCGGACTCCTCGAACGGCTGGCGGACGGTCGTCAGCCCCAGCCCCGCGGCCAGGTCCCCGTCGTCGTACCCGGCGAGGGCGACGTCCTCGGGGATGCGCCGACCGGACGCCCGGAGGACTCCGTGCACCCGGACGGCGAGAGCGTCGTGATTGGCGACGACGGCCGTGGCGCCCGAGGCCGCCACGGCCCGCACCACGCGCTCCAGACCGTCGTCCGGCGCGACCGCCACCTCGTCCAGCGCGAGGGACTCCGCGACGCCCTCGGCGCGGAGCATCCCGGCCGAGACGTAGTCCCGGGACAGCTGCGGCTCGTGGACGAACAGCACGCGGTCGTGCCCCCGCTCGCGCAGGTGCTCGCCCAGCAGGCGTCCGCCCAGCAGGTCGTCCACGAGCACCCCGGGGAGGTCTCCGCCGCGCGGGCGCGCGCTGCGGACGTCGACGAGCACCACCGGCAGGCCCGCGGCGCGGCTCGCCCGCACGGCGGCCGGACTCAGCGGCACGCCCATCACGATCACCCCGTCCACGCCCGGGCGCGCCGGGAGGGCGTCCAGGAGCGGGGAGTCCGCAGCGGCGGCGGAGTCGAGGTCGTGGACCATGAGGTCGATCGTCGTGTCCCGCGCGCGGGCGAGCATGCCGGTGAGGCGGCGATAGTACGACGGATAGCTGGAGAACGGTGCCGCCACGGCGACCCGGAGCTGTCCGGGCTCGGAGCGGTGGTCCGCACGGCGGCGGTACCCGAGCTCGGCCGCCGCCGCGACCACCCGCTCCCGGGTGGCCGGGCTCACCCGGTGCGGAGCGTTCATCACGAGCGACACCGTGGAGATGCTCACCCCCGCCCTCTCGGCGACGGAGTAGATCGTCACGGCTCCCATGCGCGGTTTCATGTCGACTCCTGAAGTTCTTTCTCGAAGTTCTTCGATCCCGCACAATGCTCGCAGGACGAAGGAGCCCCCACAAGATGAGAACAGCACGACCCGTCGTCGATCCGTTCGTGACCGCCGTCGAGCGCCGCCTCGCGCCGCTGCGCCGCCCCGAGCCCAAAGATCCCGCCCGCCGGCGCCGACAGGCCGCCGCCGAGGACGTCGCGACCAGCCGCGAGCTCGGGATCGCCCCGATCCCCGCCTACACGGAGGAGCACACCCTCCCGGTCGCCGGGCACCCGGACGTGCGCGTGCGGGTGTACTGGCCCTCCCCGGAGCGCGCCGAGGCCGTGACGGGACGGGGCACGGGGCTGCCGATCCTCGTGTACTGCTACGGCGGCGGGTTCACGATCGCCGGGATCGACTGGGTCGGCTGGGACGCGGGCTTCCGGCGGCGCGCCCGCGAGGCCGGCATCATCATCGTCGCCGTCGACTACGCTCACGCGCCCGAGACCCGCTTCCCCGCACAGCCGGAGCAGTGCTGGACGGCGCTCGAGTGGGCGCACGCGCAGGCGAGCGACCTCGGCGGCGACCCCGCACGGATCGCGATCGGCGGAGCGTCCTCGGGTGGGAACCTCGCCGCGGCGGTGACCCTGATGAACCGCGACCGGGCGAACCGCCCGATCCGCCTCCAGCTCCTCGAGGCGCCGGCGCTCGACCTGACGATGGCCCACGCGGACATCCGCGGCCTGGACGCGAAGGTCCCGGGGATCATCGTCCGCAAGGTCGGCGCCCGTCTGGTGCGGCAGTACCTGGGCCGCTCCCGGAACGCCCCGCTCGATCCGTATGCCTCCCCGCTGCGGGCGGCGTCGCACGCGGGGCTGCCGCCCGCCGTGATCTACACCTCGGAGCTGGATCCGCTCCGCGGCGACGGCGAGGCCTACGCGCGGACCCTGACCGCCGCCGGCGTGCCCGCCACGGCGATCCGGTACATCGGTCAGACGCACACCTCGGGGGGTCTGCTGCGCCACGTCCCCGCGGCCGATCACCTGCACCGCGACATCATCACGACGCTGCGGACCCTGCACGACGATCCCGTCTCGTACCCGGATCCGGGTCCGAGGACCGGAGCGGGGAGGTCCCGATGACCGCCGTGCACGACCTGGACCTGCATCCCGCGATCCGCGCGTGGGGCGAACGCATCGCCGAGCACTCCGCGGCGTTCCCGGAGCTCGCCGGCCGAGCGGCAGCGCCCCGACGGGCGGCAGCCCTGCGGGTGTCGGACCTCGTCGCGGCCGAGTTCACCCTGCCCGCGCCGGACGACGTGGCGATCGACGAGGTCGCGATCGACGGCCCGGACGGGACGCTGCGCCTGCGCCGGTTCCGCCCGGCCGGGATCGCCGACCTCGCGCCGACCCAGCTCTTCCTCCACGGGGGCGGCTTCTTCGGCGGCACCGTCGATGAGATCCTCAACGACCGCCTCTGCGCACGCCGGGCGCGCGACGCGCGCATCCAGATCGCCTCGCTGGAGTACCGGCTCGCCCCCGAGCACCGCTACCCCGCCGCGGCGGAGGACGCGATGGCGGCGCTCACGGCGCTCGCCTCCGATCCGGCGCTCGGCGCTGACCCGGCGCGCCTCGGCATCGGCGGCAACTCCGCCGGGGCCGCCATCGCGGCGAGCGCGGTCATCCTCCTCCGCGATCGGGCCCGGCGCGGCGAGACCGTCCCGCCCGTCCTGCACCAGGACCTCGAAGTGCTGCCCGCCGCCCTGCGCCTGGTCGGCTCTTCGGGAGAGCGATACGCCGACGGCTTCGGGCTCGACGACGCCGCCGAGCTCGTGGAGGTCTACGTCGGGCCCGGCGAGCCGCCGTACGCCGCCGCGCCCCTGGACGTGCCGGACCTCACCGGTCTCCCGCCCGCGCTCCTCATGGTCGCGGAGTTCGATCCGCTCCGCGACAGCGGGATCCGTTACGGCGAGCGCCTCCGCGCCGCCGGGGTCCCCGCGACGGTCATCGTCGGCGAGGGCCACCTGCACGGGACGCCGGGCATCACCGCCGCGCTCCCGGCCGCGCGGGACTGGCAGGATCGCCACTCCCGTGCGCTGGCCACCGCGTACGGGACCGCGCCGCACGAGGATTCCGAGCCCGCCGCCCCCGCCGGCTGAGCGCCTTCCGCGCCCGCCGGACCCGTACGCCGTCCGCCGCTCGCCCGTTCCCTACCCGCCCGTTCCGCACCCGCCTGTTCCCCCGTCCGCCCGTTCCGACACCCGCCCATTCCGACCCCCGCCCGAAGGAGACGACGATGTCCCTCACCCCCGAGACCGCCCCGCCCACGCCGCCGCTCGCCGTGCATCCCCGGGACCGCGACATCCCCGGCGGTCCCCAGCCCCGAGGCTTCCTCGCCCTGTTCGTCCTGGCCTGGTTCGGCATCAACCTGGCCCTCGGGACCATCTCGGGCGCGTCGATCCCCAAGTTCTTCGCGTTCCTGGACGACGGGACGAAGGGACTGAACCTGTCCGTCACGGCCGCGATCGGCGGCGTCGTGGTGATCCTCGCCACGCCCCTGTTCGGGCGCCTGAGCGACCGCACGATGTCCCGCCTCGGCAAGCGACGCCCGTGGATCCTCGGCGGCGCGGTCGCCGGAGCCGCCGGGTGCCTGGTCCTCGCCGCCTCCACCTCGCTGTGGACGATCGTCGCGGGCTGGGTCGTGGTCCAGGCCGGCTTCGGCGCCGCGAACGCCGCGGTGCACGCCCTTCTCGCCGACCAGATCCCCGCCCGCGTCCGAGCGCGCGTCGCGGCGGCGGCGAGCGCGTCCGGAGCCCTCGCCCTCATCCTCGGCGCCCTCGTGATCGCGGCGCTGCCCAACGACCGGCAGTGGACCTGGTTCCTCGTCCCGGGCCTGATCGGGGCCGTCCTGTGCGCGGGACTGTTCCTGGGGCTTCGCGACCTCGTCCGCACCGAGCGGCCCGCACCGTGGAGCTGGGCGGACCTCGTCTCCACCTACTGGCTCGACCCGCGCCGCCACCCGGACTTCTTCTGGGCCTGGGCCTGCCGGCTGCTGGTGACGATGTCGATCGTCTCCGTCTCGACGTACATGCTCTTCTTCATCATCGACCACCTGGGCATCCCCAAGGAGGAGGCCTCCGGGGTACAGGCGGCGACGCTGATGATGTTCACCGTCGGCAACGTCCTGATGACGATCCTGTTCGGCTGGATCTCGGACCGCACGGGGCGACGCAAGCCCATCGTGTGGATCTCGTCCCTGCTGTCGGCGGTGGGCCTGGTCGTGGCGATCCTGGCTCCGGACGTGACGATGTTCTACGTCGGGATCGTGATCGTCGGCGCCGCGCAGGGGGCCTACGTCTCGGTGGACATCGCCCTGATGACGGAGGTGCTGCCGACCTTCGACGACGCGGGCAAGGACCTCGGGATCGTGTCGCTGTCCTATCAGGTGCCGCAGCTGCTCGTGCCGATCGTGGCCGTCCCGCTGCTGGCGATCGGCGGCGGCGAGAACTACACCGCCCTCTTCATCGCCGCCATCGTCTTCGGCGTCCTGGGTGGTCTGGCGGTGCTGCCGATCCGCGGCGTCCGCTGAGCGCGCCGCGCACCGGTGCGGCTACGCGCGGGGCGTCGTCACTCCCAGGAACGGGAGCGCTTGGTCGCGCCGCCGCGCTCGCGCATCATCCAGGCCAGCGCGAGGCTCACGAGGAGGATGCCGCCGATGAAGGCGAGGCTCTCGAAGCCGGGGAAGTTCTGCGCGTTGCCGAGCAGCGCGAAGCCGCCGAGGAACAGCACGCCGAAGATGATGAAACTGCCGATCACGGGGGCACCTCCTGTTACCCCTCGATCCTAGCCGGTTCGCGCCGCCGGAATGTCGCGCCGGGGCGTCGGCGACCGGTCTACCAGGGCATCGGGCGGTCGGGACCGCGCTCGCTGTCGTCGGGGAACTCCGGCAGCTCCTCGCCGCCCGCGCGGATGCAGAGCCAGCGCAGCTCACCGTCGCCGTCGGGGGCGCAGCGCCAGGTGCGCCAGACCCCCTGACCGACGCGGACGACCGTACCCGGCCCGACGTCCACGACCTCGTCGTCCAGACCCATCTGACCGCGCCCCTGGAGGAAGACGTAGACCTCTTCGACGCGGTGGTGGACGTGCCAGTACCCGGCCTCCTCGCCCGGCGCGAGCGCGTTGGCGGTCATGCCGATGTACTGCATGGTCAGCTCGTGATCGACGACCCGTCGACCCTCGCGCGAGCTGTCGGGGCGGAAGCCGCCGAAGTGCTCACGCCACTGGTCGAGTCCGCCCATCTCCAGCACCTCGTACGCCGCCATGGCACCACGCTAGCAACCCGGTCGGCACGCGTCGCGGTCAGCGGCTGAGCAGACGCGGGGCGGGGCCCTCGAGCCTCGCCACGGCGATCTTCACCTCGGTCATCTCGGTGCGCAGGCCCGCCATCTCGGTGCGAAGCCCCGCCATCTCGCCGCGGAGGCCTGCGCTCTCCTCACGGGTCTCGGTCCGAAGACCCGAGACCTCCTCACGAAGCTCGGTCCGAAGACCCGAGATCTCCTCACGGAACTCGGTCCGAAGACCCCCGATCTCCTCACGAATCTCCGTCCGGAAGTCCCCGATCTCCTCACGAAGCTCGGTCCGAAGACCCCCGATCTCACTCCGAAGCTCGCCGCGCAGTTCGCCCCGGACGGCGTCGATCCGACGGACGACCCACGCGAGCCCGGTGAACAGCGCGACGCAGATCGTGACGACGGCCGCCAGGCCCGTCAGGACCGTACCGATGATCTCCGGCGACACGAACATCCCCCCATCCTGCTCCGCTGCCGCGGTGCTCGCCACCCACCGTAGAGAGATGCCGATGCATCGCGGGTCGGGACGACGGCCTCGGCGGAGAACCGCGGGGATCGAGCATCGGTGCAGGACGAGGGGGGAGGGAGGGAAAACCCGTGGCCTCCCCGGGGCTCCCTACCGGCACGCCGTAATATCGGCGGCATGGCAGCGCCCGTTCCCCCGACCCGTCACTCCTCCCGGCGCCCGTCGCCGGCCGTGCTGAAACGGCGCCGGATCCTCGCCGCGGTCATCGCGCTGCTGGCCGTCGGCCTGGTCGTGGTGCTCGTCGTCACCGTCGTGCACGCGCTCTCGGGCCCGGGCGCGACCGCAGACCCGAAGCCGCAGGCCTCCGGCGGAGCGACGCCCGCGCCGACACCGGAATCGCCCGTGGAGGCGCTCCTGGCCACCACGGACGATCCGAACGCGTGCGCCGTCTCGTTCGAGGGCGACGGCATCGCGATCGACCCGATGCTGCAGACCCAGGGCGTGCTGTACACCGGCCTGCCGATCCCCGCCCGCGAGGGCCTGGTCTTCGCGGGGTGGTACGCCACCGCGGAGGACGCGGCCGCGTACACCCCGACGGCGCGCGTCAACGGCTCCGAGCTCGCGGCGTGCACCGACCGGCGCCTCACCCTGCACGGTTCGTGGATGACGCCGGAGCAGAACGCCGAGGCGGCCACCGAGGTCCCGATCCTGATGTACCACCAGTTCACGACCCGCCCCGAGGGCGAGGACAACGCGCTGCGCGGGAACTACGCCTACATCGGCGACTTCGAGGCGCACATGGCCTACATCGCCGAGCAGCAGTTCTACCTGCCCACCTGGGACGAGCTGAACGCGTTCATCGACGGGACCGTCTACCTGCCGCCGAAGTCGGTCATCATCACCGATGACGACGCCGACCAGACATGGCTGGACCTCGCGGTGCCCGTCGTGACCCAGCATCAGCTCCTCACCACCTCGTTCGTGATCACGGAGTACCGCACCGAGGGATCGCCGTCGCCGTACGTGATCCAGCGATCGCACACCCACGACATGCACGAGGCCGGCGACAACGGCGAAGGGCGGATGGTGAACTGGTCCGCCGATCAGATCGCCGCCGACCTGGAGCAGTCGGCCGCGATCCTCGGCGCCAAGGAGGTCGTCGCCTACCCGTTCGGCCACTACAACGACACGACGAAGCAGGGCGTGGCGCAGGCCGGCTTCCTCCTCGGCCGGACGATCGAGTGGGGGTACGTGACGCCCGGCACGGACAAGTTCGCGCTGCCGGTGATCCGCATCAACTACGGAGACACGCTGGAGTCGCTCATCTCCGACATCGGCTGATCCCCGTGTTTGCTCAATTCGGTGGAGAATCTTGTCATGATGCTTCCGGGAGCGACGATTTCGCGCTAATGTGAGCACAGCATCCGCACGTCCGACGGCGATGCGGGCACCGATGTGGGATCGGTGCCGACCACTCCCCCGATGTGGGATCGGGGGAAAGCCGACGGACAGCCCGAGGGGTCGGGAGCGGGTGCGCATCCGCGAGCGCATTCGCCCGCGGTCTGGGGATAACTGGGGAAATCATGGCGCACTGGGGATTCTTGCGTTCATCAACGGCTCACGGAGCCTCGACATGACGTCGGTCGAGGACGCCGTGAGTCTGGTCGGTGTGGGGACACCGCCCGTCCGCCCCATGGCGGCGCCGTCCGTTCCGTCGACGCGCGCGAGGGCGGTCTCGCCCCGTGCCACGCCGACGCTCGAACGGCGCCGCCAATGGGAGCGGCTCTATCGTGTCCGGCTGCGCCTCACCGACGCCGCCGTGATCCTGGCCGCGGTGAGCGCGTCCGCGGCGGTCTCGCTGGGCGCCGTCCCGATCGTGCCGGCGGCGGGCACCGGCCGCGGCCTCACGGTCGCGATCGGCGCCGCGCTGGCCGGGCTCTGGTTCCTGATGCTCGCCGCCGCACGCACCCGCGCGGCGACGATCTTCGGATCCGGGGCCACCGAGTACAAGCGGGTCGTGCACGCCGGCGCCATCGCGTTCGGCGTGCTCGCCACCGGCGCCGTGTTCGCCGATCCCTCTGTGCTGCGCGTTCCGCTGCTGGTCGCGATGCCCCTCGGCACCATCGGGCTCCTCGCGGGGCGATGGGGCTGGCGGCGCTGGCTCTCGGCGCAGCGCCGCCACGGCCGCTATGCCTCGCGCACCCTCGTCGTCGGCGACCGCGCCGAGGTCGAGTACGTCGTGCACACGCTCCAGACCGGCGCGGTGACCGGGTACAACGTCGTCGGCGCTACGCTGCTGGACGGCAACGCCCGCGCGATCACCGTCGGCGACGTGTCCCGCCCGGTCCTCGGGAACGTCACCTCCGTCGCCCAGGTCGCCCAGCAGCTCGGCGCCGACACGATCCTCGTCGCCAGCCGCCCGGAGGGCGACCCGGAGTTCATCAAGAGGCTGAGCTGGCAGCTGGAGGGCACCGCCGCGGAGCTCGTGCTCTCCAGTCGGCTGACGGACGTCGCCGGCCCGAGGATCTCCTTCGCCCCGGTCGAGGGCCTGCCGTTGATCCAGGTGCGCATCCCGAGCTACGAGGGCGGACAGCACCTCGCCAAGCGTGCGCTCGACGTCGTCGTCGCCGCGCTCGCGCTCATCCCGATCGCGATCCTGACGCCGCTGCTCGCGCTGCTCATCCGCCTGGACTCCCCGGGCCCGGTGTTCTTCCGGCAGGAGCGGGTCGGTCGCGACGGCCGGACGTTCCGGATGGTGAAGTTCCGCTCGATGAGCGTCGACGCCGAGGACCGGCTGGCCGACCTCCAGGCGCAGAACGAGGGCTCCGGCCTCCTCTTCAAGATCCGCGCCGACCCGCGGGTCACCCGCGTCGGCAAGTGGCTGCGCAAGCTCTCGCTGGACGAGCTGCCGCAGTTCTGGAACGTCCTGGTCGGCGACATGAGCGTCGTCGGCCCCCGTCCGCCGCTGCCGAGCGAGGTCACCGCCTACGACGGCACGGTCTCGCGCCGGCTGTACATCAAGCCCGGGATCACCGGCCTGTGGCAGGTCAGCGGACGCAGCGATCTGACGTGGGACGAGAGCGTGCGGCTGGATCTCCGCTATGTGGAGAACTGGTCGATCATGAACGATCTGCAGATCATGTGGCGCACGGCCCGAGTGATGCTGCAGCCGCACGGGGCGTACTAGCCGACGCAGCGGGCGACGTATCGATCTGGGGAGGTCAAGATGCGCAGGAACCTGAACATCGCGATGGTGGGGACGAGGGGCGTTCCGGCCGCCTACGGCGGCTTCGAGACGGCGGTCGAGGAGGTCGGCCGCCGGCTCGTCGAGCGCGGGCACCGCGTGTCCGTGTACACGCGCGGGTCGTCGACGCGGGAGCGGGAGCACCTCGGCATGCGGGTGATCCACCTTCCGGCCGTGCCGCAGAAGCAGCTGGAGACGCTCAGCCACACGGGACTCTCCGCGGTGCACCTGGTGACGCGGCGCCGTCCCGACGCCGCGTTCGTCTTCAACGCCGCCAACTCGCCGTTCCTGCCCCTGCTGCGGATGCGCGGCGTGCCCGTCGCGCTGCACATGGACGGGCTGGAATGGCGCCGGTCGAAGTGGGGCGCTCGGGGACGGGCGTACTACCGGTGGGCGGAGCAGTTCGGCGTCCGCACGGCGGACGCGCTCATCGCCGACGCCCCCGGGATCGCCGAGTACTACCGCGACCAGTTCGACGTCGACACCGCGCTCATCCGCTACGGAGCGCCGATCCTCGACGCGCCGCCCGCGCGCGGCGTCGCGGAACTCGGACTCGCCCCCGCCGGCTACCACCTGGTCGTGGCGCGCTTCGAGCCGGAGAACCACGTCCTCGAGATCGTCGACGGGTACCGGCGAAGCAGCGCGACGCTGCCCCTCGTGGTGGTCGGTTCGGCACCGTACAGCGCCGAGTACACGCAGCGGATCCAGGACATCGCCGACGCGGATCCGCGTATCCGGCTGCTCGGCGGCGTCTACGACCAGGAGCTGCTCGACGCCCTGTACGCCCACGCCCGCACATACGCGCACGGTCATTCCGTCGGCGGGACCAACCCGTCGCTGCTGCGGGCGATGGGCGCGGGCACCGCGGTGATCGCCTACGACGTGGGCTTCAACCGCGAGGTGCTCGACGACGAGGGCTGGTTCTTCCGCACTCCGGCCGAGGCCGCCACCGCCTTCGACGACGCCGAGGAGGACGACGCCCGCGTCGCCGCCTCGGCCGCGCGCGTGCAGCGTCGCGCCGCGACCGCTTTCCGCTGGGACGACGTCGCCGACGCCTACGAGGAGCTCGCCGCGCGGCTCGCCGCCGGAGAGTCGGTACACCCCGCCGCCCGCCGTGCCCGCCGGCGCGCCGACGAGGCGGACGGCGACGCCTCCGCGCCGTCGCGTCCGACCGGCACCGGACGCGCCGCCGGCCCGGAGACGGTGGCGGCGTGAGCGCGCGCCCGGCATCGGCGGGGGCGTCCGCCTCGCTCGTCCTGGTCGTGCATCCCGGCGCCGAGCTGTTCGGGTCCGACCGCATGCTCCTCGAGAGCGTCATCGGGCTGCGCGAACGGGGTTCGCGCACCGTCGTCGCCCTCCCGGAGAGCGGGCCGCTCGTCGACGAGCTGCGCGCTGCCGGCGCCGAGGTCGTGCTGATCCCCATGCTCGTGCTGCGCAAGGCTCTGCTGCGCCCCCGGAACTGGCCGACCCTCGCCCGCGACACGCTGCGCGGATGGGCGGCGGGATGGCGGCTGCTGCGCCGGCTGCGCCCGGAGGCCGTGTACGTCTCCACGCTCACCCTGCCGCAGTGGCCCCTGCTGTCGCGTCTGCGGCGGGCGCGGACCATCAGCCACATCCACGAGGCGGAGGCGTCGGCGAACCGGCTGGTCAACCGCGCGCTCTACGCGCCGCACCTGGCCTCCGATCGCGCGCTGGTCAACAGCCGCTTCGCGTGGGACACGATCGCCGCCTCACTGGCGCCCCTCGCCCGCCGCGCGGCCGTGGTCTACAACGGCGTCGCCTCGCCCGCCGAACCGGCACCGCCGCGGGCGCGGCTCGACGGACCTCTGCGCGTCCTCTACGTCGGCCGGCTCTCGCCGCGGAAGGGCCCGGACCTCCTGATCTCTGCGGCCGCGCGGCTCTCCGAAGCCGGTCGCGCCGTGGACGTGACCCTCCTCGGATCGGTGTTCACCGGGTACGAGTGGTTCGATCGGGAGCTGCGGGACCAGGCCTCGGCCGAGGCCGTCCCCGTCGACTTCGCCGGGTTCCATCCGGATGTCTGGCCGTTCCTGGCCGCCGCCGACGTGCTCGTCGTCCCTTCGCGGACGGACGAGCCCTTCGGCAATACGGCGGTCGAGGGCATCCTGGCTCTGCGCCCGGTCATCGCCAGCGACGGCAGCGGCCTGCGCGAGGCCGCAGGCGGGTACGACACCGCCCGGCTCGTCGAGCCGGACGACGCGACGGCGATCGCCGAGGCGCTGACGGAGATCGCCGAGGACTGGCCCTCCGTCGTGGCGAGCACCGCCGACAGCCGTGCCGAGGCGCTCCGACGCCATGCTCCCGAGTCGTATCGCCGGGCGATCGCGGCGGCCGTCCTCGGCGACATCGCCGTCCTCCCGCCGGCCACCGCCCGAGGAGGCCGGCCGTGAGCGCCACCCGTCTCGTGATCGCCTACAACGGCGCGGACGCCGGGCTCGGCAACCGGCTGCGGGTGACGCTCGGGGCGGCGCGCTACGCGCGGTTCCTCGATGCCCGCTTCGGCTACGTCTGGCCGCGCGGCCCGCTGTTCGAGCCCGCCTTCACCGACCTCTGGGAGTGGGGCGAGGGGATGCGCGTCTCGCGCGCGGTCTCCCGCGCCGTGGGCCTGCTCAGCGGTTACGTGGGCAACCGCCTGACGGAGGCGCCGCGTCGCGCCGTTCTCCAGATCCGGACCGGTGCGGAGCTGGTTCTCCCGCCCGAGGCCGGATCGTGGACCGACGACCTGCGAGCGCTGCGTCCCGTCGACGAGATCGCGCGGACCGTGCACCGGCTGCACGGCGGACTCGCGTCCGCCCCCTACGTGGGCGTGCAGCTGCGCGTGCACCGGGTGTCCCACCGGGAGACGACCCAGACGTCGCCGGCCTCCTGGTTCACCGAGCGGATGCACGCGATCCTCGCCGAGCGACCCGGCACCCGCTTCTACCTCTCCTGCGACGTCCCCGAGGTGAAGAGGACGCTCCTGCAGCAGTTCCCCACCGCCGTGGCTCACGAGGTCGACGCGCCGTACAACTCCACCGCCGCGGTGCGCGCCGCGATCGTGGACCTCTACCTGCTGGCGGCCTCGTCGCGCCTGCTCGGCCCGCACCACTCGAGCTTCATCGAGATGGCGCAGTTCCTGGGCGATCTGAGAGTGCCGACCGACAAGCCGACGGAGCCGGCGGCGGACACACACGCCTGGTGGACGCTGCCGCCCGCGACGGATCCGCTGCGGCCCGCCGACCGGGCACCGCGCGCCGCGTGAGCCGCCGCGGCACACGCGCGACCGTGCGGCCGACGCCCCCGGCGGGCGGCGTGAGCCGCTCAGTCCGTGTAGTAGCTCTGGCGTCCGCGTTCGAGGCGGACCTTGTTCAGCACGACCCCGACGATGCGCGCGCCCGCCGCCTCGAGCGAGCGCAGCGTCGCCGCGAGCTGCGCCCGGCGGGTCCGCGACGCGTCGACCACGACGATGACGCCGTCCGCGAGCGGGGCCAGGAGGTTGGTGTCCGCGACGGTCAGGACCGGCGGAGAATCGATGATGACGACGTCGTGCTCGGCGGCGGCGTCCGAGAGCATCGTCTCGAAGGCGTGCGAGGTGAGGATCGTCGCCGCGTTGGGCGGGACGTCGCCCGACAGCAGCAGGTCCGGACGGGACTCGTCGCCCTCGACCACCGCCTCCTCCAGCGTGAGGGTCCCGCGGACCACGTCCGTGAGCCCGGCCGCGGACTCGAGGCCGAAGATCTCCGCCGCGCGGGGTCGGCGCAGGTCCGCGTCGACCAGCAGCGCGTCCTCGCCGAGCTCGGCGAGCGTCGCGGCCAGGTTGGCCGAGAACGTCGACTTGCCCTCGCCGGGCGTCGCGGAGGTGACGAGGAGACGACGGGTGCCGCCGTCCAGGCTCGCGAAGGCGAGGGCCGACTGCACCCGCCGGAAGTCCTCGGCGACATGGCCCTTCGGCTCGCGGACGACGATGAGTCCCGTCTCGCCGCCCCGGACGCGGGTGACCGTGCCCAGCAGCGGCGCGTCGGTCACGGCGGCGAGCGCGCGCTCGTTGCGCACCCGCGTGTCCGCGACGGCGACCGCGAACGCCGCCAGGATGCCCACGACCAGCCCGAGGACGGCGGCGAGGACCGTGTCACGGGGCTTGTTCGGCGAGGACTGGAAGGCGGGCACGACTGCCTCGTCGATGATCGATGCGGTGATCGTCGGTGCGCCCTCCGGGCCCTTCGGCGCTACGTCCCGCACCACGTCGGACAGCTCCTGCGACACGGCGTTGGCGACCTCGGCGGCCTCCTTCGGATCCGGCGACGACGCCTTCACCTCGAGGATGGCGGTGTCCTGCGGGATGGTGATCGCGAGCGTCCGCGCGAGCTCGCGCGGCGTCGCGTCCAGCCCGAGGTCGTCGATGACGGCACCGAGGACGCGGGACGAGCTCGCGATCTGCGCGAAGGACAGCATCTGGCCCTGGGTGTACGTGGAGCCCTGGTTCAGGTCCGACGCACTGTTTCCCTGGTTCAGGGCGAAGAAGAGGGTCGCGCGGGACTCGAACTGCGGCGTCGTCGTCGCGGACACCGCGAACCCGGCGACACCGCCGAGGATCGTCAGCCCCACGATCAGATACCAGAACTTGGTCAGGGCGCCGACGACGCTCCCCAGCGTCCAGGCCGAGTTCTCCGACTTCACCGAAAGCCTCCGTTGCCGTCAGTCTCTCCCCCGGAGGAGCTGTGCTCCCCGCGCCCCCATGACGCGCTGACGGACCTCCGCACGATTCTACCGTCTGACCCGGCGATAGAATGTCCTTCGGCGTCGGATCGGGCGCGGGATGCCGTGGGGCGCGGCCTGTGGGGAGGGTCGTGAACGCACTCTGGTCGACAGCCGCACGCGTGGTCACCCTGGTGGTCTCGCTGATCTGCGGCGTGCTCTCGGCCCGCCTCGTCATCACGGAGGCGGGGGTGGAGCACTACGCCTTCCTCTCCCTGCTCGTCGCGATCCCCGGGCTCATCACCTTCAGCGACCTGGGCACCGGCGCGGCGATCGTCAACGCGCTCGCGGAGAGCGACGATCCCCGCTCCGACGAGCTGCTGCGGCGGAAGACCCGCAGCGTGATGCGGATCATGGCGGGAACCGCGGGAGTGCTGGCCACGCTGAACCTCGTGCTCCTGCTCACCGACGGATGGAGCGTCCTGCTCGGGGGAGGCGCCGAGGGGATCGAGAACGCCAGCCTGGCGGCCTTCTGCTGCACGGCGGTGCTCTGCCTGACCATCTGTCTGGGGATCTGGCAGCGCGTGCTCCTGGGGCTCGGCCGCAACCCGATCATCATCCTCCTCCAGGGGTTGATCTCCCCGGTCTCGCTCCTCATCGTGTGGCTGCTCCTGGGCACGGGGCTCGAGGGGGTGCGGCCGTTCCTCGCGATCGGGTCCTTCGCGGCGACGCTGCTCGTGGCGGCCCTCGGGTTCCTCGTCGCCGTCCGGCTGACCGGGCCCCTCCTGCCGGAGTCCCTGCGCGCCCTCCCGTTCCCCCGCCGCCACCCCGGGGCGAGGGTGATGGACGTCGGCTGGCCGATGCTCGCGCAGATGCTCACCGGTCCTCTCGCGATGACCGCGCCCCGGTACATCCTCGCCTTCTCCGCGTCCTCGCTCGCCATCGCCCAGTACGGCGTTGCGGGGCAGGTGTTCTTCGCGCTGCAGTCGCTGGTCTCCGCGACGGGGGTCGCCCTCTGGCCGCGTTTCGCCGCGCAGCGCAGGGCGGGACGCATCCGCGGAGGCCCCTTCCTGTTCGGGGCGGTCTTCGGCGCGCTGCTCGCGATCGCGACCCTGATGATCCTCCTCGTCGGCCCCTGGCTGTTCGGGCTCATCGCCGACGACCATGTGCCGATCACGTCCGGGATCATCCTGTCCTTCGGCACGATGGTGACGCTGCAGGCGGTGCTCTATCCGCTCGGGATGTTCATGATGGACGCCCCCGGCCTCCGCTTCCAGGTGCTCCCGTCGCTGCTCATGGCGGTCAGCACGGTGGGTCTCACCTTCGCCCTCGTGCCGCTCCTCGGCGTGTGCGCCCCGCCGCTCGCCAACGCGGCGAGCGTGCTGCTGTTCCAGATCGTCCCGTACGGGGTCTACATCCGCCGGCACCGCGCGCGGCTCTACGGGGCTCCCGCGGCCTGACCCGCGCCCCGGCGGCGGATCCTGCGGGGCTCAGCGCGCGGAACGGGTGAGCAGGGGTGCGTCGAGCGCGCCCCGCTCCCGGCCGAACAGGTCCGCCCCGTCGCCACCGGATGCGCGCAGGTCGCGCCACGCGACCGCGAGGCCGACGAGGAACCACAGGTACATCCCGAACTGCGTGATCAGCGCCACGGCGAACATGGTCGGCAGCTGCGCGGCCACGGCGACCGCCGCGGGAGTCGCCGTCCGGCGCCGGAGCACCATGACGGCGACGAGCAGCAGGGCCGCCATGAGTGCGAGCGAGGGCAGCCAGCCGAACCGCAAGGCGAAGACGAGGAAGGCGTTGTCCACCGAGTTGGCGTAGCTGCCGAGATAATCGCCGCCGACGGTGAGCCCCGTCCAGTCCCCCGCCGTGCCCATGAGCTGCACCTGCGAGATGAGCGCGAAGAGGCCGCCCCGGTAGTCCGCGCTGCCCCCGGCCTCGTCCCCGGCGTCGAGGAACACGCTGCCGATGAACGGGACGACGGCGACCGCGGCCGCGAGGCCGCCGCCGATCACCCACCACCGCAGCCGCGCGGGGATCCCCGGCAGGAGCACGAGGCCGAGCGCCACGGTCAGCACCAGGGTGATGATCCCGATCCGGCTGAACGTCATCACCGTGGCGCTCGCCACGGCTGCCAGCGCGAGCAGGCGCACGACGACCGGCCAGGGCACGACGAGGAGGAAGGCGGAGGTCATCGCCATGGCCGCCCCGAAGGCGATCGAGTGCCCCCATGCGCCCTCCACGCGCAGCAGGCCGCCACGGATCTGCAGGGGTCCCCACTCGGCGTACAGCGACTCGCTGAGCGGCGGGAGCTCCGAGAACACGTTGGTCCCGGTCGCGAACTCGATCACCGCCAGGACCGCGGCGGCCGTCGCGGCCGCCGCGAGGACCCGCACGACGAAGTCCGCGGACACGCGGGCGAGGACCAGCCGGCCCCAGACATACGGCAGGACCCATTCGAGTAGGGCGATGACGGTGGCGGAGAGCGTCGCGCCCTTCATCGCGAACAGCGCGACGATCAGGGTGACGAACACGGCCATCACCGCATCCACGGGGTGCAACCGGATGTCACTGAGCCCCGCGACCACCGCGAGGAGCGTGATCGCCGTGACCACGGACCAGAAGAAGCCCACGTTCGCGCCGACCCAGACCGGGAGGAAGAACAGCGCCAGGGCCCAGGCGATCACCGTCGCCCGAGGGGCGGCGCGGAACAGCAGGAGCGCGAGCACGGCGGAGCAGGCGCCGACGGCGGCCAGGACGAGATTCCCGCCCATCACCCCGCGGCTCCCTCTGCATGCTCCGGCACCATGGCGTGCTCCAGCCCCGTGCGCTCCGACATCAGCCCGAGCCTATCCGCCGCCGGGCCGACGGCCCGCGGCGGATAGGCTCACCCGAGATCCGTGACCCGGAGGTTGTCGACCGTGATCAGCGAGAGGGTCGTGGCCGCTCCGGAGCGGTTGGTGTGCACGCCGACGGTCCCGGCGGCGTCCAGGCCTGCGGCGTCCGTCGCGGTGGCCTGCCAGCCCGCCGGCTCCTCCGTGCCCGCTCGCCAGACCTTGGCGGAGACGGCGGTCGACGCGCCACCGGTCACCTGAACCTTGAGCGAGAACACATCGCCGGCGGCGCGGATCAGCCCCGGGACGCGCTGGGCGGTCAGCACCGTGGATCCCCTCTGGACGACGACCCACACGCTGGCGTCGGTGTGCAGCCACAGGCGGACCGTGTAGTTGTCCGTGGCGCTGGCGCGGGCGACGAGCCCGGCGTATCCGGAACCGGTGCCCGGCGCCGCGTCGCTGCCGATGTCCGCCGTCAGCTCCACGTCGTGCAGCGAGACGCCGTTCAGCATGAGGTTGCGCGTGTCGCCGGGGGCGAGGGAGACCTTTCCGACGCCGTCCGCCACCGAGGCCGCGGCGGCGGAGCCGTAGAGCACGCTCCAGGCGCCGCCGAGGTCGGCGGTCCCCCATCCGGTCGGCGTCGTCCGGCCGAAGTCGTCGGACGCGATCGGGCTCCCCGCCGGGTTCGGGTCCTCGTCGGAGACCGTGACCTCCTGCGTCGTGGTCCCCGTCGCTCCCTTGTCGTCGGTCACCGTGAGCGTCACCGTGTAGGTGCCCGCCGCCGCGTAGGCATGCGTCGCCGTCGCTCCCGCGTCCGCGGGGGTGCCGTCGCCCCAATCCCAGGCGTACGCGGCGACGGTGCCGTCCGCGTCGGTGGACCCGGAGCCGTCGACGGTCGCCGTGAGCCCCGCCGCCGTCGCGGTGAAGGCCGCGACCGGCGGCTGGTTGCCCGGCGGCTCCTCGGCCGCGGCGACCGTGACGGCCTGGGCGGCCGTGGCCGTCGCGCCCTTGTCGTCCGTGACCGTCAGCGTGACCGTGTAGGTCCCCGCCGCCGCGTAGTCGTGCGTGGCGGCGGCACCGGAGCCGTCCGGGGATCCGTCGCCCCAGTTCCAGGCGAAGGACGCGATCGACCCGTCGGGATCGGTGGATCCCGAACCGTCCGCCGCGACCGTGAGCCCCGTCGCCGTCGCCGTCATCGCGGCGACGGGCGGCTGGTTCGGCGCCGGAGTGGTGTCGACCACGCGGAGCCCGTCGAAGGAGAACGCGCCGGTCGTCGTGGCGGCGCCCCCGCGGGACGCGTGCAGGCTGATCCACCCGGCCTGCTGCAGCGCCGCGGTGGAGTCGGTCGCGGTGATCTGCCATGACCCCGGCTCCGCCGCGCCGTCCTTCCAGGTCTTCGCCGAGATCGTCGTCGGCGAGGTCCCGGAGACCTCCACCCGGAGGCGGAAGACGTCCCCCGCGGCCCACGGCGTGCCGAGCGCCTTCGTGGCGAGGATCGTGCCGCTGCGCTGGATCACCAGCCACAGCGTGCCATCGGAGCGCTGCCAGACCCGCGTCAGGTAGTCGGCGTTCGCGGACTGGCGAGCGGCTACCCCGACGTACGATCCGCCCGTGGAGGGCGCCTGGTCGAGCGAGTAGGACACGTCGATCACGGCGTTGGTGAGCGGCGTCGACGCCAGCGCCATGTTGCGCGTCTGCCCCGCAGGCAGGGTCAGCACGCCGCGTCCGCCCGAGACCGAGCCGTTCGTCGCCGACCCGTACATGGCCGAGTAGGTCCCGCCCACCTCGGCGGCTCCCCATCCCGAGGGGACCGAGCGCTCGAAGTCGTCGCGGACGGCGAAGACGCGATCCTCGACCGTGACGTCCCGGGTCTTGGTCGCCGCGGCGCCGATCGAGTCCGTGACGGTCAGCGTCACGGTGTACGCACCCGGTGCGGCGTAGGCGTGCTGGGCGGTGACGCCCTCGGAGGTCTCCCCGTCACCCCAGTCCCATGCGAACCCGAGCGTCGCGCCGTCCGAAGCCGAGGAGCCGGAAGCGTCCGCGGACACGGTCAGCGCCTCCGCGGCGAGCGCGAACGAGGCGACCGGATCGGCGTGCGTCACCGTGACCGGGACGGCCTTCGTGGCCACCCCGCCGCGGTCGTCCGTGACGGTCAGGGTGACGGTGTAGTCGCCAGGCGCCGCGTAGGCGTGCGTCGCCGACGCGCCGGTGCCGTGCCCGGTGTCGTCGCCCCAGTCCCAGTCGTAGCCGACGACCTGGCCGTCGGTGTCGGTCGATCCGGTTCCGTCGGCGGCGACGGTGAGCCCCGTGGCGGACACGGTCGCCGACGCGGTCGGCGGCACGTTCGGCGCCTTGGCGACCACCTTCTGCGAGACCGTCCCGGTGAGCCCGCGCTGGTCCGTGACCGTGAGAGTCACGGTGTACTCCCCCGGCGCGGCGTACGTGTGCGTCGCCGTGGCGCCGGTGCCGTTCGCCGTGCCGTCGCCCCACGCCCACGAGTAGGAGGTGATCGGCGAGCCGTCCCCGGGCTGCGACGCCGACGCATCGACGCTCAGCCCGAGATCCTGCGCCGTGGGCGTGAAGGCCGCCGTCGGCGCCGTCATCGCGAGCCCGGTCGCCCGGTGGGTCGAGACCTGCGAGGCGGTCAGCGCGGTGGCGTACACCGCCACCTCGTCGACGGTGCCGGCGAAGTACGCCGAGCTCGGGGCATTCGGCCAGCTCGACAGGGTGTCGCCTCCGATCCGCCAGTATCCCGAGTACACGTCACCGGTGGTCACCGCGGCGTTCTGCGCGACGAGCTTGCCGTCCACGTAGAGCGCCATGCCCGCCGCGCTCTGCGAGGCCACGAGGTGATGCCACGCGTTGTCGTTGTAGGACGCGGTCGAGCTGATGGTCGCCGTGCTGCCCGGGTAGACGCCGAACGTGAGGCGGCCGTTGTTCTGCATGTACACGTGGCGGTCGTACTGGGAGGACGAGGACGTCCGGGAGTTGCCGAACCCGATGAGCTTGCCGCCCCGGGTCGTGTTCGTCTTGAACCACAGCTCCACGGAGAAGTCGTTGTCCGCGGTCCGCGCGTTCGTGCTGCTGACGCGGCCGCTGGAGGTCCCGCTCAGCTTGGTCGCGCGCTCGCCGGTGACACCCGCCACCGCGCCGGGCGAGGTGCTCGTCGCCCCCGTGCCGAACAGCGGCGGGTTCGTCCCCGCCCAGTCCTTGGTGTCGTTCCCGAGCGGGTAGTACAGCTCGGCGCCGTCGTTGAGGACCATGTCCGCGTACGGCGACGAGACGCCGGCCCCCGCCGCCGCGGTGGTGCTCGAGCTGGTGACGGCGTTGCCGTCCCCGTCGACGGCGCGCACGGTGTAGGTGTAGCTCGCCCCGGCCGTGAGGCCGGCGTCGTCGAGCGATACGCTTCCGGTCATCCACCACCCCGACGGCATGGTCTTGCGCGCCACCGGCTCGGCGACGCCCTCGCGCAGGAGCTCGTAGGTGAGGTCCCGGTCGTCGCGGTCCCAGTTCAGCGGGACGGTCACCCGGGTGCGTCCCGGGCCGCTCGTCGCTCCGGTCGCGGTCCACGAGGAGCCCGACAGCCGCGGGCCCTGCTTCGCGCCGGTCGCCGGCTTCGTGGAGAAGCGCACGATGCCCTGGAAGCGCTGGTTGTTCACGCTCGTGAACTCGCCGGCGACCGAGATGTAGTCCCCGGAACCGGTGATCGACAGGCCAGCCTGACCGAGCCCCGACGCGGTGCCCACGGTGAAGTCGGGATACCACGCGTAGGCCGACGGCGAGGGGGTCCCGCTCCAGTCGGCGTAAAGGCTGCCCGCGCTCTCGCTGCGGGTCAGCGTGCCGCGCGCGTCGGTCGTGTAGGCCTCGATGTAACGATAGGCGCGGGGGTTCTGCTCCGGCCACAGGTTCGTGGTCTCGCACGCGTGCGTGTGCGAGGTGGCGTAGACGGTCTTGCCCGTCGAGTACACGCCGTAGTGGTCGCCGTGGCAGTCCGAGACCCACCGGACCGACCCGGTCCCCGCGTTGGCGGCGAAGACGCCCTCCAGGTTCCCGACGTCCGCGGTCGCGTACACCCAGCCGGTGCCGTAGACGGCGCTGTCGTCCGTGGCCAGCGTGAAGATCCCGGCCTTGCCCGCGGACGTCCCCGACGAGACGCCGTTCTTCACCGTCTTCGGCGCCAGCCAGCCGGTGTCGATGCCTCCGGTCGTCGGGTCCAGCGCGACGAGTCCGCGCTGGGTCACGCCGTTGACGGTGCCGAAGCGCCCGGCGGCGACGATGTGCGCCCCGCCCGGCTCGACGACGATCGCGTCGGACTGGAGATCGGTCGTGGGCGCCCAGGATCGCAGAGCCCCGTTCGAGGAGGCGAACGCGGCGAGGTTCTTGCGGGCCACGCCGTTGGCCTGGGTGAAGGATCCCGCGACGTAGACCGAGTCCGCCGTCACCGCGATGCCGAAGACCCCGGTGCCGCCGACGGCGGGAGAGAAGCCGGGCACGAGCTCGCCGGTGCGGGCGTCGAGCGCCGCCAGCCCCCAGCGCGCCTGTCCGTTGACCTGGTTGAAGGACCCCCCGATGTAGATCCGGCTCCCGTCCGGCGATGCGGCGACCGCCTTCACCACCCCGTTGACCTGCGGCGCGAAGGGCAGCAGGTCGCCGGTCGTGATGTCGTAAGCGAGGACGTTGGCCCGCGGCGTCAGCTGCGTGCCGGGGTCCGCCTGGGGCGCCCGCGCGTTCGAGAAGCTGCCCACGGCGTAGACGGCGTTCCCGATCGTCGCCTGCGCCCAGACGTAGCCGGAGTCGATCTGCACGGTCGGCTGCGGATCGGCCGTCGCCACGTCGCCGTTGCGCTGCTCGAACGGTGCCTTGGTCGTCGGGACGGGCTCGATCGCGGAGGCGGCCGTCGGTGCGGAGGCGAGGGCGCCCAGCGCGAGGGCGGCGGCCACGAGGCCGCCCAGGGCGGTGCGGAGGCCGGGACGGCGGGTGTTCGCCATGTCAGGAGACCTTTCCGGTGAAGACGGCGACCGGTTCACCGGCGGCGTAGTTGACGGAGACGACGACGTCGCGACCCGCGGCCTCGTCGAGCATGAAGACGTACGAGGCGGTCTTGGCGTCGCCCGGCGCGATGGCGCCGGCGAACGGATCGGGCTCGCCCGCCGAGGTGCCGATCCCGAGCGCGCCGTCCGCGGCGACGACGGAGACGACGGCGGACTCGACGGTCTGGTCCTCGGTGGAGTCGTTGGTGGCGGTGACGGTGACCCGCACCGCCGATCCGGAGACCTCGCCGGGCGTCTCGGCCGTGACCTCGATGGCCTCGACCGTGTCGATGCGCAGCGTGACCCCGGTGTCGAACGCGATCGGCTGGTCCAGCGGAGCCTCCTGCGTCGGCAGCGGCGCCGGCTCCAGCGGCCCGTCCGTCGGCGTCGGATCCGCGCCCGGCGGAAGGATGGACGAGGCGCTCGGCGACGGTTCGGCCGAGGCCGACGGCGTCGCGCCGGCGCCCGAGACGGGCGCCGCGAAGCAGCCCGCGAGCGCGGGCATGGCGAGCGCGGTGATGATGATGGCGATCGACGCCGACGACGAGCGCACGGCTCGACGCGTGCACCTTTGACGGTCCACGAGAGTCCCCAGTTTTCTGTTCCCCAGTAAGCGGCCCCCACGACCGCTGTCCGGAGCTTACCGCACCGACGCCCTTAAGGCGATACCGATATGTCGATCAGGAGCCCGGCGATCCGGCCGGAGGTCTCGACGACGTCCTGGACGGTCTGCTCGTGCGCGGCTCCTCCGAGGACATGTCCGTCCCGGATGTCGAGCGGATCCGTGTCGCGCCGACGGAGGAAGGAGCGGCGCGCCCCCGGCAGAGGACGCAGTCCGCGGCGTGCGTCGAGGGCCTCGGCGAGCGCCGTCACGGCATCCCTGCCCTCTCCCGGCGGGAGCGTCATCCCGTCGGCGAGCCACAGCGCCTCGCGCACGGTGAACACCCGTCGGCGCGCGGTGGGCGACAGGGACACCGCGCCCGCGCGCACGGCGCGGGACGCCGTCAGCACCAGGGCGGCGGCATCGAGGTCGGCCGCGTCCACCGGACGGGAGCGGTGGGCGGAGGTCCGGTCGGCCCAGTCCTGGTCGGTCTCGACGCGACGCACACGGCTGCACACGGCATGCCCGCCCTCGGCGCGGACCCCCGCGCTGGCGACCTCGACGTCCGCGAGCGCCTCGTGCCCGCCGAGGCGACGGGCGATCACGAGCTCCGCGAGAGGCGAACGGCACACGTTCGCCTCGCACAGCAGGAGGAGATCCGCCCGACCCGTCACGCCGGCGCCTTCCGCGTCGGGGGCGGGGTGCGCAGCAGACGCCGGCCGTCCCGGACGCCGCGCAGCAGGGCGCGCCACGGCGCGGCCGACGTCACGAGCTGCCGGCGTCCGCCCTGGAGCAGCACCCCGTAGCCGACCCGCACCGCCGAGCGCCGCCAGCGCGCTCCGGTCGCGGCGTCCAGGTGCTTACGGGCGTAGAGCAGGCGGTTGCGGATGTTGAAGTAGTAGTACGTCGACGACTTCGCGCGACCGCGGCGCTCCTCGTCATGGGTGCCGCCCTCGTCGTGGACGACCTCGGCGTCCGACATCCGCAGCTCGCCGCCGGCGTCGAGGACGCGGTGCGAGAGGTCGATGTCCTCCCAGTAGAGGAAGTACTCCTCGTCGAAGCCGCCGACCCGGCGCCACAGCTCTGCACCGATGGCGAAGCACGCCCCCGTCGCCCAGGGACGCGACGGCCGTCCGGCGTTCGCCGCCCGCGCGCGTGCGCCGGCCGTCGTGCCGTCGTCGAGATACAGGTCCGCCCCGTCGAACCAGCTGCGGCCCGTGCTCGTGCGGATGCGGGGGGAGACCAGCGCATCCGTCCCGACCGCCTCCCGCACCAGCCGTTCGAGGTCCTCCCGGGCGATGCGGGCGTCGGGGTTGAGCGGCACGAGGACCTCGGCACCGGCGGCGAGCGCATGGGCGGCGCCGGCGTTGGTCCCGCCGCCGTAGCCGCGGTTCTCGTCCAGCGGGACGAAATCGGCGCCGAGCCGTCGCGCGGCCTCCTCGACGCGTCGTCTCTCCTCGGCCGAGCTGAAGCAGTCGACGATCACCAGGCGGCCCTCCTGCGGGAGATCCAGCGCGGCGGCGTTGGCCTCGAGGAGGGCGGCGGAGGCGAAGTTCACGGTCACGACCGCGAATCCCGGCAGCGCGCTCATGCCCGGACCGCCCGTCGCCCGGCGACCGCGTACGCGTCGGCCAGAGCGGTCGCCGCGGCGTCCCACCCGAGCCGGTCGCGATCCTCCAGGCACGCCGCGCGCATCCGGGCCCGCAGGGCCGGGTCGCGATGCAGGAGGTCGAGATGCGCCGTGAGCGTCGCTGTGTCGCCCGCCTCGTGCAGCAGCGCGTGCACGCCGTCGGTCGCGAACGCCCCGGCCTGCCGCGACACGAGCGGGATGCAGCCGGCGGCCTGCGCCTCGTAGGTCACGATGGCGCTGCCCTCCTCCACGGACGGCAGCAGCAGCACGTCGGCGTCCGCGAGGAGCGCCGACGGGTCCTCGACGAACCCCGCCTCCACGACGCCCCTGGCCCCTCGCAGGTCCGCGAGCCGCTCGCGATAGCCGTCCATCCACCGGCCGGCGATCGTGAGGGTCCCGTCCTCGGACGCGGCGCTGTCGGCCCAGCTGCGGAGCGCGTGATGCACGCCCTTTCGCGGCTCGACCGCCCCGAGGAAGACGGCTCGCAGCGGACGGTCCGGATCATCGCGAGGCGGGACGGGTCCGGGATCGCACCCGTATCGGTGACGCACGACCCGGTCGGGCGCGAACCCGCGGTCGAGGAAGGACGCGGCGACGGCGTCCGACGGGGCGAGGATCGCGTCCGCCAGCTCCCATTCGCGCTGCTCGGCGGCGAGATGCGCAGGGTCGCGGCGGTGGGAGTTCCCGGCCGGGATCCCGAGACCGAGCCGCGCGGCCTCCTGCTCGACGACGTCGTAGGCGTGACCGGTGTGCGTGTTCGGCGCCTCTCGCACGACGGTCGTCCCGCGCTCCCGCGCCGCCCGCATGGTCCGG
The DNA here is from genome assembly GCF_037083505.1 of Microbacterium sp. CCNWLW41. Taxonomy (NCBI): domain Bacteria; kingdom Bacillati; phylum Actinomycetota; class Actinomycetes; order Micrococcales; family Microbacteriaceae; genus Microbacterium; species Microbacterium sp. CCNWLW41. The sequence continues at coordinate 94,079 of NZ_JBAOJP010000012.1, forward strand.
ATGCCGGACAGCGGCCACGCGTGCAGCACGTCGAGCGGGGCGTCCCGATGCAAGCGCCGGAGCCAGCGCGCCGCGCGCCGATCGTGGATCGCGGCGCGCGCGCCCGTCGCTCGGAGGAGCCGCGCGGGGATCCGCCGCCCCGCGAGACGGAGGGTCTCGTGGACCGTCACCCGCGGGTCGAGCCCCGCTCCCGCCGCGACGAGGGGAGCGGCGACGAACACCTCGTGGCCGAGCGCGGCCAGCCCCTCGGCCTGGCGCTGCGCCGTGCGGCCGACGCCGACGCGGCCGAGCGCGTAGGGGAAGGAGAGGAGGACGCGCACGTCAGGCCCCGTCGCCGTCGAGCGCGCGGATCTCCCGGAACCACCGCACGGCGGCGAGCACGAGGAACGCCCCGGAGGCCGCCGCGAGCGCCGTGTAGGCGACGAGGAAGCCCGTCGTCCACCCCCACAGCACGAAGACCAGGCAGACCACCCCGAAGTCGGTGGGCAGGAGCAGCATCGACCGGCCGAGCGTCCCGCCGCCGCGCCGATGCGTGGACGCGACGCCCTTCTTGCCCTTGAGCAGATCGTTCAGCAGCATGCCGAAGAACGTCACGACGGCGATCACGCTGTAGGCCAGCGGGACCAGTGCCCACGGCGTGCCGCCGACGGGCGTGCGCAGCCAGAGCGCCGCGAGGACCACCAGATGCAGGGCGGCGATCTTCACCGCGTCGACGAAGTGGTCCAGCCATTCGCCGGACAGCGACCCGCCGCCGCGGAGACGCGCGAGCTGCCCGTCGGCGGAGTCCCACGCATAGCCGAGCACGAGCAGGACGGCGACGAGGATCCCGGTCCACGCCGTCGCCGGAAGCGCGATGAGCAGGACCAGTGCGGCAGCGGTGTTCAGCGCACTGATCCCGGTGACGGCGTTCGGCGTCCAGCCCGCCCGGAACGCGAACGCGGCGAGCGCGCGCCCCAGGCGGCGGTTGACGTACACGGAGTACGCCGGTGCCCCGCGCGCGTGCCCCTTCTGCGCGGAGGCGAGCCGTCGATAGGCGACGGCAAGCGAATCGGTCATCGTGGCTCCCCAGTCCAGATCCCTGCGCACCGCTCCCCAGTGGCGCGCTCTGTGCAGATCCTAGGGCTTCGGGGCCCGGACCGCGAGTCCGGGCGCCGCCTCGTCGTCGCGCCGAGCCCCGCGTGCTGGCAGACTGTGCGGTTATGGGGAACGGTTCTGGGGATTCCGCGCGCCCGATTCGCGCCATGCAGTCGTTCGGCGCACCACGGCCGACGAGCAACCCGTACATCCACATGCTGGATGCGGCGCTGGCGCGCACGCCGGGCGTGGAGCATCTGCGCTTCGACCGCCGGCGCGCCCTCCTCGGCCGGATCGACGTGCTCCAGTTCCACTGGCCGGAGACGCTGTTCGGGACGGCGACGGGCGTGAAGCGCCTCGCCCGCCGCGCATACGCCGCCGCCCTCGGCGCACGCCTCGCGCTCGGCCGGGTCGCGGTCGTGCGCACCGTCCACAACGTGGAGCTCCCGCAGGACGTGTCCGGGTGGGAGCGGCGGTACCTGGAGTGGATCGAGCGGCGCACGGACCACCGCATCGTGCTCAACGAGCAGACGGCGCTCCCGGACGATCTGCCGCGCACCCTCATCCCGCACGGCCACTACCGCGACTGGTTCGCCGACGTGGCGCCGGTCGAGCCCGCGCCGCGCACGCTGGGCTTCGTCGGGCTCGTGCGGCGCTACAAGGGGGTGGAGACCCTCATCGACGCGTTCTCCGCGACCGCGGAGGAGGCCCCCGACCTCCGGCTGAGCGTGGCCGGAAACCCGTCCAGCCCCGAGCTCGCGGCGGAGGTGCGGCGGCGGGCGGAGGCGGATCCGCGCATCGCCCTGGACCTGCGCTACCTCACCGAGCCCGACTTCGCCCGCGCCGTCATGGGCAGCGCGGGGATCGTGCTGCCCTACCGGTTCATGCACAACTCCGGCACGGTGCTGGCGGCGCTGTCCCTGGGCCGACCGGTGCTGGTGCCGCGGACCGAGGTCAACCTCGCGCTGTCGGCGGAGGTCGGCCCGGGATGGATCACCGTCTTCGACGACGAGCTGACGGCCGACGACCTCCTGGCCTTCGCGGACCGGGTCCGCACGCCGCCCGCCGAGGCGCCCGACCTCGGCGCCCGCGGCTGGGAGGAGGCCGGGGCCGCGCACCGGGAGGCGTTCCGGCGCGCCGTCCGCGCCCGCGGCGTCCGCGGACGTCGCACCCCGCGGAGGACCCGATGACGAATCCGCCCCCGATCCTCCTGGCGATCCCGACGTACCGACGGACGGAGCTCCTGCCGCCGCTGATCGAGGTCCTGCGCGCCGAGGGCGGGACCGTGGCGCACCCCACGAGGATCCTCGTGGTCGACAACGACCCGGACCGCTCCGCGGAGCCCGTCGCCGAGGAGGCCGGCGTCGCGTACCTCGCCGAGGCCCGCCCGGGAATCGCCGCGGTCCGGCAGGCGGCCCTCGACGCCGCGGCGGCGGACGAGCTGGTCGTGATGATCGACGACGACGTGATGCCCGAGCCGGGATGGCTCGCCGGGCTGGTCGACGTGTGGACCGCGGTCCGCCCCACCGCCGTGGTCGGCTTCGTCCGTTACGTGTGGCCGGAGGGCACCGATCCGTGGATCGCCGCCGGCGGGTTCCTGCGCCGGAACCGTCCGCCCAGCGGGACGCTCCTGTCGTCGCTGTCGACGGGGAGCGTGCTGTTCGACGCGGCGGAGATGCGTCGCCTCGGCGTCGCGTTCGACCGCACCCTCGGCCTCGTCGGCGGCGAGGACATGCTGCTCGGGCGCGATCTGCTCGCCCGCGGGGGCACGATCGCCGCCGCCTCCGACTCCGTCGCGCGCGACGAGATCCCGGAGAGCCGGGCGACCCGGGCGTTCGTCCGCCGCCGGACGATCTCCCAGGGCCAGGCGCGCACGGCGATCCTCACGCGGGACGGCTCGGTCCTGCGCCGGCTCGCCGCCCGGACGCTGGCGCTCGGCGGCGGTGTCGTGCGGCTGGCGGCGTTCGGCACCGGCGCCGCGCTCGCGGCGCTGCGCCGGGACGTCGCCGCGAACGCTGTCCTGCGCCGCCGCACCTGGTTCGCCCAGGGGCGCATCCTCGGCGCCGTCGGCCGCATCACCCCCGAGTACGCGCGGCCCGTCCCGGCCGCGCGCGATCCCCGAGAGGAGGCGTAGCCATGTCGCTGAAGAGCGTGATGTTCGACCTCAAGGCCGCCACCGTCCGCCGCCGCGTCGGGCGGTTCCACCGCGAGCTCCTGGCCCACGAGCGCATGGGCGTCGAGGAGCTCGCCGCCCTCCAGGACCAGCGCGCCGCCCGGCTGGCGGCGTTCGCGATGGACGCCTCGCCGTTCTACCGGCGCGTCTACGGCGAACGCGGCGTGGACCCGCGGGCACTCGTCGACCGCGAGGCGTGGCAGGAGCTCCCGATCCTCGATCGCGCGACCGTGAAGGAGCACGGCGCCGAGTTCCCGACGCCGGAGGCCGTCGGCGCGAACGTGCGCCCCGCGGTGACCGGAGGGAGCACGGGCGAGCCGCTGCGGACGATGCACGACGCCCGGGTCCCCTCGCTGGCGCTGAGCTGGCGGATGTACTCGTGGTGGGGCATCCGGCCGTACGACGACCTCGCACGGATCGGGCGGTGGAGCTTCGGCCGCCTCGACACCCTCAAGAACGACGTGTCCTGGTGGCCCACCCGTCAGCGCTACCTCGACGCCGGCCTGATCTCCGCCGAGACGATGACGGCCTTCCACCGCGACCTCACCCGCGTGCGTCCCCGCCTGTTCGAGGGCTACGTGGGCGCCATGCTGGAGTTCGCCGACTTCCTGGAGAGCCGGGGGCTGACGATCCCTCCCCCCGTCGCGATCGCGACGACCGCCGCACCCCTCACCGCCCCGGTGCGCGCGCGCCTCGAGTCGGTGTTCGGCGCGCCCGTGTACGACGAGTACCGCGGCTCGGAGTTCGGCTGGATGGCCGGCGAGTGCGAACGGCGCGACGGCCTGCACGTCTTCAGCGACGTCCGGCGGATCGAGGTCGTCGACGCGGACGGTCGCCCTGCCGCGCCGGGCGAGCTCGGGGACCTCGTCATCACGGACCTCGCCAACCGGGTCTTCCCGATGATCCGCTACCGCACCGGGGACCGCGGCATCCTCCGCGCCGAGCCGTGCGCGTGCGGCCGGGCCCTGCCGCTCATGGAGCAGCCCCAGGGCAGGACGACCGACCTCATCCGCCTGCCCAGCGGCGCGGTGCTCGCGCACCGGCTGATGGGGATGTTCGGCGAGCACCCGGAGTCGGTGCGGCTGTTCCAGATCCACCAGCAGTCCGACTACTCGATCGTCGTCCGCGTCGTCCTGGGCGACGGGGCCGACGCCCGGTCGCAGGTGGAGTCGGCGGTCGCCGCGCTCCGCGACCGGATCGCAGACGAGGTGCCGGTCCGGACCGAGGTCGTGGAGGCGCTCCCCTACACCGGGGGCAAGACGAAGTACGTCATCAGCGACGTCCCGAGCTGATCCCTCCGCCCGTCCTCGTCGTCCATCCCCGTCTCCGCGCGGATGTCCGTGGCCGGTGGCACGCTGGCGACATGAGCGACGGCGACCGCTATCAGTGGCAGGGGATCGACGACCCAGACCGGACCGATCTCGCCCACGTCCGCTTCTCCGGCGACACGATGCGGGCGCACGGGACGTCGATCACCCGCGCGTACGCGACCTCGTGGTCGCTGGACGTCGGGCCGGGCTGGATCACCCGGTCGCTGGAGGTCGATGCCCACGGCGCCGGCTGGAGACGGTCGCTGCGTCTGACCCGCGACGCCGCCGGCGCGTGGTCCGCGGAGGCGGACGCACGCGGAGAGGCCGACCTCGCACCGCCCGGTCTCGCCGACCCGGAAGCCGTCCGGGGAGCGGTGGACTGCGACCTGGGCCTGTGCCCGCTGACCAACACCATGCCGATCCGGCGGCTGGACCTGCTTCACCGGTCCGCCGAGGACGCACCGCTCGTGATGGCGTGGGTGGAGGTGCCGTCCCTCCGGGTGATCCGCAGCGAGCAGCTCTACGGCTCCTTCGGGGACGGCAGGATCCGCTACGCCAGCGCGAACCGCGACTTCGCGGCGGAGCTGACGACGGATCGGAACGCGATGGTCGTCGACTACCCGCAGCTCGCCCGCCGCGTGACCCCGCGCTGACCGGCCGGAGCGCCGGACGTCACGTCCCCGCCCAGAGCTCGTTGTCCTGGAGCAGGGTGTCCCGCCCGGCGAGGCGGAACGCGTCGGACTCATAGTCCTCCCAGTCGCGGCCGCCTGTACGCCGCCACCAGTCGTCGACCTCCGCTCGCAGCTGCGCCGCGAGCGGCGCGAACCGCTCATCCCCGGCGAGGTTGCGCCTCTCGTGAGGGTCCTCCTCCAGGTCGTACAGTTCCTCGTCCCCCTCCCCGGGCCCGTAGTGGCGGACGTACTTGTGGCGCTCGGTGCGGATCATCCGGAAGGGGTGGAATCCCCAGTACGCCCCGTAGTGCTCCAGGAACACCCGGTCGGCGCCCGGGGCCCCGCCCAGGACGGGCACCAGGCTCCGATCCGGCCAGCCGTCCGGCCGGGGCACGCCGGCGAGATCCATCAGCGTCGCCGGCAGCTCGACGTTCACGGTGAGCGCGTCGACCACCGACCCGGCCGCGACCTGCGGCGCGACCACGATCAGAGGAACCCGGTACAGCTCCTCGTAGGGCAGCGGCCCCTTCAGCCGCAGGCCGTGAGCGCCCATCAGGTCACCGTGATCGGAGGTGAAGGCCACGACGCGCTGCCCGCCGCGGGCCTCGAGCGCCGCCGTCACCCGCCCCACCTCATGATCCATCGCGGCGATCATGGACAGGTACTGCTCTTGCTCGCGCCGCAGCGTCTCCTCGTCGTAGCCGCCTCCCGGCTGCGCCCTCCGCTCGGCCTGGTACGCGGGGCGGTCGGAGAGGTCGTCGCCGAACGACTCCGGGATCCGCACGTCCCCGGACCGCGGGAGGAAGTCCGGGACGTCCTCGAAGGGCGGATGCGGCTGGTGCCAGGAGACGACCAGGAACATCGGCCGGTCCCGGTCGTGCGCCTCGACGTACGCGACGGCGTCGTCGGTGATCGCCCGGTCCACGGCCGCGAGGGACGGCCCTCCGCCGCGCTCGATCCCGGCGTCGTACCCGAGGCCGGACAGCGGGAACCCGAAGTGGGACTTGCCGAACAGCGCCGTGGAGTAGCCGGCGGCGCGGAAGGCGTCCGCGATCGTGGTGTGCTCGGCGCCGAGGTGCCCGGTGTGCCCGCCGAACCCGTAGATCACCATGACCCCCGCCTCGTGCGGGTACAGGCCCGTCTGGAGGGAGGCGCGGGACGGCGTGCACTGCGCGTTCGAGCAGAACGAGCGCTCCAGGCGCGCCCCCGCTGACGCGAGCGCATCGAGGTTCGGCGTCAGGGACGGCGATCCGCTCCCCAGGCGCTGGGCCTGCATCTGATCGCAGATGAGCAGGACGACGTCCGGCCGGCGGGTCATCCGGGCACCGCCGCGCATGCGTGCTCCAGGAACAGACGCCGGTACCGCGCCTCGTCGACCTCCAGGGCGACGTCGACCGGCGGGCCCCAGTCCGCGCCGCGGAGATCCGATTCGCCTCGATGAGCCCGGCGGTCCACCATGGTCTGACCGCGCGCGGCGCCGTCCCGCACGACGGTCACCGGCGCGCGGACGACCCGGATCCCGTCGGGGTCGATCGCGGCGCACACCGCGCCGGCGTCCCCGATCAGCATGCCGTCGGTGTCGGCGTCTCCGAGGGCGGGCCGATTCTCCCACAGGGCGCGGACGAGACCCGCGCCGGGATCCTCCGGGCCGAGCGCGCGGAGGTCGCGCGCGGAGAGGGCGACACGCAGGAAGACGTCCAGTCCGTACATCGTCACCGGCGCCTCGGACGCGAGGACGATCGCCGCGGCCTCCGGGTCGTGCCAGACGTTGAACTCGGCCACCGGCGTCGCGTTGCCCACCGAGGCGGTCCCTCCCATCACGACGATCCGCGCGAGGTTGCGCTGCACCTCGGGGTGCGTCCGCAACAGCAGCGCCACGTTGGTCAGCGGGCCGAGCGGGACGAGCGTCACCGGATCCGGGCTGTCCAGGATGCGCGCCCGCAGCAGCTCGACCGCGTGCCCGGGCTCGGCGCCGCGGGCCCGCTCGGGCAGCACGACCCCGGCGATCCCGTCGGCGCCGTGGACATGGCCCGCGTCCCGATGCTCCTCCAGGAGCGGGCGCTCCGCGCCGCGGGCCACGGGCACCTCGTCGGCGCCGGCGATCGCGAGCACGCCGAGAGTGTTGCGCACGACCTGGTCGACGTCCGTGTTCCCGGCCACGCAGGTCACCGCGAGGAGTCGGACGTCCGGATGCCGGGCCGCGAGCAGGAGGGCCAGCGCGTCGTCCACGCCCGTGTCGAAGTCGAGGATCAACGGGATCGGCGCGCGTGTCATGAGGTCCTCATCGCCAGCTCGGCCTCCTCGACGGGGTCGACGGCGCCGAGCGCCTCGACCTCCAGGAGCTCGAACACCGACTCGGGGAACGGGAACTCGCCCTCGTAGGCCGCGGAGACCTGGCGCCCCCGGTCACGCCCCACGTCGGTGCCCCAGTAGGACAGATGCCCGAACGAGAACGGCACCGTGTCCCGGGCGACGTCGGCGCCGTCCTGCCGGAGCGAGACCGCGGCCGAGTGGTCGGGGCGCTTGCGCACCTCCAGCACGACGCGCACCGGCACGGTCTCGTCCAAGGCGATGCGCACGGCGGTGCGCACCCCGAGCGCGGTGTGCTCGAAGACGGCCTCGCCGTCCTGGACGTACAGGACGTACCCGCCGAACGTCGTCCCGCACGCGAGGAGGACCCCTTCGTGGGTGCGGTTCCAGTCCCGCAGGTGCGCGGTCATGCGCATCGAGCGCCGCAGGCCTGACGCCTTCATGCCAGAGGGAAGATGCCCGGAACGCGGATAGAGGACGAAACGGTCGGCGCCCCCGATCCCCGGGACCTGTCCCACGCCGGTGTTCAGCAGGTGGCCCATCGACCGGTCGTCGATGGGGAACACGTCGTTGCGCTCCGCCTCGCGCCACCACAGCGCATCGAGCTCCTCGACCTTCGCGGGGTGATCCGCGGCGAGGTCGACGGACTCGGAGAAGTCCTCCGCGGAGTGGTACAGCCGCCACTCGGCAGACGTCAGCGGCTCGCCCTCGACGTGGGCCGTGACCGCCCGCCATCGCCCGTGACGGATCGCTCGATGCCCGAACATCTCCCAGTAGTGCGTCTCTCGGGGATCCGGGGCGGAGGCCGAGGCGAACGTCGCGGTCATGCTCCTGCCGTGCATCTGCGGATCGGCGTCGACGCACGCGAGCTCCAGCAGGGTCGGGGCGATGTCGACGGCGTGCGCGAACTGCCGCCGCACCTCCCCCGCGGCCGGGATGCCGGACGGCCAGCGCACCACCAGCGGCGAGCGCACGCCGCCGAGGTCGACGAACTGCTTCCAGTACTGGAACGGGGTGTTGCCGGCCATCGCCCACCCCTCGGGGTAGTGGGCTCCCGCGGACGGGCCGCCGAGCTCGCCCACCCGCTCGCGCTGGGCCTCTAGCCCGTAGGGCAGCCGGGAGTAGACGACGTTCGTGTCGACGCCGCCGAGGTCCTGCCCCTCCCGGCTCGCGCCGTTGTCGGACATCACCATCACCACCGTGTTCTCGGTGAGACCCAGTGCGTCGAGGCGGTCCAGGAGGCGACCGATCTGGGCGTCGGCGTGCTCCAGGAACCCGGCGAACACCGCCTGGAGGCGGACGAAGAAGTCCTGCTCCTGCACGGACAGCTCGTCCCAGGCGGGGACCCCGGGGTTGCGGGCGTTCAACGCGGTCCCCTCCGGCACGAGCCCCATCGCGATCTGGCGCTCCAGACGATCGGCCCGGGTCCGGTCCCACCCCTTCGCGAAGACATCCCGGTACGGCTCGATGTACTCGGCCGGAGCCTGGAACGGCGCGTGCGTCGCGCCCAGCGCGAGCTGGAGGAAGAACGGATCCTCCCGTCGATACGTCAGGTGCTGGGTCACGTAGTCGATGGACCGGTCCACGAGGTCCTCGCTCAGGTGGTAGCCGTCGCGGGACACCGGCTCGGCCTGGTGGTTATCCTCGTACAGCTCCGGCGTGTACTGGTCGGTGCAGCCGTCGAGGAACCCGTAGAAGCGGTCGAACCCGCGCGACAGTGGCCAGCTCTCGAACGGCCCCGCCGGGGTGATCTCGTGCGCGGGGGTCAGATGCCATTTGCCCACCAGGAACGTGCCGTACCCGTTGTCCCGCAGGATCGCCGGGAGCATCGGGACGTCGGCGGGGATCCGCCCCCGCGAGTTCTCGAAGCCGGTGTCCAGATCCGAGAGGAAGCGCATCCCGACGGAGTGGTGGTTCCTCCCCGTGAGCAGGCTGGCCCTCGTCGGCGAGCACAGCGGCGTCACGGAGAAGTCGGAGTAGCGCAGCCCCTCCTCGGCGAGCCGATCGATGTGCGGGGTGCGGATCTCGGCCCCGAAGCACCCGAGGTCGGAGAACCCGGTGTCGTCCAGGATGATGAGCACCACGTTCGGCCGGCTCGCATCCCGTTCGCGCGGCGCGGGCCACCAGGGCTCGGACTCGGCCACGGTCCGGCCGACCCTGCCGGGGAACTCGGTATCGCTCATGTCTCTCCCTCTCCCGTCCGGGATCCGTGCCGACCGCTCAGCGGCCGATGCCTGCCTGAAGCTGCTGCTGCGCCTGCTGCGCGGTCATGTCCCCGAGCAGCACCGCGTTCATGACGCTCGCGAGCAGTTCGCGCTCCTTCTGCGACACTCCTTCGATGACGCCGTGCTCCCCGAGGGCGCCGTCCCAGACGGCGTCCGTCATCAGGGAGAACGCGACGGTCCGCGCGGGGCTCTCCTGGAGCCTGGCCTTGAACGCCTCGGACTCGGCCACCGAGGCGCGGACCGGGAGCTGCCCTGTCTCGGTCGCCCAGATGCTCTGCGCCTCCGCTCCCGTGAGGAACCGGATGAGCTGCCACGTGGCGAGGTCCTTCTGCGGATCGTCCGAGAAGGCGACGACCCCCGGGCCGTACAGGACCGACACCGGCGCGTCGGTCTTCTCGGGCTGCGGGGGTGCGGCGGCGCCCCAGGCGAACGCGTCCCCGATCGAGTCCGGGAAGAAGCCGATGTTCCGGCTGGTGCCGAGCACGAACGCGGCACGCTGCGAGATGAACGACTGCAGGTCCGGCCCGGTGACCTGACCGGGGGCGCCGCCGGCGACCTCCGCGTACCCGGCCTCGGCCAGCTCCTGGAGCTGCTCGAGCATCCGGGTCCAGGCTTCCTCCCCCACCCCGGGCTCGCCCTTGTCATCCTTGACGACGCCGCCGAACGCACCGGCCAGCGCGTCCATGCTGGATCCGTCCCCGCGAGCGGAGAGGCAGGCCAGCCCGAGCTCCTCCTTGATCGTCGCGCATTGCGCGACGAACTCGTCCCAGGTCTCGGGCGGTGCGGAGATGCCGGCGGAGGCGAGGAGGTCCTCGTTGTAGTACATGACCATCGTGTTGGCGGTGAACGGGAAGCTCAGGTAGTCCCCCTCCGCGACCTCGTAGCGGTTGATGGTGCGTTCGATCTCGAACACGTCCTCGAGGTCCTCCTCGGAGAGCCCGTGCGCATCGTCCTCGATGTAGGGGGTCAGATTCAGGACCTTGCGGGATTCCTGGTATCGGAGGACGTCCGCGGGATAGGCGATCGCGAGGTTCGGCGGATCGCCCGCCTGCAGCGCGGAGACGAGCTTCTTCTGTTGCTCGGCGAAGCCGCCGGTGAACTGCGCGTCCACGGTGATCCGAGGGTTCTCCTCCTCGAAGCGCTGGATGAGGCCGTCCAGGGCCGCCTGGTCGGCACCCTGGTAGACGTGCCAGAACGAGACGGTGACGTCCTTCGTGAGGTCCCCGGGGATGTCGGCCGGTGCGATGCCGCCGGCGGGGGAGCCGGAGCATCCGGCGAGCGCGAGCGCGGCGACGGTGCCGAGCCCGAGGGCCGCGAGGGCCCGGGCGGGGGTGCGGGTGGTGAGCATTACTTCAGAGCTCCTTGTCCGATGCCGTTGATGACGAACTTCTGGGTGAGGGCGAAGAGGATGATGATCGGGATGACCGACAGCGAGGTCGCGGCCATCAGCAGGTTGAGGTAGACGCCGCCCTCGGTCTGGAAGACGGAGAGCCCGAGCTGGAGGGTGCGCATGCCGGTGCTCGAGGTGACCAGCAACGGCCACAGGAACGCGTTCCAGGACCACAGGAAGCTGAGGATGAAGACGGTCAGGGACGTGGACCGGGCGATCGGGAAGACGATCGACCAGAACACCCGCCACTCCCCGGCCCCGTCCAGCCGTCCGGCCTCGGTCAGCGAATCCGGGAACGAAAGGAAGCTCTGCCGGTAGAGGAAGATGCTGAAGGCCGAGACCAGCCACGGCACGATGAGCGCCGCGTAGGTGTCGTACCAGCCGAGCTCGCGGATGAGGACGTAGTTCGGGATGAACGTGGCCTCTCCCGGCACCATCGCGGCGAGCAGGATGAGGACCAGCACGATGCCGCGGCCCTTGAACGTCCCCCGCGCAAGGCCGTACCCGGCCATGGATCCGAAGACGACGTTGAACGCCGCGCACACCACGGCGACGAGGACGGTGTTCAGCACGTACTGCCCGAACGGCGCCTGACCGAGGGCCTGCGGGATGACGCTGAGATCCCAATCCGCCGGCCAGAGCGTCGGCGGGACGGCCAGCGCCTCCTGCAGCCCCTTGAAGGACGAGGTGACCATCCAGTAGAGGGGGAACATCAGCACGAGCACGATCAGCACGACCACGACGTGGCTCACCACGACCGCCGGGGTGGGCCTCCGGCGCCGCAGCGGCGCGCGCAGCGCCCGGGGAGAGCGGCGCCCGCCGCCCTGCGTGGTCAGCGTCCGCGTGGCGTCGGCCGTCGTCTCACTCATCTCCCACACCTTTCGAGACCTTCGACTGGACCCAGCTCAGCAGCACGATGATCAGGGACAGCACGATCGCGGTGGTCGCCCCGAGACCCAACTGGTTGTCCTCCCAGAACTGCCGGACCATCAGGATCGACAGCGTCTCGGAGCTCCCGAACGGCCCGCCGCCGGTGAGCACGTAGATCAGGTTGAACTCGCGCATCGAGAAGATCGTCAGGGCGATCGACAGGAACAGGACGGTCGGGGTGACCAGCGGCATCGAGATGCTGCGGAAGATCCGGAATCCGCCGGCGCCGTCGATGCGCGCCGCCTCGGACAGGCCGGGGTCGACGTTCGAGAGCGCGCCGAGCAGCACGACGACGGTGAAGCCGAGCATGTGCCAGACCTGGACGACCATGACGACCACGAGCGCGAGGCTGGGCCCGGCCCAGACTCCGTCGAGGACCACACCCGTCGGCGCGAGCAGCTTCGCGAAGATCCCCGTGCCGTCCAGCAGCCACGTCTGCGACTCGATCCCGAACACGGCGAGGAAGGAGTTCGCCAGCCCGCCGGGCGTCGGGCCGAAGATCGTCTGGAAGATCATGGCTCCCGCGACCGTGGGGACGACGTAGGGCGTGAAGACCAGGATGCGGTAGATCGAGTGGGCCGCGAGCGTCGTGTGCAGGACGTAGGCGAGGGGCAGCGCGATCGCCAGCGTGATCGGCACGGTGCCGATCACGAAGAACAGCGTCACCGCCAGGGCGTTGTAGAACGCCGGGTCCGTGATGAGCGAGACGTAGTTCTCGAGGCCGGTCGCGCTCGCCCCGCCCAGCGACCAGTCCGTGAACGACATGCCGATGTTGAAACCGAACGCACCGATGTGGAACACACCGATGACGAGCAGCCCGGGGAGCACGAAGCTCCAGCCGGGCCCGTGCGGTCGGCGCGTCCGGCGCGCCGGGGTCCGTCGTCGTGCGAAGGTGCGCGGCAGCACCGCCGTCCCTGTCGACATGGTCACCTCCCTGTGAGTTGTCAACACGAGTTGAGCATCGGGTGCGACCAGCTGTCAAGACTGAATTCGAGATTGTTGATATTGCGGTTGTTCAGGCGGCCACGTAGAGTCAATACGTGTTGCAGCAAGGATCTGATTCCCGTCCGGCTCGACGGAAGGACGTCGCGGAGCGCGCCGGGGTCTCCCCCGCCGTCGTGAGCTATGTCCTCAACGGAGGACCCCGCAGCGTGTCCGCCGCCGTGCGGGAACGGGTCCTCGAGGCGGTGGCCGAGCTCGGCTACCGGCCCAACAGCATCGCCCGCTCTCTCCGGATGGACCGGACGATGACGCTCGGCCTCATCGTCCCCGACCCGTCGAACCCGTTCTTCGCGACGCTCGTTCACGCCGTCCTCCGACACGCCTCCGCCGAGGGGTACGCGCTCCTGATCGGAGACGCTCTCCAGGACGGCACCATGCAGGAGACCTGGATCAGGACCTTCATCCAGCGCCAGGTCGACGGCATCATCCTCGTGCCCGGCATCACGACGACGGCCGGAGAGGACGAGCTCCGTCGCCGCAACGTCCCGTTGGTGCATGTCGTGCGCCCCCCTGCGCAGAGCAGCGACGCCCCCCTCGTCACGATCGACAACCGCGCGGGCGCCCGGGAGGCCACGCTCCACCTGATCGGCCACGGACGACGCTCGCTCGCCTGCATCGCGGGTCCCGGGATCGTGCGCTCCGCGCGGTCCCGGGTCGAGGGCTGGCGCGACGCGATGCTCGAGAGCGGGGTGCCCGTCGACGAGGACCGGATCGTCTACGCGCCGTTCGGACGGGAGGCGGGGTACCGCGAGACGATCCGACTGCTGGAGCGCGACGGCGCGCCCGACGCGATCTTCTGCGGCAGCGACACCCAGGCGCTCGGGGTCCTGGAGGCGCTCAAGGACCGCGGCGTGCGGTGCCCGGAGGACATCGCGGTCGTCTCCTTCGACGGGATCCCCGCGGCGGGCTACGTCACGCCGGGCCTGACGACGATGGCGCCTCCGATCGCCGAGATCGGGCGCACCGGCGTCGAGCGCCTCCTGGAGCTGTTGAAGGATCCGGGGCGCCTCGCCCCGACCACCGTGCTGCCCGCGCAGATGGTGCGCCGCGGATCGTGCGGCTGCCCGGAACCCGAGGCCTCCGACGCGGACTTCACCGCCTGACCGGCCGGATCGCCGGACGCGCTACAGCTCGCCCGGCCGCATCGCCTCCGCGTCGATCGCGCGGATGATGCGCTGCGCCGCGGTGTCGACGGGCGGCTCCTCGGCGCCCTTGCCGCGGCGTCCCCCTCCAAGGCGGCGAGGGGCGTAGACCACGAGCGAGTGAAACAGGAACCGGGCGAAGAAGGCCACGCCGAGCGAGATCGCCGCGGCGAGGATACTCGAGAGGTGCCAGGTCTCCACCATGAACGCCAGCACGGGGATCCGAAGGGCCGCCTCGACGTTGTTGAACGCGAACGACTGGGCGAAGCGGACCGGCAGCCGGGAGGCGTCGTCGCGCATGTCGGCGAACACGAAGCGCTCCTGCAGCACGAAGTTGCCGATGATGGTCGCCTCGGCGGCGATGATCGCCGCCCAGACGTACTCCATGCCGAGCGAGGTCAGCGCCCACATGATGGCGAGGTTCGCGACCGCGCCGAGGGCTCCGATCAGTGCGAACAGGGACATCTTCCCGAACCGCAGCCGGGTCAGGTGGGCGAGGAAGGTCGTCCCCTGGCGGAAGGTCGCCTTGGACGTGCCGTTGACCCGCTCGCCGAACGCCATCGGCACCTCGGCGACGCGCACTTCCGAGCGCACGAGGATCTCCAGCAGGATCTTGAAGCCGTTCGGACGCAGGGCCGCGGGATCGATCCGCCGGCGGTCCACCAGGAAGAACCCGGTCATCGGATCCGAGCTGCGTGCGAGGCGGATCGGGAACATCGCCTTCGTGAGGAGCGTCGCGGCGCGCGAGGTGGCGTAGCGCATCGTCGTGCCGAGTCCGGCGTGGTCCCCGCCGCCGATGTAGCGGGAGGCCGCGACGACGTCGGCGCCTCCGTCGAGGTGCCGCGCGAGCAGGTCGGGGATCAGCTCCGGCGGATGCTGCAGGTCCCCGTCCATGACCACGCAGAGGTCGTGCTCGGCGGCGCGGATCCCCTCGACGACGGCCCCGCCGAGTCCTCCGACGGCCCGCTCCCGATGGATCACCCGGACCGGGATCGGCGCGGTCACCGACACGGCGCGGATCACATCCGGGGTGTCGTCGGTGCTGTCGTCGACGAAGACGATCTCGCCGTCCTGTCCGTCCAGGGCGTCTGCGACACGGGAGACCAGCGCGGCGACGTTGTCGCGCTCATTGAAGGTGGGGACGACGACGGTGACGGCCGTCGGCGACGTGTCGTCCATGCCTGTCCCCCTCCCCAGCGCCGACTTCCATCGTCGCACGTCGAGCGGCCCCCTGCCTGCGCGCCCGCCCAGCCGCCGCTCGTGGAGTTCCGGCGACGGACGCGCTAGGATCGGCGGATACGGCTGTGGGAGCCGTCGGGCGGATGGGGATCCGCCCTCACTGGGGAGTCCTTTCGAGGACGCGACATCTGGGGACGTCATGGGGACGCGTATCGGCTATGCCGCGGGAGCATTCGACCTGTTCCACGTGGGCCATCTCAACCTGCTCCGCCACGCGCGGCAGCAGTGCGACCGACTCGTCGCGGGGGTGGTGAGCGACGAGATGCTGCGGCAGGTCAAGGGGATCGAACCCGTGATCCCGACGGCGGAGCGGGCGGAGATCGTCCGCCACATCTCCTTCGTGGACGACGTCTACGTGGAGACGGCCCCGGACAAGATGGACGCCTGGCGGGACGTGCGCTTCACGCACTTCTTCAAGGGCGACGACTGGCGGGGCACCGAGAAGGGCCTGAGGCTGGAGCGGGAGTTCGCCGAGGTGGGCGTCGAGGTCGTGTACTTCCCGTACACCGCGCACACCTCCAGCACCGCGCTGCGGCGCGCGCTGGACGCCATCGCCTCCGGCGCGATGGCCGCCGCCCGCTGACCCGCCCACCGCGGAGCCGCCTCCGGATTTCAGCCGTACGCTGGGTGACATGAGCACTCCTGCCTCCGACACCATCACCATGTTCGGCGCCGAGTGGTGCGGCGACTGCCGCCGCACCAAGAAGCAGCTCGACGAGCTGGGCGTCGCCTACACCTACGTCGACCTGGAGGCGGACCCCGCCGCCGCGGACGTGGCCAAGGAGATCTCCGGCCGCACGAACATCCCGGTCGTGGTGTATCCGGACGCCAGCCACCACGTCGAGCCGTCCAACGCCGACGTCGAGGCGAAGCTGCGCGAGCTCTCCCTCATCTGAGGCCCGAGGCTTTCCGCCGGGGCCCGGACCCCGAGGCCGATCGGCGACGGAACCGGTGCGATCGGGCCGTCCTCCGGTCACGACGGTCGTAGGGTGGAGACACCGCGCCGAAGGAGGCTCCGATGCCCGCATCCCCCGCCCTCGCCGAAGACCGGCGTGCGCCGATCGACGCGGCCGTCGCCGCTCTCGCCGACGGCGCCCGCTCCTGGGCCGCGCTGACGGTCGGCCAGCGCGCGACCGTCCTCCGCGGCGTCCGCCGTACGGTGGCGGACACGGCGCGGACCTGGACGCAGACGGCGGCCGCCTCCAAGCAGCTGCCGCCCGGACACCCCCTCCGCGGCGAGGAATGGCTGAGCGGCCCCTACGGCGTGCTCGGCGCCCTCGACGCCTACCTATCGACCCTGGAGCGGATCGCCGACGGGCGCAACCCGCTCGACGGCGTCCGGGTCGATCGCGGACCCGGCGGACGGACCCGCGTGCACGCGTTCCCGCTGACCGGGATCGACCGCTTCCTCCTGTCCGGCTTCTCCGGCGAGGTCTGGCTCACCCCGGGCACCACCCCCGGCGACGCCCGCGCGCGGGCGGGGCTCGCCCAGCGCGCCGCCGCCGAGGGCGACGGGGGCGTCGGGCTGGTGCTCGGCGCCGGGAACATCACCTCGATCCCCGTCCTCGACGTGCTGTACGAGCTGCTCGCGCACAACCGGACGGTGCTGCTCAAGGTCAACCCCACCCAGGACGCGCTCGTGCCCGTGTTCGAGCGGGCCCTCGCCCCGCTCATCGCGCCCGGCTTCCTCCGCATCGTCCGCGGCGGCGCGGACGTCGGGACCTACCTGACGGCCCACGCCGGCTTCGCGCACGTCCACATCACCGGGTCCGCGCCGACCTTCGATGCGATCGTGTGGGGCCCGTCGTCCGGTCAGGGCGCCGCCGCGACCAAGCGCCGCCGCACGCAGGACAAGCCGCGGCTCACGACGCCGATCACGGCCGAGCTGGGCGGGGTCTCCCCGATCATCGTCGTCCCCGGGTCCTGGAGCGCCGATGACCTCCGCTTCCACGCGGAGCACATCGCCACGATGCGCCTGCAGAACGCCGGGCACAACTGCATCGCCGGGCAGGTCGTGATCCTGTCCTCCGACTGGTCCCAGGCCGATCAGTTCCGCGCCGAGCTTCGCCGCGCCTATGCCAACGCCCCCGAGCGCCCGATCTGGTATCCCCGCTCGGACGAGCGGATGCAGCAGGCCGCCGACGCGTATCCCGACGCGCTCGTGCTGGCCGACCGCGTGCTCGTCGAGCTCGGCCCGGAGGACGATGCGGCCGCGCTGGAGCAGACCGAGTACTTCGCCCCGGTCCTCGGCGTCGTCTCGATCCCCGGCACCGGACAGGAGTTCCTGGACGCGGCGGTCGCCCACGCGAACGAGCGGCTCCAGGGGACGCTCGGCGCGAACGTGCTCATAGACCCCGCGTCCGAGCAGGCGCTCGGGGCGGGCTTCGAGCGCGCGATCGCCGACCTCCGCTACGGGGACATCGCGATCAACGCCTGGACGGCGTTCGCCTTCCTCACCCCCACCATGACCTGGGGCGCGTACCCGGGCGGCACGATCCAGGACGTCGGCAGCGGCATCGGGGTGGTGCACAACGCGCTGCTCCTCGCGGACGTGGAGCGCTCCGTCGTGCGCGGACCGTTCCGCCCGTTCCCCCGCTCGGCGTCCGTCGTGACGGACGGCGGACGGTTCAGCATCCTCCCGAAGCCCCCGTGGTTCGTGTCGTCCCGCACCGGCGCGGAGGTCAGCGAGGGACTCACCCGTTTCCGCGCCCGCGGCGGGGTGCTGGCGCTGCTGCGCACGCTCGTCCAGGCGATGCGCGCCTGAGCGCGCTGCTCGCCCGCTCGACGGGCGGGGCCGCGCTCACGCGTACGCCCCCACGAACTCCGGGGCGGGCTCGATCGGCTGGATGACGTCGACGAGCACCCCGTCGGGCGCGATGACGATGAAGTGGCGCTGCCCGAAGGCCTCGTCCCGCAGCGGCAGCGCCACGTCGCATCCCCTCTCTCCCACGAGTCGCGCGTGCACGGCGTCCACATCGTCGACCTCGACGTTCACCAGCACGCCCCGCACGGCGGCGCGGAAGGGCGCGGGGATCGTCTCGTGCGCGCGGTCGAGGATCGCCAGCTCGAACACGGCGCCATCCCTCCCCGGCACACGCAGGCTCACGTACCAGTCGCTCTCGAAGGAGACCTCGAAGCCGAGCTCGTCGCGGTAGAACCGGGCGGCCACGGCGACGTCCGAGGACATGAGTACGGGGTACAGGCTGGTGACGGACACGTCTGCTCCTTTACGTACACTGAGTATGTATCGCCCTCGAGTTTACATACACGCTGTACGTAAAGGAACCCCATGCCCCGCGCCTCCGCCGACGACGCCGCACGCACGGCGCAGCAGATCCTGGACGCCGCCCGCGCGCTGTTCGCCGAGGACGGGTACGCGGCCGTCGCCGTGGAAGACGTCGCACGGCGGGTCGGAGCCACGCGCGGGGCCGTCTACCACCACTACGGGAACAAGGCCGGGCTGTTCGAGGCGGTCGCCGCTCGGCAGCAGGAGCTCGTGGCGGCGGCGGTCGTGGCGGCCGCCGACGCGGCCGGCGACGACCCCTCGGCGCAGCTCCGCGCCGGCAGCCACGCCTTCCTCGACGCGATCACCGACGACGCCGCGGTGCGCGTGCTTCTGATCGAAGCGCCGGCGGTGCTGGGGTGGCAGCGGTGGCGGCAGCTCGACGCGCAGCACTCGGGGGTCCACCTCGCGGAGGCCCTGGCCGCGGCGGGCGTGGAGCCCGCCCTCCGCGAGGCGATGACGGCGATGCTGTCCGGCGCGATGAACGAGGCGGCGCTGGGACTGGCCGCGCGACCGGGCGACGCCGCCGCGCGCACCGCCGCGCACGCCGCCTTGGACCGGCTCCTGGACGCCGCGCTCGGGTGAGGACTAGAGGTTCGCGTCGGGGACCGCGAAGGTGTCGCAGACCGCGAAGACGTCGCCGGCGGCGTTCTTGTAGCCCTGGGCGAACCACCCCTGGCGCTGCGTGCTGGATCCATGCGTCCAGCTCTCCGGGTTGGAGAAGCCCGACTGCTCCTGGATGTGGTCGTCGCCCACGGTGAACGCCGCATTCAGCGCGTCGTTGATCTGGGCGTCCGTGGGCTTCTCCAGGAACGGCACGCCGTTCTCGTCCGTCTGCTGCGTGATCGCGCCCAGCCAGGCGCCCGCGTAGCAGTCCGCCTGCAGCTCGATCCGGACGCCGTTGCTGTACGGACCGGTGCCGTTGTTCGGGTGCTCGGACATGACGCCGGTGATGTTCTGGATGTGGTGCCCCCACTCGTGGCCCACGATGTAGAGCTGGGCCAGCTCGCCGGCCGAGGCCCCGAACTGCTGACGCATCAGCTGGAAGAAGGTGGGGTCCAGGTAGACGCCCTCCTCGGGCGGGCAGTAGAACGGCCCCACGGCATTCGACGCGGTGCCGCACTGCGTCGCGGTCTGGCCGTCCACGACGGTCATCTGCGGCGGCCGGTAGCCGTCGAGCTTCGCCGTCCAGTAGTCGTCCAGCACGACCTGCGCCCCCGCCATGCGGCAGTCGTCGTTCGTGTTCGCGTCCTGCCCGGTGTTGCACTCGTCCAACAGCGCCCCCTCGGAGGACGACGGAGCCGTCCCGCCCGCCGGCGCCCCGGCCCCGCCGCCCAGCAGCCCGCTGAGATCCACCCCGGTGAACATGCTGATCAGCATCACGGCGATCGCACCGACGCCGACCACGCCGCCGCCCGCGATCGCAGCGGTGCGCCCGCGTCGTCGCGTGGTGTTGCCGCTGATGTCCGCATCGGGATTGAACGTCATGGCACGAGGGTACTCCGCGGATCGGTCGTCGTCCCGCGGTCGTAGGCTCGAGTCATGACGACGACGATCACGATCACCGGTGCCGGCGGACAGATCGGCTACGCCCTGCTGTTCCGCATCGCGGCCGGCGACATGCTCGGCCCGGACGAGCACGTGCGCCTGCGCCTCCTGGAGATCCCCGCGGGCCTCGGCGCCGCGGAGGGGGCGGCGCTGGAGCTCCAGGACGGCGCGTTCCCGCTGCTGGACGACGTGGAGGTCACCGACGACCCGGCGGTCGGCTTCGCGGGCGCCGACCACGCGCTGCTCGTCGGCGCCCGCCCTCGCGGCCCCGGGATGGAGCGCGCGGACCTGCTCGCCGCGAACGGCGGGATCTTCGGCCCGCAGGGAGCGGCGATCGCCGCGAACGCCGCCGCCGGCGTCCGCGTCACCGTGGTCGGCAACCCCGCGAACACCAACGCGCTCATCGCCGCCGCCCACGCCGACGGGGTGCCCGCCGAGCGGTTCAGCGCGCTGACCCGCCTCGACGAGAACCGGGCGCGCGCGCAGCTCGCCGCGACCCTCGACGCGCCGGTCGCCGACGTCCGGCATGTGCCGATCTGGGGCAACCACTCCGCCACGCAGTTCCCGGACGTCTCCCGCGCCACCGTCGGCGGGCGCCCGGTCACGCAGGCCCTGGCCGAGCGGGTGGGCGACGTGCGCGCCTGGCTGGAGTCGACGTTCATCCCCCGCGTCGCCCGGCGCGGCGCCGAGATCATCGAGGTACGCGGATCGTCGTCCGTCGCCTCCGCCGCGAGCGCGACGATCGACCACGTCCGCAGCTGGGCGCTGGGCACCGGGACGACCGACGCGGATGTGACCAGCGCCGGGGTCGTCTCCCGGGGCGAGTACGGCGTCCCCGAGGGACTGGTCAGCTCGTTCCCGGTGCACGCCGTGGACGGCGAATGGCACGTCGTCGAGGGGATCGAGCTCGACGAGTGGGCACGATCGCGCGTCGACGCCTCCGTCGAGGAGCTCGCCGACGAGCGCGAGGCGGTGCGGGCGCTCGGCCTGCTCTGACCGCCGGGCGCACCGCCCCGGAGAGGCGCACGCCCGGGCCGGCGCGGACACGGACGGCGTTCAGGCGGGAGACTTAGACTGATCCGGCCATGACGCCGGATGCCCTCCCTGCCGCCCCTCGCGCAGTACGACGAGGAGGACGATGATGGCCCCGCACGAGCCGCGCACCCCCGAGGCGCACGGCGCCGAGGGGCAGGACGCGCCCACCGCGCCCTTCGAGATGCGCGCCGACGGCCGCCCGGCGATCGACTCCGACGACCGCTCGGACGCGCCCGCACCGCGCCGCGAGGACGAGACGCCGACGCTGGAGATCCCGGTTCAGGCCCCGGCGCAGACCTCGCCGCCGACCCGCTCGCAGCAGTACGTCGTCGAAGGCGGGGGCGCGCTGTTCGCGCCGGAGCAGACTCCCGCCTCCGATCCCGGGGCCGGTGCGCCGCACCCCGCTCCGCGTCGACGGCGTCGCCGGGGTGCGATCATCGCCGTCTCCTCGCTCCTGTTGCTCGCGGGCCTGGCCGCCGGCGGCTGGTTCCTCGGCGAGAGCTGGGCGGAGGGAGAGGTCGTCCGCACCGTGCAGCAGGAGGCGCGGGCGGCGCTCGGCCTGCCGGACGACCATCCGGTCGACGTCGAGGTCCCGACGCCGGTCCTTCCCCAGTACCTCGCCGGCGCGCTCTCCGCCCTCGACATCGCCGTCGCCGACGTCCCGGTCGGGGGCGTCCGCGGCGACCTCACCATGCATGCGGAGAACGTCGCCGTCCGCGGCGAGACCACGATGGGGGATGCCCGCGCCGAGGTCTCGCTCTCGCCGGATGCGGCGCGGCAGCTGCTGGCCACCAGCACCGGACTCCCCACGGTGGGCCTGGAGCTGACGCCGCCGGGCGTGCGGGTCTCGCTGGATCCCGGGCTCTTCGACTCCGGCGTGGACGTCGACGTCGACCTGTCGCCCTCCGTCGGCTCCGGGCGGCTGCTGCTGAACCCGCAGGCGTTCTCGGTCGGGGGCGCGGACATGTCGGCCGACCTGGTGCGCGACCGCTTCGGCGACTACGCCGAGCCCATGCTCTCGCCGCGCTCGGTGTGCCTGGCCGCCGCGCTTCCCCGGGCGTTCACGCTCACCGCCGTGGACGTCGACGACGCCGGGATGACCGCCCGCTTCGACGTGGACGGTGCGATCGCCGAGAACGAGGCGCTCCGGGGTCCGGGAGCCTGCTGACCGATCCGCGCAGGATGTCCGTGGGCGGGGAGAGAATGGGCGGAACGGTCCTCGACAGGGCAGAATGATGGTGGACGGAGGTGCACGGATGAACAGCGCGCAGCAGGATCAGGTCTCGACGGCAGGGCCCGGCGAGGATGCGCTGACCAGCCCCCTGCACCTGCCCCATGCGGCGGCGGAGTGCCCCAAGTGCTTCACCGAGCTGCAGCAGAACCGCGACTGGTGGTCCGCGCGGCCGGACGGCTCGCGGCTCGTCGGCCTCGTGGTGGCCCGTGAGGGGATGCCCTCCGTGGTGCAGCAGCGCGAGGACCTGACCCGCTTCGGCGTCCCCATCGAGGGCTTCCGCCACCCGGCGCCGGACATCCTGGAGAGCTGGGGCGACCGCATCGCCCGCCTGATCGACACCCTCGGCCCCGGCGACGTGCTGGTCGTGGCCAACATCCACGCGCTCGGCCGAGACATCGACGAGGAGTCGCGGACGGTGGCGGAGCTGCGACGGCGCGGAGTGATGGTCAAGGTGCTCAGCCACCACGCACGGCACCTGGCCGACGCCGGACGCTGATCCGGCGCGACCCCGGGAGTCCGTCGGCCGCGGGCATCAGTCGGCGCCGTTGTCCTCGCCCTGAGGCGCGTCCAGCAGCGCCAGGTCCTCCTTCGTCACGAGACGTGACGAGATCACGTGCTCCACGAGACGGGCACGGCGGTTGGTCGCGAACGAGCGCGCGCCTCCGCGCATGCCGGGGACGCCGATCCGGTCGAACTTGTCGCACACGTTGTCGAGCTTGCGGTTGAACCGCGTGACGGTCCATCCCAGGCGCTCGGCCGCGGCAGCGCTCGTCGGGATCGCACTCATCCCGGTGCCGTCGCGACGCAGCAGCGGCTCGGCGAGCGCGACGAGCAGCAGCTTCTGGCTCTCCGTGAGCGGCACCTCGCCGATCGTCGACACCCCGTCGCCGGCCAGATCGCGACGGGTCGCGTGGAACGTCGGGTTGGTCGCGTGGATCGTGAACTCGTAGGTGGTCGGGCCCGCCGAGAACACCACCGTCGTGATCTGGAACACGAGCGGCAGGCGTGCTCCCGGAGCCAGCCACGCCTGGACGCCCCCGGAGACGTCCGTGACCGTGGCGGTGAGGCGCGAGCCGATGTTGGCCAGCCACCACAGTCCGTTCTCCTGCGCGATCTCCAGGAAGTGGCGGTGCAGGAACAGGTTGTCGTCGATCGCGAGCTCACCCTCCCGCCCGACCACGAACCGGCCGCCCTCGGCCACCGGGAAGTACTCACCCGCGAACTCGACCGTGACCGTGCCGGTCGGCGCGGGAGCCGGCTCCTGAGTCCCCTCGCTGGCGCCGGGCTCCGCCTCCTCCGCCGCCGAGGAGTCGTTCGCGTCCGCCGGATCGCTCGGCTCCGCCCCGGCCACCTCGCCGTCCCCGATCATCAGGTCGGCGACGCGGGTCCGGCGGGCGGCGTCCTCGGGGTCGGGAGCCTGGCTCATCAGATCGGCGATCCGCGCCGCCTGGTCCGGAAGCGCGTCGTCCGGAGTCTCGTCGGCCGGGGAGGACCGGCGCTCCCCGCTCACGGCGTGCACCCCCGTACCGCCTCGGAGGTGCGCCCGTCGGCGCGCCGCAGCATCACGTCGATACAGGTCTGCGTGCCGGAGAACGGCACGGCGACCGTGGTCTCCGTCGTCATCGACAGCTCCTCCTCCCCCGACAGCGTGACGATGTTCCACACATAGCCGTCCCCCTCCTCCGGTGCGCGGTTGGTCCAGGTGAACGTCGCCTGATCGCCGGCGACGGTCGCGGACAGGTCCGCCACCCGGGGGACCGCTCCGCTGATCACGTCCTGCGGCACGACGTCCGCGCTCTCGCTCGGCGACGGCACGGGCGGCGCGGCGTTGAGCAGGTTCACGGCCACGACCGCTCCGACCGTGAGCGCGATCACGGCGACGACAGCGAGCACGATCCACAGCGCGCGGCGCCCGCGGGGCCTCTCGTCCGGCGCCGTCGGCGCGGGCTCCGCGACGACGGCGGACGGCGCGGACGACGCAGCGGTCCCCTCCGGCGCCACCACGCGCGGCGGGCTGACCACGGTGGCGTCGTCCTCGGGCACCGGCCGAGGCGTGCGGATCACGGTGTCGTCGGCGACCGGGACCCCGCCGGGGTCGAAGCGCGGGCCGGGGGCGGCGGACGGCTCCGCAGTGACGGGACGCGTCTTCGCCGAGGGCCGGGTCGCTCCGGTGCCTCCCGGGCCGTCCTGCGCGATCGTGACGACCTGGCGGACCCGGGTGAGGCCGTCGTCGTCGTTCTCGGGCTCGTCGTCGACCGGGTGCTCGTCCACGATGTCGATGGGCGTCACCGAGTGCGCGAGCTCGATCTGCACCTTCTGCAGGGCGCGCGCGAACGAGACGGCGCTCGGGTAGCGCTGCGCCGGGTCCTTCGCCATGGCGCGCTCGAGCACGCCGCGCAGGCTCTCCGGCGCATCCGGACGGCCGAGCGGGGGCAGGGGCTCGCGCTCGATCCGCGCGATCAGGTCCGCGCCCCGGTTGCGCTCGCCCGTCTTCTCGAACGGCGAGCGACCGGTCAGCAGCGTGTACACGGTCGCGCCGAGGGCGTACACGTCGGAGCGCACCCCGCTCGTGGGCGGGTCCGCGAACGACTCCGGCGGCGACCACGGGATCGACATGCCGGAGGCCTCGGAGACGGCCCCCGTCGTGGACGCGATCCCGAAGTCCGTCAGCGCGGGACGGTTGTACTCGGTCACGAGGATGTTGGCCGGCTTGATGTCCCGGTGCAGCACCCCGGCACGGTGCGCGGTCTCCACCGCCCCGGCCACCTGCACGCCGACGCGCAACGCCTCGGCGACCGTGAAGGGCTCCTTGCGCGCGCGCTGCTGCAGATTCGGCCGCGGGCAGTACTCCATGACGAGGTACGGACGCCCGTCCTCGGCGACGCCGGCCTGGTGGATGGTGACGATGGCGGGGTGCGTGGAGAGCATCGCCATGACGTTGGCCTCGTCGGAGAACTCCTGCGCCGCGCCGCTGGCCAGCCGGTCGGCGAGCAGCACCTTCACCGCGACGCGGCGCCGCGGCAGCTCCTGCTCGTACAGGAACACGTCCGCGAACCCGCCCGTCCCGAGCGGCTCGACGTACGTGAACCCCGCGAGCCGCGGCGGCGGCGAGGGCGGTCTGCTCACGGAAGATCCTCGAACCGGACCGTCACTCCGTCTCCGAGGTCGATCACGTCGCCGCTGACGACCACCGTCGGCTCCCCGGGATGCAGGCGCACCGGCTCGACGCCGGGCCGGAGCAGCGTCGAGCCGTTGGTGGCGTGCAGATCGACCACCACCACCGCGTCGGGCTCGGGACGCACCTCCAGGTGGCTGCGGGAGATGTCGTGCTGAGGGCTCTCGACGGCGATCAGGTGGGGCAGGGTCGCCCCGGTCGCCCGCGGCGAGCGCGGCCGTCGCCCGATCACGGCGGGGCGGTCCAGCGTCACGATCTGGCCGGTCGAGAGGACCAGGCGGGGCCCGGTCGCCGAGGTCGGGATGGCCTCCGTCGCCGCGTCCGACGGGGCCACCGGCGAGGACGAGGGTGCGGTCCTCGGGTCGGGCAGCACCGCGGGGCTGAACGAGAAGACCGGGGCCGGGGCGGACACGACCGGGGCCGGCACCGCCGGGGCGGGCGGAACGGGCGCCTCCGCGCCCCGCAGCTCCCGCGCCTGCGCCACCGAGATGGTCGCGCCGTCGTGGTCTCCGGCCGGCTCCGGGTCGGCGGGCGGCGAGGATCCCTCCGGGTCGGCGACCGTCTCGGGATCGGCGACGGCGATCGTGTCGATCGGTGCGGACTCGACGCTCGAGAAGCCGCTGTGGGCCGTGTCCGTCGGCCCGTCCACCGGGGCCACCGGTTCCCGGGGCTCGTCCTCCGGAACCGCGACCGGCTCGGGGGAGTCGTCCGCCGGGTCCGCCGGCTCGTCCACCGGGGCCGGCGGCTCAGGGAGCTCGTCCGCCACGGGCTCCTCCGCCGCGGGCTCGTCCGCCAGGGCGTCCGCCACGGGCTCATCCGCCGGATCCACCGGCTCGTCCACCGGCTCGTCCGCCGGCTCGAACGCCGTGGTCGCGGAAGGCTCGGAGTCAGGGACCTCCTCGTCCGCCGGGGCTCCGCCCGACGGATCGTGCTCGGGCTCCGGCTCCGGCTCCGGCTCCGGCTCGTCGAGCGGAGCCGCGTCCTGGGCGTCGGTCGACCCGTCGGCCGACACCGCGGCGTCGGCGTCGTCGGGTCGGGCGATCTCCCCGTGGCGGAACAGCGCGCCGCGCACGACACCGGCGACGATCGGCAGCGCCTCGTCCTCCGCTCCGGGCTCCTCGGCGGTGCGCAGCTCGAACCCGTGCACGCCGCCGGCCACCCGTTCGCTCCAGGTCGTCACCTCGGCGCCGCTCGCCTCCTGCTCGCCGTCGGCGGCGGCGAAGCGCACCGAGACCCGCCCCCGCACCGCGATGCGGATCGTCGCGTCCGTCCCCTCCAGGACGACGGCCCCGAACGGCGGGATCGCGGCGAAGGACCCGCCTCCGGCGGCGGTGAGCGCGTCCACGATGTCGGCGAAGGCGGCCTCCTCGCCCGAGGCGCGACGCCAGACCTCGGCGACGAGGCCCGCGTCCGCGTCCGGGGGAAGCGCGACGACGGCGCGCGGTCCGACGAGCAGGTACCAGGTCCCGGAGTGGTAAGCGGTGATGGGCATCAGCGGACTCCTCCCGTCGCTCCGGCACGCGGACGCGTGTCGGAATCGATGTCCGATTCGTCGTCGGCGGCGCCCAGGGCGCGCGCCGAGACATGGACGGCGTCGATCACGATCGCCGTGACGTTGTCGCGCCCGCCGCGCTCCAGCGCGAGGGCGATGAGCCGGTCGGCCGCCGCCTGCGCGTCCTCGGAGCGGCGCAGGACGGCGTGGATCAGGGCGTCGGGCACCTCGGAGCTCAGGCCGTCCGAGCAGACGAGCAGCCGGTCCCCTGGCTCGGCGGGGATCATCCAGTAGTCGGCCTCGCCGTCGCTGCCGGCTCCGAGGGCGCGGGTGATGATGTTGCGCCGTCGATCCCGCTGCGCGTCGTCGGAGAGCAGCTCGCCGGCGTCGATCAGCTCCTGCACGACCGAATGGTCCACCGAGATCTGCTCCAGCAGACCCTCCGCGAGACGGTAGGTGCGCGAGTCCCCGATGTTGACCGCCAGCCAGTACCCGACGCCGTCCACGGCGGTGATGGCCACGCCGCTCAGCGTCGTCCCGGCGCGCGAGGCGCCGTCCCCGGCGATCGCCTCGACGGCGCTCCGCGCCCGCGCGACCGCGAAGCCCACGTCGTCCACCGTCAGCACCGCACGGCCCGCCAGCGGACGGAAGACGTCGATCACCGCCGCGCTGGCGACGTCGCCCGCCTGATGCCCGCCCATCCCGTCCGCGACGAGGAACAGCGGCGCCTGTGCGAGGAAGGAGTCCTCGTTGAGCCGTCGCCGCAGTCCGGTGTGCGTCGCCGCACCCACCGAGACCACGACCGGCGCGATCATGCGTAGCCTCCGACGGTGACGATCCGCTCGCCGATCTGGATCGCGTCCCCCAACCGGATGCGGACGCGCTCGCCGGGAGGGCACGCGATGCGCACGCCGTCGCGGACGATCGTCAGCCCGTTGGTCGAGTGCCGGTCGAGCACCCAGCCGCCGACGGCCTCCGCTGCGGCCTCGAAGTGCGTCTTCGACAGCGACAGCGTCTCGTCGCGCACCGCGACGAGCGTCGCCCCGTCGTCCTCGGCGGGGTTGCGGCCGAACACGGTGCGGCCGGAGACGAGCGAGCGGGTGCCGTCGTCCCACACGAAGACGAGCCGGTGGCCCGGCACGCTCAGCCGCGTGTCCTCCAGGTCGTCCTCCTCGCCGGGGATCTGCGGCGCGGGAGAGGGCGGCGCCTCCTCGGACGGCGCGTCGTCGGCCGGCGGGACCGGCGGCACGACGGGACCGGGGTCAGGCGTCGCCTCCGGGCCCGTCACCGGCGGCTCGGGGCGCGGGGCCACGGCCGGGCTGATCCCGGGCACCGTCGTGATCATGACGTCGGCCTCCGCCGGCGCCGGTGCCGCCGCCGCGACTCGGCCCGCATCGTCCGGGACCGGAGGAACGGGAGCCGGAGGAACAGGAGCGGGGGACTCGGCGGCCGCGGCGACGGCGGGACCCGAGACGACCGTCTCGTCCGGGAACTCCGGGTCCTCCGCCGGAACCGGCAGGGGCGGCCGCGGCGGCACGGGCGGCAGGCCCGGGATCGCCACGGTCTCCGTTCCCGGGGCTTCCGAGGACACGGCCGACGCGGCCTCCCCTGCCGCCGGTGTCGCCGCGGCGACGGCGGGGGATCGCAGCGAACGGACGTCGAGCATGAGCGCCCGCCCGGCCCGGTCGTGCCACCCCTGGAACCGCCCGCTGCCGTCGAACAGCGGCGTGAAGTAGCCGACGACGATCGCCGCCGTCACGGCGAACAGGAGGTTGCGCACCAGCGCCCGCCCGAAGCCGAGAGGCTCCGCGGGCGCCTCTTCCCGGACCAGCCGCAGTCCCAGCAGGCGCATGCCGACCGACCCGCCGGAGGAGCCCTGCAGGGCGGTGCAGACGAGGAACCAGGCCAGCAGCGCGAGACCGACGATGCCGATCCCGAGGCTCATTGTCGTCAGCAGAGCCGTGAGGTCGGTCGCGCCGAGCACGGATGCCAGCGTGATCCCGTAGCCGACGCCGCCGATCACGGCGCCGATCCCGGCGTCGACGAGGTACGCGGGCGCCCGGCGGGACGGGGTGGCGACCGGCACCGCCGTCGCGGCGCCGGTCGGGGCGGCCGGGTTCGTCATGATGTCTCGCTCTCGCTGTCGCCGTCATCGCGGGCGGCGTCACCGGGTCGGGCGGCGGCGCCTCCCCCGATCGTGCCAGGTCTGCCGCGCACGCGCTCGGTCGCCGCGGCGCGCAGGGCGCCGAGGCCCCGCGACAGCCGGGAGCCGCCCAGCAGCGAACGCAGACTCAGCCGGGCGGCGAGCCTGCGCCGCAGGCCGGCCTGCTTCCCCATGCCGCCGACGATCTCGTCGACCTCGCCCCAGAACGCGTCGATGTCCTCGGGCGTCGGGTCCGTCGGACCGAACACGCTCGCGTCGGCCTGGTCGGCGAGGACGGTGGCCGCAGGCAGCGTGAGCGAGTGCGCCACGTGCTCCGCCTCCTCCGCCCTGGTCGCCCCGGCGGGGATCCGCGCTCCGTAGTCGACCGCGCGATCGGCCAGCTCGTCCCAGCCTCCGCTGATCCGGTCGGCGGCCGCCTCCGCCGTGCGCCGCTTCCGCCGACGGGCGGCCTTCCACGCCCCGATGACGATGAACGGCGCGAGCAGGATCGCGAGCAGCAGCAGGACGCCGCCGGCGACGGCCAGGATGATCCCGATGATGCCCAGGATCTCGGAGCTGCCGTCCTCGCCCTCGCGCTGGTCCGGAAGCGTCGGCGGGAGGTCCACCGGCTCCTGGGGCGGGGGCGGCGGCTGCAGGACCTGCGGCTTCGGGTTCACCTTCGGCTTGGTGGTCTGCTCGTTCGGGACCTGGTCCTCCGGCGGCGTCGGATCGAACACGACCCATCCCGCACGGTCGAAGTTCACCTCGACCCACGCGTGCACGTCGTCGCCCGTCGCGGCGAACGTGCCGCTCTCCTTGCCCTCCTCGGGGTAGAACCCCATGACGACGCGGGCCGGCATGCCGAGCTCGCGCGCGAACAGTGCCATCAGGGCGGCGTACTGCTCGTCGTCGCCGATCATCTGGTCCCCGGCGAGGAGAGTGCTCAGCCGCTCCGCGGTGTGTCCGGCACGCGAGAGCACCTCGCCGTCGAGGCCGTGGCTGAAGAAGCCGCCCTCGTGGAAGTAGGTCTCCAGCGCCCTGACCTGCTCGATCGGCGTCTTCGCGTTCTCCACCGCCTCCGACGCCAGGGTCGCGACGTCGTCGGGGACGCCGGACTGCTTCGGCATCGCGACGTGGCCGAACCCCTGATCCGCCAGCTCCTCGTCGGACAACTCGCGCGGCAGGATCGTCTCCACGGTGTAGGAGTCGCCCTCGCCGAGGCGGGCCGTCGTGACGGCGGTCCCGGTGGCGTCGTTGTAGTAGGTGCTGCGGCGAAGCTCCTCGCCGCGGGTGCCACCATAGGCGATCCCGCGCACCACGCCCGCGTCCGGGACCCAGACCCCCCGGTAGTCCTGGACCGAGAACCGCAGGGTCACCGGCGTCCCCTCGGCGTCGGCGGACATGTTGCCGCGCAGCGGGGTGAACCCGCCCGAGGAGCCGACGCCCCGATCCGAGACGTCGTAGACGACGCCGGTGTACTGGTCCACGGTGCCCAGGCGCACGCGCGCACCTTCGGGCAGCCCCTCGACGGTGAAGAGCGTGTCCTCGCGATGGTCCTTCACGTAGCCGCGGAAGCCCTGCAGCGGGCTCGGGTACTGGTGCACGTCGAACGGCGGGATGACGACGTCGCGGAACACGTGTCGCGGCTCGGTCGGCGCCGCGACCGCCGCGGTGGCCGCGCCGACGCCGCCGGCCAGTGCCAGCACCGCCGCGCCCGCGATCAGGCGGCGACGACGGAGTGCGGAGCCGAGGACCCCTCGGCCCGGCTCGTCGGCGTCCGCAGCCGACGCGATCGGCACGGCCGCGCCCTCCCCGGAGGGGGCCTGACGCAGCGCGAGCCAGGTGATCGCCGTGATCGCGAACACCCCGCCCTGCACCACCGGGGCGGCCGGCTCCGGCGTGCCGAGAGCGAGGACCAGAAGGAGGTGCGCGCCGGCGGGGATCAGCGCCCAGCCCGCACGACGGCGGCGCAGCGCCAGGGTTCCGGCCAGCACCGCCGCGACGAGCGCGAGCAGGAACGGCACGAGCAGGTGCCCGTCGGCCCCGGAGAGCGGGGCGACGGTCGTGAGCAGGCGCTTCCAGGCCGTGACCACGCCGACCACGAGCTCCTGGACCGTCCGCAGCGTCGGCACGACGCCGGCGATCATCGTCTGCGGCAGGGCGAGGGGGCCGCCGAGGACGAGGTAGGCGGCCGCCGTGAGTCCTGCCGCCGGAAGGACGCCCCACCGGCGCCACGCGCAGACGACGGCGATCGCGAGGCCCAGCACGGCGCCGCCGATCGCCGCGGGGAGGAACGCGGGGCCGCCGAAGGAAGGCCACCACCCGGCGATCCCGACGCCGAGCAGCAGGCCGACGGCGACGAGGTCGAGCACCAGGCGGCGGGTCGGCGGAAGCGCGCCGCGTCCGCGCGCGCCCCGGGCTCCGACGCGCGTCGTCGCTCCTGCGCCGCTCACGAGAGCACCTTCCCGAGCGCCAGCGGGAGCTCTTCCAGGGCCCCCACGGTCACCACGTCCGCGTCCGCGATCCGCCGCAGGGACGGCGCGGCCCCCGCGTCGGCCACGAGGACGAGCACGCGCGAGCCGTACGGCAGCCGCGCACACGCGGCGCGCAGGTCCTCCGGATCCACGCGCCCGCCGCACACGAGCACGACGACGCTGGCGAGCGGCATGTTCGCCGCCACGACGCCGGCGAGCGTCGCGATGCCGCCCTCGCGCGGGCGGGACGACTCGACCCCGGCCAGGGAGTCCAGCAGCTGCTTGCCGGTGCCGGCGGGCAGGGCTCGCCCCTGCACCCGCAGCTCGACGTGCTGGGAGTCGCGGATCGCGCGGAGCCCGACCGACCCGGCCAGTGACACGGCGAGCTCGAACTCGTCGGGGTCGGCGTAGTCGCCGGCGGACCGGCTCAGCCCGATGACGAAGTGCGACCGCCGGGTCTCCTCGTACTGGCGGACCATCAACGTGCCCGTGCGCGCCGTCGAGCGCCAGTGCACGCGACGGAGGTCGTCGCCGGGCTGGTACTCGTTGAGCGCGTGGAACGACACGTCGTCGCGCGAGAGGTCGGCGGCCGGGAGCCCGTCGAGGTCACGGAGGAAGCCGAGCGACTGGCCGTCGAAGAGGAGGGTCCGCGGGTGCACATACAGGTCCCGCGGCTCGTCGCGGCGATGCGCCCGCTCGAACAGGCCCAGCGGATCGCCGCGGACGATGCTGACCGGTCCGACCTGCACCACGCCGCGGCGCTGGGTCGGGATCGCGAACAGCTCCTCGGCCTCCTCCCCGGGCGCGAGCCGCTTGATGCCGAACTCGCCGCGACCGGCGCCGACGGGCAACACCACGCGGGACGGCAGGATCGCGCGCGCTCCCGGATTGGACAGCAGCAGGCCGCCGTAGGCGCGCTCCCCGACCACGACACGGGTGCGGGCCAGGTCCAGGCGGATGTCGTACGTCGTCCGGCCGATGAGGAACAGCGCGCACAGCGCGAGAGCGGCGGCGATCACCACGGCGGCGACGGTGAGCTCCGACCACCCGAGCACGCGGCCGAGGATCCAGAGCCCCAGTGCGAGGCCGACCAGCACCCAGGCGAGCGGCCGGAACACCGCCGTCACGGCCCGCAGACGCGCGCCGACGCGCGCGAGGACGAGGGCGGCGACGTCGCGCCAGCCCGCCTCGCGTTCCGGGGCGGCGGTCTCGATGCTCACGGGGCTCCGTTCGGGTGCTCGGGGACGGTCGGGCGATCAGGCCGCGGTGCGGGCCTGCGGGGCGGGGACCGCGTCGACGACCCGCGCGATCACGGTCTCTGCCGTGGTGCCGGAGAACTCCGCCTCCGCGTCCAGCAGGAGCCGGTGCATCCAGACCGGGCGGGCGAGCGCCTTGACGTCGTCGGGGAGGACGTAGTGACGCCCGTGCGCCGCCGCCCAGACCTTCGCGATCCGGGCCATCGCGAGCGCGCCTCGGACGGACACGCCCAGCCGGATCGCGCCGTCGGCGCGCGTGGCCTCGACGAGCTCGGCGATGTAGCGCAGCACGGCCGGCTCGACGTGCACGGAGGCGCCCAGGTCGGCCATGTCCGCGACGGCGTTCGTCGTGATGATCGGCGTCAGGTGCGCCGACGGGTTCCGATCGGCGGAGCCGGCGAGGATCGCCGCGGTCACGTCGAGGTCGGGGTAGCCGATCGAGGTCTTGATGAGGAAGCGGTCCAGCTGCGCCTCGGGCAGCTTGTAGGTGCCCGCCTGCTCGATGGGGTTCTGCGTCGCGATCACGAGGAACGGGCGCCCCGTCTCGTGGGCTGTGCCGTCCACGGTCACCCGGGACTCCTCCATGACCTCCAGCAGCGCCGACTGCGTCTTCGGCGAGGCGCGGTTGATCTCGTCCGCCAGCACGATCGAGGCGAACACCGGTCCGCGGTGGAACGTGAAGGTGTGCGACTGCTGGTCGTAGATGGTGACGCCGGTCACGTCGGAGGGCAGCAGGTCCGGCGTGAACTGGATGCGCGTGCTCGTTCCCTGCACGGTGGCGGCGAGCGCCTTGGCGAGGCTCGTCTTGCCGGTTCCCGGGGCGTCCTCGAGCAACACGTGGCCCTCGGCGAGCATCGAGGCCAGCACGAGGCTCACCACGTCACGCTTGCCCTGGAGCGCGCGGTCGACGTTGTCGACGAGGCGCTGGAACGTGCCCTGGAACCAGGCGGCCTGTTCGGGGGTCATGGTCATCAGGAGGGGATTCCTCTCGTGTGCGTGGTGAAGCGCGTGGGCGGTGGGGGAAGGGTGCGGACCGGCTACGAGTTCGGCCACGTGATGGCCGGCGTCTCGCCCCAGCCGTCGATGACGACGGAGGCCTGGGAGCCCGGGTACCCCTGGAAGCAGGACAGCTGGGTGGGACCGTTCGCCGGCAGGTAGTAGTCCCGCGGGCGGTGGTTGCCGCCCATCATCGAGCCGTTGACCATGCAGGTGATCCGGTAGGTGCCCGGCGTGAAGTTCTTCGTGTTGACGACGTAGTACCCGCACGAGGAGTGACCGCAGATCCGCGCGTCCTCCTTCGACACCCCGGGCGCCCTGCTCAGGGTCGCCGTCGGCGGGGGCGGCGGGTCGCTGGTCGTCGCCGACCGGGTGGCCTCCTGCGACCACTGCCCCTCGGTGTCCATCGCCTTGACGGCGATCGAGTGGGTCTGCTGGTAGCCGTTGCCGACGTCGCGCGTGCCGCTGCGGCCGACGTTCTCCCATGCGCCGCCGTCGATGCTGATCTGCATCACCTGGATGGTCCGGCCGTTGTCCGGCGGGGCGTTCCAGCCCAGGCGGATGGAGGTGCCGAGGTTCTCGGCCGTCGCCGAGGGGGTGTTCACCGGGCCGAACGGGACCACCTCGCCGGACGTCGCCGGGTCGCTCTGGTAGTAGTACCCGGAGTCTCCGCCGAAGGACCCCTGGGCGATCGCGGCGTCGTTGACGGTCGCGAACAGAGTCACCCGATACGTCGTCCCGTTGGTGAGCCCGGTGATCGTGTCGTTCACCAGCGCGGTCGGGATGCCGCCGTCCAGCGAGTACATCACGCTGATCTCCGACTCCGCGAAACCGTTTCCGCCGTGCTTCTGATAGGTCACCGTGATGCTCTTGTCGTGGGGCTCGACGCCGATGTCCGTGATCGGCTTCGGCTTGGTCACCGCACGCACGGGCGGGGAGACCTCGCCGAGCGCCCCCCAGCCGGCCTTGTTCCTCGCCTGTACGCGGAACGTGTAGTCGGTCGTCGACGTCGGGACGACCACGGCCTGCTCGGTGCCGGAGACCAGCAGCTCCTGCACCGTCGTCCCGCCCTGCAGGACGTGCAGGCGGTACTCGGCGACCGGATCACCGTTGGGCGACGCCGCCGGCCAGCTGACGTTCACCTGTGCCTGGTCGCCCACCGCGGACGACCGGCCCACCCGCGGCACGCCGGGCGCGCCCGGGGGACCTGCGGGGATCTCGTCGGCCGACCACCCGCTCCAGCTCGACGGCTCGGGGGCGCGGTTGTGGGCGCGCACGCGCACCTGGTAGGAGGCGCCGTTCTCCAGCCCCTCCCACGTGTACGCGTTGCCGGTGACCCCCGTCTTCGTCGCGACGCCGTTCGGCGGCGCGGGGGAGATCTCCAGCGTGTAGGAGGAGACCGGCGACCCGGGCGTCGTGGGGGTCTTCCATGCGATCGAGAGGGACTTGTCGCCGAACTTCAGGGTCGGCGGGGTCGGGGTGTCCGGCCGTGCGTCCGGACGCGCCACCTCGGATGCGCGCGAGGGCTCGCTGTCGCCGACGCGGTTCGTGGCGACGACCTGGAACGTGTACTCGACGTTGTTGGTCAGCCCGTCCAGCGTGCACGTCGTCGAGGTGCACGCCTTGGTGTAGTTCCCGGCGAGCGAGGTGACGGTGTAGCCGGTGATCTCGGCACCGTTGTTCGCCGGCGGGGACCACGACAGCACGGCGGTGCGATCCTGCACGCTCGTCACCCGCGGAGTGCTCGGGGCGTCGGGGACGCCCTGCACCGTGATCACGATCCGGCCGTCGACCTCGCGGTCGGGGTCCTTCGTGGCGTCCTGGATCCGGTAGCGCACCACCATCGGGCCCACGTAGTCCTCCGAGGGCTGGACGACGACGTTGTCGCCGTCGCGGCGCACGGTGCCGCTGCCGGTCTCCGCGATCGCGCTGGTGACGGCCAGCGGGGTCTCCGGGAACGGGTTGACGTCGTTCGCGAGGACCGGGATCGAGATCTCCTTGCCCTGGTCCGCCTGCGGAACCGTGTCCTCGTTCGCCACCGGCAACGGCCGGGTCGACGCCGAGACCGTCACGGCGACCGTACCCTCGATCGGGTCGGTGGTGCCGTCGTCGACCCGGATGCGGACGGTCCCGGTCGTCCCCTTCGGCACGGTGGACCCGGCCTCCACGGACAGCGTGGAGCCCTCGATGCGTGCGGTGATGCCGCCGCGGGGCTGCCCGGCCACGGCGTAGGCCATGCCGCTCTTGTCCTCGGGATCGGGATCGTCGGTGAGGGCCGCCAGATCCACCGTCACCGGCTGCTCGCCGGGGGCGACGGTCACCTCGCCGTTCGTGAACGTCGGCGGCTGGTTGTCGGGCGGGAGGACCGTGATCGGGATCGTCAGGGTCGCCTTGCGCCCCTCCGGGTCGTCCGGCCCGGTCCCGTCGGTGACCTCGAACGTCAGCGCGTCCCTGCCGAAGTAGCGGTTCTTGGACGCGTACGTCAGAGTCGCCTCGTCCTTGATGAGCGACGAGCCGTCGGAGTTCACCGCGCTCACCTTGGCGGCCTCGGTGATCCGCGCGGTCCCGCCGCCGGCGACCGTGACGTACTCCGACAGGGGCAGGTCGATCCGCTCGCCGCTCTTGACCTCGACGGGCTTCGTCGATCGCAGCGTCGGGCGCAGCTCGTCGCGGGCCGGGACGAAGATGAACGCCGAGGCCTGCTGGTCATCGAGATCGGTCACGGTGTAGCGGATGAGCTGGCGCTCCTCGCCCACGGTGACCCGGATGGACCGGTCGCTCCGGATCACCCCTCCGTCCTCGACCTCGAGCTCGAGGTCGTCCACGACGCCGTCCGGGTCCTCGTCGTTGTCGAGGACCGCGACGTCGACGGTCAGGTCGTCGGTCACGTCCTCGACGAGCACGCGGTCGTCTCGGGCGATAGGCGCGACCAGCGGCACGTCCTCGGCCACGGTGATCTGCAGCGGCGCCGTCGCCTCGGCGCCGCGCTCGTCCGCGATCGTGTACTGCACCGACGTCTCCATCGGGGAGTCGGGGGCGGTGACGAGCAGGCGGTCTCCGGAGACCTCGGCGGACAGCCCCGCCACGTCGGGCACCTCGACGCCGTCCGTCACCAGGCCGATCGCGTCGCCCTCGGGGTCGGAGTCGTTGGCCAGGACCGGCACCGCGACGGTGCGCCCGGGCCGCGTGACGATCGAGTCCTTGACCGCGTACGGCGCCTGGTTCGTCTCGGTGCCGGGGGCGATGCCCACCCGGATCGACGCCGTGCCCTCCTTGCCGAGGCGATCCCGGACGCGGTAGGTGAAGGTGTCCGCGCCGACGGAGTCCGCGAACGCGTCGTAGACGAGGTAGTTGGTCCCGACCTCGGAGACCTCCCCCTTCTTCGGCGCCGAGGCGAGGCCGAGCAGCTCCACCGAGTCGCCGTCGGCGTCCAGCCCGTCCAGCGGCACCGCCACGCGGACGCTCGAACCGCTGAGCGCACGCACCGTGATGTCCTGCGGTCGCGGGGCCGCGTTCTCCTCGGCGTCGAGGGGCAGGATCTGGATGGTCACGTAGCCGGCGTCCTTCTGCCCCGTCGTGTCGATCGCCTCGTAGGTGGCGTAGACGGTCTTCGCCTCGGGCCCCGCGCGGAAGCGCAGCAGGTCCTGGGAGACGAACGCCTCGCCGTCGAGGGGGTCCACCAGCGGCTCGACGAGGTCCGGGGCGAGGTGCAACGCGTCGCCGTTCGGATGGGTGTCGTTGTCGAGCACCGGGATGTTCACCACGTCCCCCGCACGCACGACCACCTGGTCGTCGTTGGCCACCGGGGGAAGGAGCTTGTCCGGGGCCGGGATCGGGATGACGATCACGTCGCCTTCGGCGGTCTTGGTGCCGTTGGAGATGCGGTAGCTGATCCGCACCTGCTCGTCGAGCATCCCCTGGTCGGTGATGCGCAGCGTCTCGTGGTTGAGCACGGACACGCTGATGCCGCTCTGCGGGGGCACGGTCACGGACTGCACCACGAGGATTCCGCCGGAGGGCTCGGTGTCGTTGTTGAGCACGCCGACGAGCACGTCGCCGCCCGTCGGAAGCAGCGCCACGTCGCGAACCGCCACCGGGGGCAGGTCCTCCTGGGTCTTGTCGAGCACGTCGACGCGGACGAGCCCCGGCACCGCATTGGGTCCGGCACTCACGAGGTACTGGGCGTAGTACACGCCGGGGGCCTCCGCCTGGAAGGTGAAGGTCTTGTTCGGGAAGTCCGGCGTGATCGTGGCACCGGAGACCTCGTCCACCCGGGCGAGGCGCAGCGCCTCCCGGCCGGAGCTGGTGTCATTGGTCAGCGGGGCCACCGTGACGGACTCCCCGGCGCGGGTGACGACGTGGTCCGCGTTCGTCTTGGGCATGGTCGAGCCCGCGGGCCGCACGTCCAGGCGGAGCACGCCCACGGCCGACTCGTTCTGTCCGTCCGCGACGACGACCTCGATGTCCTTGCGCCCCTGCAGGCTCGCCACCGCGCGGTAGGTGATCTGCCCGTCCGTGGTGAAGTCCACCTCGTCGCCCTCGGCGGCCGTCACCGACTTCAGGTAGACGTCGTCGCCGTCCGGGTCGATCCAGTCCGGCAGGACGTTGTACGAGACGGTCCCGCCCGTCTCGACCGCCAGCGAGGTGGTCCGCTTCTGGGTGGGAGCGGCGTTGACGCTCCAGTCGTGCACGGAGAGCTGGACGTTCGCCTGCGCCGTGCCCCCGCGCCCGTCGTCGATGCCGTAGCGGAAGGACCCGCCGCCCGTGGCGTCCTCGGGGACGGCGATCTGGAGGGCGCCGCCGTTGTTGATCGGCTCCACGCGGCCCAGGCCCGGCTGATCCCCCTCCAGGGCGGCGACGAGGACGTCCCCGTCCGCGTCGGTGTCGTTGTCGAGCACCGGCAGGAGGGTGGTGCGCCCCGGGCGCACGCCGAACTCGTCGTCCGTCGCGATCGGCGGGGTGTTCTGCTCGCTGCGCTCGGGGAGGGTCGTCTCGACCGTCTCCTCCGACGTCTCCTGATTGTCCTCCGACTCGCCCTCGGGCGGGGTGATGACCTCCCAGTTGTCGACGCGCTGCAGACTGTCGGCGGCGAGCCAGGCCGCGCCGCCGATGATGTCGTTGAGCACGACGACGTCGCGGTTCACGCGGAACGTGAGCGAGGTGCTGCCCTCGGCGCCCTCGATGCCCGCCTCGAGATCGGCGGCGTCCCCCGCGCAGTCGCGGACGAACCGGGCGGAGCCGGCCCATGCCCCGTAGGCGCAGCCTTTCACCACTGCGGGAACCGCCGGCGCCCCTTCGCCGCCGGCCTCGCGGACCACCGGCTCGGCGCCGTCGAAAGGCACCGTCACGAGGCTCTTCGAGGTCGCGATCGTGACGCCCGGCGCGTCCGCCGACGGCCACTGCAGCACGGCGCCGTCGGCGTCCTCGATCTCCGTCTCGATCCCCGGCCCGCGCAGCGCGCCGGACGCGGCGTCCAGCACCACGGGACGCGTCCCGACCACGGTGATGCGCGGCTCCGCGCCCTCGGGGAGCTCGATCGGGGCGGAGGACGGCTTCTCCGCCTCACCCTGCGGGCTCATGGCCACGGTCACGACCGTGCCGTCCTCGGCGGACACACCGTACACGGTGCCGTCCTGCCCCACCGCCACGTCGGCGCCCTTGCCGAGCGTCGCTACGGGCTTGGCGCCTCCCGCCTTGAACCCGCCGAGGCCGCCGGCCTGCACCGCCCAGAGCTTGCCGTCCTTGGGCTCGAGCATCGCGACGGTGGTCCCGCCGAGCGCGATCTTCGCCCCTCCCGGAACCGGAACCGACTGCTCCATCGCGACACGCGCCGGGTCCACGGCGGTCAGCGTCGAAGCACTCGTGTCCGAGACGAGGACCGTCCCGCCGTCCTGCAGAACGTCGTACTGGTCACCGGCGGCGCGCAGGCCGCCGTCGAGGACGCGGGACTCGTTGTTGAAGTGGCCCACGAGCATGCTGGAGCTCTTCGTGATCCAGACGCCGCCGTCGTGCAGGTCGACCTCTGCGGTGGGGTTGCCCTCGTACGCGAGAGCCATGCCCGTGATCGCGACGGCGGCCACGGTGACGCCCGCGATCGACGCGATCGTCTTCGGGCGTGCACGGCCCCATCGCAACGACTTCACGACGCAATCCCCCTGCGCTCTGCTGATCTCCGGTCGGCATGGCGAGACCGCGCGATCGCTCCGCCGAGGATGGCGGAGGACGCGAGGACCCGGAGGACATCCTAACCGCCGCCTTAAGGGATGCCGATGGGGAGCTCTCCCCATCGGCATCCCTCATCGGGCGACGGCGCCCACGCCGGAGCCTGCTCAGCCGTACTGCGGAGGCACCCAGAGCATCTGCGCGGCGACCACGCCGCGGTCCCGGCTGACGATCTGCGCGCGGCCCGGGATCGCCGGCACCGGCTTCACCTTGCCGATGAGCTGGCCCTCCTCGGGATTCCCGCTGAGGAGGATGCCGGTGGCGCCGAGATCGGTCATCCGCTGGATGATCGGATCGTACGCGGCGCGGCTCGCCCCGCCCGTTCGCCGGGTGAGGATCACGTGCAGGCCGAGGTCCCCCGCCTGCGCCAGCAGCGGCGCCAGCACCGCGATCGGGTTGCCCTGCGACGTGGCGACGAGGTCGTAGTCGTCCACGAGGACGAACCCCTCCGCCCCCGTCCACCAGGACCGGCTGCGCAGCTGCTCGGGCGTGACGTCCGGTCCGGGCATGCGGCTGCGGAAGAACGCCGCCAGCTCGCCCATGCCGCCGTCGGCGAGCTCGTGCGAGGTCAGATAGGCCCCCAGGTAGTCCTCGGGGATCTCGCCGAGCAGCGCGCGCCGGTAGTCGACGACGAAGATCTTCGCTTCCTTCGGCCCGTACAGCCGCATGATCTCGTGGACGACGCCGCGCAGCATGGACGACTTCCCGGAGTCCGCGTCGCCGTACAGGTACAACAGGGGCTCGGCGATCGGGTCGATCGACACCGGGGCGAGATCGGCTTCGTCGATGCCCAGGAGCATCTCCCGCGGCTCCACGCCTCCGCCGCGCTCCGCGGCGAGAGCCCGCAGCTCGGCATGGGTGATGCGCTCCGGGAGCAGTCGCAGCTTGGGTCCTGCCGGGCCCGGCCACGCCGCGCCGACCCGCTCGACGAGCCGCGCGATGCCGTCGGCCAGGGTCGAGGCGTCCTCGACCCCGTCGACGCGGGGGATCGCGGTGAGCATCTGGAGCCCGCGGGCGTCGAGTCCCCGTCCGGGGAGGCTGGTGACGTTCGCCGCCGCCTTGCGGTCGACCTCGGAGTCGCTCGGGTCCCCCAGCCGGAGCTCGATGCGGGTGCCGATCAGGTCCTTGATGTTGGCGCGCACCTCCATCCACCGGGCGGCGGTGAGGATCACGTGCACACCGTAGGTGAGGCCGCGGGCGGCGATGGCCTGGATCTGCGGCTCCAGCAGCTCGAACTCGGAGCGCAGGGTCCCCCATCCGTCCACGACGAGGAAGATGTCGCCGTAGCCGTCGTCGACGAGGCCCT
Source organism: Microbacterium sp. CCNWLW41 (assembly GCF_037083505.1). Lineage (NCBI taxonomy): Bacteria > Bacillati > Actinomycetota > Actinomycetes > Micrococcales > Microbacteriaceae > Microbacterium > Microbacterium sp. CCNWLW41. Next base: position 135,709 of record NZ_JBAOJP010000012.1, read on the forward strand.
GCGCCCGCCGCTGGCGGTAGGTGTCGATCGAGTCGATGCCGTTCTGCCGGAAGTACACCTCGCGCCGGTTGAGCAGGCCGGTGATCTCCGACACCGTCCGGCGCACCACGTCGGGCTCGGACCGCGTCGCCAGCCCGCTCAGGTGCGCGAAGCGCTGCATGCCGGCGAAGCTGCCGCCGCCGAAGTCGATGACGAAGAACTGCACCTCCCGCGGCGTGTGGGTCAGCGCGAGGGCGGCGACGGTGGTGCGCGCCAGGGTGCTCTTGCCGCTCAACGGCGCCCCGACGATCGCCATGTGCCCGGCCGCGCCGCCCAGGGAGACGACGAGGTTCTCACGGCGCTGCTCGAGCGGCACGTCGACGATGCCGAGCGGCACGGTGAGCCCGCCGACGGCGCGCCAGCGCGGCGAGACGAGGCCGAGCTGCGGGTCCTCGACGAGGTCGCCGAACAGCGCGTCCAGGGTGGTGGGCGTCTCCAGCGGCGGGAGCCACACCTGGTGCGCGGCCGGGCCGCGGCCGCTCATCCGCTCCACGGCGAGCTCGAACGTGCTGCGCTGGGTCTCGGGCTCGGCGGCGGGTGCCGGCTCCTCCGGCTGCGGGGCGGGGGTCTCCGGGACGCGCACGGGCGCGGCGGTGAACAGCTCGACGGCTGCGGCCTGCGCCCCGCGGCGGCTTCCCGGCGTCGCGCGGCGGCGACGTGGCGGCGGGCCGGAGACGTAGGCCGCGCGGAACCGGGTCATCGACTCGGTGTCGGACTTGAGGAATCCCACGCCGGGCTGGGGCGGCAGGTGATAGGCGTCGGGGACGCCGAGGACGGCACGGGACTCGGATGCGGAGAACGTGCGCAGGCCGATCCGGTACGACAGGTGCGAGTCGAGACCGCGGAGCTTGCCCTCCTCCAGACGCTGCGAGCTCAGGAGCAGGTGCACCTGCAACGACCGGCCCAGGCGTCCGATGTTCACGAACGTCTCCACGAACTCCGGCTTCGCGGCCAGGAGCTCCGAGAACTCGTCCGCGACGATGAGCAGCGCCGGCAGCGGCGCGAGATCCGTGCGCCCCGCACGGCGCGCCTTCTCGTAGTCGGCCACGTTCGCGAAGGGACCGGTGGCGCGCAGCAGCTCCTGGCGCCGGACCATCTCGCCCTGCAGGGCGTCCTGCATGCGATCGACCAGCGAGATCTCCTCGCCGAGGTTGGTGATGATCGCCGACACGTGCGGCATGCCCGCCATGCCCGCGAAGGTCGCACCGCCCTTGAAGTCGACGAGCACGAAGTTCAGCTGCTCCGGCGAGTGGGTCAGCGCCAGTGCCAGCACGAGAGTCCGCAGGACCTCGGACTTGCCGGATCCCGTGGCACCGATGATGAGGCCGTGCGGCCCCATGCCCTGCTGGGCGGACTCCTTGATGTCGAGGATCAGCGGTGTGCCGTCGTCGGCCTGGCCGATCGGCACGCGCAGGCGGTCGCGCTCCAGGCGGCCCGCCCACGCGGCGTCGAAGTCGATGTCCCGGACGTCGGGGAGGCCGAGCAGGTCGACCAGCTCCGCCTGTCCCCGCGGGGTCGCCGACGCCTCCGCCGGGGAGTCCGAGGCGGCCTGCTGCACGGAGATGAGCCGGCGCGCTGTCGCCTCGGCCTCCACGATGCTGATCGCATCCGGCACGAACTCCCGCGCGGGCACCTGCCTGCTGACGAGCTCGCCGGCGCCGCCGGCGCCGGCGGCGAGCGCGACGCGCAGCGTGTTGTCGTCGTCCAGCTCGTCCCAGCTGTGGGGCAGATCGATGACGGTCACCCCGGTGACGCCGTCCGGGCTCAGCAGCGCGCCGGTCGCCGGCACGCCGTCCGTGAGGACGATGACGTGCGGCAGGGCCGGGGCGCCGGCGCTGCGCGTGAAGCGGGAGCGCTCACGCACCTCCGGGGAGAGCATCGCCTCCAGCTCCGCCAGGTCCGACCCGATCATCCGCGCCGCGCCCAGGGCGTCGCGGACCGTGCGCGAGTGCGTCTGCGGCAGCCACTTCGCCCACTCCCACTGCGGCAGGACCCCCGGCTCGGCGGCGATGACGATCTGCAGGTTCTCGGGGTCGTGGAGGGTGGCGGCGTGCAGGAGCATCGCCCGCGCGAGGCCCCGCGCCTCCTCCTCGTCGCCGGTGATCTCGACGCGCGCGTAGTCGCCGAGCGTGACACCGAGCGGCAGCTGCTTCTGCGTCTCGTGCGTCAGCATGAACCGGTGCGCGGCGGAGGCGGCGACCGGATCGAGCTGCGCGAGCGGGGGCAGCTCCGGCGCCTCCAGCGTGATGCACAGCGGCTGATCGCTGATCCCCACGCGCACCGAGAGGAAGTCGGGATCGGTCGGGGCACGCTCGCCCACGCGGGTGCGCTCCTCGGCGATGTACGGCAGGGCCGAGGGGGCGGGAAGCTGCCAGTTCGCGCCCCGGCGCTGCTGGTGGGCCGCCACCCGGATCGAGGTGCGGAGCTCGGTGAGATAGGCCAGGTACTCCCGCCGCGCGGCGAGCGTCGCCGCCTGTCGCTGCGCCCGCTGCCGCCAGCCGTTGACCACGACGAAGCCCAGGGACGAGACGAGCACCATGCCGCCGATGAGGAACCCGGTGGGCCCGGCGTTGGACATGCTGACCATCACGACGGCGCCGACGCTGCCGAGCATCGGCAGCATCGAGGCGAGCATGTTCGAGCCGCCCTCGCTGGGCTGCAGCTCAGGCGGCGCCTGGACGGTGAGCCGCCCCGAGGGGACGCGCGGCGGCGCGAGCCGTGGTCCGGTCATGGCTGTGCGCCCCTCTCCCGGTCGGCGGCGCGACCGCGTCGTGCGCCGCGCAGCGGCTGGTCCGCCGCGCCCTCCGCCTCGGGCATCAGCAGGTTGATCGTGAAGACCCGGTCGCCCACGCGCACCCGGTCGCCGTCGTCGAGCACGAGGCGCGTGCCCGCGGGGAGCTCGGTGCGGCCGCCCTGATCGGCGAGGATGTCGGATCCGTTGGTCGAGCCGAGGTCGGTCACCCAGGTGCGGCCGCGCGAGTGCTCCAGGCGGAGGTGGCTCTTGGAGACCGTGCTGTCCGGGTCGTCGATCACGACGAGCAGATCGCCGGGCTCCGTCGGCGCCGGTCGTCGTCCGAGCGTGACGGCGGCGGGGAGGTCGATGCGCACCCGCTGCCCCGTGTCGAACACGAGGAGCAGGGCGCCCCGCGCCGGATCCGGGGATGCGGCGGGCGTCGCCGCGACGGGCGCGGACACGGCGGGCGCGGACCCGACGGGAGCCGGAGCGGCCGGGACGCCGGACGGCGTGGCGCGCAGCGGCGCGGGCTCGTCGTCCTCCTCCTCGTCGACCGCCGGGCGAGCCGACATGCTGATGAGCTGCGGCGGGGCCAGCGTCGCCCCGCCGCCCACGGCGGCCGGGGCGGATGCGGCGCCGCGACGGGGCGCCGCGACGACCACGGTGTCTGCGGCGCGGTCCGCCCAGGAGCGGCGACGCCCGAGCGGATCCCAGGCGCTGGAGGCGACGACGATCCAGGACCCGATGCCGACGACGAAGCCCGCCCCGGTGATGAGCGCGCGGACGAACGCGCGTCCTGCCCCTGGGGAGAAGGGCCCGTCGCTGCGTGCGGCACGCAGGCGCAGCAGCAGGTTGCCCGGGGTGGCGCCGGTGCGGGCGAGGGCGACCGCGAACCCGACAGCGACCTGCAGGGCGACCACGACGGCGAGGGTCGGGCTGCGCGTCGCCCAGAGCACGCCGCCGGCGAGCAGGGCGACGAGCACGACGTCGATCGTGAAGGCCGCCAGTCGGGCGCCCGTCGCCGCGGGGACGCCGGCGAACGCCGGTCCGAGGGCGCTCTCGCTCGCGGTGGGGCGGGGGCGGGGCACAGGCGCCGTTCCGCGGCGCCGGCGGGACCGCGCAGCACCGGGCGACGAGGCAGGCGGAGCGTCGGGGATGATCACGGAGACGGGTTCGGGGATCCCGGCTCCCCGGGCGCGGCCCCCCGGGGGCGTTCCGATTCCGCTCACGCTGCCATCATTCCACGCAGGAGGGTGAGCACATCCGCGTGCAGCAGGGCGGCGGGCAGGGCCAGCGCGACGGCGATCGCCTCGAACGCATCGCCCACCCGGGACCAGGCGAGCGAGCGAGCGCCGCGGGACACCGGCCGGATCACGAGGACGGCGAGGACGGCGAGGAGGAACAGGCCGCTCGCGACGATCAGCAGCAGCGTCGGCGGGGGGACGGCGGCCCCCGACCAGGGTCCTGTCCCGGCGGCGACGGCCGCCGCCGCGAGGACGAGCACGCCGACCGCCGACGCCCGCGGCGCCCAGCGCAGCAGGCGCGAGCCGGTGTGTCGCGGCACGAGCAGGAGGGACAGCACCAGGCAGACCAGCAGCGCGATGCCGCCGACGACGACGAACGGGTCCGAACCCCAGGGCCGCAGCAGGACGACGGGAGCCAGCGCCAGGGCGACGAGGCTGAGCACGACCGTGCCCGACCCCAGCCGCGCCCAGGAGTCGGCCACCACCTCGCGTACGCCCAGGGCATCCACCGTCGTCGGCGACTCGGGGATCGCGCCGCGCACGGTCCAGCGATTGCTCATGAAGTGCCGGTAATCGATGAACGCCCCGTCGGGGAGGTTCACCAGGGCGCTGGGGAGCGCGCGCAGCAGCAGGGGCACGAGGCCCAGGCAGATCGCGGCCGCGTCGGGCGGGGCCCAGCGCAGCAGCAGCGCGATCCCCCACACCGCGCCGAACACGACCAGCAGGATCGCCACGGTCCCCGCGGCCGCGCGGATCGCGCGCGTCCCGGTGAGCAGGGCGACGAGCGCCGTCCCGACGGCGGCGGCGAGGAAGCCGGAGGCGACCGACAGGTGCGCCGCCCCCTCGAGCGACGCCGGGATCAGCAGTGCTCCCGCGGCGAAGGACAACGCCGCCGGGGCGACCACGCCCCGCAGCGCCAGAGCGTCGGTGTCCGTGTCCGCAGTGCGGCCGGTCCAGGCCACCGCGGACACGAAGGCGCCCGCCGCGGCCACCAGACCGGCGATCAGGCGCAGCAGGGGGTCGATCGCGCTCGCTGCGCCGGCGGCCACGAGCAGCACCGCCGCGACCGCCAGCAGCACCCAGCGGGCGCCGTGGTCCGCGCGCCCTTCGTCGGCCCGTCCCCGTGCGACGTCCGCATCGCCCGCGACCGCGTCGGGGTCGACCAGGGTGTACAGCCCACCCTCGACGAGGTCCTCGCCGAGGGTGTCCGCATCGATCTCGTACCCGTCCGGACCGAGCACCGTGGGACGGGCCGATCCGGCGAGACCGCTGACCCGCAGGGCCTGCGCCAGGCTCTCGTCGACGGGCAGCGCGAGGTCGGCGCGTCCCCGCCCGCCCGCCAGCGCGATGCGCCGCCGCTCGATCACTCCCCCGGACACAGCAGTACCCTACTCGTCCGGTGCGCGCCGACCGGCGGGCACGGCTCACTCCCGGTCGTCGCGTGAGCCCGCACGGGAGCCCTTCGACCGCGGCAGCGGCTCCTCGTCGTCCTCGATGCGCGGCGCGATCGGGCCCCCGAGCCCGGCGCGCGGACGCTTCTTCTCGTCCGAACCCGTGCCGCCGGCTCCCATGATCATCCCGCCGCGGGCGCCCGCTCCGGCTCCGGATCCCGTACCGGCAGCGCCGTTCGATCCGGTTCCGCCGAGGCCGAGCAGCCCGCCGGTCTTCGCACCGGCCAGGCCGCCGACACCGCCCACGCCACCGAGCTTCGCGCCGGCGCCGAGCGCGAGCGCTCCCGCACCGCCACCGCCGATCGCCCCGGGCAGCGCTCCGCCGCCGATGCCGCCGCCCCCGCCGGGGGCGTGACCGCCCGGCACGGATCCTCCGGGTCCCGTGCCTCCGGGTCGCAGACCGCCCGGCCCCTCGGGACCGCCGGGGACGCGTCCCGTCGGGTTCGGGTCGTCGACCGAAGGATCGTCGGGGACGTCGGGACCGTCCGGATAGTCCGGGTAGTCCGGATCCCGGGGGCCGTCCGGCTCGTCCGGGTAATCCGGGTAGTCAGGATCCTGCGGCCCGTCCGGGTCGTCCGGGTGATCCGGGTCGCTCGGGCCGTCCGGCTCGTCCGGGAAGTCGGGGACATCCGGATCCCGGGGGCCGTCCGGGTAGTCCGGGACCGAGGGCGGCGGGACCCCGGGACCGCCGGTCCCCCCGGGGCCGCCGGTCCCGCCGGGGCCGCCGGTCGGTCCGACGGGGACGCCGCCGGTGCCGCCCTCGTTCTCGGTGGTGCCGCCAGGGGGCGGCGGGGGCGGGGTCTTCCCCCCGCTCGAGCTGAAGTCGATCTGCGCGAGCCGGGCCCGGGCCTCGACGACCTTGCGCCGCGGCTCCTCGATCGCGGTCTCGACGCTCTTCACCGCCGCACGTGCCTGCTCCTCACGCTGACCGCCGAGGAAGTCCCCGATGAGGTCGAGCGCCTTGTCCGCGGCCAGCGGGCCGAGGATGGGGTGCACCACGACCGACGCCCCCTTCACCGCGTTCGCCCAGAACGGGTCGACCTCCGCGCTCGGGAGCTCCGCCGACACCGCCGTCCGGCGCGCGGTGTTCGCCGCCTCGATGGACGAGGCGATGGTCGACACGAGTCCGTCGACCTCGGTGAACTTCGCCCGCAGCTGGGTCACCCGTGCCCGTACCGCTGCCCCCGACTCGCCCTCCCAGGCGCCCTCCGCCTCGGTGAGCGTCTTGAGCACGGCGTCCAGCGACTGCAACGACAGCCGCAACGCGCCCGCCTTGGGGATGCGCCAGTCCTCGATCGCGCGGATCCGGTTCAGTTCGTCCTCTGCCTCGCTCATCGCTTCCCTCCGTCGTGTCCTGCTCCGGCGTAACCCCCCGGCACACCGTGGCTGTTCTCGTCCGTCACCGTCGCGGCCGTCGGCGTCGGCGGCGTCGTGGCGGCCGCGGCCCGGCGGCGCCGCGACGCGCCGAGCCCCAGGACCAGCGCGAACGCGCCGCCCACGACCACGAGCGCGCCGCCCGCGACCGCCCACATCCCCCACGGCGCCGGCGTCTCGGCCGGCGCGGTCGTCGAGGCCGTCTCCGGTGCCGTGGCGGGTGCCTCTCCGCCCGCCGCCGCGACCTCGTCCGCCGTCGGCCCGTACGCCATGGCGAGCTCGAACTGCGGATTGTCGAAGAGCGGGTTGACGTCCGGATAGGACAGCGGGTCGTCCGCCAGCATGCCCGTGAGCGAGATCGGCCCGTAGCCGACGTCGTCCCGCCATGCCGGCTCGTGCCGGGATCCGCCGGTGGTGCCCAGCATCGTCTGGATCAGCTGGTTGCCGCTCGCCTCGGGGAACCTGCTCTTGAGCACCGCCAGGGAGCCGGCGACGATCGGCGTCGCCAGGGACGTGCCGTCCACCAGCGCCTGTGCCGTCCAGCCCTCGCCGGCGTCCGGCACCAGGATCCCGATGCCCGGCGCGGCGACGACGACCGACTCGCTCGTGTTCGGGGTGAGCGGCGCACCCTCGATGCCCTTGTCCCCGGCCATGATCTGCCCGGCCTCGTCGAGCGCCTGGACCGTGACGACGCCGTTGCGGCCCGCGGGGAAGGTCACCGCGCCCGTGTCGTTCGGCATCGCCGCCAGCACGACGACCCCCTCGGCGTGTGCGCGCGCGATCGCGTCCTGGAGGACACCGGAGATCGGGCCGCTGAGCGAGATCGAGACGATGTCGGCTCCGGCGTCCAGCGCCGCCTCGAACGCATGCCCGGCCCCGTCCAGACGGATGTTCGTCCCCTGGCCGTCGAGGCACTCCAGGCTCTCGGCGTCCGCGTCCGCGGTCCTCCCGGTCATCCCGGCGTAGTACAGGACTGTCGCCTCCGGTGCGACCCCCCGCACCGGCCACTGCCCCTCCGCCGCGGCGCCGGTGCCGAGGATGGTCGACACGACCTGCGTGCCGTGGTCGGCGACCTGGCCGTCGGTGGACGCCGCCGGGATCTCAGCGCCGTCGGCGCCGCGGCAGAACGCCGGCTCGGCCACCTGCAGGTCCGCGCCGCGCAGGGCGGGCACGTCGGGGTTGATCTGCGAGTCGATGACCGCGATGGTCACGCCCTGACCGCGAAAGCCCGCGGCGTGGGCCTCGGGCACGCCCCCCTGATCGATGTACCACCCGCCGGGGACCGGCTGGTCAGCGGCGTGCGCGGGCGCGACGACCCCGACCGCGAGCACGGCGGCCACCGCCGCCAGACCCGCGGCCGTGCGACGCGCACGCGCGGAGCTCACGGACGGCTCCCCCCGCCCTGTTCGGCGGACTCCAGCAGCGCCAGCAGGCGGCGCCCCTCGTCGGCGAACTCGGCATCGGTCTCCATGAGCCTCTTCACGGCGGCACGGATCTCGTCCTGGGTCTCGTTCACGACCGTGATGATCTTCGCGGTGACGTCGCTCATCTCCTGGGCGGCGTACCGGACCTCGTCGCGGAACGGCTTGGTGACCGCGCTCGTCCCGCCCTCGGAGATCGCCACCTCGACCGCGGCGGGGAACTCCTCCATCGCCTGGAGGATCTTGGTCAGGGCGCCGGTGACGCCCTCGACGAGGATGCTGATCGTCATGTCCGTGTCCGCCTCTCACTCATGTCCGTCGACTCGTGTCCGCTGCACGCCCCGAGGCCTCGCTCTGGCCGGGGCGTGCACCGGACACGCCACGGGTGCGGATCCCGAAGAGCCGCACCCGTGGACGTCGTCACCTTACGCGAAGCGACCCGCCGACGAGCGGTCGCGGGAGACGTACTCCTCGCTCATGCCCTGGGTCTTCGTCGCGATCTGCTCCAGCAGCTGCTGCAGCTCGGTGAGCTTGGCGCTCCACTCCCGCTGCGCCCGGTCGTAGGCGGTCTGCGCCTCACCGTTCCAGGCGGCCCGGAGCTTGCCGACCTCGCTCTCCAGGGTGTCCAACTGCGAGCGGATGCCGTTCGCACCGCCGCGGATCTGATTCGCCAGAGCAGTGACCTGCTCCGGACGCACCGACATCGACTGCATCGTGATCTCCCTCGTTGTCTCTCGCTCAGGCGCCCGACATCATCGAGCCGAGGCCCGAGATGGTGGAACGGTGCTGCTCTTCGGTCGCGGCCTGGTCGCGCTCGGTGCCCGCCAGGGCCTCCTCGAGCGTCACCAGCACCTCGTTGAGCTGGCGGGTCTTCTGGTCCCACTGGTTCATCAGGCCCTGGAACGAGTCCGAGGCGCCGCCGGTCCAGTAGCCGCGGACCTGCTCGATCTCGCCCCGGACCTTCTTGACCTGCTGGTCGATGCCCGCCTTGGCGGTGTTGACGGCCTGTGCGCCCTTCCTGAGCGCGCCTTCCTCTGCAGAGATGACCTCAGCCATTACTCACTCTCCTCCGGTTGGGTGCGGAAAGAGGACTCGAGGCCAGGTGTCCGAAGCGCCCGGTGATGTCCCCACGGAAGACAGTAGGCGCTGCCACGGACGGAATCCATGGGGAGAACTCCCCATGGATCCCCTCGGGCCCCTGGGCGTGCTCCTTATAGAGTTGTCGCTGTCCCCGGCGCGGTTTCCGCCGGGGATCAACGACCGCGTGGGGGAACCGGATCCAATGGACCAGGGCAGCAGCGCTGCGGGTGCCGTGCTGAGGCTGTCGATCGTCAGCGACGACCGGCGCCTCGACGCGGGCGTGCCCGCGCAGGTGCCGCTCGTCGAGATCATCCCGGGCTTCGCGCGGAGCCTCGGCGTCCTCGACCCCTCCCTCGCCCACGGCGGCTACGCCCTGCACCGCGCGGACGGGACGCCGCTGAACCCCGCGCTCGGCGCCTCCGCGCAGGGCGTGCACGACGGCGAGCTGCTCACCCTCGTGCGCGGCGGCCTCGTCTCCGAGCCGCGGGTGTACGACGACGTCGTCGAGGCCGTGATCGACGCGACCGCCGCGCAGCACGGGAGCTGGACGCCCAAGGACAGCGCCCGCACCGCGCTGGCGATCAGCCTCACGTTCCTGGCGCTGTGCGGCCTGCTGCTGGTGGCGAGCGGCGCCGGACTCGTGCCGGCGATCGTCGCCGGCGCCGGGGCGGTCGTGCTCCTCGTCGTCGCCACGGTGCTCCTGCGCCTCGACCAGCCGGAGGCAGGCCACGCCCTCGGGCTCGCCGCCGCCGCGTACGGCGGGCTGGCCGGCTATCTCGCCGCCCCCGCGACGATCCTCTGGGGCTGGCCGCTCGCGACCGCCGGGCTGGGGCTGCTCGTGGTGGGCGGGGTGAGCCTCGCTCTCACGAAGGACAAACCCGAGATCCATCTCATCCCGATCGTGCTGGGCACCGTGATCGGGATCACGGCGGCGTCCGCCGCGCTGTTCGGCAGCGTCATCGCCCCCTATGCGCTGATGCTCGCCGTGAGCGCCACGCTCGCCAACGGGATCCCGTGGCTCGCCCTCGGCTCGACCCGCATCCGGGTCATCTCGCCGCAGAGCGACGCGGACGTCTTCAGCGTCCCCGAGCCGATCGACGGCGAGGACGTCAAACGCCGCGCCGCGGCGGGGACGCGCACCCTCGTCTCCCTGCGCGCCGCGCTCGGACTCGCCGCGCTCGCGGCCACGCCGCTGGTGGCCGCCCAGGGACTGGCGGGTGCGCTGCTGTGCCTGCTCGCGTTCGTCGGGATGATGTTCCAGTCTCGTCAGATGCACGCGCGGCTCGGGGTTCTCGCGCTGATGATCCTCGGCGCGCTGGGGCTCGCCGCCGCCGGGCTCACCGTCGCGCTCACGCAGCCCGGGCTCCGACTGGGCCTGCTGGTCGTGCTCATCGTCGCCACCGTCGTGCTCGTCGGCCTCACCCTGCTGAGTCCGCGCGCGCGGCTGCGGCTGGCCCGCCTCGCCGACACGGTCGAGATCCTCGCGATGGCGCTCGTGCTGCCGCTCGGCGTCGTGACGGCGGGACTGCTGTAGCCGATGGCGACGAAGAAGGAGCTCATCGAGGCGCAGGGCTTCAGCCGCCGCCGCCTGCTGTCGGCGTTCACCGGAGGGGCGCCCGGAGGCAAGGAGCTCGAGCCGGCCAAGCCTCTGCGGGCCGTCGCCGCCGGCATCGCCCTGACCGCGATGCTCCTGCTGGGCGGCCTGTTCTTCGGGATGCTCCGCCCGGGGCTCCCGCAGGGATGGGAGAACAACCGCCTGATCATCGCCACCGACACCGGCGCGCGCTACGTCTCCGTCGAGGGCGTGCTGCATCCGGTGATCAACACCGCCAGCGCGCGCCTGCTCATCCCGGCGAAAGAGTTCTCGGTGGTCAGCACGGACAAGGGCACGTTGGAGGGCATCGAGGTCGGGGCCCCGATCGGCATCCTCGGCGCCCCGGACGACCTTCCCGCGCCCGGCTCGCTGCACAACACCGGGTGGACCGCGTGCGTGGATCAGGACGCCGGCGCCGCGGTGTCCGTCGCCGCCACCTCCATCGCCACCGCGCAGCCGGGCGCCGGCGTCGTCGTCCGCCGCGACGGCGACCTGTTCGTCATCGCCGGGGGACTGCGCTACGCCGTTCCCGCCGACGAGGCGGACGCCGTCCTGCGCGGCGCAGGGCTCGGCACCGCGGGGATCACGCGCGTGGACGGCCGCTGGCTGAACCTCTTCCCTCCCGGCAGGAACCTCTCCCCCATCGTGCTGCGGGACGTGGGGACGCGCATCCCGGACAGCGACCTCGTCGCGGGCGAGATCGTGCACGTGCAGGGACGACCGGCGGACGAGCGCTACGTCATCACCAGCCGGGGCGAGGCCGCACCCCTCACGCCGCTCGCGTTCCAGCTGTACCTGCTCGGGAGCGGGGCGACGGCGGGTCCCGAGCGCGAGGTGACCCCGGCGGAGCTGGCGGCGCTGCCCACGGGCTCGCCCGCCGGCGGAGACGACTGGCCCGCCGAGCCGCTGACCGCGCTCGCGGAGCCGCTGGCCGCCTGCGCCCTCCTGGACGACGAGGGCCGCACGGTGCTCGCCGCGACCGACGTCGAACTGCCGGCGGATCGGGCCCGGCCGGCAGTGGCGGTCGGATCGGGCGCCCTCGTCCGGGTGGGCGACGGCGAGGCGGCGGCGCACGTGCTGGTCGACGAGTCGGGGACCGCCTACGCGATCCCCGACGGCGCGGAGGCCGTCGACCGTCTCGGGTACACGACGGACCAGGCCGGGCCGGTCCCGGAGTCGTGGCTGGCGTACTTCGCGGGCGGCCCGGCCCTCGCCATCGACGCCGCAGGACGCACGCCCGCGAGCGACGGATGAGACGCTCGCCCGGCACGTTCGTCGCCGCGCTCCTCGTCGCCGGAGCGATCGTCGTCGGATCCGTTCCCGCCTCGGCGTCGGCCGCGGCTCCGGTGCGGGCCGCGGCCCCCGTGATGGCCGCGGGCGACGCCTGCCGGCCCGGCGAGGTCGTGCTCACGCCGCAGACGCCGCCCGCACTCCTCGCGCTGGGGGCCGAGCAGGTGGCGGAGCGGGCGACCGGCCGCGGCGTGACCGTCGCCGTCGTGGACTCCGGGATCGACGTGGCCAATCCGCATCTCGCGGATGCGGTCGCCGGCGGGGTGAACCTCGTCGGCGACGGCGAGCGCCCCGACGGTCTGAGCGACCCGCACGGGCACGGCACCGCGATCGCGGGCGAGATCGCCGCGCGGCGGATCGCCGGTTCCGGCGTGGTGGGTCTGGCCCCCGACGCCGTGCTGCTGTCGGTGCGGGTGTTCCGCAGCGACAGCGAGGAGGACCGGGACAAGGGGTTCGGCCCCACGCCCGAGCGGATCGCGGCCGGCATCCGCTGGGCCGCGGACAACGGTGCACGGGTGATCAACGTGTCCATGAGCATGCAGCAGGACGCCCCGGAGCTCCGCGCCGCCGTGGAGTACGCGGACGCCGTCGGCGCGCTGGTCGTCGCCAGCGCCGGGAACCGCGCTGCGACGCCGGACGCCCCCGACGATGTGCGTTACCCCGCGGGCTACCCGCAGGCGCTCGGGGTCACCGCCGCCGCCGCGAACGGCCGCGCCACCGACGACTCGGTGCACGGCCCGCAAGTGGACGTCTCGGCTCCCGGGTCCCACGTGCTGAGCACCGCGACCGGGGCCGGGGACTGCCAGTTCAGCGATGACGCCCCCTCCGCCAGCTTCGCGACCGGCTACGCGAGCGCCGCGGCGGCCCTGGTGGCGCAGGCGCATCCGTCCGAGCCGCCCTCGGCGTGGGCGTACCGCCTGGCCGCCACCGCGGTGCGCACGGACCCCGACCGGCGCGACGATCGCGACGGGTGGGGATTCATCCGTCCGCTCGCCGCGATCGACCTCCTTCCCGACGCCAGCACGCGGGGGCCGGCGAGCCCGTTCTTCGACACCGGCGGCAGCGCGGTGCGCCCGGAGCCGGCGGAGATCGGCTCCGCGCCCACGGCGACGCCCTTCGCCCTCACCCGGGAGGTCGCGCTCCTCGTCGGCGTCGTCACGGCGGCGCTGCTCGCCGTCCTGGCCGCGCTCCTGCTGCTCCGCCGTCGCCCGGACACCGCCCGCCCCGCCGCCGGGCGTCCCGCCGCCGGGCGTCCCACCGGGCCGGACGCCGCCTCGGACGCCGGTCCGGAGCGCGCAGGGCCGGCCGCCGGGCCGGAACGCGCCGGATCTGCGGGCGGCCTGCTCGAGCGCCCTCCCGTGTCCCCGTTCTGACGCGACGGAGGACGCACCCTCCCGCGGAGGATGAGCAATCGATCGTCCGCACGAGCACGTGTTCTCCGCCCCACAGCCTCCACCGACGCGGACGTCGCGCGTTCCCGCGGAAATCACCTCCTCATGGGGACAACGCACCCTCCCGGGGACAACGCACCCTCCGGCGGAGAGACCCCCTCCCGCGGACTCCGCACGCTCCGACGGTGGATTGAGACCCAACTGTCCGCACCAACAGGTGATCTCCGCCGCACCGGCATCCACCCCCTCGAAACTCCGCGCACGCCGGCGGAGACCACACGTCCACACGGATGACGCGCACTCAAGCAGAGGATTGACGCCGAGGCTTCCGCGCCAACAGCAGGTCTCCGCTAGGGCAACTCCCACCGACACGGACATCGCGCATTCCGGCGGAGACCACGCCCTCCCGGGGACAACGCACCCTCCCGCGGAGAACCGTGCCCCGCACGGACAACGCGCGCTCCTGCGGACGATGGATCCTCAGGCATCCGCCCGAAGACGTGTGCTCCGCCGCAACGGCGTCCCGGCCCCGCACTCCGTGGGCCGGTGGGCTCAGGCGCGAGGATCCGCGTCGCGGGAACGACGGACGTCGCGGTGGTTGGCGCGGACGTACACCGCCAGTTGGATCCCCAGGACGAGCATCAGGGCGGCGAGCACGAGCCCGAGCGTCAGCCGGGTGGCGTCGAGGAGGCAGAGCACCGCACCTACCCCGGCGACCGCTCCCCCCAGGAGGCCGGCGAGGAGGTTGGGGCCGCTGATCGCCGCGACGTCCGGATACCGGCGGGCGATGGTCCGCGCGAGCCCCGCCACGATCAGCGTGAGGACGCCGATGACCGCGCTCACAAGCGCGGTCGCTCGGATGGCGATGCCTCCGGACCACCCCGCGAACGCGACGACGGCGACGCCCAGGATGAGCACGCCGACGACGAACCCGCCCGCCGCGCGCCGCCGCGCGCCGCTCGCGACCCCGGCCGGATCGTCGGCGGGGTCGCGAGTGCCTCCGGCAGCGGTCATGCCGACGCGAACTTCGGCCAGGTCTGGATCCCGGACGAGGTCCCCTTCAGCGTGCTTCGCGCCGAGGCGGCCTTGCTGTACATGACCGCCAGCGCAGCGCCGAGCGCCCCCAGGGCGATGGCGATCGCACCGAGCGCCGTCGGCGGAGCCAGCGGGATCCCGACGACCGTGACGGCCTCCCCGGTCGCGGTGGTGAAGCCGACGATGACGGAGATGATCGCCGCCACGACGCCCGCCCAGAACGCGACGATCGCGATCTGCAGGTCGTCCATCATCGACGCGATCTTCTGCGCGTAATCGGTGTCCAGGGATTTCATCGCGGCCTGCTGGAGCGGGACGCGCTGGCGGTACTGCTCGGCCCCGAACTCCTGCCAGCGGTCGTCGGCGGCGAGCATGCCGCGGTCGACGTTGCGGCTGGCCTCGGTCGCCGGGCCCCCGACGCTCTCCTTCCAGCCGTTGGCCGCCCCGCTCAGCATGAAGGGGTTGCCGACGTAGGAGAGCTTGTCGACGAACCAGTCCCAGAACTCCTGGACGCGCTCGACGAGCCAGTTCCAGCCCTCGATCACGCGGTCCACGACCCACTGGAAGACGCCGGGCACGTGCGACAGGGTGTCGTTGATGACGCGGCGCAGCTCCTCGAACTGTCGCTGGAGCTGTTCGAGCAGTCTTCTCGCCTCGGCTGCGGGATCCATGTCCTTGTTCCTCTCTCCTGATGACGGTCGGGCGCTACTGCACCGGCGCCCACATGCCGCCGAACTCGTTGATCGCGGCGTTCTCGTTGGCCTCCAGGTCCGTGCGGATCCGGCGCAGCGCGGTGGCGGCGCCCGCCGTCTCGCCGGCGCCCTCTCGAAGGAGGCGCAGCACGTGATCACGGACCTGCACGTACTCGTCGAAGACGTCCATCGCGGCGAACGAGAACGCCCCGCGATACACGTCGATGCCGTTGAGCGCCGTCTCGATCGCGCCGAGCTGTTGCGCTGCCCCGTCCCATTTCGACGCGTCCTCCGTCAAGGCGTTGAACTCGACCAGTCCCATGTCCCGTCCTCCTGCTCCTCGATCTCGTGCTTCGTGCTTCGTGCTGCGGATGCCGCCGCGGTCCTGCTACCGTCCGAGCAGCCTCTTCACCAGTGCGTCCGGGTCCTCCGCGAGCGCGGCGAACTCCGCCAGCGGCGTGCCCTCGAGCGCGCCCGCCGCCGTGGCCGGCGGGATCTGCTCGACCGCCGCGTCGATCGCGGCGTTGATCTCCGTCGCGATGCCGCTCGCCCTCGTCCGCCCGAGCCACTGCGGGCTCAGGACGAGCCGGACGAGATGTCCGGCTCCATTGACGGTGGCGGTCACGTGCCCCCCGTAGGTGGACCCGTCGTACTCGGCCGTCGCCCGGTGCCCGACGGCCTCGGCGGCCTCGGCGAAGCCCGCACTGAGCTGCTGCAGGATCTCGGTGACGTTGTGCATGACGGCGTGGATGTCGGGACGCTCCGCCCCGGCGGCGAACGCGTCCTCCACCCGGGAGGCGACCGAGGATCCGAGCGGCGGGAGCGGGGTCGCGCGCGTGGGCTCCGGCGCCTCGGCCACGCTCTCGCCCCAGGCGCCGAGCGCCGCGTACGCGATCTGCGCATAGGTCGCCACGATGGCGGCGCCGAGGGCCTCCGGCTCGTGCGCGTCCTCCCAGTGGTCGCCGAGGTGGACGCGGATGTGGTTCTCCGAGCGCCGGGCGACGACACGGATCGCCCCGGACGGATCGCTGGCCTCGCCCTCGTCCTCCGGAGGCGTCCCCTGCGCGAACCGCTGCCTGCCGAGATCGATCTCGTCCCGGAGGTCATACAGCCTGTCGATGTCGTCGGTCACGTGCGCCGCTCCCCTTCTCGCTGCCTCTGGCCGATCCTCTCCCGAGGACCGACGCCGCGTCGATGGGGCGAATTCCCCATCCGCGGCGTCGTCGCCGTGCGCAGCCGAGGGGAGGGGCGGTCACGCGCTCCGGATGAGTCGCAGGGTCAGATCGCCGAGCCGGAACGCACCCTCCACGACGACGCGTTCGCCCGCGCTCAGCGCCTGCCAACCGCCGGAGGCACTCTGGACGCCCGAGCCGTTCGTCGAGCTCAGGTCGGTGAGGTGCCAGCGCGTGCCGTCGTGCTCCAGGCGGGCGTGCGTCTTCGACACCGTGCGCGTGGCGTCGGGGACCGCCAGCGGCTGGTCGCCCGCCGCGCCCGCCGGCGCGCGACCGAGCACGATCCGGGGCCCGGGGAGGGGCAGCCGAGTGCCGTCGTCGAGGACGAGATGCCACGACACCGGCGCGGACGCGGGGTCCGGGACGACAGGAGCGGGCGCGGGGCTCGGGTCCGAGGCCTGCTCCGGCGCGGCGGGCACGGAGGCGGACGCTCCGGGGCGCTCGATCGGCACGTCGTCGATCAGCGTCGGCTCGAGCGGGGCGGGGATCGGGATCGCGTACCCGGAGGCGTCGCGGGCGAGCGTGGTCCGTCGCGGGTCCGGGAGCGTGCGGATCCCGCCCGTCCGCGGCGTCGCCGGGTCGTGAGGCGGCGCGGTCTCGGCCGCGGGAGCCTCGGCCCGGGCCAGCAGCGTCGCCCACAGCGGCGGGAGGAGCACGCCCAGGACCGTGAACCCCGCGCCCCGGCGGAAGCGCACTGTGATCCGGTGGACCGCGACGATCCGCAGGTACAGCCCGTAGAACTGCACCAGCGGGATGAAGAAGAACACCACCGACCAGGCCGGCACGCCGCCGCGGGCGAGGATCTCCGCCTCGTTGAGGACGGGGACCCATCCCTTCCATCCCTCGCCGCCCAGGCGCGGGAAGAGCCGGGAGAGCGCGACCGCGTACCAGACGAACAGCGCGGCGGCGACGAGGACGCCGACGGCCGCAACGGCGACGAGGGCGACCGGTGGGAGGCCGAGGTCAGGCATCCGGTCCCCGGCGCACGAGGACGCCGCCGACCGAGCCGGCGACGTTCGCCAGGAGGAGGGACATCAGCATCAGGGCGCCGGCGGAGAGCATGCCGATGACGCTGCCGCGCAGCCCCGCCAGCAGCAGCGCGACGCCGCCGCCGCCGATCCCGACGCCGAGCACGACCACGGTGAGGATCCGCACGGCGCGACGCGTGGCCAGGGCCGGCGGGCGCAGACGCGGCAGCGGCACGGCGATCGCGCCGAGCAGGAACATCAGCACGGCCAGCACGGCGGACACGATGGCAGCGCCCAGGAACGCCAGGTCCACCGTCACACCCCAGAGGAACAGCGCGGCGACGATCGCCAGCGTGACGGTGCACACGAAGCAGGTCGCCCCCGTCGTCCGTGCCCGCGCCGCCGGGGACGACGACGCCGTCTCGCTCTCCTGCGACATCCGATCCCCTCCGTCGTCCTCCGCGTCGCCTCGACCCTAGCGAGGCCCGCGCCGCTCGCGCCGATGCCCCGCCGTGTCACGACGGCGAGGCGTCGCGGCGCTCAGCCGAGGGTGGCGGCGTCGATCACGAACCGGAAGCGCACGTCCGAGGCGAGGACGCGCTCATAGGCGTCGTTGACGTCGTCCGCGGCGATGAGCTCGATCTCGGCGGCGATGCCGTGCTCGGCACAGAAGTCCAGCATCTCCTGGGTCTCGGCGATCCCGCCGATGTTCGACCCGGCGAGCGAACGACGCCCGGAGATGAGGTGGGACACGTCGAAGCTCATCGGCTCCGGCGGGGCGCCGACGCACACGAGCGTGCCGCTCGTGTCGAGCAGCCGCAGGTACGCGTCGATGTCGAGCGGCGCGCTGACCGTGTTGAGGATGAGGTCGAACGAGCGGCGCAGGCTGCGGAAGGTCTCGGGATCGCTCGTGGCGAGGTAGCGGTCCGCGCCCAGGCGCAGCCCGTCGTCCTTCTTGCCGAGCGACTGGGACAGCACCGTGACCTCGGCGCCCAGCGCGTGCGCGATCTGCACGCCCATGTGGCCCAGTCCGCCCAGTCCGATCACGGCGACGCGGCTGCCGGGCCCGACGCGCCAGTGCCGCAGCGGCGAGTAGGTGGTGATGCCGGCGCACAGCAGCGGCGCGGCCCGGTCGAGCGGGATCGCGTCCGGGATCCGGAGGACGAACGCCTCGGTCACCACGACCGACGTGGAGTATCCGCCCTGCGTGACGGTCCCGTCGCGGTCGATCGCGCCGTATGTGCCGACCGCGCCGCGGCGGCAGTTCTGCTCCTCGCCGCGCAGGCACCCGTCGCACTCGCCGCACGAGTTCACCAGGCAGCCCACGCCGACGCGGTCGCCCACGGCGAAGCGCGTCACGTCCGATCCCACGGCCGACACGACGCCCGCGATCTCGTGGCCGGGGGCGAGGGGGTACTGCTGGTCGCCCCAGTCGCCGCGGACGGTGTGGATGTCGGAGTGGCAGATGCCGGCGAAGGCGATCTCGATGACGACATCGAGCGGACCCGGTTCGCGGCGTTCGATCGTCGTGCGTTCCAGCGGAGCGCCCTCACGGGGCGCGGCGAATGCGGTGACCTGGGGCATGGCTCCACGTTAGCGGGCACGGCGCGCTCGGGACCCGGCGCGGCTTCGATTCAGTCCGCGGCGCGCCAGCAGCCCTCCAGGTGGTCGTCCACCATCCCGGCGGACTGCATCAGGGCATACATCGTCGTGGGCCCCACGAAGCGGAACCCCCGCGCGCGCAGGGCCTTGCTCATGGCCTCGGACTCGGGCGTCACCGCGGGCACGTCCGCCATCGTCCTCGGGCGCGCACGGGGCCCGGGGGCGAAGGACCACATGAGCGCGTCGAGCTCGCCGTCGGCCATGTCCCGGACGAGTGCGGCGTTCGCGATCGTCGCCTCGATCTTCGCGCGGTTGCGGATGATCCCGGGATCGGTCATCAGCCGCTCCACGTCGTCGGCGCCGAAGGACGCCACCGCCTCCGGCTCGAACCCCGCGAACACCTCGCGGAAGCGAGGACGCTTGCGCAGGATCGTGATCCAGGAGAGTCCCGCCTGGAAGCCCTCCAGCGCCATCTTCTCGAACAGCGCGCGGTCGCCGCGCAGCGGCCGCCCCCACTCCTCGTCGTGGTAGCGGCGGTACTCGGGGTCGTCCCCGGCCCAGGCACAGCGCGGGCGGTCGTCGGTCGGTGCGATCACCGTTCCAGCGTAGGGGCCGGCGCCGACACCGCCGGCGGGCGCCGGCGATCGCGGATCACTGGGTCGTCTGCACGACCGACAGCACCCCGGCCCGCCCGGAGACGATGCACTTGGCCAGGTAGAGGGGCGCCCCCGCCACGGTGGCCGTCTGCGTGAGGATGAGGACGGGATCGCCGGCCTTCAGGCCGAGCAGCTCGCCGCGCGAGCGGCCGACGACGTTCACGGTGATCTCGCACCGGCCCGATCCGAAGACCACGCCGCGCGTCAGGAGCGCGGCCATCAGGCTGGACGGATCGTCCGCCGCCTCCGGCAGCGCTGCGGCCACCTGCGGGCTCGCATCGCTCAGATAGCGTCCGGCGGGCAGGTGCTCCTGGAGGATGGCGATGGGCTCGCCGGCGCGTTCGACCACGCTCTCGCGGAACCACGTGTTGGCCTCGGCGTCGAGCCCGAGGTGACCGGAGACGTAGTCGGTCGTCGGCTGGACCACGAACTCGAGCGGGCGCACCGTGACGTCCTCGCCGCCCTCGGCGAGCGCGGCCTCCAGCGGGCGCAGCTCCTCCAGGCCGACGGTCGGCAGGTCGTCGGCCACGAACCGGCCCACACCGCGCCGGGTGACGATCAGGCCGTCCTCCTCCAGGAGCATCAGGGCCTCGCGGACGACGGTGCGCGACACCCCGAGGGCGATGCCGAGCTCGGTCTCCCTCGGCAGCATGGAGGCGAGCGGGAAGACCCCGCTGCGGATGCCCTCCGCCAGCCGGGAGTAGACCGCGACCCGGAGCGGCTGGCCGACCGGTGCGGTCAGCGGACGGTCTAGGAACGGTGCGACGTCCGTCATCGGTCCTCCTCCCGAGCGTCCTCCCGGCGTCCGGCATGGCTCCCGGGCCGGGGTGGTCTCGCGGTTCATCCAACCACAGTCCTACCCGATTGCAGATGTTGTACCCGAGAGGTATAACATCATACCCATTGGCGGGGATCATCCCGCCGGGCCGCAGCGCACGCGGCCCTCCCCGACGAAGGAGTCACCGTGCCGACCTCCCCCGAGACCCTCGCTCCCGCACCCACCGGCGGACTGCGCGGCGGGCGCGCGTTCGCGCTCGTGGCGACGCTCATCCTGACCGTGGTCGCCTTCCAGCTGAACTCGAGCATGATCACCCCCGCGCTCCCGGACATCGCCGCGCAGCTGTCCGCGCCGATGGACGCCGTCTCGCAGGTGTCGTCGCTGTTCTTCCTCGCCGGAGCGGTGGGCGGCGTGGTCCTCGCCCGGTGGAGCGACTTCATCGGCCGCAAGCGCGCGCTGCTCATCGTGCTCGTCCTCATCGCGCTCGGCACGGTGCTGTGCATCGCCGCGCCGAACCTCCCCCTCCTCCTCGTCGGCCGCGTGCTCCAGGGTGCGTCCAGCGCCGCCTTCCAGATCGCGTACGTGATCCTCGCCGAGACGCTCCCGGCCGCGGTCTTCCCCACCGTGCTCGGGGTCCTCACCGCCATCAACGGCGGCGTCGGCGGCGTCGACGGCTGGATCGGCGGACTCCTCGCCGACGCGTTCGGCTTCCGTTCGCTGTTCGTCGTGATCCTGGTCGTCGCCGTCGTCGCGATCGGATGCGTCGTGCTCGCCGTGCCGCGTGACGGCGAGCCGTCCTCCCGGGGCCGGATGGACTGGTGGGGCGCCGCGGCGCTGTCGGCCGGGCTCATCTGCATCACGTACTTCGTGTCCCAGGGATCCGCGCGCGGGTGGCTGGACACCGTCACGCTGCTGTTCCTCGCCGGGGCGATCGCCGCGTTCGCGGTCTTCGTGGTCATCGAGCGCCGCCGCCGCACGCCGCTCATCGCCGTGCACCACCTGCGCTCCCGCCAGGTCTGGCCGGTGCTCGCCACGACCGTGCTGACGCTGTCGAGCGTCTTCACGGTCATCAACTTCACGATCGTCGTGCTCAGCCAGGACGCCGAGGCCGGGTACGGTCTGCCCGCCTCGACCTCGGCCCTCCTCTACCTCGCGCCTCCGGCCCTGATCGGGCTGGCCGCCGCGCCGCTGTCCGGCTGGCTCGCCGGGCGCATCGGGTGGATCCCCGTGCTGCGGGTCGGCCTCGTCGCCTGCGTCGTGATCCTCGCTCTCGTCGCGCTGTTCCCGCACAGCCTCTGGACCGTGTTCGCGCTGTTCGCCCTGCTCGGCGTGACCTACAACGGCGTCGTGCTCACCACCACGAACGGCCTCGGCGTGCTGCAGTCCCCGGACGACGCGCCGGCGATCCTGCCGAGCATGAACAGCACCGCCTTCGGCTTCGGCGCGAGCCTCGGGATCGCGATCGTCGCGCCGTTCGTCGCCTCCGGCGGCTACGGCCTGGCACTGTGGATCTCTGTCGGCATCAGCGCGCTGGCGCTCGTCGCGAGCCTGTTCCTGCAGCCCAAGTCGGCCTGACCCTCCCCACCCGAGTTCCGAAGGAGAACCGATGACCTCGTCCGCCCGCCCCCTCTACTTCGACTGCGACACGGGGATCGACGACTCCCTGGCGCTGGCGTACCTGCTGGCGTCGCCGGAGATCGCGCTCGCGGGCATCGGCACCGTCAGCGGGAACACCAGCGCCGCTCAGGCCGCCCGCAACACGCTGGGCCTGCTGGCGCTCGCGGATCGGACCGACATCCCCGTCGCCGTCGGGCGTCATGACTTCCTCGCGCACGCCTACGACGGGGGCGCGCCGCACGTGCACGGCGAGGACGGCGTGGGCCACGTGGCCCTGCCGGAGCCCGCGCACGACGTCGACGCGGCCAGCGCCGCCGAGATGCTCATCCGCCTGTCGCACGCGCACGCCGGCACGCTGGAGGTCGTCGCCGTGGGTCCGCTGACCAACCTCGCCACGGCGCTGGGCCTGGACCCGACGCTGCCCGAGCGCGTCGCCTCCGTCACGCTGATGGGGGGCGCCGCACTCGTCCCCGGCAACATCTCGCCCGTCGCCGAGGCGAACATCGGCAACGACCCGGAGGCGGCCGCCGCCGTGTTCGCCGCCTCCTGGCCGGTGACCGTGGTGCCGCTGGACGTCACGATGGAGAACGTGTTCGAGGACGCCCACCGCGAGCGCCTCCTCGCCTCCGACTCGGCGCTGGCGCGGACCGTGGGAGCGATGCTCGACTTCTACATGGACTTCTACGTCTCCGCATACGGCCGCCGCTGCAGCGCGCTGCACGACCCGCTGGCCGCCGCGATCGCCGTCGGGACCGTCACGGCGACGCGCGCGCCCGCCGTCCCCGCCCTCGTCGACCACTCCGACGGCCCCGGGCGCGGGCAGACGATCTTCGATCTGCGGTCGCAGCGGGCGGGTGCGCTCGACTACGAGGGCGCGAACGTCCGCGTGGTGCTGGCCACCGACCGCCCGTTGCCCGACCACCTGGCCGACCGCGTCGCCGGCTGAGCGTCCCGCCTCCGCAGAGCATCCGGTCTCCCGCAGAGCGTCCCGTCTCCCGCACGCGAGACCCCCTCGCATCGCCGAAACCCCTCCGCAGATACGTATCTGCGGAGGGGTTTCGACGCGTGGAGGGGGTCTCGGTGGCCCCGAGGGAGAGAACCCGCCGGGGGGCTACTTCCGCTTCGCGGCCTTCTTCAGAGCCTTCTCCGAGATCGGCGCCTCGCCGGACGCGGCGAGCGCTGCGTAGTGCGCCCGCGCCTCGTCCTGACGCCGCTGCTCGATGCCGGATGCGATCGGAGCCCGCACGTGCTCCGGCTCATAGCCGAAGGCGTTCACGAGATCCAGCGCGTGCGGCCGCAGACGCGTGCAGAGGCGGTCGATGTAGCGCGACACCGCGGCGGCGCGCTGCGCGGAGAGACGCCCGTTGATGAGGTACCAGGCGAGGTGCTTCTCGATGAGCTGGAGCCCGAACAGGTCCCGCAGCCACGTGAGCACCGCCTTCGTCTCGGGGTCCTGGATCCGGTGCACCGCGTCGGTGAACGCTTCCCACTGGAGGAGCTCGCCGTGCGCGCGGGCGGCCTCGATCAGTTCGGCCTGGTTCTCGTTGAACAGCTTCTCGCCGAGGACCTTGTCCTTGCCGGCGGGGCGCAGCCGCCCTGCGATGTCGGCGATCATCTGCTGCACACGGTCGGCGAGCAGCTCGTGCTGCTGCTCCTCGCGCAGCCCGTTCTCCACCGACCGCGCCGTGGACCCGAAGTCCGCGACCGCCTGTCCGAAGGCCCGCAGGCCCGCACCGTGGAAGACCTTGCCCGCCGTCTGCCCCACCGCGAACTTGGCCAGCGCGGCCGCGTCCTTACCCTGGAACTGCTTCGCGTAGTCGGTGAGCAGGCGCTTGCCGACCAGCTGCAGGAGGACGTTGTTGTCCCCTTCGAAGGTGACGTAGATGTCCAGATCCTGACGGAGCCCGACGAAGCGGTTCTCGAACATGAACCCTGCGCCGCCGCAGGCCTCGCGGCACTCCTGCAACGTGTCCAGGGCGTGCCACGTCGACAGCGGCTTCAGGGCCGCCGCGAGCGTCTCCAGGTCCTCCCTGTCGTCCGGGGTGTCCGTCGCGCCGGAGAAGACCCCGTCGAACTTCTGCAGGAACTCGTCGTGCGCGAACAGCTGCGCATAGGTGGTGGCCAGCCGCGGGAGCAGGCGGCGCTGGTGCTTGCCGTAGTCGAGCAGGACCGTCTCCTGCCCGTCCGCCCCGTCGAACTGGCGGCGCTGCGTCGCGTAGGTGATCGCGATGTACAGCCCGAGCGCCGAGGCCCAGGACGCGGCGCCGTCCAGCGACACCCTCCCCTGGACGAGGGTGCCGAGCATCGTGAAGAAGCGTCGTCCGGGGCTGTCGATCGCGCTGGAGTACGTGCCGTCGGGGGCGACGTCGCCGTAACGGTTCAGCAGGTTCGTCCGGGGGATGCGCACGTGGTCGAACGACAGCCTCCCGTTGTCGATGCCGTTGAGCCCGCCCTTGAGGCCGTCGTCCTCGCGGCCGATTCCGGGCAGATCCACGCCGTCCTCGCCACGCAGCGGCACGTAGAAGCAGTGCACACCGTGGTTGACGCCGTTCGTGATGAGCTGCGCGAAGACGGTCGCCGCCACGCCGTGCAGCGCGGCGTTGCCCAGGTACTCCTTCGTCGCGCCGCGGAACGGCGTGTGGATGACGAACTCCTCGGTCTCCGGGTCGTAGGTCGCCGTCGTGCCGACCGCCGCGACGTCCGAGCCGTGACCGATCTCGGTCATCGCGAACGCGCCGGGGATCGACAGATCCATGACGCCGGGCAGCCAGCGGTCGTGGTGCTCGGTCGTCCCGAGCTGCAGGATCGCGGAGCCGAACAGTCCCCACTGCACCCCGGACTTGATCTGCAGGCTGGGATCCGCCGCGACGAGCTCCTCGAAGCCCGCGATGTTCGCGCCGTTGTTCTCCTCGCCCCCGAGGCGCTTCGGGAACGCGCGGTGCACGGCGCGGTTCTGCACGAGCAGGTGGAGCTGACTGAGCACGCGCTCGCGGTGCTCGTCCTTGCCCAGGGAGTCGTCGCGCCAGAACGCGGGATCCTTGATCATCTCGCGGGCCTGACGGCGGGTGTCCGCCCAGGTGCCCAGGAGCAGGTCGCCGACGGCCTCGACGTCGATACGGTGCGCGTCGGCGTCTCCGGCGGCGGGGGTGGAAGCGTTCATTCGGACGGCTGCGTCGACCATGAGCATCCTCTCAAGACACGGGTGGGAGATGATTCCACGGTAGGACTCCGACAACACGGACCGAAGCCGGCTGTGGCTTTCGTCCAACCACCCCCGGCCGCACGCGCCCCCGCGATTGTGCCGTGTCCACAGGAGCCGCTACGCCGTGGCGGGCGGGGACGCGGCCGGGGCCTTCCCCGCCGCGCGCCAGCGACGCACGACGCCGTCGTGCAGACGCTCCCAGCTGCGGTCGCGGATGAAGATCGAGTCGATCGCGATCATCGTCAGCGAGAACCACGGCAGGCCCATCAGCACGGCGATCCCGATGTGGAACGACAGGATGCCGACGAGCGCCACCAGACGCGTGGGACGCAGCAGCAGCGCCAGCGGGAAGGCCACCTGCAGGATGATGGATCCCCAGGTCATCATCGTCACCGCCGGTCCCCACGCCGTCACCAGGTCGCTGAGGACCGGCCACGTGCCGAAACGCATGGTGTGCAGCGGGTTGTAGACCGCATACCCCTCCGACCAGGGGGAGCCCGCGGCCTTGAACAGGGCGCCGGAGGCGTACACGAAGCAGACCTGCGCGGTGAGCGCGACGAGCGCGAGGTTGTGGAACACCGTGCCGAGGATCGCCGGCTGGCTGCCGGGCTCGAACCACTCGCCCTTCCTCGCGCGTCGCCGGGCATCGAGCGACCAGCGCGCCGCAGGATCCGCGAAGAACAGCAGCAGCAGCGCGATCCGGAACATGTTGTCGCCCTGGTCGCCCACCATGTCGTTCGCCTCGATGAAGCCGACCCACAGGCAGAAGAACACCGGAAGCACGATGCGGAACCGCCACCCGAGCACGAACAGCACCGCGAGGACGCCCAGCAGCAGATACATCAGCGTGTAGACGACGTCGTTGCCCATGACGGCGTGGAAGGTGCTGAAGATCCAGATCTTCGGGAAGTCGCTCACCGGCTCGGCCATCTCGCCGTTCCAGGCGGACCCCGACCCGAATGTGTACAGGCGGGTGCCGAAGTTGGCCGCGAGCAGGCCGAGGGCGGTGACGCCGAACAGGATGCGGGTCACCGCGAGCCCGTACAGCGCCTTCTTCTCGCCGTAGAGCCAGGCCTCGATCCAGGCGAAGATCGCCGCGAGCCCGGTCACGACCATGTTCCACAGGCCCGCGATCATGCTGCCGGCGAAGGTCAGCACGCGAGTGGTCGCGGTGACCTCCGCGGCCGCGCCCGCGGGCTCGGTCTCCGGAGCGGGTGTGCCCGCGTCGGGGGTGTCGGTCGGCGTCGGCGTCGCCCCCGTGGCCGGCTCGGTCTCGGCGGGGACCTCGGCGGGGTGCACCGGCGCGAGCGTGGTCGCCCCGGTCGCGGCAGCGTCGGCGGCCTCCGCGGCCTTCGTCTTCCTCGCCGCCTTCGCGTCCTTCGCCTCGGACGCGGGGGCGTTCGCGGTCGCGCGGGCATCGGAGGTTCCGCTGGGCCGGCTCATCGCTGCGTCCTCTCGAACTGGGCACGGAACACGTCGCCGAAGGCGGAGCGGCTCTGCCCCGGCTCCTCGATGGGCAGTCGCCATCCGCTCGGAGAGAACGACGGGTCGGGCCGCTGGGCACCGGGCGTGTTGCGCTCGGCGAAGGGGACGACGTTCTGCCGACTGACGCGATACTGCACCTTCCGGACGTCGTCGCCCCAGATGGCGTATGCGACCTGGGTGGCGTAGGTCGTCGCCAGGTGCTCCTTCTTCATGTAGGCCTCGGCCAGGGCGGCGTTCTGGTCGCCCTCGAGCTTCTCGAAGGCCCGGCGCATCCAGGCCTCGCCGTCGTCCTTGTCGAAGTCGAGCGCGACCACGGCCTTCTGCTCGTCGGAGAGCTTGTTGAAGGCCGACATCTGCCCGCTCGCGACCTCGCTGGACTGGATGCCCGCCCGCGGAGGGAAGAGGTTGTACCGGATCATCGACAGCTCGACGTCGGTCGCGCTGACCCATCCGGTGGTGATCTCCTCGCCGTCCTTCTCGATGACGGCGCGGACGTTGAAGTGGTAGTCGCCGTTGATCGGCTCCGGGGCGAACACGCTCCAGGACTGCCCGAACATCGGGAGCATGTAGGCAGAGAGGACCTGCTGCGTCGGGATCTCCCGCAGCGGCGACGGGGGCGCGATCCAGAGAAACGATGCGAAGACGTGCCAGGCGGTGAACGCGCATGCCCCGAAGGCGATCAGGCGCACCCACCAGGTGGGCTTCGGCCGGGCGGGAGCGGAGCGCGCAGGGGCGCTCGTGGTGTCCTCGGTCATCCGGGTTCCCCTCGTGGATCGGGAAGGTGTGTCAAGAAAAGGTCGGGGTCGCCACCAAGGACGACCCCGACCCTTGCTACCGAATCGTCACTCGACGTCGGCGGTCGCCCGGCGCTTGGCGACGCCGAGAACGGCGGCTCCGATGCCGAGCATAACCAGCAGACCGCCCAGGGCCAGCAGGCCCAGCGGCACGTCCGCACCCGTCGGAGGAAGCGGCTTGCCGTTGGCGGTGGCGGTTCCGTTCGCCGAGGCGGATGCGCTCGACGTGGCCGAGGCCGTGGCGCTCGACGTGGCCGAGGCCGTGGCCGCCGACGTGGCCGAGGCCGTGGCGTCCGCCGTCGCGGTGGCGCTCGAGGTGGCCGAAGCGGTGGACGAGGCGTCCGCCGTCCCGTCCGGAGCCCCGCGCGCCGACGAGTCCGCCGCCGCAGCCGACGAGGCGTCCGCCGAGGCCGTGGCGATCGCCGCCGCGTCCGCCGCCGCCGCCGTGTTCGCGGTGGCCGCGGCCGAGGCCTCAGCCGCCGTGTTGGCGGTGTTGTCGGCGTTGGCCGCCGCCTGCGCCGCCGCCGTGGCCGAGGCCGTCGCGTCGGTCGTGGCGTCCGTCGAAGCGTTCGTCGACGCCGTCGCCGTCGCCGCCGCCTGAGCCGCCGCCGAGGCCGTCGCGTCCGCCGCAGCCGAAGCCGTGGAGGTCGCGTCCGCCAGAGCCGCCGCCTGAGCAGCAACCTGCGCCGCCGGGTTCGCGTCCGAGTCCGCATCCGCCGACGCCGCCGCCGAAGCAGAGGCGTTGGTGTTCACGTCCGCGGTCGCCGTCGCCGAAGCGTCCGGGTCCGCCGCCGCCGTCGCGTCCGCCGTCGCCGCGGCCTGCGCCGAGGCGTCGTTCGACGAGGTCGCGGTCGCCGCGACCTGAGCCGCCGCCGCCGTGTCCGCCGTGGCCGCCGACGAGGCGTCCGCGTTCGTCGCCGAGGTCGCGTCCGCCAGAGCAGCCGCCTGAGCGGCCGCCGTGGCCGAAGCCGTGGCATCCGTCGTCGCGTCCGTCGAAGCGTTCGTCGACGCCGTCGCCGTCGCCGCCGCCTGAGCCGCCGCCGAGGCCGTCGCGTCCGCCGC
>NZ_JBAOJP010000012.1:164549-229120 GCF_037083505.1 Microbacterium sp. CCNWLW41
ACCTGCGCCGCCGGGTTCGCGTCCGAGTCCGCATCCGCCGACGCCGCCGCCGAAGCAGAGGCGTTGGTGTTCACGTCACCGGGGTCGCCCGCGGTCACGGTGACCGTGTCCTGGGCGGTGACGGTCGGGTCGTCGACCTGCGTGCCCACGAGCGTGTAGTCGCCGGGGACCGCGTCTGCCGGAACGGGGTACGCCGTGCCCGCAGGGAGGGATCCGTCCGGCTCCACCGTGACGGTGACCGGCGTGCCGACCACCGTACCCGTGCCGTCGCGCAGCTCGATGGTGACCTGGGTGCCCGGAGCCCATCCGTCGCCCGCGACCGGGAGGCTGGTGCCGGCCTGGACCGGATCCGTCCCCGTGATGGTCGGGGTGAGCGCAGCGAGCGCCTTGACCGTGGACGAGCCGAGGTCCAGCTTGATGGCGTTGATCGCCGGCAGCAGCTCCACGCTCAGCGCACGAACGGTGAAGCTGTCGCCCGGCAGGTCGCCGGTGCCGCTGATCGGGGCCTCGGTGGGCTGCTCGTTGATCGTGATCGCGACGATGCTGTTCAGCACCGGCTCGATCGCGTTGTCGAGCAGACCGGTCACGATCGGCTGCACGACGCCCATGAGGGTCGGCTGCAGCTGGTCGATGACGTTCGTCACGACCGGCTCCAGAGCGCCGCCGATGTCGGTGACCAGGCCGGACAGGGCGTCGATGATCGGCTGCAGGACCGTGCCGACGGGGATCCCCGCGACGTTGATCTGGCTGGTGTCGATCACGGGGGCGGCGAAGCCGTCCATGCCGAGGAACCCGCCGATGCTGCCGATGACCGTCACCGGGGCGTTCACCAGCGGACCCACGATGGGGAGGCTGATGTCGGCCTGGATGTCGACCGTGAGCTCGACGTTGTAGAGCCCCTGGGTCACCACGTCGACGACCTTGGAGATCAGCGAGTTCTCACCCGCGCCGGTGACGGCGTCGGTGATGCCGTCGAGGATCCCGTTGACCACCGCGTCGTCGAGCACCGGGGTGTTCGGGTCGAGGCTGTTCAGGCTGGTCGCACCGGTGCGGTCCACCACGAGCTCCGCCAGGTCGACGTGGATCGTCCCGGTCGAGAGGTCGATGACGAGGCTGCCGTCGGTGTTGGACAGCGGCTCGTTCAGCAGGACGTCGCGCACCTCGTCGGTGAGCGGCTGCGTGTCCAGCGACAGCGCGTTCAGCTCCGCGTTGGTGAGCGGGAGCGCGTCGATGACGCTCAGCACACCGTCGACGAGCTGCTCGATCTGTCCGTCGGGGCCGATGAGGGCCTCGATGGGCAGGAGAGCCGTGCCGACCGCCGTGTCCACGACGTCCGTCAGGCCCGCCACCGTCGGGCTGTGCAGGTCGAGGCCGAGGCCCGCGATCGCGTACTCCGAGGTGAGCGTCCCGGCATCCGACGAGGCCGTCGAGGCAAGGGCCCCGACGCTGAGCGACGCCTGGTCCAGCAGCTGGTCCGTGAGCGTGTCGATGCCGAGCTGGCCGAACAGGTCGGTCAGATCGATGTGGGCCGGGTCGACGCTCGACCCGATTCCACCGACGTCGATGCCGCCGTCCTCGGTGATGAGGCCCGACGCGGCGAGCGACGAGGTGACGCTCGGCGACTCGCTGTAGCTCTGGGCCGCACCCAGATCGCCGAGGTTCAGCAGGCCGGGCGTCGTGCCGTCCGTCAGCAGCGGGATGTTGATCCCGTCACCGAGGTCGATGGTCAGCGCGCCGCCGAGCACGCCGAGATCGAGCGCACCGTTGTCGGCGCCCGGACCACCGGGGTTGCTGGTGAGCGTGTGGCCCAGCGCGGCGACATCGATGCTGCTGCCGAGCAGGCCGATGGGCAGCTGCAGGATCTGCCCCTGCGCGGCCGATGGATCGTTCGGATCGGCGCCCGGCGCGGTCGCGGCGGCAGGCGCGGCGAATGCGATCGCGCCTCCGAATGCCACGGCCCCTGCCAGGCCCAATGCCGCTGGGCGCCGCAGACGCGACCACCCACTTCTGTTCGTTGTCACGAACCCCTCCCTGATGTCTGGATCGCTCCGGAGCAACAAGGCCTCCCCAGGACCGACGGGTGTCGGCAGGCGCAAGTAGCGCCAGTATGCCGGTAGTTCACAGCGAATGTCCAGCATTCCGGAACGACCGGGATATCAATCGACATTCAGGGCTTCGGCTCGTTTTCCCGTACCAACGGGGAGTCGGGACCGGGGACGACGAACGCATAACGATCTGGTGACGACGACCACGACGCCGGGCGGCGCGGAGACGGCGAGAAGGCGTGCGATGACCGTGCGAGAGCACGCGCGAGCACCCTCCCCGAAGGGAGCGTACGACTCCGCGTCAGGCGCCGACGGCGGCGATGACCTCGAGCAGCGCGGCGCCGTAGGCCTCGCGTTTGCGCTCTCCGATGCCGCTGATCCCGATCAGGTCCTCGCCACGGGTGGGCCGGTGCTCCGCGAGTGCGCGCAGCGTGGCGTCGCCGAACACGACGTAGGCGGGGACGCCCTGCTCCTTCGCCGTCCGCGCGCGCCAGGCGCGGAGCTCCTCGAACAGCGCGCGATCGGCCTCGGACAGGTCCGCCGCCGCCGAGCGCTTGGCGCCGCGGCCCCTGCCCGCCGCCCCCGCACGGCTGACCACATCGTGGCGGAGCTGCACCGGTGTCGTGCCGTTGAGGACGCCCGCGCTCGCGTCGCTGAGGGCCAAGGTGCCGTAGTCGCCCTGGGCCTGCATGAGCCCCTGGGCCAGGAGCTGGCGGATCACGGAACGCCACTGCGCGTCCGAGAGGTCGGCCCCGATGCCGTACGTGGCCAGCTCGTCGTGCCGCATCGAGCGGATCCGCTCCGTCGACGCCCCGCGCAGGATGTCGATGAGATGCCCCGCCCCGAACGACTGCCGCCGCTCGCGCTGGAGCCGCACGATGGTGGACAGCAGCTTCTGCGCCGGGATCAGCCCGTCCCAGCTCTCCGGAGGCGTGAGGCACGTGTCGCAGTTGCCGCACGGCGCCGAGTCCTGCCCGAAATAGCCGAGCAGATTCTGCCGCCGGCACGAGACCGTCTCGCACAGGGCGAGCATCGCGTCCAGGTGCTGGTTCTGGCGCTGCTTGATCGCTCGGTCGCCCGCGGACTGCTGGATGAAGCGGCGCTGCTGGACGACGTCGCCCAGCCCGTACGCCATCCACGCGACGGACGGTTCGCCGTCGCGCCCCGCGCGACCGGTCTCCTGGTAGTACCCCTCCACGGACTTGGGGAGGTCGATGTGCGCCACGAAGCGCACGTCGGGCTTGTCGATCCCCATGCCGAACGCGATCGTCGCGACGACGACCACGCCCTCGTCCCGCAGGAACCGCGCCTGGTTGGCGGCGCGGACCTCCGCGTCGAGCCCCGCGTGATAGGGGATCGCGTCGATCCCCTGGTCCTGGAGGAACGCGGCGGTCTGCTCCACGGACGAGCGACTGAGCGCGTACACGATCCCGGCGGACTCCGACCCCATCGTGTCGCGGACGGAGCGGATGAACGACACCAGCTGGCGTCGGACGTCGGTCTTCGGGTCGATCCGGTACTGGATGTTCGGGCGGTCGAAGCTCGCCACGAAGTGCCTCGCAGACGGCAGGCGCAGCCGCTCGGTGATCTCGCGGTGCGTCTCCCGGGTGGCGGTCGCCGTGAGGGCGATCCGGGGGACGCCGGGGAACCGCTCACCCAGATCCGACAGGGCGAGGTAGTCGGGACGGAAATCGTGCCCCCACTGCGACACGCAGTGCGCCTCGTCGATCGCGATCACGCTGAGCGCGCCCCTCTGCAGGAGCGCGGTGGTCTGCGCGCCGGACAGCCGCTCCGGCGCGACGTAGAGGAGGTCCAGCGAGCCGGAGAGGTAGGCCCGCTCCACCTCCGCACGCTCCGCGGGGGACTGGGTGGAGTTGAGATAGGCCGCGTTCACGCCGTTGGCGCGCAGCGCGTCGACCTGGTCGTGCATGAGGGCGATCAGGGGACTCACGACGAGCCCCGTGCCCTCCCGAACGAGCGCGGGGATCTGGTAGCAGACGCTCTTTCCGCCGCCGGTCGGCATGAGGACCACGGCGTCGCCGCCCGCCACGACCTGATCGATGATCGCCGCCTGGTCGCCGCGGAACGCGTCGTACCCGTACACCGTGCGCAGCGCCTCTGCGGCGGTCGCGAAGCGGGAAGGGGCGGGCTCCGAGGGTGCGTGGGGCGCGGGGAAGCTGCCGCGCGGAGCGCTCCCCGGCATCCCGGCCCAGTCCTCCTCGACGGGCGGAGGCGCGTCGTCCCAGGGGACGTCCGCGTAGGGGTCGCCGTAGGGATCGCCCGGCGGAGGCTCGGACGGCGGCAGGTCGGCATACGGGTCGTACGGATCCTGCGCGGGCATGTCCCCAGCGTAACGAGAAGCGGCGACATCCGGCCGCGTCGATCCCCAGCTCCCGTTTCGGGGTCCGTTCCGGTCGTTCGGGGTCGTTCCCGGGGTCACTTTTCCCCACGATGCGCCCCGAAACTCCGCGTCGGACCTCACCGCGCCGAACGGGCGTAGGTTGGGTCCAGGACCGAGGAGGACGCATGGCCGACATCACCGTCACCCGAGACGACGACGCTTCCCGCTACGAGCTGCGCCGCGACGGAGTCCTCGCGGGCTTCGCCGAGTTCGACCGGCGGCCGGGTGAGATCCGGTTCACCCACACGGAAGTCGATCCGGCGTTCCAGGGGCAGGGACTGGCCGGGACCCTCGCCGCCGAGGCGCTGGCGGACGCCGCCGCCTCCGGCGACGAGATCGTGCCCTACTGCCCCTACATCGCCCGCTACCTGCAGACGCACGAGGTCGCGGACGCCCGCATCCGCTGGCCGAGGGTGCCCGGCGCGGAGACGACCGAGGGATGAGCGCCTACGGCCCGCGTTCGGTCGCGCTCTCGCCGCGCGAGGTCCCGCTCGGCGGCGTCCGCGCGATGAACGTCCGCCGCACGCTGCCGAGCAAGGAGCTGCCGACCATCGGGGCGTGGTGCTTCCTCGACCGCTTCGGCCCCGACGAGGTGCGCATGCGCGTCGAGCCGCATCCGCACATCGGCCTCCAGACCGTCACCTGGCCGCTGGTCGGCGAGGTCCGCCACCGGGACGCGGTGGGCAGCGACGTGGTCCTGCGGCGCGGCCAGCTCAACCTGATGACCGCGGGCAGGGGCATCGCGCACTCCGAGTACTCGGTGGGCGACGACGCCGTGCCGCTCGACGCCCTCCAGCTCTGGGTCGTGCTGCCGGACGGCGCCGCGACCGGAGCCCCGGGGTTCGAGCAGCACACGGAGCTGCCCGCGCTGTCGATCGATGCGGAGGAGGGCGACCACGCCCGGGCGACGGTGGTGCTCGGCGAGCTCGCCGGCGTCCGCTCCCCCGCCTCCGCCCACACCCCGATCGTGGGCGCCGAGATCCGGCTCGCCCCCGGCTCCCGGGTGATCCTGCCGCTGCGCGAGGACTGGGAGCACGGCGTGCTGGTCGTCGAGGGGGACGCGCGAGTCGCGGCCGTCGACGTCCCGCGCGGGGACCTGCTGTTCCTCGGCGACTCGCGCGACGAGGTGGAGGTCAGGACGCAGGACGGCGCGCTCCTCTTCCTGCTCGGCGGCGAGCCGTTCGAACAGGACCTCGTGATGTGGTGGAACTTCGCCGGCCGCACGCACGAGGAGATCGTCGCGGCGCGGACGGCCTGGGAGGCCGAGAGCGAGGGCCCGCAGGAGGACCCGCGTTTCGGGCCCGTCGTCGGGCACGGCGGCGAGCGGATCCCCGCCCCGCCGATCCCTCCGGTGCGGCTCATGCCGCGTCGCCGCAGGATCTGACGCCTTCGCCGTGACACGAGAAGGGCGGGCGCCCGAGGACGCCCGCCCTTCCGTCGCCGCCGTTACCGCGCGTCGACCGTGACGACCGTGCGGACGGCCGAGTCGCCGTACCGCACCAGGCCGAGGTAGCGGTTCGGCGCCAGCCCCGTCCAGGAGAGGTCGTACGAGGTCGGCACGCCCCGCGTCGCCGCGAGCGGGTTCGGCGTCGCCGTGAACGATCCCTCGCCGCCCTCGAGCACCGTGGCGTAGGTCATGTCCCACGTCATCGGAGCCGACGTCGAGTAGATGTTCGCGACCACGACGTACGTGCCGGCCGTCGGCGTCGGGATGGTGACCTGCTCGTCCGCCGACCCGGTCGCCGACTGCCAGCGCTGGTAGTAGCGCAGGTCCGACGGGCTCACGACGTGGTAGACGGACAGATCGAGGTCGCTGCCGGCGTCGTCCGACGAGTCGAGGTCGAAGCGGGACAGCTGGGCGCCCTCGGGCACCTCGATGACCCACGCGACGTCCTTGTTCTCGTCGCCCGACTGCTCGTTTCCGGAGTGCCCCTCGACCGGGTTGTCCGGATCGGCCAGCATCGTGAACGGCGTCAGCCCGGCGAGGTTCAGCGGCAGCTCGCCGTCGATGCCCGGCGTGACCTCGACGGTGGCGGATCCCGCCGCCCCCGAGGCCGTGACCTCGGACGGAGCCGCGGCCGTCACCGGGAACACGGCCAGCGGCGAGCGCACGACGTGCTCGTCGCTGCGCCAGGTGAGGGCCCCGGTCGCCCACGTCTCCACGGGCGCGTCGTCGTTGTCGAACGTCACCGTGAAGCTCGCGGTCTCGCCCGCCGCCCCGAACGACAGCGTCGAGGGCTCGACCGAGACCTCCACGCCCGGGAGGTCGACGGAGGCCGTGTACGTGCCGGGGCCGGTCGCGGTGACCGTGCGCGTGACGCTCTGCTCCGCCGCCAGCGTCCCGATCCCGATCGAGGCGAGGTTGAGGTCGCTGCCGTCGATCGGCTCGACCTCGTCGAACTCCGCCAGCCCCGTGCCCTCGATGTACGCCGCCCAGTCACTCGGGCCGTTGAGGTACAGCAGTCCCGGATCGAAGTACTTCCCCGGGTCGACCTGTCCCGCGCCCTGGGCGAACGGATCGGGCGTGGGCTCCCCGTCGGCCCCGACGGTGTCGTAGGCCGTCGTCATGAGCGCCGACTTGATCTCCGCTGGCGCGGCGTCGGGCCTCTCGCCCAGGTACAGCGCGCCGAGACCGGCCACGTGCGGAGACGCCATCGACGTCCCGGAGAGGATGCCGAAGGTCGGCTCCGCCTTGCGCGCGTTGTTCGTCGCCGCGAGGATCGCGACGCCGGGCGCCGCGACGTCGGGCTTGATCACGTCCGACCCGTTGGCGTTCATCGGGCCGCGGCTGGAGAAGCCCGCCACCTGGGGCACCGGGGTCTCCGCGCCCGCCACGTTCTCGCCGATCAGCGTGACGGGTCGATCCGCCCCGCCGCGCACGTACGCGAGCACGGCGTCGTGGTGCGCCGCGGCCAGGTGGACGGTCGGCACGGCGTGGAAGTCGTTGTCGAGCGAGTCGGCGGCGCCCGGGACGTTCACGAGGATCATCCCCATGCCCCCGGCGTCCTTCACGACCTGCGACTTCTCGGCGCGGGCGTTCTCGCCCCGCTCGCAGACGACGATGCGTCCGGACACCTTCGCCGCGTCGAGGCTTCCCGGCAGGCACAGCGCCGCCCCGTCGGCGGCAGCGGCGTCTCCGGCGAAGACGGACGGCCCGGTCACCTCGGTGCCGAACGGCACGCTGACGGTGGCGCCGGCCGCCTCGAAGCCCTCGAAACGCACGGTGCCCTCCCACGTCGGGATGGTCGAGGCGGCGACGGTGGTGTACCAGGGCGACGCGTGATCGGCCGTGACCGGGTCGGGTCCGTTGTTGCCGGCGCTGACCGACACGAAGACCCCGGCCGCCGCCGCGTTCAGGAACGCGATGTCGTCCGGCTCCAGCACGCTCGGCGCGGATCCGCCGCCGATGGAGTAGTTGATGACGTCGACACCGTCGGCGACGGCCTGGTCGATCGCGGCGACGAGGTCGCTGAGCGCGCAGATGTCGTCGTCCGTCACGGCCGGATCCGGGCCCTCGTAGCAGGCCTTGTACGCGGCGACCTTCGCCGCCGGGGCGACCCCGGAGACGGTGCCGAAGTCGACGCCGTTCACCTGG
This sequence comes from Microbacterium sp. CCNWLW41, assembly GCF_037083505.1. Classification (NCBI taxonomy): domain Bacteria; kingdom Bacillati; phylum Actinomycetota; class Actinomycetes; order Micrococcales; family Microbacteriaceae; genus Microbacterium; species Microbacterium sp. CCNWLW41. The sequence continues at coordinate 172,591 of NZ_JBAOJP010000012.1, forward strand.
GCGGGGACGCCGAAGTTGCCCGCCGCGGTGCTCGCGGTGTGCGATCCGTGCCCGGCGCCGTCGCGCGGAGAGAGGTAGTCGTACTGGAAGTCGAAGCCCGCGGCCTCCGCACCGGCGGAGAAGTACTGGGCGCCGACGAGCTTCGTCGAGTAGTCGTGCTTGTTCCAGTCCTGGCCCTGCACGATCGTGCTGCGGAACTGGCCGCCGTCGGACTTGTCGAAGATCACCGAGGTGCCGTCGGTGTACGGCTCGGAGCCGCTGTGCTTCTGCTTGCGCAGCTTCTCGCCGGCGAAGGACGGGTTCTCCGGGGCGATCCCCGTGTCGACGACGCCGACGACCACGCCCTGCCCTGCCGTGCCGACGCCGCCGGTCGCCTCCCAGACGCCGCCGGCGCCGGTGGCGTCGTCCCCGAGGCCGAGGAAGTCGGTCGAGGACTGCGCGTCGGGGTGCCGGATCTCGTCCGGATACACGCCGAGGACGTCCTTCGACGCGCGCAGCGCGTCCACCTGGCTGCCGCTGAGCTGCGCGCTGAAGCCGTTGAGCGTGATCCGGTACTGCGCCTCGGGAGCGGCGCCGACCTGCTGGGCGAGGGTGCGCTGCGCGTCCTCGAGATGCGCGATGTACTTGCGCGAGTTGTCGGAGTGCGCGTCGAGCTGTCGGCCGCGGTCCGGCTTGGTCCGCGGCAGGCCGGCGGTGTCGCCTTCGTACGTGGCCAGGGGCGCGTCCTTCATCACGACGATGTAGTGCCCCGGTGTGCCCGTCACGGGCGTGGGCGGTGTCACCCCCTCTCCGCTCGCGTGCGCTGCCGTGGCGAAGGTCCCGGTGATCAGGGCGGTCAGGGTGACGACCGCGGCTGCCGACCGGAGGGGTGTTCGGCCCATGGGTTCTCCGATGCTCATCCGGCGCGGCCTCGTCGCCGCACCGCCGATCAAGGTAGCGCGATGGCTCCGGACACGCCAGAGGCCGCGCCCGGTATATCACGGTCGCCCTCGCCGCCGGCGCCCGACCAGGGCCAGTACGCTGGACGGGTGCCCACCCGATCCGCCCTCCCCACCCGGGTGCTGCTCGTCTGCGCCGCGATCGGCGTGGCCACCGGCCTCGTCGGGGGGATCGCCGGCTGGATGACCCTCGTGGTGCTGCCGCTGGCGCCCTGGGCGTACGGACTCGTGCTGGGCTCGCACGTGCTCCCCGGCATCGTGGCGCAGGAGGTGCTGCGCCGCCCGCTCGTGGCGCTGCTGTCCCATGTGCTCGCCGCGCTCGTCGCGAGCGCGTTCAACCCGGTGTGGTTCCCGCGGTTCCTCGGCACCGCGCTGCTGTTCGGGCTGATCCAGGAGGGCGTCGCCGCCCTCACCCGGTACCGCGCGTGGGGCCCCTGGCGCTTCTTCATCTCCGCGGTGGTGATCGGCGGGGTGGTCGCGGTGGTCGTCTTCTTCGCGGTCGATCTCGGATCCATGATGCCGTGGGCGCAGATCGCCTACCTCGCGATCGCCGTCGCCGGCCCGGTCGCGTGGACCGCGGTGGGCCTGGGCGTCGGCACGGCGCTGCGTCGCGCCGGCGTCGCCCAGCGCTGAGCCGTCGCCGCCTGCCCGCCCGGGGCTTTCCGCCGACTGCTGTTCGCGAATCAAATTAGGACAGGCTAACCTAGGATCACCCGCAAGATCGAGGTGACCCGTGCCGTCGTCCGCTCCCCTGATCCGCGTGCGCGAGCTCTCCCTCACCCACGCGGGCGAGAACGACCCGTCGCCGCACGACCTGACCGCCAACATCCGGCCCGGCGAGGTCGTCCTCCTGCTCGGCCCGAGCGGTTCGGGCAAGTCGACGTTCACCCTGTCCCTCAACGGCCTGATCCCACACTCCGTTCCGGCCGCCGTCGACGGCACGGTCGAGATCGACGGGCACGACACCGCGACGACCCCGGTCGCCGTGCTCAGCACGCGCGTGTCCATGGTCTTCCAGGACCCGGACGCGCAGCTGGTGACCGGATCCGTCCTCGACGAGGTCGCGTTCGCGCTGGAGAACCTGCGGCTCCCCGTCGACGAGGTGCTCAGCCGGTCCGAGCGCGCGCTGCGGCGCCTCGGGCTCTGGGAGCGTCGTGCCGAGAACCCGGACCGACTGTCCGGCGGAGGACGCCAGCGTCTCGCCATCGCGGCGGCGGTCGCGATGCAGTCGCCGATCTGCGTGCTCGACGAGCCGACCGCCAACCTGGATCCCGCGGGCGCCGCGGAGGTCTACGCGGCCCTGCGCGATCTCGCCGCGGACGGGGACCGGGCGATCGTCCTCGTGGAGCACGACCTCGACGCGGCCATCGACCTCGCCACGCGCGTGATCGTCCTGGACCAGTCGGGCCGCCCGGTGTTCGACGGCCCGCCCGCGGAGATCCTGCGCGCGCACGCGGACGAGCTCGCCGAGCTGGGCGTGTGGCTCCCCACGGCGACGCTCCTCGCCCGGCGCCTGCGCGCCGGCGGCGTCGTCCTCGATCCGCTCCCCCTGACGGCCGACGACCTGCGCACGGCCCTCGCTTCCTCCCCTTCCGCGCCCCCGTCCCCTTCGCCGTCCGTCTCGCCGTCCGTCGAGTGGTCAGTTTCTGTGGGTTCCGAGGCGGTGAACCCACAGAAACTGACCACTCGACAGGGGGCGCTGGAGGACGCGCTCATCCAGGTGCGCGGACTCGACGTCGTGCGCGGCCGCACCCCCGTGCTGCACGGCGTGGACCTCGACGTCGCGAGCGGGTCGATCACCGCCGTCGTCGGTCCCAACGGATCGGGCAAGACCACGCTCGTGCAGGCGATCGCCGGGGTCGTCCCGCCCCCGCGCGGGCGGATCCGGGTCTCCGACGTCGACCCGGCGACGGCGGCGCCCCGGGATCTGACCGACCGGATCGGGTTCGTCTTCCAGAACCCCGAGCATCAGTTCGTCGCGGCGTCCGTGTTCGACGAGCTCGCACACGGGCTCCGGGTGCGGCGGGTCCCCGCCGACGAGATCCGCGCGCGGGTGACCGAGATGCTCGCCCGCTTCGGGCTGGAGCGGAAGGCGCAGGTGCACCCCTTCCTCCTCTCCGGCGGAGAGAAACGACGCCTGTCCGTCGGCACCGCCCTGATCACCCGGCCCCGGGTTCTCGTGCTCGATGAGCCCACCTTCGGTCAGGATCGGGCCCGGGCCGCGCAGCTGCTCGCCCTTCTGCACGAGCTGCGCGACGAGGGGACGACGATCCTGCTCGTGACGCACGATCACGCGCTCGTCGTGGAGCACGCCACGCACGTGGTCGTCATGGACGGCGGTCGAGTCCGAGCCGCCGGGACCACGGCGGAGCTCCTGCAGGCCGGCCCGGAGAGCGGCTTCGCCCTGCCCGCCGCCCTCGCCGCCGTCCCCGCCGCGCTGCATCCCCTCCTCGAGTGGTCAGTTTCTGCGGGTTCGACGGCGCTCAACCCACAGAAACTGACCACTCGACGCTCCGGTACCGCGTCGGCGGAGGGCGTCGGATGAGCGCCGACACCGCGCCGGTCGCGATCCCCCGCGCCCCGTCGTCCGCGGATCCGTACGCCGAGCCCGCGCCGGCGCCGCGCCGCGCCTTCCTGCACGGCCTGAACCCGCTCGCGAAGCTCGGCGCGGCGGTGCCGGCCATGATCGTGCTCGCGTTCGTCCGCGACCTCGCGACGCCGGCGGCGTTCCTCGCCCTCGCCTACGCCCTCATCCTGACCGGGGCCCGGCTCACGCGGCGCCTGCTCCTCCTGCTGCTGGTGGGCCTCCCCGCCGGGATGCTCCTGCTCGCCGCGACGTTCGCGGTCTGGGTCGACGCATCCCTCGTCGACGACACCGCCGCCGTGCTGACCGTGGGCCCGTGGACCCTGTTCGCCGGCGCGCTGTGGATCGGCGTGGCCACCGCCCTGCGCCTCGGCGCGATCCTCGCCCTCGCGCTGATCGGCGGCCTCACCACGACCGGTCCCGACCTGGTCCGCGCCGGGGTCCAGCAGCTGCGCATCCCGTACCGCGTCGGCTACGCGGCGCTGGCCGCCTACCGCTTCGTCCCGCGGTTCGGCACCGAGCTCTCCGTGATCCGCGCCGCCCACCGGGTGCGCGGGTACGGCGCCGGGGGCGGACGGGGTCCGTTCGCCCGCATCGCCCGGGGGTGGGGGTACATCGTGCCCCTGCTGGCCGGAGCGATCCGTCATGCCGAACGCGTCGCCCTGGCGATGGACGCGCGCGCCTTCGGGGCCTACCCCACCCGTACCGAGCGCCACCTCGTGCCGTTCCGGACGCGGGACGCCGTCTTCCTCTTTCTCATGATCGCCGCCTCGGCGGTGATCTTCACCGCCTTCTTCCCCTGGCAGCTCCCCTGAGCGCCGCGAAAGGAACGCCATGGCATACAGCAAGCAGGTCAAGCCCGCCTCGACCGACCTCATCCCGCTCACCGTGCTGCGGACCGAGCGGTTGTCCCCGCACTGGATGCGGGTCACGCTGGGCGGCGGCGGGATCGATCGGTTCCGCCCCCTCGGCTACGACCAGTGGTTCCGCCTGTTCCTGCCGCTCGGGGGCGAGGAGGGGCTGGCGCGCGTGCCCGCGAAGGCGAACAGTGTGCTCGGATACCTGAAGTTCCTGCGGATCCCGGACGGCGAGCGACCCGTGATGCGCAACTACACCGTGCGGGCGTTCCGGCCCGCGACGGCCGACCGCCCCGCCGAGCTCGACGTCGACTTCGTGCTGCACGGATCGGCGGCGGACGGCACCTCGGGCCCGGCCGCGCGGTGGGCGGAGACCTGCGCCCCCGGGGAGAACGTCCTCATCATCGACGAGGGGCTGTGGTTCAACCCCGAGCGCGGCCAGGAACGCGTCCTGCTCGTCGGCGACGAGACCGCACTGCCGGCGATCGCCTCGATCTGCGCCTCCCTGCCCGAGACGGCCGCCGGCGTCGCGCTCGTCGAGGTCCCCTCCGCCGAGGACGCCCTCGACTTCCCGCATCCGCCCGGGGTCACGGTGGAGTGGATCGTGCGCGGCCACGACGAGGCGCCCGGCCGGCCCGCCCTGGAGCGACTGCGGGCGCGTGAGCTCCCGGCCCAGCCCTTCCACGCCTACGCCGCCGGGGAGCAGTCGCTCGCGTCGGGCGTGCGCAAGCTGCTCGTCGGGGAGAGGGGCGTCGACAAGCACCAGGTCAGCTTCTGCGGCTACTGGCGGATCGGCGCCGCCTCTCCCTCGTCGAAGGCCGCCCGCGAGGCGGCGGCCGAGCCGCTCGCCTGACCGGTCCGACGCCCCCGACCGGTGCCGAGTCGGCGGCCTCGGCCGTCAGGGCGGGCAGCGATCAGCGCGAACGACGAAGCGCCCTCGGACCCGCGGATCCGAGGGCGCTTCGTCGGCGATATCGGCCGACCGTCAGCGCTTGCCGGCGATCTGGCGTCCGACCAGCTCGCGCATGATCTCGTTCGTGCCGCCGTAGATGCGGTGGACGCGCGCGTCGAGGAACGCCTTCGCGATCGGGTACTCGGTGATGTAGCCGTAGCCGCCGTGGAGCTGCACGCCCGTGTCGAGCACCTCCCACTCGCGCTCGGTCGCCCAGAACTTGAGCTGAGCGGCCTCCTCCGCGCTGAGCTTCTCCGCCGCGTAGAGCTTCAGCCCCCGGTCGACGTACGCCCACAGCGCATCGACCGCGGTCGCCATGTCCGCGATCTTGAACCGGGTGTTCTGGAAGTCGATGATCCGCTCGCCGAAGGCTTCGCGGTCGCGGGTGTAGTCGACCGTCCAGGTCAGCGCGGCCTGCGCGGCGGCGGCCGCGGAGACGGCGATGGAGAGGCGTTCCAGCGGCAGGTTCATCATGAGCTGGATGAACCCCTGTCCCTCCTTGCCGCTGATGAGGTTCTCCTCCGGGACGAAGACGTCGGTGAACGACAGCTCGGCCGTGTCCCAGCCGTGGAAGCCCATCTTGCTGAGCTTCTTGCCGTGCTCGAAGCCCTCCATGCCGTTCTCGACGATCAGCAGGCTGAACGCGTCGGGGCGATTGCCCTCGCCGGTCTTCACGAACGTCACCACGATGTCCGCGGTCTTGCCCGAGGAGATGAAGGTCTTCGCGCCGTTGAGGATGTAGCCGCCGTCGACCTTCTTGGCGTTGGTCTTGATCCCGCGCAGGTCGCTGCCCGCACCGGGGTCGGTCATGGCCAGGGCGCCGAGGACCTCGCCGGTCGCCATCCGGGGCAGCCACTTCTCCTTCTGCTCCTGCGTGCCCATGTGCACGAGGTACGGCACCGCGAGGTCGTCCTGGATGCCGAGGGCTCCGGCGAGCGAACCGGCCCCTGCCCCGATGACCTCCTCGTTCACGATGGCGCGGAAGCGGTAGTCCTGCAGCATCCCCGCTCCGCCGAACTCCTCGGGCACCGAGAGCCCCAGGATGCCGGCCTCGCCGGCGGCGAGCATGGTGGCGCGATCGATCTCCCCGTCGGCCTCCCACTTCTCGATGGTCTCGTTCGAGACGTGGCGCTTCACGAAGTCCTTGACGAGGTCGCGGAAGGCCTCGTGGTCGTCGTCGTAGATGTCGCGTTCCATGCGCGCTCCTCCAAGTCGATCCGGTGCGTCGTTGCTCCCGTGATTCTAAGCGGGAGGGACGGTCCGGACGGAGCACATTGTGGGAATGCGTTCCGCGAAATGTGACACTGGGTATCGCGGTTGTGGGAAGCCGCCAGACGCGCCGTCGCGCACCGGCGACGGGCGCGGGCGGCGCCGACCGCCGACCGCCTCAGCCGACGTAGTCGGGAGCCGGGGGGAGGCCGAAGAACTCCTCCAGCGAGGTGTATCCGGCCTCGTGGTACGCCCGCGCGATCTGCGGTCCGACGTACCGGAGGTGCCACGGCTCGGGGGCGTAGCCGGTCGCGTGGGTCTGGCCCTCGATGTAGCGCACGATGAAGCCGTATTCCCAGCTGTGCTCCGCGACCCAGGCCCCCGCCGCGGTCTCGCCGAAGCCGTTGATCCCGGTGCACTCGCCCCAGATGCACTCCTCGACGTCGGCGGCGAGCCCCGTCTGGTGCTCGCTGAAGCCGGGGCGGGCCGAGAGCGCGTCCGCGTCGTTCTGGCCGTACATCTGGACCTGACCCGAATATGTGGCGACCTGCATGTCGTACGACCGGTAGCCGCTGCCGAGCCCGAGGGCGCCGACGCCCGCCTCCTGGGACGCGGCGGACATGGCGTCCAGAGCGGTCGTCACGTCCGCGCGCAGCGGCCCGGCGAGGTCGTCCCCGATCAGGGCCGGCTCGCTCAGGGTCGACGGGGCGTACTGCACCGGGTTCAGCGGGCGGGTCTTGTTGACGACGACCCACAGCCGCGCCGGATCGGACAGGTCGATGCACGGGGCCGCGCCGCTCACGACGGCCGCGCGGAAGGCCGCTCCCCCGCCGAACGCGGCGACCGCCGTGTCGTCGTCGCCCCCGGCCAGCGCCTGCTGCACCGCCGGGTCCTCACACGGCTCGGCCGGCGCCACCACGGTGAGCTGCACCGCAGGGAGCTCCTCGACGACGGCCGGTCTCGGCGGATCCATCGACGCGACCGCGGCGACCGAGGCCTCCGGCCGCGCGCCCGCCGCGGATCCGTCGGCCAGGGACCAGATGACGCCGAGCACGGTCACCGCGAGGCCCAGCGGGACGAAGACGCGCAGCTTCGCCGAGCCCGCCAGGGCATGGCGAGCCACGGGTCGGTGCGGGGAGGTCACGCCCCCATTCTGGTACGGCTGCCTGCGATCTCGCCGAGATCGAAGATCATCACGACGACTTCTTGACTCAGTTTCGTTCTTATGTTCGAATGAGGGCATGCGCTGGCAGGGACAACGGATCGACGACACGGACGAGACGGCCCTGCCCGGGTTCGAGAACCGGTCCGGGTTCCTGCGCAGCGTGACCACGCCCGAGTTCGACGGGATGACATTCCACGAGGTGCTGGCGAAGTCGGCGCTCAACCACGTGCCCGGCCCCTCGAAGATGCCGTTCTCCTGGACGATCAACCCGTACCGCGGCTGCAGTCACGCATGCGTTTATTGCTTCGCGCGAGGGACGCACACGTATCTGGATCTGGACGCGGGACGGGATTTCGACACCCAGATCGTGGTGAAGGTGAACGTCGTCGAGGTGCTGGAGCGGGAGCTGCGACGCGGGTCGTGGCAGCACGAGACCGTGGCTCTCGGCACCAACACCGACCCGTACCAGCGCGCCGAGGGCCGCTACCGACTGATGCCCGGGATCCTGCGCACGCTGGCGGAGTCCGGGACGCCGTTCTCGGTCCTGACCAAGGGCACGCTGATCCGCCGGGACATCTCCGAGCTCGTCCGTGCGTCGGCGGACGTTCCGGTCGACGTGCAGATGTCGATCGCCATGTTCGACGAGGGGTTGCGTCGAGCGATCGAGCCGGGCGCTCCCACGACCCAGGCGCGCCTGGACACGGTGCGGGCGCTGTCGGACGCCGGGTTCCGGGTGGGCGTGTTCCTCATGCCGATCATGCCGCACCTGACCGACTCCGTCGCCGCGATCGACGACGCGCTCCGACGCATCGCCGCCGCGGGTGCCGACCACGTGATCCACGGTGCGCTGCATCTGCGTCCCGGCGTGAAGCCCTGGTTCTTCCAGTGGCTGTCGCAGCATCGTCCCGATCTGCTCTCCTCCTACCGCGCGCTGTACCCGGGAGTGGCCGCGGAGGCGCCCAAGGCCTACCGGCAGTGGCTGGCGAAGCGGGTGCGACCGCTGGTCCGCGTGCACGGGCTGACGGCGCAGCACAGCGACGACCGCCCCCGGCGCCGTTCCTTCGCCGAGCCGCCGAGACCCGACGCGTCGGCGTCCGCACCGCCGAAACCCGCGACCCCGGCGGCGCCGATGCTGTTCTGAGCCGTGCCGGGAGCATCGTCGCCGCGGAAGGGCGCCCGTAAGCTGGCGGAATGGCCTCCCACGAAGACCTGCCGCTGTCGGAGTACGCCTTCCCCGGACCGCTGCGCGATCTCCTGGTCGGCGCGATCCTCGCCGGCGACAAGACGACCACGACGTTCCTGGTCCGCGAGATCGAGGTCGGCGTCGAGACGATGCCGACCGTCGGCGAGCGCTTCTCGGTGATCGACTCCGACGGCAGGCACGTGGGGATCGAGACGATCGAGGAGGTGCGCCTCGCCCGGGTCGCGGACATCGATCTGGAGCACGCGATCGGGGAGGGCGAGGGCTACACCACGGTCGCGGAGTGGCGCACGGCCCACGAGGGGTTCTGGCACGGCGAGCAGTACCGCGCGTTCATCGGGGACCCGGAGTTCCGCATCGACGACGACACGATGGCGGTGCTGGTGCGGTTCGGTTTCGAGCCCGCCGGAGCGATCGTCCCGGCGGGCCCGTCCCCGGTCAGCGGGTGAGGTCGGAGTCGGACGGCATCCGCCCCGCGATCTCCTCGATCACGTCGTCGCCGGGACGCGCCTCCTGGAACGGCGCATCGATCTCGGCGCGCTGCAGCAGCTCGCCCATCCGGCGCCGACGCTTACGCGTGATCAGCGTCACGACCCGACCCTCGCGCCCGGCACGCCCTGTGCGCCCCGCCCGGTGCAGGTAGGTCTTGTACTCGTCGGGGGCGTCCGCCTGAACGACGAGGTCGATGTCGTCGACGTGGATGCCGCGCGCGGCGACGTCCGTCGCCACGAGCACCTGGACCCGGCCGGACGTGAGCTTCTGCAGATTGCGCGTCCGCTTCGCCTGGTTGAGGTCGCCATGGAGCGAGACGGCGGGGATGCCGGCGTCCTCGAACTGCTCGGCGAGCATCTCCGCGTACGCCCGGGTCCGGGCGAAGACGAGGGTCTGGCCGTCGCGGTCGACCAGCGACGAGAGCACCTCCGCCTTGTCGCGGTGCTCGATGACGAGGACGCGGTGCTCGATGGTGCTGGTCTCCTGGCTCTCCCCGGCGACCTCGTACACGGCCGGGTCCACGAGGAACTCGTCGACCAGCGCCGCGACCTCACGGTCGAGCGTCGCAGAGAACAGCAGCTTCTGGCTGCGCTCGTCCCCGGGAAGCGCCGTCCCCGTCTTGCGCAGGATCCGCTGCACGGGCTCGACGAATCCCAGCTCGCACATGTGGTCCGCCTCGTCCAGCACTGCGATGCGCACCTCGGAGAGGTCGAGCTTGCCCTGTTCGATGAGGTCCTCGATGCGCCCCGGGGTGCCGATCACGATGTCGACGCCCTTCTTCAGCGCACCGACCTGTCGCGCCTGGGGCACGCCGCCGTAGATCTGGGTCGTGAACAGTCCCACGCTGCGAGCGATCGGCTGCACCGTGCGGTCGATCTGCAGCGCCAGCTCGCGCGTGGGGGCGAGGATGATCGCCCGCGGCGCGCGGCCGAACTCACGGCGCTTGCCCTTCTGGGACAGAAGGATGCTCTCCACGAGCGGCGCCCCGAAGGCGATCGTCTTGCCGGATCCGGTGCGCCCGCGTCCGAGCACGTCGCGCCCGTCCAGGATGGCCGGGATGGTGGCCGCCTGGATGGGGAACGGCGTCTCGGCGCCCATGCCGGTCAGGATCTCGGTGATGTTGGAGCCGAGACCGAGATCGGCGAAGCTGACACCGTCGACCTCGGCCGCCACGACCGCCTGCGCCTGGAGCCGCTCGTGGACGACGTCCTCGGTCGGCACCGCCGCGGCGGACGCGGGTGTGCGGGTCCAGTCATCGCGGCTCGGTCGGGTCTCCCGGGACGGCCGGCGAGCGCCGCCCGCTGCGCGCGGACGCTCATCCCGACGCGGACGCTCGACCCGGTCGAACCGCGCACGCTCATCCCGACGAGGACGCTCATCCCGACGAGGGCGCTCATCCCGACGCGGACGCTCATCCCGCTCGAACCGCGGACGCTCATCCCGACGCGGACGCTCGTCGAATCGGTCACGGTCGCCCCTGCGGTGCGGGGCGTCGATGCGTCCCGACTCCGCGCGGTTGCGGATCGTGCGCGCCTCGTCGCGTCCGCTCTTCTCCTGTGCCGTCCACCGCCGCTTCGGCGCCGAGGCACTGTTCTCCTCCGCGGCGCGGTAGCCGCGATGCTTCGGCGACCGGCTCCCGGGGCGGGCGGCAGGCGTCCGCTCGGTCCGCTCGGTCCGCGTGTATCGCTCGTCCCGGTCCGGACGGTCGGCGGCGTACGCGTCCGCGCGACGATCGTCGCGCCCGGTCGCCGGCCGCCCCTGGCGGTGCCGGTCGTGGAAGCTCGTCTTCTTGGCGTAGCGCGGCTCGAAGTTGCGTGACGGGCGTCCGCCCTTGGGCTTGTGGTTCTTGGGCATGGGGTGTCCTTCTGGTTCTCGCACGAGAACAGCACCGCCGGCGCGCTCGTGGCGCGACCGCGGTTCACCCGGGCTGTCATCGGCCGGGGGCCATTCCTGTGATGGTGGTCATGGCGCCGCATCTCTTCGACGACGCTCACCATCGGCCCCTGGGCTCACACTTCAGGAACAACGATCCCCGCGCCTCGACGTACGAGGGTGAGCGGGTGCCCGAAGCCGACCGCTCCAGTCTACCGGTCGGGCCTGAGCGGCTGCTGGCGGCACCGACGACGCCTCGATCTGACCGCCCGTCACCAACGAACGGACCCGAGATCGCATGCCAGATATCCGAGTCGAAGACAGAAGAAGACCTTGCCCAGACGCGCACAGTGCATGACCGTCAGTGCCCATATTCTCAGGATCCGGATTCGGGGGAGAGCGATCGACGGGGTGCCCCCTACGCTGTCGCAGACAGTCTGCACAGTCCGTCGTCTAGGTTTTTGATCACCAGATGGATATGGGTCCCGGGTGCGATTGCTAACGGGAATCGCGCGCAAGACAAGAACGGTAGCGGCGCGCAGCAAGCCCGGCGCCCTTCGAGGAAGAAGGATCTCTGTGACGGATTCGACCAACGCTTCGAACAGCGGTGTGCGATATCAGCGGGTCTCTGAGGAGTACTTCCAGAGCCGACAGCTAAAGCGACATGCTGGCCTGTTTACGCTGTGGATGCTCGGCGTCGGCGCCGTGATCGCCGGCCAATACTCCGGCTGGAACCTGGGGCTGCTACAAGGTGGGTTCGGCGGCATGCTGCTGGCGATCGTCATCATTGGCGCCATGTATGTCCTGCTGTGCTCATCCATTGGCGAGATGAGCGCGGCCATGCCACACACGGGCGGCGCATACTCGTTCTCCCGGAGCGCGATGGGGCCGTGGGGCGGGTTCAGCACGGGCCTCGCAGAGAACATCGAGTTCGTTCTCGCCCCGGCGGCCAACATGTTCTTCATGTCGTCGTACCTCGCGGCGATCTTCGACGCCCCCACGTGGTCGCTGCCGCTGTGGTGGGTTGGCGGATACCTCGTGATGCTGGGACTGTCGCTCCGGGGCCTGGAGTTGTCCATGCGGGTGGTCGTGGTCATCACGGTGGCGGCGGTGGCCGTGCTCATCTTCTTCTTCTTGCTGGCAGCCCCTCAGGTCGACGTACTGCGCTTCGCCTTCGACGTCGGCCCCGACGGCCCCGTCGACGGGGGCGGAGCCCCGTTCCTTCCCTTCGGTGCCACTGGCATCATGCTTGCGCTGCCGTTCGCCGTATACATGTTCCTCGCCGTCGAGCAACTACCACTGACCGCTGAGGAATCCAAGAACCCCAAGCGCGACATGCCGCGGGCGTTGTTGCTGTCGATCGTGACTCTGTTCATTCTGGCGTTGGGCGTGCTGTTCTTCGGCGCAGCCATCCCGAATGGCGCTTCGGCGCTCGGCGAATCGGGCGAACCGCTGCTCGATGGCCTGCGCGCCCTGTTCGGTGACGGCCTCGCGAAGCTGCTCGCCGGCATTGCCGTGTTGGGCCTCGCAGCCAGTTTCCTCGCAGGCAGCTTCGCCGGCGGACGCAACATCTATTCGCTGTCGCGAGCAGGATACTTACCCACGGGATTGTCGCAGACGAACCCGCGCACCAAGACTCCCAACCGTGCCCTCGCCGCAGGATCCGGGCTCGCGTTGGGAGCCCTGATGATCCTGTGGTTCCTGGGCGGCCGCGACAACCCGACCTTCATGGGCGGCTTCCTCGTCAGCATGATCGTCTTCTCGGGCATGGTGTCATACGTGCTGCAGAGCATCTCGTTCATCCGGCTGCGGCAGCTCTACCCCGACATCGCACGACCGTTCCGGAGCCGCTTCGGCGTACCCGGCGCGATCGTGACCATCGGGATTTGCGGGCTGACGCTCGTGTATCAGTTCCTGGATCCGCTCTACCGGTGGGCCGCTGTCGCCGCGCTCGTGTGGTACCTCGTCGGGATGGCATATTTCGCGTTCTACCGCCGGTTCCGGCTCGTGCTCTCCCCAGAGGAGGAGTTCGCCGTGACCGGCGGGCGACAAGGGGCACCGCTGGACATCGCCCACGCACAGCACGAGACGCCGATGGAGAAGGAGAAGTCATGACGGGACGGCTGGAAGGCAAGGTCGCAATCATCTCAGGCGGCGCGACGGGCATGGGCGGAGCTTCAGCGGAACTGTTCGCCCGCGAAGGCGCCAAGGTTGGAATCATCGACCGCAACGAGGAACAGGCCCGTGACACGACGCGCCGGATCTGCGAGGCCGGCGGCGAGGCTGTCTTCGCCGTGGCCGATGTCTCGCAAGAGGATCAAGTCATCGATGCAGTCAGATCCGTGACCGATCGGCTGGGCCCGGCGACGACCCTGTTCAACCATGCGGGGACGATCGTCATCAAGCCCTTCCTCGAGCTCACCGTCGAGGAGTGGGATTGGCTGCACGGGGTGAACGTGCGCTCCATGTTCTTAACGACCCGCGCGGTGCTCCCGCAGATGCTGGAGGCCGGAGAGGGTTCGATCATCTCGACCTCATCCATCTCGGCGGTCGCGGCCACCCCCACCGAGGTGCTGTACGACACGACGAAGGGCGCCTGCCACATGTTCGCGCGGGCCATCGCCGTCGAGTACCGCGACCGCGGAATCCGCAGCAACGCTATCTGTCCGGGCTTCATCCGGACGCCGCACGGGCTCGCGGAGATCGAAAGGCTGAGCGCGTTCGGCGTCGACGCGTCGGAAAGCGCGCTGGCCGAGCAGCAAGGTCGTATCGGCGAGCCCGAGGATGTAGCCCGCGCGGCGCTTTTCCTCGCGAGCGACGACTCGAGGTTCGTCAATGGACATCACCTGTTCGTGGACAACGGCTTCACCGCGATGTGACCCGCACACCGCTCCGAGCGCGGTCGTACGATGACGGAATGACCTCTCCCACCGGCTTGCAGATCGACCTTCACCGCGGCGACGTGACCGCCCGGATCGCCCAGGTCGGCGCCTCGCTGCGGCATCTGACGGTCGGCGGGACGATCGTCGTCCCGCCCTATCCGGACGACGAGCCGACCCCGCTGTGCTCCGGCGTGGTCCTGGTCCCGTGGCCCAACCGGATCCGCGACGGCGTCTGGCAGGACGGGGGCGTCACGCGAGCGCTGGCGGTCACGGAGCCGAAGCTGCGCAACGCCAGCCACGGCCTCCTGCGCTTCACGGCGTATGAGGTCGCGGAGCAGGATGACGCCCGCGTCCTGCTCCGAGCGACGATCGTGCCGCAGACGGGATACCCGTACCTCGTCGAGACGTCCGTGGAGTACGCCCTTGCCGAGGACGGGATCACCGTGACCCACGCGCTGACGAACCGTTCCGCCGCGGACGCGCCCGTCGCGCTGGGCACGCATCCGTTCGTCACCATCGGAGGCGCCGATCCGCGATCCCTCGTCCTGCGGGTCCCGGCGGAGACGTACTTCGAGACCGACGAGCGACTGCTGCCGATCGGCGAGTCGCCGGTGACCGACGGCACGGACCTGAGGCAGGGCCGGCGCCTCGGCGACGTCACGCTCGACACCGGGTTCGCCGCGCTGCGCCGGGACGCCGACGGCCGGGTCCGCAGCACGCTCGAGGCGCCCGACGGCCACCGGGTGACGCTCTGGCAAGGCGAAGGGTTCGACTTCGTCCAGGCGTTCACGACCGACCGCTATCCGGACCAGGACCTCGCCGTCGCGATCGAGCCGATGACAGCTCCCGCCGAGGCGTTCAACTCCGGCCGGGGCCTGCGCCGCCTCGCCCCCGACGAGACCTGGACGCTGGAGTGGGGCATCGCCTTCACGTCCTGACCGCTCGCTCCCCTCCCCTCCCCTCCTGTCGAGTGGTCAGTTTTTGTGGGCTCAGGGCCGTTCAACCCACAGAAACTGACCACTCGACAAGGGCGGGGAGGGTGAGGAGTCAGAGGGGGCCGAGGGCTTCGGTCGGCGAGGCGTCCAGCCGGAGAGTCTTCCTACGGGCGACGCTCATCGGTCGCCCGCGAAGGTGAGTCACGCTCGGAGGTTGGGCAGCTCCTCTTCCTCGTGACGCCGGAGGAGGCGCCAGGGCGGCGGCGTTGCCGCGAACAGAGGGTGCCGCCACTGCTCCTCGCCGAACCAGGCCCGCAAGGTCAACGGCGCCATCCCGAGCGCGACTCCCGCGAGCATTGGTGGATCGATCACTCGATTCACCACGCGCGACTCGAAGAACCGTTCCGCTGCAAAGACGTCTTCGTAGGCCCAGAGCAACACCGCCCGCTGGCGCTCGATCGCGCCCAGCCACTCCGCGGAGACGCCCGCATCCAGCGAGCACACAGACACCGGCTCCCCTGTGCCGTCGACGGAAGCAGTGATCATCCTCAGCTCCCACGGCGAATGCAGATCGATCGCCACGCCCACACTCGTCGGCACCCTGCGGTGGTCTCCATCCGGGACCACGAGTCGTTCCCGAACTTCGTTCGAAAGCGCACCGGACGGCAAGGCGATACCCGCGGCTTCCACCAAGGGCGTTCCGATCGGGAACAGCCACACCCCGCCGTCGACACGGAACCCGAAGTCCCTCACTCTCGGAACCACCGGCTCATCGGACTCACGATAGGTCGTCCGGTGATCGCGTCCCGCATCGACGGATCCACCCGCGAACGCGGCCGTCCCCTTCCGTCGACAGAAGCGGCGTTGAGAAACACCGTGTACGGGCTCGTTCGCTCCCGATGCCGTCCCGCACGCACAGCACCGGCAAGCGGGATGAGATACGGGATCACGCCGAGCGCTACCGCGGGGAGCACCTGCTGGGAGAGCATCCCGGCAGCGGCACCGATCAACACCCCCGTCGCGGTGGCGTCGGTCAGCGGCCGCAACGTGTCGCTGCGGCGTGAGACGCGCCGTTCCAGTTCGTCCCGCCTCGCCTGCATCTCCTGCACGGCGTCAAACGCCTCCCGACGATTCGGGGCGAGCGGTAAGGAGACGAGCACCCGCCGCAGATCAGCCCGGTAAGTCGAGAATCCGGGTTCCTGTCGCATGCCGATGAGGTCACGCGAGGTGAGTCCCCGCAGCTCTGCGCCGGCAAGATTCGGCAGTCGCAGCAAGGTGCTCAGCACGGCGGCCTCCGATGCGTCCGCCAGATCCACTCCACGACCCCACCGCGTCGAACCGAGCATCCAGTCGAGCAACTCGGGACCCGGCATCCAGTCCGGCAGCGCGATGTCGACAGCGCCGTCCAGCATCGCGACGTAGGCGAACAGGTCGCGAAGCTCGTCCAGCCAAAGAGAGAGGTACGGCATCACGGCTCGCTCCTGATCAGCGAATCGCGGCGCAATGCCCGCCCATTCGGCGGCCAGCGGCGCGATGGCCCGTACCTGCTGCCAGGTGTAACTCCCGTGATCACCGTCCGCGATAACGTCAAGATCGTCGCGTGCTTCGCTGTCCACTTTCCTCAACGAGCTCAGGGGCTGCACGTAGTGCACCAGGCCAGCACGCTCCAACTCCGCGTTCCGCAGAATCTTCCGGGCGAGGTCCCGCGTGCGAGTCCCCTGCATGAAGCCGAGGTCCGACGACCGGCCGTCCCGCGCCACTTCACGCCAGAGTGCGAGATCATCTGGCACCGCGCAGGAATCGGCATAGATCAGTGTCCGCCAAATGAAGTCCTGCTCCGGATCTCCCTCCGGAAACCCGACTGTGGAGAGGTACGCGGGGCGTCGTTCGCCCTCCGCCAGCGGTGGCACGGCAACGAGATCGAGACGTTCGTAGGAGTCCAGCAGCCGAACACCGAGCTGCTGGGCATTCCTGCCTCGGGTGGCCCGCCAGACGGATACCTCCGTCGCGGTATCACCGAGCGCATCCTCGAGCACGTCGATCATCCTCGCGCTGCCCGGCTGCGCCCCCTGACTCATGCGATTCCCCTCCGGTGCTCACCGTACCGGAGCGGTACTTCACCGTGCGCCGGTCGACGCGGACGCGCCTCGCCTCAGAACCCGCCGAGCACCTCGTCGGCCGGAGCGTCCAGCTGGAGGGTCTCCAGCACGGTGAGCAGCATCTTCTCCTCGTACCGGAAATGGCTCTCCATGATCGCGGCGATTCCCTCGAGATGACGCTCCAGCTCGACCGGACCGGCCGCGCGGTCCACGGCGTTCCGGAGCCCGGCGAGCAGGTGCGCGATCATCGAGTGATCCTGCTCCAGCGTGCGCAGGATCGGGGCCAGCTCGGGATGCGCGTCCTCCACGGCGGGGAACAGGCGCCGGTCCTCCGCACGGTGGTGCCCGTCCAGCGCCGCGCAGAAACCATGGCAGTACAGCAGCAGCTCGCGCGCGGGCGCATCGGGATCGGCCGTCGCGAAAGACGACGATTCCCGGGCGGCCCGCAACGCTGCACGCAGTCGCTCGTGCACGGCCCGCAGCTCGCTCGCCCAGGCGGACAACCGCTCGCGATCCGCGGCGGCAGAGGGAGGAGACGACGTCACGCCGATGCCTTCCGTCCGGCGCCTCCATGCCCGACACGGTCTGCCGACGGCACGCGACGCTCCACTCAGCCTAGAGGACCCCGATGCGGCGAGCCCGCAAGGCGACCGGGAAGCGGCCGTTGGGGCTTTCCGCCGTGGGGATCAGTCCAGATCGTTGGCGGCGGGGAGACCGCGCTCGCGGAGCTCTCGCCGCGTGAGCACCGGCGCCGAGCCTCCTTCGGCTGAACGACGCGTGCCGCCTGCGTGCGGAGCGTCACCGCCCACGCCGCGCTCGTCTGCGCCGTCGCCGCTACCGCCGTCGTCCTCCGGGGCGTCGCCGCGGCGCGCCCGGCGGCGCTCCCTCGCGCCCTCCACGAGGTTGTAGAGGGTCGGGAGGACGAGCAGGGTCAGCACGGTCGAGGACACGAGTCCGCCGATCACCACGATCGCGAGCGGCTGGGAGATGAACCCGCCGTGGCCGGTGATCCCGAGCGCCATCGGGGTCAGCGCGAAGATCGTCGCGAGCGCGGTCATGAGGATCGGGCGCAGTCGCCGCGATCCCCCCGCGATGGTCGCGTCGTGGGCGCTCATCCCCTTCTCGCGGTACTGGTTCACAAGGTCCACGAGCACGATCGCGTTCGTCACGACGATGCCGATGAGCATCAGCACGCCGATCAGCGACGCCACCCCGAGGGGCACGCCCGTGACGATCTGCAGCAGGATCGCCCCCGTCGCGGCGAACGGCACCGACACCAGCAGCAGCAGCGGCTGACGGAGCGACCGGAACGTCGCCACCATGACGATGTACACGATGAGGATCGCCGCGAGCATCGCGATCCCCAGCTGGACGAACGCGTCCTGCTGCTGGGTGAGCACCCCGCCCAGCTTCGCGTCTGCGCCGGAAGGCAGCTTCGCGTCGTCGATCGCGGCAGTCACGGTCGCGGACGCGGCGTTCAGGTCGTCGCCCTCGGGGGTGACGGTGATGGTCGCGGTGCGCTGCCCGCGCTGCGTGGTGATCGACGCGGGGCTCTCGCTCTCCTGCACCGCAGCGATCTGGTCCAGGCGCAGCATGCCGAACGGCGTCGGCACGGCGAGGGCCTTGAGCTCGTCGATCGTCGCAGGCGGGTTCGCCGACTGCAGGTAGACCGTCAGCGAGGATCCGTCGATCTCGACCGTGCCGAGCTGCTGCGGGCGCATCGCCTGGGAGACCATCCCGCCGACCGCGACCTCGCTCAGACCGTACGTCGCCGCCGCGGCCCGATCGACCTGCACGGCCACGAACGGCAGGGACGCGGACAGGTTGCTCGAGACCTGGCGCACGCCGTCCGCATCGGTCAGCTCGGCGACGAGGGCGTCGGTCGCCGTCGCGAGCGTCTCAGAGTCCGGCGCGGACACGTCGATCTCCACGTCCGAGGACGCGAAGCCGCCTCCGCCGGCGGCGACCGTGATCTCGCCGACGTCCGCCAGGTCCTTCACCGCCTCCTGGACATCGGCGCGGACCGTCTCCTGGTCGGCGTCGGCATCGGTCGTGATGGAGTACGTGACGCCCGACCCTCCCCCGGAGAACGCGTCGCGCAGCGCCGAGCCGCTGGAGCCGATCGAGACCTGCACGGTCTCGATCCCAGGGACGTCCTTCAGCGCCTCCTCCACCTTCTGCGCGGCGGCGTCCTCCGCCTCCAGACTCGGCGCCTCGCCGAGCGACTGCGTCATCGTGAAGGTGTTCTGCCCGGAGTCGCCGAGGAAGTTCACCTTCATCAGCGGCGCGGCGGCGATCGTCCCGACCAGCACCACGACGGCGAGGCCCAGGGTCGCCCAGGAGTGGCGGAGCGTCCATGCCAGGATCGGAATGTACGACTTCTGCAGCCGCGAGGGCGGAGCGTCCGGGTGCTCCGGATCGATCGCCCGGCCGTCCGCGTCGAGCAGCGGCTTGCCCGGTCGCAGGAACCAGTACGCCAGCACGGGCACGATCGTCAGCGCGACGAACAGGGACGCGGACATCGCGATGGTGACGGTGAGCGCGAACGGACGGAACAGCTCGCCGGTCATGTCGCCCACGAACGCGATCGGCAGGAACACCGCCACGGTGGTCAGCGTGGACGCGGTGATCGCCATCGCGACCTCGCGCACGGCGAGGAGGATGGACGCCTTCTTGTCGGCGTCGCCCACGTAGTGGCGCTTGATGTTCTCGATCACGACGATGGAGTCGTCCACGACCCGCCCGATCGCGATGGTGAGCGCGCCGAGCGTGAGGATGTTGAGGGAGTAGCCGAAGGCCTGGATCCCGATGAAGGTGATGAGCACGCTGGTCGGGATCGAGATCGCGGTGACGAGCGTCGAGCGCACCGACAGCAGGAACACGAGGATCACGACCACCGCGAAGACCAGTCCCAGCAGACCCTCCTGCGCGAGCGACTCGATCGACTGCTGGATGTACGGCGCCTGGTCGAAGACGGTCGTGAAGGTCGCGCCGTTCAGGTCGTCGGCGAGGCTCGGGAGGAGCTCCGTCACGGCGCGCGAGACGTCGACCGTGTTCGCGGAGGGGAGCTTGGTGACGGCGATCGTCAGTGCCGGCTCCCCGTCCACGCGCGAGATCGACGTGACCGGGTCGTCCGCGAGCTCGACGCTCGCCACCGCTCCGAGAGTCGTGGTCGTACCGACCAGCGGCAGCGCCTGGAGCTGCTCGACGGAGGTGAGCTTGTCCCCCGTCTGCACGGTGAGCGTCTCGTCGCCCTGCGTGATGGAGCCACCGGGGAAGAGCATGCCGTTCTGCTCGAGCGCGTCCCGGATCGCCTGCGGCGTCGTCCCGGCCTGGGCCAGCGCCGCCTGATCCGGCGTGATCGTGATGCGCTTGCCCTGACCGCCGACGAGCGACGCGGCGTTCACCCCGTCCAGGTCCTCGATCTTCGGGATGACCGTGTCGGTGATCCGCTGCTGCGCGGCGTCGGCGTCGTCGAAACCGGTCACGGCGAGCTGGATGACGGGGAAGTCGTCGATGCTCGCGGCGATCACCTGCGGATCCACGTCCTCGGGCAGCTGCGCCTTGATCCGGCCGATGGCCTGCGTGATCTTCTGCTCGGCGGTCGCGAGGTCCGTGCCGTACGCGAACGAGGCCTGGATGATCGAGGCGTTGGCGGTGCTCGTCGCGGTCGACGAATCCAGTCCGGGCACGCCCTGGATGGCCGTCTCGATCGGGGTGGACAGGTCGTTCTCGACGACCTCCGGCGAGGCGCCGGGGTACTGCGCGACGATCGCGAGCTGCGGGAACTCGATGGACGGGATGAGCTCCTGCTTCAACGTGGTCAGGGAGATCCCGCCGAAGACGGCGGCGACGATGGTGATGAGCGCGATGAGCGCGCGGTTGCGGAGACTGAGGACGGCGAGCTTGGACACGGATGCTCTCTCGGTTCAGGATGCGCGGGCGGGGATATCGGACGCGGAGGGGTCGGCGGCGCCGGGGGAACGTCCCGTCTCGCCGAGGATCGCGGCCAGGCCGGCCTCGATCGTCGGCTCATCGGGGGGAGTGTCGCTGATCAGAGAATGCCACAGGACGCCGTCGATGAAGATCGCGGCGGTCTCGGCGCGACGCGGACCGTGCACGGGCTCGAGGAAGCCGGCCATGCGCGCCCACCAACGCCGCGCGAGCTCACGCACGGACGGGTCGTGCACGGCGGCGGTCACCACCGCGCGGTCGGCCTGGAGGGTGCGGGCGTCGGCGAGCGCGGTGACGAGCAGGCGCGTGATCGACCGCGCGCTGGCCCCCTGCTCCTCCAGCGCCACCCGGACGCCGTCGACGCGCGCGTCGATCTCCTCGGCGAGGTGCGCGAGGGCCGCCGCGCGCAGATCGTCGAGCGTGTCGAAGTACTGGGTGGTCGCGCCGAGCGGGACGCCGGCGCGGGCGGCGACCATCCGGTGCGTCATCGCGTCCACGCCGACCTCGGTCACGAGCTCGGCGGCGGCGGTCACGATCGCGCGGCGGCGCGCCTCGGGATCCCGCCGTCGCCTCACCTGTCCCATTCCGCGCCTCCCCTGGTCTGTACGTTTGTACATTAGGCGCTTGTGCCCGGGCTGAGAGCGGTCCCGCCCGCGGGGTCGAGGCCGGGTCGTCGATACGATGGAGACCATGCAGCTGAGCGCGGACGACCGACGGTTCCTGGATCTCGCGATCGAGCAGGCTCGGATCGGATGGGACGAGGGCGGCATCCCGATCGGCGCGGCGCTCGTGCACCGCGGCGAGGTGCTCGCCGTCGGCCGCAACCGCCGTGTGCAGATGGGCAGCGTCATCCGCCACGGGGAGACCGACTGCCTCGAGAACGCCGGGCGCCTGCCCGCGAGCGTGTATCGGGAGAGCGTCCTCTACACCACCCTCTCGCCGTGCTACATGTGCGCCGGGACCGCGACGCTCTACGAGATCCCCCGCATCGTGATCGGTGAGAACCGCTCCTTCCAGGAGTCGGAGGACTGGCTCCGCTCGAACGACAAGGAGCTCGTCGTCGCCGACGACGAGACCTGCATCGCCCTCATGGACCGGATGATGACCGAGCGTCCCGAGCTCTGGGCCGAGGACATCGGCGTCGAGGCGAGCGACCTCGGCTCCCGCGCGTGAGCGCTCCCGGACGGACCTCAGGCTCCTCCGAGGAGGAGGCCGCCCCGCCCGCCCCCATGGATCCGGACTATCCGGTCACCCCCGTGCCGCGACACGCGCGCAAGGGGTTCTTCTCCCTCATGGTCGTGCTGCTGGGCTTCACGATCTTCACGCCGACGATGCTGGCGGGGGCGACGCTCGGCACGTCCTTCGGACTCAGCGACCTGCTGCTCATCATCCTGCTCGGGTCCCTCGTGCTGGGCGCCTATGTGGCCGTGCTGGGCTGGATCGGAGCCCGCACGGGGCTCACGACGGTGGTCATGGCGCGGTACGCGCTCGGCACCCGAGGCTCCAAGCTCGCCTCCATCCTTCTGGGCGGGACGCAGATCGGCTGGTACGGGGTGGTGATCGGCACCATCGGCGACCTCACGGCACAGGCGTTCGGCTGGGACTCGTATCCCGCCCGTGCGGCGATCATGATCGCCGTCAGCGCGCTGATGTGCGCCACCGCCTGCTACGGGTACCGCGGCATGTACTGGGTGTCGCTCGTCTCCACGCCCCTCATCCTGATCCTCGCCTTCTGGGTGATGTTCCGCTCCCTCGACGAGGTGGGCGGCTGGGCCGGGCTCGCCGCGATCCACCCGACCGCGTCGATGTCCCTCGCCGCAGCCGTGACCACCGTGGTGGGCACCTTCGTCTCCGCGGGCACACAGGCGCCGAACTGGACCCGATTCGGGCGCACGGGCGGACAGGCCGTCGTCGCGTGCCTCGTCGGGTTCCTCATCGGCAACGGTCTCATGATCTTCTTCGGCGCGATCGGGGCGATCACGTTCGGCGAGGGCGACTTCGTGCTGGTGCTGTACCAGCTGGGGCTGGTCGGCTGGGGGCTGTTCCTGCTGTTCGGCAACCTCTGGAAGTCGAATGCGGACACCGCGTACGCGTTCGGGGTCGCGGGCGCGGAGCTCTTCGAGAAGCCGAGCAAGATCCCGTTCGTGATCGGCGGGTCCGTCATCGGCACGGTCCTGGCGCTCGTCGGCGTGCACGAGCACCTGCCGCAATATCTGGGCCTGCTCGGCACCTTCATCCCGCCGCTCGGCGGCGTGATCGTCGGCGACTACCTGGCCCGCTGGCGGCGGACCCAGATGCCCGAGGGCGAGCCGCTCCCCCGGATCAACCCGGTGAACCTCGCCGCCTACGCGCTCGCGTGCGCAGCCGCCTGGGTGTCCGGGCAGACCGGGTTCGGGATCCCGCCCGTGATCGGCATCCTCGTCGCGCTCGTGCTGTCGATGGCGCTCTCGCGCTTCTCCCCGCGCCGCCCGCGCTGACCCGCCCTCCGGTCGTCGACCGAGGAGCGCAGCGATCCCCGGTCGTTGAGCGAGGAGCGCAGCGACGAGACGAAACGCCCCGGCTCAGCACGTTTCGACTCGCTCCGCTCGCTCAACGACCGAGGGGATCACCGCGCCGGTCGTCGAGCGAGGAGCGCAGCACCGAGACGAAACGCACCCCGGCTCAGCGCAGCGCGGCGCCGGTCGCGAGTCCGGCGATGGCGGCGAGGACCCCGGCCACGACCATGCCGGCGGAGTGGAACAGCGCCGCGCCGCGCTCCCCGTCGCGCCACAGCGCGACGACGTCGAGCATCGCCGTGCTGAACGTCGTGTACCCGCCGAGGAATCCGGCGCCGAGGACGAAGGTCGCGTCCGACGGCAGCTGGGCGGTGATCCAGCCCAGGGCGAAGGATCCCGAGACGTTGATGAGGAAGACGCCCCACGGGAAGCCCGTGCCGACGAGGCGGGCGACACCCCGGTCGACGAGGTAGCGGACCACGGCCCCGGCTCCCCCCGCGAGCGCGGCGGCGGCGAACAGCAGGGGCGTCATGCCCGCTCCCTCCGCGGCCGGGCGATGCGCAGGCCCGCGGCTGCGGCGGCGATCCCGAGGATGACGCTCCCGACCGCGTACGCGGCCGCCAGCCAGGGCGCCGTCTCGGCGAGCGTGATCGTCCCGACGGTGAAGGCACTGTAGGTCGTGAACCCGCCCAGCAGCCCGGTGCCGAGGAACAGCCGCATCCCCGACGAACCGGGAAGGCGCGCCGCGACGAGCCCGAGGCAGAAGGCACCGAGCAGGTTCGCCACGAGGATGGGGACGGGCAGGCCGTCGGACTCGGGGATCACGAGCCCCAGACCGAGTCGCGCCGCCGTCCCGATCGTGCCCCCGGCCGCGACGAGCAGCACGGGCGCGAGTCGGGAGCGGGTCACGCCCGCCACTCTATTCCCGCGGGCGGCACAGACCCGACCCGACCGACCCGGTCCGCAGAGGCAGGACCGGAGCGAACCGCGCCGATGTCCACGGTGCGGACGCACGAGGCGGCGATGCAGGGGACGGGGCGCCGCAGGCTCCCGGCCCGCGGCGCTCCGTCCCGGCCACGCCGGTGCACGGCTACAGGTTTGCCTCCGCGTAGACGCGGAGCGCGTCGCGGACGAACTCGGCGCCGCGGGTGCTCCCGTCGGACGTCGCGTAGTTCGCGCCGAAGCGCGGGTCGGCGACGTACATCTCGCCGAGGCCGATCACGTACCCCTTCACGTCTCCGCCGGGAACGGCGGCGGGCGTCCCGGGGACCCCCGTGAGCCACTCCACGTGGCGGCGGGCGAGGCTCTGCGCCTCCTCGGAGGCCGGATCGATCCCGCTCTCCGCGGCCGCGATCCAGTCGCGACCGAGGTCGGAGACGCGCTGCTGCCACGCGGCGCGCTCCTCGTCGGACATCCCCCGCCACCAGCGGTCGCCGTCGGCGTACGCCTGGGTGCCCCAGCGCTGCTCAACCTCGTCCTTGTACTGCGTGTGGTCGAAGCCGTCGAACATGTTCTCTGCCATGAGGTTCTCACCTCCTCTCAATGCGGTGATGGTGTTCTCGACCGACGCGATCTGCCGCGTCAGCCGGTCCTGCTCCTCGCGCAGCCATGCGAGGTGCGTCTCGAGCGCGGAGGCCTCGGAGTCCGAGGCCCGGGACGCGCGCGACGGATCGAGCACGGTCGCGATCTGCGGCAGTCCGAGCCCGAGCTCGCGCAGCAGGAGGATCCGCTGCAGACGCACGAGCGCGCGCTCGTCATAGTGCCGGTACCCGTTCGGGGCGATCCGCGTCGGCGGGAGCAGCCCGATGTCGTCGTAGTGACGCAGCGTCCTGCTCGTCGTGCCGGCGAGGCGCGCGATCTCCTGGATCGACCAGTCCCGACCTGCCATCTCGTCTCCTTTCCGTGTCGATGTCTCCACGGTAAAAGTTGACGTCGCGTCAATGTCAACCCAGACTCTGCGCGCGCTCTTGACAAAGTCGAGATATATCGTGTTACGCTCGACCGACACGATATATCTCGATCACCACGACAGGAGAACCCCATGACCGAGAAGTGGCTCATCGCCCCCGGTGAGGAGCGCGTCATCGACATCGAGAGCGCCGCCCGCCTGAAGGTCGGCCTCGTCGGCGGCCAGATCGACGTCATCGCCCACGACGAGCCGGGCATCCGCATCGAGGTGCACGGCGTGACGACCAAGGACCTGCGGATCGAGTCCAACGGGTCGGAGGTGGAGATCGACCACCCCCAGCTGGGATGGGACAACTTCCTCGAGGTGTTCCGCAACTTCGGCTCCGGCGGCCCCAAGGCGGAGGTCAGCGTGGCCGTCCCCCGCGGCATCGCCCTCACCCTCGGCGTCGTCAGCGCCGGCGCCCTCATCTCGGGCATCGAGAAGGACGCGCGCCTGAACACCGTCTCCGGCGACATCATCGTCGACACCCACACGGGCGACCTCACGATCAACTCCGTCTCCGGCGACGTGCAGGTGCGCGGGCTGACCGGCTCCGCCAACGCCAACAGCGTCTCCGGCGACATCGCGCTCACCGGCACGCTGCGCAAGGCCACCATCGACACGGTGTCCGGCGCGATGGTCATCGACGCGACCGGCCCCGTGAACACGGTGAACCTGAACAGCGTCTCCGGCAACGCGACCATCCGCCTCGACGAGGGCCTGGCCGCCAACTACGTCCTGCGCTCGATGAGCGGACGCCTGCTCGTGGACGGCGTGGATCGCGGATCCAGCGGCCCCACGAACTACACGGGGCGCACCGGCGAGCTCGCGGGATCCTTCGTGGACCTGCGCACCAACACCGTCTCCGGCGACGTGACCGTGCTGCGCCGCAGCGCCGCCGAGGACCCGGTCGCCTTCACCGCCGACGGGGAGGACCTGCTGTGAGCCCCGCGGTCTTCTCGCACGGCGACCTGCGCCTGTACCTCCTGTCCCTGCTCGCGGAGTCCCCGCAGCACGGCTACGGCATCATCCAGGCGCTCACGGATCGCACGGGCGGGACCTACACCCCGAGCGCCGGCACGATCTATCCCCGGCTCGCGAAGCTGGAGGAGGAGGGGCTGGTGACCAAGACCGTCGACGGCCGCACCACCATCTACGCGATCACCGATGCGGGACGCGCCGAGCTCGCCGCCCGGGAGGACGACATCGCCGGGATCGAGGCGGGGCTGGCGGACTCGGTGCGCCTGATCGCCAACGAGGTGCGCCAGAGCGTGCAGGACGCCATGAAGAGCCTCCGGGCCGATCTCGCCTCTGCCGCCCACGACGAGCGCATCGCCTCGGCGTCGCGCCCGCGTCCGCGCTCCGCGTCCGACGACGCCCGGTTCACCAGCCGGGAGCAGCTCCACCGCGCCGACGCCGCGATCAACGCCTTCCGCGCACGGGTGCGCACGGACCTGCGGACGCACGTGGCCCGCGGCGGAGTGCTCTCCGAGTCGGTCGTCGCCGATCTCGAGGACGCGCTCGACGCCGCCGCCCGCGCGGTGACGATCGGCATCACGCCCCCGTCCGGTCGGTGAGCGAGCGCCAGCGAGACGAAACGCCGACCCGGTGCGCCGGCTACTCCGTCCAGATCTCCTTCTGGTCGTCCGGGACGGGCTCCTCCAGCGGCACGACGAGGATCGGGCGGGACTGACGATGCGAGAGCCGCGCGGCGACGGATCCGGTGAAGAACTCGCGGATCGACTCCCCGAGTCCGCGACGCCGCGTCCCGACCACGATGAGCTGCGCGTCGAGCTTGCCGGCGAGCTGCTTGATGGCCAGGGCGGGATCGCCCACGAGCTGTCGGGCGGTCCAGGTGAGACCAGTATCGGCGAGCGCCTCCTCCGCGGCGGCGCGGACGCTCTCGAACTCCGCGACGCCCGCGTCGATGTTCATGTCGATGGGGGCGGAGTGGACGTAGCCGTCGGGATCCTCGTAGGTCACGAACCGCGTGACGTCGACGTGCACGACGACCAGCGGGACGTCGAGGAGACGGGCGTAACGGATCCCCTCCGACAGCACGCGCGCGGGCTGATCGGGCTGCATCGCCACGATCACGGCGTGGTGCAGCCGGGGGTTCTGGAGGTCGTCCTCGTTGGGGGTGGGGGCGGTGTCGGACACGTCATCACTTCCCTTCGCTGGCGCGATCGAGGCCGGGGGCCCTGGCCTCCGTGCTATCCTGAATGCTACTCTTACCGGCCGCGAGCCGGTGCCGTGAATAACCAACGGGCCCCGTTGCGCCTGTTGCTTACAGTAAGGGGGTCTCGCGCATGGGCCGTGGCCGTCAGAAGGCAAAGCACACGAAGATCGCCCGCGAACTGAAGTCGTACAGTCCCGCGGTGAACTACTCCGCCCTGGAGCGCGAGCTCGGTCACCCGCAGAGCGACGAGGACGCCTACGTCGACAAGTGGGCCGACCAGTACGCGGACGAAGACGAGGACGAGCTCGAGCGGGCGTGACCCCTCTCGATCCGTCGCCCTGACCGGCGAGCCGCAGTGCTCACCGGTCAGGGCTTCCTCGTTGTCCGGGACTGGACACCCCTCGTCCTCGGCGCCGTCCCGCGCCTGGGAGGATGGACGACATGCCCCACCGCGCCACCGCTCGCGTCGTCGCCCTGTACCGCCACCCCGTCAAGAGCTTCACTCCGCAGTCCTGCGACTCCCTGACGGTCCAGGCCGACGGCCGGATCGCAGGCGATCGCGTGCTGGCGTTCCGCTTCGCGGACGCGACGCAGCCGGAGGACCGGGACGGCCTCGACCGGTGGGCGAAGTCCAAGGGCCTGGCACTGCAGGAGTTTCCCGCCCTCGCCGCGCTCCGGCTCGACTACGACGATGAGGCGCTCCGCATCCGCATCACCCGGGACGACGTCGTGCTCGTCGACGCCGGGCTGGATGACGCCGGCCGCGCCGAGATCGAGTCCGCGGTCACCGACTACGTCCTGGCGTCTTCGGAGGGCAAGCGCCTGCAGCGTCCCGGCCGGCTCCCGCTCTCCCTCCTCGGCGACGGCATCGCCTCGCGCTTCCAGGACCAGGCCCGCGGCTACGTGACGCTGCACAGCAGGGAGAGCGTCGCGGCGCTCGGCGGAGCGCTCGGCCAGGAGGTCGACGACCGGCGCTTCCGCTCGAACGTCGTGATCGAGGGGGTCGGCGCCTGGGACGAGCTCGAATGGCAGGGACGTCTGCGGATCGGTGAGGTGACGTTCACGCTGGAGGGGACGCTCGCCCGATGCCTGGCGACCCACGCCAATCCCGACACGGGCGTCCGGGACGCCAAGGTGCTGACGACCCTGACGACGGCGTTCGATCAGCCCGAGCCGACGCTCGGACGCATGCTGCTCCCCGTCGGCGACAGCACCGGCCGCGTCGGCGACGCCGGCAGCGCGGACTCCCCCGTCAGCGGCGTGATCCGCGTCGGCGACGAGGTCCTCCTCGCCTGATCCGCGCCGAGCGCTCGCCCCTCGCCGCGCTCCCGCCGCTCCGCTCCCGTCGCCCCCGCTCGCGACATCAGGCGATCACGCGACATCAGGCGGATTCTCCGCAGATCTGCCTGTTCTCGCGCGTCTGCCTGTTCTCGCGCGGGGTCCTCACCACTGGCGGGCGTGCCGGCGCTCCCAGTCGTCCTCCACCGTGCGGCGGCGGCTGACGTAGATGCCCGCGGGCACCGAGACGACGAGCATGGATGCCACGACGATCAGGGGCACCTGCCACCCGCCCGTGGTGTCGTGCAGCATGCCGATGAGAAGGGGGAAGATCGCCGCCAGCGTGTAGCCCGCGCTCTGCGCGAACCCGCTGAGCGCGACGGCGCTCGCGGGGGTCCTCGCCCGGATGCTGATGAGCACGAGCGCGAGGGGGAACAGCATGCCGACCAGGCCGTACAGGCCCACCCACAGCCACACGAGCGACGGCGACGGCGCGAACAGCAGCCCCATGAGCCCGACGAAGCCGCCGAGCACCCCGAACAGGTACAGCGGCAGGGTCGCCTGCAGGCGGACGATCAGCACCGGCACGATCAGGGATCCGGGAAGGCCGATGAACGCGAAGAACGACAGCAGCAGGCCCGCCGTCGCCGGGCTCACCCCGGCCTGGTCGATCACGATGGTCGGAAGCCACGCGAACGCGACGTACGCCATCGTCGACGACGTCCCGAACACGAGGGCGATCGCCCAGGACAGCGGCACGCCCGCGACCCGCGCGAAGATGCGTGAGCTCGCCGGGACCACGACGATCGGGCCGGTGCCCACCACCGCCGGGTCCAGCTCCGCCTGCTCGTCCTCGATCTCGGCGAGGAAGCGCTCGTCGTCCGCGCGCTTCGTCGGCGCCGGAGTGGCCGCGGCCTCGACCCGGCCGGCGGCGCGCTCACGGAGGATCAGCAGCAGCCACGGGACGAGCCCGGTGACCGCGAACGCCGCCCACAACGCGAGGGAGAACCGCCAGCCCGCGGCATCCGCGACCGGCACGGCCACGAGCGGAGGAAGGAAGGTCGAGAACGCCATCGCCGTCGTGTAGACGGTCATCATGGCACCCAGCCGGTCGGGGAAGTACTTCTTCACCAGGGGCGGAAGGAGGATGT
This sequence comes from Microbacterium sp. CCNWLW41, assembly GCF_037083505.1. Classification (NCBI taxonomy): domain Bacteria; kingdom Bacillati; phylum Actinomycetota; class Actinomycetes; order Micrococcales; family Microbacteriaceae; genus Microbacterium; species Microbacterium sp. CCNWLW41. The sequence continues at coordinate 202,782 of NZ_JBAOJP010000012.1, forward strand.
TTCCCATGCCGACGCCGGCGAACACCAGGGCGGTGGCCAGCAGCAGCGTGATCGAGTCGACGGCGAAGCCGCGCAGGACCAGCCCCGCCGTGATGGCGACCAGGGCGATCACGGCCACGCGCTCCAGTCCGAGCCGGCGCTCGAACAGCGGGGTCAGCAGGCCGAAGACGGCGAAGCAGATCGGCGGCGCCGTGCCGATGAGGCCCACGACGGCCGAGGACAGGGGGAAGTCCACGGCGATGTGATCCACCACCGGCGACAGGGACGCCACGGCGGAGCGCAGCGAGAACGCGCACAGCACGATCCCGAGGAGCGCCAGCACGCGCCCCCCGCGCACCTGGGCGCCGCTCACCGCGCGCCCCTCACGAGGTCTGCGACCCCTCGAGCCAGGCGAGGTACTCCTCCGTCACCGTCCCGGTGATGTAACGACCGTCGAAAGGACTCATGTCCAGGTCCTCCAGGTCCGAGCCTTCGATGATGGCGGCCTTGAGATCCTCGACCTCCTGATAGACCATGCGGTCGGCGCCGAGCACCTCCGCGATCTCCGGAATGGTGCGCCCGTACGCGACGAGCTCGTGCTTGGAGGGCATGTTGATGCCGTACACGTGCGGGTGACGGATCGGCGGAGCCGCCGAGGCGAAGATCACCGACTTCGCCCCCGCGTCCCTCGCCATCTGGATGATCTGCTGGCTGGTGGTGCCGCGCACGATCGAGTCGTCGATGAGCAGGACGTTCTTGCCGCGGAACTCCGTCGACATCGCGTTCAGCTTCTGCCGCACGCTCTTCTTGCGCACCGCCTGCCCCGGCATGATGAACGTCCGCCCGACGTAGCGGTTCTTATAGAAGCCCTCGCGGTACTCGATCCCGAGCTTGCGGGCCACCTCCATGGCGGCCGGCCGAGACGAGTCCGGGATCGGCATGACGACATCGATCTGGTCCAGCGGCACGTGCTTGGCGATCGTGTCCGCCAGACGCTCCCCCATCCGCAGCCGCGACTCGTAGACCGAGACGCCGTTCATCACGGAGTCGGGACGGGCGAGGTAGACGTACTCGAACGCGCAGGGGGTGAGCCGCGTCTCCCGGGCGCACTGGCGCGTGAACAGCTCGCCGTCGTTCGTGATGAACACGGCCTCGCCCGGGGCGACCTCGCGCACCACCTCGTAGTCGGCGTTCTCGAGGACGAGCGACTCGCTGGCGACCACCCACTCGTGCTCCGGGCTTCCCGCCTCCGCGCCGCCCGACGCGGGGCGACGGCCCAGGATCAGGGGCCGGATGCCGAACGGGTCGCGGAACGCGAGCAGGCCGTAGCCGGCGATGATCGCGATCACGGCGTACGCGCCCTCGATCCGTTCGTGCGTGCGCGACACCGCCTCGAAGATCCGCTCCGGATCCAGGTCCTCGGAGGATGTCGTCGTCTGCAGCTCGTTGGCGAGGACGTTGAGCAGCAGCTCTGTGTCGCTGGAGGAGTTGAGGTGGCGCCGGTCGCGCTGCTCCATGTCGGCGGTGAGCTCGCGCGTGTTGGTGAGGTTGCCGTTGTGGATGAGGATGATGCCGTACGGCGCGTTCACGTAGAACGGCTGGGCCTCCTCCTCGCTGGAGGCCGTTCCCTTGGTGGCGTAGCGGACGTGGCCGAGGCCGACGCTTCCGAGCAGGGAGCGCATGTCCCTCGTGCGGAAGGCCTCCCGGACCATGCCGGACGCCTTGGCCATGTGCATGACGCCGCTCGGCTCCGCCGTGGCGATGCCGGTCGCGTCCTGTCCTCGGTGCTGGAGCAGCAGGAGCGCGTCGTAGATGTCCTGGTTGACCGGGCCGGACCCGACCATTCCGACGATGCCGCACATAGGGGTGGTTTCACTCGCCTTCTCGATAGGTGCCGACCAGGCGCACGGCTCCGCCGTCCACGCCCTTCGCCCCCTGTTCGAACTCGCCGTCCGGACGGGCGCCGGTGTGCACCGTCGCGACCTGCCAGGTGTCGATGCCGCCCGCCGTGAGTGCGGCGGCGATGTCGCCGGCGGCGGTCTGGTCGACCACCGCGAGGAACCCGATCCCCAGGTTCCAGGTGCCCTCGCTGGACTCCAGCGTCGTGCCGGCGATGTCGCCGAGCACCCGGAAGACCGGAGCAGGAGACCACGTGGAGCGATCCACCTCGGCCCAGCTGCCCTGCGGGAGGACGCGGGCGAGGTTCGCCGCGATGCCGCCGCCGGTGACGTGGCTGAGAGCGTGCAGCCGGTCGCCGTACGTCTCCGCGACCCCGAGCAGCGGCGTCGTGTACAGGCGCGTGGGGGTCAGCAGCGCCTCGCCCCACGTCGCGCCGAGGTCCGCGGCGTTGTCGCCGTACGAGATCCCCGCGTTCGCGATGATGTGGCGCACGAGCGAGTAGCCGTTGGAGTGCAGGCCGCTGGACGCCAGGGCCAGGACGACGTCGCCGTCCTGGACGCGCTCGGCGCCGAGCAGGCGATCCGCCTCGACGACGCCCGTCGCCGCTCCGGCCACGTCGTAGTCGTTGATCCCGAGAAGGCCCGGGTGCTCCGCCGTCTCGCCGCCCACGAGCGCCGTGCCGGTCAGCGTGCACGCCTCGGCGATGCCGCGGACGATGTCGGCGATCCGCTCGGGGAAGACCTTGCCGCACGCGATGTAGTCGGTCATGAACAGGGGCTTCGCGCCGACGACCACGATGTCGTCGACCACCATGCCGACGAGGTCGTGACCGATGGTGTCGTGCTTGTCGATGGCCTGCGCGATCGCCACCTTCGTGCCGACGCCGTCGGTGCTCGACGCGAGCAGCGGACGGGTGTAGCCGAGCAGCGCCGAGGCGTCGAACATGCCGGCGAATCCGCCGACGCCTCCGAGGACCTCGGGACCGTGCGTGGCACGGACGGCGGACTTCATGAGCTCGACGGCGCGATCGCCGGCGGCCGTGTCGACGCCGGCCGCGGCATAGGTGTGGGACGACACCCTGCAAGCCTACCGGCGCGGGCCGCGGGTGCGGTCCGCGAGACGTGGCCCGCAGAGCCCGACGATCCGTACGATGGGGCCATGAGCGACAAGCCGCAGTGGCTCGTGCGGGAGGACGCCGGCGTTCCGGTGCTGGTCGCGCTCGCCCTGCGCCAGGAGCTCGGGATCCGAGTGCCCGCCGACCTGCCGTCGCTGCGGGATCGCGCCGTCCGTCCGCCGGACGCCCCGGAGGCGGGCGCAGAGCTCGAACGGCAGTGGCTCGCCTACTGGGAGATGACCGTCGAGCCGCGGGCCCACCGGGCCTCGGTGCCGCTGGAGCTCGTCGACGGCTTCGACACGCTGGTCGCCCTGCCCGCGGAGGGCGCGGACGAGCTGCGGGCGGCCATCGCCCCCCATGGCCCCTCCGTGGTCGCCTACGCGCGGGAGGCCCAGAGCCGGTACGCGCGCTCGATCAGCAGCGGCGGCGACGCCTACCGCGCCTATGCCGGGGCGATCGCCGAGTACGAGCGCGACACCGGCCGGCGGGCGCACTCGTTCGAGCTCAACGTGCACGTGCTGCCGTTCACGCAGCGGGGCATCTGGTGGATCGGGGCCCTCAGCGTCGCGGTGACCGACGGACTGCGCCGGGACGTCGTGGCGTTCGACGACGCGATCCGTCCCGTGATCGCCGAGCTCGCCTGACCCCGCGTGCGCGACCCGGCGCGTTCGCTCTCGCTCCTCACTCCGTGATCGCCTCACCCATCGCGAGAACAGGCACACACGCGAGAACAGGCAACCCCGCGGCAGATCCGCCTGACCCCGCGCGATTGCCTGCTCCAGCACCATTGCCTGACCCCGCACCATTGCCTGACCCCGCGCGATTGCCTGAGCTGACGCGACTGCCTGATCCGACGCGAGGGGCACGACCCCACGCGAGAACAGGCACACACGCGAGAACAGGCAACCCCGCGGCAGATCCGCCTGATTCTGCGCGATTGCCTGATCCGGCGTGCGGGCGTGGGGCGGCGCGGAGACGCGTGGCGCGGAAGCGCGTGGCACAGTGACGCGGGGACGCCGCGGCGCAGCGAGCGAGCCAGCCGGGGCCGCGGGGATTACTCGGCGATGCGCTCGTGGTCGACGCGGACGACGCGCTCGGTGCGCCGCGCCAGCCGATCCAGCAGCAGGGCGATCAGGCCGCCGACCGCGATGCCGATCGGCACCGTCCACAGCAGCGCGAAGCCGAACACCTGGCCGGGCGGGTACACGACGCCCAGGGCCTCGGACTCCTCGTAGCTGCCCACGGCGGTGAGGATCGCGGCGGCGATCACCCCGAGCACGACCCCGATCCCGAGGAAGACACCCCAGCGCGGCGCGCGGCGCACGCGGGCTTCGACGGTCTCACGGCTCTCGGAGGGGGACATGCCTCCATTCTCCCACCGATCCCGGTGTCCCGCCTCCGCGACCGTCGGCCGCCCCTGGCTCTCGCGCTCCGCATCCGCACGGGCTCGTCACCGCTACTTCATCCTTGACTTATATAAGCAAAGGATGAAACAGTAGATCCATGCACGCACTCGATGTCCTGGGCGATCCCGTCCGCCGGCGCCTGCTGGAGCTCCTGGGAGACGGCGAGCGCAGTGCGGGGGAGCTCGCCGGCGAGGTCCACGCCGAGTTCGGGATCTCTCAGCCCGCCGTCTCCCAGCATCTGAAGGTCCTGCGGGAGAACGGCTTCGCCTCCGTCCGCCCCGAGGGCACCCGACGCCTGTACGCCCTCGATCCCGAGGCCCTGCACGACGCCGCGACCTGGTTCGAGCCGTTCCGCCGCTTCTGGCAGCCGCGGCTCGACGCCCTCGGCACGGAGCTCGCCCGCGGACGACGCCGGCAGCGGCTCGACACCCAGGCCGGATCCGCGGGCGAGGCGCCCCGCTGACCGGAGGCCCACGGACCGGCGTGGCGCATCCGACGACCCCCGACGGACGCCGCCGGGACGACCGAGACACCGAACAGAGAACGAGACACCGAACAGAGGAGGAGACCATGGTCGATGTGAACGCACAGGTGGACGCCGTGACGCGCGGCGTCCGCACCGAGGACGTGGACGGCGTGCTCTCGCGCGTCCAGACGCTGTCGCAGGAGTATCCGAGCCCCATCGAGGACGTCTGGGACGCGGCGACGAGCGCCGATCGGATCCCCCGCTGGTTCCTGCCCGTCAGCGGCGACCTCCGTCTCGGCGGTCGCTACCGGCTGGAGGGCAACGCCGAGGGGGAGATCCTGGAGTGCGCCCCGCCGACCGACGGCACGGCGGCCTACCGGGTGACCTGGGAGTACGGCGGAGGCGTCACCTGGGTCACGGTCCGGCTCACGGCGACCGGAGCGGCGAGCACGCGCTTCGAGCTCGAGCACGTCGCCCGCGTGGACGAGGTGCCGCCGGGCTTCTGGGAGCAGTTCGGTCCCGGGGCGACCGGCGTCGGATGGGACGGCGGGCTGCTCGGCCTCGCCCTCCACCTGACCGGCGGCGACGGACCCTCGCCGGAGACCGCGGAGGCGTGGGCCGGGAGCGACGAGGGCCGCGCCTTCTACCGCGCAGCGGCCGATGCCTGGGGAACCGCGCACGAGGCTGCGGGGGCGAGCGCCGACCAGGCCAGAGCCGCCGCGGCTGCCACCTACGCCTTCTACACCGGGACGCCCGCCGAGGGCTGATCCCACACCCGGCCCTCGCGCCGCCCGCCCTACGACCGGGCCGCACGGTCAGGGACGCAGTGGGAGCAGGTCCGTGAGGTCGGCGCGGGTGCCGGATGCGTGGATCCGCCCGTCCGCGGCCGCATCCGCCCACGCGCGGACGCCGGTCGCCACGTCGATCCACGTCTCCGGATCCATCTCCACCACGTTCGGCGGCGTCCCCCGGGTGTGCCGCGGCCCCTGCACCACCTGGACGGCGCCGAAGGGCGGGACGCGCACCTCGACGCTGTTGCCGGGCGCCTTCTCCTCAAGCAGCTGCAGGAGGTAGCGGACGGCGGCGGCGTAGGCGGGGCGCGGCGGCCGCTCCTCCGCCTCGCGGGCGACGCCCACCGCGGCCAGGGCCTCCCGCCCCGCCGCCGTGTCGATCTTCCGAGCCATGCCCCCACCCTACGGTTCCCGACGAGGCCGACCCCGGGGGCGCGTCGCCCCCGTACGCTGGGGGGATGTCCGACCTGACGCAGGACTCGACCGCGTCGCGGCCCGCCACCGCCGCCGGCGCTCGGCGCGGCCTGATCGAGGCCGCCCGCTCCGAGGCGTGGCGCACGCTGCTGCCCGACCTTCCGACGGCCTCCGAGCCGCGCGCGGCGGCGGTCCTGGTGCTGTTCGGGGTCCTCGACGACGTGCCCGCACCCCCGGACGCGGTGCTGGCGCGCGACCTGGACGTGCTGCTGGAGAAGCGTTCCCCCACGCTGTCGTCGCACCCCGGCCAGGTCTCCTTCCCCGGGGGCAAGGCCGAGCCGGAGGACGCAGACGTCGCCGCCACCGCCCTGCGCGAGGCGCAGGAGGAGACCGGCGTGGATCCCGCGGGGGTCGAGATCCTCGCGGTGCTGCCCGATCTCCCCCTGGTGGCGAGCAACCACCGCGTGACGCCGGTGCTGGGATGGTGGCGGGAGCCGTCGTCGGTGGTGGCCGTGGACCACGCCGAGACGGTCGAGGTGTTCCGGATGCCGGTCGCGAAGCTCCTGGATCCGGCCAACCGGTACGTGTCCGTGCGCCATCACGGCGTGCACACCTTCCGTGCGCCCGCGTTCGAGGTGGACGGCACGGTCGTGTGGGGCTTCACGGCGATGGTGCTGGACGGGCTCTTCGAGGCGGCCGGCTGGACCGTGCCCTGGGACCGCTCGATCGAGCGCGAGGTCTGATCCGCCGCGGTCGCCGAAACCCCTTCCCCCGTCGACACCCCCTCGCAGGTGCGCGTCCGGGAGGGGGTCTGGGCGGGCAGAGGGGGTTTCGGCACGCGCTCGGTAGGCTGGCCGGGTGAAGATCCTCGTCCTCGGTTCCGGTGCCCGCGAGCACGCGATCATCCTCGCCCTGCGCGCCGAGGAGGACGCGCACGACATCCTCGCCGCGCCCGGCAACGCCGGCATCGCACAGGACGCGACGATCGTCGGCGTCGATCCGCTCGACGGCGCCGCCGTGACCGCGTTCGCCAACGAGCACGCCGTGGACCTCGTCGTCGTCGGCCCCGAGGCGCCGCTCGTCGCCGGCGTCGCCGACGCGCTCCGCGAACGCGGGATCCCCGTGTTCGGGCCGGGCCGGGCCGCGGCGCAGCTGGAGGGGTCGAAGGCCTTCGCGAAGCGGATCATGGAGTCCGCATCCGTCCCCACGGGGCGCGCCGTGCACGCCGCGACGGCGGAGGAGGTCGAGGCCGCGTTCGACGAGCTCGGCTCCCCCTACGTCGTCAAGGCCGACGGCCTGGCCGCCGGCAAGGGCGTCATCGTGACGGAGGACCGCGCCGAGGCACGGGCCCATGCGGCCCAGTACCTGCCGACGGGCCCGGTGCTCGTGGAGGAGTTCCTGTCCGGCCCTGAGGTCTCCCTCTTCTTCCTCAGCGACGGCGACACCGTGCGCGCGCTGAGCCCCGCCCAGGACTTCAAGCGGGCCCTGGACGGAGACGAGGGCCCCAACACCGGCGGCATGGGCGCGTATTCGCCGCTGCCCTGGCTGGCCGAGCGGTTCGGATCCGAGGAGGCGTTCGTCCAGCAGGTCACCGACGAGATCGCTCTCCCCGTCATCCGTCAGCTCGACGCGGAGGGGACGCCGTTCATCGGCCTGCTGTACGCCGGACTCATCCTCACCGAGAAGGGCGTGCGGGTCATCGAGTTCAACGCACGGTTCGGCGACCCGGAGACACAGGTCGTGCTGCCGCGCCTGCGCACGCCGCTGTCCGCGCTGCTGCTCGCCGCCGCGTCGGGCACCCTCGAGGACCAGCCGCATCCGGAGTTCTCCGACGACGTCGCGATCACGGTCGTCCTCGCCAGCGAGGGCTACCCCGAGGCGCCGCGGACCGGTCGTCCCATCGAGGGCCTGGAGGACGCCGACGCCGTCGAGGGCGTGCGGATCGTGCACGCCGCGACGGCCGGCCCGGATGCGCCGGGCGGCTCGCTCATCGCGACGGGCGGCCGCGTGCTGAACGTGGTGGCCACCGGATCGGACTTCCGCGACGCCCGCGCCCGCGCGTACGAGGCCATCGGTCGGATCCGCCTCGACGGCGCGCACCACCGCACCGACATCGCGGCCCGCGTCGCCGACTAGACCCGAGCCGCGCGAGACCCCCTCGCCCCGCCGAGACCCCCTCTGCCACGCGCTTGTGGGAGGGGGTCTGGGCGGCACGAGGGGGCCTCGCGGACGGGAACCGGGACCGGACCGGGACCCGGGACCCGGGACCGGGGTCAGACGGGCTTCTCGACCAGCCCCCAGGGCGAGCCGTAGCCGGCGGGTGCCGGGGCCGACAGCAGGTCGAGGAAGGGGCGGGCGTCGAACGCCTCGGGACCGAGGACGCCCGCGCCGGACCAGGCCCCGCGGGCGAGCAGCTCCAGCGCCACGACGGGGTTGATCGCGGTCTGCCACACCACGGCCTGCGAGCCGTACTCCGCCATCGTCCGCTCGTTGTCCGCGACGTGGTACAGGTACGTCGACCGGGGAGCGCCGTCCTTGCCCGTGCCCCGCACCCACACCCCCGCGCAGGTCTTCCCCGTCATCCGGTCCCCCAACGCGGCCGGATCCGGGAGCACCGCCGCGACCACGTCGCGGGGAGACACCTCGACGCCCTTCACCGTCACCGGATCCGTCCGGTCCAGCCCCAGCTTGTTCAGCACGGACAGGACCCGGATGAACTCGTCCCCCAGCCCGTACTTGAAGGTGACCCGCTTCGCGGTCGTCCAGCGCGGCATGAGGAGGACCTCCTCATGCTCGACGTTGACGCACTCGACCGGACCGATCCCCTCCGGGAAGTCGAACACCTCGGGCTCGGAGAACGGCGCCGTCGTGAACCACCCGCGATCCGCCTCGTAGATCACCGGCGGGTTCAGGCATTCCTCGATCGTCGTCCAGATCGAGAAGGACGGAGCGAAGTCGTAGCCCTCGACGACCAGGTTCGCGCCGTCGCGCACCCCGATCTCGTCGATCTCGTCGAACAGCTCGTCCTCCGCGTACCGCGCGAGCACGTCCGACAGCCCCGGCTCGACGCCGATTCCGACGAGCGCCAGCCGTCCGGCGGCCTCCCAGCGCTCGGCCTGCGCGAACTGCTCGTCCCCGAGCTTCACCCCGGTGAGCTCGTGGGGGCGCTCGGGGTGCGGGCGGGACAGGCTCATCGCCATGTCGAGGTAGGTCGCCCCGGCGTCGAAGCAGCCCTCGAAGATGGACATGACGAAGCGCGGATCCACGGCGTTGAGGACGTGCGTCGCCCCGTGCTCGCGGATGAGGGCCGCGACCGACGCGGCGGAGGAGGCGTCCACCCGCGCCGCGACCAGGCGGGGATCGGAGAGCTCCGCGGCGAGCGCCTCGGGCCGGGCGGGATCGTAGTCCGCCACGACCAGCGCCTCGAAGAAGTCGCGGCGCACGGCGATCCGCACGGCTGCGGATCCGACGCCCCCGGCGCCGATGACGAGGATCCGCATCAGATCCCCCCGTCCACGGAGCGGATGAGATCGCCCGGCTCGTCCGGCACGAGCACGGGGGTGTCCCGGTTCAGGCTCTCGCCCCGGAAGAACCGCTTCGCCCGCGGAAACAGGAACCAGACGAGCATCAGCACCACACCGATCAGCAGCGACCCGATGCCGACCACGAACGTGCCGCCGATCCCGAAGAGCACCGTGTAGCCGTAGTCCACGTCCCACATGTCGATCGCCGACTGCACGAACGCGTACGTGAGCATGAGCGCTCCCAGCAGCGGCATGAGCCCCTTGACCAGGAAGGCGTTCACGGACGTGAACAGCTCCCGGCGGAAGTACCACACGCACGCGTAGCCGGTGATGGCGTAGTAGAAGGCGATCGCGAGCCCGAGCGAGAGGATCGAGTCCTGCAGGATGTTGTCGCTGACCAGGGTCATCCCGACGTAGTAGGCCGAGGCGACGACGCCCATGACCAGCGTCGAGAACGACGGGGTGCGGTAGCGCGGGTGCACGTCCTTGAACCTGGCCGGGAGCGCCCGGTACACGCCCATGGCCAGGGTGCCGCGCGCGGTCGGGAGGATCGTGGTCTGCGTCGACGACACGGCCGAGATGAGGACCGCCACGACGAGGACCCAGCCGAACGGGCCGAGCAGGCCGTCACGGATCGCGAGGAAGAAGTCGTCCGCATTCGCCTCGTTGCCCAGGCCCGTGCCGTCCTCGCCGAGACCCGCGTACATCATGGCGGCCACGGTCACCCCGACGTAGGTCACCAGCAGGATCACGCAGGTCAGCAGCGCGGCCGCGCCCGGCGTGCGCTTCGGGTCCTTCGTCTCCTCGTTCAGCGCCAGGCACGTGTCCCATCCCCAGTAGATGAACAGCGCCAGGAGGACGGCCTGGGTGAACCCGCTCCACGAGGTGAACGCGAACGGGTTCATCCACTCGAGATCGAACGGCGTGGGGTTCGGCGCGGTGCCGGCGAAGAACTGGACGAGGGCCGCCACGACGAACACCGCCAGCGCGATGTACTGGATCGCCAGGAGCAGGTTCTGGATCTTCTCGCCGATCTCGACTCCGCGCCAGCTCACCCAGGTCATCGCCGCGATGAACGCCACGGCGACGAGGATGACCCGCCAGTCGTTGTTCTCGAACGACAGACCGAACAGCGCCCAGAAGTAGATGCTCGCGATCTGGGAGAGGTTCGCGAGCACCACCATGCCCGCGACCGCGACGCCCCAGCCGCCCATCCAGCCGACCCACGGACCGAACGCCTTCGTGCCCCAGGTGAAGGTCGTGCCGCAGTCCGGGATCTCGCGGTTGAGCTCCCGGTATGCGAACGCGATGAAGAGCATCGGCAGGAACGCGACGATGAACGCGATCGGCGCCTGGGCCCCGACCGCGAGCACGACCCAGCCGAGCGTCGCGACCAGCGAGTACACCGGGGCGGTCGAGGCCAGGCCGATCACCGTGGATCCCCAGAGCCCCAGAGTTCCCTGGGCCAGGCCCTTGCCGTCTCCCCGCGTGAGGTGAATGGGCGTCGTCGTCATCGAGGACCTTCCCTCCGGCGTCGACATCCGCACGCTCGATGCATCGGGGCGACGCCGGCCCGATGCGCGCTGTGGCGATGTCAGCCTAAGGCACGATCGGGAACGAATCCAGTCGTTTGTGTGATGAGACCCTTCGGAATCCGTTTCAGTCCACCGACTTGACCACCGTTTCCATCCTCACCGGGCGGAATCGTCGGGCTTGTGCCCGGTCAGGAAGAGCGCCGCGACGAGGGCGACCGCCAGGACCGCCGCCGGCAGCAGCATCGTCTGCGCCATACCGGTGGAGAACGGTGCGGCCACCGCCTCCGGGAGTGCTCCACCCCCGCCGATGCCGCCCGGCGCCTCGCCCATTCCGGGCAGGTTGGCTTCGAGACGCGCCTGCATGAAGGCCGCGATCGCCGACGAGCCGACGACGGATCCGATCGTGCGGGTCGTGTTGTAGATGCCCGCCCCGGCTCCCGCCTGCCGCGGCGGCAGGTTTCGGGTGGCCGTCGTGGCGAGCGGACCCCACATCCCCGCGTTCCCGATGCCGAGGAGCGCCGAGGGCAGCAGGAACATCCAGATCGGCGAGTCGAGGTTCATCAGCGCCGCGTTCCACAGCAGCCCCGCGCCGACGAAGAGGAGGCCGGGTACGAGGATGAACCGCGGGTCCACCCGGTCCAGCAGCGAGCCGGCCAGGGGCGCGAGGGCGCCCGAGATCACCGCCATGGGGATCATCAGCAGCGCCGCCTCGGTCGGGGTGAGGCCCCGGGCGAGCTGCAGGAAGAACATGAACGGCAGCGCCATTCCGGTGACCGTGAACCCGACGGCCGCGATCGCGACGTTCGCGCCGGAGAAGTTGCGGTCGCGGAACAGCCCCAGCGGAACGAGCGGCTCGCTGCGGGTCCGGGCCTGCTGCAGGACGAACACCGCCAGCAGCACGACACCGGCGATGATCAGACTCCAGACGGAGATCGGTCCGGCGATGACGCCCCAGTCGTACTTCTCGCCCTCCTGAAGCCCGAAGACGATGAGGAACAGGGCCGCGGCGCTGAGCACGACCCCGACGACGTCGAAGCGGTGCGGGTGCGTCTTCAGGCGCGGGACCAGGATCGCGGCCAGCACGAACCCGATGATCCCGACCGGCACGTTGATGAAGAAGATCCACTCCCAGCCGAGACCGTCGACGAGCAGGCCGCCGACGAGCGGCCCGACGAGCGTCGCGACACCGGCGGTGGCGCCCCACAGCCCCATCGCCGCACCGCGACGACCGGCCGGGAACGTGCGGGTGATGACCGCCATCGTCTGCGGCGTCATGAACGCCGCGCCGAGTCCCTGGACGGCGCGGGCCGCGATCAGCCCCTCGAGGGTCGTGGACAGGCCGCACCACAGGGACGCGCCGGTGAAGACGACGAGCCCGATCAGGTAGATGTTCTTCGGCCCGAACCGGTCGCCGAGGCGCCCGGTGATGAGCAGCGGCACCGCGTACGCGAGCAGGTAGGCGCTCGTGACCCACACGACGTTGTCGAGGTTGTTGGTCTGCGGATCCAGCGCGGCCTTGATCGCCGGGTTCGCCACCGAGACGATCGTGGTGTCCACCAGGATCATGAAGAAGCCGATGACGAGGGCCCAGAGGGCGGGCCACGGGCTGGTCGGCTTGTGGCCGGTGGCATAGGTGCCGGTCGAGGTCGGGACCCCGGCCGGTGCGGTCGCCTGCTCGCCGCCGTTCGATTCGGTCATTCGTGCGCCTTTCGCTCTGCAAGACAGTGATCCGGGTCCGCGCCCCACGCGAACGCGGGGTCGCCCAGACGCGGGAGGAGTTGGTCGAGCCAGTCGAGGTCGGCCTGCAGCAGCATCCGCTGCCGGGTGATCTCGAGGATGTACTGCTCGGGGATCCGGCGCTCGGCGGCCGAGGCGATCCCCTCTTCGTGGTGCGCGAGGTCCTCCTGGACCAGGGCGCGGCGCTGCTCCAGCAACGCGATGACCTCGGCGCGGTCGAGGTTGTGCGCCTCCGCCACGGCCACGCGGAACCGTGCCGGGTGATCCAGGCGACCGAGCTCCCGGCGCACCCAGTCGCCGACCGCGTCGGCTCCGGCGGACGTGAGCGTGTAGGTGGTGCGCTCGGGGCGATTGCCCTCGCGGTCCGTCCCCACCTCGGCCAGGAGTCCCTGCTCATTGAGGCGCGAGACCGTGTGGTACAGCGTGCCGTTGGTGATCGAGATGAGCCGGTCGTCACGACGCTGACGCAGCAGACGCGCCATCTCGTAGGTGTGCATGTCGCGCTCGCGCAGCAGCGCGAGCACCATGACGCCGAGGGGCGTGAGCGCCGGGTCCTTCACGAGTCCTCCATTTCGATTAGTCCATATGGACTATCCGAAGAGGACTATACACGCCCTTGCCCCCGCCCGCTCGCCGCGTTCCGACCCGCCCTGTCGAGTGGTCAGTTTCTGTGGGTTGAACGGCGCTGAACCCACAGAAAATGACCACTCGATAGACGGCGGCGCGAGGCGAGCGGGCGGGGCGAGGATGCGGCGCGGTACGCGAGGCGGGGCGGCGGTACGCGGGGCGACGGGGCGGGGTTACGCGGGCGCGGGGGCCTGGAAGGCGGTGAGGAGGTGGTCGAGCGCCTCGCGCGCCTCCGCCACGTCGAGAACGCCGGCGAGCCAGCGCTGGCTCAGCCCCTCGACCATCGCGGTGAGCATCGCGGCGAGACTCTCGGGCGCCAGGTCGCTGCGCATCGACCCCTCCGCGATGCAGCGCAGCACGCCGATCATGACCTGGTCGTTCCAGTCCTCCGTCACCGCACGCAACTGAGCGTGGAGGGCGTCCTGAGCGTTGGGCAGCGCCGCGACCTCGTTCCACACGAGGTTCAGCTCGCGCACGGACGACCGCTCGTCGAACTCCGCCAGCAGGGCCGTGCGCAGCGTCTCCCGCGCCGCAACCCCGGGGGTCCGATGCAGGAGGTTGGTCGACGGAGCGCGCCGGGCCGCGTACTCGAGGGCCGCGGTCAGCAGCGCCTGCTTGCTGGGGAAGTGGTACGCGAGCAGGTGCGGGGTCACATCCGCGGTGGTGGCCACCTCCGACATCCGCAGCGCCTGCAGCCCCTTCTGTGCGATGAGCGACGAGGCGGCGGCGAGGATCCGGTCCTTCCTGCTGGCCGACTCGCTCACGGGCGCCCCGCCCCGGTCCGAGACGAGAGATCCAGATGATCCGCCGCCGCGGCGAGCAGGATCCGGGCCTCCTCCTCGGACATGAGGTCGGTCGCGACGCGCTGACGCAGTCCGTCGGCGAGGCTGCTGAGGACGCGGACGGTGCGCGCATCCGCGCCCGAACGCTCCGCCACGACCGTCTCCCATCGGGTCGTCACCGCATCCAGGGCTCGCCGCACCTCGGCGTCGAACACGGCCTCGCGGAGGGCATCGGCGCGCAGCCGGGCCCACGCGCCCGCCGTCATCGGGGCGCCGACGAGCGCGGCGGCGTCCTCCTCCGCCGGGAGGCCGTCGAGCGTGTCCAGCGCGCGCACCAGCGCCGCGCGCAGGAGGGCGAGCCGACCGCCGAAATGGTAGTTGAGCAGCCCCAGCGACACCCCCGCGGCCCGAGCGATGTCCTCCACCTTGGCGGCATGGATCCCGTCACGAAGAAGCACCGACGCCGCCGCGTCGAGGATGCTGTCGCGCGCGTCGCCGGTCGGTGACGTGGGGGTCGGCACCGTTTCCACCCTCCTTGCGGGATCGGCACGGCACACCCGTACGAGCGGGTGGGAGTTCGGTGCCATCCTATGCTCCCACCCGCCCGGCCTCGCCGGTCAGATGCCGCCGTGCACCACCCGGCCGCCGACCATCGTGAGCAGCACCTCGGTGTCGACGATCCGACTCGGGTCGATCTCCGTGATGTTCTGGTCGATCACGATCAGATCGGCGTACTTGCCGGTCTCCAGGGATCCCGTCACGTCGTCGGCGAGCATGGCCGCAGCACCGTTGAGGGTCAGGACACGGATGGCCTCGGCCACGGTGAGCCCGCGCTCCTCGCCGAGCCTGCCGGTGTACGCCTCGCCGCCGTCCGGGTTCTCCCGGGTCACCGCGACCTGCATCGCGAGCCACTCGTCGAGACGGTCGACCGGCCAGTCGCTGCCGAGCGCGACGGCCGCACCGGCGTCCGTGAGGGATCCGATCGGCTCCGAGCGCGCGAACCGCTCCGGGCCGAGCTGGTCCTTCGTGCCCTCGATGGAGTCGAACGAGGGCTTGGCCCACTGCAGTCCCATGACCGGCTGCACGTTCAACTCGGCGAAGCGGGGCCAGTCCGCCGGATCCACGTTCTCGGCATGGCCGATGAGCAGCGGCAGGTCGCTGTCCACGTCCGCGCGCACCGCCTCGTAGGCGTCGAGGATCTCGCGGACGCCGCGGTCGCCGATCGCGTGGGGTTGCGCGGCGATCCCCTCCTTCAGCAGAGCGCCGGCCACGGCGGCGAACTGGTCGGCCGTGTAGTACGGCTCCGGTCCGGCGTTGGTCCCGGGCGCCCACGCCCCGTCGGGGCCCTCGACGAGATACGGAGCGAGCATGCTCGCCGTCTGCGCGGGCGCCTGCGTCACGCCGTCGATGAAGATCTCCCCCACGCTCGTCACGGAGATCCCCGGTGCCGCGTCCTCCTCGGCGCGCGTCCAGGTGTCGCGGTAGTCGACCACGTCCGCCACCGCGGCCTCCGGGTCGGTCGCGGCCGCGGCCATGTCCACATCCGGCGACAGGTGCACGCGCGCCGTCAGCTCGCCGTCCTCATGCAGGGAGGCATAGGCCTGCGCCGTGCCGGCGCCGGCGATCTGGTCCATGAAGGCCACCACGCCCTGGGCGGCGAACGCCTCCAGCGCCGCGGCGGCGGAGGCGCGGGTGTCCTCCTCGGTGGGCGCGGGCAGCAGCGCCCGCACCGCGTCGATCGCGCCGTCCTCGAGGATTCCCGTGGGCTCGCCCGCGGCGTCCCGGGCGATGTGACCGCCGTCCTGGTCCGGGGTCGCCGCGGTGATCCCGGCGGCGGCGAGCGCCACGCTGTTGACGACGGCGCTGTGCCCGTCCGTGGAGTTGACGATGATCGGCCGATCCGCGCCCAACGCGTCCAGGACGCCGCGGTCGGCGTCGGTCCCCGCGGGCTGCATCGCCTGGCGATACCAGCCGCGGACGCTGAGAGCCACGTCGGACGGCTCGTCCGCCATGTCGTCGAGGCATTCCTGGATCCGCGCCTGGAACTCCGCGACCGTCAGCGGGTCGTAGGTCAGCGAGCACCCCGCGAGGTTCCCGCCGCCGCCGATCGAGTGCGTGTGTCCGTCCTGGATGCCGGGCATGACCATCCGCCCGTCGAGCTCGACGACCTCGGTGCCTTCGCCGATGTACGGCTCCGCCCCCTCGTCGTCGCCGACGTAGACGATGAGGCCGTCGCGGATCGCGATCGCCTCCTGGACGCTGTCCTCTGCGTCCACGGTCCAGATGAAGCCGCCGCGGAGGACGGTGTCGGCGCGATCCATGGAGGGTCCTTCCTGTGCCGCGGTGCAGCCGGCCAGCAGCCCGGCGGCGACGAGCACGGCGGCAGCGCCGGCCGTCGCGCGGGAACGGGGTGTGAGACGCATGACGATCCTTTCATTGGGGGGTGAGAGGGGTGCACGAGGCACGGGAGCGCAGCGGCGCCCCCGGGGACAGGCGGGAGGACACGGACGGGCTCTCGGAGCCCGTCCCGGCGATCAGCGGGTAAGGCCCGGTTCCGGTTCGCCCTGAGGATCGCGCTCGGCCTCCTCGATGCCGAGCGAGACGACCGGGCGGCGGAAGCCGCGCGTGAGCACGATCAGGTAGACGAGCCCGACCGCGGCCCAGACGACGCCCGCGATCATCGCGTCCGGGCTGAGGTGGATCCACAGCAGGCCCGTCCCGATCGCTCCGATCACGGGGAGAACGAGGAAGCGGACGATGTCGGCCGGCGTCCGGCGCCGCCCCTGCCGGACGGCGTAGTGCGCGATGACCGAGAGGTTGACGAACGTGAACGCGACGAGGGCGCCGAAGCTGATCATCGACGACATCAGCTCCAGCGACATCCCGACCGCCAGGAGGATCACGGCACCGGAGATCACCGTCGCGTACAACGGGGTGCGGCGGGTCGGATGGATGACGCCGAACACCCTGCGGGGGAGGACGCCGTTGCGCCCCATGACGTAGAGCAGGCGCGAGACGCTCGCGTGCGAGGACAGCCCGGAGGCCACCGCCGCGGCGAACGCCACCGCGACGAACAGGATCTGGAACGCCTGGCCTCCCACCAGCAGCGCCATCTCGGGCAGCGTGTCGTCGACGTAGTGGAACACCTCGTTGGTCGGGAACGCGAGCTGCGCGAACCAGCCCCCGATCAGGAACACGGCGCCGCCGCACAGCACCGTCAGGACGACGGCCCTCGGCACCACCCGCTCGTCCTTGGCCTCCTCGGCGTACATGGTGACCGCGTCGAAGCCGATGAACGAGAACGCGACGATGGTCGTGCCGACGATCACCGCGGTGAGCTGCACGTCGTCGTGCCAGAGGGGGCGGAGGGACGCGAGCGTGCCCTCGCCCATCCCCCGGCCGATCTGCACCGCGGCGAGGACGACGAACGCCGCGATGCCGGCCAGCGCCGAGATCAGCAGCACGCCGTTGATCCGCGACGTGGCGTTCACGCTGATGATGTTCAGCCCGATCAGCAGCGCCGCCACGCCGACGACCCACACCCATCCCGGGACGTCCGGGAAGAACTGCTCCATGTAGAGCCGGATGATGACCGCGTTCACGACCGGCAGGAGCAGGTAGTCCAGGAGCGCGGCCCAGCCGACGAGAAAGCCGAGCGAGGGATGGATCGACTCGCGGGTGTACGTGTACGCCGAGCCCGCCGCGGGGAACGCCCGCGCCATGGATCCGTAGCTGAGCGCCGTGAACAGCAGGACCACGAGCCCGATGAGGTACGCCAACGGCACGACGCCCGAGGTCTCCTCGGACACGATGCCGAACGTGTCGAAGACGGTGACCGGTGCCATGTATCCGAGGCCGAGGCCGACGATGGCCCACACGCCGAGGGTCCGTTTCAGGGAGGGAGGGTTGCCGTTCATACACGTCCTTGTGCGTCGCATCGGCCCGGCCGAGCCGGGGGCGGGAAGTTTCAGCAGTCTAGGGAGGGATCATGAATGCGTCAATAGGCTCGACTAGTTGCCTTTTCAGTTTCTGCGGGTAGCATTCTCGAACGACACCGAGCCGCGAAGGAGCGAGACGCCGTGACCTGGACGATGCCTGCGGAGACCGCGCCGCACGACCGCACCTGGATGACCTTCCCCCGGGAGGGGCAGACCCTCGGCGCCGGCGCGGCGGAGCGGGAGGCGGGCTACGCCGCCTGGACCGCCGTGGCGCACGCCGTCGCCGAGTTCGAGCCGGTCACGATGGTCGTCGACCCGACCGAGAGCGCTCGTGCGCGCCGCATGCTCGGCGCCGAGATCGAGATCGTCGAGCGGACGGTCGACGACTTCTGGATGCGGGACGCGGGCCCGACCTTCGTACACGACGCCGACGGGGCCGTCGCCGCCGTGGACTGGATCTTCAACGGCTGGGGCGGACAGGAGTGGACCGACTGGACGCACGACGCCGGGCTCGCGCGGTTCGTGGCGGAAAGGGCGGGAGTCCCGGTCGTGTCGTCGCTCCTGGTGAACGAGGGCGGCGGCATCCACGTCGACGGCGCCGGGACGGTGCTCGTCACCGAGACGGTGCAGCTCGATCCGGGCCGCAACCCGCTGGCCGACAGGGCGCGTGTCGAGGCGGAGCTGCGCCGGACGCTGGGCGTCACGAACGTCGTCTGGCTCTCCCGCGGCCTCACCCGGGACTACGACGCGTTCGGCACGCGCGGCCACGTCGACATCGTCGCCACTCTGCCCGAGCCGGGCCGGATCCTCCTCCACGCGCAGCGCGACCCGGCGCATCCGGATCACGCCGTGACGCGCACGCTGCGCGAGGAGCTCGTCGGCGCGCGAGACGCCGCCGGGCGACCCTTCGAGATCGTCGACGTCCCCGCGCCCGCCACCCTGCGCGACGACGAGGGATACGTCGACTGGAGCTACATCAACCACCTCGTCGTCAACGGCGGCGTCATCGCCTGCGCCTTCGGCGACGAGCGCGCGGATGCCGAGGCCCGTGAGATCCTGTCGGCCGCCTATCCCGGACGCCGCGTCGTGTCCGTCGACGCACGGGAGCTCTTCGCGCGTGGGGGCGGCGTGCACTGCATCACCCAGCACCAGCCGGCGGCGCGCTCGTGAACGTCGTCGAGGCGGGGATCGCCGAGCTGCGTGCGGCCCTGGAGTCGGGCCGGGTCACCAGCACGGCCCTCGTGGCCGCCTATCTGGAGCGGATCGCCCGGTACGACCGGCACGGCACCGCCCTCGGATCCGTGCCCGTGCTGAACCCGGAGATGTTCGCCGAGGCGCGCGCCTCCGACCGGCGGCGGCGGGAGGGGCGGGTCCGCGGCCCCCTCGACGGCATCCCCTACACGGCGAAGGACAGCTACGCCGTCGAGGGCCTGCCGGTCTCGGCGGGCTCCCCCGCCTTCGCGCGGCTGCGCGCCGGTCGCGACGCGTTCGCGATCTCGCGTCTCCGTGAGGCGGGGGCCGTGCTCATCGGCCTCACCACCATGCCCCCGATGGCGAACGGCGGCATGCAGCGCGGGCTGCACGGCCGGGCGGAGTCCCCGTACAACGCCGACTACCTGCCCGCGGCCTTCGGCTCCGGGTCGTCCAACGGCTCGGGCGTGGCCACGGCGGCCAGCTTCGCGGCGTTCGGGCTCGGGGAGGAGACCTGGTCGAGCGGCCGCGCCCCCGCGTCCAACAACGCGCTGTGCGCCTACACGCCGAGCCGCGGGGTGATCTCCGTGCGCGGGAACTGGCCCCTCGTGCCGACCATGGACGTCGTCGTGCCGCACACCCGCACGATGGCCGATCTGCTGGAGGTCCTGGACGTGATCGTCGCGGACGACGAGGACCCGCGCGGCGACCTGTGGCGCAGCCAGCCGTGGATCCCGATCCCGCCCGCGTCGTCCGTGCGCCCCGCCTCGTACCGCGCCTTGTCCGACGAGGCGTCGCTGGCCGGCGTGCGCCTGGGCGTCCCACGGATGTACATCAACGCCGATCCGGACGCGGGCACTGCACCCTCCCCCGGGATCGGCGGGCCGACCGGGCAGCGGATCGTCGCCAGGGACACCGTCATGGACCTGTGGCGAGACGCGCGCCGAGCGCTGGAGGCCGCGGGCGCCGAGGTGATCGAGGTCGACTTCCCGATGGTGTCGCGGTACGAGGGCGACCGACCGGGGATGCCCACGATCGCCACCAGGGGACTCGTCTCGCCGGAGTACCTGGCCCGGGAGATCCTGGACCTGTCCGCGTGGGCGTGGGACGACTTCCTCGCCGCCAACGGGGACCCCGCCTTCCCCGGTCTCGCCGGCGTGGACGGCGCACGGATCTTCCCGGCGCCGACCGGGGCGCTCCCCGACCGCTACGACGGCTTCGACGACGACATCGCCGACTATCCGGAGCAGGTGCGTCGCGAGCCGCGCGACAGCTTCCTCGAGATCCCGCACCTGGAGGACGGGATGCGCGGGCTGGAGGAGACCCGGCGCGTCGATCTGGAGCAGTGGATGGACGAGCGGGGTCTGGACGCCGTGGTGTTCCCGGCCGTCGCGGACGTGGGGCCGGCGGACATGGACGTGAACCCGGAGTCCGCCGATCTCGGCTGGCGCAACGGCGTGTGGGTGGCCAACGGCAACCTCGCGATCCGGCACCTGGGGGTCCCTACGGTGACCGTCCCCATGGGCACCACCGCCGACATCGGAATGCCCGTCGGCCTGACCTTCGCGGGCCGCGCCTATGACGACTCCGCGCTGCTGGCGCTGGCCGCCGCCTTCGAGCGCACCGGCGAGCGGCGCACCGCCCCGCCCCGCACCCCCGCCCTGGATCCCGTGCCGGCGCCGGCTACCCCGGCCCTGGCGGACGACGCCGAGCTGGACCTCGAGGTCGAGTGTGTTCCGGCCGACGAGGACCACGACGTGTTGCGCATCGCGGTCCGCACGGCGGAGACGGGACTGCATCTCACCGTCGACGGACGCGAGGTCGAGACGACCCGGGACGGCGACGTCCACCGGGTCGCGGTCGTGGTGTCGCGCGAGCAGCGCCGCCACAGCGAGTGGCAGCCGCCCTTCGGGCACCTCGTCGTGGCGGTCGCGGGCGGACACTCCGGCGCCTTCCGCGTCGTAGGCGGCGCCTGACCCCGCCCCCGCGGAGACCTCGCGCCCCTGCGGACGACGCACGTCCCCGCGGAGGACGCACATCCCTGCGGACGACGCACGTCCCTGCGGAGAGGACGCACGCTCCGGCGGACAACGCACGCCCCCGCGGACGTCTCGCGTCAGGCGGAGGACGCATGCCGCTACGGAGGATTCACACCCCAGCGGACGATGCACGTCCTCGCGGATATCGCACGCTCCCGCGGAGCAATGGCACTCATCCATCCGACGGAGCATGTGTTCTCCGCCCGAACCCACCACGGACACCCCCGTGGACGCACGCCCCGACGGAGAGCCGAGGCGCCCGCGGAGAACACACGCACCGACGGAGAACACACACTCGGAAGGATCGGGAGCACGATTCCCTCCGCCGGAGCGTGAGAACTCCGCGTTGACGGCGATCCAAGCGCGGGCGCGGAGCACAGATGGCGGAGCGCGGAGACGGGGCGCGGTCGGTGGAGCGCGGAGTGCGGGGAAGGGCGGTGCGGGCGCGGGAAGGGGCGTCAGGACAGGGCCGTGGCGAGCTGCGCGGGAGTCAGAGGACGATCCGCGTAGACGAGCCGCTGCACGAAGGGATCCGGATTGCCGACGTCCGGAGCACGGTGGACCAGGGTCAGGCCGACCTTCTCGGCCACCGCCGCCGAAGCGCGGTTGTGCTCGACGAGGAAGGCGATGACCGGCCGCTCCGGCGCGATCTCGGCGGCTCGGGCCAGGGCCGCGCGCGACAGCTCCGTGGCGTATCCGCGCCCGTGATGGTCGGCCGAGAGGCGGTAGCCGAGGTTCCACACGGCGGCCGCTGCGCCGTCGCCCGGACGGATCGTGCAGCCGCCGTTGCCGATGACGGCACCGGAATCCGGCAGACGGACGACCCAGGATCCGAGACCCGCATCGCGCCAGCTGCGCCGCCACGACTCCAGCAGGCGCGCGGTCTGCGCCCGGTCCGTGTGTCGCAGGCTCGGGAAGTGCGTCCACACGCGCTCATCCGCGTAGATGGCATGGACGGCGTCGAGATGCGACTCGTCCGGGGCGCTGAGGAGAAGTCGTTCGGTGCGGTGCTCGGCGTCCATCGTCCGGAACGATACGCCGCCCCACCGAGACACGGCTCCCAGGATCGCGTCGACCCGGTTCCGCCGCGGGCGGCGCGGCCGGGATAATGGCCAGGTGAGCCTCCCCACCACCGCCCTGCACCTGCCCGGCTGGCGTCATGTCTATTCCGGCAAGGTCCGCGACCTGTACGCGTCCGAGGATCCGGCCGACACCCGCATGCTGGTCGTCGCCTCCGACCGGGTGAGCGCCTTCGACGCCGTGCTCGAACCCGGCATCCCGCAGAAGGGGGCGCTGCTCACCCGCCTCAGCCGCTGGTGGTTCGACCGGCTGGCCGAGGGGGACGATCCGATCGCCCACCACCTCGCCGAGGGCGAGATCCCGGCCGCGGTCGCGGACCGCGCCATGCTCGCCCAGTCGCTGGAGATGCTCCCGATCGAATGCGTCGTGCGCGGCTACCTCACGGGGTCCGGCTGGGCCGAGTACCAGGCCGAGGGAGCGGTCTGCGGCATCCCGCTTCCGGAGGGCCTCGCCAACGGCGACCGCCTGCCCGAGCCCCTCTTCACCCCCGCGTACAAGGCGCCGCTCGGCGAGCACGACGAGAACATCACGTTCGCGCGGACCGAGGAGCTCGTCGGCGCCGAGCGGGCCGCGCAGCTCCGTGCCCTCTCGCTCGAGATCTACCGCCGCGCCGCCGCGATCGCCGAGTCCAAGGGGCTGATCCTCGCCGACACCAAGTTCGAGTTCGGGATCGACGCCGACGGCGTGCTCCGCCTGGCCGACGAGGTGCTGACCAGCGACTCCTCCCGGTACTGGGACCGCGAGTCCTGGGAGAACGGGACGACGCCCGAGGAGCGGATGGCGAGCTTCGACAAGCAGATCGTCCGCGACTGGCTGGCGGCGAACTGGGACAAGCAGGGCGAGCCCCCGGCCCTGCCCGAGCGCATCGTCACCGAGACCGCCGCCCGTTACGCCGAGCTCATCGACCGCCTCACCGCGTAGCCGCCCCGGCGTCGGGGCTCTCCGTCGGCCCGAGCGCCGTCCCGCCCCGCGACGACGAGGACGACGGCGCGGACCGGACCGGATCCGGTATCCGACATCGCGGAAATACTCCGCGACGCGCCCGAGTTGGGACGCATATGACCCGCATCGGATCCAGTGACCTCGACGTCCTCCCCCTCTCGCTCGGCGGCAACGTGTTCGGCTGGACCGCCGACCGCGACGCCTCCTTCGCCGTCCTCGACGCCTTCGCGGCAGGGGGCGGCGATTTCATCGACACCGCGGACTCCTACAGCGCGTGGGTCCTGGGGAACGAGGGCGGTGAGAGCGAGACGATCATCGGCGAATGGCTCGCGTCGCGCCGACCCGAAGGCGTGGTCGTGGCGACCAAGGTGAGCCAGCACCCGGCCTACAAGGGTCTCTCGGCGTCGAACGTGCGCCGCGCCGCCGAGGCGTCGCTGTCGCGGCTCGGCGTCGACACGATCGACCTGTACTACGCGCACTTCGACGACGAGTCGGTACCGCTGGAGGAGACGGTCGGCGCCTTCGGGCAGCTCGTCACCGACGGCCTCGTGCGCCACGTCGCCGTGTCCAACTACCGCGCCGACCGCATCCGGGAGTGGATCGACATCGCCCGCCGCACGGGCGCCGCGCTGCCGGTCGCCGTGCAGCCGCACTACAACCTCGTGCACCGCAACGAGGTCGAGGAGACGATCATCCCGGTCGCGGAGGAGTTCGGCCTCGGCCTCGTTCCGTACTACTCCCTCGCGAGCGGATTCCTCACCGGCAAGTACCGGTCGACGGATGCGGCGGGGCAGAGCTCCCCTCGCGCAGAGGGAGCGGCGAAGTACGCCACCCCGGCGGGACTGCGCATCATCGACTCCCTCGAGGAGATCGGATCCGCCCATGGCGCCTCGATCGCCGCGACCGCGCTCGCCTGGCTCCGCGCCCAGCCGACCGTCGTGGCGCCCCTCGCGAGCGCCTCGACGGTCGACCAGGTCCCGGACCTGCTCGCCGGCGCCCGCCTGGAGCTCACCGCCGAGGAGGTCGAGACGCTGAACGGCGTCTCCGCGTGGACTCCGGCGGGCCGCTGACCCGCGAGCGCCGGCGCGTATCGGGCGGGCGTCGTCCGACGCGCGCCACGGCGATCGGGTCGACCCGTGTCCCCGGCGAGACTCGAAGGATCCCGGCGGGGGCACGGCGTCGATTCCGGCCGTGCTCCCGTTCGATCGGCGCGAGCGAGAACCGGCTCCCCGCCGGGGATCGGTGCCACGGTAGGGTTTCCCCAGCCCTCCGCCCCTGATCCCGAGGAGTCCCCATGCCCCTGTGGACCCTGCACGGCAACGGCCGCACGGTCGAGCCCGGCGCCGTCGTCCGTCCCGAAGAGCGACTGAACTGGCCGGCGACCATCGCGATCGGCGTGCAGCACGTGGTGGCGATGTTCGGCGCGACGTTCCTCGTGCCGATCCTGACCGGGTTCCCCGTCCCGACGACGCTCCTGTTCAGCGGCCTCGGCACGATCCTGTTCCTCCTGGTGACGCGGAACAAGCTGCCCAGCTACCTGGGCTCGTCGTTCGCGTTCATCGCTCCGGTCACCGCCGCGACCGCCGCCAACGCCACCGGGCAGAGCGACGGGATCGGCGCGGCCCTGGCGGGCATCGTCGCCGTCGGCGTGCTGCTGACGATCATCGGCGTCGTCGTGCACACCGTCGGCGTGCGGTGGGTCGACCGGTTCCTGCCGCCCGTGCTCGCAGGCACCATCGTCGCCCTCATCGGGTTCAACCTCGCCGGTGCCGCCCACAACAACTTCGCGCAGTCGCCGGTCACGGCCACGTTCACGCTCGCGGTGACGATCCTCTTCGCCGTCCTGTTCCGCGGCTTCCTGGGACGGATCTCGATCTTCCTCGGCGTGATCGCCGGATACGTCTTCGCCGGGATCCGCGGCGAGCTGGACTTCGAGAAGGTCGCCGCGGCGCCGTGGGTCGGGCTCCCCACCTTCCATCTGCCGGACTTCGCCTCGCCGGGCACCTGGTCCGTGATGGCGATGTTCCTGCCCGTGGTCCTCGTCCTCATCGCGGAGAACGTCGGGCACGTGCGCGGCGTGGCCACCATGGTGGAGGATCCCACGATCAACCGCCAGACCGGCAAGGCGCTCATCGCGGACGGCCTGTCGACCACCGTCGCCGGGTTCTTCGGCGGCTCGGGCACGACGACCTACGGCGAGAACATCGGCGTCATGGCGTCGACGCGCGTGTACTCCACCGCGGCCTACTGGGTGGCGGGCATCGCGGCGATCCTGCTGAGCCTCTCGCCGAAGTTCGGGGCCGTCATCAACTCCGTGCCGCCGGGCGTGCTCGGCGGCATCACGACCGCCCTGTACGGCCTGATCGGGATCATCGGAGTGAAGATCTGGGTCGACAACCGGGTGGACTTCTCGCGGCCGGTGAACCAGTACACCGCAGCGGTCGGCCTGATCATCGCGGTCGGCGGGTTCATGATCAAGGACGAGGGATCCGGCTTCGAGCTGGGCGGCATCGTGATCGCCACGCTCGCGGCGATCGTGATCTACCACGGCGGGAACCTGATCGCGCGGCTGCGCAAGTCGGGCGCCGACGATCCGCGCCCGCTCGAGGCCGTCGGTCCCCTGGGCGGCGACCCCGCGTAACCCGCCCCGACGCCGGGTCACCGCGTTTCGTCTCGTCGCTGCGCTCCTCGCGGTCGGTCGTTGAGCGAGCGCAGCGAGACGAAACGCCCCCAGCCCAGGTCACCACGTTTCGTCTCGTCGCTGCGCTCCTCGCTCAACGACCGAAACGCGGCGACCCGGAGCCGAGCGGAGCGATGGCCTCGTCCGACGCGCCGGCATCGGGCCTGGCGGGAGCCGACCGAAGGACGGCGGGGG
>NZ_JBAOJP010000013.1:0-195503 GCF_037083505.1 Microbacterium sp. CCNWLW41
TCGGGCCTGGCGGGAGCCGACCGAAGGACGGCGGGGGACCGCGCGACGGACGAGGCCATCGCGCAGCGGACCGCACCCACACCGCGGACCGAGCCACGGATCAGCCCCGGGTCACCGCGTTTCGACTCGTCGCTGCGCTCCTCGCCCAACGACCGGGCACACCCGCCTCAGCGGTCGGCAACCGGGCAGTCGTCGCCGAGCAGGAGCTCCACCACGGCGCCCAGCTCGGTGCTCGCGCCCCGGCGCAGGCGCTCGGCGTCCAGTCCCGCCATCGCGCCGCGGACGGTCCAGCCCTCCCACGCGATCATGAGCATCCGCGCGGCGGCGCCCGGGGACACCCGGAGCGTCATGGTGCCCGACTCGACGATGTCGGAGATGATCCGGGCGATCCCGTCCACCATCTCCTGCTCCTGCTGCAGGTACGCCCGCCCGAACGCCGCGTCCCGCAGCGCGTGGATGCGGATCTCGCTGAGCAGCATGACCCCGAGACGGTCGTCGTTGCCGGTGTCCATGACCTGCTGGACGAGCTGGGTGACGTCGCAGCCCTCGTCCAGTGCCCCGGACGCCGTCATCTCCGCCACGCGATCCCGCACCGCACGGAGCCGTTCGTTGCCGACGGTCCCCGCGAGCATGAGGAACAGCTCGTCCTTCGACTCGAAGTTGGAATAGAAGGCGCCGCGGGTGAAGCCCGCCCGCTCGCAGACGGCCTCGACGGTCGCACCGTCGAGCCCGGACTCGGCGAACACCTGCGCGGCGGCGTCGAGCAGGCGCGCTCGTGTGTTCTCCCTGCTGCGCGTCGACGTCGTCGACATCTTCCACCTCCTGATCGGCCCGGCCCCGTCGCCGCCGACCTCTGGTCGATCCTCGCATGAGGGGCGGGACGGATTCACACCCCGCGCACAGAATGCGAGAGGGCCACCAGATTACGATACATTGACGTATCGGATACACGACTGTATCGAACTTTCCCGGGAGGAACCCCCGTGTCCACACTGCTGTCCTCACTCGGACGCTGGTCGTTCCGCCACCCGTGGCGCGTGCTCGTGTCGTGGCTGATCGTCCTCGGGATCGCCGGTGCCGGGGCGCTGACACTCGGCTCGGGAACGGACAACACCTTCTCGATCCCCGGCACCGAGTCCCAGGCCGGTCTGGAGCAGCTGGAGCGCACCTTCCCGCAGGTCAGCGGGACGAGCGCGCAGTTCATCGTCGTCGCCGCCGACGGCGACCGGGTGACCGACGACGCCTATCGCTCCCCCATCGATGACGCCGTGGACGAGCTCGCGGACCTCGACGGGGTGCTCGCGGCGACCTCGCCGTTCGACGAGAACATCGCCGGGATGGTGAGCGAGGACGACACCGCCGCGATCGTCCGGCTGCAGTTCGAGGGCCAGGCCACCGACGTGACCCCCGCGACCGAGGACGCCCTGCGCGGCGTGGTCGCGGACCTCCAGGACGAGCTGCCCTCGGGCTCGGAGACCGTGCTCGGCGGGGATCTGTTCGCGATGTCGATCCCGGCGGTCACGATCACCGAGGCGGTCGGCCTCCTCATCGCCTTGCTCGTGCTGATCGTGACGTTCCGCTCGTTCGTCGTCGCGGGTCTTCCGCTCCTCACGGCGGTGCTGGGCGTGGGGATCTCGATGGCGGCCATCTTCGCCGCGACCGCCTTCGCCACGGTGTCGTCCACCACTCCCCTGCTCGCCCTGATGCTGGGCCTCGCGGTGGGGATCGACTACGCCCTCTTCATCGTCGCCCGCCATCAGGACCAGGTCCGCGCCGGGGTGGATCCGGAGGAGTCCGCGGCCCGCGCCACCGGCACGGCGGGCTCCGCCGTCGTCTTCGCCGGGGTGACCGTCCTCATCGCCCTCATCGGCCTCGGCTTCGCGGGCATCCCGTTCCTCACCACGATGGGCATCGCCGCGTCGGTGGCGGTGGCGATCGCCGTGCTCATCGCCGTCACGCTGACGCCCGCCATGCTCGGTTTCGTCAAGGGCCGCGTCGCCGGCCGGGCCAAGAGGCCCTCACGACGCGCCCGCAAGGCCGGCGCCAAGACGGGCGCCGAGGACACGGCTGCCGCCGAGACGGCGCACGACGCCCCCGCCCGCGAACCCGCCGCCCGTCCCTCGTTCTCCGAGCGCTGGGTCGCCGGGGTCACGCGGCGGCCGATCCTGGTCGCGCTCGCTGTCGTCCTCGGTCTCGGGATCGTCGCGGTGCCGGCGGCGAACCTCGCCCTCGCCCTTCCGAACGCCGGGGTCCTCCCGCAGGGCTCGGAGGCCCGGGAGAACTACGACCTCACCGCCGAGCACTTCGGTCCCGGCTTCAACGGACCGCTGATCCTCACCGGTACGATCGTCACCTCCACGGACCCGCTGGGCCTGATGGAGGATCTGGGCGATGCCGTGGAGAAGGTGCCCGGCGTCGCCGAGGTGGCCCTCGCCACCCCGAACGAGACCGCCGACACCGGCATCGTGCAGATCATCCCGACGACCGCCCCGGACGCGCCGGAGACGGCGGACCTCGTCCGGGAACTGCGCTCCCACCACGACGAGTGGCTGGACGAGTTCGGAGTGGACCTGAAGGTCACCGGCTTCACCGCCGTGGCGATCGACATCTCGGATCAGCTGGGCGCCGCGCTCCTGCCGTTCGGGATCTTCGTGATCGGCCTGTCTCTCGTCCTCCTCACGATCGTGTTCCGCTCGATCTGGGTGCCGATCACCGCCGCGCTCGGCTACCTCCTGTCGATCGTCGCCGCCTTCGGGGTCGTCTCGGCCGTGTTCGAATGGGGCTGGTTCGCGGACCTCCTGCACGTCGCCCGCGTCGGCCCGATCATCAGCTTCATGCCGATCGTCCTCATGGGAGTGCTGTTCGGCCTGGCCATGGACTACCAGGTGTTCCTCGTGTCGCGGATGCGCGAGGACTACGTGCACGACCCCGACGCGAAGCACGCCGACCGCGCCACGCGCCGCGCCGCCGCGGTCCGGGCGACGCGCACCGGGTTCGCCGGATCCGCCCGCGTCGTCACGGCGGCCGCGCTCATCATGTTCGCCGTGTTCGTGGCCTTCGTCCCGGAGGGCGACTCGTCCCTCAAGCCGATCGCGCTCGGGCTCGCCGCGGGCATCGCGATCGACGCGTTCCTCGTGCGGATGACGTTGATCCCCGCCCTCATGGCGATCCTCGGCGACCGCGCCTGGCGGATCCCGGCGTGGCTGGAGCGGATCCTGCCCCACGTCGACATCGAGGGTGAGGCCGTGGAACGGGAGCGAAGCCTGCGGTCCTGGCCCGGTGACGACGCGGTCGTCGCCGCGGACGACCTCGCGATCGGCGACCGCCATCCCGCCCTGCGGAGCGTCTCCCTGCGACTCGCTCCGGGTGCCGCGCTCGTGCTCACCGGCGCCGACCCCGTCGCCCGTCGGACGCTGGCCCTCACGCTCGCCGGACGCGTCCCCGCGTCCGGAGGCCGCCTCCGCGTCGCCGGCCATCTTCTTCCCGGCCGCGCGGCCTGGGTCCGCGCCCACGTCGGCTGCGTCGTCGCCGAGACCTCCGGGGATCCGCTCGCCGACCTGCGCGACGCTCTGCGCGGCCGCACCTCGCTCGTCGTCCTCGACGGCTGGGACGCCCTCTCCCCCGCGGACCGCGATCAGGCCGCCGCGCTCCTCCGGGACGCCTCCGCCCGACTGTCGCGCGCGGCCCGCGATCCGCTCGCCGTCGTCGTCACCGCCGCCACGGCGTCGGACGCGGCCGCCGCGCTGACCGACGCCGGATGGCGCACGGTCGTCACGCACGACCTCGCCCTTCCCGCACCGCTCGCGCGCCGGTCCTCCTCCGTGGATGAGCCCGACGAGGCGTCGAGCTTCGCCGTGCTCGGCCTCCCCGGCCCCGACGAACCGGACGACGGCCGCTCCGATTCCCCCCGCACCGATCCCGCCGGCCACGCCGAGGCAACCGCTTGGGCCGCACCGAGCGAGCAGAGTGAGACGAAATGACCACGCGCTTGTCCTCCCTCATCGAACGGGCGCGCTCGCGCCGCCCCGTCACCTGGCTGACCCTGCTCGGCGTGCTGCTGCTGCCGGGGCTTCTCGGGGGCGCCCTCGTCGCCGCTCTGCAGAACCCCACCGAGAGACTCGAGGAGATGACGGCCGCGATCGTCAACCTCGATGAGCCGGTGGAGATCGACGGACAGCTCGCCCCGCTCGGCCGACAGCTCGCCTCCGGCCTCGTCGAGGGCTCGGACGACGCGGACTCGAATCTGACGTGGGTCATCTCGAACGAGGACGACGCGGCATCCGGGCTCGCCAACGGCACCTATCAGGCGGTCGTCACGATCCCCGAGGACTTCTCCTCCGCCGCGACCAGCGGCGGGCGCGCGATCAACGACACCGACGTGACCGCCGAGAAGGCCAGGATCTCCGTGAGCACCGCTCCGGAGGCCCGTGTCGCTGACGGGCTGATCGCGGACCAGATCGCGCAGACCGCGGCGACGACGATGGGCACCGCGCTGTCCGAGACCACCCTGGAGAACGTGCTCCTGGGCTTCACCACGCTGGGCGACCAGATCGGCGAGGCCGCGAACGGCGCCGACACGCTCGCCGGGGGCGCCCGGGACGCCGCGACCGGCGCCGCGAAGCTCCCCGACGGGGCGACCCAGCTCGCGTCCGGTGCGGGCGAGCTCGCCACCGGCGCGGACGGGCTCGCGACCGGTGCCGCGCAGCTCGGCGACGGCGCAGGGCAGCTCGCCGGCGGCGCGGGACAGCTCGCCGGAGGGGCCGATCAGCTCGCCGGCGGCCTGGACACCATCGCCGCGGGAACCCGGGACGCGCAGTCCGGCGCGGCACAGCTCGGCGCGGGCCTCACCGGCGGAGCCGACCAGCTCGAGGCCCAGGGCATCGTCCCGCAGGAGCTCCTCGCCGCGGCGGACGGCGCCGCGCAGGCGACCTCCGGGGTCGCGCAGGGCGTGACCCAGCTCGCCCAGGGGCTCGACGGCCTCAACGCCGCGTGCGCGCTCCAGGCGACGCCGGAGTTCTGCGCGCAGCTCGCCGCCGTGTCCCAGGGCGCGGCCCAGCTCCAGGACCCCGCCGCCCAGGCCGCACAGGCCGCCGGCGGCACGTCCCAGGGGCTCGCCCAGCTCGCCCAGCAGGCTCCTGCGCAGATCGCCGGGCAGATGCGGACCGCCGGGTCCGCCGCCTCCGAGCTCGCCGCGGGCCTCGGTCAGCTCGCCGACGGCACGGACCAGAGCGCGAGCGGCGCCCGGAACCTGTCGCTCGGCGCGACCGGTCTGCAGAACGGCGCCACGGGGATCGCCGACGGCGCTCACCGCCTCGCCGACGGGGCGACGCAGCTCGGCGACGGGGCACGACAGCTCGGCGACGGAGCGACCCAGCTCGCCGACGGCGCGACGGCGCTGAGCGGCGGGATCGGTCAGCTCGCCGGCGGCACGAGCGACCTCGCCGCGGGCCTGCACCAGGCCGCCACTGCGCTGCCCTCGTACTCCGACAGCGAGGCCTCCTCGCTCGCCTCCGTCGTGTCCTCGCCGGTGGATGCGGAGGCCGAGGATGCGCTCTTCGGGCCGACCGCGATCCCGCTGCTGGCGGCGGTGGTCCTGTGGTTCGGCGGACTGGCGTCCTTCGTCGTGATGCGCGCGGTGACCGCGCGCGCCCTGACCTCCCGTCGCTCCTCGGCGTCGTTGGCCGTGCGCGCGCTCGCCCCCGCGGCGGCGCTCGGCGCGGGCCAGGGGCTCCTCGTGGCACTGATCGTGCAGACGGTCGCGCGGTACGACGCGGGCCACTGGTGGGCGTTCGCGGGGATCGCGATGCTCGTCGGGGTGGCGTTCGCCGCCGTGAACCAGGCGCTCGTCGCGGTGCTCGGCGGCGCGGGGCGCTGGCTCGCCGCGATCGCCGGGGTGGCCGCGATCGCCGCCGGGATCATCTCGACCCTTCCGGGCTGGCTCGCCGGGGCCGCGGGCTTCCTGCCGACCACCCCGGCCGCCACGGCGCTCCTCGTCGGCGACGGCGCGGGGGCGGCCATCACGGGCGTCGTGGTCTGGGGCGTGCTGTCGTTCGTCGCGACGATCCTCGCCGTCGTCCGCCGCCGCACCACGAGCGCGGAGGCCCTGGCCGCCGCCCCCGCCGCGGCCTGACCCGTCCTCCGCCCGTCCTCCGCGGCCCCGCCCCGCCCGGTAGCGCCCCGCCCCGTGCCCAGGGGCCCGGATCCCCCTCGCCACAACGTCGAAACCCCCTCTCCCCGTCGAGACCCCTCAGAAATGCGCGTTTAGGAGGGGGTCTCGACGACAGGAGGGGGTTTCGACGCATCCGCGGCGCCGGGCTCGCGGAACGGACACGGCGCCGGGCTCGCGGGGCGGACGCGACGGCGGGCTCGGGGAACGGGCCGGCGACGGGCCCGCGGAACGCGTCAGTTCAGGCCGGAGTAGGCATGCAGTCCCTTGAAGAACATGTTCACGATGGTGAAGTTGAACAGGACCGCGGTGAAGCCCACGATCGACAGCCACGCCGACCGGTTCCCGCGCCAGCCGCGCGTCGCACGAGCGTGGATGTAGCCGGCGTAGAGCACCCAGATGATGAACGTCCAGGTCTCCTTGACGTCGAAGCCCCAGTACCGGCCCCAGGCGTCCTGCGCCCAGATCGCGCCGGCGATGAGCGTGAAGGTCCAGAAGATGAACCCGACGGTCGCGAAGCGGTAGGCCAGGCTCTCCAGCCGCTCCACCGTCGGGAGCGTCGCGAGGAAGCCGGGGCCCGTCTTCGGCTGGTCGCCGAGGATCCGCAGCTCCCGGCGGGTCTGCATGAGCTGCAGGACGGAGAGGGCGAACGCGAGCGCCAGGAACGCCGTGCCGAGCGAGGCCACGAAGACGTGGATCACGAGCCACACGCTCTTGAGCGGATCCATCAGCGGCGTGACCTCGACGTAGAAGCTCGTCGTCGCCCCGCCGAGCAGCACCACGATCAGGCCCACGATGAAGGTGCCGAGGTACTTCAGGTCCATGCGGATGTTGACCGCGAGATAGACGGCGACGATGAGGAGCGTGCCGGTCATCGCGAACTCGTACATGTTCGACCACGGCACGCGCTCGGCCGCGATGCCGCGAAGGATCGTCCCGGCCAGGTGGAACAGGAAGCCCAGAGCGGTCAGCGACGTTCCGATCCGGCCCATCACATAGCGCGGCGCGGATGCCGTGTCGGTCGGGACCGGGGTCGCTCCCCCGCCCTTGCCGGCACCGGTGCTCGCGGCGCCGGCGGACACGCCGACGAGCTCCTGCACCGCGGGCGCGGCGAGCTTCCGGTCCGCGGCGCGCTGCGAGCGGTGCGCCAGGTCGAACGCGTAGCACACGAACGCCGCGGCGTACACGGCGATCGCCGTCCAGATCAGCAGCACCGACAGGGAGTCGAGGTCCATGGTCACAGCCTACTTTCGGGGGTTCTCGGACGCATCGGGGGCGGACGCCGCGGTCGTGCCGCCGTCGGCGTCGAGGAGCCGCTCGTGCCCCTCGGCGAGGTCCTTCACGGCGGCCGCGAGGGTCGGGTCCTCCCCGCGGGCCAGCGCCGCGTACTCCAGGTGGACGGCGCCGTCGACGACGACGGCCTTGACCCACATCCGACGGCGCGGGACGAACAGGGCGAGGAGGAGGCCGACGACCGCGAGCACCGCGAAGACGAGGACCCAGACGGCGGAGGCGTCGTGGTGCACCTGCAGGGACACGTAGCGGCGCACGGACTGCGACGCGTCGGTCGCCCCCTCGGACGACTCGTCCTCGAAGGTGACGGATCCGAGGCCCCCGGGGAGCTCCTGCGTCTGCCCCGGGGTGAGCTCGATCGAGTCGACGCCCGTGTCTCCGCCGGTGAGCTGGGTCATGTCGGTCGGGTCGAGGACGTACACGGACCGCGGGGTGCCGTCGTCGATCCCCAGGTCGCCGGAGTAGACGTTGAGCGTCAGCGTCGGGTTCACCAGCGCCGGGTACACGGAGGTGAGCGCCCCCGTCTCCAGCGCGGCGGCGGTCGGGTAGAAGAAGCCGACCATGCCCAGCTGCTCGGGCATCCCGTCGGTGATCTTCACGACGCCCAACGACGTCATGGTGGCGTTGTTCTGCGGGAGGAAGGGCACCGGCCCGTGGAAGGCGACCTCCCCCTCGGCGTTGCGGACGGTGATCGTCGGCGCGTAGCCGTTGCCGAGCAGGTAGACCTTGTCGCCGCGCACGTCGAGCGGGTGGTTCACGCGCACGGACTCCTGACGGGGCTCCCCGCCGGGCTCTCGCACCGTGACGTTGGCGGAGAAGTCTCCGGCCTGGCCCTGCGCCGACTCCCCCCAGGGGACGTAGGTCACGTCGAACGAGTCGAGGGTCATCGCGTAGGGGGCCAGGGCGCCGTCGGCCACGTATCGGCCCTTGTTCATCGACGAGTAGTCGAGCAGCGTGTTGACGAAGGTCTCCCCCTCCGTCATGACGCGCTGCCCGGTGTAGGCGAAGCCGCCGCCGACGCCCACCGTGACGAGAACGCCCAGGAGAGCGAGGTGGAACAGCAGGTTGCCGGTCTCGCGGGCGTAGCCGCGCTCGGCGGACACCGAGAAGCCGCGCTTGTCGTCGTAACGCTCGACCCGGTAGCGGAGGGCGCGCAGCTGCGACTGCGCGATGTCCACGGCCTTCTCGGCGGCCGCGGCGGCGTCCGCGCCCTCCGGGACGGATCGGACGGCCTCGCGGTGGTCGTCGAGGCGCTTGAGCCGGATCGGCGTCCGCGGCGGGCGGGAGCGCAGCGCCGTCGCATGGTGCTTGATCCGCGGGATCACGCACCCGATCAGGGACAGGAACAGCAGCAGGTAGACGGCCGAGAACCACGCCGAGAGATAGACGTCGAACATCTGGAGCGCGTCGAGGATCGGGAAGAGGTCCGGGTTGTCGGCCTTCCACTGCGTGACGCCGTTGGGATCCGCCATCCGCTGCGGGAAGATCGACCCGGGGATCGCGGCGATCGCGAGGATCAGCAGCAGCACGAGTGCGGTGCGCATCGACGTGAGCTGACGCCAGCCCCAGCGCAGCCAGCCCACGATACCGAGCGCGGGCGAGGTCACCCGGTCGTCGCCGTCGATGTGGTCGGACGGACGCAGCGGATCCGAGCTGCGCGCATGCGACCCCTTCCGGGGCTTGTTCACGTGAGTCTCCTCGTCACGGGGCGTTCCGGGCTCGGGCGATTCAGAGCGGGACGGTGACACTGCCCATCACCGCCCCCAGTCGTGACATGACGTCGGTCCAGATGCCGGTGACCATCAGCACGCCGAGGAGGATCAGCAGGACGCCGCCGATGATGTTGACGGTGCGGACGTGCCGGCGGAGGAACCCGATCGAGCGCGCCGCCCAGCCGAAGCCGAGCGCGGCGAGCAGGAACGGGATCCCGAGCCCGAGCGAGTAGGCGACGCCCAGCAGCGCGGCCCGCCACGGGTCGCCGAGGTTGAGCGCGACGGCCATGATCGCCGACAGCGTCGGACCCATGCAAGGCGTCCATCCGAGCCCGAGCGCGACCCCCAGCAGCGGAGCCCCGACCAGGCCCGCACGGCCGCTGAGGTTCACCCGCATCGTGCGCTGCGCGAAGCCGAAGAGACCGATGAACACGAGCCCCATGAGGATGATCACGGCGCCGAGGACGCGGGTGATCAGGTCTCCCCACTGCAGCAGGAACATCCCCGCCGCGCCGCCCACGACCGCGAAGGCCACGAAGACGGCGGTGAAGCCGGCGATGAAGAGGAGGACGCCGAGCACCAGCCGTGCCCGCGTCGGCGCCGCCGGCGCGTCGGCGCCGGGGCGCGGGGCACCGGAGGACGGCGCCACGGCTCCCCCCAGGAAGCCGAGGTACCCCGGCACCAGCGGCAGCACGCACGGTGACAGGAAGGAGACGAGGCCCGCGAGCATCGCGACGGGGATCGCGAGCCAGAGTGCGCCGAATCCGACGAGGGCGTCGACGTTCACGCCTTCTCCGCGAGGGCGTCCTTGACGAGGGTCGAGAGGATCGACGCTTCCTCCAGCTGCCCGACGATCCGCGCCGCGACGCGCCCCTGGCGGTCGAGCACCAGGGTGGTCGGCGTCGCCTGGATGGTCGTGGCCTGCGCGAAGGCGAGCTTGGCCTCGCCGGTGTTCACGTCGATGAGGCTGGGATAGGTCACGCCGTACTGCTCCGCGAAGGCGCGCGCGGTGTCCGCCTGGTCGTAGGTGTTGACGCCGATGAACGACACGTCCTGGTCCTGGTACTCCTGCCAGACCGCCTCGAGGTCCTTCGCCTCGACGCGGCAGGGACCGCAGGCGGCGTACCAGAAGTTCACCACCACGACGTCCCCGGCGACGTCCTCGCTGGAGAAGGAGGAGCCGTCCTCGAGCGTGCCCCCGTACTCCACCGGCTCCGTGCGCTGGTCGGCCGGGATCTCGTCCACGCGGAGACCCGCGGCACCGATGTACCCCTTGTTGTCCCCGGCGAGGTACTGCTCGGTCGCCGGGTCCTGCGCGCAGGCCGAGAGACCGACGGCGAGGGCGACGCCGATCGCGGCCGCAGCGGAGCGAAGGAGGCGGGTTCGGACGACGCTGCGATTCGGGCGCAGGGAGGGTGACACGCTGGGAATCCTACGTCCGATCCCTATGCGTGAGCGGAGAGGGAGCCGTTGCCGAAGCCCGCGATGATGTCGTCGACACCCGCGCGGAACCGGGGGCAGGCCATGATGTCGTGCGCCTCGCAGCGCAGCGCGTGCTCGGTCATCGCTCGCGAGCGGCGCATGTCCTCCATCCGCCGATCGAGGTCGGCGAGGTGGGCGTGCAGGACCTCGTGGCGCCCGGACGAGCCGTTGTCCAGCAGATGCGCGATCTGGTCCAGGCTCATCCCGGACGCCTTGCTCCGGACGATCACGGCGATCCGCGCCACCTCCTCCTCGCCGTAGCGGCGCCGCCCTCCCGCATCGCGATCCGGGCTCAGCAGGCCGACCGCCTCCCAGTGGCGCAGCACGTTCGTGGGCAGCTCGAACCGGGCCGCCACCTCTCCCACCGACCAGGGACGGTCCTCGCTTGACTTCATGTTGACATGAAGTCACACACTGGTCCGGAACGCAACCGAGGAGGAGAGATCCATGGACGACGCCATCGTGATCGGAGCGGGGCCGGCAGGCCTCCAGGCCGCGCTGACCCTGGGCCGGATGCACCGCAGCGCCCTGGTGCTGGATTCCGGCGAGTACCGCAACGGCCCCGTCGCGCACATGCACAACGTGATCGCCAACGACG
Source organism: Microbacterium sp. CCNWLW41 (assembly GCF_037083505.1). Lineage (NCBI taxonomy): Bacteria > Bacillati > Actinomycetota > Actinomycetes > Micrococcales > Microbacteriaceae > Microbacterium > Microbacterium sp. CCNWLW41. The sequence goes on from NZ_JBAOJP010000013.1 coordinate 11,252, forward strand.
GCACGCCGCCCGCGGACTTCCGCCGCACGGCGCGCGCTCAGCTGGAGGAGTACGGCACGGTCCGGATCGAGCAGCGGACCGCCGTCGCCGCCGCCGCGGAGGACGACGGCTTCCGGGTCGAGCTCGCCGACGGCCCGGCGGTCCGCGGCCGGCGCCTGCTCCTCGCCACCGGCCTGGTCGACGAGCTTCCCGATGTGGCGGGGCTCGCGCCGCTGTGGGGCCGGCGGGCGTTCTCCTGCCCGTTCTGCGACGGGCACGAGTTCGCCGGGCGCCGGATCGCCGTGATCGGGACCGCCGCGCCGCACGTGCTGGGGATGCTGCGCCCCCTCGGCGTCGACGCGACCGTGTTCACGGTCGGCGCCGGTCCGACCGACGAGTTCCGCACAGCGGTCCAGAGCCTCGGCGCGGCGATCTCCTCGGCTCCGGCGAGTGCCGTGACCGAGTCCGGCGGCGACGTCGTCGTGCACGCCGGGGAGACCGCGACCCCGGTCGACGGGATCTTCGTCGCCGGCACCGCGCCGCGCCAGCGCGCGCCGTTCGCCGCGCAGCTCGGACTGCGGATGCTGCCCTCGGGCGCCGTCGAGATCGACGACTTCGGCCGCACCTCGGTGCCCGGCGTCTTCGCCGCGGGAGACAACGCCCACCGCGTGACACTGCCGGGCGTCGTCGCCTCCGTGGTGATGGCCGCGGCGGCGGGCCAGATGGCCGCGGCGGCGATCGTCCAGGAGCTCGCCGCGGGGCACTGAGGCCGGGGCACTGAGGCCGGGGCGCTGAGGCTGGGGCGCCGACGTCGGGGCGCCGTGCGGGCGGCGGGCTCAGGCCGGACGCGCGGCGCCCTGCTCGACCCCGGCCGGGAGCCCGGATCGCCGCGACAGCCGGTCCTCGACCAGGATCATCGCCGCCACGATCGCGGCGCCGGCCAACGCGAGCAGGACCGGCGTCAGCACGTCCCCTCCGGGCGGAAGGAGGACGCCGACGCCGTCAGCGTCCCCGGAGGGCGAGGTCTGCCACGGCCACAGCGCGCGCAGCGAACCCACGAGCAGACCCGTCATCGCCACGAGAGTGGCTCGCCGGTGACGCCGCAGGAGCCAGCTCATGCCGCGCACGATCGTGACGAGACCCACGAGCGCGCCGGCCGCGAAGACCGCGATGTAGCCGAGATCGCGGGACGAGAGCGCCTGCAGCGTCGTCGAGTACAGCCCGATCGCGAGCAGGAAGAAGGACCCGGACACCCCGGGGATCACCAGGGCGCAGACCGCGATCGCGGCCGCGGCGAAGACGAGCCACATCGGCGGCTCCGCCAGGGTCTCGCCCTCCGCGAGTCCGATCAGCAGGAACGCGCCCACCGCCGAGAGGACGAAGAGGACGACGTCCGTGAGGCGCACCGGGCCCCGGTCGCGCGGATCGGCGGAGTCCGGAGCAGAGGCCCATGCCATGCGCAGCGGCACGATCAGGCTCGCGGCGACCAGCCCGAAGAACAGTCCCCGGGACGCGACGGGGTTCGCGGACACCAGCCCTTCGACGACGCCGGCCAGCGTCAGGACCATGGCGGCCATCCCGACGAGCACCGGCCCGACGAGCCACCAGTCCGTGCGCCGGAGCTCCGCGCGGACGCCCGAGGCACGGTCGGGACCGCGCACCAGCCGCGTCATGGCGGCCATCAGATGCGACACCGAGGCGATCAGCCGCTCGTACACCCCGGTGATGAGGGCGACCGTCCCCCCGGAGATCCCGGGGACGAGCTCGGCGGCGCCGATCAGCGCCCCTCGGACGAGGTTGAGGATCACCTGCGGCGCGGTGGCGGAGCGCAGGGACGGAGTCGGCGGCTCGGGAGTCGTCGGCATGCCGGTCACGCTACCGGCGCCACCTCGGGATCTCCTGCGGACGGCGCGTGCCCTCAGCGCTCCCGCGCGGCGCCGGGCTCGGGGTCCGGCTCCCACGCGAGGAGGTCGCCCGGCTGGCAGCCGAGCACGCGGCAGATCGCGTCCAGCGTGGTGAAGCGCACCGCCTTGGCCCGCCCGCTCTTGAGCACGAACAGGTTGGCCGGAGTGATCCCGACCTCCTCGGCGAGCTGCGCCACGCTCATCTTGCGCTTGGCGAGCTCCACGTCGAGATTCAGCACGATGGCCATCAGACCACCTCGGCCATCTCGCCCTCGAGCCGGGTGGCCTTCACGAGCAGCCCGCGCATCACGACGACGAGGAGCATGGCGGCCAGCGAGCCGAAGGTCGCGACGGACAGCACCAGGACCAGGCCCGGCGCGAGGATCCCGACGGTGCCGGACAGCACGAACGCCACCGCGCTGAGGAGGGCGAACACGCCCAGACTCACGATCACCGCGTCCACCCAGCGGAACGACGCCGCCTGGAAGACCCGATCGGCGGCGGCCATGCTCAGCAGCCGCCACAGGCACACGAGCACGACCTGGGCGCAGAGCACCATGACGACCGCGCCGACGATGCCGACGACCTCCAGGTGCGCGGTCCCGGGGAAATGCGTCGCGACCTCGCGGGCGAGCGAGGGAATGGCCCAGACCTGCGCCATCAGGCAGACGGCGAAGAAGAGCACCAGGAGCGCCTTGAGCGCCCACACGACCGGCTTGGACATCTCGATCCTCTCGTTTTTCGATACTTTACTATCGAAAAACGATACTTACCTGCGAAGTTGCCGTATCCTCAGACCGCCCCGAGGTCGACTCCGGCGACGGCCGGTTCGGCGTAGTCGGTCTCCCGCCAGATCCCGCCGTCGCGTTCGAAGGTGGTCACGCTGGACAGCGCGCATCGGCGCGTCCGCGGGTCGTGCCGGAGCGGGCGCCCGGCCACGGCGAGGTGGGTGATCCAGATCGGGGCCTGGTGCGAGACGAAAACGATGTCCCCGTCCGGAGCGTCCGGCACGGACGCCTGCTCCCATGCCTCATCCATCGCGGCGCGCATGCGGGCGACGATCGAGACGTACGGCTCGCCCCAGCTCGGGACGGCGGGCCGGCGCAGATGCCGCCAGTTCGCGGGGTTGCGCAGCGCGCGGCGCATCTGCGTTCCCTCGAACACGTTGGTCGGCTCGATGAGACGCTCGTCCAGCGCGGGGGCCAGCCCGAAGGCCTCCGCGAACGGCGCCGCGGACTCCTGGGTGCGCTCCAGCGGCGAGCAGCGGAGCGTGAGGACGGGGCGACCGAGCCCGGCGACGTGGTCGGCGGCCGCCTGCGCCATCCGGTGACCGGCCTCGCTCAGGAGATAGCCGGGAAGACGACCGTAGAGCACGCGCGCCGGGTTGTGCACCTCGCCGTGGCGGACGAGGTGCAGGCGCTCGGCGGGCACGCGGTCAGGCCCTCTGGTAGCGGGCGCTGCCGAAGCCGATGATGAAGTACCCGATGAAGGGGATCAGCCAGAGCAGGAAGAACGAGAACACCCCACCCTTGCCGAAGTTCGCGCCGAGCTTCACGGCCACGACGATCGCGAAGACGATGTTGACCAGCGGGATGAGGTACAGCAGCGCCCACCACCCCGACATCCCGGCGATCTTCACGAGGAAGACGAGGTTCACGATCGGGATCAGCGCGAGGATTCCGGGATAGCCCGCCTTCGTGAACACCCGCCACATCGCGATGACGACGAGCACGTAGTAGGCGAGGGCGAGCAGAGACGTCGTGCCGGAGAACAGCCCCGCGTAGACATCGGAGATCAGGTCGGCGCCGCCGTCGGCGAGCGGGACGATGGTGGACAGCATGAGGACCTCCCGTGACGCCGCGGCCGTCGCGCGGATGCTCCGATCCTAGCGACGCCCCGTCCCGCGCGAGGGAGGACGCGAGGGCACCCGCGGGACGAGCGGGCGTCCGGGCGGCGTCGGCGGACCCGGCCCGTAGAATGGCGGGGTTCATCTTTTCCCCGGATCAGGAGGAATCCTCCGTGCTGCGCACCCACCCGGCCGGCTCGCTGCGAGCCGAGCACATCGGTCAGACCGTCACCCTCGCCGGCTGGGTCGATCGTCGTCGCGATCACGGCGGCGTCGCCTTCATCGATCTGCGGGACGCGTCCGGCATCGCCCAGGTCGTGATCCGCGACGAGTCCGTCGCCCATCCGCTGCGCAGCGAGTTCGTGCTGAAGATCACCGGGGAGGTCTCCGAGCGCCCGGAGGGCAACGCCAACCCGAACCTGCCCACCGGCGACATCGAGGTCATCGCCGCCGAGGTCGAGGTCCTCAACGAGTCGGCCCCGCTGCCCTTCCAGGTCTCCACGGCCCTGGAGGGCACCGAGACGGTCGGCGAGGAGGCGCGCCTCAAGCACCGCTACCTGGACCTCCGCCGCCCGTCCGCCGCGGCCGCGATCCGGCTGCGCTCGAAGGCCAACGCCGCCGCCCGCGAGGTGCTCACCGGCCACGACTTCGTCGAGATCGAGACGCCCACCCTCACTCGTTCGACCCCCGAGGGCGCCCGCGACTTCCTCGTCCCCGCGCGCCTCAACCCGGGCAGCTGGTATGCACTGCCGCAGTCGCCGCAGCTGTTCAAGCAGCTCCTCATGGTGGCGGGCATGGAGCGGTACTACCAGCTCGCACGGAGCTACCGGGACGAGGACTTCCGCGCCGACCGCCAGCCGGAGTTCACGCAGCTCGACATCGAGATGAGCTTCGTGGACCAGGAGGACGTGATCGCGCTGGGCGAGGAGATCGTCCAGCGGCTGTGGCGCCTCATCGACGTCGAGATCCCCACGCCCATCGATCGGATCACGTTCGCCGACGCGATGCGCCTGTACGGATCCGACAAGCCGGACCTGCGCTTCGGCAACCCGATCGTCGAGCTGGCCGGCTACTTCGCCGACACCACGTTCCGCGTGTTCCAGCAGGAGTACGTCGGCGCGGTCGTCCACCCGGGCGGGGCATCCCTCCCCCGTCGGCAGTTCGACGCCTGGCAGGACTGGGCGAAGTCGCGCGGCGCCAAGGGGCTCGCCTACGTCACCTTCGGCGAGGACGGGACGCTGGGCGGCCCGGTCGCGAAGAACCTGTCCGACGCCGAGCGCGACGGCCTCGCCGCCGCCACGGGCGCGCAGCTGGGCGACGCGGTGTTCTTCGCCGCGGGTCCCACCCGCGAGGCCCAGGCCCTGCTCGGTGCCGCCCGCGTCGAGATCGCGCACCGCACCGGCCAGATCGACCCCGACGCCTGGGCGTTCGTGTGGGTCGTCGACGCACCCCTGTTCAAGCCGACCGGCGAGGACCCCGAGGACGTCGACCTCGGCCACTCCGCCTGGACCGCCGTCCACCACGCGTTCACCTCTCCCAAGGAGGAGTGGCTGGATCGCTTCGACACCGAGCCCGGCGAGGCGCTGGCGTACGCGTACGACATCGTCTGCAACGGCAACGAGATCGGCGGCGGCTCGATCCGCATCCACCGCCGGGACGTGCAGGAGCGCGTGTTCGACGTGATGGGGATCGGCGCCGAGGAGGCGCAGGAGAAGTTCGGCTTCCTCCTGGACGCGTTCCAGTTCGGCGCCCCGCCGCACGGCGGGATCGCCTTCGGCTGGGACCGCACGGTCTCCCTGCTCGCGGGCGCCCCGTCGATCCGCGACGTCATCGCGTTCCCCAAGACGGGCAACGGCTTCGACCCACTGACGGCCGCGCCCGCGCCGATCACCCCGGAGCAGCGCGCCGAGGCCGGTGTCGACCACGACCCGGACGCCGACGAGGACTGACGCGAGACCCCCTCTCCCCACCGAGACCCCCTCCTGCACACGCGCGCCGGAGGGGGTCTCGACGTGAAAGGGCGGTTTCGGCGCCCCAGGGGACGAAGCGACGGCGCCGGTGCCCTGCGATGATCGGATCATGCTGTCCGCCCTTTCCCTCCCGACGGTCCTCGACTCCCGATCCGGCGACGTCGTGCTGCGACGCGCGATCCGCGCCGATGCGCCCGCGCTCGTCGCCCTGCTCGCCGACGACCCGATCAGCACCGCCCGCGGCGACGTCGGCGCGGCGGACGATCACGACCTCTACGAACGGGCGCTCGTCGCCGTCCTCGAGGAGCCCGGCAACGACCTGCTCGTCGCCGAGTCCGGCGGCGAGATCGTGGGCACGTTCCAGCTCACGCGGATCCCCGGCATGTCACGGCGCGGGGCGACGCGCCTGCTCGTCGAGGCGGTCCGCGTGCGCTCGGACCAGCGCTCCGGCGGCGTCGGCTCGGCGATGATGCGCTGGGTCGGCGACGTGGCGGCGCCGCAGCTGGGCGCCGCGATGGTGCAGCTCACGTCGGACGCCGCCCGCGTCGACGCGCACCGCTTCTACGAACGGCTCGGCTATGTCGGCTCGCACCGCGGCTTCAAGCTTGCCGTGCCCCCGACCCCCTGACCCCGCCCCCCCGACCTCCTGACCGGCGTCGACCCCTGACGTCGTCCGACGCCGAAACGATCCCCAGGACGGGGACGGGAGGGACGGGGACGGGGACGAGGCCGTGAACGACGCCGCGGCCCGGGTCAGTGCGAGGAGTCCTGCGTGAGCGTCTTCGCCAGGGCCAGGTACTCCTTCGGCGAGACCTCGGGCAGATAGGCCTTCCCGATCGCCAGGCCGATCGTCGGGAGCTGGGCCGGATCCGCGTACGCCATGTAGATCGTGTGGTACTCGGGGTTGAACTTGCTCTTGAACCGGAACAGGGACGTGAACCCGTACGCCGGCTCCAGCACCTTGCCGAGCCACGCGAGCAGGCGCGTCATCACCGTCGGCTCGGGCGCATCCTCCCCCGGCGCGAGCGGCTTCTCCGCCAGCGGCGCGCCCGAGAGGCTGAACACCTCGACCCCGTCTTCCTTCATCCGGAACGCGGCGGACGCGATGACGAACTCCATGATCCCGGACATCGACTCGTCCCCGCGGCGCATGAAGTCGATCGTCCAGCCGGTGAGCCGGCCGTCCCGCCAGCTCGGCAGCCAGCTCGTGATCGCCTGCAGACCGCCGTCCTTGCCGAAGGCCAGGTACAGCGCGACCTCCGGATCCTTGAGCTCCTCCACCCCGCCGAGGGTGAAGCCCATCTCCGGCAGCTCCTTCTCGGAGAGCCACTGCTCGCTGAGGGCCGTGATCTCCGCGGCGACGGCGGCGGGCAGATCGTCCCACGTCGACCACAGCGTGGTGATCCCCTCCCGCTCGCCCTTGTTGTACGCCTGGCGGACCTTCGCCCAGGGCTTGCCCGTGAGCTCGAACCCGGCGAGGGGGACGACGGTCTCCTCCCCGACGGACATGTACTGCCAGCCGAAGCTCTGGAACACCGGCAGATGCTTCTCGTGGAAGCTGTAGAACACCGGCGTCCAGCCCTGGCGGTCGCAGTGGTCCACGAACCCGCGGATGGTCGCCTCGGCGTGCTCGTCGGAGGCCACGGGATCCGACATGGTCAGGGCGACGCCGTTGATGACCCGGTAGGCGACGGCGCCCGTCCCGTCGGGGGTGAACCAGTAGTCGTTGCCGGGCCAGGTGCCCATGAACCCGAGCGTCCCGCCGCCCCCGCTCTTCAGCAGCTCCCGGAACCGCGCCTCGCCGTCCGCGTCGCGATGCGCGGCGGTGGCGCGATAGAGCATCAGGACGGCGCCGATGAAGACGACCCAGAACAGCACGCCCACCCACTGGTGCACGATCAGCGGGAAGCCCTCCAGCGGCGCGACCGGGGTCGGCACCGGCTGCAGGAGACCCGCGGGGAGGAAGCGGCGCACGGCGTCCACGATGACGTCGCCGGGCGCGACCGGGATCATGAACGCGTCGTCGGGAAGCGCCAGCATGACGGCGGCGTAGCCGCCGGCGAGGATCACGAACGCACCCCCGACCAGCGCGGCGAAGCGCCGCACGGCCGACCTCGGCGCACGCACCGCGAACCGGTGACGGGTGACGAGCAGCAGCACGATCACGGCGATCGGGATGAGGATCGCCAGCACCGACCACACGACGTCCTCGACGCCGAGCACGGCCCGGGTCTTCTCGTCGAGCAGCTGCCCGGCCCCCAGCCCCACGGCGGTCACGACGGCGATCACCGCGTTGACCGCGATCGCGAGCATCCAGGCGGCACGGCGGCCGAGGCGCAGCCCCCACGCGGCCAGGAGGCTGAGCAGCAGCGGCATGAGGCTGAGCAGGAAGGCGCCAGGGCCGTCGGTCAGCGCGCGCGCCACGTCGGTGTCGCAGGCGGCGGTGTAGGTCGTCGCGCAGCGCTCGAAGATCTCGTCGCCGTCGACGCCCTGGAAGCCGGCCACGGTGCTCGCGAGCGGACCGCTCTGCACTCCCGAGAGCAGCACGATGAGCGGGCCGAGACCGGTCACCGCCACGATCGACGCGATGATCGTGCGCGTCTCTCCGTAGGAGCTGCGGTGCCAGGCGGACGGCGGGCGGTCCCGGGCCAGGAGGACGCCGCACAGCACCCCGAGCGCCGCCGACACGAGCCGGTACACGCTGTCCGCGTCTCCCGCGTAGAGGGCGTACATGAACAGCACGGCGAACCCGATCACGCGGATCCGGCGGCGGAACAGCGCGGGCGCGAAGGCGCTCGCCGCCATGATCACGCCCACGACGCCCACCGCGGGATCCAGGACGAACCCGGCCTCGAGCTCCAGCCCCCACAGCAGGTCGCCCTGGCCCAGCAGGAGCTCGAACCCGATGCCGGCGATGACGCCGAGCACGCCCGTGACGAAGAACAGGACCACCGCGCGCATGCTGCCCAGCAGCCGCTCCGCGTACGCCATCACCGTGAGGATCAGGGCGATCGTGAGCACCGCTTCGACGGCCGAGTCCGGGATGAGCAGGCTCGTCACCGGGGTCCACCACAGCCCGTCGAGCGTGGTGAGCGGGCTCGCCGCCATCTCCACCGGCGCCTGGCCCCAGAGCGTGCCGAACACGGTTCCCGTCGCCAGCAGGACCACGCTCAGGGCGACGGCGAACGGGTGGGTGAGCAGGTACCGCGCGACCCCGGAGGGACGCTTCGGAGCGGCAGGGGCGGCGGACGCGGAGTCCGTGCTCGACATGGTGTGCCTTTCTCGGCGGGGTGGGAGGGGGACGGACCGGCGGGACCGGGATCAGCCGACCTGCGATGGCGGGATCAGCCCGGCGGCGCCAGGCCGATGTGCGGGAAGAGAGCGCCGTACGCCAGGGGCATGCCCAGCTGAAGGCCCTTCTGGACGTGGTCGCCGCCCGCCACGATGAACAGGGCGGTGTCAAAGCCCGCGGCCTTCGCCGTCGCCTCGGCCTTCGTGACATGCGGGACGTAGGCGGTGTCCTGGTCTCCGACGGTGAAGATCGCGGCGTGGCCCGCGAACCTGCCCTTGTTCCGCTCCATCACGGCGGCCGGCTTCGCGGCCTCGTAGGCGGCCTTGTCGCCGCCGAACACCTGGGAGAGCACCTGGTCCTCTTCCTCGGAGCCCTGGAACTCCTCGCCGGAGATGCTGACGATGTTGCCCCAGATCTCCGGGTGCTCCGCGCCCCAGACCTGCGCGCACGCCCCGCCGTTCGAGTATCCGCTGATGGTCCAGAACTTCGGATCCTGCAGGATGTTGAGCTTCGTCTTGGCGTACTCGACGATGTCCTTGTTGAAATAGGTGTCGACGCCGCCATAGGTCTTCGAGTCGGCGCACGCGGGGTTCCGGTTCGGATCGCCCAGCTGATCGGCGACGATGACGATCGGCGCGAGCCCCTTGTTCTTCGCGGCCAGCTCGTCCATCGCCGCCTGGATGAACTGCGGATTCGGGTCGCCGGGCTGACCCATCATGTGCACCATGAACGGCAGGGCCGGCATGTCCTCCCGCGCGACCAGGGCGGCCGGCGGGAGGTAGATCGAGGCCGGACGTGCGACGAAGCCCGCCGTGGACGGGATGGCGAGATCGCCCGACAGCTCGAGGACCTTGCCCTGTGCAGGCATGCCGGCCGGAGGGGTCCAGCTCTCATACAGCGGGACGGCCGGGCTCACGACGGGCTCGGGTCCCGGGCCGGGAAGGCGGTCGGCCTTGTCGAGGGTCGAGATGCCCAGGACGTCTCCGAGCGTGCGGTCCACGCCGAACGCCGCGTTCACGCCGATCGCGGTGGACAGCAGCACCAGCAGCACCGCGACGACGGCGACGATGCGGCGCCAGGCCGGACGGAAGAAGATCGAGACGATGACGAGCCCCAGCGCGGCGAGTCCTCCGATCGCCCAGCCCACGACGGCCGGGAGCGGATCCGGCAGGACGCCGGTGGCGCGAAGGACGAGGAGCGCGGCGGTCCCCAGGATGGCGCCGGTGAGGGCTCCGATGACCGTCGCCAGCGCCCAGCTCTTCGTCGGACGACGCGCGACGAGGACGACCACGACCAGCGCGGTGATCCCCCACACGGTCCAGGGCACGACGCCGTCGACGACGTCGAGCATCAGAAGCCACGGGGGCATGGCACCTCACTTCCGGTCCCGGGGGCGGGACTCGTCGTCATGGTATCGGCCGCGCCCGACCCACCGATATGCCGGTTCCGCGCGGCGCGCGCGATCCCGCCGTGCGGAACCGCGCGGAGCGCGCTCCCCCGGCGCTCTTCCCCTCCGCACCGACGGCTGGATAACGTGAGCCCAGAGTCGGGGATCCGCCCGACCGAGATCCGATCCGAGAGGACGCACGATGGCGGGCAAGTTCGAGCTGTACCAGAGCAGCAACGGCGAGTGGCGGTTCCGGCTGAAGGCGGGCAACGGCGAGGTGATCGCCACCGGCGAGGGCTACGCCTCCAAGTCCGGTGCGGTGAACGGCATCGACTCGGTGCGCCGCAACGCCGCGGACGCGGAGGTCGTCGAGGTCGACGGCTGACCCCTCGGCGCCACGAAGGGGGTACGGGACATCCCGTACCCCCTTCGTCGTCCGGGGTCAGAGCACGCGCGAGAGGAAGTCCTTCGTGCGCTGATTCCGCGGGTTGGCCATCACCTCGCGGGGATCGCCCTCCTCGACGATGTTCCCGTCGGCCATGAAGATGAGCCGGGATCCGACCTCGCGGGCGAAACCCATCTCGTGCGTCACCACCAGCATGGTCATCCCCTCGTCGGCGAGGGTGCGCATGACCTGCAGCACCTCCCCCACCAGCTCGGGGTCCAGCGCCGAGGTCGGCTCGTCGAACAGCATCATGTCCGGGTTCATGCACAGCGCCCGGGCGATCGCCACGCGCTGCTGCTGGCCGCCGGAGAGGTGGCCCGGGTAGGCGGCGGCCTTCTCCTCCAGCCCCACGCGCCCGAGCATCTCGTGCGCGACCCGTTCCGCCTCGGCCTTCGGCCGCTTCTTCACCCGGCGCTGGGCGATGGTCAGGTTGTCCAGGACCGTCATGTGCGGGAACAGGTTGAAGCTCTGGAACACCATCCCGATCCGGGTGCGCACCCGGTCGATGTCGGTCTCCGGATCGGTGATGTCGATCCCCTCGATGAAGACCCTGCCCGCGGTCGGCTCCTCCAGCAGGTTCACCGAGCGGAGGAGCGTCGACTTCCCCGATCCGGAGGGCCCGATCACGCAGACGACCTCCCCCGCCGTGACCGTGAGGTCGATGCCCTTCAGCACCTCGTTGTCGCCGAAGCTCTTCACCAGGCCGCGCACATCGATCGCGGGCGCCTGGACGTCGATCAGGTCCGTGCTCATCGTTCCCTCGCCAGTCGTCGTTCCAGCCATGCCGTGTACCGCGTGAGCGGGATCGTGACGACGAGGTACAGCAGCGCGCCGACGATCAGAGGCGTCGCGTTGGCGTTGGCGGTGTTCGCATCGCGCACGAGCGTGGTGAGCTCCTTCGACCAGATGAAGGTTCCCGCGATGAAGACGAGGGAGGTGTCCTTCAGCAGCAGCACCAGCTCGTTCGTCATCGGCGGGATGATGATCCGGAAGCCCTGAGGGAGGATGATCCAGAACATCGTCTTCAGCGGCGACATGCCCAGGGAGCGCGCCGCCTCGGTCTGCCCCTTCGGCACCGCCTGGATGCCGGCGCGGATCACCTCGGCGATGTACGCCGAGGCCACCAGCATGAGGCCCAGCAGTCCGGCCCCGACCGGCCCTCCTGGCACCTTCCAGCCGAACACCACCGGCACGATGAAGGCGACCGAGAAGATCGTGAGCAGCGCGGGAAGCCCGCGGAACAACTCGATCCACGCCGTGGCGAACCAGCGGAACAGCCCGATGCTGGACAGCTTCATCAGCGCGAAGAGAATGCCCAGCAGCAGTCCGCCGGTGAACGCGATGATGGTGAACAGGATCGTGTTGCGCAGCCCCACCGTGATGATCCCGGGGAAGAGCTTCGCCGCGACCTCCAGGTTGAAGAACTGGGGGATGGCCTTCCCCCAGTTGATCGAGAGCGCGATGGCCGCGATCGCCGCGAAGAAGATCACGTACATCACGAGGCGGTACAGCCGCGCTCTGGTGGTCCGTTTCAACGCCATCGTCAAAGACCTTCGTCCGTCTCGACCCGGCCGCTCACTCCGCCGTGAAGTACGAGTCGTAGATGGTCTGGTACTCGCCGCTGTCGCGGAGCTCCTTGAGCGCCCCGTTGACGGCGGTCAGCAGCGCCTCCTTCTCCCCCTTCGCGAAGGCGAAGCCGTACTGCTCGTCGGTGTTGTAGGTCTCGACGATCTTGTACGACTTGTCGGCCTTCTCGTGCTCGAGATTGACGGGCTGGTCCTGGAGGATGGCGTCGATCTGCCCCGCCTGGATGGCCGGCCAGAGCTCGCCGTCCGAGGGGTACTGCACGAGCTGGGCGCCCGGCGCGTTCTCGGTCGCGTAGGACTCTCCGGTCGTGCCCTGCTGGACGCCCACGTTCTTCCCGTCGAGGTCCTTGATGCTCTTGATCCCGGAGTCGGTGCGCGTGAGGAGCGACTGGAGCGAGTCGTAGTACGGGTCGGAGAAGTCGATGTTCGCCTTGCGCTCGTCGGTGATGGTCATGGCGGAGGCGCCGACGTCGCAGGTGCCGGAGACCAGCGTCACCCCGGACTGCAGGGCGTCGAAGCCGACGTCCTGCACGGAGAGCTTCAGCCCCAGCTTCTCGGCGATGGCGCCGAGGAGATCGATGTCGAAGCCGGAGTACCCCGTCTCGGCGCTGGGGTCCTCGACCTCGAAGGGCGGGTACGGCACATCCGAGCACACCGTGAGGGTTCCGGCCGTGACCAGGCCGTAGTCGTCGCCGGCCGCGGGGGTGCCGCCGGGGACCTCCGAGGGGGCGTCGCCGGAGCCCGCGCAGCCGGCGAGGGTGAGGGACGCGGCCGCGGCGAAGGCGAGACCGAGCAGAAGAGGGGTTCGACGAGACATTTTCGACTCCTATGTCGAGGGACGGGATCGCCGCCCGTGCGGGTGGGGTGCATGCCATCTTGACACGGAGGATCCGTGTCCACGAACCCCGGTCCCACCCGGGCGGGTCACGATCGTGTTGCGGAACGGTCGTGACCCGGCAGGGCGCTCAGAGGGCGATGTCGACGGCGGCGCGCGCGCCGACCACGGAACGGATGTACGCGACGACCTCCTGGTGCGCGGGGTGCACCTGGTAGCGCTCCAGAGCGGCCTGGTCGGCGAAGTCCGCCACGAGCACCAGGTCCCAGTTCTCCTCCGGATAGGCCGCATTCGGTCCGGCGGAGAGGGACTGGATCTCCGGGACCACACCCTCCAGGGCGGCGAGCAGGCGCGCGCCCTCCGCGGCGTGCTCGGCACGCTGCCGCGGGTCCTCGGCGGCCATCCGCCACATCACGACGTGCCGCAGGGTCATGAGGCCGTCTCCTCGGCGCGCAGGGTCAGGGCGTCCCGAAGCCGGTCCGGCGACACACGCCAGTGCGCGTGCAGCTCGCCGTCGATGAGCACCACCGGGATCTTCTCCCACCACTCGTCGTACAGGGCCTTGTCGTCGAGGATCGAGCGCTCGGTGATCTCGATGCTCTCGGCCAGAGCGTCGGGGAGATCCGCGACGACGACATCGATCACGTCCGAGGCGACCTCGCAGAGATGGCAGTCCGGCTTGCCGATCAGGTCGACGCGGATCATGCGGACGGGTGCTCCAGCTCGCGTCCCTCCGCGACCCACTGCTGCGTGCCGCCCTCGACGTTGGTCATGTCGTAGCCCTCGGCCTCGAGCGCCTGGACGACGCGTGCCGAGCGCCCGCCCGCGAGGCAGACGACGTTCATGGCGCCGTCGGGGAGCTCGTGCTGACGGCCCCGCAGCTCGGACATCGGGATGTTGACCGCCCCGGGGATGTGCCCCTGGGCGAACTCGTCGCGTTCGCGGACGTCGATGAGCGGCTCCTGGAGCCGGTCGGCGAGCTCGGCCGTCGTGATCGTCTTCATGCTGCGATTCTCGCAGACCCGTGCGCGGCCGGCTCCGACGCCCCCGGACACACGAAGCGCCCCGGCGAACGGCGGAGCCGTCGGGGGCGCTCAGTGGCGGTATCGCTACCTGTGTGCCGCTTACTTCTTGTTGCGGCGCTGGTGGCGAGTCTTGCGAAGCAGCTTGCGGTGCTTCTTCTTCGCCATGCGCTTGCGGCGCTTCTTGATGACAGAACCCACGGAAACCTCACTATGTCAGGGGCTGGGCGTCGATACGGACGACACCCGGGATCGGGCACGGAAAATGCCTCGGACCATCCTAGCCTATGCGGCGACGAGCGCCGGCGCGGGGACGGCCCGGCGGCTCAGCCCGCGTCGGCGATCGGGCGCTGCAGCGCGGCGGTCACCGCCGACTCGGGCACGCGGTAGCTGCGGCCGAAGCGCACGGCGGGAAGCTCACCCGCGTGGACGAGACGGTAGACCGTCATCTTCGACACGCGCATGATCTCGGCGACCTCGGCCACCGTCAGGAACCGCACATCCTGCAGTTCGGGCATCCCCCGTACCCCCTTCTTCCGGTAGCCCACACTCTAGGGGCTGTCCGCGACGGGTGTAAACCCGAGTGACTGCTGTGATCGCCGGCGGGTGCGGCCCCGGATCACGTCGCGCGCGCCCGCCCGAGCCGCTCCTCGGCCTCCCGGCGGGCCTGCCCCTGCGCCTTTCGGGCCGCCCGGAGCGCCTTCTCCGCGTCGCGGAGCGCCTTCTCGGCCTCCCGTACGGTCTTCTCCGCCGCCTTGTATCGCTTGTCGGCGAGGAGCTCCGGCGGGACTGCGGCGGAGTCGAGCGCCGGGAGCCCCCTCCGCGCGACCTCGCCCCCGCTCGCCGACGCCTCGCGCCGGCGCCGCATCGCCTCCTCGATGCCGTCGAGCTGGCACTCCAGCCCGAAGGCGAACGGATCCGCCGTCGACTGCATGACGCCTGCGTCGAGCGCCGCCCGCAGGGCCGGATACGCCTCGGCGTCGACCACCGCGGAGAAGATCGCCGCCTCGCGGGCATCCACCTCCTCGACCGTGATCCCCTGGTCCCGCGCGGCCTCCGTGTACCCGGCCGTGACGATCCCGTACCAGCGGGCGTGGCCGAGGATCGCGAGCATCGTCGCGTGCCGCTCGTCCGCAGTCAGGGGCGTGTCGGCGAGCGCCGTGAGGTAGGCGTCCATCCACGCCGCGTTGTTCGGCGTCACCGGGGAACCGTGGATCGGCAGGCTCAGCAGCCACGTGTGGCGCAGGTACACCCCGACCTGCGCCCGGTGCAGCGCCTCGATCTTCGCGCGCCAGCCGTCGGCGTCGGCGTGATCCGACGGGGGCAGACCCGTCGCCTCCTCCTGCATCAGGAGCAGGAGGTCGTCCTTCGCGGTGACGTAGCGGTAGAGCGACATCGGCGTGAAGCCGAGCTCCTTGGCGACGGCGGCCATGGAGACCGCACCGAGTCCGTCCCGGTCGGCCAGCGCGACCGCGGTCTCCACGATCCGCTCCACGCTCATCTCCCGCTTGGGTCCGCGCTGGGGGTTCGACGCGATGCCCCAGGCGAGCGCGATCCCGCGCGGCAGCTCGGGCGGATCGGAGAGGACGGCGTCGGACTCGCTGGACATGCCCTCAGTCTAGGCCTGTGTATTGCATAAACAGTGTGTTATGGTCATAAACAGTTTCATCCATACACAGAAGGGAGACGCGATGCGTCCCGCCATCCACGTGCAGGGCCTGCGCAAGCGGTTCGGCACCCTCACCGTCCTCGACGGCATCGACCTCACCGTGCGACGCGGCGAGATCTTCGCGCTGCTCGGCGCGAACGGCGCCGGGAAGACCACGACCATCAACATCCTCACGACGCTCGTCCACCCGGACGGGGGCTCGGCCGAGGTCGCCGCGCATGACGTCGTCGCGCAGCCCGTGGAGGTGCAGCGGCGGATCAGCCTCACCGGCCAGGCCGCCGCCGTCGACGACGCCCTCACCGCCGCCGAGAACGTCGTGCTCTTCGCTCGCCTGGCCGGCCTCGGGCGCGGCGATGCCCGCCAGCGCGCGGCCGAGCTCCTGGGTCGCTTCGGTCTCCAGGACGCGGCGACCCGCCGGGTCGGCACGTTCTCCGGGGGGATGCGCCGCCGGCTCGACCTCGCGCTCAGCTTCGTCACGACGCCGGAGGTGCTCTTCCTCGACGAGCCGACCACCGGTCTGGACACCCGCAGCCGCCGCGAGCTCTGGGACGTCATCCGCGCCGTGGCCGCTGCGGGCACCACGGTGTTCCTGACCACCCAGTATCTGGAGGAGGCCGACGAGCTCGCCGACCGCATCGCGGTCATCGACCAGGGGCGCATCGCGGCCCTCGGCACGGCCGCCGAGCTGAAGGAGCGCGTCGGCGCGGAGTCGGTCCAGCTGCACGGCCCCGACGGCGCGCTCCTGAGCGAGCTCACCACCGACGGCTCGATCGAGGGCCTTCGCCGGGCGCTGGACGAGCTCGCCGCCGATCACGTCGACGGCATCGTCTCCCTCCGGCGCCCCACGCTCGACGACGTCTTCCTCGCCCTCACCACCGCCCCCGGCGCCCGCCCCGCGTCCGCCGGGCCGAGCCTCCTGAAGGAGTCCGCATGAGCACCGCCGCCCTCACCCCCGACGCCCCGCTCGTCCCCTCCCCCGCGCCGCGGCCGCGGCTGCGCGGCGCCACGCCCGAAGCGGTGTTCGTCGGCCGGAGCCTTCGCCACTCGCTCCGCGACGGAGAATCCGTCCTCATGGCGATCCTGCTGCCGGTCATGCTCATGCTGATGTTCACGTGGGTCTTCGGCGGCGAGATCGACCCCGGCGGCCGGTACGTCAACTACGTGGTCCCGGGGATCATCCTCACCTGCGCCGGCTTCGGCGCCGCCACGACCGCCGTCTCCGTCGCGGCGGACATGAAGAACGGCATCATCGATCGCTTCCGCACCATGCCGTTGAGAGCGAGCGCGGTGCTGACCGGGCACGTGATCGGGAGCCTCGTGCGCAACCTCGTCGCGACCGCCGTCGTCATCGGCGTCGGCCTGCTCGTGGGCTTCCGTCCGCATGCGGACCTGGGCGCCTGGATCGCCGTCGCGGGCCTGCTGGCGCTGTACATCCTCGCCCTGACCTACCTGTTCGCCGCGATCGGACTGGCCGCCCGCAGCCCGGAGGGCGCCAACGGATACGGCTTCGTGCTCCTGTTCCTGCCCTATCTGTCGAGCGGGTTCGTGCACGTCGATTCGATGCCCTCCTGGCTGCAGCCGGTCGCGGCGCACCAGCCGCTCACGCCGATCATCGACACCGTCCGCGCACTCCTGCTGGGGACCCCTCTCGAGGGGCAGCAGTGGTGGGCCATCGGCTGGTGCGTGGTGATCCTCGCCGTCGCCGCCGCCTGGGGGTCCTGGCTCTACCGGCGCAAGGCCGGACGCCGCTGACCGATCGCCCGCCGACCGTGTGTGCGGGAACGGCCGCGCTCAGGCGCCCAGGCGCTTGAGCGCGGTCTGCACGACGTGCTTGGCCGACGCCGCCGCGCGGCCGACGGCCTCCGCCGCCTGGGCGGCCCCGCCCGGCAGGGGCGGGACGACTCCGGAGAGGTCGGGAGCGGAATCCCCGTACGCGTCGACGAGGAACGGGACGAGCCAGTCGTCGACCTCCTCGAGGGGGCCGACCGACAGGCTGTAGAAGCGGCGCTGACCGTCCTCGCGCACCGTGACGAGCTCGCTGTCGCGAAGGACCTTCAGGTGCTTCGACACGGTGGGCTGGCTGATCCCCAGCTCGCTGACGATCTGGGTCACGCTGGTGCCGGCATCCCCTTCGGCGGAGCGTCGGAGCAGGAGCTGGAGGATGTCCCGCCGCGTGCCGTCCGAGATCACGTCGAAGATGTCGGTCATGACATCAGGGTAGCCGCGACACGGGCGGAGTACCATGACGAGGGCTCCGCGGGGAGTCACCGGAAGGACGGGGGGACATGGCGCGCAGCGGACAGCCGCGATCGCTCGGCGCGAACCTGCGCGACGTGGTCCGCGTGGGCAAGGACCTCACGACGTCCTCTCCCTCGCGCTTCGCGATCGTCGTATTCTCCTCCCTCATCCTGCTGTTCACCGGGCTCCTGTCGCTGCCGATCGCGAGCGCGGACCGGACGGTCACCCCGCTCGCCGACGCCCTGTTCACCGCCGTCTCCACGATCTGCGTGACGGGCCTGTCGACCGTGGACATGGCCACCCACTGGTCCCCGTTCGGCCACGCCGTCGTGTTCGTCGGCGTCAACATCGGCGGACTGGGCGTGCTGACCCTCGCCTCCGTCATGGGCCTGGTGATCTCGAAGCGCCTGGGCCTGCGCGCCAAGCTCATCGCGGCCGGAGACACGAACCCGATGCGCGCGCACGGCGGCCCGGTCAACGAGAGCCAGACCGTCCGGCTCGGCGAGGTCGGCCAGCTGCTGCGCACGGTCGCGATCTCGGCCCTCGTCATCGAGGCCGGGCTCATGGTGCTGCTGTACCCGTCGCTGCTCATGGCCGGCGTCGATCCGATCTCGGCGCTGTGGGAGGCCCCGTTCTACGCCGCCATGGCGTTCACCAACACCGGGTTCACCCCGAACCCGGGCGGGCTCGCGCCCTTCGCCGACGACTACCTCGTCCTGAGCCTGCTCATGGTCGGCGTGTTCCTGGGGAGCATCGGGTTCCCGGTGATCTACACCCTGACCCGGAACCTCTGGCACGTGAAGAAGTGGTCTCTGCACACCAAGCTGACCCTGATCACGACGGTCCTGCTCTTCATCATCGGAGCGGGCGTGTTCCTCCTCCTGGAGTACGACAACCCGCGGACCTTCGGATCCATGGACGCCGCGGACACGACGTTCCAGGCCTTCTTCCAGTCGGCGATGACCCGGTCGGGCGGCTTCTCCGTGATCGACCAGGCCGACCTCAACGGCTCCTCCCTGCTCGCCGCGTCCATGCTCATGTTCGTCGGCGGAGGATCGGCGTCCACGGCCGGCGGCATCAAGGTCACCACCCTCGCCGTGCTCGCCCTCGCCGTGTGGTCGGAGGCGAAGGGACGCCCGTCGGTCGAGGCGTTCGGCCGGCGGATCCCGAGCGACGTCCAGCGCGTGGCGCTCAGCGTCGTGGCGTGGGGGGCGACGATCGTCGCCGTCTCCACGATCGCCATCGCGCAGATCACCAAGGAGCCGGTCGTCGAAGTGCTCTTCGACGTGATCTCGGCGTTCGGCACGGTGGGCCTGTCGACCGGCGTGACCGCGAGCCTTCCGGACGGCGCGAGCTACATCATGGCGGCCACGATCTTCATGGGGCGCGTCGGCACGGTCACCCTCGCGGCGGCCGTCGCCGCGACGAGCCGGTCGCAGCTCTACTCCCTCCCCGTCGAGCGCCCGATCGTGGGCTGATCCCGCGTCGTTTCCCCGAAACCCCCTCGCCCCGCCGAGACCCCCTCGTATCCGCGCGCGCCAGAGGGGGTGTCGACGGCCGGAGGGGGTCTCGGCGGGGGAAACGACGGCGTTAGAGTAATCGGCATGGTTGAAGTGCTGCGCACCGATGCACCCGTGCTCGTCATCGGCCTGGGCCGGTTCGGAGCAGCGTGCGCCGGGGAGCTGGACCGCCTGGACCGCGAGGTGCTCGCGATCGACGACAGCCTGGAGCTGGTGCAGAAGTGGTCGGAGCGCGTCACGCACACCGTGCAGGCCGATGCGCGCAACATCGACGCGCTGCGGCAGATCGGCGCCCAGGACTTCCAGGTCGCGGTGGTCGCCGTCGGATCACTGATCGAGGCGTCCGTCCTCATCACCGCCAACCTCGTGGACCTCAAGGTCCCGCAGATCTGGGCGAAGGCCGTGTCCCAGTCCCACGGCAAGATCCTCGCCCGCGTCGGCGCGAACCACGTCATCTACCCGGAGCGCGAGGCCGGCGAGCGCGTCGCGCACCTCGTGAGCGGCCGGATGCTGGACTTCATCCGCTTCGACGACGACTTCGTCCTGGCCAAGATGTACCCGCCGAAGTTCATCCGCGGCGTGGGGCTGAACCAGTCCGGGGTGCGCTCCAAGTACAACGTCACCGTCGTGGGAGTGAAGAGCCCGGGCAAGCCCTTCCGCTACGCGGAGGCCGACACGGTCGTCACCAACCACGACCTCATCATCGTCTCCGGCACGAACAGCGACATCGAGCGCTTCGCCGCCCTCGATCGCTGACCCGGTCCCGCGCCCGCGCGCTCAGCGCCGAGAACCGCCACCCG
Organism: Microbacterium sp. CCNWLW41; assembly: GCF_037083505.1. Lineage (NCBI taxonomy): Bacteria > Bacillati > Actinomycetota > Actinomycetes > Micrococcales > Microbacteriaceae > Microbacterium > Microbacterium sp. CCNWLW41. The sequence goes on from NZ_JBAOJP010000013.1 coordinate 31,745, forward strand.
GTCGTTGAGCGAGGAGCGCAGCGACGAGACGAAACGCCGCCACCCCGGGTGACCGCGTCTCGACTCGCGGAGCCCCGCACCGAGCGAGCGAACGAAGCGAGTCGAAGTGTCGCCCAACGACCGGGGCCGCCGCGCCACCGCGCCGTGCCGCGTCTGCGCGCGTAGAGTCGGAAGCAGCGCGGACCCGCGAGGGATCCGCGACGGAAGGAGGCACCGATGCCCGATCCCGACGCCCTCCTCGAGGGCATCTCCGCGCGCCTGATCGACGCGCCCCACCGCCGGGTCGGCGTCCTGGAGCGATCCGGCGACGCCGTCTCCGCCGACCCCGATGCGACGATCGTCTTCGTCCACGGCGACGTCGCCCCGGCCCTCCTCTGGCAGGAGATGATGCTGGACCTGCCCTCGGACCTGCGCGTGATCGCCGTGGATCTGCGCGGGGCGGCCGACCGCGCGCGTGTGACGGATGCGTCCGAGGCCGGCGCCACCCTGGACGTGTCCGCCGCCGTCGAGGACGTGCGTGCCGTGCTCGACGCCCTCGGGATCGCCACCGCGCACCTCGTGGGCTGGTCGACCGGCGGGGCCGTCGCCGTCCAGTACGCATCGGAGTCCCCCGTGCTGAGCCTCACGCTCCAGGCCCCGCGCTCGGAGGACGTGGACACCGCCGGCCTCGCCGACTCGGACCACACCCCGCCGGTGCTCTGGATCCACGGCGACGACGACCGCGCGGCCGCGTCTCCCATGCGCGAGGCCCTCGCCGCGTACACCCGCGCCGGCGGGGACGTGACCGAGGTCATGCTGGAGGGCGTGGACGGCGTGCCGCACCAGGAACGGCCGAGCGCCTTCCGCCGCGCGCTCCTGGAGCGCACCGGCTATCTCGGGCACCACCAGGACCCCGCGCCGCCGACCGAGGCGATCATCATCCCGTCCTCGAACTGAGCCCGGGGCGCACCGCCTCCGAGGATCCGTCTGGAGGCGGATGTCCCGGGCGGGGCGCGCATGGTGGGATGGAGGCATGACCGACCCCACGGCACCGCCCCCGGTGCTCGCCCTCCGTGCCCTCCGCAAGCAGTTCGGGGAGAAGGTGGCCGTCGCCGACCTCTCCCTCGACGTCCCCGCGGGGTCCATGCTCGGACTCCTCGGGCCCAACGGCGCCGGGAAGACGACGACGCTCGCGATGACGACGGGGCTGCTGCGTCCCGACGCCGGATCCGCCTGGGTGCTGGGCGCCGACGTGTGGCAGGACCCGGCCGCCGCGAAGGCCCGGATGGGCGTCCTCCCGGACGGCGTCCGCATGCTGGACCGCCTCACCGGCGCGGAGCTGCTGCGCTACACCGGGCTGCTGCGCGGCATGACCGAGACGGACGTCGTGACGCGCTCCGGCGAGCTGCTCGAGGCGCTCGGTCTCGCCGACGCCGGCGACACGCTCGTCGTGGACTACTCGGCCGGGATGCGCAAGAAGATCGGCCTCGCGTGCGCGCTCATCCACGCGCCGCGCCTGCTCATCCTCGACGAGCCGCTCGAGGCCGTCGATCCCGTCTCCGGCGAGACGATCCGGCAGATCCTCCGCGCGTACGTCGCCGGCGGCGGCACCGTCGTGCTGTCCAGTCACGTGATGGAGCTCGTGGAGTCGCTGTGCGACCGGGTCGCGATCGTCGCGGAGGGGCGGCTGCTCGCCCACGGCACGCTCGAAGAGGTGCGCGACGGCATGAGCCTGCAGCAGCGCTTCCTGACCCTCGTCGGCGCCCATGACCTCGGATCGGAGACCCTGGCGTGGTTGCGCTCCTCGTAGGCCTGCGCTGGCGGCAGCTCGGCCACCAGCTGGGCCGGAACCCCTGGCTCATCGTCACGCTCGTCGTCACCGGGCTGATGGCCGCGGGGATGCTGGCGCTCCTGGCCGGAGGCCTCGCCGCGCTGCGCGTCGCCGCGCCCGAGGCGGCGGTGACGGCCATGGTGCTCGTGGGCGCCGTGATCGTGGCCGGCTGGTGGGTCGGATCGATCATCGTCAGCGCCGATGACGCTCTCGCCCCGGAGCGCTTCGCGCTGCTCCCGGTGACCGCGGGGACGCTGCTGCCGGGCATGGTCGTCGCGGGGGCCACCACGATCGGCGGACTCGGCACGGCACTGGCGCTCCTGCTGATGCTCGTCGGGTGGTCCGTGAGCATCCCGGCGATGATCGCCGCCGTCCTGCTGCTCCCCGTCGCCCTCGTCACGTGCGTCCTGGGCGCCCGGGTCGTCAGCGGTCTGCTCGCCCGATGGCTGGCCAACCGGCGCATGCGGGATCTCGTGCTCACCGTCGGGGTCCTCCTGCTGGCCAGCTCGGGCCTGCTCGTGAACATCGTGATCAGTGCGGTCAGCACCGCGAAGGACGTCGGGACGGTGCTGACCGCCATCGCCGGCGTCGTGGCCTGGACCCCGCTCGGCGCCGCGTTCGGCGTCCCCGCGGCGCTCGTCGACGGCGACCTCGCGGCGGCGGGGCTGCGCCTCCTCATCGCCCTGGCGACGGTGGCCGCCCTCTGGTTCGCCGCCCGGGGGCTGCTGGCCGCTCGCCTCGTCGCTCCGGTCGAGCTGCGCGGCGGAGGCCGGGTCCGCTCCGGGCGGATGCTCGACCGTCTGCTCCCGGCGACCCCGGCGGGAGCGGTGGCCGCCCGCACCCTCCGCTACTTCCGCCGTGACCCGCGACAGGTCATCAACGTGGTGATGATGCTGCTCCTTCCCGCGCTGCTCGTGGGGCTCGCCGTGATGAACGGGCTGCGCGGGGACGCCTCGCAGCTCTCCCCCGCCACCGTGCTGATCCCCTCCGTCAACGCCCTGCTCATCGGGACGATCATCCAGATGGGGATCGCCTACGACAACGACGCGATCGCGCTGCACATCCACGCCGGGGTGCGCGGGACCGCCGACCGCGCGGGCCGGCTCCTCGGCTTCGGCATCATCGCCGTTCCGGTGACGATCGTCCTCTGCCTCGCCGCGTGCCTGCTCGTCGGACGGATCGACCTGCTCCCGGCGAGCCTCGGGGCCGCGATCGGCCTCGGCGCGGGCGCCGCCGGCGCCGGCGCCTGGGTGGGCGCCTTCCTCCCGGGACGCGCTCCGGCCCCCGAGGCCAGCCCGTTCGGGCGCGGCTCCTCCGGCGGCGTGCAGTCCATGCTGGCGATGCTCATCATCACCCCGGTGGCCCTCGTGGTCGGCGCACCGGCGTTCGGGTTCGCGATCGCGGCGATCTGGACCCCGTGGCTGGGCGGCGTCAGCCTCATCCTGGGCGTGGCGCTGGGCGGCGCCGCGGTGTGGGGCGGCGCGGTCCTCGGCGGGCGGATCCTGGACCGGCGGTGGCCCGAGCTGCTCGCCGAGGTGTCCAGCGAGTCCTGACGCAGGCGGCCCCACCCCGCCCCCGGTGGGCGGCGTGGGCGACGTCGACGGGATCCGGGTCAGCCCTCGGCGGCCAGCTCGCGGGCCCGGGCGAGGGCCGCGTCGGTGGCGCGGGCGAACACGTCGTCCAGACGGGCCTCCTGGAGCACCGCGACGGCGCGCTCGGTCGTGCCCTTCGGGCTGGTGACGCCGCGGCGGAGCTCGGCGGGGTCCTCGCCCGACGCCTCCAGCAGCGCCGTGGCGCCGATGAACGTCTGCTCCGCGAGCAGACGCGCGTCGGTCTCGGAGAACCCCTTGCCGACGGCCGCCCGGGTGAACTCCTCGATGAGCAGATACACGTAGGCGGGTCCCGATCCGGAGATCGTAGACAGGGCGTCGATCTGGTCCTCAGGGACCTCGACCACCGACCCGACGGTCTCGAACAGCGCCCGGACGAGCGCGACGTCCTCCGCGCGGACGTCCTCCGCGGCCGCGAGTCCCGTGACCGCGCGCCCCACCGTGGCTGGGGTGTTCGGCATCGCCCGGAGCGCGCTGACCCCGTCGCCGAGGATCCGACGGAAGGTCGCCAGGGTGACCCCCGCCGCGATGCTCACGACGAGCGCATCGGGACGAAGCCGGGGGGCGATCTCCGCGAGCAAGTCGGGGACCATGGCCGGCTTGACGCCGACGATGACGATGCGCGCCGATCCCGCGGCCTCCAGGTTGCCGTCGGGCTGCTCCTCGAGGGCGATGCTGCGCACGCCCGTGAGCCCGGCCAGCGGCAGAGCCCTGGCGGCCGTGCGGTTGGTCACCGTGATGCCGCCGTCGACGGGGATGCCCGAGGCGACGACGCCGCGGAGGATCGCTCCCCCCATCGAGCCGGCACCGAGGAAAGCGAGGGAGGGAAGCTGATCGACCATGCCGCCCATCCTAGGATCGGCCCCTGTGCGTCGGCTCGCCCGCAGACCCGTCCTCCGCGCGCGATCTAGACTCGGTCCATGAGTGCGACCGGCGGCGGCAAGGCGGTTCTCGCGGCGTTCCTGGCGAACATGGGGATCGCTCTGGCGAAGCTCGTGGCGTGGCTGCTGTCCGGCTCCGCATCGATGCTCGCCGAGGCGATCCACTCCGTCGCCGACTCCGGCAACCAGCTCCTGCTCATGCTCGGCGGGCGCAAGGCCCGTCGCCACGCGGACCGCGCGCATCCGTTCGGCTACGGCCGGGAGCGATACGTCTCCGCGTTCGTGGTCTCGATCATCCTGTTCTCCCTGGGCGGCCTGTTCGCGATCTACGAGGGCGTGGAGAAGCTCACCCACCCGCACGCCCTGGACCCGGTGTGGTGGTGGCTGCCGCTCGTCGTGCTCGTGATCGCCATCGGGCTGGAGTCCTTCTCGCTCAGGACAGCGGTGAAGGAGAGCAACCGGGTGCGCGAGCAGGGGCAGTCCTGGAGCTCGTTCATCCGCCGGGCCAAGGCGCCCGAGCTGCCGGTCGTCCTGCTCGAGGACGTCGGCGCCCTCACCGGTCTGACTTTCGCCCTCCTCGGCGTGGGCCTGACCGTCCTCACCGGGAACTCGGTCTTCGACGCCCTCGGCACGCTCATGATCGGCGTGCTCCTGGTGCTGATCGCGATCGTCCTGGGGATCGAGACGAAGAGCCTGCTGGTGGGCGAGGGCGCGACCGAGGCCGATCACCGCCGCATCGTCGACGCCATCGAGTCCGGGCCCGACGTCGAGCGGCTCATCCACATCAAGACGCTGTACCTCGGCCCGGACGAGCTGCTGGTCGCCGCGAAGGTCGCCTTCCCCGCGGACCAGACCGTCCGCGAGGCCGCGAGCGACATCGACGCGATCGAGGAGCGGATCCGCGCCGCGGTGCCGATCGCGCGGGTCGTCTATCTGGAGCCCGACGTCTACCGGCCGTCGCGCGACCCGCAGCCCCCGACCGACGCCTTCGTGCTGAAGTCCGAGGACTGAGACCGGGCCGCACGCCATGACGGACCCGCTCGCCGACGCGCTCGCGCGACCCGATCTCGCCGAGCACGCCCGGCACAAGCTGCAGAACGTGCGCGACGTGCTGCGCGAGGACTCCCAGGCCCGTCTGCTGCAGCTCTTCTTCCTCGGTGACGAGCCGTACGCGACCATCGCGTTCGGCGACGTCGCCACCGCCGACCTCGACGTGGTGGTGATGCACGGCATCGCGACCGACCTGTCCGAGCTACCCAGCTGGGCGGACACGATCCGCCGTCTGTGCGCCGATGTGATCCGGGCCGTCACCGTGCGCGGCGGGTCGGCCCGCGTCGCGACGATCGCCTGGTTCGGGTACGACTCGGGCACGCACGCCACGGCGCTGGCCACCGCGCACGCGACGATCGGGGCGGCCCGGCTCGGCGCGGACCTGGATCGGATCCGCGCGACGAACCCCACGGCGGCGATCGCCGTCGTCGGGTACTCGTACTCGTCGACGCTGTTCGGCGAGCTCGTCGTGCTGGGCGCGTCGTCCGAGGTGGACGCGGCCTTCTCGATCGGATCCGCGGGGCTCACACGGATGGCCGCGGGAGCGATCGAGGATGCGATCGCCGCGGGCCAGCTGATCTACTACGCGACCGAGGCGTCGGCCGACGCGGTCGCGCCGCTCGGGCGCTTCGGCCAGCATCCGGTCGATCCCCGCGACGTCGAGGGCGCCGTGGTCTACGACGCGGACGGCGGCCCGGTCGCGGGCTCGGACGGAACCCGGGGGCTGGCGACGACCGGGCACGCCTCCCGCACGAGCGTCGACGAGCAGGGGCGGACCGATCGCGGCTACTTCGATCCGCACGCCCAGGCGTACCTCTTCCTCGTCGAGCGCCTGGCCGACCTCGCCCTCCCCACGTGACGAGTGGTCAGTTTCTGCGGGTTCGAGCGCCGCGAACCCGCAGAAACTGACCACTCGGCGAACAGAGGGGGCGGGCTAGCGGCGGGACTCGAAGAAGGCGCGCAGCAGTGCGGCGGACTCCGCCTCGGCCACCCCTCCGACGACCTCGGCCCGGTACGGCAGACGGCGGTCGCGGAGCAGGTCGTACATCGATCCCGCGGCCCCGGCCTTGTCGTCCCACGCGCCGAACACGACCCGCGGGACGCGTGCCTGGAGGATCGCGCCCGCGCACATCGCGCACGGCTCCAGCGTCACGACGAGGGTGCAGCCGTCGAGGTTCCAGGAGCCACGCGCGGCCGCCGCGGTCCGGAGCGCGACGATCTCCGCGTGCCCAGTCGGATCCCCGGACTCCTCCCGGTCGTTGCGTCCTTCGCCGACGATCCGGTCCTCCGGGTCCAGGACGACGGCGCCCACCGGGATCTCCCCTGCGCGGGCGGCCTCGGACGCGAGCGTGAGGGCGCGGGACATCGCGTCGGCGTACCGCTGCATCCCGACCGTCACCATCGCCCTCCCGATCCCGAGCGTCCTGGGTCCCGAGCCTACTGCCGCGCGCCGCGCACCGGACCAGGGCGGCGGACCGACTCGCGGCGCACTAGCCTGTATCTATGCGAGTGCACGTCGCCGACCACCCCCTCATCACCCACAAGCTGTCGGTGCTGCGCGACGAGCGCACTCCGTCGCCGGTGTTCCGCCAGCTGACCGAGGAGCTCGTGACGCTGCTCGCCTACGAGGCGACCCGCAACGTCCGGGTCAGCCCAATCGAGATCACCACGCCGGTCACCACGACCACGGGCGTCAAGATCTCCGAACCCCGGCCGATCGTGGTCCCGATCCTGCGCGCGGGGCTCGGCATGCTGGAGGGGCTCGTCAAGCTCCTCCCGACCGCGGAGGTCGGCTTCCTCGGAATGGTCCGCGACGAGGAGACCTTCGAGCCGACCACCTACGCGGAGCGCCTCCCCGACGACCTCAGCGATCGCCAGTGCTTCGCGATCGACCCCATGCTCGCCACCGGCGGATCCCTCGCCGCCGCCATCCAGTTCCTCTTCGACCGCGGTGCGGAGGACGTCACGGCGATCTGCCTCCTGGGCACCCCCGAGGGCGTGGCGACCATCGAGAAGCTCGTCGGCGATCGCAACGTCACCCTCGTCCTCGGCGCCCTCGACGAGCGTCTGAACGAGAAGGGCTACATCGTCCCCGGTCTCGGCGACGCCGGAGACCGGCTCTACGGCACCGTCTGATCCCTCGCGCTGCCCGCGCCGCCGCGCGCTGGTTCCCTGATCCCGCGCCTGACTCGTCCCCGACGATGCCGCGGACGGCGGCCCGGTGGCGACGTTCAGAGCCGGATCGAGTAGGAACGCTCCTCGCCGAAGCGGCGGAATCCGGCGCGTGACAGGATCGGAGCGGAGGTCTCGACCCTGCCCTTCACGAGAGCGGTGTCCGCCCCCTGGGCGGCTCCCCACCGCAGCCGTTCCGCCAGGACCGCCCGGTAGGCGCCACGCCCACGCACCTCGCGCAGCGTCGCCGCGCCCCACAGCCGCAGGAACCCGTCGACGACGGTGCAGCCTCCGGTGCCGACCGGTCGCCCGTCGATCCGGGACAGCACCCGGCAGCCCTCTCCGGACTCGAGCGCGGTCGTCACCTCCACGTGCTCCGCGCGCAGTCCCTCGGCGTCGAGCGGAGCCTGCTCCCAGACGGGGACGTTCACGGCATCCACGTCCCGCACCTGATCCATCGTCCGCACGATCTCGACGGTGACGTCGTCCGGCACCGGGATCGGATCCCCGGGAAGCGGACGGGCGAACACGGTGACCGTGTCGTCGTGCACGGCGCCGATGCGCCGGAGCTCGTCCTCGACGTCCGGCCGGTCCGCCGCGCCCACCCAGACGACGAGACGGTTCTCGCCCCAGGCACGGGTCCGGTCGATCGCGAGCGACACGACCTCCTCCGCGTCCAGGTCGGTGTCGATCTGCGACGCCCGGACGCCGCCGCCGAAGCGCGCGGGGTAGCGCACGAGGTGCAGGTGCTGGTCGTCATGCTCGCTGCCCCGCGGATGCCACACCCAGGAGGCCGACGCCCGCGCGATGTCGTCAGGCGACCGCATGGGCACCGCCTTCCCGGTCCGCACCCACCAGGCGGGCGAAGGCGCTGAGCCGTGCCACGCCCTCCGGCGTCCACGGCAGATCGTCGAGCAGGGCCGGCGAATGCACGAGGTAGGCCACGGCCTTGGCCCGCGACACGGCGACGTTGAGGCGGTTCTGGAGGAGCAGGAAGTCCGGTCCGCGGGGAGCATCGCGTCCGCTGGACGCGGCGAGCGAGGTGATCGAGACGACCGCCTCCTTGCCCTGGAAGTTGTCGACGGTGCCGACCTCGACGTCGCCGAAGCCGGCCGCCGACAGCTCCTCGTGGATCAGCTGCTTCTGGGCGTTGTACGGGGCGACCACGATGATGTCCGACGTCCGCAGGATCCGCTCCGGTGCGTCGGGGTCCTCCATCGCGTCGCGGTACGCGCGCCCGACGAGATCGGCCACGATCCGGACGACCTCCGCCGCCTCCTCGGGCGACTGCGTCGCGTTGCCCCGATGGCGTACGGCGCGGACGTGGAGCCCGGGTTCGACCCCCTCGATGATCCGCCGCTCGGCGCCCGGCGCAGAGGCGAGGCGCCCCGCGTACGACAGCCGCGAGACGGGGGCCGCCACCGCGGGATGCATCCGCCAGGAGCGCGCGAGGAACGTGCCGTGCCCGGGGTCGATGACCGCGCGCCCCGCCATCACCCACCCCAGCGCCGAGGTGTCGACCGGCTCGGGGTGCGCTCCCTGGCTCACCTGCGGCAGCTGCTGCGGATCGCCGAGGAGGAGCAGCCGCTGCGCCGCCGCGGCGACGGCGATGGTCGAGGCGAGGGAGAACTGCCCCGCCTCGTCGATCACGAGGAGGTCCAGCGCCTTGCGCTCCACGCGGCGGGTGTTGGCGAAGTCCCAGGCCGTTCCCCCGACGACGACGCCGCGGCCGGCGTTCTCGCCGAGGAACGCGGCCATGCCGTCCTTGCGGATCACCGTGTACGCCGGTTCGTCGCCGTCGCCGCCGTTCTTCGGGGCCTTCGCGACCTGAGCGGCGGTGACCCCGGCCACGACCACGCGGTCGAGCAGGTTCTCCACGATCGCGTGCGACTGGGCGACGACGCCGACGCGGAAGCCGTGCTCACGGACGAGCCGGGCGATCACCTGGGACCCGGTGTAGGTCTTGCCCGTGCCCGGAGGTCCCTGCACGGCGAGGTAGCTGCGATCCAGGTCGAGGATCCCGCGCACGATCGCGTCGGCGGCCCCGCCGTCCTCCGCGATCGGCAGCGGTGCGCCCGAGATCGTCCGCGGCGGGATGCGCCGCAGCACGTCGGTGGCCGCGTCCTCCGGGAACCCGGGCGCGGCCGCGTGGACGGCGCCCGCCCACTCCTCGATCGCGCCCTGCTGCGCGCCGACGTGCGGGGGCGCGGCCGGGGTGAGGGCCACCGGGAGCTCTTCCCACGTCTGGCCCTGCACCGCGCGCTCGCAGACGACCAGCGCGTCCTCGCCGACCTCCACGACCTCGACCTCGTGCGGCACGTGGATCACCCGCGACGGGAACTCGCCGTCGAACGGCGCCGGCACGGCGTACAGGGCGAACGGGCGGGCGCCGACCCCGATCGTGCTGCCGGGGGCCAGCTCGCCGCGCAGCGCGATGGTCCGCGTCAGCACCCGCTTGCCGTCCTCGATCTCCCAGTCGCCGACCGCCGCGGACCGTTCGGGATCCACGCGCAGCACGTCGCGCGTCGACTCCCAGAGGGACACGGGCTCGCGCAGCCGCTGGAAATGCGCGACCCAGAAGTTCTTCGCCTCCCTGGGGTAGTAGTCGATCGCGGCGGCCGCGACGCGATAGATCTCGCCGTCCCGCTCCTCCTCGTCGGCACGCTGCGCCTCCGACTGCAGGGCGACCGACAGCGGCGACGGCTCGTAGGCCCTGGTCTCCGGATCGTCCGGCGGCGCGGGCAGCACGCGCTCCTGGCGCGCGAGATCGACGAGCCAATTCCGCAGTCGTCTCGTCGAGACGCAGTCGTAGCGGTTGTAGTCGGCGAGGTCCTCGAGGATCGCGTCCGCCTCCGTCGTCCGCCCCTCCGCCGCGAGCGCGCGCGCCTGGACGTACTGCACGATCGAGTCGTCCCCCTTCTGGACGTCGCTGGTACGGACCTCCGCGCCCATGTACAGCGGCTCCAGCTTCTTGATCGAGTAGGACCGCGAGCCGACCCGCACCGCTCGGAGCACCAGGGGATACAGGTCGACGAAGACGCCCTCCCGCAGCAGCCGGTCGACATCCGGCTCCCCCACGCCGTGCCGGGCCGCCATGGCCGCCAGGTGCGAGGTCTCGTACGGGGCGTAGTGATAGATGTGCAGATCGGGGTGGGTCTGCCGGCGCAGCTTCACGAAGGCGAGGAAGTCGAGCAGCGCCTTCTTCTCGTCGGCGAAGGTGTGCGCCCACAGCGCCGAGTACTGCTCGGCGTCGTCCACCCAGCCGAACAGGTAGTCCAGCCCCCACGGCGCATCCGGTGCCGCCTCGGTGTAGAGCGGGTCGCCTTCGAAGTCGAAGAACAGGTCGCCGCGGCTCGGGCGGGGGAGCATCCCGATCGCGTTCGCGGACACGAGCTCGAACGTCGGCGCCTCGCCGGGCTCCGTCGGCGCCGCGACCTGCAGGCGGGCCTGCGACCGCAGGGCCGTGAACGTCTCGGTGCTCATCCCCTCGGGCGCCTCGGCGGCCGCGGCGAGGGCGTCGATCGTCGTGATCCCGGCGGCCCGCAGACGCTGACGCTGGACCGGCCGCATGCGTGCGACGAGCAGCAGGTCGCGGTGGGCCTCCACCTGCTCGTCGCACGTCGCGCACCGGCCGCACGCGACGATCTGGAGATCGCCGCGGTCGTCGCCCCAGGCGAGCGGCGCGCCGGCCTCGGCCTCCTCGACACGTCGATCCGCGATGATGCGCCGCAGTCGGGCTCGCCGGACGTGGAACAGCGGGAGCAGGTCGTCGACGGCGTGGGTGCTGACCGAGCGGTCTCCCAGGATCAGGTCGACCTCGTCGGCGCGAGGGATGCCGAGACGGTCGAGCTGATCGACGTATGCCGCGAGCTGCATGAGCGCGGTCACCCGCGCGTGCCGCGCCAGCTTCGAGTCCTGCACCCGCCAACGGCCGTCGTCGTCGCGTCGCAAGAAGTCCGCGAACCCGACGAACTCCGGCGTCGAGAATGCGGCCTGGAAGACCACGTCGGCGTCCGACCGCAGCGCGCGCTCCGTCTCCGCGACGACCGCGGCCAGGGCGTCCGGGTCGGCGGCGGAGACCTTGGGCAGCTCCACGACGCCCGGACCGCCGTCGGCGGCCGTCCCGAATCGCGCGACGTAGTCGCCGAGCACCGCGAGCTCATGCGCGTCGCCGAGCTCGGCGGCCCGGCGCAGCGTGGCGTCCTCGGGGTCCTCGACGGCGGGCACACGACCGAGCTTCGCGTCCAGCGCCCTCGCCCAGGCGAACTCGCATTCCGCGGCGAGCTTGAGGTCCGTCGCGCTCCAGACCACCCGCGCCGCCCCGCCGGAGGAAGCGGGATCGGATGCGGGGATGACGCGCACAGGGACTCCTTGCCTCGGGTGGCGCGGCCTCGTCCGGCCGCTCCTGAAACCCTAGACCGCCCCGCGGACATCCCCGCCGACGGGGCTCAGGAGCTCAGCGCCACCAGGCGTCGTCGGGCGTCACCGGCAGGTGACGCTTGTGCGCCGTCGCGAGGTACTTGCCCTCGAGACGCTGCGCGGCGTCGGCGGAGATCTCCCGCCCCTCCAGGTAGTCGTCGATCTGCTCGTACGTGAGGCCGAGCTCGTCCTCGTCGGAACGACCGGGGTTGCCGTCCAGCAGGTCCGCGGTCGGCACCTTGAACGCCAGGCGGTCCGGTGCGCCGAGCTCCTGCAGCAGGGCCCTGCCCTGTCTCTTCGTCAGTCCCGCCAGCGGGGTGAGGTCGGCGGCGCCGTCGCCGAACTTGGTGAAGAAGCCGGTGACGGCCTCCGCGGCGTGGTCGGTCCCGATCACGAGCATGCCGCGGTGCCCGGCGATCGCGTACTGCGTCACCATCCGCAGCCGCGCCTTGATGTTCCCACGCTGGAAATCGCTGATCTCGCCGACGCCTGCGGCCTCCAGGTCCGTCTCCAGCCCGTCCACGCCGTGTTCGATGTTCACCTCGAGGCGCTCGTCGGGGGCGATGAAGTCCAGGGCCGCCGCGGCGTCGTCGGCGTCGTGCTGCACCCGGTACGGGAGCCGCACGGCGATGAACGCCGCCTCCCCGCCCTGCGCCCGGACGCGCTCGACGGCGAGCTGCGCGAGACGCCCGGCGAGCGTCGAGTCCTGACCGCCGGAGATGCCCAGGACGTAGCCGCGGGCGCCGGTGCGCGCGAGGTAGTCGGCGAGGAACGCCACGCGGCGTTCGATCTCGGCGTGCGGATCGATGTCGGCGCGCACGCCGAGGGCGTCGATGATGTCCTGCTGCAGGGTCACGGCAACTCCGTTCGTCCGGTCCAGTATCCGCCTCGCCACGTTACGACGGTATGAACGACGCCGGGTGGGATGCCCGGGAGTGGCAGGATGATCCGGTGAGACTTCTCGTCGCCGCCCTCGCCTCCGAACTGTCCGCGTTCCCGGCCGAGGAGGGCTTCAGCGATGCGCTTCCCGGTTTCGAGCGCCTCGTCACCGGCCCCGGCAAGCTCCAGGCCACGTACGCGCTGACCATGGCGCTGTCCCGGCGCACGTACGAAGAGGTCGTCGTCGTGGGGACCGCGGGGGCGATCGATCCGGATCTCGACGCGGACGTGCACGAGGTCGGCACGGCGATCCAGCACGACGTCACCGACATCGACGGCATCGTCGGACAGCACGTGTCCCTGCCCGCGCGCGTCTCCACCGGCCGGGACGGCGTGGTCATCGCCACCGGCGACCACTTCGTCGACGACGCCGAGGCGACGGCGACCATCCGGCCCCTCGGCGCCGTGCTCGTCGACATGGAGACCTACGCGTACATCTGGGTAGCGCAGCGCTTCGAGGTGCCGATCCGTGTGCTGCGCGCCGTCTCGGACCGTGCGGAGGACGGTGCGCTCACCGACTGGAAGGCGGCTCTGGACCGCTGCAGCCGTCAGCTGCGCGAGCGCATCCGCGCCGACTACGGCGTCTGACCCGCGTCTTCCCCGGCGCCCGGCCCGACCGACCGGGGAGCGTCGATCACGCTCGGCCCGTCCGGCGTGGCTCGCACCGTCAGCTGCGCGGGGATCTGCTCCTGCATGGCCTCGACGTGGCTGATGACGCCGACGGTCCGGCCTCCCTGGCGCAGCTCGTCCAGGGTGCGCATGGCCACCTCCAGGGTGTCGGCGTCGAGCGATCCGAAGCCCTCGTCGATGAAGAGCGTGTCCAACCGGATCCCCCCGGCCCGCGCCGTCACGACCTCGGCGAGCCCCAGGGCGAGGGCGAGAGAGCCGAGGAACGTCTCGCCGCCGGAGAGGGATCGGGCCGGCCTCGTCTGACCGGTGAAGGCGTCGAACACGACGATCCCGAGCCCGGAGGCGGCGCCGCGCGCGGCCAGCGCGTCGGAGTGGCGCAACTGGTAGCGCCCGGAGGACATGTCCTGCAGCCGGAGCGTGGCCGCGGCGACGATCTCCTCCAGCTCCGCGGCGAGCACGAACGTCTCCAGGTTCATCTTCCGGGTGTTCTCGCCGCGTCCGGCCAGGGTGTCCGCGAGCCCGCGCAGCACGTCGAACTCCGCCTGCTCCTCGGCTGAGACGGCGTGCTCCGCCTCGGCATCGTCGACGAGTCCCCGCAGCCGCACCGCGGTCTCCTCCGCCCGCGCCGCGGCCCCCACGGCGAGCTTCCACGCCTCGCGGGCGTCCGCGGCGGCGCGCGTCACCGGATCCAGATCGATGGGCTCCTCCGGGAGCATCCGCAGCTCGAGGTGCAGAAGGGTGTCGCGCTCCTTCTCGCGCTGCACCGCGTGGGCGGTGAGACGGCTCTCCAGCGCGGCGAGCTCCGTCGGCGCGAGCAGGGCCGCCTCGGCCGCCTCCGCGTCGGCGAACGGCGACTCCTCCAGGGCGCGCCTCTGCGCGGAGAACGCCTCCTCGGCCGCCGCGGTGCGTGACGCCCGCTCCTCGCTCGCCATCGCCGCGTCGACCGCCGCAGCGATGGCGCGGCGCAGGTCATCGAGGCGCTCCGCGACGCTTTCGTGCTCCCCGCGCGCCCGGGCGATCTCCGCGTCGGCCTCGGCAGCGCGCTGCTCGCATCGAACGAGCTTTTCCCGAGCCTCCGCCAGCGTCCGGACCGCTTCATCGTGACGCGCCCCGTTCTCCTCCCGGCGACGGTGGGCCGCGGTCAGCGCGCGCTCGTGCTCCTCGGCGCGCGCGGCCGCGGCCTGCGCGGCCTCCCACGCCTCCCGGGCACGGTCGCGCTCGTCCTCCGCCTGGGCGACCGTACGGCCCCCCGCCCGTTCGGTCACCGCCGCCAGCTCCGCCCGGACGGAGGCCTCGCGCTGGACCGCCTCGCGCTCCGCCGACGCCGCCGCGTCCCGGACCGCCTCGGCCTGCGCGACATCCTCGGCCGAGACGGGGTCCGCGTGCTCCGCCGGGGCGGGATGCTCGGTCGAACCGCAGACGGCGCACGGCTCCCCGGGGACGAGAGCCGACGCCAGCTCCCCCGCGAAGCCGTCCAGACGACGCTGCCGGAGAGCGGCGACGACGCCCTGCGCCCGGGCGCTCTCCCCCGCCGCGGCGGCGCTGCGGCGCTCGGCCTCGGTGCGCTGCTCGTCCAGCCGCTGCATCTCGGACGCGGCGCGGAGGCGCGCGGCCGACTCCTCCTCGGCGCGACGGAGGTCGTCGACCCGGTCGCCCTCACGACGAGCGGCGTCACGGAGGGCCGTCAGCTCGAGGATCTGCGCCGGCAGCTCCTCGCTCTCACGCTCCACAGCGGCCAGCTCCTCCGCGGCCTCCGTCGCCTCCCGCCGTGCCTCGGCGAGCTCACGTTCGCGTTCCGGGTGGCGCTGTTCGAGGTCCGCGGCCCTCTGCCAGGCACCGCTCTCCCTCGTTCGGTCGGAGGCCCAGGCACGAAGGTCGGCGGCCTCCGCGTCGGGACCGACGGTCTCGTCCGCATACCGCTCCCATGCCGCTCGGGCTGCGTCCTCCGCCTGGACCGCTGCCTTCTCGGCCGCCTGCGCGCGCGAGGCCGCCTTGAGCACGGACCGCAGCGCCTCGGCCGACCGCGCTCGGTCCCGCCGCTCGCGGTCCTCGGCGACGCGCTCCGCCTCGGCGTCCAGCGCGGCGAGCGCCGCGCGCGCACGGTCCCGTTCGCTCTGTGCCTGACGTTCCTCCTTCGCGGTCGCAAGACGCTCGTCCGCGGCGGCGAGGGCCGACTCGGCGGCGTCTCGCTCCGCGCGCAGCCTCTCGACGCGGTAGTCGGCGCGCGCGAGCGCCCGCCGCAGCGCGGCGATCCGTTCGGGCGTGCTCCGTGCCCCGATGCCGGTCGGGGCGGCCTCGCCGATCCCCTCGTCCGCATCGGATCGCCGCGGCTCTGCGGCGGGCGTCGAATCTCCGACATCGGCGCCGTCCTCGTCCTCGGCGGCGGTACGACCGTGCAGACCGGCGCCGTCCACGATCCGCTCGGCCTCCGCCAGCCGCGCCTCGACCGTCGCCCGGCGACCGCCCAGCGCCGCCTCCGCGGCACGGCGTCGGTCCTCGAACCGGGTCTGGTAGTCCTCGAACCGCTCGGTGCCGAACAGGCGGCGAAGCAGAGCGAGCCGATCTCGGCTGTCGGAGAGCAGGAAGTCGGCGAACCGATTCTGCGCGAGCAGGATGACCTGCAGGAACTGCTCCTGGGTGAGCTGAAGGATGTCGGCGAGCTCGTTCGCCACGTCGACCGCCCGTGCGGCGCGGCCGACCCACCCGGCATCGGTGTGCTCCTCCAGGGCGACCGCGGCCGCCTGCTTGGTCAGACCGCCGCCGCGTTTGGCCGGTCGGAGGTACTCCGGCGAGCGCGTGACCCGGAAGCGCCCCGCGACCGTGCTGAACTCGACGACGACCTCCGTCGGGTCCTCCGGCTCGCAATGATCGCTGCGCAACCGCTTCTCGCCGCCGTCGTACCGCGGGACCCCGCCGTACAGGCCGAAGCAGACGGCATCGAGAATGCTCGACTTCCCGGCCCCGGTGCGTCCGGCGATGAGGAAGATGCCGTCGTCCGAGAAGGCGTCGAAATCGATGACCTGACGGCGCAGGAACGGCCCGAAGCCTTCGATCTCCAGACGATGCAGTCGCACTAGACGAGTGCCTCTGCCCGGACCCGGTCGTCCACGACCTCCTGGATCAGGAGCCGTTCCGCCTCGCTGGGCCCGACGCCCGCACGCACGTGGGAGAGGAACGCGTCGATCCGGTCCGTGTCGGTGAGGGCGGCCCGCAGCCGCTGCGCGTACGAGCGCTCGTCGCGGGCGTCCGCGCCGGCCGGCTGGTGCTGGACCAGTGCGCAGAACGGGAAGCGCTCGCGCAGCCGCCGCATCGGCTCGTGCTGAGGCACGGCGTCCGTGTAGACCGCGCAGACCCAGTCATCCGCGTGAGCCGCCGCGTTCTCCTCGGAGAGGATCTCGTCCAGCGGTCCGGTGAGGGTCACGAGCCGCCGCGGCACCGGCAGTGCCAGCCACGTGACGTCCGCGAGCCCGTCGGCGTCCAGCTCGACCAGCCAGGAACCGCGCTCCTTGTGCTGCTCGCCGAAGCTGTAGTGCAGCGGCGCGCCCGCGTAACGGACGCCCTCGCTCAGCGTCTGCCGCCCGTGGATGTGCCCCAGCGCCACGTAGTCGGCGCCGTCGAACACGGACAGCGGCACCATGTCGATCCCGCCCTGGCGGATCTCGCGCTCCAGCCCGACGGTCGCGTCCACTCCGGCGGCGAAGCAGTGCGCGACGACGACCGATCGCCCGGGGTGCGCGTCCTGTCCGGTCCGCACGAGCGACATCGCGTGTGCCAGGGTCTGCGCCTGCGTGCGCAGCGGGAGCGCCTCGGCGTCCTCGGCCCAGTGCTGACGGACGATCGCCGGCTCGAGGTAGGGCAGCCCGAAGAACCGCACGGGGCCGTGCTCGTCCTCGATCGTGATCGGCGTGGCGATCCCCCGCGGGTCCGTGACGACGTGGATGCCCTCGCGCAGCAGCCGGGACTGGAAGCCGAGCCGGGCGGCGGAGTCGTGGTTGCCGCTGGTCACGATGATCTGCGCTCCGGCGTCGTGCACTGCGGCGAGGGTGTCCGTGAGCAGCGTGTAGGCCGGCGCGGCCGGGGTCGCCGAGTCGAAGACGTCCCCCGCGAGGAGGACGACGTCCACATCGTGCTCCCGCACCTGCGCGACCAGGGCGCCCAGCACCTCGGCCAGCGCCGCGAGCGTCGAGTGCCCGTGGAACGTGCGGCCGATGTGCCAGTCGGAGGTGTGCAGGATCCTCATGCCACCCACGGTACGGAGAGGGTCCGACATCGCCGCTGAGGCGTGCCGCGAACCCGTCCGCCGCCCCGGCTCAGCGACGCGGCGCCGCGCCCGCTCCGGGGAACCGGACGGAAGATCCCCTGACCCGCCCTCGTCCGAGGACCGGCACACGGTGGTGCGACCTGCGCGGTGCGCGATCACCTGTGCGGGGTGCGGGGCTGCGCTGTGCGAGACAGGGGCTGCCCTCCGCCCGACAGGGCCGGATTGACCCTCCGGCAGGGTTCGTGCCCGCTTCCTCGGACTACCGACTTCCGTCCGCTCGGCCTCACTCCCTCAGATCGTTGGTCCAGTTGGCCTGCTGGATCCGCGTGTCGAGCTCGCGCAGCTCGCGCGCGACATCGTCGGCCCGGGTGCGCAGCTCGGCGACGGGCAGCGCGGGGAACTGGCGCAGCTCGGAGCGCATCTGCCGCATCAGCCCGTTCGAGCCGGACGCGGCGGCGGCCGCCTCCGCGAGAAGGGCGTGTCGCAGGCGCAGCACGTCGCGCGCAGCGAGCGCGTCGGTCATGGTGCCGTCGGCGCCGAGATCGAGCCCCGCGTTGGTAGCGTTGATCCGTCGGATGAGGTCGCGGAGGCGTTCCAGCGCCTCCTCCGCCTCCGCCAGCAGCGCGCCGGCGTCCTCCGCGGGCTCCTCCCCCTCCTGGAACCGCGCGTTCGTCGCGATCCGGGATCGGAGCTGTTCGATGCGGCGCTGCAGGTCCGCGCGCGCCGCCAGGGCCTCGGCGAGTTTCATGCCGTCATCCTCGCATCCCGTGGCGGCGCCTGTCTCGGCCGCGCCCCGGCCGGGCCCGCGGCGATCATGACGCTGTGTTACGCCCGCCGCCTCGGCCGGGTCCTCCTGCGCGGCCGTCAGCGGACGCGCAGGAGGGAGGCGTGCTCGGGGTGCGCGGCGAACCAGTCCGCGACGTACCAGCACACGGCGTCGACCTTCCGGTCCCCGCGCGCGGCGATGTCCGCCACCGCGCCCGCCACGACCCGTGCCGCATGCCCGGAGCCGCGGAACGTCGGGATGGTGAAGGCGCGGGTGAGCGCGATGGTGCGCCCGTCGTCGCGGAAGTCCAGGACGCTCAGCAGCTCCCCGCCGCGGGTGAGGGTGTACCGCGACGCGTCGTCCTCCCTGGTCACCAGGTACTCGGTGTCATCCGTCTTCGTCACGCCGCCACGCTACGCCCCGCCGCCGGGGTCGGGGCCGGTTCGCCTCGTATGTGCTCGTCTCCGCGGAGAGCCCGTTTTGACACATGCGGACACCGTCGGTAATAATCGGCCCCATGACCACCAACGCACGCCCCATGTCCGCCCAGGAGGCGAACGGGACGACCGGCATGATGATGGCCGGCCGCGTTGGCATGTGTTGCCGAATGTGCTGCTGAACGATTCAGCCACCCGCCCGACTCGCTCTGTCGTGATCTTCGCGAGCTGAGTCACCGAGCACCCACCCGCGTGCTCGCCCCGGCCCTACCGGTCACTTCCGCAACACATCAGACCCGTCCGCGACGCGTCGTCCTCACTCGAACCATCGACGACCGACGTCGCCGGGTCCGTTCCCAAGGACTCATCATCATGTCGAACACCGCCCTCCTCGAGCGTCCCGCCACCGCCCCGACCCGTCTCCACGTCGTGCCGAACACTCAGATCGACGCCCCCGCCGAATCCTCGGCCGCCCAGCTTCCCACCACCCGTGCCCCGCGCGGTTTCGCCCTTTACGTCGGCATCGACGAGCTGAAGGCGGCGACCGCGGGGGTCAGCCTGCCCCTCCTCGTCGACGCCCTGCGCCGCACCCTCGCAGAGCTCGCGCCCGAGGCCGAGACGCACGCCACCGTCGCCCTCGCCCCGCAGACCGCCGGCGGCCGGGATCTCGACGTCGTCCGTCTCGCCCTGCACGAGCCCGGCGCCATCGCGCGCTCCAAGGCCGCCGCCGAGGAGCGCGACGAGGACGAGGGCGGCGTCGTGGTCGACATCTCCCGCAAGCGCGTCCTCATCGACGGAGAGTCCGCCTCCTTCACCTACAAGGAGTTCGAGCTGCTGCAGTACCTGGTTCTCCGCGAGGGCAGCACGATCGAGCGCAGCGAGCTCGTGTCCGCCCTGTGGCAGGCCCCCGAAGACGAGACCCCGGGCGAGCGCACCATCGACGTCCACGTGCGCCGTCTGCGGGCCAAGCTCGGCCGGTACGAGGACATCGTGCGCACGGTGCGCGGGGTCGGATACCGTTTCGACCGTCACGCCGACGTCGTCATCCGCTACGGCCACGGCACCCCCTCGCCCGACCGCTTCTGACCCGCCGGGCGGCTCCTGATCCGCCGGACCGCGGCGTCCGCGCCGGGTTCCCTGCGATCGCGGTGGTCCCGGCACCGCGCAAGGGAGTCGTGCAGGATCGACGGCGGCCGACCGCACCTCGTCGCGGTGATGGCGGCGAGCGAGCCGGCCGAGCGGACGATGTCGCCGTGCCGACGTAGGGTGATCGCATGACGATCGTCCGCGCCGCGCGCACCGGGCCCCTCCCGACGCCGCGGCACACGGAGCGTCCGAGGGAGACGGTGTATCGCCCGCGCCACCCGCTCGATCTGCTTGCGACGGTGGCGGTGCTCCGTCGCGGCGGGACGGACCCGACGATGGCGGTCGACGGACCTGTGATCTGGCGGGCGTCCCGCACCCCCGCCGGTGTGGCGACCCTGGCGCTGCGCGCCGTCTCGGGCGAGGTGAGGGCGACCGCGTGGGGGCCGGGCGCCGGGCACGCACTCGACCAGGTGCCACGGCTCTGCGGCGCCGCGGACGACGCCGCGGGCTTCGACGCCTCCGCGCACCCGCTCGTCGCTGAGGCGGCCCGACGGAACCCGGGGCTCCGCCTCGCCCGCACGGACCAGGTGTTCGACGCCCTGGCGAGCTCCGTCTTGGAGCAGAAGGTGACGGCCATGCAGGCCTTCGGCGCCTGGCGAGCCCTGGTGTCCCGCTTCGGCGAGCGCGCCCCTGGCCCCACGCCGCGTCCCCTGTCCGCGCCGCCCGATCCGGCCGGATGGCGGCGCATCCCCTCGTGGGCCTGGCACCGCGCGGGCGTCCAGCCGCCGCAGTCGCGGACCATCGTCCGTGCGGCGGAACGCGGCGAGCGCATCGCCTCCGCCGTACTGCAGGCGGCGGGCGGGGCCGCGCGGGACGCGGTCCTCACGAGCCTTCCCGGGATCGGCGCCTGGACCTCGGCCGAGACGCGGATCCGCGCACTCGGCGATCCGGACGCCGTCAGCGTCGGCGACTACCACCTCGCGCACGAGATCGGCTACGCCCTCACCGGCAGCAGAACGGACGACGAGGGGATGATCGCCCTCCTCGCGCCGTGGGCGGGTCAGCGCCAGCGCGCGATCCGGATGATCCTCGCCAGCGGCGTCGTCGAGCCCCGGCGGGGTCCGCGCCTGGCTCCCGAGGACCACCGCGATCGCTGACCGGCGTTCCACCCGAAACCCCCTCTCCTCGCCGACACCCCCTCGGAGATACGCGTCTCAGAGGGGGTGTCGGCGGGCGGAGGGGGTTTCGGCGTCAGGAGAGGGTTCGGGCTGGCCGAGAGGTCGGCGAAGAGAGGGGGCTTCGGCGCCAGACGAGCCGCGACGGGCGACGCCTAGACTGGCGGGATGCAGACTCCGCGGCGCACCGGCCTCCGGATCCTCGTGACGCTCGGCTTCCTCGTGCTGGGGATCGTCGTGGGACTCGTCCTGCAGAACGTCGTCCTCGCGCTCGTCCTCGCCGCCTTCATCTGGACGATCTGGTTCCTCGGATTCGAGACCCGCCGCGGGCGCAACACCGGTGTGAACGACGAGGACAACGGCATCCAGCTCTAGCCGGCCCGCCCCCGTCCCCGCCCTCCCCGCCGAGTGGTCAGTTTCTGCGGGTTCGCGGGCCGGGAGCCCACAGAAACTGACCACTCGACCACCGCGAGTCGATGCGGCCGTCAGGTCAGTAGTCGCCGGTCAGTAGTAGACCGCGAGGGGGCCGTGCGGGCCGTCGACGACCCGGACGGGAGTGTCGAAGACCCGCGTCAGCACCTCGTCGGTCATGATCTGCGCGGGCGGGCCGAACTCCACCACGCGCCCGTCCTTCATCGCGCAGATGTGATCGGCGTAGTGCCCCGCGAAGTTGATGTCGTGCAGCACGACCACGATCGTGCGGTCGAGCTCCTCCGCCGCCCGGCGCAGGTGCTTCATCATCTGCACGGCGTGGCGGAGGTCCAGGTTGTTCAGCGGCTCGTCGAGCAGCACCGCCTCGGTCTCCTGGGCGAACACCATCGCCACGTACGCGCGCTGACGCTGCCCCCCGGAGAGCTCGTCGAGATAGCGCGACTCGAGCGGGCCGAGCTCCAGGAAGTCGATCGCGCGGCTGATGATCTCCTCGTCGACGCGCGTCAGCCGCCCCTTCGAGTATGGGAACCGGCCAAAGCCCACGAGCTGGCGCACGGTCAGCCGGGTGACGAAGTGGTTCTCCTGCCGGAGGATCGAGACAATCTTCGCCAGATCCTTGGACGGCGTGCGCGCCACGTCCATCCCGGCGATCTCGATCGCCCCCTCGTCCATCCCCATCAGCCGGCCGGCCATGGTCAGCAGCGTCGACTTGCCCGCGCCGTTGGGACCGATGAGCGCCGTGACCCCGCCCCGCGGGATCCGCAGGTCGACGGGTCCGATCCCGACCTCGGTGCTGTACTGGCGGCGAACGCCCTCGAGCGTGATCACAGACGCCCCTTTCTGAGGATGACGATGAGGAAGACGAGACCGCCGACGAACTCGATGATGATCGACACCACGCCCTGCGCGGAGAAGACGTTGCGCATCACGAAGTAGGCCCCGGTGAGGATCGTGAACGCGGTCAGCACCGCGATCGGGAAGACCAGGCGGTGGTCATAGGTGTCGGCGAGCTGATAGGCGAGCGTGGCGACGAGGAACCCGAGGAAGGTCATCGGCCCGACCAGCGCCGTCGAGGTCGCCATCAGCACCGCGACGAGGAACAGCACGACCATGAGCTCCCGCCGGTGGTTCAGCCCCAGGGACGTCGCGGTGTCCGCCCCCAGCGCCATGACGTTCAGCCGGCGAGCGCGTGCCCACAGCAGCGCCGCCGCCCCCACGCACAGCGGGATGGCGAGGGGCAGGTACGCGGGATCCGCGTTGGAGACGTTCCCGAAGAGCCGCGCCGCCAGCACGTCGAACTCGCTGGGCGTGAGCAGGCGCTGCATGAACGTGGCGACAGCCCCGAGACCGCCGCCGATGACGATCCCGACGAGCAGCATGATCTGCAGGTTCGCGTAGCGACCCGTGAGGAGCCATCCGTAGAGCAGCATCGCCAGCCCGACCATGATGGCGATCTGGAGGGTGAACTGCCACAGCCCCTGGATCGCGACGAGCCCCGCGATCCCGAACAGGTAGACCGAGGTCGTCTGCACGGCGCGGTAGAGCGACTCGAACCCCATGATCGACGGGGTGATGATGCGGTTGGTGGTGACGGTCTGGAACGCGACGGTCGCGACCGCCTGGCAGGCGGCGACGATCGCGATGACGATCACGTTGTTCCATCGCCGGTTCGCGATCCGCCAGAACCCCTCCGAGCCGACGGGCATCGGGTTCCCCCACGCCAGCATCCCGAAGGCGAAGCCGAGCGCGAGCACCGCGAGGACCGACACCACGATCACGAAGCGCCGCCGGGTGTGCCGCGCCGGCAGCGCACCGGACGACCGCGCGGGCGCCTGCGCCCCTCGGGTCCGCATCGCCTCAGCCACGGCGACGCTGCCTCAGCAGGAGCAGGACGAACACGACGGCGCCCACGATCCCGAGCACGAGGGACACCGGGACCTCGAACGGCATGATGATCGTCCGCCCGATCAGATCGCACAGGGTCACCACGCCGATCCCGAGCAGGCAGACCCACGGCAGATTGCTGCGCAGGTCGTCGCCGCGGATCATCGAGACGAGGTTCGGCACGATGAGGCCCAGGAACGGGAGGTTCCCGACCACGACGGTCACCACGCCGGTGACCACCGCGATCAGGACGGTGCCGAGCAGGATCATCCGGTCGTAGTTCACGCCGACGTTCGTAGCGATCTCCTCGCCGAGCCCGGCCACGGTGAGCCGGTCGGCGACGACGAACACGATGACGCCCACGATCGCGACGATCCACAGCATCTCGTACTGTCCGCGCAGGACGGAGGTGAAGCTGCCGGCGAACCAGACCCCGAGGCTCTGCAGCGTGTCGGTCGAGAGCGCGACGTAGGTGGAGACGGAGCCGATGACGGCGCCCAGCATGATCCCGACAATCGGGACGATCAGGGAGGAGCGGAGCGTCACGCGGCGCAGGAACAGGAAGAAGACCATGGTCCCGACGAACGCGGCGAGGATCGCCCCCGCCATCCGCAGCGGGAGCGGGGCGTGAGGCACGAGGATCATCACGGCAAGGAGGCCGAGGCCCGCCCACTCGGTCGTGCCGGTCGTCGTGGGCTCGATGAAGCGGTTCTGGGTGAGCATCTGCATCACGAGCCCGGCCATCGCCATGGAGGCGCCGGCGAGGACGAGCGCGATCGTGCGCGGGATGCGGGTGATCTGGAACATCTCGGCGCCGTCCGAGGAGCCGGCGATGTCGTAGACGCCGACGGCGAGGGAGGCGGCGAGCAGGACGGCGACGACGAGGACGCCGATGAGCAGCCGGACGTCGAAGAGCCGGCCGCGGGAGCGCGTGGGGGAAGCGGTGGCGGAGGTCATGGGGCGAGTCGGCGGCGGCGTCCGGAGCGCCCGGACGCCGCCGCCTCAGGCGTTCTTTCGTCCTTACTTCTTCGCGGCCTTCTCGAGCGCGTCCGCGAAGTCGTTGAGGAAGGTCGTGTAGGTCTGGATGCCCTCGTTCAGGTAGGTGTCGGCGGGCATGTAGATGATGTGCCCCTCCTTGACCGCGGTGACGTTCTTCAGCGCCTCCGAGCTCTCCAGGATCTGCGCGGCCTGCTTGTAGTCCGGCTGGTCGGCGGCGAACACGGCGTCGCGGTCCATCACCAGGATCCAGCTCGGGTTCGACTCGGCGATCGCCTCGACCGAGATGTCGTCGCCCTGGTGGTCGGTCGACGAGTCGGCGACCTCGAGGGCCGGGGTCAGGTCGAGGAAGTCGAACACGGGGCCGAGCGTGCGGCCGACGGTCGGGGCGACGTAGCCGATCTCGCCGCCGGAGGTGATGACTCCCATGACGCTCTGGGACGAGTCGTACGCCTTCTTGGCCCGCTCGACGGCCTTGTCGAAGTCCTTGACGAGCGCGTCGGCCTCCTTCTGCTTGCCGAAGACCTCGCCGAGCACGGTGACCTGGCGCTTGAGCTCCTCGTCGAAGGGCTCGCCCTCGCGCGGGTCGAGCTCGAGCACGGTCGCGTCCGGCACGAGCTGGGCGAAGTCGTCGTGGTACTGGCTGAAGCGCTGACCGTTGATGATCAGGTCCGGCTCGACGGCCACGACCGCCTCCAGGTCGGGCTCGTTGTGCGTTCCCAGGTCGATGATCTTGTCGTCCTTGGTGTACGGGTTACCGTCCGACATCAACGAGACCGCGGCGGCGGAGAGCTCGATGCCCCAGTCGTTGAGCGTCTGGAACGTGCGGTTGTCCGTGGCGACGACCGACGAGGGCGGGGTGGCGATGGTGTGCTCGCCGTTGTTGTCCTCGACGGTGACGGTGCTCGACGCGCTGCTCGGGACGGTCGTCGGCTCCGCGGCGGGTGCGGCCGAGCATCCGGCGATCGCGAGGAGGGAGACGAGGCCGACACCGGCGGCGGTGAGCGTTCTGGGCACGGACATGGAAGGACTCCTGTTCTGCTGCTGTGCGAGGGTCGTCGGCAGGCGGCACCGATATGTAGGTAAGCCAACCCTAACCTGACGGATTCAGGCTAACCTACGGATATGACTTCGTCGAACCCGACCCCCTCGTTCACGATCGAGCGGCGCCCGCTCGACCTCCGCTTCCGCACCGTCGCGCTGGCCGAGCGCGAGTGGGTGACCCCGGAGTACGTGCGGGTGCGCCTCCAGGGCGCGGACCTGGCCGGCTTCGACTCCCCCGGCGCCGACGACCACATGCGACTCTTCTTCCCGGACACGATCCCCGACACCGTGGAGGAGCTGCGGGCGTCGCCGAGCCGGGAGTACACGCCGCTCGCCTGGGGCGAGGACTGGCTGGACGTCGAGTTCGCCGTGCACGGCGACGAAGGCGTGGCCGCCCCCTGGGCGGCAACCGCGCCCCTCGGCGCGCGGATCGGCGTGGGCGGACCACGGGGTTCGGCGGTCGTGACCGGCTCGCCCGCGGGGTGGTTCCTCGCCGGGGACGAGACGGCGATCCCGGCGATCCGGCGCTTCGCGGCGCTCATCCCGGCCTCCGTCCCGGCCCGCATCGTGATCGAGACCCGATCCGCGGAGACACAACTGGCCGTCGACGCCCCCGTGGCGGTCGAGTGGCTGCACCGTGGCGATGCCCCCGCGGGAACCGCCCTGATCCGGTACCTCGACGCGCTGACCGAGGACGACGCGGTCGCGGCGGACCCGTTCTGCTTCATCGCCGCCGAGCAGGCCGTCGTCAAGCCGGGCCGTGCGCTGCTGGAGCGCTGGGGCGTCGACACCTCGCGCGCGGTCGTGAAGGGGTACTGGAAGCGCGGCGAGGCCGAGTACCACGCCCCGCACTGAGTCGCCGGCCCCTTCGCCGTTCGTCCCTGGACCCGAGCCGCCGTCGCCGGATCCGATGGGGAGATCGGGCGCGGAGGGCGCCTCGCACCATTGACGACGTCCGCGCCGGAGTGCTTGACTGGATGCGCCCGAATTGGAAACGTTTCCATCTCCCTCAGCGCCGAGGAGCGACGATGCCCGGACCCCGTCATGACGCACGCCCGCAGGCCCGCCGCAGGACCACCCGAGCGCTCGCGGTCGTCACGGCGGTCGTCGCGATCGCGCTGGCCGCGGTGCTCCCGTTCCGCGCTCCGGCCGCCGTCGCCTCTGAAGGGGCCGTGTCCACCGGGACCGCGCCCTCGGATGCGCTCGGAGGGATCGCCTACGCCGCCTATCTGCCGCCGGGCTACGACACGACGGACGAGCGGTACCCGACGCTGTACCTCCTGCACGGGCGCGGCGACACGATGGCGGCGTGGCAGCACGTGTCGAGCACCCTCGACGCCCTCATCTCCGAGGGCCGCATCCCGCCCATGGTCGTCATCATGCCCGACGCGCCCTGGAACGAACGCGGGAGCTGGTACACCGACTCGCAGTACACCGGAGACGCCGCAGGCGGACCGGGCCTCGCCGTCGAGAGCGGCCTGGTCGACGACCTCGTCGCCCACGTCGACGCGACGTACCGGACCGTCCCCGACCGCGTCGCCCGAGCCGTCGGCGGCTACTCGATGGGCGGCGCGGGCGCGCTCCGGCTCACCCTCGCCCATCAGGACATGTTCGCGGCGGGAATCGTGCTGAGTCCGGCCGTGTACGTCCCCCTGCCGCCCGCCGACTCCTCGACGCGCGACTACGGCGGATACGGCGTCGGGGACCGCCTCTTCGACGAAGGGCGGTTCGCGGAGCTGTCGTATCCCGCGGCGCTGTCGTCCGTTGACCCGTCCCTGCCGGTGCACCTGTTCATCGCGGTCGGCGACGACGAATGGCCGAATCCCGATCCGGCGGACGCCATCCACGACCTCACCATGGAGGCCACGACCCTCTACACCGCCGCCCGCCGCGTCCCCGGCGTCACCGCGGAGCTGCGCGTGCTCGACGGCGGCCACGACTGGGACGTCTGGGACCCCGCCTTTGCCGAGGGCGTCGTCGACGTCGCCTCGAGGCTGCGCTCCGCACCGCTTCCGGACTGGGAGGGCACTCTCGTCGGATCAGAGGGCGACGACCGCGCGGGCGGCGTGGTCGCGATGCCCGACGGCGGATCCGTGCTCGCTTTCGCCGCCGCGGGGCCCGTCGAGGGGGTCCCGCATGCCGGAGGACTGGATGTCGTCGTGCAGCGCCGGGACGCAGCCGGTGCGGTGAGCTGGTCGACCGCGCTCGCGACCGAGGCGGACGAACGCGCGTATGGCGTCGTCCCCGGCGCGGACGGCGGCGTCCTCGTCGGCGGCTACGCGCGAGGCGACCTGGACGGACGGCACCCCGGAGCGACCCGCGACGACGGCTTCGTCGCCTCCATCGCCGCGGACGGCACGACGTCGTGGGTCGTCCAGATCGGGGATCCCGAGGCCGCCGACCGGTTCTACGCGATCACCGCGGACGGGAACGGCGGCGCATACCTCGGCGGATACACCGGCGGGTCGCTCGAAGCCCCGAACGCCGGCGACAAGGACGCGCTCCTCGTGCACGTCGACGCGAAGGGCCAGGTCGAGCGGACCCTGCAGCTCGGCGGCCCCGGCGAGGACAAAGGACAGGCGGTCGCCCTCGGGGCGGACGGCGCGGTGTACCTCGGCGGGGTGGCTGGAGATGCCTTGCCCGGGGGCGAGGCCCACGGCGGGCTGGACGCGTTCGTGTCGCGGATCGATCCGGATGGCACGGTCTCGTGGACCCGGCAGTACGGATCCGCCGAGACCGACCAGGTGTGGGGGCTCGTCCCGCGCGCGGACGGCTCGGTCGTGGCGATCGGGCACACGCGAGGAACCGTCGGTGCGTCGGCGTCCGGCGACCACGACGTCCTGGTGCGTGCGCTCGGAGCCGACGGCGCGACCCTCTGGACGACGCAGATCGGCACGGAGACCGACGATCGCGGCGTCACCGGAGTCCTCGGGGCGGACGGCCGCGTCCTCGTCGTCGCCACGACCTACGGAACCCTCGCCGACCAGATCGGCGGCGTCGACGTCGCCACGATCGAGGTCGACGCGGACGGGACGCCGGGTCCCGTGACGCAGTTCGGCTCGATCGACCGGGACGGCGCGGACGAATGGGACGACCCGAACCTCTTCGTCGCCGCGGGGGCGGAGGCGGCCTGGATCTCCGGGCTCACGTACGGCGCGCCGACCGGGACCGCGTCCGCCGGTGCGGGCGACGTCTTCACCTCCGTCCGCCCCTTCGACACCGAAGATCCCGTCGCTCCGACACCGACGCCCACGCCGGTGCCGACATCCACGCCGGCCCCGACACCCACGCCGACCCCGGGCCCCGGCGGGCCGGGCCCCGACGGCGATGCGGAGGGGAACCCCGGAGGAAACCCCGGCTCCGCACTGCCCGGCACCGGCGGCTCCCCGGAGTGGCGCCTGCTCGCCGCCGGGGTCCTGGCGGCCCTCGCGGGTGTCGTCGTCGTCCGGAGGGCGCGGCGTCACACGATCCCGGGAAGGTGACAGCCGGCGCCGCGGGTTCGACGACATCGCTCGTCGGACCGCCCGAACGCCCGCGGATCGGCCAGACTGGCCCCATGCCCGTCTTCGATCACCTCGGCGTCAGCGTCGAGGATCTCGCCCGGGGGATCGCGCAGTTCGATCCCGTCATGACCGCACTGGGGTTCGAGCGCAGCGACATCGAAGGGTCGTCCGCCTGGTGGAAGGAAGGCGAGACGGAGTTCATCGTCTTCGCCGCCCGCGAGCCCGGAAGCGGCCCGCACCGCCACGGCCGCGTCGGCTGGCAGCATCTCGCCTTCGCCGTCGACTCCCGCGAGGAGGTGGACCGTCTGCACGCGATCGCCGTGGCGGCGGGGTGGAACGTCGTCCGCGAGCCGAAGCTCTATCCGCGCTTCTCGGACCGGTACTACGCCTCTTTCCTGGAGGACGACAACGGCATCCGGATCGAGTTCATGCACAACCCGCCGCGCGAGACGGTCCACACGGCCATGCCATGACCGATCGGTACGTGCAGGACGAGGATCGCGTCGACGCGCGCCCGGCGAGGCCCAACGGCACGGCGGTCCTGATCGTCGCCGGCTCCAGCGGTCGGATGGAGACCGCGCGGGCCGAGCTCCTCGCGAGCCAGGGGGTGCACGCCAGGACCATCCGCTGGTTCGGCGGCGCGGCGCAGCGCCCCGCCCCGCACGAGGTGCCGTTGGAGATCTTCGCGGCGGAGGCCGAGTCCCTGCGCCACGATCACGACCGCGTCGTCCTGATGGGGACGTCGTTCGGCTCCGAGGCCGTGCTCCTGACCGCGTCCGCCGAGCCCGTGGACGCCGTGATCGCCATCGCGCCCAGCTCCGTCGTCTGGCCCGGTCTCCTCGACGGCGGCTGGTCCTCGCACTGGACCCGCGGCGGGCGAGCCCTCGCAGCCGTGCCGTTCGACGGCGACTGGGCCCCGGAGACCGACCCTCCCGCCTTCCGCTCGCTGTACGAGCGGAGCCTCGCCGCCCACGAACGGGCCGCCGCCGCTGGTGCGGAGAGCCCGGAGATCCCGGTGGAGAGGATCGACGGCGAGGTGCTCCTCGTCCACGGAGGGGACGACCGGGTGTGGCCGAGCGATGCCTTCGCCCAGCGCATCGCCCGCCGCCGCCGTGCCGCCGGGCTCGACACCGCCGTGATCGCCCATCCGGACGCCGGACATCGACTTGTCCTCCCCGGGGAGCGACCGCCCACCGGCGGGACCCGGATGCAGCGGGGAGGGAGCGAGGCCGCGGACCGGGAGCTCGGGCTGCTCGCGTGGCCCAGGATCCGCGACCTGCTGCGCATCCGCGCGCTCTGACGCCCCCACGACCGCCGAGCGGTCGCGGCCCGGCGCGGGCATCGCGTACACTCGACGCCATGGGAACTCTGTGCAGCGCTCACGTCGGTGTGCGCTTCTACGGCTACCGCGACCGCCGCGCCTGACGGCGCGTTGACGCTTCGCTAGCCCAGCCTCTCGCGCCGACGCCGGTCGACCTGCACCCGCACGGTCTCACCGGTCCGCGTGCTCCCGCGCGTCCTCTCTGAGACGCCGCACGCCGTCGTCCCGGTAACCCTTTCGGGTGCTCCCCTCAACCCTGGAGAGCGCCATGCGTCGTCATCCCCCATCCTCTCGTCCCCCTCGCCCGACCCCTTCCCGTCACCGCAGCGGATCGGCCCTCGTTCGACATCCGGCGCCGCACGAGGTGCCGTCGTCCGACGAGCCGCGCTCCCGTCACGGCGGACGCCACGAGCTCGGGCAGAACTTCCTCGCGCACCCGCCCACGGCCCGGTCGATCGCCGACCTGGTCGCCGCGACCCGTGGCCCGATCCTCGAGATCGGTCCGGGAGACGGCGCGCTCACCGCCCACCTGCTGCGTCTGGGACGCCCCGTCACCGCCGTGGAGATCGACGAGCACCGCGTCCGTCGACTCCGGGAGCGGTTCGCCGGCGCGCCCCTGGCGGTGCATCACGGGGACGCCCTGCGGGCGCGCCTGGACGCGCCGGTGCTCGTGGGCAACATCCCGTTCCACCTGACAACGCCACTGCTGCGTCGCATCCTCACCTCCGGGCAGTGGCGGCACGCCGTCCTCCTCACCCAGTGGGAGGTCGCCCGCAAGCGCGCGGGCGTGGGAGGGGCGACGATGCTCACGGCGCAGGCGGCGCCGTGGTTCACCTTCGCCCTCCACGGACGCGTGCCGCGCGGGCGGTTCCGTCCGGTGCCCTCGGTCGACGGAGGGATCCTCGGGATCGCCCGCCGGCCCGAGCCTCTCCTGCCCCGCCGGGAGCAGCACGGGTACGAGCGGTTCGTACGTGCCGCGTTCACGGCGCCCGGCAGAGGCCTCGACCGCATCGTCGCGCACGCCGCGGGGCGCCCGCTCGCTGACGCCCGGGGCGCGCTGGGCCGCGCGGGGGTAGGGTCGCGCGCCCTGCCGCGCGACCTCGCGGCGGAGGACTGGGCCGTGCTCTGGCGGGCGCTGGGGTCGGGACGGTGAGGCGGCGTCCGCGACGCCGCCCGGGCCTCAGGAGTCGTCGACGACGGCGGCCACCGCCTCGATCTCCACGAGCTGGTCGTCGTACCCGAGCACCGTGACGCCCATCAGCGTGCTGGGGACGTCGTGAGCGCCGAACGCGTCGCGCACGACCTCCCAGGCCGCAACGAGGTCGGCCTGGGAGGACGAGGCGACGAGGACACGCGTGCTGATGACGTCGGTCATCGACGCGCCGGCGTCGGCGAGCGCGCGTCGCAGCGTCTCGACGCAGCGCGCCGCCTGCCCCGCATAGTCGCCGACCGCGGCGGTGGAGCCGTCGTCCTCGAGCGGGCAGGCGCCGGCGAGGAAGATCAGCCGCGCGTCCTTCGGCGCGGTGGCGGCGTAGGCGTACTCGGCGACGTCGGACAGGGTGGCGGAACGGATCAGGGTCACGGCGGTCATGTCCCCCACTCTGCCAGGCGCATCGGCCCCGGGCGGACCGGCTCCGTCCACGCGCGGACAGGCCATTGCGGACATCTGCGCCCGGGCGGAGACTGAGCGTGCGCGACGACCGTCGCGTCTGTCGAAGGAGCATCATGACGAACCTCAACCCGTATCTCTCGTTCCGCGACAACGCCCGCGAGGCGATGGAGTTCTACCAGGGCGCGCTCGGCGGCGAGCTCGACATCTCGACCTTCGAGTCCTTCCCCGACATGGTCCAGGGCCCCGACGAGGCATCGCTGGTCATGCACGCGCAGCTCACCACCCCGGACGGATTGGTCCTCATGGCCTCGGACACCCCGAGCGCCATGCCGTACGCCGCGCCGCAGGGGGTCGCCGTCTCGTTGAGCGGCCCCGACGCGGACGAGCTGCGCGCCGCGTGGGACCGGCTCACCGACGGCGCCTCGATCACCATGCCGTTCGCCCCGGCGCCCTGGGGCGGCCTGTTCGGGATGTTCACGGACCGGTTCGGGATCGACTGGATGGTCGCGACCACCGAGGACTGACGCGCCGGCCGCACGGCCGCGTCCGCGGTCCGTGGGAGACTGCCCCGTATGGCCCGCATCGACCACCTCGGGATCACCGTCGACCACGTCCCTTCCGCGTCCGCACAGTTCGACCCGGTCCTCGCCGCCCTCGGCTACCGCCGCACCCACGACGCGGAGGACCTCGCGT
The DNA here is from genome assembly GCF_037083505.1 of Microbacterium sp. CCNWLW41. Lineage (NCBI taxonomy): Bacteria > Bacillati > Actinomycetota > Actinomycetes > Micrococcales > Microbacteriaceae > Microbacterium > Microbacterium sp. CCNWLW41. The sequence goes on from NZ_JBAOJP010000013.1 coordinate 64,466, forward strand.
TCTGGACCGGCGTCGTCCCCGAGATCCTGCTCTATCCCGCGCGCGAGGAGGGGTCCGCGCCGCACCGGCACGGCCGCGTCGGGTGGCAGCACCTCGCCTACCGCGTCGAGTCGCGCGCCGAGGTCGACCGGATCCACCGCGTCGCGCTGTCGGCCGGCTGGTCCGCCGTCCGCGAGCCCAAGGAGTATCCGCGCTTCACTCCGGAGTACTACGCGTCGTTCGTCGAGGACGACAACGGCATCCGCCTCGAGGTCTTCCACGACCCGCAGGGCTGGGAGCATCCGTCGCCCGATGCGGAGAACGCGGCCGACGCGGACGGCGGCGCTCGATGACGCCGCCGGTCACGGTGCACCACGTGCCCACCGACCGCCCCGAACAGCTGCGCACCGTCTGGCGCATCCTGGATGCGGCGTACCGCGAGGGCCGTCCCGATGCGGTGCCCGAACCGGAGCACGCTCTGCTCGCCCGCGCGCTGTCCCCGTCGCCGTACACCGAGCGCCGGTGGTTCCTGGCGGAGAAAGGGGGTGAGACCGTGGGGGCGGCCGAGCTCGCCTTCTCCCTCGCCGACAACCCGCACCTGGCGACGCTCGCGCTGGGCGTGCAGCCGCCGGTCTGGCGACGCGGCATCGGCCGCGCGCTCCACGAGCGTCTCATCGCGGAGTGCCGGGAGGCGGGGCGCCGCACGATCCTGGCCGAGGTCTCCCGACCGATGGATGCGCGCGGAATCGGCGCCGCGTTCGCCGAGTCCCTCGGCTACCGGGTGGTCCACACGGAGCACGTGCTGCGTCTCGACGTCCCCGGGGCGGACGGTCCCGCGGCACCGGCCGCCCCGTCCCGCCCCGATGAGGCCTACGAGATCCTCGGCTGGACCGACCGCTGCCCCGAGGAGTTCCTCGCGGCGTACCTGGCGATGCGCAACCAGATGAACGCCGACGTCCCCCTGGGCGAGATCGACATCGATCCGGTCGTCCTCGACGAGGAGCGGCTGCGGGTCTCCGAGGAGCGCACATCCGCGAGCTGGCGCTCGTTCGTGGCAGCCGCCCGCGCCCGGTCGACCGGCGAGTTCGCCGGGTACTCCGTCCTCATGACTCCGAGGGATGACGCGCGCGTGGCACGTCAGGACGACACGCTCGTGATGCCCGCCCACCGCGGACACGGACTCGGCGGGGCGCTCAAGCGCGACACGCTCGCGCGGCTGCGGAAACAGGCGCCCGAGTGCCGTGTCGTCTACACATGGACCGACCCCGCCAACACCGCGATGTACCGCACGAACGAGGCGTTCGGCTACCGTCCCGTCGAGATCATGCACGAGGTCGAGCTCACGGGGTTCTGACGCCTCCGTCCGGCGCGACCGGGAGGGATCCGTCGGGCTCCGCGAGATCGTGGCGGTCCTCGCGCGGGACCAGGGGCAGCGCGACCGCGGGCGCCGCCGCCAGCAGCGCGAAGGCCACCGGCGCCCCCACCAGTCCGATCAGCGCCCCGACCGCCGGACCCACCGCGGAAGCGACGAGGAACTGACCGGTGTTCTGCACCCCGAGCGCCCGCCCCGCCCAGGAGGTGCCCGCCGCCTCGGCCACCGAGGTGAACGCCAAGCCGTTGTCGGCGACGCTGACGACCGTCGCCAGGACGAAGACGACGGCGGCCGCCGCGTCGATGCGCAGCGCGCCGGCGGCGCCGACGGCCAGCATCACCGCGACCCCAGCGATCGCCACCCCCCGCAGCACCCGGACCCGGCTGCCCACGCGATCGCTGAAGCCCCCGATGAGGATCCGGCCCAGTGCGCCGACGAACTGCGCGACGGAGATGAGCAGCCCGGCCATCGTGGCGTCCCACCGCAGATCGGTCACGAGCCAGACGACGCCGAAGATCGACAGGGCGAACTGGGGCACGACGAGCAGCGCCGACACGAGGTGGATGCGCCACAGGAACGACCCGGCGCGGTAGGGATTGGCCGGACGGGCGAGCACGGCCTCCGCTCGCGGGGTCCTGGGCGGGTTGCGGATGCCGATGGCGCACAGCACCGCGAGCACACCGGTGAGCACGGCGGACAGGAGGAGGGCGGCGCCCACGCCGGCGCCACCCACGAACGCGGGCACGAGCACGGCGGCGACCGACACCCCCAGCGGCTGCGAGATCTGGCGGACCCCCATCGCCAGTCCGCGGCGCTCACGCGGGAACCATCCGATCACCACGCGTCCGCTCGCCGCGTTCACGCTCGCCGAGGCCGCGCCGCCGACGAGCAGCAGCACGCCCAGCAACGCGCGATCCTCGGCCAGGGCCGCTGCGCCGAGGGCTGCCGCCGCGGTGAGCGCGGATCCGCCGGCGATCACGATCCGTTCCCCGTGCCGGTCCGCCAGGGCGCCCCAGAGCACCATCGTCAGGACGAGCCCCACCGTCGGCGCGGCGGCAAGGAGCCCTCCCTCGGCGAGGGACATGCCCTGCTCGGCGTGCAGATGCGGAATCAGGAAGGCCGGGGTGCTCACGAACACCGTCCCCGCCGCTTGGGCGGCGACGCCGAGGGAGAGCATCGTCCACGCGCGACGCGGCGTCGCAGAAGCCATCGCGATCTCCTTCACGTCGTCCAAGAGAGGGGTATCGTTACGGTACACCCAGTTGGTATCCCGTAACTTCCGCTCTGAGGAAGAAGGTCGCCGTCGATGAGGAGCACGATGAGCACTGCGCACCGGTCCGAGCTCCGGGCAGACGCCTCGGTCTACGGCCGCCTGCGGCACGGGATCCTCACCCTGGACCACCTGCCCGGGGAGAGGCTCACCGAACGCGGGCTCGAGGATCGCCTCGGCTCGTCGCGCACCCCGATCCGCGCCGCCCTCCTGCGCCTCGAGGCCGACGGCCTCGTCCGCCGCGACGGCCGGGGCTGGGCCGTCGCCCCGATCGACCTGGCCGAGATCCGAGCCCTGGCCGAGTACCGCGAGGCGATCGAGGTCGCCGCCGTCCGGATGGCCGGCGAACGCGCCTCGGACGACGACCTCGCCGCGCTCGCCGACGCGATCGCGACGGACGACGACGACCTGCTCCGCCCCGGCGCGGGCTTCCACGAGATCATCGGCCGGCTCTCCGGGAACGTCTTCCTGGCCGAAGGGCTGGCGGGCGCGATGACACGGCTCCTGCGGCCGCGGTGGCTCGAGGTCCGCACGGACGAGGCCAGAGACCGCGCCAGGGACGAGCACCGGGAGATCGCGGACGCCCTCATGGCCCGGGACGCGGAACGAGCCGCGGAGCTCGTCCGCGCGCACGTCCGCAGCGGAGCGCAGCGGACGGTCGAGACGCTCGCGCACGAGCGGCGCCGGCTCCGCGGGCACGGACTCGCCGTCGTGGACGAGGGCTGATTAGGCTGGCGTCATGACGACGAGGGACGAGGCCGGGCACGCGGTCATCAGCGGCGGCGGCACGGGGATCGGTCGGGCCACGGCCCTCCGGCTCGCGCGCGACGGTTTCGACGTGACGATCATCGGCCGTCGCCCCGCCGTCCTGGACGAGGCCGCCGAGGAGATCCGCCGGGCCGCCCCCGAGCGCCGGGTGCACACCGTGACGGCGGACCTCGAGGACCCCGTGCGGGTGGAGCGGGCCGCCGCCGACATCGTGGCGATCGGGACGGTCGACGTGCTCGTGAACAACGCGGGCGGGAACCTCCTCGACCGCGGCGAGGGCCTGAGCGGACTGGCGGAGTACTACGAGGCGAACTTCCGCCGCAACGTCCTCACCGCCGTGCTCCTGACCGAGGCGCTGCTTCCGCACGTGCGACGACCGGGACGCATCGTGTCGATCAGCTCCATCGCCGGACTCCGTGGTGCGGACGCCTACGGTGCGGCCAAGGCCGCGATCCACGGATGGAGCATGGGCCTGGCCCTCCAGCTCGCCGACGAGGGCGTCACGGTGAACGCCGTGGCCCCCGGATACGTGCCCGACACCGGGTTCTGGGACGGCCGGCGCACCCCCGAGATCGCCGCCTCGCGCCTCGCCGGGGTCCCGATGAACCGCCCGGGCACGCCCGACGAGGTGGCGGGTGCGGTGTCATATCTCGCCGGGCCGTCCGCCGCCTGGACCACCGGTCAGATCATCCAGGTCAACGGCGGGGCCCTCCTCGGCCGCGGCTGACGGGACGATCGACGGCCGGCTGTCACACTTCGGGCGTGCGCTCCGACACCATCCATGAGGCCGGTGGCGCCTTCGGCGAGATCCGCCGGAGAGGACCGGCGGAATGGATGCATCCGCGATGCGAATCGACATGTCCCGGACCAACAAGCTCGGCTACGCCGCCGTGATCGGATTGGAGGCGTACTCCCGGAAGTCCGTCGACACCTCCCTGTATCACCTTCTGAAGCTTCGCGCGTCGATCCTCAACGGCTGCGGGTTCTGCGTCGACATGCACTCCACCGACGGCGCGAAGCACGGCATCCCTCAGCGCAAGCTCCACGCGGTGGCGGCCTGGCAGCACTCCCGGAGCCTGTTCGACGAGCGGGAGCTCGCGGTCCTCGCGCTCACCGACGCCGTGACGGAGCTCGGGCCCACGACCGTCACGGACGAGATCTGGAACGCCGCCGCGCAGCACTTCGACGAGGGCGAGCTCGGGGCCCTCGTGCTCGCGATCGCGACGATCAACGTGTGGAACCGGATCGCCATCGCGACCGAGATGGAACCGCCCGTGGACGACAAGCATCCGGTCGAGTGAGGAGATCCCCGGCCCGTTCGCTGCACGGGCTAGCGTGGAGGCCATGACCGCCTCCTCCCCCGCCACGCAGGCGTGGGAGCGTGAACGCGGCCGGCTGCTCGGGATCGCCTATCGCATGCTGGGCGATCTCGGGCATGCCGAGGACGTGGTGTCGGAGGTGGCGATCGACGCGCTGCGCGAGGAGCGGGCCGGGACGCGCGAGGTGCGGTCCTGGCCGGCCCTGCTCACGACCATCTGCGTGCGACGCTCCATCGACCGGCTGCGGGCCGAGATCGCGGTTCGGGAGGACTACGTCGGGCACTGGCTTCCGGAGCCGGTGGCGACCGAGCGTCTGCCCGAGGAGGCGATCGCGGACCGCGAGCTGCTCTCCCTCGCGCTGCTGCACCTCGCCGAGCAGCTCGCTCCCGAGGCCCGCGCCGCGGTGGTGCTGCATCGGGCGTTCGGCATGCCGACGCGGGAGATCGCGGAGATCCTGGAGAAGAGCCCGGCAGCGGTGCGCCAGCTCCTCTCGCGGGCCGAGCGACGGCTGCGGATCGACGCGACGTCGACGCCTCCGCGCTCCGCGGACCGGGAGGCCCTCGCCCGTCTGGTCGCCGCGATCGAGGAGGGCGAGATCGACGCCGTGGTGACCCTCCTGGAAGACGACGCGATCCTGTGGGCCGACGGCGGGGGCCGGGTCCGCAGCGCGCTCAACCCGGTGTTCGGCGCGGAGAAGGTCACGCGCTTCCTGCGGGGGATCGTGGAACGCGCCCGCGCGCACGACGCCGTCCATCCGCTCCGGGGCGGTCTGGTGGAGGTCAACGGCGAGACGGCGCTCCTGCTGCACTACTCGGGGCACGACGCGGTCGTGACGATCGAGCTCGGCGATTCGGGGCGGATCCGTGCGCTGCGGCAGGTCGCGAACCCGGACAAGCTCCGCCACGCACGCGCGGCGTGACACCAAGCGCCCCGCTCGCCGGCATCGGGCTCGCGCTCCGGGTCGAACTACGATCGATGCATGCGCACCTCCTCCCGTCCCCTGGCCCCCCGTTCCCTGGCCCGCCGCTCCCTGCTCGCGGTGTCGGCCGCGGCCATGCTCGCCCTCGCCGGATGCTCCACGACTCCCGCGGCGCCGACCGACGCCGGATCCGGTGCGCCCGGCGACGCCGGCGCCAGCGCGGAACCGACCACGCCCGCGGGCACCTGCGTCTACGGTGCGGCGGGACCGGCGGCCAAGGACGCGACCACGCCGCCCGCAGAGCCGACCGCGTCGGGCACGGTCCCGGCGACGATCCGCACCAGTGCGGGCGATCTGGCCGTGTCCCTCGACGCGGACGCCGCGCCGTGCACCGTCAACAGCTTCCTGTCGCTCGCGCAGCAGGGCTATTTCGACGACACCCCCTGCCACCGTCTCACCACCTCCGGCATCTTCGTGCTGCAGTGCGGCGACCCCACCGGCAAGGGCACCGGCGGGCCGGGATATGAGTTCCCCGACGAGCTGACCGGCTCGGAGACCTACCCGGCCGGGACCCTCGCGATGGCCAACGCCGGCCCCGACACGAACGGCTCGCAGTTCTTCGTGGTCTACGCCGACACCCAGCTCGCCCCGAGCTACACGGTCTTCGGGTCCCTGGACGCGGCGAGCGTCGAGGTCGTCAAGGCCATCGCAGCCAAGGGCACCGACACCGGGGCGGGCGACGGCGAGCCCAAGGAGCCCGTGACGATCGCCGGCGTGACCGCCGGCTGAGGGCCTGCGCCCGCCGGCGACGTCCTCACTCCGGCAGGGAGGGGTGCCGTTCGCGTGCGGGCTTCGTCGGGATGATCAGGGCGAGCACGAACGCGACGGCCGCGGCACCGATGCCGAGCAGGAACGCCAGCTGGAATCCGTCCTCGGTCGGCTGCCCCATCGGGCTCTGGGCGCTGGACGCCGCGAGGACGGCGCCCATCACGGCCGCCGCGGCGCTCGTGCCGAGAGACCGGCACAGCGCGTTGAGCCCATTGGACGCGCCGGTCTCGTTCTGCGGCACGGAGCGCATGATGAGCATCGGCATCGAGGCGTAGCCGAAGCCGATCCCCACACCGATCAGGAGGTTCGCGACGAGGACGTGCCAGACCTCGCTGTGCAGGAGGATGGTGAACGCGTACGCGGCGATCAGGGCGGCGGCGCCGCCCAGCAGCAGCACCTTGGGGCCGATCGCGTGAGCCACGCGCCCGGCGACCGGGGACAGCAGCATCATCAGGACGCCCGACGGCATCACGACCAGGCTGGCGGCGATCAGGGGCAGACCGAAGCCCACACCGGACTCGGGCGGCAGCTCCAGCAGCTGCGGGTACACCACGTTCGAGGCGAAGAGGGCGAAGCCCATCGCGATCGAGGCCAGGTTCGTGAGGAGCACAGGCCGGCGGGCCGCGACCCGCAGATCCAGGAGCGGCTCCTTCGCCCGCAGCTGATACCAGCCCCACAGCACGAGAAGCGCGAGTCCCCCGAACCCGCTCAGCAGCGTCGCCGGTGACGACCAGCCCCATTGATCGCCGCGCGACACGGCGAGCAGCACGCCGATCAGCGCGATGCTGAGACCCGCGGCGCCGAGGTAGTCAAATCGCCCTTCGGTGCGCAGGACGCTGACCGGCACCACCCAGAGCACGAGCACGAACGCGGCCGCGCACAGCACGGTGGTCACCCAGAACAGCAGATGCCAGTCGGCGTACTCCGTGATGAGAGCGCTGATGGGAAGGCCCAGCGCACCGCCCACGCCGAGCGTCGAGCTCATCATGGCCACGGCGCCGTCCACGCGCTCGGTCGGGAGCACGTCGCGCATGACCGCGATGCCCAGCGGGATCACTCCCGCCATCGCGCCCTGCAGCGTCCTGCCGATGACGACGCCCTGGATCTGCGACGACAGGGCGACGACCACGGACCCGACCAGGGTGATCACCAGCAGCGACAGGATGATGCGGCGCTTGCCGTACATGTCGCCGAGACGCCCCGCGATCGGGGTGACCACCGCCGACGCCAGCAAGGTGGCCGTGACCACCCAGGCGGTGTCCTCGCGGGCGGCGCCGAGCAGATCCGGGAGCTTCGACTGGATCGGGACGACGAGCGTGAACAGGAACGACGCGCAGAGCCCCGTGGCCAGCAGCACCGCGACGATCGCGCGATGCGGTGCCGGCCGCGACAGTCGGCGGCGTTCCTCTTCGACCCCCATCAGACGACCCACCCGTTTCGCGACATCGCCTCCGAGTCTAGGGGGAGAACCGAGGGTCGGTCTCCGGATCGCCGCCGCGGCTGGCCCCGGCCCGCCCGGCGCCGCGTCAGTCGAGCAGGTGGCGGAGGTACCGGGACGGATCCCCCAGGAACGAGCGCCAGTGGGCGACGAGCTCCAGCTCGTCCCACTCGACGCGACGCAGCCCGCGGTCGCCGACCTCGAGGATCGTCGCTCCGGGAAGGGCCGCGAGCACCGGCGAGTGCGTGGCGCAGAGCACCTGTCCGCCCTCGTCGGCGATGCGGCGCAGCACGGCGATGAGCGAGAGCGTCGAGCCGAAGGACAGCGCCGCCTCCGGCTCGTCGAGACAGTAGAAGCCGGGGTCGTCGAAGCGCGCATCGAGCAGCGCGAGGAAGGACTCGCCGTGGCTCATCTCGTGGAAGGCCGGCTCCGGACTGGTCCCCGGGTTCTCCTCGAGATAGGTGTAGAAGGAGTGCATCGTCTCGGCGCGCAGGAAGAACCCCCACCGGTCGGCCCCGACTCCGCGTCGGATCCGCAGCCAGTCCGACAGCGGCGACTCCGTGGCCCGGGTGCGGTGGTTCGCCTGGCGGGATCCCCCCTCCGGGGAGAGTCCGTACGCGATGGCGATCCCCTCCACGAGCGTGGACTTCCCGCTGCCGTTCTCGCCGACGAGGAAGGTCACCCCGGGGTCCAGATCCAGCCCGTCCCGCAGCACCTGAGCGACCGCCGGGATGCTCACCGGCCATCGCGGGGAGGCCGGGTCCGGCGCGTCGTCGTTGGCGCTCACCGCGACGACCGGCTGTTGGCGGGTGCGGCGACTGCGCGGATCCCAGAACGACTCCATGCTCCCCCTCCGCTGGTCCGACCGTGCGCACCATTGTGCCGGGAGCCGCCGACAGTGCGTCCATCCGACCCACAGAGGACGGACATCCGGCGGACAGGATCATCGGATACGTTCCTGGAGTCCGGCGCTCCCGCCGTACCCGACCGGAGGATCCATGACCCAGACGCTTCCTGCGGCCGTGCACGCCCCGCCGCCCCCGCCTCGCGCGCGGCCGGTGCGCCGCGGACGCGCCCTGGCGGCGGCGAGCGTGCTGCTGGCCGTGTGGGTGCTCCTCGGGATGCTGCCGGGACAGGTCGGCGCGCTGGTCGCCGCGACCCTGCCGTGGGTCGGCGCCGCGATCGCGCTGGCCGTCGTGCTGACGGCGCTCCTCGCGCGGCGGGCCGTCCTCGTCCCGCTCGCCGCGGGCGTCGTCTGGCTCGTGGCGATGATCCCGGCGCTGCCCGCGCTCCCCGGATCCGGCACCGGCGCCCTCACCGTCGCCAGCCAGAACGTGCAGGCGAACTCCGGAGGGGTCGCCGCCTCCGCTCGCACGCTGATGGACACCGGCGCGCAGATCGTGACGCTCACCGAGCTCGACGGCGAGAGCGGCGCGGTGGCGGACGAGCTCCTCGGGCAGCGGTTCGCGTACTCGTACCGGATCGGGACCGTCGGCGTCTGGAGCGCCTACCCGCTGGTCGACATGGAGCCGCTCGACCTCGGGCTCGGCTGGAACCGCGCCCTGCGCGTCGTCGCGGACACGCCGGCGGGACCGGTGAGCGTCTACCTGATCCATGCCGCTTCCCTGCGGCCGGGCGAGCAGCACGCACGGGACACGATGCTCTCCGCGCTGGCGGACGAGATCGCCGCCGACGACGCGGATCGGGTCCTCGCGGTCGGCGACTTCAACGCGACCCCCACCGACCCGGCCCTGGGACCGCTGCGAGCGAGCGCCGACTGGGTGCGCCCGACGGAGGCGGGCCTCGGCCTGACGTGGCCCGCGCCCTTCCCGCTCGCGCGGATCGACCAGGTCTTCGAGCGCGGCCTGTCCGTGGTCTCCTCGACCGCGGTTCGCGCCGGCGCCAGCGATCACCTCGCCACGCTCACGACCGTGGACTTCTGACGAACGGCGCCCGTGCCCCGGGATGCCGGGAGGATGGGATGACCGGATCGCACGAGGAGGACGCATGCCCGACGAGGCCATCGACTGGGTGGAGATCCCGGCAGGGACGCTCCTGCGCGGCACGCCCGCGGACGAGCTCCCCGACATCGCCGAGCGGTTCTCGGACACCGGCGTCCCCCTGGCCTGGTACGTGAAGGAGGTCCCGCGCACGCCGATCCGCGTGCCGGCGTTCCGGATCGCACGGACTCCCGTCACGGTCGGGCAGTGGGAACCCTTCGCCGCCGAGACCGGTCGGTCGCTGCCGGACGGCCCGGCGGACCACCCGGTGTTCGGCGTCTCCTGGGATGCGGCCGTCGCCTTCTGCGCGTGGACGGCGCGCCGCACCGGCATGGAGGTGCGCCTGCCGACCGAGGACGAGTGGGAGCGGGCCGCCCGAGGGGACGACGCGCGCGAGTTCCCCTGGGGCGACGAGTACCGTCGGGGGCTGGCGAACCTCGTGGATCTGGGGCTCGGCACGACCACTCCGGTGGGCTCGTTCCCGGGCGGCGCGAGCCCGTTCGGCGTCCTCGACATGGCCGGGAACGTGGATGAGTGGACGTCCACGCTCTACGCCCCCTACCCGGGCGCGCCGCCGGAGCTCGCCGCGACGGAGTCCTGGGCGTTCGACCCGCACATCACGCGCGGCGGCGCCTTCCGCCACGACCGCGATCTCGCCCGGTGCGCGCGTCGGCACGGCGCGTACGAGGAGGATCTGCGCGCGATCGGCGTCGGCGTCCGGCTGGCGGCCTCGGCGGCGTGACGCGGACTCGGTTCAGGCGGCGGGGCGTTCCGATCCGGCCGGCGAAGCCGCCGACGCGCCGGACCGAGTCGTCTCGCCACGTGCGACGGTGACGGCACCGACCGCCTCGAGCACCGTGTCGAGGGTCACGTCCGCCTCGAGGATCCGGGTGTGTCCGAGCCCGGTGGTCTCGGTCACATCCACCCGGCCCGGATGCCGCTCGGCGAGGCGCCGGCTCTCTCCCACCTCGGACCACCCGTCCCGGGCGTCGTGGACGATCCGGATCCGGAGGCCCTCGGGGAGCTCCCGGACGAGCATGTCGTAGGACGCCGCGTCGACGCCGTCGCGCCGCAGTCGCCGAGTGAACCATCCCTCCTGCCGGATCCTCGCCTTCTCGCCCAGTCCGGCTCCGCGCGCGAACGCCTCGCTGAGGGCCGAGTACCGGACCACCGGTGCGATCGCGACCATGCGCCGTGAGATCCCCCCGTCGGCGACGGCGGTGAGCGCGGCCAGTGCTCCGGCCGAGTGCGCCACGACCGCGTGGAAGCTCCCACCGTCCTCCTCCTGCGCCAGGGCGTCGATGATCCGGCGGTACTCGCCGACGTGGGTGCGTCGCCCCGGCGAGTCCCCGGAGGCGGGCGCGTCGAAGGCGACGACGCGGTAGCCCGCGAAGAGCATCTCGCGGATGATCGCGCCGAACTGCGATGCCCGCCCGCGCCAGCCGTGCACGATGAGCACGGCGCGGGGTCCTGCTCCCCACTCGTACACGACGACTCGGTGTCCGCCGAGGTCGCGGACCCGACGCCGGGCGTCGTCGTGGGTCGCGCGGTCGCGCGAACGCACCGGCAGCCGACGACCGGCGCTGATGTACCCGGGATAGGTCGCTGCGGCGGCCAGAACGGGCGAGAGGCGGTCGAGCGAGCGGACGAGGGACCGGACATCCATGGCGACTCCAAACAATACGGACGATCGTTCATATATCTATACGCACGATCGTACTGATACCTTGGGGCGATGACAACAGCGATCGACGGACGCCGGGCGCGGGGAGACCGCTCCCGCCGAGCCGTCCTGTCGGTCGCGACCCAGCTCGCGTCGACGGAGGGCCTCACCGGGGTCTCGATCGCCCGACTCGCGGCCGAGACCGATGCCAGCAAGAGCGGTGTCGCGGCCCTGTTCGGATCCAAGGAGCAGCTCCAGCTTGCCGTCGTCGCCGAGGCTCGCCGCGTGTTCATCGAGGTGGTGGTCGAGCCCGCGCGCGCATACCCGCGGGGCCTTCCGCGCCTGTGCGCCCTGGTGCGCGCCTGGATCGACTACTCGTCCGGGCGCACGTTCACCGGCGGCTGCTTCTTCCTCGCCGTCGCCGCGGAGTACGCGGCGCGGCCGGGCGCCGTGCGCGACGCCGTCTCCGAGGCGATGGAGCTCTGGCGCTCGTACCTGGAGATCTCGATCTCCCGAGCGATGGCGGACGGGGATCTCCCCGGGCTCGACGACGCACGACAGCTCGTCTTCGAGCTCGAGGCCCTGCTCGCACATGCGAACGCCGAGTCGGTGCTCCGCGGCGGCGACACCCCGTACCGCCGGGCCGAGCGCGCTCTCGTCGAGCGCCTGCACGCCCTCGGCGCCGCGGACGCGACGCTCGACGCCCCGCTCGTCTCCCCGCGTGGCTCTCAGAGCGCCGACTGAATCCGGCGGATCGCGTCGGCAAGGTCGCCGCGGGCGAGCAGCCCCGGACCCAGCGGCCCCGCGGAGTCCTCGCCGAGCGGAGGAAGCGCCCGAAGCGCTGGACGGGCCGCGTCCGACAGCGCCCCCACCTGCCACCGGAGCTCCGCCTCGAACCCCTCCGCGTCCTCCGGACGGCCTTCGCGTGCCGCCCGGGCCGCATAGGCCGCCGCTCCGAGCGCGTGCGCGGCCATGTGAGCCACGCCCGCGGCCTGCGCCGCCGCCCTGGCCGCGGCGACCGCCGCCGGCCGGTCCACCGCGCTCGCCGCGCGCCCGGCGACGAAGCGGCGCCGGATCTCGCCCGCCGTATCGAGCTCACCCCGGGAGAACGCCCGCGCTCGTGCGATCGCGTCACGCGGGCGGGCGTCTCCGGGGGCCTCGGCCTCGAACAGGGGAAGGACCCGCTCGGCGCAGTCCGCCGCCCAGGCCGCCAGGGTCCGGCGCTGCGCCTCGGTCAGCGCCTGCGCCGAGCGCGGCGCGCTCATCCTCGCTCCGCGCGACGCCGCGTCCGGGCACGCGCGGCGTCATGCGCCTCCTTCAGGAGAGCCAGGACCGTGCCCGTCGTCGCCGTCCCAGGGTTCACGATCGACACCCACCCGGCGTCTCCGTACACGGGGTGCCGGACGATGACGTCGGCGTCCGCCGCGTCCGCGGCCGGGTCCGCCACCTCCGCGACCCGCCTCCCTCCGACGTGGATGTTCACGCGGAAGCGCCCCGCGGCCGAGAGCCGCGAGCTCTCGTCGTCGGGATAGTCCTTGGTGATGATCGTCCCGTAGGGCTGAGTCCGTTCCGGCATGACGCCGTCGGGTGCGTAGGAGAAGAAGGCGTCGCCCCACGCGAGTTCCGGGAACGGCGCCGCGTGGGGTTCCACGACGAGGACGCCGTCGAACCCGTGGACGGCATCGAGGATCTGCTGCATCGTCATGCTTCCATAGTGCGCTTCATGTGCTTATGTGGACTTTGCGACGTCAGCGAGCGGAAATCCATGGAAAAGCCTCAAGAGCGGATCTTCACCACCGCGCAGATCGGCCGGATGGTCTCCTACTCGACCCAGCAGGTGCGTGATCTGGAGAGGCTGGGCGTGATCCCGCCCGCGGCACGCGGACCCAACGGGTACCGCCGCTACCGGCCGGAGCATCTCCTCGCGCTCCGTGCCTACCGCGCCCTCGCCGCGGCAGTCGGTCCCGTCCCGGCCCGGCGGCTCCTGCCCGTCCTCCGCACCTCGCCCCTCGATGCGGCAGCCGAGATGCTCGACGACCTCCATGCCGGGATCGCCGAGGAGCGCCGTCGCGTGCGGGAGGCGCTCCGGTCCCTCGACGCGATCCTCCGGGACGACGACGCGTCCTTCGACGACAGGGACGCGATGGGCATCGGCGAGCTCGCCGAAGCCCTCGGCGTCCGCACCTCGGCCCTGCGCCACTGGGAGGATCAGGGGCTCGTCCGCCCCGAGCGTGCGGAGCGGACCCGGGTCCGTCGCTTCGGCGCGGACGCGATCCACTCCGCGCGCATCGTCGCGGCGCTCCGTGCCGGAGGTTACCCGATCCCCCCGATCGGGCAGGTACTCGAGGACCTGCGGTCTCACGGGCGTGGACTCCCCGCCCGTGCCCTCCTCGAGCAGCGCCTGACCGACCTCTCCCGCCGCAGCGTCGCCCTCCTCGCGGCGGCGGGCGACCTCCACCGCCTCCTCGAGCGCTGAGGCGCGGGCGGTGGGACAGCCTTCATCCTCCGTCGCGCCGGCCGCTCAGCGGTCAGATCCAGCCGCGCTCCTCGGCGAGGAGCACCGCCTGCTGGCGGGTGGCGACCCCGAGCTTGGTGAGCACCGCGGAGATGTGATTGCGCACCGTCCCCGGCGCCAGCGAGAGCGTCCGCGCGATCTGCCCGGTGGTCTCGCCGCGGCGTCCCGCACGCAGCACGTCGAGCTCGCGGTCGGTCAGCGGCGAGCGCTCGTCGCTCAGCGCGTCGGCGGCGACCTCCGGATCGACGTACCGCGAGCCTCCGGCGACCCGGCGGATGACCGCAGCCACTTCGTCGGCTCCTCGGGACTTCGGCAGGAACCCCGCGACCCCCGACGAGAGGGCGCGGCGCAGCACGCCCGGACGCGCGTGCCTGGTCACCACCACGCAGCGGGTCGCGATCGACCGCCCCAGCTGCGCCGCGACCTCGACGCCGTCTCGGCCCGGCATCTCCAGGTCGAGCAGGCACACGTCTGGCTTCAGACGCAGCGCCTCCGCCAGCGCCTCGTCGCCGTCCGCGCACTCGGCGACGACGTCGATGTCGTCCTCCAGCCGGAGCAGGGCCGCGAGCGCGGAGCGGATCATCCCCTCGTCGTCGGCGAGCAGGACCCGGATCATCGGACGCCCCCGTCCGGCACGAGCACCGAGAGCGCGAACTCGTCCGCCCCGCGGCGCACCCGGATCGTGCCTCCGGCCTCGGTGATCCGCCGCCCGATGCCCTCCAGACCGGATCCGTCCGCGTCTGCGGGGCGGTCCGACGGCGCGTCGTTGACGATCTCGTAGCGCCAGCCGCTCGGCTCGCGACGCAGGGTGAGACGTGCGCGCCGCCCGCCCCCGTGCCGCAGCACGTTGGTCGTCGTCTCTCGGATGACCGGCCCGAGGGCCGCCGTCGGGGCCTCGTCCGCGTCGGCGGCGATGTCGGCCTCCACGGTCAGCCCCGCGGCGGCGAGCAGGTCCCGGGCGTTGGCGAGCTCGTCGCCGAGGGGCACGGACCGGAACCGCAGCGCGAGGTCCCGCGTGCCCTGACGCGCCTCGTCCACGCTGGCGCGGGCCGCGCGGAGCTGTTCCAGCGCCGCGTCCTGGTCCCTCCCCATCAGGCGTTCGGCGAGCTCGAGCTGAAGCGCGATCACCTGCAGGTGGTGCCCCTGCAGGTCGTGGACGTCCGTGGCCACGCGCAGCCGCTCCTGAGTCGCCGCCAGCCGCGCCTCCGACAGTCGCGCCCTGTCCAGGGCGACGAGCACGTCCCACCACCACAGCGACGTCACGCTCATCGACGGCAGCGTCACCGCGAAGAACACCGGAACCCAGCCGACCGGCATCAACCACGCCATGCCCCGCGCCCCGTCGATCACGGCGAGCACGAGGAGGAGGCCGGTGAGCCCGACGACCACCCGGAGCCGGACGCCCTTCGGCCAGTTCCACAGCGTCGCGCACTGCGCCACGGGGGTCGCGAGGACCACCCAGCTCCCCGTGAGGTACCCGGCGAGGACGCCGAACACCACGGCGATCAGGACCGGCACGAGAAGGCGCCACCATGACCGCGGGCGGTCGGCGTCGCCGCGGTGGCGGTAATCCCACAGGAGCAACAGCGTCGATGCCACCCAGAGCGATCCGCCCAAGCCCATCGTCAGAGGGACGGCGGGGCCGGTGCCGTCGGCGGCGACCACGACGGCCCAGAGGAAGAGCACGGCGACCTCGAACCCGATCACGGCGGACACCGTGTACCACCAGGTCGCCGTGATCCCTCTCGCCAGCTGGCGCGCTCCCGGGGACGGATCGGCGGCCGGCACAGGACGGACGGACGCGGTGCTCACCCGCCCCACGATAGGGCCATGACACTTGTCAGGGCCTGCCGACGCGAACCGCACGACCATCGATGACGCGCCGGCACTGCCGCCGCACGACCGGCTCCGGTGGACTGGTCTCTGCCGGCGCACCCGCCCCGGCGGACCGACAGGAGCATCGACATGAACCTCATCGACACCTTCCAGGACCTCGTCGCGAAGGTGCCCGAGATCGTCCAGCCCCTCATCGTCGCGCTGGCCGGTGCCGTGCCCTTCATCGAGGGCGAGGGCGCGGCGGCGATCGGCATCGTCGGCGGCATCGCTCCCGTCGTCGCCGCGATCGCGGGGATCGTCGGCAACTTCCTCTGCGTGACGATCCTGGTGATGCTGAGCTCCGGTGCGCGCAGCGCGATCACCAACCGGCGGCGGTCACGCACGGCGGTCGCTGCGGGCAGCGCGGCGTCGTCTCTGGAGGACGCCCCCGCGGAGCCCGGCAGCGAGCGTCGCGGTGCGCGATGGGAGAAGTTCCAGCGGGCGTTCGAGCGCTACGGGGTCCCCGGCGTGAGCCTGCTGGGCCCGCTGCTGCTCCCGACCCACTTCACCGCGACGATGCTCGCGGCGTCGGGCATCGGCAAGGCGCGCATCCTGTTCTGGCAGGGCGTCGCGATCGTGGGCTGGACGACCGTCGTCACGCTCCTGATCACCGGCGCGATCACCGCGCTGCGCTGAGCCGGCGGCACCGGCCACGTACCGGCCACCGTCGGACAGGCCTCGTCGGATCGAGAGGCACCCACCGCCTCAGACGAATTCGACGAGGCCGACGCGTGCGGCCGTCACGAGGACCTGCACGCGGTCGCGCACCTGCCACTTCGCCATGATGCTGCCGAGGTGCGCCTTCACCGTCCCCTCCGACACGTGGATCGCCACGGCGATCTCGGAGTTCGACATCCCCTCCGCGAGGCGCTGGAGCACCTCCTTCTCCCGATCGGTGAGCGGTTCCAGGCCGTAGGCGCCCGAGGCCTGCTTCGTGTCGCGGACGTGCTGGACGAGCATCGCGGCGATCCTCGGCGAGAGCGAGCTCTCCCCCTGGTACGCCTGCTTGAGCGCACTGACGATCTCGTCGGCGCTCGAGTCCTTGAGCATGTACCCCGAGGCCCCGGCGCTCAGCATCGGGAGCACGGTCTCCCGGGTGTCCAGCGTCGTGACGGCGACCACGCACGCCTCCGGCCAGCGCGACACGATCTCCTCGGTCGCCTCGATCCCGCCCATCCCGGGCATCTGGATGTCCATCATCACGACATCCGGATGGAGCCGCTCGAAGGCCTCGATCGCCTCTGCGCCGTCGGTCGCCTCTCCCACGACGGTGATCTCCGGCGCCCGCGAGACGAAATGCGTCAACGCCACGCGCACCAACGGATCGTCGTCCGTGATGAGTACTCGGATCTCCCCCGTACCGCCCTCTTCCATGGGCCGATCCTACGTCCGTCCGGTCGTTCCGGATACGAACACCCCCTGTCGGGTCTGCCCCGATCTACGACCTTCGGCTATCGAAACCCTGCCTAACAGTCAGATGTGCGCGCCCCTGCTGACCGGAAAGATCAGAGAGGAATCGACTATTAGCCAAAAGGGGGTGCAATAATCATGACGTTCTGGGACATCGTGGCCAACCTCTTCCGCCGCGGCTGAAGCCAATAGAGGAGACTGAGGGCATGTCGAGCGGCTTGCCTGCCGAGGGAGCGCGCCCTCGTCGCACGTTCGATCGTTTTCGATTGGATCGCGCCGAGGGCCTCCATCGTCCCGAGTGGATCGCGCTCCTGGCTATCGTGGCCGGCAGCGTCCTCGTGGATGTCCTCCTGATCTTCACCGCACCGACACCAGATCCGGTGCGTAACGTCGTCAGCATCGCCACGACGCTGACCTTCCTCCTCTTCCTCTGGTCGCCGCTGGCGGCCGTCCTCGCGCTCGCAGCTACCCTCGCTCTCTCGTTCCCGTTGGGGCACGGAGGAGCCGGGCTCATCGCTGCCGCGATCGCTGCGCTGCTCGTCATGCGACTGGCCACGCCGCCCGTCATCCTCGGCTACGTCGCAGGACTCATGGTCTTCACCGCTCTGCTCTTCGGGCTCGGAGGAGAGGGCGCTGACGCGGCCAGTGTTTCGGTCGCCCTCATCATCGCGGTCGCGGCCGGAGCGCTCGGCCTCGGGATCCGCGCCGCCTACGCCCGTCGCCAGCGCCTCGAGCACGAACTCGCCGCGAGCGCGGAGAAGGAGCGCGAGGCCGTGCTCGCCGAGCGGTCCTGGATCGCCGGCGAACTCCACGACAGCATCGCCCACCATCTGACGATCGTCGCCATGCACGCGCAGCTCCTGGACGACGAGGCCACCCGGCCGACCTCGCAGGACGCCATCCGCTCCGCGGCCCGCAAGGCCCTCAGCGATCTGCACTTCGTCATCGAGCTCGCCAAGGATGCCCCGCGCGGCACGGAGGTGGGATCCGGCGATCTGTCCGCGGCCGTCGCCGAGGCCCGCGAGGAGTTCGAGGCGGCGGGGCATCCCGTCACGGTCGTCGGCGACCCGGCCGACGAACGCATCCCTCGCGGAGCCGAGATCATCCTCGCGCGCGTGGTGCGGGAGTCCGCCACCAATGTGCTCAAGTACGCGGCGCCGGGCGAGGTGCGCCTCGCCATCGTCGTCGGGCAGGACGACGTGCGGATGAGCATCCGCAGCCCGCGTCCGGCCACGCCCCGGCGAGACCTCCCGTCCACCGGGACCGGCCTGAACCGGATGGCCGAGCGCGTGCTCGGCGTGAGCGGCGAGTTCCACGCGGGAGAGGACGGAGAGAACTGGCTGGTCTCCATCCGCCTCCCGCTGGCCGGGACCGCCGTGGCCGCGCCCGCCGAGTGAACGGATGATGGTCGACCAAAGCCTGGCCAAAGGTCCACTAGCCTTTCGACCTTCGTCCCTCTGACGGACGGCGAATCTGCCCTAATCTCGACAGTGGGTCCCCAGCCCACACGTGGAACCCCAGTCCACGACCAGTCAGAGCCTCCCCAGTCTCTGACGCCGCGGGTCTTGCCTGAGGCACATCTTCTGCCGTTCTCAGGCAAGACCGGCGGCCCTCTTCGTTGGCCGTATGGCCGTGCCGTCTTGCTGCGCGACCGACGATCGTCGTCGTCGGATCCGACGACCGCGCCCTGGCGCAACGGTGCGGGCGACCCGCCGTCGCGAGCCGCCCGCAGCGGATTCTCAGCGCCGGGTCATCGTGGAGGCGTACCCGCCGCCACCCGGGTAGACCCATGCGCCGTCCATGACGGTGTCATCCTCCCGGAACTCACCGCGGAAGTACGCGGGACTGCCCTTGGGACCACCCCAGATCGTGAGGGTGTCGCCCTCCAGCTCATACGTGTAGTCGAGGGTGTTGCCCTGCGAGTCATAGAACCGGGATACGACGTCCGTCCCGGCCGGCTCGCCGAACGGACGGAGGTGGCCGATGACCTCCAGGCCCACGACGCGCTCGCCGAACTGCTCCAGCTCGACGTGCTGCAACAGGAAGTGCCGACCGGCCATCCACTCATAGCGCACGATCCCTTCGGCGCCGCCTGTGACCGTCCACTCTCCGACGAGCCGGTCGAGTGCCGTCACGTCCGCACTGGGGACGGACTCCTCGGAGGCCCGGTCCACGGCACCGGTCGCATCGCCGCCCTCCCCGGCAAGCAGGAATTCGCGCGCCTGCGCGGCGACCGGCTCCGGCGCCGTCCAGAACGCCGAGTGGTCGTGCCCCTCCAGTTCGAGGACGCGGACGTTCGGCAGCAGCCCGGCCAACGCCTCGGCTCCGGCGCGGATGAACGGCTCCCCCTCACCGCCGACCGCCACCCCGATCGGGGCATCGATGTGCCAGCGTCCCTCGGGCAGAGGCGTGCCGTCCTGGAGCCCCCGCATGATCCGGCCGTCATAGGCGTATGTATGCGCGTAGCGGACCATCTCCTGCCAGGACGGATCCTCCTTCATCATCGGGAGGTACTCGGCGGGCACGCCGATCATCTCGGTCATGAAGTACTCGACCGCCTCGTCGCGGCGGCCCGCGGCGACCAGCCCCTCCTGGTGCTCGACGTAGTCGGCGGGCGCCGGGGCGCGGGAGTCGTCGACGATGAACGGCGGCTCGTACAGGTAGAGTCCGGCGACGCGATCGCCCAGGGCGCTGGCGGCGTCGAGGGCGAGACCGCATCCGCCCGACCCGCTGGCCAGGAACACCGGAGCGCCCACCACGTCGATCAGGGCGGCGAGGTCCTCGATCTCCCGGGCAGGGTCGTAGGGCTGGGGATCGCCGCTCGCTCCGCGGCCCCGGCGGTCGTAGGTGACGACCGTGAAGTCCGCCGCCAGGGCGCCGGCGACGCCCGCGACGCCGTGACGGTCCTCCGCGACGTTGCTGATGACGATGATCGCCGGGCCGGATCCGTTCCTCTCGAACGCGATGATGGTGCCGTCCGCCGAGACGATCGCGTCGGTCTGGATGTCGTTCATGATGTCCTCCGTGTTCGGTGCCACCCCTCGGGCGGCGTTCACAGGGACATCGGAGCCGTCGGCGCATTCTTGACATCGCTCGCGAGAAAATCTTCCGACCGAGCGTCGTCAGTCGGCGGCACCGCCCGCCTTGCGTCGCAGGTAGTGCGATTCCACGCGGTTCTCGGCGAGATCCGCGGCGGCCAGGAAAGCGCTCCGAGCCGCCTCGGCACGGCCGGAATCGGCCAGCAGGTGCGCCCGGATGGCGTGGGCGCGCTGCGCGGTGAGCGGATGCCCCGATAGTCCGTGCTCGCGATCCCTCTGATCGAGCAGTTCCAGGGCCGCTGCGGCGCCGTACGCGTGCGCGACAGCCACGACCCGCGCGAGCATCGTCGGCCCGCCGGGTTCCGCCTGCTCCAGAGCGAGGTACAGTGCCGCGATCTGTCGCCAGTCCGTGTCCTCCGGCTTCCGGGCCTCGGCGTGCACCGCGGCGATGGCGGCCTGGAGCTGGTATGCCCCGACCGGCCCCCGCGGCCACGCCGCCTCGATGAGGGCGGTCCCCTCGGTGATCATCCCGGGGTCCCATCGGTCCCGGTCCTGCTCCGCGAGGGGGATCAGCTGGCCGGCATCATCCACGCGGGCGGCGCGCCGCGAGTCGGTGAGGAGCATGAGGGCGAGCAGGCCCGCGGACTCTGCGTCGTCCGGGGCCTGGCGGTGCAGCAGCCGTGCCAGCCGGATCGCCTCGGTGGAGAGGTCGGCCCGGATCAGACGATCACCGGCAGAGGCGGTATAGCCCTCGTTGAAGATCAGGTAGAGCACCTTGCGGACCGCCGTCGTGCGTGCCTCGAGGTCGTCCGACGCGGTGAACTCGAAGCGCGCGCCGGCCTTTCGCAGCTGCTGTTTGGCGCGACTGATCCGGACCGCCATGGTCGGCTCCGTCACGCCGTACGCGTGGGCGATCTCCGCCGTCGCGAGCCCGCCCACGGCACGGAGGGTCAGTGCGATCCGGGATCCCGGGGAGAGGATCGGGTGGCAGCACAGCAGCAACAGATGGAGGCTGTCGTCCACATCGATCGTGACCCGTGAGGCCGGATCGATCCAGACGGGATCCCCCGCCGCGTACTCCTCCTCACGGCGTCGCTCCGCCTGCGCGGAGCGGATCATGTCGATCATCCGCCGGTAGCCGACCCGGATGAGCCACGCACGGGGCTCCTCCGGGATGCCGTCCTCCGCCCACTGCCGGCTCGCCGCCAGCAAGGCTTCCTGCGCCGCGTCCTCGGCGATGTCGAAACGCCCGAAGCGTCGGGCGAGCGCCCCGACGACGTGCGGCGCCTCGTCGCGCAGCACCCGTTCTCGTACGCGCGCGTCGTCCGTCAAGCGAAGTCGTCGCCCATGATCGGTCGGATCTCCATCGGCTCCCCGAGCACGGCGACCATCCGGGCGACGATGTCCTTCGCACGATCCAGACTCGACACGTCGAGCACGGCGAAGGAGGCGAGCACCTCCTTCAGTTCCGCATACGGTCCGTCGGTCACGACGACCGCGTCGCCCTGCTTCTGCACCGTCGTCGTCATGACCGGGTGCCCCAGTCCCTCCGCGCTGACGAACTCCCCGGTCTCCCGGAGCTCGGCCTCGAACTTCTGGTACTCGGCGAAGGCGGCGAGCGCGTCCTCGGACGGGACGTCCGCGGTCTGGCCGTCCCACGACGCCGCCGGTGTGTAGCCCAGGATCAAGAACTTCATGACGCCTCCCTGTCGTGGCGATGCTAACCGTGACGGCGTCGACTGTCACGCGGTGTGCAGCGGGAGATGCTGCCCGGTGTCGGCTGGACCGCGGCGTCGTATCCCTTCGTCACGAGCCGCGGCGTCCGCGCACGCGGCGGCGTCTCCCCCGTCGCCCCGTCCCTTCCCTGGCCTCCCCCGATTTCTGCGCCGCCCGGGCCTCGGCCCGCCGCGCGGCACGTCGGTCCCGCCAGGCGCGGACGGTCTCGTCGACATCCCTCGGCATGGTCACCAGGGGCGGCCCCGGCGACAGGTCGTACCGCGCGCGGATCACCCGCGCGTTGAACTGCTCGATCTCCTGACGCACGTCGTGCTCGTTCGGCAGCCCGTCCAGCAGCTCGTCCAGCGCGGCATCGTCCTTGCGGAGCTGGATGGAAGCGGGGAGCAGCACCATGCCCTCCCTCCGCATGAGGCTCTTCAGCCACCAGTCCGGATCATGGCTGTCCGAGAGGTCGATCGGCCTGCCGGATCCGGGGAGATCATCGAACTCGCCGCGCTCGATCGCCCGCCGGATCTGCAGGTCGGCGAGCAGGGCGATCGCCACGTCCGCATCGAAGGCGATCGCCGCCGCGTTGAAGAAGACGGAGGGGCGTTCGTCGTCCGACATGCCGTCCCCCTTTTTCGGTCAGCTGTATTATGTCACCCGTATTGCTAAGGTGTCCTCATGCCGAAGCGCGTGGATCACGACGAGCGCCGTGGGGCCATCGCCGAGGCGCTCTGGCGCGTCGTCGACGAGCTCGGCTGGGCGCGAACGACCATGCGCGAAGTGGCCCGCGCCGCCGACGTGTCCCTCGGGCAGCTCCAGCACTACTTCTCCACACGCGAAGAGATGCTGACGTTCGCCCGCGAGCTCGCCTCCGAGCGTGCGGGCGAGCGCGTCGCGCGCGCGCTGGCAGCGCTCCCGCAGCCTGCCGCCGCTCGCGACGCCCTCGCGGCAGGGATCCTGGAGATGCTGCCCCTCCACCCCGACTCCCGGGCGACCAGTCGACTGCACACCGCGTTCGTCCTGGAGGCCCTCCACGACCCACGGCTGCGGGAACAGGCGAGCGTCGGACTGCAGGACGGCCGCACCCGGATCGAGGGCATCATCCGATCCGCGATCGCCGATGGCGCGATCCCGGAGGACCGCGACCCGGTCGTGGAGACGGATCTGCTGCTCGCGCTGACGGGCCTCGCGCCGCTCATCGACCTGGGCGTCATCACGGCGGACGCCGCCCGCACCGCCATCGACCGCCACCTCGACCGACTGTTCGCGCCGCAGGGCTGATCCCGGGCCACAGCGGGTCACGACCCCCGCCGGCGGAGCGGCGGTGACGCCACGGCCCTCGTCAACCCCGTTCCGCGGGAAGCAGGCCCGCGCCATCCTGGGCGGACCGACGACGCATGCCGTCGGGTCGAGGAGAGACCGATGCGAGGAGAGTCCGCCATGAGCACGCCAGCCGACGACACCACCGACACGACCGGCTCCGCCGAGCCGACCGACTCCGATACGGCCAACTCGCCCGACGCGGACGCGACCAACTCCGCCGATGCGGACGCCCAGCGCAACCAGGACGAGATGCCCTCGGACGAGGACCTGCAGGAGCCGAGCGTCGCCAAGGAGCCCGGGGAGGAGCCCAAGGCCGACAAGCCCCTCGACCCCGAACCTGACCACGAGGCCGTCGGCATCGGCGTGATCCCCACGCCGGACGACGAGGAGTAACGCGCAGCCGCTCCGCGGGGCGAGGCCGTCAACGTCGACCATCGGGGCAAGACTGGAACTGTGGAGAACGCGAACGTTGAGTGGTTTGGCCAACCGATCGGCGACGCCGTCGAGATTTACGACGCCTCAGTGGAGTGGGCTGAAGTCGGCAGACGGTGGGAGAGGCTCTTGAGCGACGCTCTCGCGCCGCTACCGACCAGAGTCGACCACGTCGGCTCGACCTCGGTGCCGGGCTTGGCAGCCAAACCGGTCATCGACCTTCAGGTCCAGGTACCGGACCTCGCAGATGAAGCCGCTTACGCGCTCCCGCTGGAGAGCCTGGGAATGGTGCTGCGAGCTCGCGGCGAAGAGTTCCGCTTCTTCCGCCCACCCGCGGGACGTGTGCGCGATGCGCACGTCCACGTCTGCACGCGAGACTCCACCTGGGCTTTGGACCATCTCGCTTTCCGCGACGCATTGCGCTTGGACGCGACCCTCGCCCGTCGATACGAACGACTGAAACGGCGCCTCGCAGAAACCGGTAGCACGCGCGCGGACTACAACCGCGGCAAGGAGGCCTTCATTCTCGACGTCATCGCACGGCGCACGGGCAGGTAACGACGTTCCGCCGCAGCAGCGGAGTGAGGCGTGCAGGAGTCCGGCCCGGCGAACGCTCCAACGCATGCGAGATGGATCCGCTGAGTTCGTGACCAAACCGTTGCTTTCGTTACCTCGCCGTTATACAGTGTCTGCACGGTGAATGTTTGCTGTGGCATCCACCGCATGTGATTGCAGGAACTCTTGGTGCAAGGGACAAGGGCCGGTCGGGAGCCTCTCCGACCGGCCCTTACTCATGTCCCGCGGACGGGGCCGACGCCGCCCTGATCCGCGGCCCCGTGCGCGTCGGCGGGCGCGGGCAGGCCCCGGAGGGCGCGGCGTCCGAGCTTCGCTATACCCTGAGGGGATGAGCGATCGGAAGCTGGCCGTCGAGGCATGGGAAAGCCTCTTCCGTGCCCAGCACGAGCTCTTCCTCGAGATGTCCGCGGACTTCGAGGGCGCGGGGCTCAGCGCCGCCGAGTACGACGTGCTCCTGACGGTCACCCGCTGTCCCGGCAGGACGGTCCGACTGCGCGAGTTGACCGCGCGGATGCTCATCAGCCAGCCCAGTGTCTCCCGCCTCGTGGACCGGATGGTCGGGCGCGGACTGGTCACCAAGGAGATCGACCCGCAGGACGGGCGCGGCGCCCTCATCCGTGCGACGGAGGAGGGCAGCCGCGCGTTCCACCGCATCGCCCTCGTGCATGCGCGCACCATCGCGTCGAAGATGTCCGCGCTCACCCCCGAGGAGCAGCGCACGCTGCGCGACCTGACGGCCAAGCTCCGCGGCGACCGCTGACCCGGGCCCCGTCCCGTCTGCACTCCGATCGTTCCGCCGTCCACGGACCGGAGCCCGGGCATCTGGCAGAGTGAGGGGACGCGCCCGCGCATCCGGCGCCGGCGCCATCGGCTCTCCGACCGGAGAGCCCCGGAGGGGAGGAACACCATGGACCCCGCGTCTCTGATCGGGATCTTGGTCATCGCCGGCATCGCCGTCGTCGGCATCGTCATCGTCCTGCTGATCGTGCTGCTGTTCGCGCGCAGCTGGATCAAGGTCGCTCGCGCCGACGAGGCGCTCGTCATCTCGGGCAGGCGACAGAAGGTGCAGCGGGCCGTCATCGCGGCGGACGGGTCCAGCCAGACCCAGATGGGCGAATCGCCCGTCACCGTGATCGTCAACGGCAAGTCGCTGGTCAACCCGATCACCCAGCGTCACGAGATCATCTCGCTGCGTTCCCGTCAGGTGTCGCTCAACGCCGAGGCCCAGTCCCTGGACAGCGTGACGCTCAACGTCGACGGCGTGGCGATCGTGAAGATCGGATCCGACCCGCTGTACGTGCGTCGGGCCGCCGAGCGCTTCGCCTCGCAGGACAAGGCGATCGAGCAGTTCACCACGGAGCAGCTCGAGGGCGCGCTGCGCGGCATCGTGGCCACGCTGTCGGTCGTCGAGCTCATGCGCGAGCGCAAGAAGTTCTCCGACCAGATCGCCGCGGACGTGTCGCAGGAGCTGGCCGAACAGGGACTCATCCTCGACTCCTTCCAGATCAAGGGCATCACCGACAAGGTCGGGTACATCCAGTCCCTCGGAGCCCCGGAGATCCAGGCCAAGCGCCAGGCCGCGGAGATCGCGCAGACCAACGCGGACCGTGCGATCAACCAGAAGAACATCGCCAACCAGGAAGCCAACCTGATCGAGCAGACCGCGCTCGACACGAACACCGCCAACGCCGACGCCGGCATCGGCCGGGCGCGTGCCGAGGCCGAGCAGGCCGAGCAGCTCGCCCGCGCGCAGGCGGAGCAGGCCGTTCTCCAGCAGCAGGCGGAGAACAAGCAGGCGCAGCTGGATGCGGACGTCAAGCGCGTCGCCGATGCCCAGCGCTACGAGGCGGAGACGCGGGCGCAGGCGGAGCTCTACACGCGCGAGCGCGCCGCCGAGGCGGCGGCCATCGAGCAGGTCAAGCAGGCCGAGGCCCGCACCCGGATCGCCGAGCAGCAGGCCCAGGCGGACAAGGCCCGCGCGGACGGTGAAGCCGCCGCCGCCGAGGCCAAGGCCGCCGGTGAGGCGAGCGCGCTCCGTGCCCTCGCCGAGGCCGAGGCGGAGGCGCGCCGCCTCCGGGCGAACGCCGAGGCGGACGCGATCCGCGCCGAGGGTGAGGCGCGCGCCGCCGCGGTGGAGGCGGAGGCCAAGGCCATCGCGTCGAACCAGGAGGCCTTCCTGTCCCAGCGTGTGCTGGAGGTGCTCCCCGCGATCATGGCGGAGTTCGCCAAGGGCTACGCCGCGATCGGGAACGTCTCGATCATCGGCGGATCGGGCGAGGACGGCGCCTCGGGCGTCGTCGGCGGCGACAGTGCGAAGGCGATGCGTTCGGTGTTCGACAGCGTCAGCGCCGCGACCGGGCTCGACCTCGCCGCGATCATCCAGGGCCAGGCGATCGGTCGCGGATTCGGCGCCGGCGTGGCCGAGGCGCAGGACACGTCTCGGACCGCGGCGCCGGCCACGGCGGCCTCGGGATCGGCATCGTCCGTGCGGGAGGACGCCCCGGAGACGGCCGAGTAGCACCGTTCCACACGCCGACCGAAGGGCCGGAGGGGCATCCACCGACGATCGTCGGGACGACGCCGCTCCGGCCCTTCGCCGTCCCCGCCGATGTCGGCCGGCTACGGGGTCCGACGACGCAGGGTGAGCGGTGCGAGCACGAGGAACCCGAGGGCGAACGCGGCGACGATCAGCACGGGTCGCCACAGATCCGCCCCCTCGTCTCCGGCGGCGACGGCCTGGATGGCGTCGATCGCGTGGCTGAGCGGCAGCCAGTCGGAGATCGCGGACAGCACATCCGGCATCTGATCGCGCGGCATGAACAGCCCGCCCAGGATGATCTGCGGGAACACCAGCACGGGCATGAACTGCACCGCCTGGAACTCGGTCTGCGCGAAGGCGCTCGCCAGCAGGCCGAGTGAGGTCCCGAGCAGCGCATCCACGACCGCCACGAGACCGAGCTGCCACAGGGGTCCGTCCACCTCCAGACCGCACACCCCGACGGCGAACGCGACGGTGATGACCGCCTGGAGGACCGCCATCAGGCCGAATGCGAGCGCGTACCCGAGGATGAAGTCCGCCTTGCCGAGCGGCGTGGTCATGAGCCTCTCGAGCGTGCCGGACCGGCGCTCGCGAAGAGTCGTGATCGAGGTCAGCAGGAACATCAGGATGAAGGGGAACAGAGCGAGGATCGCGCCGCCGAACCGGTCGAACACCCCCTCCTGATCTGCGAACAGCCACGCGAAGAGCCCGACGAGCAGGCTCGGAGCCACGAGCATGAGGGCGATGGACCGCGGATCGTGGCGGAGCTGATGCAGCACCCGCCCGGCGGTCGCGAACAGACGTCGGCCGTTCATCGTCCGTCCTCCGTTCCGTTCGGCGCACCCGGAGACGGAGCCTGCCCCGGATCCGCGTCGTGCGGCCCCGCGCCGGATGGTCGCGAACGGTCCGGGCCGGGCCCCTTCCGCGACGCCCGCTCGCGATCGGGCCGGTATTCCCGTCGCAGATTCGCGTGGGCGGCCTCGTCCCGAGCGATGAGGGCAAGGAACGCCGCCTCCGCGTCCGTCTCGCCGGTGTCGGCGAGCAGAGCGTCGGGCGTGGTGTCGGCGACGATGCGTCCGGTACGCATGAGGAGCAGGCGGTCGCAGCGCAGCGCCTCGTCCATGACGTGGCTCGACACGATCACGGTCGTACCGGAATCGGCGATCCGGCGGAACAGCGTCCACAGTTCGGCGCGCAGGACGGGATCCAGTCCCACCGTGGGCTCGTCCAGCACGATCAGCTCGGGTCCGCCCAGCAACGCCATGCCGAGGGACACGCGCCCGAGCTGTCCGCCGCTGAGGGATCCGGCGACCTGCCGCGCCTGGTCGACGAGCCCGACGTCCGCGATCACGCGATCCACCTCGGCGCGATCGACCCCGAGGAGGGACGCGATGTACTGCAGGTTCTGCCGCACGGTGAGATCCGTGTACACGGCCGCGCCCTGCGTGCCGTACGACACGCGACGCCGCAGCCGCGCGGACCCGGCGGGCTCCCCGAGCACGGTCACCGTGCCGCTGCGGATCCGCTGCACGCCGACGATGGATCGCATGAGGGTCGTCTTGCCGCAGCCCGACGGCCCGAGCAACCCCGTGACGTCCCCGCGGGGGATGCGGACCGAGAGGCCGTCGAAGACCTCGGTCCTGCCCCGCCGGACCCGCAGGTCGTCGACGTCCACCGCGACGTTATTCATCATGTGATGAATTATCCGCCCGGCGTTCTCCCCCGTCAAGATCCCCCGCTCCTCCCCTGCCCCTCGCCCCCCTCTCCCTATCCCTCGACCCCCTCTCCCCTGCCCGCTCAGCTCCGCGCCCCTGCTCCCTCCGGACCCGCGCCCCTGCTCCCTCCGGATCCGCTCCCCTGCTCTCTCCCCGCCCCGTCGACTCCACTCCCCGGCCCCTCCGGCCGTGCCGCGCAGACCTCGCGCCGACGGACGACTCCCGCAACGGAGGACGATTCGGGCGGGGGAATGCGCAGCAACGCAAGATCTCCGTGAGAGCCTGCGGAAGCCGCGGGGGCGCCAGGACAACGCCGGCACACGGAGACAGCGCATAGCGGCGGAGGATTCACGGTGGAGGATCCGCCGGGGCGTGCGAACTCCGCCGGGGCGCGCGATATCCGCCGGAGCGCGCGAACTCCGCGGGAGCGCGCGATATCCGCGGCGGCTATGCGAAGAGGTAACGCTGGACCGTCGGGCCGACCCGCGCCACGAGGTCGTCGACCGACGCCTCCGCCAGGGGCGCGAGGCGGAGCACGTACCGTCCCATCAGCATCCCCGCCATCTGGGAGGCGACGAGCCCGGCGCGAAGCTCCGCGTCGGGGACGTCGAGCTCCGTCGCGACCCGGCCGATCAGCTCGCGGGAGAGGAAGCCCGCCACGAGCGGGGTCATCGCCTTGCTGCCGATCGCCGTCCGCAGCAGCATCACCCCGCGCTTGCGCACCTCCGGACGCTCGAAGGCCTCCAGCACATACCGGACGAGACGCTCGCCGACCCCGTCTCGCGGACCGCGGAGGATCCCCGGGACGTCGTGGTCGGGCCGGACCGGCATCCCGACCGCCTCCGCGAACAGATCGGCCTTGGTGCCGAAGTAGTGGTGCACGAGAGCGGAGTCGACCTCCGCACGTCCGGCGATCGCGCGGATCGTGGCCGCCTCGTATCCGTGCTCGCCGAACTCCTCCACGGCGGCGGACAGGATGCGCTCCCGCGACCCGGATTCCCCGCGCGGCCGTCCGCGGCGGCGAGCACTGACCATGCCCCCACCCTATTCCGCGCAGCCCTGCCGACGCGGGGGACTCCTCCCGCCCGCGCCCACGCCCACCGCACGCACCCACCCCCACACCCACATCGCCCTGCGCCCGCTCCTGCGCCTCACCCGTGGTGGGCGGTCTCCTCCGCGGCGAGCGCGCGGGCGGTCGGGGTGTCGCGGATCCCCGGCACCGGGCCTTCGTACAGCACTCGGCCGCCATGGCGCCCCGCGCCGGGTCCGAGGTCGATGAGCCAGTCCGCCCGGCGGATGACGGCGAGGTTGTGCTCGATCACCACCACCGTGTGGCCCCGGTCGCGCAGCGCCGACAGCAGCTCGACGAGGGTCCCGACGTCCGAGGCGTGCAGGCCGGTGGTGGGCTCGTCGAGCACGTACACGGCGGGCTCCTCGGCGTCGCGCAGCTCCGCGGCGATCTTCACACGCTGGCTCTCCCCACCGGACAGCGTGCTCAGCGGCTGCCCGAGCCGGAGGTAGCCGAGCCCGATGCCGGCGAGGTGCGACAGCGCGTCCCGGATCCGCTTCGACGGCAGGCGGGTGACGGCCTCGGCGATCGTCAGCTCGTCCACGTCGGCGATGCTGAGCCCGTCCACCGTGAGCGCGAGCACCTCCGGCCGGAACCGGCGGCCGCCGCACGTCTCGCACGGCGTCTCCTTCCCCTCCATGAAGGCGAGGTCCGTGTAGCGCACGCCCAGGCCGCCGCACGCGGGGCAGCCGCCTTCGGAGTTCGCGCTGAACAGCCCCTGCGAGACTCCGTGCGCATCGGCGAAGACCCGGCGGATCTGGGTCGCGATGCCCGTGTAGGTGACGGGCGTCGATCGCCGGTTCGCGGCGATCGGTCGCTGGTCGATCACGATCGCCCCGTGCTGTGCGACGAGCTCGGCCGCGAGACTGGACTTGCCGGAGCCCGCCACGCCGGTGAGGACGGTGAGCACCCCGCGGGGGATCCTCACCGACACGTCCTGGAGGTTGTTGCGCGTCGCGTGCCGGATCTCCACGACACCGTCCCCCGTCCGCGGCGGACCGGGTTCGGGGAGCGGAGCACGCAGCGTACGCCCGGTCGCGGTGTCTGCGCGCCGCAGGTCCTCGAACGATCCCTGGAACACGAGGCGCCCACCGCCCTCTCCCGCGGCAGGCCCGATCTCCACGACCTGGTCGGCGGCCGCCATCACCGCCGGATCGTGCTCGACGACCAGCACGCTGTTGCCCTTGTCGCGCAGATCCCGCAGCAGCGCGATCATCGCGTCGACGTCCTCCGGGTGGAGGCCGACGGTCGGCTCGTCGAAGACGTACAGCATCTCCGTGAGGCTCGATCCCAGATGCCGGACCGTCTTGATCCGCTGGGACTCCCCGCCCGAGAGGGTCGGCGTCGCGCGCCCCAGGCTCAGGTACCCGAGCCCGATGCCGTCGAGCGCCTCCAGCCGCTGCACGAGCGCGGCCAGGACCGGGGCGGTGTCGGCGTCCCGGATCCCCCGCACGAACGGCAGGAGCTCGGCCACCTCCATCCGGGCGAGCTCGACGATCGTCCGCCCGTGCACCGTCGCCGTGCGGGCCGCCTCGTTCAGCCGGTCTCCGCCGCAGTCCGGGCAGGTCTCGGACCTCGTGAAGTCGCGGATGACCGCGGCCTTGCGCTCCGAGACGTGGTCGGACGTGTGCAGGTGGATGCGCTCGAAGCGCGGGACGATCCCCTCGTAGTCCTTCGGCGGGCGGCGTCCGAGGCGCGCCGCGGCCTCTCCGCCGTAGAGCAGCGCCTCCCGCTCGTCGGCGGTCCAGTCCTTCACCGGGGTGTCGACGGCGAAGCTGCCGATGTCGGCGTACTGGCGGTAGAAGTAGCCGCCGTGCCCGAACCCGGGAACGCGGATCGCACCGTCCTCGAGCGATCTGTCGAGGTCGAGGAACCGCTCGACGGCGCTGGTGACGACCTCCCCGAGCCCTGCGCAGGTCGGGCACATCCCGGACGGGTCGTTGAACGAGAAGGCCGTGGACTCACCGACGTGCGGCTCGCTCAGCCGCGAGAACAGGAGGCGGAGATACGTCCACGTGTCGGTGATGGTCCCGACCGTGGAGCGCGCGTTGCCGCCCAGCCGCCGCTGGTCGATCACGACGACCGGCGAGACGCCGGAGATGGCGTCGACCTCCGGGCGGGTCCACTTCGGCATGCGGTTGCGGGCGAACGGCGGGAACGTCTCGGTGAGCTGATACCCCGCCTCGGCGGCGATCGTGTCGAAGACGAGCGAGGACTTCCCCGCACCGGACAGGCCCGCGAACACGACGAGTCGGCCCCGCGGGATGTCGATGTCGAGGGACCGGAGGTTGTGGGCGCGGGCGCCGCGGATGCGGATCACGGGGGTGGACATGGCGCCCACCGTACGCGCAGATCCGGCCGGATCCTGGCCGGGATTGCCTTTATCCTCGGAGCATGGCCGATGTCACCCGACGCATGCTGGAACTGCTGTCGGCGCTGCAGACGGGACGGGAGTACGCCGGAGCCGAGCTCGCGGCGCAGGTCGGCGTGAGCGAGCGGACGCTGCGGCGGGACGTGGAGCGCCTGCGCGGGTACGGCTATCCCGTGCGGACCCGCCCCGGCCCCGGCGGTGGATACCGGCTCGTCTCGGGGCGGTCCCTGCCACCGTTGCTGCTCGAGGACGACGAGGCCGTGGCCACCCAGGTCGCCCTGTCCGTGCTCGGCGCCATGGCCGGCGACTCCCCGGGATCGCTCACGGATGCGTCTGCGCGGGTCCAGGGAAAGCTCGACCAGTTCCTGCCGGATCACCTGCGGCCCCGCGCCGCTGCTCTCCGCGAGGGCCTGGATGTGTCGTGGCCGGAGTCCCCCGCCGTCGATCCTCGCCTGCTCGCCGACCTCGGCGACGCGATCCGTCGCCGCCTCATCGTCCGGTTCGCCTATCCCGGCGACCGGGAGGAGAGGCGCGCGGAGCCGCACCGCCTGCTGCACCGGCATCTACGGTGGTACCTGTTGGCGTGGGATCGGGACCGGGAGGACTGGCGGACGTTCCGCCTCGACCGGATGACCGCCGCCGCGGTCTCGACGCTCGGGTTCGCGGCGCGCCCGCTTCCGGAGGACGCCGCCGACGCTCACCTCGCCGCGGGCCTGCGCCGGGATCGGACGCGCGTCGTGCTCGACGTCGACGCCGACGGCGATGCGGTGCGGGACGCGCTGCCCTGGGAGGAGCTGGAGATCGAGGCGCTGCCGGAGGGGCGCACCCGCGTGGCGCTGCACCTGGCGGGCTGGCCATGGCTCGCCCACGCCCTGGCGGTGCTTCCCCCGGCCGTGGTGGTGGAACCGCGGGAGTATGCGCAGGAGCTGCGGGGGTTCGCCGCGCGCCTGCTCAGGGACCGGTGACGACTGCCGCGCTCAGCACTCGATGACGTTGACGGCAAGGCCGCCCTCGCTCGTCTCCTTGTACTTCGTCGACATGTCGAGGCCCGTCTGCCGCATGGTCTCCACGACGGCGTCCAGCGAGACGTAGTGCGTGCCGTCGCCGCGCAGCGCGAGCCGGGCCGCAGTGACCGCGGTGGACGCGGCGATCGCGTTGCGCTCGATGCAGGGGATCTGGACGAGCCCGCCGATCGGGTCGCAGGTGAGGCCGAGATGGTGCTCCATCGCGATCTCGGCGGCGTTCTCGATCTGCCGGTTCGTGCCGCCCATCACGGCGGTCAGCCCGCCGGCCGCCATCGCGCACGCCGAGCCGACCTCGGCCTGGCAGCCGCCCTCGGCACCGGAGATCGACGCGTTCGCCTTGAACAGCGATCCCAGTGCGGTCGCGGTGAGGAGGAACCGCCGGATGCCCCGGCGGCGGTTCGCCTCGGCGAGCTCATCGGGGTCGTCGATCGCACCGACGGCGACGAGCGAGCGCTCCGGACCGAAACCGAGCAGGGCGCTGCCCACGAGCTCGCCGTAGGGGGTGACCGCGTTGCCCGCGCCGAGCCCGGAGTCCGCGAGGAACCGCCACCAGTACATGGCGACCGCGGGGAGGATGCCCGCGGCGCCGTTGGTCGGGGCGGTCACGACCCGGCCGCCCGCGGCGTTCTCCTCGTTCACCGCCAAGGCGAACGCCCCCAGCCACTCGCCGGGCACCTCGCGATGACCCTCCGCCTCGGTGGCCTCGAGCTGTGCGCGGATCGTCGACGCGCGCCGCTTGACCTTGAGGATCCCGGGCAGCGTGCCCTCGGCGTGCAGCCCTGCCTCGACGCAGCTCGCCATGGCGTCCCAGATCGCGTCGAGGCCCGCGGCGACCTCCTCCTCACTGCGCACGGCGGTCTCGTTGCGCCGCGCCAGTTCGGCGATCGTCAGCCCGTGCTCGTCGCACAGCTCCAGCAGGGTCGCGGCGTCCCCGTAGGAGAAGGGCGTCTCCGGCGTGGAGCCGGATGCGTCCGCGAGCGCCGCGTCCTCTCCGTCCCGGCGGATGAACCCGCCACCGATCGAGTAGTACGTCTCCTCCGCGAGGGGCGCGCCATCCGCGTCGAGCGCGCGGAGGGTCATGGCGTTGGGGTGTCCGGGCAGACGCGTGCGCGGTTCGAACGTCACGTCGTCGCGGTCGAAGCGGATCCCGTGCGTGCCGTCCAGGCGCAGCTCCGCGCCGTCCGGCCAGTCCGACCAGGCACGTCGCACGTCGTCCGGATCGCAGGTCTCCGGGGCCAGTCCCTGCAGGCCGGCGACGACCGCATCGGGGGTGCCGTGTCCGAGGCCGGTCGCCCCCAGGGAACCGTAGAGCGCGCAGGTCACCCGCGCCGTGTCCTCCAGCCGGCCGCTCGCGGTCAGGCGCCGGGCGAAGTCGTACCCCGCACGCATCGGCCCGACGGTGTGCGAGCTCGAGGGTCCCACACCGATGGAGAACAGGTCGAAAGCCGAGACGTACGCAGTCACCCCTCCAGGCTACGCCGCCGCGGACCCGCCGGATGCGCGGGGGAAAGCGACACCCGTGAGCGTCTCGGACACCCGCCAGACCCTCTCCGCGTCCTCGGCCCGACGAAGAGGCCGGTAGAGCCTCTGCCCCGCCGGTCGGCCACCGAGGCGCCCGAGTCCGCGCGGCCCGAACAGGTTCCCCGGGGCCGCCGGATCGGTCGCCGCGAGAAGCGCGGGCTCCGCCGCGCTCTCGGGCGTCCCGAACAGGATCCCTCGACGCGACAGGGCCCCGATGATCCGTCGCCCCGCCGTCTGCTCGGACCGCCCCAGGTCCGGACGGGCCGCCAGCAGGTTGGTCGGGGCAACCCCCGGATGCGACAACGCGCTCGTGATCCCCCACTCACCGGCACGACTGCGCCGATCCAGTTCCAGGCCGAACAGCCCGAGGGCGATCTTCGACTGTCGGTACGCCGCCATCGGGTCGTACCGGTGCTCGCTCTGCAGATCCTCCCATGCGATGGAGCCCCGCGCCGCGGCGACGCTGACCTGCGAGACCACCCGTCCTCGTCCGCTCCGCAGGAGAGGAAGGAGGTGGGCCACCAGCGCGACGTGGCCGAGATGATTGGCGCCGAGCTGAAGCTCGAACCCGTCCGCGGTCGTCTGCCGCGCGGGGGGCGTCATGACGCCGGCATTGTTCACGAGGAGGTGTATCGGATGCCCTTCTGCTCGGAGGACCCGGCCCAGCTCCGCGACGGCGTCGAGCGAGGACAGGTCCAGATCCCGCAGCGTGATCCGGGCCGCCGGGGCGGTGCGACGGATGCGCTCGAGCGCCGCCTCCCCCTTGGACCGGTTGCGCACGGGCAGCACGACCTCGGCTCGCGCCGCAGCGAGGCGGGTCGCGATGCGAAGGCCCACCCCATCGCTGCCGCCGGTGATGACCGCTCGGCGTCCGGAGAGGTCGGAAAGGGAAGGGAGTTGTGCGCGCAAGGGGACCTCCTCGGTGATCGGCACCGGAATCGGTGCTCGTTCCCACCGTGACCCGCCGGCCGGAGCGCATCCAGGGACCACTGATCCGTGGATGCGCGCGGTGGTCCGTGATTGTCTCGACGTACACCGTTCGCGACAGGACCGGAGGAACGCATGGACATCGATCGGACGGGCTTGGCGGACTTCCTCCGTCGACGACGGACCGCCCTGCAACCCGAGGATGTCGGCCTCCCCCGGGGAGCGCGTCGGCGCATCGACGGCCTCCGCCGCGAGGAGGTCGCCGCGCTCTGTCACCTCTCGACCGACTACTACACCAGGATCGAGCAGGAACGAGGACCCCGCCCGTCTGCGCAGATGATCGCGTCGATCGCGCAGGGCCTGCATCTGTCGGCGGACGAGCGCGACCATCTGTTCCGTCTCGCCGGTCATCCGCCGCCGGCGCGAGGTCAGACGGATCACATCGCGCCGGGCATGCTGCGCATCTTCGACCGGCTCCAGGACACGCCCGCCGAGATCGTCACCGAGCTCGGCGAGACGTTGCGGCAGACGCCGTCGAGCGTCGCGCTCGCCGGGGACCTGACAGGGTTCGCCGGACCGGCCCGCAGTATCGGCTATCGGTGGTTCACGGATCCGGAGACACGTGAGCGATACGACCCGGACGAGCATCCCTTCCTCACCCGAATGTTCGCGTCGGGTCTGCGGGATGTGAAGACGCGGCGTGGGCCGCGCTCCCGCGCCGCCGATCTCGCCCGGTTACTCCTCGAGGAGAGCGAGGAGTTCCGTCGAGTGTGGGACCGGCACGAGATCGGCCTGCGCCCTCGAGACGTCAAGCGGTTCCGGCATCCGGAGGTCGGGGCGCTCGAGCTGACCTGCCAGACCCTGGTGGACCCTTCGACGTCCCACTCATTGCTCGTCTATACGGCGGCCCCCGGCTCGGAGAGCCACGAGCGGCTGCGGCTGCTGTCCGCCCTGGCGGACCACGGAGCGATCTGGGCGGGGAGCGCGGAGGCGGCTGCCCCCTGACGCCGGTCCCGGCTTGTTTTCGGTGCACCGAAAACATAGGGTTTCGGTATGCCTAAACCTCGCCTCCGACTGCTCGCCGCGACCGTGCTCGCGTCGTCCCTGGTCCTCTCCGCCTGCGCGGGCCCGAGCGCCGCGCCCGCCGACGACCGCCCGCGGGTCCTGACCACGTTCACCGTGCTGGCGGACATCGCCCGCAACGTCGCGGGCGACCATCTCGCCGTGGAGTCGATCACCAAGGCGGGAGCCGAGATCCACGGCTACGAGCCCACGCCCGGCGACATCCGCAGGGCCGCCGACGCCGACCTGATCCTCGACAACGGGCTGAACCTCGAACTGTGGTTCGCCCAGTTCGTGGAGGAGCTCGACGTGCCGCACGTCGTCGTCTCCGACGGCGTCGAGGTGATGGACATCACCGCCGATGCGTATGCGGGCACACCGAACCCGCACGCGTGGATGAGCCCGCTGAACGTCCAGCTCTACGTGGACAACATGGTGGACGCCTTCCGCAAGCTCGACCCGGCGCACGCCGACGACTACGCGGCGAACGGCGAGGCCTACAAAGCGGAGCTCCAGACCGTGCAGGATGAACTCGTCGACGAGCTGAGCACCCTGCCGGAGAGTCAGCGCGCGCTCGTGACGTGCGAGGGGGCGTTCTCCTACCTCGCCCGCGACGCCGGTCTGGCCGAGCGCTACATCTGGCCGGTGAACGCCGAACAGCAGGCGACCCCGCAGCAGATCGCGGCGACGATCGAGTTCGTCCAGGCCCACGACGTGCCCGCGGTGTTCTGCGAGTCCACCGTCTCGGATCGACCGATGAAGCAGGTGGTGGAGGCGACCGGCGCCGTCTTCGGCGGGACCCTGTACGTCGACTCCCTCTCCGAGGCGGACGGCCCCGTGCCGACGTATCTCGACCTCATCCGCCACGATGCCGACACCATCGCCCGCGCACTGACGGGGCGCGCCCGATGACCGCCGCGATCGACGTCCAGGGCGTCACGGTCCACTACGGCGAGGTGCTCGCGCTCGACGCCGTGACCGCCCGCGTCGGTTCCGGCCGCGTGTGCGGCCTGATCGGCATGAACGGATCCGGCAAGTCCACGCTCTTCAAGACGATCATGGGCATGGTCCGCCCCGACCGCGGGCGGGTCCTCATCGACGGCGTCGAACCCTCCGCAGCGCGCAAGCGCGGACTCATCGGATACGTGCCGCAGAGCGAGGACGTGGACTGGGCCTTCCCGGTCTCCGTGCGCGACGTCGTGATGATGGGCCGGTACGGGCGGCAGGGACTCACCCGGCGGGCGCGACCCGCCGACCGCGCCGCCGTGGCCGAGGCCCTGGAGCGGGTGGAGCTCACCGAGTACGCCGACCGGCAGATCGGCCAGCTCTCCGGCGGGCAGAAGAAGCGCACGTTCGTCGCCCGCGGGATCGCCCAGGGGGCGCAGATCCTGCTCCTGGACGAGCCGTTCGCCGGCGTCGACAAGCGCTCCGAGGCGACCATCGTGCGGCTGCTGCGCGAGCTGTCCGCCGACGGGAGGACGGTGCTCGTCTCCACGCACGATCTCCAGGCGCTCCCGGAGCTCGCCGACGAGGCGATCCTGCTGATGCGCCGGGTGCTCCTGCACGCGGGGGTCGAGGAGGTGCTCCGCCCGGAGCACCTCGCGATGGCCTTCGGGCTCGACGTCCTCGGCCGGGACCGGGGGGACGCGGCATGACCCCGTGGGATCTGATCCTCGAACCGCTCGCGTACGACTTCATGGTGCGCGCGCTGGTCACGACCGCCATTGCGGCGATCGTCTGCGCCCTCCTGTCGTGCTGGCTGGTGCTGGTCGGCTGGTCGCTCATGGGCGACGCCGTGTCGCACGCGGTGCTCCCCGGCGTCGTCATCGCCTACGTGCTCGGCGCCCCGTTCGCCCTCGGAGCACTGGTCTTCGGGTTCCTCGCCGTCATCCTGATCGGGCTCGTCCGCGGCACGAGTCGCGTGAAGGAGGACGCCGCCATCGGGATCGTGTTCACGACGCTGTTCGCACTCGGGCTGGTCCTTATCTCGGTCACGCCGAGCCAGACCGACCTCAACCACATCATCTTCGGGAACATCCTCGGCGTCTCGACCGGCGACCTGATCCAGATCGGCGTGCTCGGCGCGATCGCTTTCCTCGCCCTCGTCCTGAAACGGCGCGACCTGACGCTCTACGCCTTCGACCCCACGCACGCCCACGCGATCGGCTTGAGCCCCCGCCTCCTCGGCGCCCTTCTGCTGGGACTGCTCGCGCTCACCTCGGTGGTGGCGTTGCAGGTCGTCGGCGTGATCCTCGTCGTCGCGATGCTGATCATCCCGGGTGCCACCGCGTACCTGCTCACCGACCGTTTCGGCCGGATGCTGGTGATCGCGCCGGTGCTGTCCGTGACCTGCTCGGTCCTCGGCATCTACCTGAGCTACTGGCTCGACACGGCCTCCGGCGGCATGGTGGTGCTCGCCCAGGGCGCGGTGTTCGCGGTCGTGTACCTGTTCAGCCCGCGCCATGGACTGCTGCGCCGTCAGCTCGGCCGCGCTCGTCGGCGACGCCTCCTGGCACGCACGGAGGGCTGACCCGGAGGAGGATCCGAGGAACAGCGCCCGGAGACGAGGAAGGCCCCGCCGAAGCGGGGCCTTCCTCTTACTGTCTCAACACAGTGCGCGCCTCGAGGGACTCGAACCCCCAACCTTCTGATCCGTAGTCAGATGCTCTATCCATTGAGCTAGAGGCGCATTCCGGCTTGTTCCGCTCTCGCGGGCCTCGTCAACAATACCTCACGGCGTCGCGCAACGCGAATCGAGCCGGAGCGCCCGTCCGCCGGCCCCGAAAGGTCCCGGATGAGCGCCCCTCACCCGCTGTGGCGAGCCTTGCGCTCTTCCCGCGCGGCCTCCTTGGCCGCGGCCTTCTCGGCCTTCTCGCGCCGTCGGCGGCGCGCGCGCTGCTCCGACGAGAGCGCCTGCAGATCGACGAGGCGCAGCGCCTGCATGCGCGCCTCGCGCATCACCGCGTAGTCGGGGTCCTGGTCCGGCCGCATGGCCTCGACCTGGAACCGGCGCTGCAGGTTGCTGGCCACGTCGCCCCACGCCGCGCGCCGGGCCTGCTCCACCAGCTCACGCAGCGCCTCGTGGTCCTCCGCCATGGCCTCCAGGCGCTGGGCCACGCCCGCCGCCTGCTTGGCACGCCGCTTCAGGTTGCGCACGTCGCGGTCGCGGTAGTCGTGGGTGCCGACGGGGTCGGAGTGGCGCCCGTGCGCGCGCTTGCGCAGCCGCGTGGCGAGATCGGCCGCCTCGGCGGACTCGGCGGCGAGACCCCGCAGCGCATCCCGGGCATCCTGGACGTAACGCTCCACGTCGAAGGATCCGCCCTGCCCGATCGTCCCGACCAGGATGTGGTTCTTCACGACGAGGCGCGCGGCCGACGTCGCGATGGCGACGCCTTCGGCGATGGCATCCGCAGTCCGTCCCACCGCTACCTCCTCAGGCTTCGAGCGTACCCGCTCCCGGCGACACGGACGGGGCGGATCCGCCCGTCGAGGCGAGGGCACGCGGCGCTCGGCGACGCGGTCACCGCTCGACGGGGAGTGCCCGGAGGCGACGCATCGCCTGCACGCGCCCGCGGCGCAGATGATCGGTGATCCGCTCGCGGACGAGTGCCTCGTCCCTCGCGGCGATCGCCTCGTACAGCGCCTCATGCTCGTCGACCATGCCGCCGAGGTCGTCGTGCTGGCCGAAGACCCACCGCAGACGGGTCAGGGTGCCGGAGACGATCTCGTCGAAGGCGGAGTTGTTCGCGAGACGGGTGACCGCGAGGTGGAACTCCGCCGCCGCGTCCTGCGCGCCGGCGTGGTCGCCGCGCAGGGCCGCGGCGCGCTCGGCCTCGATGACCGCGCGCAGACGCGCGAGTCCGGGCTCGTCGTGGCGGCGGGCCGCGAGCACGAACAGGAAGCCCTCCAGGGCGTCACGGACCTCACCGAGTTCCTCGATGTCCCGCTCGGTGAAGATCCGGACCGTCGCCCACGAGCGCGGACGCGACACGACGATCCCCTCGGCGCCGAGCTTGCGGATCGCCTCGCGCACGGGAAGACGGCTCACCCCCAGCGCCGCGGCGATGTCCCGCTCGATCAGGCGGGACCCCGGCGCCCGGTCGCCGTGCAGGATCTCCTCGCGCAGCACGCGCGCCACGCGTGCCGACTCGAGCTCCTCACCGCCCCCGCCCGCCATGCGCCCATTGTGGCACCGCCCGTCCCGGGCCGGTCCCGGCACGCTTGCACCGGGAACCCCCGGGGGTCACTCCCCCTGCTGACGCGGGAGCACGGTGAGCACGCGCTCGATGTGCTCGCGGAACTCGGCCATGTAGGCCCTCAGGAACTCCTCCGTGTCGGGTTTCGTGATCGTCCCGTCCTCAAGGAACACCTCGGGGCTGAAGTGGATGTACGCCTCCGGCGCCGTCATCTGCCGGGCGTTGCAGAACGACAGGACACTGCGCAGCGACTGCTGCGCCAAGGCCGTGCCGATGGCGCCGATCGAGGCGCCGATCACCGCCGCCGGGATGTGGTCGAACGAGTTCTGGCCCCAGGGGCGGGAGGCCCAGTCGATCGCGTTCTTCAGAGCGCCCGGGATCGAGCGGTTGTACTCCGGCGTCACGAACAGCACGGCATCGCTGGACTCGATCGCCGCCTTGAGCTCACGACCCTCCGCCGGGTAGTCGGCATCGAAGTCCGAGCTGTACAGCGGCAGGCCGCCGATCCCGATCTCGTGGAACTCCAGGTCGTCCGGCGCCAGCCGGATCAGCGCCCGGGACAGCACGCGGTTGATGGATGTGGAGGACAGGCTCCCCACGAAGTATCCGACTCGGTACGTCATCACAGCTCCTTCGGCTCGGCCGGATCCCCCGGCATCACCGACAGTGTGCTCCTGCCGCCGCATGCACGCCAGATCGGCGAGCCGACATTTCGGCGGTGTCCCACCGGCGGCGTCGCCGGGCCGTCACCACCCGTCACGCCGCGGGCGCCCGGACCTGCGCGGCGGTAGCGTGAGAGCATGACCCCCACCGGCGAAGGCGCCCGAGACATCGAGCTGCGCACG
This sequence comes from Microbacterium sp. CCNWLW41, assembly GCF_037083505.1. Taxonomy (NCBI): domain Bacteria; kingdom Bacillati; phylum Actinomycetota; class Actinomycetes; order Micrococcales; family Microbacteriaceae; genus Microbacterium; species Microbacterium sp. CCNWLW41. Next base: position 106,183 of record NZ_JBAOJP010000013.1, read on the forward strand.
ATCCGCATCCTCAGCGCCATCGAGGAGGAAGGGTCCATCACCGCCGCCGCGCAACGGCTCGGATACAGCCAGCCGGCGGTCAGCCAGCACCTCCAACGCGCGGAGAGCCGGATCGGCATGCCGCTCATCACCCGTCTGGGGCGGCGCATCAAGCTCACCGAGGCCGGCGCGGCGATCGCGGCGATCGCGCCGCAGGTCATCGGCGCGGTCGACGACGTCCTCACCCAGCTCGACGGGCTCACCCAGCTGCGGTCGGGGAACGTCCGGTTGCGCGGCTTCCCGTCCGCCTCGTCCACGCTCGTGCCGACCCTGCTCAACGACGTACGCACGGCCCGCCCCGGCATCGCCATCTCCTACACCGAGTCCGAGCCGCACGACTCCCTGGAGGCCCTCGCCAGCGGGGAGTGCGACGTCGCCCTCGTGTGCGGATACGACGCGGCGGAGATGGACGCGGCGTTCGAGAGCTTCGGCATCGAGTCGAACGCACTGTTCGTCGACCCCCTCTACGCCGTTCTCCCCCGCGACCACCCCCTCGCCGACGAGACCACGGTCGATCTCGTGGACCTCGAGGACGACGACTGGATCTCCGGATGGCACACCGAGGAGGTCTGCCGGAACCTGGGATTCACGCCGAAGGTCTCCATGACGACCGATAACTTCATCGCCGTGCTCGGCCTCGTCGCGCGCGGGTTCGGCGTGTCGCTGCTGCCGCGGCTCCCCCTCACGACCGCGGCGATCCCCCGGGGCTGCGTGATCAAGCCCACGAACCCCCAGGAGTACCGGACGATCCACGTGGCGACCATGCCGGAGCGGTCCTCCATCCCCGCCGTCAAGCTGACGACCGGTGTCATCGCCGGCCTCGACGGCACCCCGTGGCGGCTGAACCGCCCCGGATCGGTCGTCGTCTGACCCCTTGCCCGCCGAGGCCGGACGCGGACTCAGGCACCCCGCCGGATCAGTCGCGCCACCGCCCGGTCGCCAGGAAGGCGTCGATCCGCTCCCGGTGCGGACGCAGGTCCATCCCCTGCTCACGGACCCAGTCGTCGGAGTAGTACGTGTGCGCGTAGCGCGCGCCCCCGTCGCAGATCAGGGCGACGACGCTGCCGGTCTGCCCGCGCTCGCGCATGCGGGCGATGATCTGGAACGCCGCGACGAGACTGGTGCCCGTGGATCCGCCCGCCCAGTGGGTCGTCCGCTCGCGGAGCATCCGGATCGCCGCGATCGAGGCGGCATCGGGCACGGAGAACATCTCGTCGATCACGGTCGGCACGAACGAGGGCTCCACCCGGGGACGACCGATCCCCTCGATGCGCGACCCCCTGCCGGTCGTGACGGTCATGTCCCCGCTCCGCCAGGCCTCGGCGAAGGCCGATCCCTCCGGGTCCGCGACGGCGATCCTCGTGGGGTGACGCCGGTAGCGCGCGTAGCGGCCGAAGGTCGCGCTCGTGCCGCCCGTCCCCGCACCGACGACGATCCACGCGGGGATCGGGTGCCGTTCCTCGGCCATCTGCCCGAACACGCTCTCGGCGATGTTGTTGTTGCCCCGCCAGTCCGTCGCCCGCTCGGCGTTCGTGAACTGGTCGAGGAAGTAGCCGCCGACCTCGGCCGCCAGGCGCTCGGCCGCTCCCGACATCTCCGGGGCACGGTCGACGAAGTGGCAGCGCCCGCCGTAGAACTCGATCAGCTCGATCTTCTCGCGGCTGGTCGTCCGGGGCAGCACCGTGACGAAGTCCAGCCCCAGCATCCGCGCGAAGTACGCCTCGGACACGGCCGTGGAGCCGCTCGACGCCTCCACGAGCGTCGTCTCCGGTCCGATCCGCCCGTTCACCAGCGCGTAGAGGATGAGCGAGCGCGCCAGGCGGTGTTTGAGGGATCCGGTCGGATGGACGGACTCGTCCTTGAGATACAGGTCGATGCCCCACTCCGGCGCGAGCGGGAACAGGTGGAGGTGGGTGTCGGCGCTGCGGGTGGCGTCCGCCTGGAGCAGGCGGATCGCCTCCGCGCACCACGTCGTCGCCGTGCGGTCCGGGCCGTGCCCCATCGGGATCACCCCTCGGGAAGCACGTCGCGCGCATACACGCGCTCGCCGTCGATCCACGTCTCGCGCGGACGGATCGCCCCGATGTCCTCCGCGTCGAGCGTGAGGAGGTCCTCGTCCAGGATGACGAAATCGGCGCGCTTTCCCGGCTCCAGGGATCCGATCTCGTCCTCCCGCTGCACGGCGTACGCCGCGTCCCGGGTGTACATCCCCAGCGACTCCATGAGGGTCAGCGCCTGGTGCGGATCCACCGGCTGACCGTCGTGGGTGTGCCGGGTGATCACCGCCTGGATCGCCGGGAACGGGTCGTGCTGATCGGCGGTGATGCCGATCGCGTCGCTGTTGCCGACCAGCGCGAGGCCCGCGTCGATCAGGCTGCGGAACGGCATCAGGTCGCCGATGCGGTCACCGAGGTGTCGACGGTACCCGAGCGCGGTGGTGAGGATGAACGCGGGCTGGGGGACGGGGACCGCCCCGAGCTCGACCAGACGGGCGATGCGCTCCGGCGTCATCCAGAGGTTGCCCGCGTGCTCGATCCGGTGCCGGAGCCGTCGGGCGCCGTCGCCGGCGGCCTCGATCGCGTCCAGCGCCTCGTCGAGCGCCCTGTCTCCGATCGCGTGGATCGCGATCTGGAGCCCGAGCCCGCTCACCCGCGACACCCAGGCACGAAGCTCCTCCTGCTCGTAGGCGAGCTCGCCGCGGTAGCCGGGCTTGTCCGGGTAGTCCTCGGTGAGCGCGGCGGCGAGGGACGTGAGGCCGCCGTCGAGGAAGAGCTTCACGCCGCCGAGCTTGAGGCGATCCTCGTCGATGCCCTCGAACCTCTGCGCCAGCGCGCCACCGGTCACGGTCTCCTCGTCCACCACGTTGGGGTACGTCGCGTACGAGGTCGTGCGCAGCTTCAGCTCCCCGCGACGAGCGAGGTCCAGCACGGCGTCGAGGCCGTGGGAGAGCAGCGAGATCTCGCCGAGTCCCGTGACCCCGACGCGGAGGTACATCTCCTGGACCCGCTCGATCGCGTCCGCGAGCACGGGGACGGGGGCCTGCGGACCGCCGATGGCCGCGAACATGTCGAAGGTGCGTCCCGTGGGCTCGCCGTCCTCGTCCCGTTCGATGCGTCCGCCGGGGGCGTCCGGCGTGGCCGCCGTCACGCCCATGCGCGCGAGGGCCGCCGAGTTGAAGATGTTCGTGTGGAAGCTGGAGCGGTACATGACCGGATGGCTCGTCGAGACGCGGTCGAGGTCGTGCCGGTCCGGGAACCGCTGCTCCGCGAAGAGGGAGTCCTGGAAGTGCTGACCGTGGCCGATCACCCACTCGCCCTCCGGCGTGCGTCCCGCCCTGGCGCGCAGGGCCAGCACGAGCTCCTCGATGGACGAGACCCGGGAGGCGCGGACGTCCTCGGCCAGCTCCCATGCGTACGCCAGCATCTCGATGTGGGAGTGGGCGTCGATCAGGCCCGGGAGGACCGTGGCCCCCTTGACGTCCACGATCTCGGCGTCCGCCGTCGCGGCGGCGAGGATCTCCTCGTCCGTCCCGACCGCCACGATCTCGCCGTTCACGCTCCGAAGCGCCTGGGCGACGCGGTCCTCCGCGTCCATGGTGAGGACGCGCCCTCCGACGATGCACAGTTCGTTGGCCATCTCCGCTCCTTCTCTCCCGCTTTCTCCCGCGGGCGCCTCAGCGCCGCGCGATCTGGATCGTCTTGCTCTCGAGGAACTCCAGGACGCCGGCGCGACCGCGCTCGCGTCCGATCCCGCTCATCCGAACCCCGCCGAAGGGGAGGGCCGGATCGCTCGTCAGCGCGCAGTTGACGCCCACGTTCCCGCTGCGGACGCGGTCGGCGATGAGGCGCCCCCGCCCCTCGTCCCCGCTGAACACGTACGCGCTCAGCCCGTAGGTGGTGTCGTTGGCCCGGCGCACCGCCTCGTCGTCGTCCTGGACGACCACGACGCTCGCGATCGGTCCGAAGAACTCCTCCGAGAAGACGCCGATCCCTCCCTCGGACGTGAGCACGCCCGGCTCCAGGAACGCGCTGGTCGCGGTGTCGCGGACCCGTCGCCCCCCGGCGACGAGCGACGCGCCGCCCGCCAGGGCGCGCGCGACCTGATCCTCCAGGGTCTCGACCGCCCGCCGGTCGATCAGCGGGCCGATGTCCGTCGCCGCGTCCCACGGATCCCCGACGCGGAGGCCGCGCACGGCATCCGTGAAGCGCGCGACGAAGCGATCGGCCACCCCTTGGTGCACATAGACGCGGTTGGCCGCCACGCACGCCTGTCCGGCGTTCGCGTAGCGCGCCCGGACGACATGACGGACGACCGCGTCGACCTCCACGTCCTCGGTGATGATCACGGGGGCGTTGCCGCCGAGCTCCAGGAGCATCCTCTTCACGCCGCCGGCGGCTCCCGCGAGCAGACGCTGCCCCACGGCCGTCGAGCCCGTGAACGTGAGGCACGCGACCTCGGGGTGCTCCAGGAGCACCTCTCCGATCGCGGCCGGATCGCTCGTGGGCACCACCGACAGGACGCCCGCGGGAAGACCGGCGTCCACGAACGCCTCGGCGATCGCGAGGGCGGTCAGCGGCGTCTGCTCGGCGGGCTTGAGCACGACCGCGCAGCCGGCGGCGAGCGCCGCGCCGACCTTGCAGGCGACCATGAAGGCGGGGAAGTTCCACGGGGTGATCGCGGCGACCACACCGACGGGTTCGTGGACGACGTACGCGTCCCGGTCCTCCTGGACCCGCGGCCAGTACTCGCCGGGCAGGCGCAGCGCCTCGTGGCTGAAGAAGTCGAAGAACCGCAGGCTGTTCGCGATCTCGCCCCTCGCCTCGGCGAGCGGCTTGCCGGTCTCCCGCACGATGAGGTCGGCGATCCTGCCCTGACGGTCCCGGAGGAGCGCGACCGCGCGCTGGAGGGTCGCGTACCGGTCGGACGCGACGGTGTCCCGCCAGCCCTCCCACGCCGCGCCCGCCGCCGCGATCGCGGCGCGGACGTCCGCGGAGCCGGCGTCCGCGACGTCGGCGAGGCGGTCTCCGGTCGCCGGATCCCACACCGCGAAGGTCGCGCCGGAGACCGCGGGCATCCATGCGCCCCCGATCAGCATCCGCGACGGCGCACCCCCCGTTCCGGTCATGACGCCGCGTACTCCTCGTCGCTGACCGGACCGGTCCAGCGCACGTCCTCGAAGTGCAGGATCACCTGGGTGACGAGGTTGGTGTCGGTCGCGCCGTGCCAGTGCTCCACGTTCGGCTCGGTCCACACGACGTCGCCCGGACGCACGACGACCCGCTCCCCGCCCCGCTCCTGGATCCATCCCTCGCCCTGCAGCGTGTAGATGAACTGGCCGCCGGGGTGGGTGTGCCAGTGGGTGCGTCCCCCCGGCGGGAACATGATGTTGGCGGAGCGCACGCCGTCCTGGTTGAGGAGGATGTCCGACCAGACCCCGCCGGTGGTGGTCTCGTCGCGCTTGCCCGAGGGGGCTCCGTCGCGGTGTCCGCGTCCGATGATCATGGGTCGTCCTTTCATGTCGCCCGCAGAGGGCAGGGTGGGGCAGGGCGGTCTCCTGCCGATGCGCTGGTCAGCCGACCTGCGGCTCCATCTCGTCGTAGGCCGTCGTGCCGTTCTCCCGGTCCGCGATCATCCGATTGCTGGCGTTGTGCCCGGTGACCCCGCTCATGAAGTTGCCCGGCCAGGTCCCGACCCCGCAGAGGTACAGCCCCTTCAGCGGCGTCGTGTAGTCGGCGGCGCCGGCGAGGGGTCGGGCGTCGAGGATCCGGCCCGGGACGATGTCCCCGTGCGACCCGGATCCCTCCACGAGCCCGAACTCCCGCTCGAGGTCGAGGGGCGTGTAGACGTGCACGGCATCGAGGATGTCCGGCACGTTGGGCATGTGCGTCGCGACCGTCGCCAGCACGGCCTCGCCGAGCTCGTCGCGCTGGTCGTCCCAGGTGCCCTCCGCGAGGTGGTACGGGACACCGCGGACGCTGAGGCTCATGATGTGATGGCCCGGGGTGTCGACGACCTCGGGATCGATCGCCGAGTCCATCAGTCCCGTCACGGTGACCCGCCGCGACCATCGACCCATGATCGCCTCGTTGTAGGCCTCCTGGAGGACCTCCATCGAGGAGGCGACGCGGAAGTTCGTCGGGAGGAACAGCTCGTTCTGCGCCTCGTCCTCGGCGGCGGCGAACCGCGGCGCGCCGGTCATCGCGATGTGGACCTTGGCGCTCGTGCCGTCCATCTTGAGCCGCCGCGCGCGGGCGACGAACTCGTCCGGAAGGTCCTCCGGGCGGACGAGCTCGGTGAGGGTGCGCTTGGGGTCGGCGTTGGAGAGCACCCGGGGAGCGAAGAACTCCCGCCCGTCGACCAGTCGCACCCCGACGACCCGTCCCCCGTCGGTGAGGATCCGCTCGACCGGGGCGTCGACCTCGATCCGCGCTCCCCGCGCCTCGGCCGAGCGCGCCATGGCCTGGGTGACCGATCCGATGCCACCCAGGGGCGCCGCGTTCTTCATCATCAGGTCGTTGCGGTCGTCGACGCCGAACGCGGCCATCGACTCCTCGTACAGGGGCCGCTGCAGCAGCAGATAGGCCGACCCCGGGGTGTACGGGCCGACGAGGTTCGTCGCCACGGCGGTCGCGGCGAAGAACGCCTTGAGATGCGGCGAGCACAGATGCTGGTCGAGGAGGTCGCCGACGCTCCCGAACATCAGCGCGTTGAAGTCCTCGGTCTCCTCCGCGGTGGTGAACCGCGCCGCGACCTCTGCCAGTGTGGGCGGCGCCTCGTGGAACGAGACGCGCATCCGCTGGGCCACCCGGCGGATGCGCTCCAGGACGCCGAAGAAGCCCTCGACGTCGGACGGTCCGTGCGCGAACCGCTCCACCTGCGCGCGGCGCTGCGCGCGATCCGGCCACGGCACGAACGCCTGCCCGTCCTCGAACAGCGTGAGCGACCCGAGCGGCGGGGACGTGTACCGCAGCCCGAACGAGGTCAGCTCCATGTCGGCGATGATGCGGGGATCGAGACTGTGGCTCGAGTTGGAGACGGCGCTGCACCGGTACCCCGGGACGACCTCTTCGGTCACGCAGCAGCCGCCGACCACGCTCCTGGCCTCCAGCACGAGCACCTTCCAGCCGGCGCGCGCCAGGTAGAAGGCGCCGACGAGTCCGCTGTGGCCGCCGCCGACCACGATCGCATCGAAGCCGTCCGTCATGTCGCTCCTCCTGTGTCCTGTCCTGGCCCTCGCGCTCCGGTCCGTCTCAGAGGGGACGGATCCGGCGCTCCGAGATCCGCCAGCCCTCGTCCGTGAGCGTGAGCACGTCCCGGTACTCCGCCGGAGCCACCTCGCCGTCGGACCGCACGGTGTGCGCCTTGCAGACCGAGGTGGCGGTGCGCTCGTCGACCAGGGTGACGACGACGTTGGAGTTGGCGTGGCTCCGCGCCGGGTTCGCGATGCCCCGGAAGCGCTCGATGAGCGTCGCCAGGCCCTGCGCCTCGAGTCGTCCCGGGTTCGAGAAGAGGACGTCGGCGTGGAAGACCTCGCCCATCCGGTCGTACTCCCCGGCGTCGAGGATGTAGGCGACGGAGTGCACGACGCGCTCGATCGCGCGCTCGGTCTCGACGGCGGTGCTCATGTGACTCCTTCGGAGGGGCTGTCGTGCGGCGGGCGTGATGCGCTCGCGGGGCCAGCGTAGGTCAGCCGGGCCCGTGCTCCTCCGTACCCGATGACGCTCATAACGAGACCGAATCAGCCGCGTCGTCCTCGGCGTCGCCCCTCTCCCCGAGACACCGTGCGAACGCGGAGAGGAAGAGCGCGAAGACGTCGGCCCGCTCGTCGACGAAGGCGTCCGCGGGCTTGCCGACGCCGTGCCCGGCGTCCGGGTCCTCGGCCAGCAGCAGCGCCGATCGGGCCGCCTGGTCCCGCCGCTCGCGCAGCGCCTCGACGAACGCGTACGAGTGGAACGGGGCGACCCGCGTGTCGTTGCGTCCTGTCGTGACGATGATGTCGGGCAGCGCCACGGATCCGTCCGGCAGGTTGTGCATCGGGGAGGAGGCGCGGATCCAGGGCCGCGCGCCGGGATCCGTCGGATCGCCGAAGTCCCCGGCCCAGAGCCGTGCGATCGAGAGGCGGTGGTACCCGAGCATGTCCGTCATCGGGACCGCGGCGTGCGCGGCCGCGCAGAGGTCCGGACGCCGGACGATCGTGGCCGCGATGAGCAGCCCGCCGTTGCTGCTGCCCCAGATCGCGAGGCGCTCCCGGGTGCACAGTCCCCGCGAGACGAGGGCGTCGGCCACGTCGGCGAAGTCGTCGAAGACCCGCTGCCGCCGCTGGAGCCTGCCCGCCTCGTGCCAGGCCGCGCCGCGTTCCCGTCCACCCCGCAGACCGGCCACGACGTAGCGCCCGCCCAGAGCGACCCAGGCCCGCGCCACGTCCGAGTACCCGCCGGTGGAGGACAGCCCGAACCCGCCGTACCCGTGCAGGAGCGTCGGGAGCGGCGCGTCGGCGCCGACCGGCTCGAGGACCAGCGCGGGGACGTGCTCCCCGTCGCCCGCCTCCACGGAGAGGGACCGGGTCCGGAAGGACTCGTCGACGGGTTCACCGGGGTCGAGCGGGCGCGGCGCCGAGCCGGGCGTCCACTCCATGATCCGTGCGGGAGCGGTGAGGCTCGACCACGCGAACACGGCGGTCCGGTGGGCCCGGTGGCGGACGACACGGTCGCGCATGGTCGAGCGCCCCGGTGTGGGCCACGCGATCCCCACGTCCCCGATCCCGAGCCGGGCCCACTCGACATCGTCCGCGGCGGACGGCGCAGGGGCTTCGACGGAGAGGGGGAGAAAGCCGACGACGCCGGACATCTCCCGCTCGCCGACGAGGAACACCCCGTCGTCTCGCGCGGAGCAGTCCTCCAGCACCGCCTCTCCCTCCGGCAGGAGCTCCTGCCAGTGCGCGGGCCCGGGGTCGCCCGGCTCCACGCGGACCAGCCGTCCGCGCGGGGCGTCGATCCCGGTGACGCCGAGGATCCCTCCGGAGGGGGTGAAGTGCAGGCGCGTCATCGCCTCTCGGCCCTCGACGAGCGCCGCGCGGCTCCCGTCCCGCAGGTCGACCAGGTACACGTCGGTCCGCGTCCACCCGATCGAGACGTGCACGAGCGCGCGTGTCCCGTCCGGCGAGACCTCCACGTCGGGCCAGTCGGTGCTGTCGGGGGTGTTCGGCCAGAGCAGGACGTCGGCGCCCTGGCTCTCGCCGAGGCGGTGGATCCAGAGCTCGCGACCGTAGTCCCGTCCTCCGGGGTAACGGCTGTAGACGAAGGCGTCCTCCGCGGGCAGCCACGAGACGCACGCGTGACGCACGCCGAAGAGCCGATCGGCGAGGAGCCTCCCGGTCCCGGTGTCGAGCACGGTGCCGACCGACTGCTCGGATCCGCGCTGCGAGCGGCCGAGGGCGAGGAAGCGGCCCGTGGGGCTGGGGTGGAACCAGTCGATCCCGGCGCCCGCCCCGTCGAGCAGCGGATGAGGCGCCGGAGCGCCCGGCGCGCGCCGCACGATCGTCCGGTGCGCGTGTCCGGGCAGCCGGTCGAGGCTGAGCACGGCGCCGCCGGCGAGGAACGGGGTGCCCTGATGACCGAGGGCGGTGGCGGACGCGAGCGCCGCCGCAGCGCGCTCGCGCAGGGGCCGGACCCCGGGATCCTGCCGGAAGGCCGCACGCTCGGCGGCTCGCTCGGCGAGCCACTCGTCCAGCGGTGGCTGCTCCGGATCCCCGCGCATCCAGTCCCACCGGGACAGATCGTCGTCGACCTCCGTCCCCGTCATCCGAGCCAGCACCATTCCTCGCTCCACGGCAGCCGCGAGAGCTGGACCGCCGGCCCCTCCGCCTGGACCACGAACGTGTCGGAGAAGTTCGCCCCGAACCCGCCCGCGGGGTCGTAGAGGCCCGGTTCCGCCGAGAAGCACATCCCCGGCTGCAGGACGGTGGTCTCGCCGAGCGCGATGTAGGGCGGCTGGTGCCCCTCCATCCCCTGGCCGTGCGAGGGCCGGGTGGCCGCGTAGCGCTCGACGCCGTTCGCGCGCTGGAACCCGTGGACGTCCTGGGCGACCTCGCCCCCGGTCCGACCGGCCCGCAGCGCGTCGCGCAGCAGGAGGCAGCCGTCGCGCGCGGTCGTCCAGAGACGTCGCTCGTGCGCCGTGGGCTCCGCGAGGAGATAGGGACGGTACAGCTCTCCCCCGCACCCGCCGACCTGGACGATCCCGGACACCTGTACGGTGCGCTGGTCCGCGATCACCGCATGACGGACCTGGTTCGGGTGGGGAAGGCCGGTGATGCGCCCCGCACGCACCCAGCCCAGGTCGACCGTGATCCCGACCGGTCCGTGCACGGAGCGATCCGCTCCGTAGTCGGCCATGATCTCGTCCAGGACCCGTCCCGACATGTCCAGCCGCAGACGCGCGTCCGTCAGAAGCGGGTCGCGCTCGCGGATCCGGTCCCGCGCGTACGCATGGACATCGTCGAAGTAGCGGTAGGCGCGGGACCAGAGCGCGAGCTCCTCGTCCGTCTTGACCATGCGCATCGCCATGGCGTGGTGCGCGACAGAGGCGGGAACGCCCCCGAACGACCTCTCCGCCGCCTCGCGCGCGGCGATCGGCAGCTCCGCGTCGACGACGAACCCGTCGACCGCGCCCGCCGCGGGCCGCAGCCCCCGATGCCGCAGACGCTCGAACAGCCATTCCCAGCGGTCCTGTCCCGGCCCGGCCGTCGCCGTGCCGTGCGGGGGGAACTGCCCCGGCACGTCGGGGACGTCGAAGTAGCAGTCCCCGTCCCCGTACCACCACGTCGTCACGAGCTCGTGGTCGAGCCACGGGTAGAACCAGGTCGGGGCCGAGCCGTCCGGAGGCAGGTACGCGGCGAGCAGCCGCTCGGTGGTCAGCGCCCACAGCCCGGTGAAGGTCACGATGTTCCACGGGTCCAGCAGCAGGACCCCGGTGCGCCCCTCGGGGTCGACACGACGCCTCAGTTCCGCGGCCCTCTCCCGGCTCCATGCGAGCGGGAGCCGGAAGCCGTCGGCGGGCGCGTAGGGTCCGGGAGCGAGGAGGAGCTCCCGCGAGTCAGTCATCCCCGAGTCCGTCGTCGGGGGCCGTGCCGGAGTCCGCGAAGAGGTGCAGGTCCTCGCCGCTCCAGCCGACCGCGACGGCGTCGCCGGGGACCGCGGAGAAGTAGTCCCCGCTGTGCTGGACGGTCGCCTTGAGCTGTCCCACCCCCGCCACGTCGACGCGGTAGGCGGTCACCGCGCCGAGCGCGACGACGTCGGTCACCGTCCCGGTCAGGCGGGTGGAGCCGTGCACGCGACCGCCGTCACGGGCGAGGCTCACCCGCTCCGGGCGCAGCGTCGCCGACAACCGCGTGCCGGGCGCGAAGCGGGACGCCGAGGCCACCTCGGCACCGCCGTCGAACCGCAGCGACGAAGCCGAGGCCTGGATCGCGGCGAGCGTGTTGTTGTCGCCGAGGAAGTTCGAGACGAACAGCGTCTCCGGGCGGTCGTAAAGCCCGCGCGGATCCCCGAGCTGCTCGACGACGCCGTGGTTCATGATCGCGATGCGGTCGCTCATCGACATCGCCTCGTCCTGGTCGTGCGTGACGTAGACGACCGTGATCCCGAGCGAGCGCTGCAGTGCCCGCAGCTCCTCCTGCAGGCGCTGGCGCAGCTTGCGGTCCAACGCGCCCAGAGGCTCGTCCATGAGGAGCAGGGACGGCTCGAAGACGAGGGTGCGCCCGATCGCCACGCGCTGCTGCTGCCCGCCGGACAGCAGGGCGGCGTTCTTGTCCCGGTGCGCGGTGAGGTCGACGAGCTCCAGGACCTCCGCCACCCGGCGCGCGATCTCGGCGCGCGGCACACGGCGGGTCTCCAGCGGGAAGGCGATGTTCTGCGCGACGGTCATGTGCGGGAACAGCGCGTAGTTCTGGAAGACGACGCCGATGTTGCGCTTCTCGACCGGCACCGGGGCGATGTCCCTGCCGTCCACGTCGATCGTCCCGGTCGTGAGCCCCTCGAAGCCCGCGACGAGCTTGAGGGTCGTCGTCTTGCCCGATCCGGACGGCCCGAGCAGCGAGAAGAACTCGCCCTCGTGCACGTCGAGCTCGGGCACCGTCAGCACCCTCACCCCGTGGTACTCCTTGGTCACGTCCCGCAGCGACAGCTTGAGGCTCACGTGTGGTTCCTTCCCTGGATGTGGCGGCGTCGCAGCCGCGTGACGACCGCCGCGCCGATCCCGACGACGGCGACGAGCGCCATGAACAGGACGGCCACGACGCCCACCGTCGGATCCGTCTGCACCGCGAGGGCCTCGTAGATGCGTCGGGGCAGCGTCTTGACGCTCACCCCCGAGAGGAAGATCGCGATCGTGGACTCGTCGAACGAGGTGATGAAGGTGAGGAAGAGCGAGGCCAGGATCTGCCCCGACAGCAGCGGGATCAGGATCCGACGCACGGTCCGCGCGCGCCCCGCTCCGAGGCTGGCCGCCGCCCTCTCGTAGTCCGGATCCAGGGTCTGCATCCCGGCGAGCGTGATGATGAACGCCTGAGGCAGCGTGATCGAGATGTGCGCGAGGACGATCCCGGTCTGGGTGTCGATGAGCCCGACCTTGAGGAAGGCGATGAAGAAGGCTCCGGCCGCCACGACGGCCGGGAAGATCAAGGGGATCAGCAGGAACGGCGTGATCCCGCCGCGCAGGGTGCGCGATGCCGTCCGGCTGACCGCGATCGCCGCCAGCATGCCGAGCGCGGTGGCCGCCAGCGCGGTGATCACCCCCACCCGCAGACTGATGATCGTGGGGTCGAGCCACGTGGGCTGGAAGAAGTTCGCGTACCACGTCGTGGACCAGCTCTGCGGCGGGAACACGAGCGCACGGGCCCCGGAGAACGAGATCGGGATCGCGAGCAGCTGGGGGATCAGGACGAGGACCGCGAGCACGATCGAGACGACCGTCCCGACGCCCCTGAGATAGCTGAGCCGGGAGCGGTCGAGCGCCTGGGCGAAGGCGCCGAGGGCACGCGACCCGAGCGACGATCGCACGGTCGGCTCGTCGCGGCCGCCCGCGGCCTGCGCGAGGGCGATCGCCTGCGTCTCGTCCGCGGACCCCGGCCCCGCCGCGGCGGACGCGGACGGCGCCGCCGCGATCTGCGGGGCGACGACGTTCTGGATCTTCTGCCGGGAGAGCACCGTGAAGAGGATGAGGATGAGGAAGACGACGAGCCCGAGGATCACCGAGGCGGCGGCGGCGACCGAGTAGTTCGCCTGCTCCTCGATCGAGCCGTGGATGAAGGAGCCGAGCATGCGCCCCGAGTTGCCGCCGAGCAGGGCAGGGACGGCGAACGAGCCCGCGCTGTAGACGAGCGCCAGGATGAACGTGACCTGGATCCCGGGGCGGGTCGCGGGGAGGAAGACTCGGAAGAACGCCTGCGCGGGGCCGGCTCCCAGGCTGCGCGCCGCGAGCATGCGGCTCGCGTCGACCCGCTGGATCACGGGCACGAGGATGAGCACCACGAGCGGGAGCTGGGAGTGCACGAGGCCGATCGTCGTGGCGATCGCGTTGTAGATGAGGTCGGCCTTGGGCAGACCGAGCGCGGCGAGCACCGAGTTGATCAGCCCCTGCTGCCCCAGCACGACCTGCCACGCGAACGTGCGGATCAGGATCGACGTCAGGTACGGCGTGAGCACGCAGATGAACAGGAACCCGCGGAGCACGCCGCGGGACCGGGCGATCGTGTACGCGATCGGATAGCCGATGAGCACGGACAGGACCGCGGCGACGATCGCCAGCACGACCGTGTTGATCAGGACGTTCTGGAACCCGCTGCTGGTGAGCACGGAGGCGTAGACGCCGAGCCCCAGTGCGCCGTCCGGCTCCGTGACGCTGCGGATGACGAGCACGCCGAGCGAGAGCACGTACACGCCCAGCACGAACGCGACGGCGGGGAGGGCGAACAGCCCCCACCCTCGGCTCTGCCTCGAAGTCGTCGTTGCCATCGTGGGTCCTCCTCCGTGTCATGGCCGGGACCGACGTGGCGGCGGTCCCGGCCGGGGTCCGGCGGGGGAATCAGGAGTTGACGAACTCCTGCCAGCGCGAGGACACCTCGTCCCAGTTCTCGGCGTACCAGTCGCCGTCGATGTAGAACGACACCGCGTTGGTCTCCGGCGTCCCGGGGAGGTCCGCCCGTTCCTGCGGGGTGAGCTCGTCGAGCACGCTCTGCACGCTCGGGGTGTACTTCAGCGCATCCAGGACCGCCCGCTGCTGCTCGGGCTCCAGGGCGAACTGGATCGCCTCGTGCGCGAGGGCGGGGTTCGCCGCGCCCCGAGGGATCGTCAGCGACTGCACCGAGACGACGGCGCCGTCCCAGCTGTACTGGACGTTGGCCCCGCCGGACTGGATGTCGCGGATCCGGCCCAGGGTGTAGAGCCCGGCGACGACCTCGCCCTGGGCGATCGCCACGTCCTCCTGTCCGCCGAACAGCGCGTTGGGCTTGATCTCCTCGAGCTTGGCGAAGGCGCGGTCGATGTCCAGCGGATAGAGGTCGTCGACGGACACCCCGTCCGCGAGGAGCGCGACCTCCAGCACGCCGGTCGGGTAGGTCGGGAAGGACCTCGTCCCGGGGAACTTCTCGACGTCCCAGACCTCGGCCCACGTCTGCGGACCGCCGTTCGGGAACGCGTCGGCGTTCCAGAAGAGGTTCCGCGAGAACTGGTACCAGGGCACGCTGTAGTCGTTGACGGTCTCCTGGCTGGCGACGTCGGTGATGTCGAGCTCGTCGAAATCGAGCGGCTCCAGGAGATCCCCGGCCATGAACTGCGCCAGGGTCCGCGACTCCGTGTCGACGAGATCCGGCGGGGTGGCTCCGGCCGCGATGGTCTCGGCCAGTTTCGCGACGTTCGAGCCGTCCGTGTCGAAGAGCACCTCGGCACCGGTCTCCGCGCGGAACGGGTCGAACACCGCCGCGCGGATGGATTCCTCGTAGCTGCCGCCGAAGCCGGAGTACAGCAGCGTGCCGGAGTCTTCCGGTCCTGTCGTCCCCCCGCCGCCGCCTCCGACCTCGCTCGAGGTGCAGCCGGCCAGCGCGACCGCGCTGAGCGCGGCCAGGCCCAGGGCGAGCAGGCGACGCGGGGAACGTGAGCGAACAGCCATGGCGGCATCCTTTCGGCGAGAACTGCGGGGAATCACACGACCTCGACGGCGACGGCTCACACCGTCGACGAGCCCGTGGGGCCGATGCTAGGGCGGCTCGGTGCGGTGCATTCATTGTCAATAGGCGCCATAACCATCGGATATCCGATGTCCGAGTGTGACGCCGCAGGTGGCGGCGGAGCCGAGGATCCGCTGAGGGGTCCGCTGCCGGGTCGGGTACCCAGGGAAAGCTCAGCGTCCCTCGCGCTGCGGATGAGAGCATCGGAGCTTCCCCCCGCGGAGCGGTGGCGCGGGCCGATCGAGGATCCGCGCCCCGTGCGACGATCACCGACGAACGGCCTGCCGATGAGACGCCCCTCCCTGCCCCAGCCCGCTGCCCCCTCCCCCTCGCCCGAACCCGAGCGGCCGCGGGCATCGCACCGCGATGTGCGTCGGCGTCGGCGTCGGCGTCGGGTGTTGTTGATCGCCGCGCCGCTCGTCGTCGCGCTGGTCGCGGTGGGTGGTTTTGCGGTGGCGACGGTGCTGCGAGTGTCGGGGAACATCGCGGCGAACGTGGTGGCGCGTCCTGGTGGTGGGGGTGTCGAGATCCCGGATTGGGAGGGGCCGATCGATCTGCTCGTCATCGGGTCGGACGGGCGGGACGGGCTGACCAGCGGGTCGTACGGGGATGACGACATCGCGGGGGATCGGTCGGACACGCTGATGCTGCTGCACGTGAACGCGGCGCATACGGATGCGACGTTGGTGAGTCTGCCGCGGGACACGATGGTGCCGTTCCCGGAGTGCACCACGGCGGACGGGGACGTGGAGCCGGCGGTGGAGGTCGCGCAGATCAACAGTGCGTTCGATACCGGCCCGTACTGCACCCTGGACGTGGTGCGGGAGCTGACCGGGATCGACGTCGATCATTTCGTGGTGGTGAACTTCGACGGGTTCATCGACATCACCAACGCGGTCGGCGGGGTCGAGGTGTGTCTGGCGGAGGATGTGGACGATCCGGACTCGCAGCTGCACTTGGCGGCGGGGTCGCACACGGTCCAGGGGGAGCAGGCGTTGGCGTTCGTGCGGACCCGGTACGGGATCGGTGACGGCAGCGATCTGGGTCGTATCCATACGCAGCAGACGTATCTGTCGGCGTTGGCGCGGAAGGTGAAGAGCGCGCAGACGTTGACGAACCCGGTCGCGTTGTTCTCCCTCGCCGACGCCGCGAGCCGGTCGTTGCGGGTCGATGAGGCGCTCGCGGATCCGGGGGTCCTCGCCGGGCTCGCCGGGGCCCTGTCCGGGGTGGATCTGACCCGGATGGTGCTCGTGCAGCTTCCCGTGCAGGAGTACCCCGACGACCCGAACCGGGTCGAGCCCGTCCCCGACCAGACCGAGGCCCTCTTCGCCGCCCTCCGCGACGACCGTCCCATCACCCTCGGTGGAACCGACGAGATCGCCGCGGCCGACGCCACCGACGACACACCCGCCGACGACGACACCGCCGCCGCCGAGCACACCGCCGCGGTGCCCGTCGACGCCCACGGCCAGACCGCCGCCGACACCACCTGCGCCGGACGATGAGCCTCCTGCCCGTCTAGGGCGCCCGTCCGTGCATGGACAGCACCTGCCGGCTGCGACGGACGTCGTCGACCGCCTGGGCGACGAGCTGGTCCGCGTCCTCGAAACGGAGCGTCGGGCGGAGGAACGCGACGAGGTCCACGACGAGACGCCGACCGTACAGATCCAGGTCCGCGTCGTGCAGATGGACCTCCAGCCGGCGTCGGCGAGCTCCCGCGAAGGTGGGGTTCGTCCCGACGCTGGCGGTCGCCTCCCACCTCATGCCCCGCTCGGGCTCGGTGACCCACGCCGCGTAGATCCCGTCCGCCGGGATGGCCGCGTCCTCGCAGCGGAGGTTCGCCGTGGGGAACCCCAGGAGTCGGCCCCGTCCGTCACCCGGGACGACGACGCCGACGATGGCGGACGCGGCCTCGGTCACGGACGGGGCGCGTCGCCGACGATGCTGCGGTAGCGGCTCTGGTGGAAAACGAGCGGCTCGACGTCGTCGAACACCGTCACGTCGACGATCTCGTAGAGCGCGATCTCATGGTCGCCCCCGTCGAATCGGGAGTGCGGGCGGCAGGTGAGCCACAGGGCGGCCTCCTCGATGAGCACGGCCCCGCCCTCGGTCTCCCGCAGGGCCTGGTCCCCGAACCGGTCGCCCTCACGCGCGGACAGCCGCCGACTGAACGCCTCCTGATGGGCGGCGAGGACGCTCATGCCGAGCGCGGCGGCGTCCCGCAGCAGCGGCCAGGTCTTGGACGTGCGGGCCGCGCTGATCGCCACGAGCGCCGGATCGAGCGAGACCGATGTGAACGAGTTCACCGCCATACCGGTGAGCCGCCCCTCGATGCGGGCTCCCAGGGCGACGACGCCCGTGGGGTAGAGGGAGAAGGCCCGGCGCAGGGCGCGGTCCTGCGAGAGGGTTTCGTGCGCGACGGTCGTCATCTCGACATCCTTTCTTCGTCAACTTTGACTATACAAGCAAGCGTTGGTCTTGACCATACAAACCTGAACGGATCCGCCCCACCCCGGATAGCATGAGTCCATGTCCACCACGCGCCTCGTCGTCCTCGGAGCGGTCAAGCAGTTCCAGCCCGTGCACGGCTACTTCCTGCGCCGCGAGCTGATGACGTGGCACATCGACGAGTGGGCGCACATCCAGCCCGGCTCGATCTACAACGCCCTGCGCGCGCTGGAGGTCGATGGGTACATCGCCGAGAACGACACCGTCGCCGACGGCAAGCGCCCCGCCCGGACCACGTATCGGATCACGCCGACCGGTGAGGTGGAACTCCAACGGATGCTCCGCGAGAACCTCTGGAACGTCGCCCCGTTCGACACGGAGGCGATCATGACGGTCGCCTCCTTCATGTTCGTGCTCAGCCGGCAGGAGGTGATCGCGGGGCTCGAGAACCGCCTCAGCAAGAGCGACGCGCTCATCACCGCCAACGGCTTCCACGTCCAGGACACGCTGCGGTCGGAGACCACGCCGAAGTACGTCCGCGAGATCTTCGACCTGTCGACCGCTCGCCTCACGGCCGAGAAGGAGTGGGCGCTGGCCCTGCTCGACCGCCTGCGCGCGGGCGAGTACGTCTTCGCCGGCGAGACGCCGGCCGAGGCCTCCCCCGCCCGCTGACCCCGGGTCAGCGCGTTTCGACTCGTCGCGGCGCTCCTCGCTCAACGACCGGTAGGAGAGGCGCCGGTCGTTGAGCGAGCGCAGCGAGACGAAACGCCCCACCCCGGTTCAACGGCCGGAAGGAGAGGTGTCGGTCGTTGAGCGAGCGCAGCGAGACGAAACGCCCCACCCCCGCCTCAGCGCGTTTCGACTCGTCGCTGCGCTCCTCGCTCAACGACCGGCGGGACAGGTGCCGGTCGTTGAGCGAGCGCAGCGAGACGAAACGCGTGTCAGGCCTCGGACAGGGCGGGGCTCCGGCGATACGAGGAGCCGACGTGCGAGTCCGCCAGCGCGGGCGTGGGCGTGCCGATCAGCCGCTCGCGCAACGTCTGCCGCCCGTCTCCCGGCTCGGCGATCGCGCCCCGTTCCTTGAGGATCGGCAGGACGTGCTCGATGAAGTCCGCGGTGGAGGACGGCGGGATGACCGGGGAGAAGAGGTACCCGTCGAGGTCCGCCCCCTCGGCCAGCTCGATCATCCGGTCCGCGATCTGCTCCGGGGTGCCGACGATCGGCCGTGCACCCACGCCGTGCGCGTGCCAGTCCGCGAGAACGTCGCCCACGGTCTTCCCGGCGAACCGCGCGACCTGGGTCTGCGACAGCTCCGTGCGGAGGTCCGTCATGGGCGTCTCCGGCGCGTAGGCGGAGAGGTCCAGACCCGTGAACCACGCGTAGGAGGCGACGGTCACGTCCGGGTTCTGCGCGTCCGCGACCTCCGCGTATCGGCGCCGCGCCTCCTCCTCGGTGCTGCCGACGACGGCGGAGAACGCGGACATGATCTTCACGTCGTCCGCGGCCCGGCCGTTCTTCACCGCCTCCTCCCGGATCGCGGTCGAGTGTGCCCGGAGCTGCTCCACGGAGCCGCTGCCGACGAAGATCGCCTCGCCGTGCTTGCCGCCGAAGGCGCGCCCCGCCGGAGAGGCCCCCGCCTGGAAGAGCACGGGCGTCCCCTGCGGCGAGCGCGACGTGTTGCCGTATCCGTGCGAGCGGAAGTACGGTCCGTCATGGGAGATGCGGTGCACCTTGGACGGATCGGCGAAGCGCCCGGACTTGTCGCGCTCCAGCGCACCCTCCTCCCACGCCTGCTCCCACAGCTTGTAGACGACCTGCATGAAGTCGTCGGCCATGGCGTACCGCTCGTCGTGACCGACCATCGGCACGCCGAAGCCCTGCACGGCGGTGTCCGCGGTGCCGGTGGTCACGATGTTCCAGCCGATGCGCCCGCCGGAGAGGATGTCGAGGGTCGCCATCCGGCGGGCGAAGGCGTAGGGCGGCTCGAGCAGCGTCGAGCCGGTGGCGACCAGGCCCAGGCGCGTGGTCTCCGGGATGAGCGCACCGAGCACGATCGCCGGGTCCAGCCGGGGGAGGTCGAGCCCCTCCACGGAGCAGATGTCGGGGCGTTCGCCGGCGACGTCCGCCCACCCCCAGGCGTCGGCGAGGAACAGGAAGTCGAATCCGGCGTCCTCGACCATGCGGGCGGTGTCCCGCCAGTAGTCGAGTCGGTCGAAGAGGTAGCGGCCGTTGTCGGGGTGGCGCCAGGTGGCGGTCCCGGAGTCGTTCGCCTGCGCGTTCTCGAAGAGTCCGAGCTTGAGCTGCGTGGCCATGGTCGTGCCTTTCTGTGTTGTTCCGGCCCCGTCGGGGGCATGTGCGGGGCACGCCGGACGGACCCGGGGACGGGTATCCCCGGATCGGCATCCGGACGGCGAGGTCAGCCCTTGGCGGTGACCTCTCCTTCGCTCCACCACAGGACGCGCTTGCGCACCAGGGCGAGGAGGACGATGAGGAGGACGCCCAGCACGCACAGCAGGGCGATGCTGGCCCAGGTGACGGGCAGGTTGGCCTGCGCCGCCGAGGTGGTCACGAGCGATCCGAGCCCGGCCTGCTGGCCGGCCGCGACGAACTCCGCGACGGCGGCGCCGACCACCGCGAGCGGCAGAGCGATGCGCAGCCCCGCGAACACGTAGGGCATGCTGCCGGGGAAGCGGAGCTCGCGGAAGATCTCCCAGCGGCTCGCGTGCAGCGTCTTGAAGACGTCCAGGGCGCGCTGGTCGACGTCACGGAGGCCCGCGAGCGAGTTCACGAGCATGGGGAAGAACACCACGAGTCCCGTCACGATGAACTTCGGCACCATGCCGAAGCCGAACGCGACCACGAGCGCCGGGGCGATGGCGACGATCGGCGTCACCATGACGATGATGACCAGCGGCATCACGGCGCGCTCGATGATCTGGAACTCGGCCATCACCACGGCGAGGAGGAAGCCGGCGATGATCCCGGCCGAGGCCCCGACGACGACCTCCAGGAGCGTCACGAGGAAGTTCGACCCGTACATCGGGGCATCCTCGACGAGCGTGGCCCCGATGTCGCCGAGGCTCGGGAGCACGTAGGGATTCGTCGCCGCGACGACCTGCCACAGCAGCGCCGCGATCGCGAACATGATGAGGGTGGGCACCCACGCGCCCCAGCGCAGCCACGGGGGGACGCCCCGGCGGGGTCCCCTCCCGCGGGCCTCGGCCGTGGCGAGCGTCGCCGTCGTGTCTCGGATGGTCATCTCAGACATGCGCCTTCTCCGTCTGCGCGCGCAGCGCACCGCGCACGGTCTTCTCCAGGTCGCGGAACGCATCCGTCGCGTATGCGTCCTCGGTGCGCGGCCGCGGCAGGTCCACGTCGATGATCTCGGCGATCCGGCCCGGGTGCGCTGCCATGACGACGATGCGATCGGACAGCATGATCGCCTCGGGCACCGAGTGGGTGACGAACATCACGGCCTTGCGGTTGGACTGCCAGAACTCCAGCAGGGCGATCCGCTGCAGGTCCCGGTTCATCTCGTCGAGCGCCGAGAACGGCTCGTCCATCAGCATGATCGCGGGATCGAAGACGAAGGCCCGCGCGATCGCCGCCCGCTGCTGCATGCCTCCGGAGAGCTGTCCCGGGTACTTCTTCATCGCGTGGCCGAGGCCGAACGTGGACAACAGGGTCTCGGCGTTGCCGAGCGTCCGCGACCCCCCGCCGCCCGCCCCGTTCCCCCGGCGGTTCACGGTCAGCGGAAGCCGGACGTTCTCCAGCACCGTCTTCCAGGGAAGCAGCGCCGGGGACTGCGGCACCAGCCCGATCTTCTTGTCCTTCGAGGCCGCCGTGACGCTCTCGCCGTCGATCGTGACGCTGCCGGAGTCGGCGTCGAGGAGGCCCGCGACCACTTTCAGCAGGGTCGACTTGCCGCAGCCGCTCGGTCCGATGACGGAGACGAACTCCCCCATCCCGATCGTGAGGCTGACGTCGTCGAGCACCGTGACCCGGCGCCCGTCGACCCCGAAGGACTTGGTGACGCCGCGGACCTCGACGCCCGCGCCCTGCCCGGTCACTTGCCGGCCTCCGGCCAGATCAGGGCGTCGCCGTCGTAGAGGTCGGCGACGAGGTCGGCGTCCATCATTTCGGCGATCTCGGGAACCGACTTCACGTTCCCGTACTTCTCGACCAGCGCGTACTCCGGCTCCCACATGGCCTCGGTCTGCACGCCAGGGTTCCCGCCCTTGCTGTTGCGCACCCATTCCGACTCCACGGCCCACGTGCGGGCGAGCTGGTCGCGCGGGAAGGCGGCGCCCTGGTTGTTGTCCTCGGCGAGCTTCGCGAGGGTGTCGATGCAGGCGTCGGACTCGTCGAGGCAGTACTGCAAGGCCTTGAGGGATGCGCGCATGAAGTCGGCGGCGACCTCGCGGTGCTCCGCGAGGAACCGGGAGTTGACCTCCATGACGTTGTAGGTGCCCTCCACGCCCTCGTCCTCGGGGAGGAAGTCGCTGAACGGGAGCCCCTGTGCCTTGAGGGACTGCGGCTGGTTCGAGGCGTAGCCGACGATGGCGTCGACCTGCTCGCGCACCACGACGGTCGGGTCGTAGTTGGTCATCTTGATCATCTCGACCTTCGACGCGTCGACGCCGGCGTTGTCCAGCATGGCCGAGGCGATCGGGGTGAGGTTGATGAAGTAGCCGAGCGATCCGCCCTCGAGGTCCTTCAGGCTCGTGAGCTTCTCATTGCCGAAGATCGAGAACGGCGGGGTCGTCCCGTAGGTCGCGACGGCCGTGAGGTTCTTGCTGTTCGCCGCCGCGAGCATGACGTCGGAGGCGGAGCCGAGGGCGGTGAACTGCGCCTGCCCGGAGGCGACGAGCTGCTGCCCGTTCGCGCCGGAGGCGTTGATCTCCACGTCCAGGCACAGCTCGTCGAAGTAGCCGAGCTCCTGTGCGAGGAAGACGTCGAGCTGCCCGGCGCTGGCGGAGTAGCCGTAGCCGGAGATGTAGGTGATCGTGCCCGCGTCCTGATTCCTCGTGCAGGCGTCGGCGTCGACGGCTGCGTTCGGGGGCTGGGTTCCGCCGGCGCTGGGCTGGGCCGACGAGCAGGCGCCCAGCGTCAGGGTGGCAGCGAGAACACACGTCAGGGTGGCGGCAGTGCGGAATCGGGTCCTATCCGCAGGGGAGAGTGCCATGGTGGTCCCTTCTCGGCCGTTCATCGTTGATGGCTAGATCAAGCTAACATAGTCAAGCTTGACTAGACAAGATTGAACGCTTTTCGTGACGAAGTCCGGCGGCGCGCGCCGGAGCCCCCTCGCACCAGCGGCGGTGCGCGGGGGCTCCGGGGGCATCCGTGGAGGACGCCGAGGTCAGCCCTCCGTCGTGCGGCGACGCCGAGCGACGCCCGCGAGCGCGGCCCCTCCGACCAGGAGCAGCAGCGCCAGCAGCACGATCCCCGTGCTGAGCTCGCCACCGGTCACCGGAAGCCCCGGGGCCGGAGGCTTCGGCGCCGGCGCGGTCGGTGCGGGCGTCGGCGTCGGCGGGACGGCCGTGTCGATCACGACCTCCGACGGCGGCGAGACGATCGGCGCCTCACCGCCCGGGGGCGTCCCCTCGGCGACGGCCACGTTGCTGAGCCCGTCACCGGTCAGGTCGGCCGCCAACACCGTGTACGTCGCCGTGCACACCACCGTCTGTCCCGGCACCAGTCGAGCCGCGTCCGCGGGGCACGAGATCTCCGACAGCTCTCCCGCGCCGGAGAACGCGCTGTCGTCCACGCGAACGTCCATCAGCGTGGTGTTGCCAGTGTTGGTCACCGTGAACGAGTAGGTCACCACCTGCCCGACCTCCGACACCTGCTCAGTGTCGGCCGTCTTCACGATCGCGATGGCCGGCTGAGGATCCTGCGGCAGTCGCACCGCCGACGGCTCCGAGACCACCGGCGTGCCGTTCGGCGGAGTGCCCGTCGCGGTCGCCGTGTTCTCGATCGACCCGCGATCCACATCGGCTTGCGTCACGACATACGTCGCCGTGCACGTCACCGACGCGCCAGGAGCGAGCGTGGTCGGATCGCAGACGACCTCGGACAGCTCACCGGTCCCGGTGAACTCGCCCTCGGACACGGCGACATCCGTCAACGTCACGTTGCCCGTGTTCGTCACGACGAACGAGTAGGTGATCGTCTCACCAACGACGAGCTCAGCCCTGTCGGCCGACTTCACGATCGAAATACCCGGCGCCGGGGCACCCTGAACCTGCGCCTCGGACGGCTCCGACGTGATCGGCTCCGCACCTCCCGGCGGAGTGCCCGTCGCGGTCGCGGTGTTCTCGATCGACCCGCGATCCACGTCCTCCTGCGTCACCTCGTAGGTGGCGGTGCAGGTGATCGTGTTTCCGGGAGCGACCGTGTTCGGTTCGCACACGATCTCAGACATTTCACCGGTGCCACTGAACTCGGTCTCGTTGACGACCACGTCGCTCAGGGTGACATTGCCGGTGTTCTCCACGGTGAACGAGTAAGTGATCGTCTCGCCGGCGACCAACTCGGTCTTGTCGGCGGACTTCACCAGCGCGATGCCCGGCTGGGGGTCGGCGGTGATCTCCACCGCGGACGGAGGCGAATCCACCGGGTCACCCGTCGGCGACGCACCCGAGGCGGTCGCGGCGTTCGTGATCGAGCCGGCGTCCACATCGGCCTGCGTCACCACGTACGTGGCGGTGCAGTCGACGGTCTCACCCGGGGCGAGCGTCGTCGGCTCGCACGTCACCGGCGACAGCTCGCCGGAGCCGGTGAACTCGCCCTCGTCGATCACGATGTCGTTCAGCGTGACGTTGCCCGTGTTCTCCACGGCGAAGGTGTAAGTGATGGTCTCACCCACGACCAGCGTGTCGGTGCTCGCGGTCTTCACCATCGCGATGCCCGGCTGCGGGTCGGACGTGACCTGGACCTCGGACGGATCGCTGGTGATCGGGTCCCCGCCACCCGGCGGGGTGCCCGTCGCGGTCGCGGAGTTGCTGATCGACCCGGCGTCGACATCGGCCTGCGTCGCCTCGTAAGTGGCCGTGCAGGTCGTGCTCGCCCCCGGGGCGAGCGACGTCGCCTCACACGTGACGTCGGACAGTTCGCCGGAACCACTGAAGTCGCCTTCGTCGATGACGATGTCGTTCAGCGTGACGTTGCCCGTGTTCTCCACCGCGAAGGTGTAGGTGATCGTGTCACCGACCGCGTAGGCCTCGGGGTCTGCCGACTTCACGAGGCTGATGCCCGGGTTCTGCTCCTGCGGCACGGTGACATCGTCCGGCGGAGACGTCACCGGATCACCGCGCGGCGGGGTGCCCGTCGCGGTGGCCTCGTTGTCGATCTGCCCCGCGTCGACATCGGCCTGAGTCACCTCGTAGGTGGCGGTGCAGGTCGTGCTCTGGTTCGGAGCCAGCGTCGTCGCCTCACACACGATGTCCGACATCTCACCAGAACCCGTGAACTCGGTCTCGTTGATCACGATGTCGTTCAACGTCACGTTCCCAGTGTTGGTCACCACGAACGTGTAGGTGATGGTGTCACCCAGCGACAGATCGCCCACCACGGAGCCGTCGTCGGCCTGAGCGGACTTCTCGATCGTGATGCCCGGGTCCGAAGCGCCCGGGATGCTCACGTCCGACGGATCGGACGTCACCGGGTCCCCTCCATTCGGCGGAGTTCCCGTCGCAGTCGCGGAGTTGTCGACCGATCCGCGATCCACGTCCTCCTGCGTCACCGTGTATGTCGCCGTGCACGTGACGGACTGCTCCGGCGCGAGGTTCGACGGGTCGCAGACCGCGTCCGACAGGTCACCGGAGCCGGTGAACGACACCTCGTTCACCACGACGTCGAGCGCCACGTTGCCCGTGTTCGTCACGAGGAACGAGTACGTGATCGTCTCGCCCGCGACGAGCTCGGTCTTGTCGGCCGACTTCTCCAGAGTCAGAGACGGGCTGATCGGGATGTTGGTGAAGGTGCAGTCGACATCGATCACCGGTGCCGTCGGCACGTAGAACGAACCGCTGTTACCGGAACCGCTGGCGACAACTTCCCGGTTGCCGATGTTGATGCACTGCCACGTCGTCGTGTAGTTCCCGAGGTTGGTCGTTCCCGCCGCGCTTTGCCCGATTCTGAAGGTGTCCCCGGGGAAGGTCGCGATTCGGCCGATGTACTCACCCTGTTCTTGGTCCTGAAGACCGATCTCGTCACCCGTGGTCTCCGCCTCCAGCAGCGGGTCTTCTGAACCCGGTCCCTGCATCGTGATGTGGAACTGATCGGTGTCTCGCGCTGCGTATCGCCCCTCAGGGAGGTCAACGTTGACCAGCGCCGTGGGTTGGAATGCCCTGGAGGCGAGGTCGTTCAGCCGTACCGCTGACGGAGTGACAGGCACCGGCGCGCCCTCGATCCCGAACGTCACAGGATCCGTGCGCAGCAGTTCGCTCCCGCCCGCGGCAGCGTTTCGGACAAAGTACGCATAGCCGTCCAGCCCGAAAGCGACGCCGACGGCGAGCTGAGTGTCGAGAATCTTGTCGCCGAGACGCGTCGCGGTGACGACGCCTCCCGTCGAGGTGGAGACATCCCCGGCGTCGACGCGCCACACCTGCGACCCTTCGCCCGTTGCCGGATCGGACGCGACGATGTACATGTTTCCCTGCTGGTCGAAGACCACATCGCCGTTGTTGCCGGTGTTCCCAGGAAGCACAACCGTGAGCGCGTTCGGCACCGGGGTGTTCGTCGCCAGGTCGTAGGCTGCATATCGAGCCGTCGTGAGATCTCCCGAAACCAGCCCGCCGTAGTAGAAGTACCCGGTGACGGAGTTCACCCCGCCCATGGTGAATGCCGGGGCATCTCCCGCGACGCGCGGGGTTTGCGTCCAGGTCTCGCTCGGCGCGTCATACATGAAGATGTCCGCACTCGACACCGCCAGCATCGCGTTGCCGTCGGCGCTCAGCGCCAACGCGTTGAGTCCCGGGTTTGCCGGCGCGGCGAGGACGATGGTCGCCGCACCTGAGGCGGGGTCAATCCGGTAGACGTTCGCGTTCGCACCAGCACTTGTCCCGTAGAGATACGCATCGTCGAACGGCTCGGCGGCGTTGGCCGGAACGGCGAACCCTCCGACGTTGGCGACCACCAGTGCGAGTGCCGCGACCATCAGACTCGCGACACGAGTCTTTCCTCCGCGCGTGCGGACATGGGCTGTCGGCGACGTGCGTTTCCCGTTCCGAGGCATCGGTCCCCCTCGATCGATCCGTTCCTTGGGAGTTCAGCATGCCAGTGAATCGGATCGCGAAACAATCCCAAACATCCAGGTCAGAAGGCAAGACTTCTGGCACATTGGTATGACGGTCGCAAACGAGAGTCACGGTGAATGCGCGTGATCGCACTCCACAAGATAGGAAGGCGAGGATCAGCCGAACGGTCAAAGCGTGACGGCGAGCAGGCGCGACGCCATGACGCGGAGGATCTCCCGGTGCTCCTCGACACGGTCCTGGAACCCGATGAGGGCCCAGAGGTCGAACCCGTCCTCGAGGGCCACCAGCGTCGTCGCGATCCGGCGGTGTGGCAGCTCCGGACGGAACGCGTTCGTGGCGACGCCGAGGTCGATGGTCGCCTCGTACAGGTCGATCTGCCGCTCCACCACGGCGCGGTGCAGGGACGCGCGTTCCGGATGGGTGCGCGCATGATCGATGTGCTCGTAGATGAACCGCAGTGCGCCGTCGACCTTCTCCGGCACCCCGGTGTCGATGAGCAGCCGCAACCGCTCCACGGGATCCGTGACCGTCATGATCGCCTGGCGCCGGAGGTCCACGTACTGCTCGATCACGCTCACGAGCGCCGCGCTGACGAGCGAGTCCATGTCGCCGTAGTGATAGATGACGGAGCCCGGGCTCACCCCCGCCTCCTCCGCGACCGCGCGGGCGCTCAGCGAGGACGCGTCACCGCGGGACACCACCCGGATGGCGGCCTCCAGCAGCTCTCGCCGTCGTCGCTCACTCGACACGGTCAACAACGATAGTCGTCGTCCCGATGTCCTGAGCCAGCCCGTCGAAGCGCGCGGGGTCGGTGCGACGCCAGCGGTTCGCCAGCAGGATGCCGACGACGAAGAGGATCGGGGTCGGCAGGATCAGGGCGATGTTCTGCCAGGCCCCCTCCAGCCCGCTGATGATGGAGAAGTTCGCCACGATCGCGATCCAGGCGACCGTGAGGCCGAGCGCACCGATCGACGGCGCGATCAGCACCCGCCACGGGCTGTGGCCGCGGCGATCCCTCGCGAAGTAGCCGACGACGGCGAGCGCCGCGACGGCCTGCGCGAAGATGATCGCCGCCACCCCGATCGCGTAGGCGATGAGCCCGAAGACGAGGAACACGTCGGCGCCAGTGACCGCGACGACGATCAACGGCACCGCGGCGATGCACGAGACCGTCAGGCTGGCCTTCGACGGGGATCCGTGGCGCGGGTGGACATCGCCGAGGTACGCGGGGAGAACACGGTCGCGCCCGAGCGAGAAGATGTACCGCGCCGAGGAGTTGTGGAACGCGAGCACGCAGGCCAGGAAGCTCGTGACGACGAGGACCGCGATCACCTTCGCCGCCCAGTCGCCGAGATACGTGGTGGAGGCGATGAAGATCATGTCCTGGAAGTCGTCCTCCTGCGCCGCGAGGAGCACGCCCTCGACGCCGAACGCGACCGTGTAGATCCAGAACACGAACGAGTAGAAGACGCCGAGGAACCCCACTGCGATGTAGGTCGCCAGCGGGACGGTCCGCTTCGGGCGCTTGGCCTCCTCGGCGTAGATCGCGGTCCCCTCGAACCCGACGAACGCCCCGAACCCGAGGACGAAGAGCGCCGCGGCACCGGGGACGAACAGGAGCCCCGGCTGGTAGGACCCGAGGGACATCGGCTCGGGGCCCCCGTTGACGAGCGCGGCGACGGACAGGATGACGAGGATCCCGACCTCGCCCGTGAGGATCACCGCGAGGACCCGCGCCCCCGCCTCGGCGCTGCGATGCCCGAGGAACGTGACCACGCCCCAGGCGAGGGCCGATCCGACGAACCAGTGCACCTCGATCCCGAAGATCGTGCGCATGCCGATCGCCGTGAAGAAGCCGATGAAGCCGTAGAAGCTGCAGGTGAGCACGACGTAGGCGAAGGTCGTCACCGCGGCGACGCCGAGGCCTGCGGGTCGCCCGAACCCCTTGCCGACGTACGCGTAGAACGCCGCGGAGTTGGTGACGTGGCCGCTCATCGCCGTGAAGCCGAACGAGAAGCAGATCAGCACGACGGCGCACACGAGCATCGCCAGGGGGCCGCCGAGCCCGCCGAGGCGGTAGGACGTGGCGCCCGCGCTGGCGGCGACGGTGAGCGGTGCAGCGGCGGAGACCACCAGGCAGACGACGGCGAACACGCCGAGCCTTCCGCCGGGAAGCCTCTGCACCCCGGGTCGTGCCGTCTCATGCTGAAGCTCGGTCATCGCGGGCCCTCTCGTTCCACATCGGACGAATTTGAACACTCATTTAATTCACTCATGGAGAGGGTGTCAATGGTCTCCAGCGAAGTTCTCACAAGTGCTGCACTTGCGTTCAATGTCTGCGCACGCCAAGAATGGACGCATGCAGCCAGCCCCGCCCTCCCCCCGCGCCCGCGACCTCGGTCTCCCGTTCGACGGACGCCCCGGTCCGGCCAACGCGATCACGGACGTGGCCGGCGTCGAGGTCGGCCATGTCACGCTCATCTCGGGCGACGGTCCCCTGCGCCGCGGCGAGGGCCCGGTGCGCACGGGGGTCACGGCGGTGCTTCCCCGCGGGAAGAAGGCGCTGGAGGCGCCGTGCGCCGCAGGGACGGCGGTGCTCAACGGCAACGGAGAGCTCACCGGGCGCGCCTGGATCGACGAGTCTGGCCTGCTGGAGACGCCGATCATCACCACCTCCTCCCACGCGGTCGGCGCCTGCCACAGCGGCGTGGACTCCTGGCTGGCCGATCATGCGCCGCGGCTCGCCAACCGGTGGATGCTGCCGGTCGTCGGAGAGACCTGGGACGGGTATCTGCACGACATCAACGGCGGCCACGTCCGCCCGGAGCACGCCCGGCGAGCGCTCGACGTCGCCAGCGGCGGGCGAGTCGGCGAGGGAAACGTCGGCGGCGGGACCGGGATGAACTGCTACGGGTTCAAGGGCGGGATCGGCACCGCCTCACGCGTCGTGGACGTTCTCGGCGCACCGCGCACCGTGGGGGTGCTGCTCCAGGCGAACTTCGGCGCCCGTCACGAGCTGCGCCTGCGCGGCATGGACCTCGGGCGCGGCTCGGCCGCGCCGTGCCCGATGGCTGCGGAGCCCTGGCTCGACGCGGACGACGCCCGTGTCGCCGCGGCGCCCGGTGCCGGCAGCGTCATCGCGATCGTGGCCACCGACGCCCCGCTCCTGCCGTCGCAGTGCGCGGCGTTGGCCCGACGCGTGCCGCTGGGCCTGGCCAGGACCGGGACGACGGGCGGGCACTTCTCCGGCGACATCTTCCTCGCCTTCTCGACCGCGGATGCCGACGGGCTCCGCTCGTCGATGGGTGAGACGCGCTCGATGACGACGATCGCCGCGACGCCGTGGGGGGCGATCGACCCGCTGTACGCGGCCGTGGTCGAGGCGACGGAGGAGGCCGTGATGAACGCGCTGGTGGCGGCACGGGACATGGTCGGCCGTGACGGCCACGCGAGCTTCGCGCTCCCGCACGACGAGATCCGTGCCGCCGTGGCAGCCGCGCGGCCCGCCGGCTGAAGCCGCACGCGCCGAGGCCGCACGCGGCGGCTCAGAAGGACGCCGCGACGGAGTTGCGGTGATAGTCGAAGATGATGCTCGTCCGGGTCGAGGCGACGCTGCTCTGCGCCGAGAGGTGATCGACGACGAACGCGCGCATCTGCTCGGAATCGGCGACCGCGATGTGGAGCAGGAAGTCGTCGTGACCCCCGAGGAAGAACATCTGGATCACCTGCGGCAGCGCACGGACGCGATCCTCGAACGTGACGATGCTCTCGCGGCGAGCGCCGGGACGCAGCGTCACCCCGATGATCGCCTGAAGTCCGGCTCCCAGCAGCTTCTCGTCCACGCTGGCGTGGAAGCCGGTGATCACGCCCCGCTCCGTGAGCGACCGGAGTCGCGCGTGCGCGGTCGACGGCGCGATGCCCAGCCGCGCGGCGAGCTCGGCGTTCGTGATCCTCCCGTTCGTCGAGACGAGGTCCACGATCCGCGCATCGACGGCATCCAGCGCGGGCGCCCGAAGAGGGTTCGGCGCCATTTCCCCAGAAGAGTCATCCATGCGAATGATTCTTCCGGATACGCTGCTCATGTCGAAGGTTCTGCGGAGAATATGTACCCGTCCGCGTTTTCCTGCGATGCTATGCGACGACAAAATCGCCGTCAGGACGACAAAATCGCCACCAGGAGGATCGATGAGGATCGCTGTCCCCACCGAGGTCAAGAACAACGAGAACCGTGTCGCGCTCACGCCGGCCGGAGCCGACCGGCTCGTCCACGAGGGGCACCGGGTGCTGGTGCAGTCCGGGGCGGGACGGGGGTCGGGCATCGCCGACGACGCGTACCGCGCCGCCGGCGCCGAGATCGTCGACACCGCCGAGGAGGCGTGGGGCGCGGCCGACCTGCTGCTCAAGGTGAAGGAGCCGATCGCGCAGGAGTACGGCTTCCTGCGCTCCGACCTCACCCTGTTCACCTACCTCCACCTGGCCGCCGACCGCGCGCTCACCACCGCCCTGGTCGAGGCGGGCACGACGGCCGTCGCGTACGAGACCGTGCAGCTGCCCGATCGCAGCCTGCCCCTGCTCGTGCCGATGAGCGAGATCGCCGGCCGCCTGTCGGTGACGATGGGCTCCTATTCGCTGCTGCGTTCGAACGGCGGCCGCGGCATGCTGCTCGGCGGCATCGCCGGCACCCCGCGCGCCAAGACGGTCGTGATCGGGGGCGGCGTCGCCGGCGAGCACGCCGCGGCGAACGCGCTCGGCCTGGGCTCGCAGGTGACCGTGATCGACATCTCGCTCCCTCGCCTGCGCGAGCTCGAGCACCGTTACGGCGGGGCGCTGCAGACGCGCGCCTCGAGCCGCTACGCCATCGCCGAGGAGCTCGCCACCGCCGATCTCGTGATCGGCTCGGTGCTGATCCCCGGCGCCGCGGCGCCCAAGCTCGTCACCGACGAGATGGTCGCGGGCATGAAGCCCGGCTCGGTGCTCGTGGACATCGCGATCGACCAGGGCGGTTGCTTCGAGGGGTCGCGCCCCACCACCCACGACGACCCCACCTTCGCCGTGCACGACTCGATCTACTACTGCGTCGCGAACATGCCGGGAGCGGTGCCGGAGACGGCGACGCGCGCACTCACCAACGCCACGCTCCCCTACGTCTCGGCGATCGCAGGCAAGGGCTGGGACCGTGCCGCCGAGGACGACGCCGCGCTCGCGAAGGGTCTCAACGTCCGCGACGGTCGCATCACGGTGCCGGCCGTCGCCGAGGCGCACGGCCTGACAGCCTGATCGGGCCGGGGACGTTTCGTCTCGCTGCGCTCGCTCAACGACCGGTGAGCGCTCGCTCAACGACCGGTGCTGACGTCACCGCACCTGCTTGATCGGGAGGACCACGAACGCTCCCACCAGCGCAAGCAGCCCCGCGATCCAGAGCATCAGCTCGTAGTTCTGACCGGTCGCCGAACCGACGCCGAGCAGGAACGCCGCCAGGGGCGGGGCGATCGACTGCGGCATCGCGTTGGCCATGTTGAACACGCCGAGGTCCTTGCCCGCGTCGTCGGGGTTGGGAAGCACATCGACCACGAGCGCCAGGTCCACGCCGACGTAGATGCCGTACGAGAAGCCGAGCAGGACCTCGACGAGATAGAACGTCGTCAGGTCGTGGGCGAACAGGAGCAGCACCGTCCCCGCGGCGAACAGGGCCGTCGAACCGAACACGAAGAGCTTCCTGCGGCCGATCCGGTCACTGATCTTCCCGGCGATCCATGCCGAGGCCACCAGGGCGACCGTGTAGACGAGGACGCCGACGGTGATCGCGCTCACCGCCTGTCCCTCACTCAGATCCAGACGGTCCTGGAGGAAGAAGAGCCGGTACGTCGTGAACATGAACGTCGCGAGGGTGATGAGGAAACGGGACCACCAGGCCAACGCGTAGTCCGGGTTCCTGCGCGGACTGACCCAGAACGTCTCCGCCCACTGACGGAGGGTCATCGACGGCGGTGCCGTCGGGAGCGCCCTGTCCGGCAGCACGATCGCGAACACCGCCATGCCCGCGATCGACACCACCGCGGGGACGACGAACATCACGATCATGTTCCCCATGAACAGCTCGGCGACGTACGTGCCGCCGAGGATCCCGATGTTCTGCGCCATGCCCAGCAGCGCGGAGATACTCGCACGCTGAGCTTTCGGCGCCTGATCGGCGATCGTCGCGACGAACGGCGCCAGCGTCGCGTTCGCGCCGAGCTGGGTCACGAGCCACCCGACCGTCGCCGTCGGGAGGTTCGGGGCGAGGGCGAGAACGAGGAGCCCGACCGTCATCACCGCCGTGCCGGCGACGATCCACGGGCGACGCCTTCCCCACCGCAGCGTCGTGCGATCCGACAGCCGCCCGAAGACGACGTTGGCCACCAGCGCCCCGAGCGCGCCGACCCCGGCAACGAGTCCGAGCGCACTCGCCTTCTCCGCGTCGGGGACGATCGCTTGGACCTTCAATCCGATGCCGATGATCGCCGGGCCCAACAGGGCCACGAAGAACAGAAGCATCGAGACGAAGAGCCCGATCTTGTAGCGCAGCGGCGGCGGGACGGTCGGCTCGAGGAGAACGCCCTCGCCACGGCTCACCGTCGTCGCGGTCGTCATTCCCGATGGCACGCCAGCCGCAGATCCGCTCGATGTCGACATCTCCCTCTCCCTCGCCTCGCCGTGATCGCTCTTCTGCCCTGCACCGAACCTATCCGGCGGCGATGCGCGTCACCAAGCGACAGAAATGCACACCAATTCCGACGAACCGGCGCGTGCGCCGGAGAGGTGCGCTCACGCCCTGTGCTCCGCGGACGATGCCGCGGAGCACAGGGGCGCGCTCAACGGCGAAGATGCCGGTACGTCGACACGGCGAGCGGCAGGAAGACGGCGATGATCAGCAGCGGCCAGACGATCGCGAGCAGCGGAGCGTTGTCGACGAGCCACCCCTCCCCTCCGACCACGGGGGCGCCGAGGAGCGCGCGGACCGTCGTGGCGGTGGCCGAGAGCGGGTTCGCCTCCGCGATCAGGCCGAGCCACCGCGGCATCGTGGAGGTGTCGATGAACACGCTGGAGAAGAACAGGATCGGCCAGACCAGGAGGTTGACCGGCATGAGCGCTTCCGGGGTCGACGCCTTGAGCCCCACGAAGATCCCGACCCAGAGCATCGCGACGCGCAGCAGGAGGAGAAGCCCGCCGACGGCGAGCGCCTGCGGCACGGTGGTGTCGGGTCGCCAGCCGAACAGGAGTCCTCCGGCGACGACGACCCCCAGGGTGATCAACGAGTCCAGCAGATCCGCGACGCATCTGCCGCCGACCACCGCGATCCCGCTCATCGGCAAGGACCGGAAACGGTCTGTGATCCCGCGTGAGGCGTCTTGACTGACGGCGGCCATCGTACCCTCCAGACCGAGGAAGACGGTCATCGCCAGGACACCGGGCATGACGAAGTCGATGTAGCGTCCGCCGACCTCGCCGCTCAGGGCCCCGCCGATCAGCCCGAGGAACAGAGCCATGAGGATGATCGGCCACAGCCATCCGAACACGCGCGCGCCGAGAAGATGGCGCCAGTGCTGGAGGTCCCGGCGCGTGATGGTCCAGGTGTCGGCGACGGCTCGGGCGAAGGACGACTCCGAGGCGTCCGGCAGAACGGAGGCGGGGGCGACGGCGCTCATCGGGCTCCCTCCTGGGCGAGCGGCGCAGTCTCCTCGCCGTCGACGACGGCCTCCAAGACGGGTTCGTCCCCGGGCACCCGGGCGGAGCGACCGGTGACTTGGAGGAACACCTCGTCCAGGGTCGGCGTGCGCACGGCGATGTCCCGGACGCCGAGACCGGCGTCCCGCAGCGCGGCCGACGCGCCGATCAGCGACGTCGCCCGGTCGACGAGCGGCACGCGGACGATGCCGTCCTCCTCGGTGATCTCGCCGGAAGACCACGCGGCCAGGACGCCCCGCAACGCACCGATGTCGGCGGGGGAGGCGGGAGCGACCTCCAGCCAGTCGTCGCCGACGCGCGCCTTGAGCTGCGCAGGACTGCCCTCCGCGACTACACGCCCACCTCCGAGCATCGAGATCCGGGTCGCGAGCTGATCCGCCTCCTCCAGGTACTGGGTGGTCAGCAGAACAGTGGTGCCGCCCCGGACGAGGTCCCTGATCGCGCTCCACACCTCCTGGCGGACACCCGGGTCGAGCCCCGTCGTCGGCTCGTCCACGAACAGCACTTCGGGAGCGGTGAGGAGCCCGGCGGCGAGATCCACCCGTCGCCGCATGCCGCCGGAGTACGTCTTCACCGGGCGGTCGGCGGCCTCCTCGAGCCCAAATCGCTCCAGCAGCTCGTCGGCGCGCCGCGCGGCGGTCCTCGGCCGGTAGCGGTTGAGCCGAGCGAACATCACGAGGTTCTGCCTCCCGGTCAGCGCTTCGTCGACCGCCGCGTGCTGTCCTACCAGACCGATTCGCGCACGGACCCGCGCGGGCTGGCGCACGGCGTCCGCCCCGGCGACGCGCACACTCCCGGCATCCGGGCTCAGCAGCGTCGTCATGATGCGGACCGCCGTCGTCTTGCCCGCCCCGTTGGGACCGAGGAGCCCGTGCACATCCCCGCGTGCGACCTGCAGGTCGAGTCCGTCCAGCACAGGACCCGCCTTCGATCCCCGGAAGGTCTTGCGGACCCCTTCCAGCAGGACCGCCGTGTCGTTCGACATCCTCACTCCTTTCTATGCGCCGTTATGTACGGCGTACAGGAGAGGGTAGCACGAAACGTACGGCGTACGTTAGCCCGTGGGATAGCGTGATCCTGTCGACGTGACAGAGGGATCGCGACGCAGGAAGGAGCAGCGTGACGACGGAGCGGAAGTCCGAGCCCGACCTCGTGCGCAGCCTCTATCTGCTGTGGGGGCACCATCCTCGTCCGGGACGATCCGGGATCACGGTGGAGCGCATCGTGCGAGCAGGGATCGACCTGGCCGACCAGGAGGGAATCGGGGCGACGACGATGCGCAACGTCGCCGAGCGCCTCGGCGTGAGCACGATGGCGCTCTACAACCATGTGCCGGGCAAAGACGACCTGACCGCCCTCATGATCGACGCCGTCTACGCCGAGCTGTACGCGGAGGACGACCCGCGCGCGGCCGGGGACTGGCGCGCCGGACTCCGCGTCATCGCGGAACTCACGTGGGACCTCTACGCCCGACACCCCTGGCTGCTCGACGTCCAGGACACGCGGATCGGGCTCGGCCCCCACGCGGCACGGAAGTACGAGACCGAGATCCGGGTCCTCGACGGCATCGGACTGTCCGACCTCGACATGGAGGCGTCGCTGACGACGCTGCTCAACATCGTCGCCGGCGCCGCCCGGGCGAGCCGGAGCGACGTGGAGGTGCAGCGCCGGTCCGGCATGGCCGACGCCGAGTGGTGGGCGATCGTTTCACCGGTGCTCGATCGCCTGATGGTCGACGCGGACTACCCCGTCTCCGGGCGCGTGGGCACCACGGTGGGACAGACCTTCGACGCCGCGCACAGCCCCCGGTACACGCTCGACACCGGCGTCGCGATCCTGATCGCCGGCATCGACCGCCTCATCGAAGACGCGTCACCCGCCGACGGATGAGACGGCCGCGGGGCCGGGTGCCTCAGCGGCGACGGGCGCGCACGACCAGGTCCCGCAGCCCGAGCGTCTGCGCCCCGCGGGCCACTTCCCGGTCGTGCTCCTCGCTCAAGTCGATGACCCATTCGTCGGACGGAAGGACCCCCGCGACGCCGTCGGCGCTCGCCATCGCCTCCACCGGGTGATGCCCGTGCCCGCCGCCGGCCGCGTGCGCGATGACGAGCAGGCTGCCACCGGGCGCCACCCACGACGCGAGACGCCGGTAGAACGCGAGCTGCCCGGAGTCCGGATGCGCATAGTTCGTGACGACGAGGTCCCACGTGCGTTCCGGCTCCCACCGTGTCAGATCCGCCTCCACCCACTCGATCCGCGCCGCCGCGCCCTCCGTCCTCGCGCGCGCCGTCGAGAGGGCTGCCGGGGAGATGTCCGCCCCGGTCACGTTCCAGCCACGTTCGGCCAGCGCGATGGCCTCAGCCCCGACGCCGCAGCCGGCGTCCAGCGCCGAGCCCGGCGGGAGATCCGCCGTCGCCGAGACGACGTAGGGGTTGGCCGGGGCGGGCGCGCGTCGTCCCGCACGGGCCCAGTGATCCTCCCAGTAGCGCTTTCCGAACGGGGGCGACTCGGGATCGGCATGACCGTGCCCCGTGGGCACGCCATGCACGGAGGAGGCGTCGCCAGGGTGCTCGTTCATGCCACCCCCTCGGCGCCCGTCCGCTCCAGCAGGTCGGCGCCGAGAACGCTCACGACCGTGCGCATCCCGCCGGACAGGGACGCCGAGTCCATCCCTGCCTGGGTCAGCACCCGGTGCGCGATGTGCGAGCGCACCCCGGAGCCGCACAGCACGCGGACCGGCCGTCCGTCCGCGGCCTCGCGCACCTCGTCGAGCCGTCCGCGGAGCTCGGTGTGCGGGATCAGGAGAGCTCCGGGGAGGTGCCCGGCACGGTACTCCTCCGGGGAGCGCACGTCGAGGATCAACGCCGTCTCACGCAGCGTCTCCCACTCCTGCGCGTACCAGAGGGCGAGCGTGCCGTCGAGCACGTTGGCGCCCACCATCCCGACGAGGTTGACCGGGTCCTTCGCGCTGCCGTGGACCGGGGAGTAGGCGAGGTCCAGGTCGATGAGATCGCCGACCGCGAGCCCGGCGCGAATCGCCGTGGCGACGACGTCGATGCGCTTGTCGACGCCGTCGCGCCCCACGATCTGGGCGCCCAGGACCCGGCCGTCCCCCTCGCGGATCCGCACCGCCATGGACAGCGGCGACGCACCGGGGAAGTACCCCGCGTGCTGCGTCGGATGCAGGTGCAGGGTGTGCGCGGCGATCCCCGCGCGGGCCAGGTCGGCAGCGCCGGCGCCGGTCGTGGCCGCCGTGAGGCGTCCGACCCGCACGATCGCCGTGCCGACCGGGGCAGGCAGGGGCCGTGCGGCATCCGGACGCAAGACGTGGTCGGCGATCTGTCGTCCCGCCCTGTTGGCCGGGCCCGCAAGTGCGACGGGACGACGGACGCCGGTCACGGCGTCGGTGACCGCCGTGGCGTCGCCTGCCGCGTACACTCCGGGCAGGTTCGTGCGCCCGTGCTCGTCCACGACGATCGCGCCGCGCTCGCACGCCACTCCTGCCGCCTCGGACACCGCGGTGTCCGGACGCACTCCCGCCGAGAGGACGACGAGGTCTGCGGCGACGCGGCTTCCGTCCGAGAGGACGACGACGTCGTACTCCTCGCCCTGCTCGATCCGATTCGCCTCGACGGCGGCGTGCACCGTGATCCCGAGCCGCTCCAGTTCGACGGCGACAGGATGCGCGATCTCGGCGTCGAGCATCGGCAGCACGTGCGGCGCCCGCTCCACGACATCGACGGCCAGGCCCCGAGCGCGGAGGTTCTCGGCCGCCTCGATGCCGATGAAGCCGCCGCCGAGCACGACGGCGCGTCGGGCGCCCGCCTCGACGGCGTCCCGAAGCGCGACGGCGTCCCCCACGGTGCGCAGCGTCGATACGCGGGGTGATCCCAGCCCGGGAATCGGCGGGCGGATGGCCAGCGCGCCGGGTGCCAGGATCAGGGCGTCATAGGCGATCTCCTCCGTGCGCTCGTCGGCGGCTCCCGGCGTCCGCACCGCGACCGTGCGCGCCGCGGCGTCCAGTCCGACGACTTCCTGCCGCACGCGCACGTCCAGGTCCAGCGCCGCGCGCAGGGAGGCGGGCGTGTGCAGCAGCAGGTCGTCCTCCTCGGAGATCTCACCGCCCACGTAGTAGGGCAGGCCGCAGTTGGCGAACGAGACGTGATCGCCGCGCTCGAGCACCACGATCTCGGCCTCCTCGTCCAGACGGCGCGCCCGCGCGGCCGCGCTCATCCCGGCGGCGACTCCCCCGACAATGACGATCCTCATGCCCACTGTCCTCTCTCGCGTGCGGCCCTGGCTGCCGCCGACCGACTCATCGACCGAAGATCCGGGCGAGGAGGCCGGCGGGGCGTTCCGCGTCGCGGATCTCTGCCGGCGTGTGCTTCCCGTTGCACCACTGTGCGGCCGGAACGGATGCCTTCACACTCGCGACGTGCTGACCGCATCCGGTCCAGGTCGTCTTCCCGCAGGTCCGGCAGCGGACGGCTCGACACATGGGACTTCCTTTCGTCTCGATACTCCCCTGAGTATCCAGGGGACCGTTCCATTATACCCCTGGGGGTATAGTGGAATCGAACGAAGGCGGAGAGGACATCACATGAGCACCGCGACGAAGCACGAGCCCCCGGTCTTCGCCCATGACCCGGAGGCGAAGCGGCGGGTGACGAATCGACTGCGGCGAGCCCAGGGGCAACTGACGGCCGTTCTGCAGGCCGTCGAGGACGATGCCCCGTGCCGCGACGTGGTGCAGCAGCTTGCCGCGGTCTCGAAGGCGCTGGATCGCGCGGGGTTCCTCGTCATCTCATCCGCCCTCAAGGAGTGCCTGACCGACCCGGAGGACGAGGGAGCCCTGCGGCAGGAGGAGTTGGAGAAGCTCTTCCTCTCGCTCGCCTGAACAGCACCCCCACCCCGCACCCACCCGCGCCGAGGGCGCGCCTATAAATACGTTACCGGGGTATAGTACAACTCTTGTGCGGACCCGCGCGCACCGCGGTCGCAGAGGCGCCGCCCCTCGAACGAGGAGAGATCACGTGAGACTGTTCGCGATCCGCGACTACCGGCACCTCTTCGGCGCGCAGATCATCGCGCTGTTCGGCACCGGACTGGCCACCGTCGCGCTCGGACTGCTGGCGTACGAGCTCGCCGGCGCGAGCGCCGGGGCGGTGCTGGCGACCGCTTTGACGATCAAGATGGTCATGTACGTCGTCATCGCACCTCTCGCGGGCGCCTACGCCGATCGGCTGCCACGACGAGCCTTCCTCACGCTGCTCGACATCGTCCGCGCCGGAGTGGTGCTCGTGCTGCCCTTCGTCACCGAGGTATGGCAGATCTACGTCCTCGTCGGCGTCCTCCAAGCCGCGTCGGCGGCCTTCACTCCGACGTTCCAGGCCGTGATCCCCGACATCGTGACGGAGGAGTCGCAGTACACCCGCGCCCTGTCCGCCTCCCAGGTCGCGTCGACGATGGAGAGCCTGCTCAGCCCCGTCCTGGCCGCCGTGGCGCTGACCTTCATGACCTTCAACTGGCTCTTCCTCGGGACCGCCGTCGGGTTCGTCGTCTCCGCGGGCCTGGTCCTGTCCACCAGGATCCCCAACGCCGCTGCCAGCGGCCACACCCGTGTGTGGGACCGCATCAGCTCCGGCATGCGCACCTTCGTCGCCACGCCTCGGCTCCGTGGCGTCCTGGCCCTCAATCTTGTGGTGGCCGCCGCCGGATCGATCGTCGTCGTCAACACCGTCAACTACGTCCGCGACACCCTGGGCGGCTCACAGGCGGACGTCGCGTGGATGCTCGCCGCCTCCGGTGGCGGCACGCTGGTGGTGGCGCTCGCCCTGCCGAGGGTTCTGGACCGGATCGCGGATCGGGGCGTGATGCTCACCGGTGCCGCGGTGCTCGTCGCCGGGGTGCTCGCCGCCGTCGCCATGGCCGCCTTCGGGCTCGCCGCGTGGGCCGCGGCCGTCCCCGTCTGGGTCCTCATCGGCGCGGGGATGGCGCTGATCATCACGCCGACCGGCCGAGTCATCCGCAGGTCGGTGGCAGTGCCCGCGCTGCCCGCGGCGTTCGCCGCCCAGTTCTCGCTCTCGCACCTCGCCTGGCTGATCACCTACCCGATCGCCGGGTGGGTCGGCACGGCGTCGGGCCTGGCGCCTGCCTGGATCGCCCTCGGCGTCCTCGCCGTCGCCGGGTCCCTCGCCGCCCCACTCCTCTGGCGCCCGGAGAGCCGCCAAGCGACGACGGCTGCCCCTTCCGAGGACGACGACGCCGCCGCCGAAGGGATCCTGATCGCCGGTCAGTGCGCCTGCGTCCGCCCCGTCTGAGCACTCAGGCAATGCTCGACCGTTGGGCGAGGAGCGAGATGACACGCGGCGACCCGAAGCGTCGGGGCGCGTCAGCCGTCGATGAGATTCTTCAGCAGGTTCGCCCGTGAGGTCCGCACGCTCTCCTCGCTCACGCGACGCGCCTCGTCCGCGTCACCCCGGGCGATCGCCTCGAGAAGGGTCTCGTGCAGTCGCATCGGGAACGGGGCCCCGCCCTCCCTCGCGTGACTGGCGAGGAACCATCGGACCTGGTCGTGGACGGTCGCCACGATGGCGGTGAGCTGCGGCACCCGACCGACCTCGGCGACCGCGACGTGGAAGCGCGCGTGCTGGCGCAGGTCCGGCCAGGCGCCCTCCGGCGTCGCGATCTGCTCGTCGTCGAGGGTGCGAAGTTGCTCGAGATCCTCCGGCGTCGCCCGGAGCGCGGCCTGATAGGCGGCTTCCGGCTCCACCAGGCTCCGCACGAGCAGGACGTTCTTGATGTCGCGCACCTGGACGTGCCGGACGATCGTGCCCTGACGCGGATAGACCTCGACGAACCCTTCGGCGGAGAGGCGCGAGATCGCCTCCCGCACCGGCGTCTTCGAGACGCCGAGGCTCGCCGCCACCTCCTTCTCGTTGAGCGTCTCCCCCGGCGCGCGCTGCGCGCTGAGGATCTGCTCCTTGAGCGTCTCATACGCCGACTCGCGCAACGAAATGCCGACCATGGGAATCACACTACCCACACGACTGAAATATCTGTAATATGCCAGGAACTCGATGGAGAGCAGGAGGGTCGATGGCGACCACGGATTCGACGACGGACCGATTGGCGGTGGTGGGCGAGAGGCCCGCGATCGGCGTGGCCGCCTGGGCGGCGGCCCACAGCGGAGGGAGCGTCCTGCTCTCCCTCGACGATGCGCCGCCCGCGGGCGTCGCGAACCCGGGGGGCCCGGCGAAGGCGGCCACCCCGTTCCGGGATGACGCCCTCGTGGACGTGTGCACGACCGAGCACCCGAGGGCGACCCACTGGGTTCTCGTGTGCCGCAGCGCCCGGATCGAGTCCGCGCTCGATGCGCACGGCGCGGCGATGTCCAGGGGCACGCTGCTGCTGGCGCCGGGCGGTTTCGGAGGCGTGCTGCGGGCCCACGCCTGGTTCCAGGCGGCGGGGATCGATCCGCCGACCATCGCCGAGGCCACCGGGTTCCCGGCGATGGGCTCGGGGGACGACCTGGACGTGCGCGCGGTCAAGCGCCATCTGCCGATCGCCGGGCGGACCCTCGATGAGACCCTCACGGTCGCGGATGCGCTGGCGCCATGGCTCCCGGACCTCGAGCCGAGCACGCTGGCGACCACGTCCTTCAGCAACACGAACCACCTCATCCATCC
Source organism: Microbacterium sp. CCNWLW41 (assembly GCF_037083505.1). Lineage (NCBI taxonomy): Bacteria > Bacillati > Actinomycetota > Actinomycetes > Micrococcales > Microbacteriaceae > Microbacterium > Microbacterium sp. CCNWLW41. The sequence continues at coordinate 148,563 of NZ_JBAOJP010000013.1, forward strand.
GCCGCTCGTGCTCTCGAACGCGGTGCGGATCGATCGGGACGAGCCGTTCGGCTTCTACCGGGAGGGGCTGTCCGAGGCCGCGGAGGAGCTCCTGTCCGCGGCGGACGCCGAGCGCCGCGCGCTCGTCGCCGCTCTCGGCGGGGACGACCGATCGGGCGTGGACTGGATGAACGGCTTCTACGGTGACCAGGGCATGTCGGGCGACACGCTCGTCGAGTGCCTGCGGAGCTTTCCTCCGTTCGACGACACCCCCGCGCCGCGGCTCCTGGAGTACCGCTACCTCACCGACGACGTCCCGTTCGGCGTCGCCGCGTGGGCGCAGACGGCGCGGCGGATCGGCACGCCGCACCGCACCCTCTCCGCGCTCCACGCGCTCTCCTCCGCGATCCTCGGACGAGAGCTCGATCCCCCGCCCGGCCTCGTCGACGACGTGGTCGACCACATCCTCTCGACACGTAAGGAGACGCACCACGATGCCCTCGCATGACGATGTGCACCGGCTCTCGACACTGCGCACCCGGCTCCTCCAGGGCGACATCTCCCGGCGCGGCTTCCTGACGGCCGCCATGGGGCTCTCGGCGACGGCGCTCCTCGCCGGCTGCGCAGGCGGTCTGAAGCCCGCCGGCGCGCGAGGCGGGTCCTCCACGGAGATCCCGCTGTACACGGTGGAGAACGATCCGGCGACCCTCGCCTTCTACAACATGGTGATCGCGAAGTTCGAGAAGGACCATCCGGGCTACACCGTGAAGGTGACGGTGTACTCCGACTCGAACCAGCTCCAGTACCTCACCACGGCCGTGCAGAACGGCATCGATCTGGGGATCTTCGCGCCGCCGGTGAGCTCGTTCCCGGATTTCCAGGCCGCGGGGCACCTCGCCGACATCACCGGACTGGTCAGGGACATCGGCGAGGACGACTTCCTGCCGGGGACCCGGATGATCATCGACGGCAGGGACTACGGCATGCCGATGCAATCCAACTCCTCGCTCGTCTACGCCCGCAAGGACCTGCTCGACGAGGCCGGCCTCAGCATCCCGAGGAGCTTCGAGGAGTACTTGAACGCCGTGCGCACGCTGCACGGCCGCAACGGGATCATCGGCATCGCGTCCGGCGTCGGCGCGACCCCGCAGCTCAGCCTGCAGTTCTTCACGCCGTACCTCTACCAGCAGGGCGTCGACTACTTCGATCAGGACGGCGAGTGCACATTCGACCGTCCCGAGGCGCGCGACGCCGTGAAGAGTTTCACCGACATCCTGCGTCACACCTCCGACTCCATGTACAACTGCGCGTTCGGGGACATCGCCAACTCCTATACCGCCGGCCGCGCGGCGTTCGCGACCTTCCCCGGACGCCTCGGCGCGGGTCTGCACGAGAAGGCGAAGGACGTGGCCGACGCGACCGTCGTGATGCCGATTCCTGCGGGCCCCTTCGAGACCGCCGCACTGCACTTCGGATCCGGACAGCAGTACGGGGTCCACGCGAACACCGGGAACCTGGAGCTCGCCACGGAGTTCCTGAAGCGGTTGACGACCGGGGACGACGCGGTGGCGTTCGCCCTCACCGTGCCCGGTCATCTGCTCCCCGCGCTCAAGAGCACGCGCGACCTGCTCGTCGAGCGGGTCGACGACGCCTCCGAGGGCTACCTGTTCGAACGCCGGCAGTGGATGCGGACGTTCATCGACAACGTCGCGACTGCGATGACGCCGTCCACCTCGATGGGTGCGGTCCGCGACGGCACGTTCGACGGGAAGATCTCGAACCTCTGCCCGTGGGCCGCCGATGTCTGGCCCTCGCCCGCGCTCGACACGGTGATGTTCCAGGACATCCTCATCAAGGGCGTCGACGTCGACACCGCCTGGCGGAACGCGGCGGCACGGATCAAGAAGGTCGGCGACGACTGGCGCGCCGCGAACCCGGGCTGGACGCCCGAGGTCACCCGGTGAGAAAGGGCACGACACGATGACCACCACCCTCGCCACCCAACGCGTCGTCCTTCCTCCGGGCGTACGGCCGCGACCGCGACGCAGGATGACACCGTTTCGCGTCGTCCAGTACGTGCTCATGGGGATCGTGCTGCTGTTCTCCGCGGGCCCGCTGCTGTGGGTGTTGCTGAACGCGATCCGCCCGGACAGCGAGATCAGCGCCTACCCTCCGACGTTCCTCCCGGGCCGGCTCACCGGCGAGCACTTCGACGACCTCTTCGTCCTCCGCGGGTTCGGCCAGTACCTGCTCAACAGCGTGGTGGTCTCGACCGTCGCCACGGTGGGTGTGCTCGTCGTCGCCTCGCTCGCGGCGTACGCCATGGCACGGTTCGACTTCCGACTCATCCGCGCCGTGGGAGAGCTCTCGCTGCTCGCCTACCTCGTCCCTCCGATCGTCGTGCTCGTCCCGGTGACCCAGATCCTCTTCGGATCCGGGCTCGGCGACAACCGCGCCGCCCTCACCGTGCTGTACATGGCCACGCTCCTGCCCTTCGGACTGTGGATCCTCCGGTCCTACTTCCAGGGCGCGACGGTCGACATCGAGGAGGCGGCCATGATCGACGGCTGCACGCGGTTCCAGGCGTTCCGTCGCGTCGTCATCCCGCAGGTGCTGCCCGGCCTGATCTCCACCGGGATCTTCACCTTCAACGCGGCGTGGAGCGAGTACCTCTTCGCCTCGACGCTGATGACGACCAACTCGAAGCTGCCGGCCAACCCGGCGATCTTCCTTCTGATGGGGCACATGGGCGTCACCAGCTGGGGGCTGCTGATGGCCGCAGCCCTCACGATCGTGGCGCCTGTGGTCGTGATGTTCGTCATCGCGCAGCGGTGGCTCGTCTCGGGATTCGGTGAAGGAGCGGTGAAGGGATGACCATGACGATGAGTTCCCGGGCGAAGGCCCGCGAGGAGGCGCCCGTCCGTCGCACGGGACTGACCGATCGCGGTCTGGCCTTCACCATGGTGCTGCCCGCGGCGGTGCTGATCGCCGTGTTCGCCGTCTATCCGTTCGGGATCGCGGTGTGGAACAGCTTCAACGACGTCGACATCGCCACCGGCGCGGGCGTGTTCAACGGAGTCGACAACTACGTCGCGATCTTCTCCCGCCCGGAGGTGCTCGCCGCCGGGCTGCGGACCGTGTTGTGGACCGGCGGGAACATGATCCTGCAGGTCGGCATCGGCATCGGCGTCGCGCTCCTGCTGAACGCGGGTCTGCGCGGCCAGGCGTTCCTGCGCGGGCTCGTCCTGTTCCCGTACATGGTCCCGGCGATCGTCGTCGCGATGGTCTTCCAGTTCATGTTCAACGACGTGACCGGCGTGGTGAACTACCTGTTGCAGTCGATCGGGCTGATCCAGGAGCCCATCTCGTTCCTCTCCAACCCGGACCTCCTGCTCGGCACCGCCGTCGTCGTGAACGTCTGGAAGTACAGCCCGTTCTTCATGATCATCGTCCTGGCCCGGCTGCAGTCCATCCCGCGCGAGCTCAACGAGGCCGTGTCCATGGACGGCGGAGGCGCGATCCGGCGGTTCACCGCCGTCACGCTGCCCTCGATCATGCCGGTCGTGCTGGCCGGCATGATGCTGCGGACGATCTGGACGGCCTACGACTTCGATCTCCCGTTCCTGCTGTCGAACGGCGGAGGCCCGGATCAGGCCGCGGTCACCGTGCCTCTCGCGATCCGGTCGCTGGCCTTCGAGAGCAACAGCATCGGCGAGGCGTCGGCGCTGGCCGTCGTCACGGCGATCGTGCTGACCGGCGCCGCCTACGCGTACATGCGAGGGTACGGGCGGGCGGAGAAGTCCAGCCGATGAGCGGGGTCGTCGCGATCGTCGGGGCAGGGCCCCGCGGCTCCTCGCTCGTGGAGCGCCTGGTCGCAAACGCCGTCGGCGGCGCCGTGGACCTCACCGTGCACCTGATCGATCCCGCCCCGCCCGGCGGCGGTCGGGTGTGGCGGCACGACCAGCCGCCGCACCTGCTGATGAACACCCTCGCCGACGATGCGACGCACTTCACCGACGAGACGGTGCGGTGCGACGGCCCGATCGTCGAGGGCCCGACGCTCTACGGGTGGGCCCGCGCCGTCGCCGCCGGGACGATCGCCGAGGACGACCCGTTCATCATCGAGGAGGCGGGGCGCATCGAGCCCCACGGTCACCCGTCGCGACGACTCCTCGGCGCCTACCTGCGCTGGTGCCACGCGCAAGACCTCTCCCGCGTGCCGGACGGGATGCGAGTCGTGCATCACGCGGCCCGGGCCGTCGCCGCGAGGAAGCAATCCGCCCGGTGGTCGATCGCACTGAGCGACGGCGACACGGTCGACGCCGACGCGCTGGTGCTCGCGAACGGTCACGTCGACCTGGACCCGACGATCGACGCTCCGAGGGCGGCGCACGCCCGGCGGGTCGGCGGCTGGTACGGGCGTCCAGGCAATCCCCTCGACGCGGACCTGAGCGCTCTGGGGCCGGGGGAGGACGTCATCGTCCGCGGACTCGGCATGAACTTCTTCGACTACGTGTCCCTGCTCACGGTCGGTCGCGGCGGTCGGTTCGAGGACCGCGACGGAGGGCTCCTCTCGTACGTCGCCAGCGGAGACGAGCCCGTCCTCCACGTCGGTTCCTCGCGCGGCACGCCGTACCGCGCGAAGGGCCTCTTCGGCTCTATGACCCCGGTGTTCGCGCCGCGGTACCTGACCAGGGAGGTCGTCGATCGACTCGCGACGCGGCCGGGCGTCGACTTCCGGGCCGAGCTCTGGCCCCTGATCGCCAAGGATACGGCGCGAGTGTTCCACATGGTCCTCGCCCGGGCGGAGCCGGAGCGGTTCGCCACGGACCCGCAGCAGGTGCTGGACGCCCTGGACGAGCTGCCCTGGGCGAGCGCCGAGCTCGATGCGGCCCTGGTCTCCGCCACCGGAGGCCTCTTCGACCTCTCGGCCTGGGACCGCCCCCTTCAGGGTCGTTCGTTCGTCTCAGCCGACGCCTTTCGACAGTGGTGGCTCGACGACCTCCGCGATGACCACGACGAGGCCCGACGCGGGCTCGACAGCGCGCGCAAGTGCGCATCCGTGGCGCTGGGCCAGGGCCGCGGCGCCCTCCGCCGGCTCGTCGCGTACGGCGGGTTCCGGGGGCATTCCTACGATCGGGACGTCGACCGCTGGTACCGCGGCTTCGCGGGCTCGCTGGCGAGCGGACCGCCGGCACGGCGCATCGCCGAGCTTCACGCCCTGACCGAGGCGGGGGTCGTCGAGCCGGTGGGACCGTCCCTGAGGGTGACCGAGACGGAGGACGGCTTCGCGGCGTCGTCGCCGGCGGTCGCGTCCGCCCCGCGGCACGCCCGCGCGCTGCTGGAGGCGCACCTCCCGCCCAACCGTCTCCAGCAGACGGGGGATCCGCTGCTGCGCACGCTGCGCGACGCGGGGCATCTGCGTCCGTACCGCATGCCGGATCCGATCGAGCAGACCCCGTTCGTCACCGGGGCGATCGATGTGGGGCGCTCCCCTTACCGCGCGGTCTCCGTCGACGGGACCGAGGACGATTCGCTCTACGTGTTCGGCGTGCCCCTGGAGCACCTGCACTACGGCACGCAGCTGGGTCCGCTGGCACGCTCGGACTCGGCGTTCCTCCGGGACGCCGACGCCATCGCGCGAGCGGTGCTCAACCGCGTCGCCGGCCGGGGCGCCGTCCATCCGCCCCGACCGCACCTGGCCTCGCGACCGGCCTGACCTCGCTCAGCTCACTGCCGGATCGAGCCCCACCTTCGGCCGGGCCCAGGAGCGTCCTCGGGTGTCCTTCAGGATCGTGTACTCCACGTCCACGTGTGGCTCGATCGCGCTGTACTTGTCATTGGGTGCGCCGATGACGAGCTGGAAGCCGAGCCCGCGCCACGCGCCGATCGCGCGCTTGGTGAAGTGCGCGTCCGCCTTGATCAACGCCTCGTCCATGAACACCGGCGCGTAGCGCGGACGCGGGGCTCCCGCGTCGCCGAGCTGGTAGCGCAGCGCGGACCCGACGATGAACGCCACGAGCTCCTGCGACTCCCCGCCCGACTTTTCCCCGATGTGGTCGTAGAGGGCGACGTGCTGCCCGGTGGCGGCGTGGATCCGCTCCGCGCTCACCCGCACATGGTTGCGCACGTCGATGAGCTCGGCGAAGTCCGGAGCGGTCCGCCGCATCTTGCCGATCAGGCGGCTCATCCGGTTGTACGCGTGCTGACGCTGCTCGCCCGTCGACGCCGCTTCGATGAGGCCGCGCACCTCGCGCAGCTCCCGGCGGAAGCGTCGTCGCGCCTCGGACTGGTTCTCGCGCGGGACGATCTGGAGCCGGTGATCGTCGTCGTAGAAGGGCAGCTCCTGCATGATCCGGTTGATCGGGTCGATCCGGTCCTTGATCTCCCGCAGTGAGCGGCTGAGCGTGGAGTCGAGACTCGTCAGGTCGTTGCCGGACAGGCGCAGCAGGCTGTCGCGCCACTCGGCCTCCAGCTCGTGCAGTCCGCTCGTGCGGAGGGAGTCGAGGATCCCCTCGAACTCCGCGACCGACGTGTCGGGATCCGGCAGCACGTTGAGGTCCGGCCACCGCTCCAGGAACCCCGTCATCAGCCGCCGGAGGGCCTCGCGCTGCTCCTGATGCGCATCCGCCGCCGCGCGCCGGTCCTCCGCGAGGCGCTGGGCGGCCGAGCGCAGGGCGAGGTCAAGACGTGCCAGCCGCTCCGACGGGGCCGCCTGGTCCTCCTCCTCGGCGAGCAGGAAACGCGCGTCGAGGAACGCCGACTGCGCCGGATCGAGCGCGCGCTCGTCCGCCTCGGCGGCGTCGACGATGACCTGGCACGCGTCGACGTCGTCGGTGACCTCTCCCCACTCCGTGTGCGTCCGGTCGAGGTCCGCGCGCAACCGCGCCATCTCCGCCCGCAGGCCGGCGTCACGGGCCTTGAGCTCCTCGGCCCTGGCCTTCAGGCGCGCGATCTCCGGGTTGCCGTCGGTCACCTCGGACTCCACGGCGAGCCAGCGGTCGCGCTCGGCGACGACGGCGTCGACGTCGATCTGCTCCCAGGTCACGTCCTGGACCTTCGCGTAGGACTGGAGACGCCCGACGGCGTTGTCCAGGGCGGACTCGGCCTCACGCGCCGCGGTCTCGGCGCTCCGGTACCGGGTGTCCAGCTCGGCGAGACGCTCGTCGAGATCACGAAGCCGGCGTTCGTTCGAGAAGCCCAGCACGTTGTCCCGGCCATGGCCCCCGTGGGCGCCGCGCTGCCCGCGGGAGACCTGCCCGGTGATCGTCAGCGCCTTCGGGTGCTCCGCGAGCTGCGCCGACGAGTCCACGCACACGAAGTCGAAGCGCTCCCGAAGATGCTGCTGCACCCAGCCGGTAAAGGGGGTGTCGCGGTAGTCGAGGCGCCCGGGCAGCGTCGTCGGGTCGGCGGGGACCTGCGTGCCGATCCCGACGTGCACGCCCTCGTAGCTCAACCGGTCCGGGATCCGCACGGACTCGATCGCCGCGCGGAACCGCGGCAGGTTCTCGACGTCGATGAGCAGCGTGCGGGCGAACCCGCCGAGGGCGAGGTTGAAGGCGTCCCGCCACGGCTCGTACTCGGTGCGCACCTCCACGAGCTCTCCCACGAAGGGCAGGTCGTCCGGGGTGAGTCCCGCCGCCTCGGCGAGCGCGGCGCGCGCCTCGTCCAGCCGCACGGGGATGCTGCCCGCGCTGCGTGCGCTCCGGTCCCGCTCGTCCCGCAGGCGCGCACGTTCCCGTTCGATCGCGCGTCGCTCCGCCTCGGCCTCCGCGAAGGCGGCGCGGGCGGACCGTCCCGTGTCGCCGCCCGTCGACGCGGTCCGTGCGCGGGCGAGCAGCGCGTCGAACGCGTCGGCGGTCGTCACTTCCTCACCGAGCTCGCGCAGGACCGCGCCCACGCGGTCGCGCTCGCGCCGCACCTCCTCCAGCCGCCGTTCGACGCCGCGCAGCTCACGCTGGGCGGTCTCCAGCCGGTCGCCGCCGGACTGGCGCAGGACCTCCAGAAGCCCCTCGCGCTCCGCCTCCGCGGCGTCGGCGAGGGCCTGCTTCTCCCGCAGCGCGAGCTCCAGCGCGTGGGTGCGGTCGCGCAGTTCGGTCTCCACGTCGCGCAGCAGGTCCAGGCGACGCTCGGCCCGCCACAGCGCGGCGCTCGACGCCGCCTCCGTGAACGAGCCGAGCTCGTCGATGAGGCGGACGCGTTCGCTCGACGCCGCCATCCGCTCGCGGATGCCGCGGATCGGCTCGAGAGCGCTCACCTGCTGGCGAGCGGTCAGCATGCTGATCCGCGTGCTCTCCAGCTCGTCGAAGTGGGCGACCACGGCGTCCGCCGTCGCCATCGTCTCCGGCTCCTCCAGGACGAGCCTCTTGTACAGGTCGTCGACGGTCGTGATCTGCTGTCCGGCCTGGATGCGTGCGAGCAGGCTGACGGCCTTCGCGCCCGCCCCCGCCGTCCCGATGCCCAGCACGGCGTGCAGGCGCGCGGAGAACTCCCGGTCGGTCCCAAGCGTCTCCAGTCCCGTCGCGCGCACCGCCGCGTCGGAGAGCCGCTGTGCCGCCGCGGCCTCGAGGCGCCCGAGGTCGAAGGCGGCGTCGACCGTCGCCCGGACCCGCACGGTGTCCTCCAGCACCCGCGCGCCCGCCGGGATGTACCAGGCGCGCACGGCCGTGAACCGAGATCCGTCGTGGTCGAGCCAGGTCATCGCGACCGCGCTCCAGGTGTCCTCGCCGTCGCCGCGCAGGACCCGGAGCTTGGTGCCCTCGTCGGTGCGGGACTCGTCGATCTTGCCGCGGCCGTAGGAGAGGATGTTCCGCTGCTCGTCGCCGCGCGGACGTCCGGTGACGCCGCCGTTCGACGCGCCGTTGAACGGCGTCGTATGCGGCATCATGAGCGCGATGTACGCGTCCATGAGCGTCGACTTCCCGGACCCGGACCCGCCGCACAGCAGGGTCGCGTCCGGCGAGAACCGCACCACGTGCGGTCCGGCGTCGTAGCCGCCCCAGTTGATCAGCTGCAGGTCCTCGGCCACCCACTGCTGGCCGCGGGACCCTGCCGGGATGAGCCCGAAGAGCGTCTCCACCATCGTCACGGTACGGGCACCTCCGCCGCGTCGTCCTCTCGGACCGCGGCCTCCTCGCGGACTGCGGCCCCCTGTTCGGGCCGGTCCTCCTCGTCATCCGATCCGACGTCGCCGTCGGCAACGTCGTGCGGCGCCTGCTGCGCGCGCAGCCAGTCCCGCAGCTCCCTCAGGGTCTCGGCGCTGAGGACGACCTCGACGAGGGAGCTGATCCGGTAGCGTCCGTCCGTCTCCTCGTCGATGATCCCCTCGCGGTCGAGGCGGTCCATGGCGCTGCGGATCGCCTTCTGCTGGCGCGCGGTGCTGCCGTCCACGTCGGCGAAGTAGCTGAGCACCGTCTGCTCGACGTCCTCGATGTCGATGCGGGGCGCGGCCTCCCCGAGCGCCGATTCGCGCTGGTAGACGGTGCGCAGATGCACGAGCACCAGGGTCTCGGCACGGGAGTAGGGGGCGTCCTTCAGCAGGACCGGCATGTCGATCTCGTCGGAGCGCAGCTGCTGCTTGTACGCGTACCCGCGGCCGTGGTCGATCACGAGCCGGAGGTAGAGGTCGTTCAGGCGGGACTCGATGACCTGCTGGTGATCGAGCAGCAACGTCCAGTCGCGGCGGTTGCGATCCGCGGCCACGAACCGCCGCTGCAGGAGATGGACGAGCACGCGCCGGACCTCCGGATCCAGGGTTCCCCGATCGCCGGGGAACAGCTCGTCCGCGTCGTCCTCCATCGCGACGGGGGCGATGAACGGATCGTCCTGAGGCGCAGCGGTCCCGGGCACGTCGTCAGTCAATCGCGTCTTCCTTCTCTTGTGCTCTGGTCGTCCTCGCCGTGACGGCGCCGAACGCGAACCGCCGGGTGGTGCCGTCGGGCCGCCGCGCCTCGACCGTGGAGATCCGATCCGCCTCGGTCATGCCGTTGCGGTGGGCGATCTCGAGCAGGCCCACGAGGTCGACCGGGCGCCGGGTCTCGTCCGCGGCTCCCGCGAACGCCTCGCCGAGGTCGAACTCCGGACCGAGACCGGCCAGATATGCCTCCAGCTCGTCGTAGCGCGGTCCGCCCCAGGCGCGGGTGTCGTTGTCGACGAACTCGACGTCGTCCGCGCCCGCCAGCGGGGCCGGCGTCCCGGCCGGGCGGATGTCGCTGACCGTCTGACGTAGATGGCCGAGGTCGACGAGCGGCATGCTGCGCACCGGGTCCACGCTGGCGTTGACCGCGGCGGCGCCGCCCGTCTCGTCGGTCCAGGCGTGCAGGCCGGAGAGCACGTCTCGGAGCAGGTCGTCGATCTGCCGGTCGCGCAGCGGATCGTGGGTCTTCACCTGACCGGTGATGACGTGCGACGCCCGCCGCTGGGCGGCGAGCACCTCCTCCACGCCGACCTCGACCCGCCGGCCGATGGCGTTGAGCTCCGCGCGCTGCGTGCCGTCCAGCATCCGCGCGAAGGGCTGACGGAGCACGGAGTGCAGCTGCTCGGTGAGCGCGTCGATCCGGTCCGGATCCCCGATCAGGCGCAGGGCGCCGGCGAACGCGCGTCCCTCCGGAGTCGACTGCATCACGTCCTGCGCACGCTGAAGGTACTCGCGCAGGACTTCGCCGGTGGGCCGCTCGTCGCGGCGGAGGTGTGCGACCACGTCACGCTGCATGGCCTTGAGCGACTCTGCCACCCGTGTGAAGTCGGCGGGCAGCTCCCGTGCCAGGTGCAGCACGTTCTCCGCCTCTTCCCGCAGCTCCTCGTCGTCGAACGGGTCGATCTCGCCGTCGCGGGCGCGCGCGATCTCCGCGTCGAGCAGGTCCCGTTCCTCCAGCAGCCGGGCGAGGCGCCGGGCCGGATCGGCCTCCGCGTTGTCGGCGAGGTGCTCGACGGCCTCCAGCAGGGTGCGGACGCGGGAGTTCGAGACGCGCGTGCGTCCTCCGCCGGTGCGTCCGGCGATCTCCAGCGCCTCCACCGCGTGCGCGGAGAGGCGATAGACCTCGACGTCGTCGTCGATCTGGCGGACGAGCCAGCCCACGCGCGTCCAGGTGCGGCAGACCTCGCGGCCGCTGCCGCCGGGGAGCCGCCGGTCGTCGTCGTCATAGCCGGCCGCGCGCAGCTCGTCGAGGATCTCGGCGACCTCGGCATGGGCGTCGGCGACGGCCACCGCGGGTCGATCGGCGGTGAAGAGCACCGACAGCGCCGCCACGACGAACGGGGCGAACCGGCCGTGCAGGAGATCCAGCGTGGGGGTGCGGAACGCGGCGAGGGAGCGGAGGTAAGCCGCTTCGGCACGCGTGTTCGTCACACGTTCGAGCCTACCGAGGACGCGCACCCCTTCCCGACGCGCGGGGGCGGGGCCGCGCCTCGCGGGTGGGGGGGCGACGCAGCCTGGTGCGCGCGGTCCCGCGGGGAGTAGGGTGACGCCGTGCCGTCGATCGAAGCCCTCCTCGCCTTCGCGGTCGCGTCGCTGATCCTCATCGCGATCCCGGGTCCGAGCGTCCTGTTCGTGATCGGGCGCTCCCTCTCGCTCGGTCGCCGCGGCGGTCTGTGGAGCGTGGTGGGAAACGAGCTCGGCGGCCTCATCCCCATCACCGCCGTCGCCTTCGGCGTGGGCTCGATCGTCGCCCAGTCGGTGGCCCTGTTCACGGTCGTGAAGATCGCCGGAGCGGCGTACCTCGCGTATCTCGGAGTGCAGGCGATCCGGCACCGGAAGGACGGGATGGCGGCGACCGCCGCGGAGGCTCCGCGCCGCGCCTCGACGGCCACCGTGCTCCGTCAGGGATTCATCGTCGGCGCATCCAACCCGAAGACGATCGTGTTCTTCGTCGCCGCTCTCCCCCAGTTCGTCGATTTCTCCGCAGGCGCGGTGCCCGTCCAGATGCTGGTCCTCGGCCTGGTCTTCACCGTCATCGCGTTCGTGTGCGACGGGGCCTGGGCCCTCGCCGCCGGGACCGCGCGGGCGTGGTTCGCCCGGTCGCCGCGCCGCCTCGCAGCCGTGCGTGCGACCGGAGGCGGCATGATGATCGGCCTCGGCGGCACGGTGCTCCTCGCGGACAACAAGGCCTGAGCGCAACCGGGATCGGCGCAGATCACGCCGTCCGACGGCACGGCCACGGGTCGGCGGAGGGGTCGCGCTCTGACGGCGGGTTGCCCACAGACCCTTGGCGAGTTTCGAACATATGTACTAGGCTGAGATCATGTCGGGAGTCCAGGACGCATACCTCCTCCGGAGCCGGGAGATCGTAGAGCGGTGCCGTGCGCTGGATGCGGAGATCGCGGTCCGGGAGGCGGAGAAGGCGGCACTGCTGGGCGAGCGCGTCGAGTTGCTGCTGCGTGAGATGCCGGCGGGGAGTGCCGGGTTCGAGCAGGCGGAACGGTCGATGTTCGCGGAGATCTCCGCCGCGCTGCACCTGTCCCGGACGGCGGCGGCGAAGGCGCTCGGCACCGGGTGGGCGCTTCGGGACCGGTTTCCCGCGACGATGTCCGCTCTCGCCCAGGGCCGGATCAGCGCCCGGCACGCGTCCGCGATCGTGCAGGCCGCACAGGCCCTGGACCTCCACGACCACGCCGCGCACGCCGCTTACGAGGAACAGGTCATCCCGTACGCCGCCGCGGAGACACCGGCACGCACCGAGGCGTTCGCCCGCTCCGTCGCCGCATCCGTGTCGCCCCAGACGATCACCGAACGCCTCACCCGCGCCCGCGCCGGGCGACGCGTCACCGTCACGGACGCCGACGACGGCATGAGCTGGCTCTCCCTGCTCCTCCCCTCCCCGATCGCGCACGCCGTGCACGACCGCCTCACCGGCATCGGGCGACAGATCCGCATGCTCCGCGCCGCCGAAGACTGCGGCGCCTTCGACAGTCCCCCGGGCCCCGACAGTCCCCCGGGCCCCGACAGCCCCCAGGGCCCCGACGGGACCACGCCGCCGACGCCCGCGGAATGGGAAGAGCTCACCGGATTCGAACACCTCGTCGCCGACCTCGACGAACCCCTCACCGACGACCGCACGCTCGACCAGATCCGCGCCGACATCGCCGCCGACCTCCTCCTCGCCGCCACCACCGACACCCTCACCGAGACCGGCACCCAGGCGATCCGCGGAACCGTCCAGGTCACCATCGCCGCGACCACCCTCCACGGCGACGACGACCGGCCCGCCGAACACGACGGTCACGGCCCCGCCGACCCCGCCCTCGTCCGCACGCTGGCCGCCGACGCCGAGCGATGGGACCGCCTCTTCCTCGACCCGACCGGGATGCTCACCCGCACCGACTCCTACACCCCCACCGAACGCATGCGACGCCACCTCCGCGCCCGCGACCAACACTGCCGATTTCCCGGATGCCGCATGCCCGCCCGCCGCACACAGACCGACCACACCCACGACCACGCCCGCGGCGGGCCCACAGACATCACCAACCTCGCCTGCCTCTGCGCCGGGCACCACGCCCTCAAACACCCCCACCACGACGACCGGTGGAGATGGTCCGCGACACAGAGCCCCGACGGCACCCTCATCTGGACCGACCCCACCGGACGAACCCACACCGACCACCCCACACCCCGCGTCCAGTTCGTCTGACCGCCGCGGATGACGGGGCCTTCACTCCGCGCTGCGCAACGCGTCGAGCGTCGGCCAGGGCGCCCCCGACCGAAGCACGTCCATGAGTTCCTGCCTGACCTGCGGACCGTTCGGGAACCGGTCACCCCTCTCCCAGCGCCACGCCGCCACCATCGCCAGGACGAGCTCCCGGCAATCATCACGCAGGCTGCGGTCGAGGCCGGGGTAGAGCTCGGCGACCTCCGCCGGGACGTGCGCGACATCGAACTCGACCGGACCCCGGCAGACGGTCTCGAGATCGATGAACCGGGCTCCCGCGGCGGTGGCGATCACGTTCCCCGGGTGCGGCTCGCCGTGAAGCAGCTGCTCGGTGCCGCGATCGTGGATCGCTCGTCCGAGGTGGATCAGGCGACCGCGCAGGAACTCCCGATCCCCGTCGCCGAGCTCCGGCGACAGGGCCGGGCTCCCGACGACGTCGAGGGCGGCGGCGACCCGCGCGGTGAACCGCGGGACCGGTGTCGCGACGGTCCGCATGCCCGCGTGGAGCCGCACGAGGGCGTCCGCGTACTCGCGTGCCGTCGCCGCCGATGCCACCCGGTCCAGAGGCTCCCACAACGTCACGGCGAACCCGTCCTGCACGTAGACGCGCGGGTCCGCGCGGGAGTCCACGCGCCCCACCGGGCACCCGGCGTCGGCGAGCGCCTGCGCGAGCTCGACTTCGAGACGGGCGGCGGCATGCTCGCCCCGTCCGACCCGGGCGACGATGTCGGCCGGGCGCAGCCGCAGCGTGAGCCGGTTCGCCTCCTGCAGGATCGACACCTGCGCGACCGGCAGACCCAGGCCCGCGCAGACGGCCCTGGCGGCGTCGAGCGCACGGATCGACTCGGACACGACGGGCCTCCCTCCTGAGCGCGGCCCTTGCCACTCAGCCCGAGGTTACCAAGAGTAAGATACGAATGGTAAGTTACGTGCGACCGTCACGTCTCGCCCCGAACGGAGGAGCAGTGCCCCCACACGCGACGCCGCCTCTCCCGCGGCGGCTGCCGAAGGCGCAGCGTCGCGCCCAGCTGCTCGCCGCGGCTCGCGATCTGATCCGCGAGGAGGGGACGGACCGGCTCACGCTCGGCCGTCTCGCCGAGCGGGCGGGGGTCGCCAAGCCCCTCGTCTACGACCACTTCGGGGACCGCTCGGGGCTGCTGGCCGAGCTGTACCGGGAGTTCGACGCCCGTCAGCATGCCGCCCTCGATGCGGCACTCGCCCAGGTCGAGCCGGACCTGGACGCCGTCGCGGATCTCATGGCCGGCGCGTACCTGGACTGCGCGCGAGCCGAGGGGCGCGAACTGGCCGACGTCCTCTCCGCCCTCACCGGCTCGCCCACCCTTGAGCGGCTCCGCCGGGACGCCACCGACGCGTATCTCGCCAAGTGCCGCTCAGCGCTGGCTCCGGTCGCCCGGACGCCCGTCGACAGCGCGGGGCTTCACGCCGTGGCCGGGGCCGCGGACGCGCTCTCCCGCGCCTCGCTCGCCGGCGAGCTGGATGAGGGTCGCGCTCGGCGAGCCCTGGCGCGCATCATCGTCACCGTCGCCGGCGGCTGAACGCAGGGCGCGGACCCGGCCCGCAACAGACCACTCGCGGCCCACAGAACCCGACAGACAGAACCCCCACAGACGGAACACCGATCGAGAGGACTCCCATGACGATCCACCACCCTCCGCGCCCGGGACACGCGCTCTGGGTTCTCGCGCACCCTCGGGGCACGTCCTTCAATCGCCGCCTGTTCGACGCCGGCACGGAGGCTCTGTCCCGCCGCTATGAGGTCGCGACCTCCGACCTGTACACGCAGGGATTCGACCCCGTCCTCTCCGATCGCGACCTCGCCGTCGAGGACAGGCGCCCGGGCAACGTCGTGGAGCTGCAGGGCGTGGCGTACGAACAGGGGCTGCTGCCGGCAGACGTGCAGGCCGAGCAGGCCAAGCTCGCCGCCGCCGAGCTGCTCGTGCTGCAGTTCCCGCTCTGGTGGTACGGGGTTCCGGCGATCATGAAGGGCTGGCTCGACCGCGTCCTCGCCAACGGCTTCGCGTACGGCGACGCCGATCCGGAGCTCGGCATCCCCCGCCGCTACGGTGACGGCGGCCTGGCCGGGCGACGCGCCCTCATCATCGTGACCGCGGGCGAGGACGAGCGCTCGATCGGGCCGCGCGGCATCAGCGGCGACCTGGACTCTCTGCTGTTCCCGCTGACGCACGGCGCGCTCTGGTACGTGGGGATCGAGTCGCTCGCGCTGCACGTCGTGCATGACGCCGACGGACTCGGCACCGACGGACTCGAGCGGGAGATCCGCCGCCTCACCGACCGGTTGCAGCACCTCGACGACGAGCCAGGACGCCCCTTCCGACGGCTCCGCGACGGCGATTACCGGGGGACGCGAGCGCTGCGAGACGACATCCACCCCGGCCGGACCGACCTCGGCATCCACCTCGCCGATCCCGAGGGCCGGTCCGCGTGACGCTGCGGCTCGGCCGGATCGAAGGTCGAACGGACCGCGCCGAACCTGAAGAAGTGTGGCGGAGACGGAGGGATTTGAACCCTCGGTCCCCGTGAGGGGACTCCACCTTAGCAGGGTGGTGCACTAGGCCTGACTATGCGACGTCTCCGTGCGCCCGCTCCGAGGAACGGACACGCCTGACCATCCTAACGGCTCCGAGGCGAGGTCGCGAACCGCCCGCGGATGCGCACGGCCCGACCGACGCGCGAGAGGGTCCGCGACGCTCGGCGTCACGGACCCTCTCCTCACCCATGCGATCCTCACCCACGCGATCGGATGACCCGCCCGTCCGGACGGGGAACCGCCCGGGCGGTCAGGCGACGTAGTCGCCGATCAGCGCGCGGTCGTGGGTGTACGGGGCGTCGAGCGCGTGCGCGTCGATCCCCAGCCCCTCCGCCGCCTCGCGGATGCGGTCGCCGAGCTCGGCGGCGATGCGCACCGCCTCCGCGTTCTCCCGCAGCCGCTCGGGACGCGTCGCGCCGAACAGCAGCGACGCCACCTGCGGGTTCGTCAGGCACCAGGCGAGCGAGAACTGCGCGGGCGTGATCCCGAGGCCCTCCGCCGCCTCGACGATGGCCGGCACGGTCGCCTTGATCTGGGCCCGGATGTCGCCCACGTCGATCCCGATGTGGCGCTCCGGCTCCAGGATCCCCGCGAGGATGCCGCCCTCCATGGTGTCGGACGCGTGGATGCTCATCCCCGTGCGCGCGACCACCTCGCGGTACTGGTCCTCCACCACGTTGCGACGGACGATCGAGTACTTCAGCTGGGCGAGCTGCGGCCCGGGCTTGCCGATCGAGGCGGCGTGCTCGTGCGCGGCGAGCAGGTCCTCCGGCACCCAGTTCAGCGCGCCCCAGCACCGGGCGCGTCCGCTGTCGACGACCTCGGTGACCTCGTCGACGAGCTTCTCCACGCTCATCCCGGGACGGGGGTGCTCGATGATGAGGACGTCCGCATACTCCTCGTCCACCCGGCGCAGCATGCGGTCGGTCTGGTCGCTGAGCGACTCCGACGGATAGTTGAAGTACCAGAGCTTCTCGGCGAGCTGGTAGTCCTCGCGGCGCGCACCCGCCTCGCGGATCAGCCGGCTGAAGATCATCTCGGTGTGCGGGGAGTTGCGGTAGTACGCCACGTCGAAGAACGTGATCCCGAGATCCAGGGCGCTGCGGACCAGGTCCACCCCGGCCTCGAAGCTCAGCCGCGAGTAGGTGTACCAGGATCCCAGCGAGAGCCGGGAGACCTCGATGTCCGTCGTGCCGATGGTTGCCGTGTTCATGCGTTCTCCTTGTCGGTTGCCTGCTGTGCGGCGATGAGCTTCGCGACGAACCGCCGGGTGCGGTCCGAGCGCGGTGCGGCGAAGACCTGGTCGGGTGGACCGGTCTCCACGATCTGTCCGGCGTCCATCACCACGACGACGTCGGAGATCTCGCGGGCGAGCTCCATCTCGTGCGTGACGACCACCATGGTCATGCCCTCCGCGGCGAGGCCTCGGATGACGTCGAGGACCTCGCCGACGAGCTCGGGGTCGAGGGCGCTGGTCGGCTCGTCGAAGAGCATGATCTCCGGGCGCATCGCCAGCGCCCGGGCGATCGCGACCCGCTGCTGCTGGCCGCCGGAGAGCTCCGTCGGGTAATGCCCGGCGTGCCCCGACAGCCCCACTCGGGCGAGCTCCTCCCTCGCGGCGGACTCGGCCTGGGCACGGGGCACCTTGAGCACCTGCACCGGTCCCTCCGAGACGTTCGCGAGAGCGGTCATGTGCGGGAAGAGGTTGAAGTGCTGGAACACCATCCCGAACGGGCGGCGCTGGCGCACCACGTCCCGCTCCCGGACCCGCATGAGGCGCCCCCGGACGGTCTCGATGCCGAGCCGCTCGCCGCGCAGACGGATCTCTCCGCCGTCCGTCTCCTCCAACTGGTTGAGGCACCGCAGCAGGGTGGACTTCCCGGACCCCGAAGGCCCGATGATGCTGACCACCTGTCCCCGCGCGAGGTCCAGGTCCACGCCGCGGAGCACCGCCGTGCCGTGGAACTCCTTGACGAGGCCGCGCACGGTGAGGATCGTCTCGGTCATGCCGGCACCTCCGGGGCCTTGAGCTTGGATCGACGGACGAATCCCCGCGAGTAGTGGCGTTCGAGCGCACTCTGGCCGACCATCGCGATGCTCGTGAGCACGAGGTACCAGAGGCAGGCGACGAGCAGCATGGGGATCGTCTGGTAGGTCCGCCCGTAGACGAGCTGGACCGAGGTCAGCAGCTCGGTGAAGCCGATCACCGACACCAGCGACGTGCTCTTGAACAGCGTGATCAGCTCGTTGCTCAGCGGCGGGATGATGACCCGGATCGCCTGCGGCATGATGATCCGCCGCATGGCGCGCGCCTTCGTCATCCCGATCGCCCCGGCCGCCTCATACTGCGCCTTCGGCACGGAGAGGATCCCGGCCCGGTAGATCTCCCCCACGTAGGCGGCCTGGATCAGGGTCAGCCCGATCAGCGCGGCGGTGAACTTGTTGATCACGTCGTTCGTCTTGACCGAGAAGAACACGATGTCCGTGAAGGGGATGCCGATGGTCAGCTGCGGGACGAGCGCGCCCAGGAAGAAGATGAACAGCAGGACGACGAGGGCCGGGATCGCCCGCATCAGCCAGATGAACACGGTCCCTGCGGCCTTCAGCGCCGGGTTCTCCGACATCCGCAGGTAGGCGACGACGCCTCCGGCGAGAAGTCCGGTCACCGCGGACAGCAGGGTCAGCCAGATCGTGTTCACGACCCCGCGGAGGATCTCCTCCTTGAAGAGGTACTCCCCGACGAGGTCCCACTGCCACCCGGGCGTGGTCACCATGAAGTGCACGACACCGACCAGGACGAACGCGCCGACCAGGCCCCAGATCCACCAGGACAGACGCCGGCGGCCGATGTGCGGCGTGGCCAGCACCGGCTCCGGAGGGCCCGTCCGCGTCTTCTCCGCGACGGTGGTCATCAGAACTCGGATCCGTTGATCTCGATCTCGTCCATCGCCAGGCTCTCACTGCCCCAGCGCTCGAGGATCTCGGCGTAGGTGCCGTCCTCGACCATGCTCTGCAGGGCGGCGCGGACGGCCTCCGCCATGTCGGCACGGTCGGCGGCGATCGCGACCCCGTACGGGGCGTACCACATCAGGTCGCCCACGAGCTCGAACTGCCCGGGCGTCTCGGCGAGGATCACGTTGATCGGCGAGATGTCGGACCACGCCACCTCCGCCTGCTGCGACTGCACGGCGAGGACCGCGGCCTGCACGGAGTCGTACGCCTGGATGTCGATCGGGTCCTTGCCGGCGTCCGTGCAGGCCTTGTTCTCCTCGTCGGCACGCGTCTGCTGGATCGAGCTGATCGTGACGGCGAGCGAGTGGCCGCAGAGGTCCTCGACGCCGCTGATGTCGGCCGGCGCGAGCGCGCTGCCGAGCAGCGCGGTGCCGCCCTTGAGGATGTCGACGAAGCTCACGGTCGTCCGCCGCTCCGCGAAGTCGCCCGCGGCGAGCGCGGCGTCGTACCGCCCGGACTCGACGCCCGGCATCGTGCCGCCGCCGGAGACCTGCTCGATCTTCAGCTCCAGGCCGAGGCGGTGCGCGTACTCGGCGGTGAGGTCGGCGACGATGCCGATGATCGAGTCCCCGCCCTCGGGGACGTACTGCAGCGGTGCGACCTGCCCGGAGCCGGCGGCGATCCAGACGCCGTCCTCGTCGGCGGGGACGAGATCGGCGAACTGTCCCTTCTCGCCGGTCGGGGTCCGGATGTCCGTCGGCAGCGCGAACGCCGGCGCCGTCTCGTCGCCGGCGTCGTCGGCGTCGGCTCCGCCCGCGCCGCCCGCGGCACAGCCGGTGAGCGCCAGCGCGACCAGGGACAGGACGGCCAGGGTTCTCGTCGTACGGGGGAATTGCATGGGTTCTCCTCCTTCGCAGCCCATGAGTGGCTTCGCCCTCAGTATCGACACGGGTCCGCAATTTAGTCAAGACTTTGTTTTGTTTAGTTATGCTCGATACCGAGGCTGTGTCAGCATGGGCACCGAGACAGGGAGGTCCGTTGGAAGACGGCGAAGCCACGAGCGGCGTCCATTGGACAGATGAGAACGGCGAGCCGCGACATGATCCGGTCCTCGCGGACTGGTGGTTCACCCACTACGCGTACCGCGTCCTCGGCGAGCACTTCCCCGGCGTCGACGCCGACGCGTCCCGGCTCGTGATGCGGCTGCGGCGGGCCACAGGCACCCTCAGCGAGCTCGCGAGATCCGGCCTCGCCGACCATCGCGCACCCTCGACGGCGGGCCAGCGCATCCTGCTGACGCTGATGCTCGCCGGCCCTCTCACACAGGCGCAGATCGCCGACTACTCGGGGATGAGCAGGGCCGCGGTCTCATCGGCGGTGCGCACCCTGATCGTGGACGGGATGATCTCGCGCACGCCCTCCCCGAAGGACGGCCGGGCGGTGCTCCACGCCGTGACGCCGCACGGCGAGGAGGTCTATCGGGAGGCGTTCCTCGCGCGCAACGCCAAGGAGTCGGAGCTGCTCCACGCCCTCACGGCGAAGGAGTACGCGCAGCTCATGCAGATCCTCGAGAAGCTGATGTCCTACGCGGCGTCGCATGCCCCGGACGCACGGCTCCTCGAGGCCGAGGAGCCGTCGGACGACGCGCGCTGAGGGACCTCTGCGCCCGGATCGCCGGGCTCAGCGCCCGGTCGTGGATGCGCGGACGACCAGCTCCGGCCGGTACCGGACCGGCTCCGCCAGCCCCTCCCCCTCGCCGAGCAGGAGATCGACGGCCGTCGCGCCGATGAGCGACGCGGGCTGGCGCACCGAGGAGAGCGGGATCACGGCGGCCGCCGCGAAGTCGATGTCGTCGTAGCCGATGAGGGCGAGGTCCTCCGGAACGCGAGCGCCCCCGGTCATCACCATGCCCTGCAGGATCCCCAGCGCGACGAGGTCGTTCGCCGCGAAGACGCCGTCCGGCCGCTCCGCGGGCGCGCGCTGCAGCAGGAGCTCCCCCGCACGACGCCCCTCCTCCACCGTCAGCGCACGGGTGGCGAGGAACTCGATCGCCGCCCCCGCCTCGGCCGCGGCGGACTGCGCGCCGCTGAGACGGTCCGACACCTGCGGCAGCGTCAGCGGCCCTCCCACGAAGGCCAGTCGTCGGCGACCGAGGGACAGCAGGTGCGCGGCCGCGATGCGCCCGCCCTCTCCGTCGTCCACCGACACCGAGGCGAAGCGCGGGTCGCTCGAGCGCCGGTCGACCAGGACCGACGGAATGCCTCGCTGGTGCATCCGGCCGAGCAGCGGCGTCGCGTCCCCCACCGGCGTGATGAGCACGCCCGACACCCGCTGCTCCTCGAACAGTGCGAGGTGGGTCGCCTCGCGCTCCGCCTTCTCGTCGCTGTTGGCGACCAGCACGCTGCGCCCGTGCTCCTCGGCGCGCCCCTCCGCACCGCGGACGACCTCGGCGAAGAACGGGTTGCGGATGTCGAGCACGACCAGTCCGATCGTGCGGCTGCGGCCGGCGCGCAGCTGCCGCGCGGCGTCGTTGCGGACGTAGCCGAGCCGCTCGATCGCCGCGTGGACGCGCGCGACGGTGTCCGCCGAGACCCGCTCGGGGCGGTTGAGCACGTTCGACACGGTCCCGACCGACACCCCGGCGTCCTCGGCGACCTCACGCACGCTCACCGCCATCGCGCCCCCTTCTCGCACAGCGAGCCTAGGGCATGGGCGCCGGACCGCACGGTCCGCCCGGCGCCCGCCGGACCCACGGCGGGACGCGGGTCAGACCGTGAAACGGTGCTCCCCGCCGGCCACCTCGTGCGTCGTGCCGTCGGGCAGCACGATGTCCGCGGGGACGCCGTCCGGGATCACGGCGTCGAGCACGAACCGATCCCCGTCCGTCCGCCAGGACACCTCGATGTCGCCGACCCGCGAGGCGTACCGCGTCCGCGCCCAGGTCAGCCCCGGACCCGGCACGGGCTCGATCCGGATCCGGGCGTATCCCGGCTCGGCCGGACGGATGCCTCCCACGACCTGGAAGATCCAGTCGGCGACGGCCCCGAGCGCGTAGTGGTTGAAGCTCGTCATCTCCCCCGGGTTGATCGACCCGTCCGGGAGCATCGAGTCCCAGCGCTCCCAGATCGTCGTCGCCCCCATCGTCACCGGGTACAGCCACGACGGGCACTCCCGCTCCAGCAGCAGCCGATAGGCGTCCGCGACGTGCCCGGTTTCGGACAGCGCCCAGGTCACGAACGGCGTGCCCGCGAACCCGGTGGTCACCCGGTAGCCGCCCTGTCGGACCAGCTCCGAGAGCCGGTCCCCCGCCCGCACCCGGTCCTCCTCCTTCAGGAGTCCGAAGCAGATGGCGAGCGCGTAGACGGTGGTGCAGTCCGAGCGGATCCGCCCGCCGTCGACGTAGTTCTCGCGGAAGGCGGTCCGCGTCCGCTCGGCGAGGTCCGCCCATCGCTCGGCGTCCTCCGCCCGCCCGAGGACCCCCGCCGCCTCCGCCGCGAACGACGCCGAGCGGTACAGGCAGGCGGTCGCCACGACGTGCGGATCGGCCTTCGCCGCCGCGGGGTTCTCCGGCGGCGCATCGGGGTCGAGCCAGTCGCCGAATTGGAACCCCCGGTCCCAGAGGCCGTCGGGCGACAGCATCCGCTGCACCGACTCGAGATGCAGGACCATCGCCGGATAGTGCGCGGCGAGCCGGTCCCGATCCCCGTAGGCGTGCCACAGCGCCTGCGGCACCCACACCGCCGCGTCGCCCCAGACGGCCGTCGGCCCCATCTCGGGGAACGCGAAGTCCTCGCCGAAGTGCGCGTACTTCAACGCGTCGGGGACGACGATCGGGACGAACCGATCGGGAGCGTTCTCGGTCTCCGCCCGCAGATCGCGCAACCAGTCGTCCAGGAAGTCCGCGACGTCGTAGACGAAGGCCGCCGACGCCGCGAACGCCGCGATGTCGCCCGTCCACCCCAGGCGCTCGTCGCGCTGAGGGCAGTCCGTCGGCACGCTCAGGAAGTTGCCCCGCTGCCCCTGCACGACGTTCTCGACCAGGCGGTCGACGAGCGGGTCGGAGCAGGAGAAGGAGCCGGTGCGGCGCATCTCCGAGTGCACCACGACGGCCTCGAGGTCGTCCGCCGTCAGCTCGCCCGGCCAGCCCTCGACCTCGGCATAGCGGAAGCCGTGGAACGTGAAGGTCGGCTCGAAGACGTCGTCCCCGCCCGACAGCACGAACACGTCCGTGGCCTCGGCGGCGCGGAGCGGTCGCGTGCCGAGCTCGCCGTGCTCGAGGACCTCCGCGTGCCGGATCGTGACCTCCGTGCCCCGCGGGCCGCGCACGCGCGCCCGGATCCATCCGACGAGGTTCTGCCCGAAGTCGACGAGAAGGCGTCCCGACGGCGACCGGTCGATGCTCACCGGGCGGATCGCCTCGTGCCGGATCACGGGCGGACCGCTCTGCGGGATCAGTCGCGCGCGGTCCACCGTCAGCGCCTCCACGGGCAGCGCCTCCCCGGGCAGGGTCTCCCCGGGCAGGGTCTCCCCGGACTCGCCACCTTCGCCGCCCCGGAGCCGGGCGTCGATGGTCTGCCCGTTGTAGAGGGAGTTGCGGGTCGTCTCGGACCCCTGCGCCGCCCACCCGCCCTCCGAGGTCTCGACGCTCTGCACGGAGCCGTCCGCGAACGTGAGGCGGAGGGCCGCGCAGACGGCGATCCGGTCGCCATAGTCGATGTCCGCGCCCTCGAAGCCCAGCTTCCCGCGATACCAGCCGTTGCCGAGGTGCAGGCCGAGCCGGATCGGCCCGCTGCCGTCGCGCACGAGGTCGGTGACGTCCCAGGTCTGGTACGGCAGCCGCCACTCGTACGCGCTCCACCCCGGATCGAGGACCGACGACGAGACGGCACGGCCATCGATGCTCGCCTCGTACACGCCCAGTGCGGTGGCGACGAGCTCGGCCTTGCGGACCTCGGCCCGAGGGCGAGCCGGTTCGACGTACCGCGTGAACCGGATGGCCCGGTCGCGCGGAACGGGCGCGGTGAGGAAGGCGGCGGCGTCGAGGGGGGTCGTCATGCGGGGATCTCCTTGTGCGGGGGCGACGGGCGGGCGCGGTCAGGGCTGAGGGGTCGGCACGGCGGCGGTCGCCGCTTCCGGATCGCGCCGTGCCTCCTCCTCGAACTGGTTGCGGCGCTGGCCCCGGAAGGCCAGCAGGGCGACGACGAGCCCGATCGCGACCACCGCGCTCAGGACGCCGTAGAGCCCCTGCGGACTGACCGCGACCAGCGAGGGCGTCACGAACGCGAGCAGCGCGGCGACCACGCGCGCCACGGCGATGATGCTCCCCTGCGCGGTGGTGCGCAGCAGCGTCGGGAACGACTCCTGCGTCCACACCTTCATCATCCCCTCGAAGGCGAACGCCCCGCCGATTCCCATGAAGACGTTCATCGCGACGATCGTGGGCAGCGAGAAACCGAGGAGCGCCGGGGTGAGGTAGCCCAGCAGGAGGACCACGGCTCCGATCGTGAAGTAGGTCATCCGGTGTGCGCCGTCGACGATGCGCATGAACCAGAGGCCGCAGAGCAGGCCGATCGGGAACGTCAGGAGGCCCAGCGCGGAGTTGGTCTCGACGGAGATCCCGGCGACGTTCACCGCGAGGTAGGTGCCGAACTGGCCGCCCGTGTTCGCGCCGACGTTGGTGAGCGTGTAGAAGACCAGCAGGGCGACGAACGGGGCCAGGTACGGCGGGCGCAGCAGATCCCGCACCGAGGCGCGGTCCGCGCGGATCGTCGCGACGCCCCGGCGGCGCTCGTCCCGCGCCGCGAGCCACGACGGGGACTCGGGGATGGTCAGGCGCGCGAGGAAGATGAGGACGGCGATGACGCCGACCTGCGCGAACAGCAGCTGACCGCCCAGACGCCCCCATCCGCCGGCGATCGTCGAGATGATCACGGTCCCGAGGATGCCGACGACCCACAGGATGTTGGAGAGCCCGATGATGGCGCCGCGGTTCTTCTCCGTCGCCGCCTCGGCGATGGTGGACAGGGACACCGGCAGGTCCGCCCCGGTCCCGACCCCGGCGAGGATGACGCCGGCCAGCAGCAGCGGGAAGCTGTCGCCGAAGACGAGCAGGGCGATGCCGATGATCACGAGGACCATCGTGGCGAGGAACACCCGGCGCCGGCCCAGCAGGTCGCCGAGGCGGCCGCCGAACACCGCTCCGGCGGCGATGCCGAGGGTCAGCACTCCGGACAGGATGCCGATCTGCTCGGGCGTGATCCCGATCGTGTGCTGGTAGATGACGAGGGCGATGCCGGTCGCGACGATCGTCGCGGCGTCGATGTACGACGCCATACCGCAGACGATGCCGACCCACCACGGGTTGGGGCGGCGGACGGCGGGAGCTTCGACGGCCATGGTTCTCCTTTGAACGTGAGCGTGTGAATGAACGTGAGCGTGTGAACGCGAGCGGCCCGGTCGGTGACGCCGGATGGGGTTCCGGCGCCCGGCGAATCGGGAGGGTGACTGCACGCTAGCAGGGAATGAATCGATTCACAACCGGTCCTGGGTAAGACGCTCGACGCCTTGCATTCACGCCATTCTGAGCGACTTGACCCCCCTCGACCTTCCGCATTACATTCATCTCAGGCTTGAATCGATTCAGAGCAAAGGAGCCGTCGATGCCTCTCCTCCTCACCGACCTGCGGGCCGATCACCTCGTCCGCCCGCTGGCCCTGCGCCGTACGAGCCCGCGGCTCACCTGGCGCCTCTCGGCCGAGGGGAACCGGATCCTGCCGCGCGCGCACCGGATCCGCGTCACCCGCACCAGGGACGGAGAGACCGTCCACGACACCGACTGGGTCGACTCCGCCGAGTCCGCCGCGGAGCTGGCCCGGTTCAGCGGTGAGCCCGGCGCCGAGTACCGCTGGGACCTCTCCGTGCGCGGCGACGACGACACCGTCGCCACCGCCTCCAGCACCTTCGGGATCGGTCTCGCCGACTGGGACGCCCCCTGGGTCGAGCCCCCGCAGCAGCCGGTCCTCGTCGAAGGCCCGCTGGAGCTGGGGCCGGAGGTCTTCGCCGCCGCCGACACGGCCACGCCGCCCGGGGACCGCCTGCACCCGCCCCGGTACCTCCGGCAGAGCTTCGACCTGCCGTCCGCGCCGGTGTCGGCTCGGCTGCGCATCACGAGCCAGGGCGTGCACCATCCGTCGGTGAACGGCCGCCCCGCCGGCGACGGTCTGCTGGCCCCCGGCTACGAGAGCTACCAGCACGAGATCTCCGTGATGACCCACGACGTCACCGAGCTCCTGCGTCCCGGCCGGAACGTGCTCGGGGTGATCCTGGGCGACGGGTGGTACGCGGGGCGGATCTCGATCCTCGGGCGCAGCGCGCAGTACGGCGACGTCCTGCGCGCGACCTGGCGGCTGGAGGTCGACCTCGCCGACGGATCACAGCATGTGATCCGCCCGGACGAGGGTGTGCGCAGTGTCCGCGGCCCCATCGACTGGTCCGACATCTTCATCGGCGAACGCCACGACGCCCGCGCGGAGATCGACGGGTGGGACACGCCGGACGACGACGACGCGTTCGCCGACGGGGCGCCGTGCGCGCTCGTTCCCGTCGAGGTCCCCCTCGTCCCGTTCGTCGGAGAGCCGATCCGCCGCGTCCGCGAGCTTCCCGCACAGGCCGTGCTCACGACCCCCTCCGGCGAGACCGTCGTCGACTTCGGCCAGGTGCTGGCCGGGCGCGTGCGCATGAGGGTCCGCGGCGAGCGCGGCACCGTCGTCCGTCTGGAGCACGCGGAGGTCGTGGACGCGGAGGGGAACTTCCTGGACAACATCCTCGGCGTCAACAAGGACCAGGCGGACGAGTACGTGCTGGCCGGACGATCGGAGGGCGAGGAGTGGGAGCCGCTGTTCACCTTCCACGGCTTCCGGTACGTCAAGCTCATCGGCTACCCCGGGACCCCGGATCCCGCGGACTTCACGGCGGTCGTGATCGCCAACGACCTGGAGGCCACCGCGTCCTTCTCCTCCTCCCATCCGCGGCTCGACCGCCTCGTGGAGAACACGGTGTGGTCGCAGCGGTCCAACTTCCTCGCCGTCCCGACCGACTGCCCGCAGCGCGAGCGCGCCGGCTGGACGGGCGACCTGCAGATCTTCGTCCCGACGGCCGCCACGCTGATGGGCGTCGCGGCGTTCCTGGAGCGCTGGCTGCGCAACGTCCGGGTGGACCAGGCCGCCCACGACGGCGTGGTGCCGATCATCGTCCCGATGCCGCCGGCGATGGACGACCCGACGCGCCCGAACGCGGGGCTCGGCGGCATCCATGCCGCCGCCGGGTGGGCGGACGCGATCACCATCGCGCCCTGGGAGCTGTACCGCCACTACGGCGACCCGCGGTTCCTGCGCGACAACCTGGACGCGATGCGGGCGTGGGTCGAGTACCAGACCGCGGACGCGGCGGCGACCCACCCCTCCCGGATCGATCCCGAGACCGCGTCAGAGGAGGTGCTCGCCCGCCACCGCCTGCTGTGGAACGGCCAGCCGAACTTCGGGGACTGGCTCGCGCCGTCGACGTTGGACGGCTCGCGTCCCGAGGCGGCGGGGCTCGACGAGTTCTCTGCCATCATGCTCGCTCCGCAGCTCACCGCGGAGCTGACCGGCCCGCTGTTCCAGATCCGCTCGCTCGACCTGTACGCGGCCAGCGCCGCCGCGCTCGGCGAGCACGACACCGCCGCGCGGGCCCGGGAGCAGGCGGCCGCCGTCCGCGCTGCCTTCGCCGCCGAGTACGTGGGCGAGGACGGGCGCATCGGACCGGACATGCAGGGGATCGCGGTCCTCGCGCTGGCCTTCGACGCTGTCCCGGCCGGGATCCGCCCGCGCGTCGTGGATCGCCTGGTCGAGCTCGTCCACGCCGCCGGCGACCACCTCGACACGGGGTTCGTCTCCGTGCCCTTCCTGCTGGACGTGCTGTGGGACAACGGCCACCGTGACCTCGCTCGGACGCTCCTCACGCAGGACACCGCGCCGTCCTGGCTGTACGAGGTCGACCACGGCGCGACCACCATCTGGGAGTCCTGGCACGCCGTGCACGAGGACGGCACCGTCGACCGGATGTCGATGAACCACTACGCCTTCGGCTGCGTCGTCGACTGGATCATCCGGAGACAGGCCGGGATCGAGGCGATCGAGCCCGGGTACCGGGTCACGCGGATCTCGCCCGACCTCGACGGCCCCCTCGACCACTGCCGCGCCCACGTGGACGCGCCGGCCGGGCGCATCGCGGTGGACTGGCGCCGTCGCGACGCCGACGCGGAGCTGACCGTCGAGATCCCGATCGGCGTGCGCGCCCGCCTGGACGCCGGCCCGGGCTGGCGGGTCGACGCCGACGACGACCTCGGCCCCGGAACCCACACCGTCCGCCTCCTCCGCAGCGAAGAAAGCACCGCATCATGACCGCACTCCCTTCCGACGTCCTCAGCGCCCTGGAGAAGCAGGCGATCGAGCTCCCCTCGTGGGCGTTCGGGAACTCCGGGACCCGTTTCAAGGTCTTCGGCAGCCCCGGCACGCCGCGGGACCCGTACGAGAAGATCGCCGACGCCGCCCAGGTGCACGCGCACACCGGCCTCGCCCCGACCGTCGCGCTGCACATCCCGTGGGACACGGTGGACTCGTTCGCCGACCTCCGCCGGCACGCGGAGGATCACGGCGTCGCCCTCGGGACGGTCAACTCCAACACGTTCCAGGACGACGACTACCGGCTCGGCGCCCTCACCCACGAGGACGAGCGGGTCCGCCGGAAGGCGATCGACCACCACCTGGCCTGCATCGACGTGATGGACCAGACCGGCGGCCGGGACCTCAAGATCTGGCTCGCGGAGGGATCCAACTACCCCGGGCAGGCCGATATGCGCAGCCGGCAGGACCGCCTGCACGACTCTCTTCAGGAGATCTACGACCGCCTCGGGGACGACCAGCGACTCGTGCTCGAGTACAAGTTCTTCGAGCCCGCGTTCTATCACACGGACGTGCCGGACTGGGGGACGAGCTACGCCCAGGTCGTCGCGCTCGGCGAGAAGGCGATGGTGTGCCTGGACACCGGCCACCACGCCCCCGGGACGAACATCGAGTTCATCGTCATGCAGCTGCTGCGCCTCGGCCGGCTCGGATCGTTCGACTTCAACAGCCGCTTCTACGCGGACGA
The DNA here is from genome assembly GCF_037083505.1 of Microbacterium sp. CCNWLW41. Lineage (NCBI taxonomy): Bacteria > Bacillati > Actinomycetota > Actinomycetes > Micrococcales > Microbacteriaceae > Microbacterium > Microbacterium sp. CCNWLW41. The sequence continues at coordinate 177,897 of NZ_JBAOJP010000013.1, forward strand.
CGATCTGATCGTCGGCGCGGCGGATCCGTTCCAGCTGTTCCGCATCCTGGTCGAGGTGATCCGCGGCGGCGCGCTCAACAACGCCGACGTGGCCTTCATGCTCGACCAGTGCCACAACATCGAGGACAAGATCCCCGGGCAGATCCGTTCGGTGCTCAACGTCCAGGAGATGACGGCGCGGGCGCTGCTGCTGGACCGCGAGGCGCTCGCGGCCGCGCAGCGGGCGGGGGACATCCTCGGCGCGAACGCCGTCTTCATGGACGCGTTCTCCACGGACGTGCGCCCCGCTCTCGCCGAATGGCGCGAGTCTCGCGGCCTCCCCGCCGACCCCATGGCCGCCTATGCCGTCTCCGGCTACGCCGAGCGGATCGCCGCCGAGCGCGTCGGCGGCGCCCAGGCCGGCTGGGGCGCCTGAGCCCGGGGGCCGAAGCCCCTCGATCCCCGACCGATGCGAAACCCGACACCCACACCGAGGACACCACGCTCATGACCAACCCCACCGCCGCCGCCCTTCTCGCCCGGTCCCACCGCCTGGGCGCGGACCCGAGGAACACCAACTACGCCGGCGGGAACACCTCCGCCAAGGGCTCCGACACCGATCCCGTGACGGGCGCGCCCGTCGAGCTGCTGTGGGTCAAGGGCTCGGGCGGCGACCTCGGCACGCTGACCGAGCAGGGTCTCGCCGTCCTGCGCATGGATCGCCTGCGGGCGCTCGTCGACGTCTACCCGGGCGTGGATCGCGAGGACGAGATGGTCGCCGCGTTCGACTACTGCCTGCACGGCAAGGGCGGCGCAGCGCCGTCCATCGACACCGCGATGCACGCGCTCGTGGACGCCGCCCACGTCGACCATCTGCACCCCGACTCCGGGATCGCGATCGCCACGGCCGCCGACGGCGAGGAGCTGACCGCGAAGATCTTCGGGGACGAGGTCGTGTGGGTCCCGTGGCGCCGCCCGGGCTTCCAGCTGGGCCTGGACATCGCGGCGATCAAGGAGCAGAACCCGCGGGCGATCGGGTGCATCCTCGGCGGACACGGCATCACCGCCTGGGGAGCGTCCTCCGAGGAGGCCGAGGCGAACTCGCTGCGGATCATCGAGACGGCGACCGCCTACATCGCCGAGCACGGCGCACCGCAGCCGTTCGGCGCCGTGCGCCCCGGCTTCGAGCCCCTCGCCCCCGCCGAGCGCCGCGCCCGGGCCGCCGCGCTCGCACCGACCATCCGCGGCATCGCGTCCACCGACCGCCCGATGCTCGGGCACTTCACCGACACCGATGTCGTCCTCGACTTCCTCGCCTCCGAGAAGGCCCCCGCACTCGCCGCGCTCGGCACGTCCTGCCCCGACCACTTCCTGCGCACCAAGGTCAAGCCGCTCATCCTCGATCTCCCGGCGACGGCGTCCGTCGACGAGCAGATCGCGCGCCTGCACGAGCTGCACGCCGAGTACCGTGTCGACTACCAGGCGTACTACGACGCGCACGCGACCGCCGAGTCCCCAGCGATCCGCGGGGCCGATCCGCTCATCGTCCTCGTGCCCGGGGTCGGGATGTTCTCCTACGGCGCCAACAAGCAGACCGCGCGGGTGGCCGGCGAGTTCTACGTCAACGCGATCAACGTGATGCGCGGCGCCGAGGCGCTGTCGACATACGCTCCGATCTCGGACGCCGAGAAGTTCCGCATCGAGTACTGGGCGCTCGAAGAGGCCAAGCTCCAGCGGATGCCGAAGCCGAAGACGCACCAGGGGCGCGTCGCGTTCGTGACGGGCGCGGCCTCGGGGATCGGCAAGGCCGTCGCCACACGGCTGGCCGCCGAGGGCGCCTGCGTGATCGTCGCCGACCTGGACCTCGACAAGGCGCGCGCAGCCGCCGCCGAGCTCGGGAACGCGGACGTCGCGATCGGCGTCGCCGCGAACGTCGCCGACGCAGAGGCCGTCCAGGCCGCGCTGGACGAGGCGGTGCTCGCGTTCGGCGGCGTGGACCTCGTGGTCAACAACGCCGGTCTCTCGCTCTCCAAGCCGCTGCTCGAGACGACCGAGAAGGACTGGGACCTGCAGCACGACGTGATGGCGAAGGGCTCCTTCCTCGTCTCCCAAGCGGCCGCACGCATCCTCATCGACCAGAGGCTGGGCGGGGACATCATCTACATCTCGTCCAAGAACTCCGTCTTCGCCGGCCCGAACAACATCGCGTACTCGGCCACGAAGGCCGACCAGGCGCACCAGGTGCGGCTGCTGGCGGTCGAGCTGGGCGAGCACGGCATCCGCGTGAACGGCATCAATCCGGACGGCGTGGTGCGCGGATCCGGCATCTTCGCCTCCGGCTGGGGCGCCAACCGCGCCGCCACCTACGGCGTCAAGGAGGAGGACCTGGGCCAGTTCTACGCCAACCGCACGATCCTCAAGCGCGAGGTCGTCCCCGAGAACGTCGCGGACGCCGTGTACGTCCTCACGGGCCCGGAGCTGAGCCGCACCACGGGTCTGCACATCCCGGTCGACTCGGGCGTCGCCGCGGCCTTCCTGCGATGACGATGCGGACGGTGGCGGCGGTCGACCTGGGCGCCACGAGCGGGCGGGTGATGATCGGCCGCGTCGGGCCGGGCGTCCTCGAGCTGGAGCCGGTCGCCCGCTTCCCCAACGGGGCCGTCGCACGCGAGGACGGCCTGCACTGGGACATCGAGGCGCTCTTCGCCCATGTGCTGGACGGGCTCGCCGAGGCCGTGCGACGTGCGCCGGAGATCGAGAGCATCGGCATCGACTCCTGGGCGGTCGATTACGGACTACTCCGCGACGACGAGCTGCTCGCCGAGCCGTTCCACTATCGGGACGACCGCGCCGCGCGCGGCGTCGAGGCGGCGCACGCCCGGGTGCCGTTCCCGGACCTGTACGCACGCAACGGCCTGCAGTTCCTGCCGTTCACGACGCTCTACCAGTACCGTGCCGACGAGCGCCTCCCCGAGGCCGATACCGCCCTGCTCATCCCCGATCTCCTCGCCCACCGGCTCACCGGGGCGCGCGTCGCGGAGCGCACCAACGCCTCCACGACCGGCCTGCTCGACGTGCGGACGAGGGAGTGGGACCACGACCTCGCCGAGCGGCTCGGGATCCCTCGTCGCGTGCTCCCGCCGCTCGTGGACGCGGGAACCGTGCTCGGCCGGCTCCGCCCGGAGATCGCGGCGCGGATCGGCGCCGCCGAGCTCCCCGTGATCGCCGTCGGATCCCACGACACCGCCTCGGCGGTCGTGGCCGCCCCGCTGGCATCGCCGGCGTCCGCGTACATCTCCTGCGGCACGTGGGGCCTGGTCGGTGTGGAGATCGAGGCGCCGATCCTCACCGAGTCCGCGCGCACGGAGAACATGACGCACGAGCTGGGCGTGGACGGACGGATCCGCTTCCTGCACAACGTCACCGGGCTCTGGCTGCTGAGCGAGACGGTCCGCGCGTGGGAGCAGGAGGACGACGCCCCGCTCGACCTGTCGTCGCTGCTGAGCGAGGCGGCGGCGGTCACCGCGCCCGTCCCCCTCTTCGACGCGAACGATCCGTCGCTCAGCGCCCCCGGCGACATGCCGGCGCGGATCACGGCCCTGCTGCGGAGCCGCGGGGCGGAGCCGCCCGCCGAGCGCGGCGCCTTCGTGCGCAGCATCGTGGAGAGCATCGCCGAGGCGTTCGCGCGGACCCTCCGGGTCGTCGCCGAGCTCACCGGCCGCCGGATCGACACGGTGAACCTCGTCGGCGGCGGCGCCCTCAACGCGCTGCTGTGCCAGGCGACGGCGGACCGCTCGGGGACGACGGTGCTCGCGGGTCCGGTCGAGGCGACGGCGCTCGGGAATGTCCTCGTGCAGGCGCGCGCGCTCGACGGGTCGGCCGCCTCGCTGGAGGAGTTGCGCGCCCGGGTGGCCGCCGCCACGAGGCCGGTCCGCTACCTGCCGCGCTGATCGGCGCGGGTCACTCCCCCGCGTAGCCGACGCCGTTGGAGCAGGTCTGGTCGGCCGCGGACTGGCCCACGACCCCCTGCGGCAGGGTGACGACGCCGGGCGTGGTCGGAGGGGCGGTCTCGCCGATCTCCTCGCCGTCGCCCGGGGTGGTGTCGCCGTCCGTGGGCGGGATCTCACCGGTCCCCTCGGTCGGCGGCGCCTCGCCCGTGGTCCCGTCGGCGTTGACGACGCCGTCGTTGGTCCCGGTCACGACGATCTGCTCGTTCGCCTCCAGGGCCGCCATGAGCGTGTCCGCCGTCTCCTCGTCGGGCACGACCTTGTTCGGGTCGTCCGGATCCGTGTACACGGGGTACTGCACGAAGTTGATGTCCTCGAAGGGCACGTTCTTCACCGCGAGCGCGATCTGCACGAGCAGCATCGGGTTCGTCAGCGACTCGCTCGGCGTCACGTTGGCGAGGGCGGTGTGGGCGAGCTTCAGCAGCGTCGCCGGGTTCGACAGCACCTCGTCGCTGACGAGCTTGCGGGCCAGCGACGACATGTACACCTGCTGGTTCGAGATACGGCCCAGGTCGCTCCCGTCGCCCACGCCGTAGCGGGTGCGCAGGAACTGCAGCGCCTCGTACCCCTGCAGGGTGTTGATCCCCGGAGGCAGGTTCAGATTCGTGTACTCGTCGGTCAGACCGTTCGCGATGCAGACGTCCACGCCGCCGATGGCGTTGGTGATCTCGATCACGCCGCCCCACGTGACCTTGGCGGCGAACGGGATGTCGAGGCCGGTCAGCTCGGAGACCGTCTTGACGACGCAGTTGAGCCCGCCCGTCTCGAAGGTCGAGTTCAGCGGCTGCTTCCACATCGCCGACGTCGTGTTGCCCTCGGGATCCGTGCACTCCGGCACCGGGACCATGAGGTCGCGCGGGAGCGTGATGACCGTGACGCGCCGCGGGTTGTCGGAGATGTGCAGGAGCATGTTGACGTCGTTGCGCTCCCCGCCGTCGTCTTCCTCGCAGCGGAGGCCGAAGAGACCGGAGAAGGACTCCTCACAGGCGTCCGTGCCCACGACGAGCATGTTGATGCCGCCCTTGAGCTCGCCGATGTCCGGCGGGACCGACTCCTGCCCGTCCAGTGCGACGGCGTTCGAGGAGAGGGTGGACTGCAGGTCGTAGAGGACGTACGCGGCGACGCCGAAGCCGCTGACGAGCACGACCGCCATGGCCACGCCGACGATCTTCAGCAGCTGGGACAAAGCGGTGGGTCGGCGAAGCTGGCCGTGCCGGGCGACGGGTCGCCGCGATCGGGAGGTCGCGCTCACTCAGTGCCTTTCGATCCTGCGGAGGGTGTGGGAGCCGGTGACCCGCCTGCGGCGGTTCTCCTCTCGAATCCCGCTCAGCCATCGTGCGTCTGAACAGCCACCCTCCGGGCGGCCGTTCAGACCCAGCGGAGGGTGTGGGATTCGAACCCACGAGACATCTCTGCCCACTGGTTTTCAAGACCAGCTCCATCGGCCGCTCGGACAACCCTCCTCGACTGCGGGAATCCCCACAACCGATCGGCGTCGAGTCTAGTCGACGCGCGGAAGGCGGTCTGGACCGATCCTCTTATGATGGCGGGTCCACCTGGGGGAGCCCTGGAAGCGCTCCCCGGTCACACCGTGATCTCAGCCCCGCGTCGCCGCGGCGGCGTCGACCAGCGAGGACAGCGCGCGGGCCAGGCCGCCATGCACGACGTCGTCCGTGACCTCGCCGGCGGCGGCCTTGACCTCCTCGGGCGCCTGTCCCATCGCGACGGCGCGACCGCCGAGGTCGCGGGCCCAGCCGAACATCCCGATGTCGTTGCGGCCGTCCCCGGCCACGAACACCCGGTCGCCGTCGATGCCGCGTCGTGCCCGTACGCGCTCCATGGCGGTCCCCTTGTCGACCCCCTGCGGCGCGATGTCGAGCCACGCGGTCCAGCCGATCGCGTAGGAGACCTCGTTCAGCCCGGCCTCCTCCACGATCCGCTGGAAGTACGCCTCGTCCTGGCCGGGCGAGACCACGACGACGCGCGACACCGGCTCCGCGGACAGGTCGGCGAACGCGACCTCGCGGCCGCCGTCGAGCGTCCAGTCGTCGAGGTGCTCGGTGAACAGGCGCTGCCCGGAGCCGAGCTCGACCATGTACCGCGCGTCCGGCAGGCGCTCGCCCAGCAGCGCCAAGACCTTGGACGGGTCGAACGTCTCGACGTGCCAGCGCTCCCAGCCGTCCCCCGTGCGGCGCATCGTGACCGCCCCGTTGGAGCACACCACGAACTCGGGAGCGATCGCCAGCTCGTCGAGGTATCGGTGGGTCGCCATCCAACTGCGCCCGGTGGCCAGGGTGACCTCGTTGCCGGCGTCGCGCACCCGGGCCACCGCGTCGACGACGCCCGGGCTGAGGGTCTCGTCCTCGAGGAGGATCGTGCCGTCGATGTCGAGGCCGATGAGCCAGGGCCGGGTCATGCGGTCTCCCCCGCACCCTCGTCCGCGCCCTCGGGACGAAGGACCTCGAGGCCTCCGAGATAGGGACGGAGGACCTCCGGCACGAGGACGGAGCCGTCCGCCTGCTGGTGCGTCTCCAGGATCGCGACGATCCAGCGTGTGGTCGCCAGCGTCCCGTTGAGCGTCGCGACGGGCTGCGTCTTCCCGGGCTTGCCGTCGGCGTCCAGGGTGCGGTGGCGCACGTCGAGCCGGCGCGCCTGATAGGTCGTGCAGTTCGACGTCGACGTCAGCTCGCGGTAGGTGCCCTGCGTCGGGACCCACGCCTCCACGTCGTACTTGCGCGCGGCACTGGAGCCGAGGTCGCCCGCCGCGGTGTCGATCACCCGATAGGCGAGGCCGAGTCCGGTCAGCATGTCCTCCTGCATCGCCAGCAGGCGTTCGTGCTCGGCCTGCGCCTCCTCCGGCGTCGTGTAGACGAACATCTCCAGCTTGTTGAACTGGTGGACGCGGATGATGCCGCGGGTGTCCTTGCCGTACGAGCCGGCCTCGCTGCGATAGCAGGTCGACCAGCCGGCGTAGCGAAGGGGCCCGCGGGACAGATCGACGATCTCGTCCTTGTGGTAGCCGGCGAGGGGGACCTCGCTCGTGCCGACGAGGTACATGTCCTGCGCTTCGAGGCGGTACACCTCGTCGGCGTGCTCCCCGAGGAAGCCGGTGCCCTGCATGATCTCCGGACGCACCAGGGTCGGGACGATCATGGGCGTGAAACCGTGCTGCAGTGCCTTGTCCAGGGCCATGTTCATCAGCGCGATCTCGAGCCGGGCGCCGACCCCGCGGAGGAAGTAGAACCGCGCGCCGGAGACCTTGGCCCCGCGCTCCATGTCGATCGCGTTCAGCAGCTCGCCGAGCTCCAGGTGATCCCGCGGCTCGAAGTCGAACGTCGGGATGTCGCCGACGCGGCGCAGCTCCACGAAGTCGTCCTCGCCACCGGCGGGGACGCCGTCCAGGACGATGTTCTCGATGTGCGAGAGCGCCTCGGCGGCCGTCGCCGCCGCCTCGTTCGCCGCGTGCTGGGCCTGCTTCACGCGCTCCGCGAGGTCCTTCGCCTGCGCGACCAGCGCGGCCTTCTCCTCCTTGGGCGCGGCGGCCACCTGCTTGCCGAAGGCGTTCTGCTCGGCGCGCAGCTCCTCGAACGCCGCCAGCGCCTGGCGTCGGGATCGATCCGCCTCGATCGCCGCATCGACGGTCTCCGGCGCGTTTCCGCGCGCGGCCTGGGACTGACGGACGAGCTCCGGCTCGTCGCGGAGAAGCGCGAGATCGATCACCCCTCAAGTCTAGGACGCCCGGTCGGGCCGCCCGCCCTCGCGCCCCGCCCCACCGCCCCGCGACGTATGCTGGCGCTGTGACCACCGACGACCGCCCGCGCTCCCACGCCGCGCTCGTCGTGAACCCCGTCAAAGCGGACGCGCCGCGCCTGCGCACGATGCTCCAGTCGATGTCGGCGTCCATGGGCTGGGCGCCGCCGGCGATCCTCGAGACGAGCGTCGAGGACCCCGGTCAGGAGGCCACCCGCACGGCGCTCGCCGGCGGGGCGTCGGCCGTGCTGGTCGCGGGCGGCGACGGGACGGTCCGCGCCGTCTCCGAGGCCATGGCGGGGACCGGCGTGCCCCTGGCGATCATCCCGAGCGGCACCGGCAACCTTCTCGCGCGGAACCTCGCCCTCCCGCTCGACGATCCGCTCGGCATGATCCGGGCCGTGTTCCGCGGCGACGTCCACCCGGTCGACATCGGGTGGGCCGAGATCACCCGCCCGGACGCCACGACCAGCGAGCACGCGTTCGTCGTGCTCGCCGGGATCGGTCTGGACGCCGACATGATCGCCAACACGCGCCCCGATCTCAAGAAGTCGGTCGGCTGGGTGGCCTACGTCGACGGTGCGGCGCGCTCGCTCGCCGGGGCGAAGCCGTTCCGGGTGGTCTACGCGGTGGACGACGCCAAGCTGCACTCGGTCAAGGTGCACAGCATGCTGTTCGCCAACTGCGGCACGCTCCCCGCCGGCATCTCGCTGATCCCGGACGCGTCGATCGCCGACGGGGGTCTGGACGTCGCCGTCATCCAGCCCAGCGGCCCCTTCGGGTGGCTGGCCGTCTGGCGCACGGTCTGGTGGCAGAACTCGGTGCTGCGCCGCACGCAGGCAGGGCGCCGGATGATCGAGCTTGCCGGGCAGAGCCGGTCGATCCGGTACCTGAGCGGCAAGGCGGCCGAGGCCGCCGCGCAGGAGCCCGCGCCGATCGAGCTGGACGGCGACGAGTTCGGCGCGGCCGTGCGCATCCGATGCCGCATCGATCCCGGAGCGCTCCTGGTGGTGCTGCCCGCGGGCCACGACGTCAGCGCTCTCTGAACGCTGCCCTTCTCCGGCGCGATGCCGGGCCGGGCGGGCGCGGACGAGGATCAGCGTCCGGGGAGAGCCCCGCCGACCGTGACCTCGCCGTCGAGACCGCCTCCGGTCAGCGTCAGGACGTAGCCCTCCTGCGTGAGGGCCGTGCCGCCCAGGCCCACCACGGTCGCCCGCGGCTGCATGTCCATCGTGCACGGACGGTCGAGGTCCCGGAACGTCAGGGTCGCGCCGGTCTCGCCGATCTGCGCCCGCTCGATCTCGGGGACACAGGAGGACGAGCCCCAGGTGAGCAGCACGGCGCCGGCGTCCGAATACCACCCGGCGCTGGGTCGATAGTCCGTCGGAGTGCCGGCCGCGGTCATGGCGGGATCGCCGGCGAGCGCGACCTGTCCGGCGGCCTCGTCCCCCGTGATCGAGATCACGACGTCCTTGGTCGGATCGACGCCGTCGGGGACCGCGACCGCCACGGCGCGAGGGCTGTAGTCGGCGGTGCACACGGCATCGGCCGGAGTCGTCGACACCAGCTCGACCGTCAGCTGCTGCCCTTCCGCGCTGACGTCGCCGACCTGCGGCACGCAGCTGGAGGAGCCGAAGGTGACGAGCCCCACGAGCCGGCCGCCGTCCAGCCACGTCGCCGCGGTCTCCAGGTCGGGGCCCGGCCGCGCGGTCGAGGACTCGGTGGGGACCGTCGTCGGCGCCGGCGTTCCCCCGGGTCCGCCGGCGCAGGCGGCGAGGACGACCGCCGCCGCCGCGAGGGACACTGCTGCAAGAGCCGATCGAATCCTCATGGGGCCCATGCTAGACGCGAGACCCTCGCGTCACCCGGACCCGCACTGGGAGGGTGCTGAGGATGGGCGCGCTCCGATCGCCGCCGTTCGCGTCTCTGCCGGCGTCACTGCAGCGCGGAGGTCAGTCGGGCGAGGTTGTCCAGCACCGTCGAGCGCAGCGGCTGCTGCATCCACTCCTCCAGCGTCAGCTCGCGGCTCAGCTCGCGGTAGCGGTCCTCGACCCGGCGCACGTCCTCCACGAACTCCTCTCCCCGCACCAGCATGGAGATCTCCAGGTTGAGACCGAACGAGCGCATGTCCATGTTGCTCGACCCGATGACGGCGATGTCGTCGTCGATGGTGAGGCTCTTGGTGTGCAGGATGTACGGCTTGCGGTACATCCAGATCCGCACGCCTGCCCGCAGCAGCGCCTCGTAGTAGCTGCGCTGCGCGTGATAGACGATGGCCTGGTCGCCCTCCTCCGAGACGAACAGCTCCACCTGGATCCCGCGGTCGCACGCCGCGGTCACGGCGAGCAGCAGCGCCTCGTCCGGGACGAAGTACGGGCTGACGATCATGATCTTGTGCTTGGCCGCATAGAGCAGGCTGAGGAACAGACGCAGGTTGTTCTCGACCTCGAACCCGGGACCGGACGGCACGATCTGACAGTCCAGGTCGCCGCTGCCCGCCTCGGCGCGCAGGAAGTCCAGGTCGTCGGGGACGTGCCCGGTCTCGCTGTACCAGTCCGACAGGAAGACCGCGTTGACGCTCGCGACGACCGGGCCGTCGAGGCGGACCATCAGGTCGACCCAGTGCAGGCCGCGCTTGATGTTCTTCGGGAGGTTGTAGCTGGAGTCGGTCACGTTCTGCGAGCCGAGGAAGGCGACGTCGCCGTCGACGACGAGGAGCTTGCGGTGATTGCGCAGATCCGGGCGCTGGGTCTTCCCCCGCAGCGGCTGCACGGGGAGCATGAGCTGCCAGTGGGCGCCCATCGCGTCCAGCCGGGCGATCGTCTGGCGGTAGCGCGGCTTCCAGCGGTTGGCCCAGTGGTCCAGCAGCACGCGCACGGTCACCCCGCGTGCGGCCACCTCCTCCAGCGCGCGGAAGAAGTCGTCGGTCGCCGCATCCGCCTGCAGGATGTAGAACTCGACGTGCACGTAGTCCTTCGCCCGGCGGACGGCGGCGGCCATCGCGTCCAGGGACTCCTGGTAGTCGGAGATCAGCTCCGCGCCGTTGTCCCCGGTGAGCGGCAGCGCGCCGAGGCGCTTGTTCATGCGCACGAGGGCGTCGAACCACTCCGGGGCGTTCGGGCGGAGGCTGCCGACGGCCAGGCTCGCGCTCATGTCCGCGATGTACTCGTTGATCTGCTCCTGCTTGCGGCGCCGCGCCCGGGGCAGCCGCGGGTTCCCGATGAGGAGGAACAGGAAGACCCCGACGATGGGGATGAAGTAGATGGCCAGCAGCCACGCCATCGCCGCCGTGGGGCGTCGGTTCCGCGGCACGACGATGATCGCGGTCACGCGGATGGTGATGTCCACCACCAGCGCGATCGCCACCACCCACCAGGGCCACGCATCGATGGTCATCGCTCTCCCGTACGCAGGCCGCACGGCGGCGGCTTCGTCTCACAGTAGCGGGCCGCGCGGACACGCCTCGGGCGCTGCGCTGTGTGTCCTCGGCGGACCGGGCCCGCGCGCCTCGGGCTCAGGGGTTCCGGCGGCTCAGGAACGCGGGGGAAGACCGCGGGCGGCTCGCTCCTCGGCCTCGATGCGCGCGTGCGTGCGGCGCTCGGTGCGGTCGAAGCGGAGGATGCCCCGAAGGACCACGAAGAAGACGACGAGCACCGCGAGGGTCGGAATGATCGACCACGCCGCCGCAGCCCAGAAATCGTCCATGACCCCATCGTACGCGCCGCGCCTCGGCTCCGGCTGCGAGTGACCGCGGCCCGGCTCCTCGTCCTCCACACCCGAGGGACGGCACGCGGTTGCCCACCGATCGCGGGATCGGGCCGCTCCGTGATCCCGCGGTCGCGGAGGATCCTGACATGACCACGATCCTGAAGGCGTCCGGAGCCGCGGAGCTCCTCGCGCTCGTCCCCGTCCTGTCCGGCTTCACCCCTCGCCGCAGCGCCGTCCTGCTCCCGTTCGCCGGCCGGCGCACCGCCGGAGCCATCCGCTTCGACCTGCCCGAGGGAGACTCCGGCTCCGAGCGCGATTCCGATTCCGTGCCCCACGCCGGCTCCGGCTCGGTCCCGAGCCCGAACGCGGGCGAGGATCCCGTCACGACGGAGGCGCGCGAAAGGTTCGCCGCCACGGCGGTGGGGCTGGCCTGCCGGGTGCCCGACACCGACGCACTCGCGATCGTGCTGTACCGGGACGAGCCGCTCACCGCCGGGGAGGACGCGTCGCCGTCCCCCTTTCCCGGCGCAGCGCTCATGGACGACCTCCTCCTGCGCGCCACGGCCTGCGGACTGCGCATCGTCGAGGCGCTCTGCGTGGGGCCCGACGCCTGGGGCGACTATCTCGACCCCGACCGCGTCCGCCACCATCTCGGGGACCTCCCGGCGGCCCCCGCCGTCCCGGGTCTCGCGCCGGCCACCGGCGACCAGACGACGGGTGGCCAACTGCCGCCCGCCGACCTCGCGGAGAAGGAACGGATCGGACGCGCGTGGGAGGACGTGGAGGAGGCATTGTCGTCCGGGTACCCGCGATGCGCCTCCGCGCGCGTGGACCCTCGCGCCTTCGCGGCGACGCTCGCGCTCGACGACCTGCCGGCGTTCCTCGAGGACCTCCTGGACGCACCGCAGAACCTGCCGCCCTTCACCGTCGCCGCGCTGATCGCGGTCCTCGCCCGACCAGCGTTGCGCGATGTCGCACTGATCCAATGGGCCCGCGGGAAGGAGCACGGCGAGCGCGCGCTGGAGGCGCAGATCGCGTTCGACCTCGATCCGGGCTCGTTCCCGGCGGACATCGGGGAGGTGATGCTCGGGCGCGGTGCCCGACCGGACCCGGACCGGCTGGGGCTGGCGCTCTCGCTCGCGCGGAGCGCGGCGGCTCTCGCTCCTCGTCGGGCCCGCCCCGGCGCCCTGGCCGCCGCCGCGTGGCTCTCCTGGGCGCTGGGGCGCTCGACGCCCGCGGCGCACCACCTGGACCAGGCTCTGCTGATCGACCCGGAGCACTCGTTCGCGGGTCTCCTCCGGCGCCTGCTGAACGCATCGCCGCTGCCGGACTGGGTCTTCGCCCGGGCGCGGGCATGACCATGGCGAAGCGACCGCCGGATGCGGAGTGCCCGTCCGCCGGGACGCTACTTGACGAGAGGGAAGAGGATCGTCTCGCGGATGCCGAGACCGGTCACGGCCATGAGCAGACGGTCGATCCCCATGCCCATCCCGCCCGTCGGCGGCATGCCGTGCTCGAGTGCGCGCAGGAACTCCTCGTCCACGCGCATCGCCTCGACATCGCCCCGCGCCGCCAGTCGCGCCTGCTCCTCGAAGCGCTCGCGCTGGATCACGGGGTCGACCAGCTCGGAGTACCCGGTGGCCAGCTCGAAGCCGCGCACGTACAGGTCCCACTTCTCCACGACGCCCGGGATCGACCGGTGCTCACGGACGAGGGGCGAGGTGTCGACGGGGAAGTCCATCACGAACGTCGGCCGCTCCAGACCGCCCTTGACGAAGTGTTCCCAGAGCTCCTCGATGAGCTTGCCGTGCGTGGCCTGCGGCGGGACCTCCACGCCGTGGGCCTGCGCGAAGGTGACGAGCTCGTCCAGCGGGTCGGCCGGAGAGAACGTGCGTCCTGCCGCGGCGGAGAGCGAGTCGTACATCGAGATGCGATCCCACTCGCCGCCGAGGTCGTACTCGGTGCCGTCCGCCCAGGTGACCGTGGTGGACCCCGCCACCGCGACCGCGGCGTTCTGCACCAGTTCCTGCGTCAGGTCCGCGATGCCGTTGTAGTCGCTGTAGGCCTGGTAGGCCTCCAGCATCGCGAACTCGGGGCTGTGCGTGGAGTCCGCGCCCTCGTTGCGGAAGTTCCGGTTGATCTCATAGACGCGATCGATGCCCCCGACGACGGCGCGCTTCAGGTACAGCTCCGGCGCGATCCGGAGGTAGAGCTCGGTGTCGAAGGCGTTCGAGTGGGTGATGAACGGGCGCGCCGAGGCGCCGCCGTGCTGCACCTGGAGCATCGGCGTCTCGACCTCGAGGAAGCCGTGCGCCGTGAAGGTCTGCCGGAGGCTCGCGTTCACCGCGGCCCGGGCGCGGACCGTCGTCCGCGCCTGATCGCGGACGATCAGGTCGAGGAAGCGGCTGCGCACGCGGCTCTCCTCGCTCAGCTCCCCGTACACGTTCGGCAGCGGCAGCACGGCCTTGGAAGCGATCATCCAGTCGTCGGCCATGACCGACAGCTCGCCACGGCGGCTGGAGATCACCTCGCCGTGCACGAACACGTGGTCGCCGAGGTCCACCAGCTCCTTCCACCGCTGCAGCGACTCCTCGCCGACGTTGGCCAGCGAGATCATCGCCTGGATGCGGGATCCGTCACCGGCCTGCAGCGTCGCGAAACAGAGCTTGCCGGTGTTGCGGCTGAACACCACGCGACCGGCGATGCCCACGACGGCGCCGGTCTCCGCGCCGGCCTCCAGCTCGCCGTACTCCGCCCGCAGCTGCGGGATCGTGTGCGTCACCGGGACGGCGACGGGGAAGGCGCCGCCCGCCGCGTCCGTGCGCTCGGCGATCAGCCGCTCGCGCTTGGCCAGACGCACCGCCCGCTGCTCGAAGGTGTCCTCGGCCGACTCGGCGGCGTCGGTGCCGGACGACGGGTCGACGGCGGGGGTCTGCGCGGGCGCGTCAGTCATGGGTGGGGCTCCTCGGAAGTCGCCGTCCAGTCTACCGGCGCCCTCCGCCGCTCTCCGCGGGGTGCCCTCGCCGCACTCGTCGCGGCGAGGACCACTGCGTCAGCCCACGGCCGGCGGCTCCAGCGGGTCGGAGGCGTCGCGGAGAGCCTGCTCGACCGCCGAGGAGACGAGGGCCGAGAGGTAGCCGCCGGGGTTCTCCACGCCGATCCCGCGGAGGATGCCCGTGGCCTGACCCACGATGGCGCGCGAGAAGGTCGACGCGGTGCTGATCGCCTCCGCATACGCGGCCCGGTCCTGCTCCTCGATCACGACCGGCTCGCATCCGAGCTCCACCGCGAGGGCCTGGGCGATAGGCAGAACCATCGGCGGCGCCGTCACCGCGGCGTAGGACGCCTGAAGCTGGCGAAGATCCAGCGTCGTCCCCGTGAAGGTGATCGCGGGATGGACCGCGAGCGGGATCGCCCCGCGCTGCACCGCGGGCTCGAGCACCTCGGTCCCGAAGGCCGGGTCGGTGTGGAGCACGAGCTGCCCCGGCTGCCAGGCCCCGACCTCGGCCAGCCCCGCGACCAGCCCGGGCAGCTGCTCGCCGGGCACCGCGAGCACCACGAGCTGGCTATCCCGCACCAGCGCGTCGGCCTCGCGCACCTCCAAGCCCGGCAGGATCGCCGCCACCCGGTCGGGGTCGGAGCCCGCGGTGATCCCGACGAGGAGATGCCCGGCACCGGCCAGCGCAGCGCCCAGGACCGGCCCGACACGCCCCGCGCCGACGATTCCGACGGCGAGGCGCCCGTCACGGCTCACGACGTCCCGGGTCCGGCGGCGTCGGCGACGAGAGGCGTCCCCGCGCCGGACTCTGCCCATCGGTGTCCGCGGTCCTCGGCCGCGGCGCGCGCCGCCGCTCGGCTGACGGCGTCGAGCAGCTCGACCATGACGTCCCGCTCGATGCCGGAGACATCGCCGGTGACGGGTCCGGTGACGGAGTGCGGTCGGCCGCTGGCCACGCGCTGCGCGCGGTCGATCGGCCCCTGCTCGACCGAGAAGCCCTGGAGCCGCGCGAGCGGGAACAGCGCGAGCTTGCGCCAGATGCGTCCGCGGCGGATGAGCAGCGCGAAGTCGGTCAGCGCGATGCCGTGCCGCCGCCAGGAGAACGGCCGCCGCCACCAGGCCCGCGCCGGGATGGTGCGGTACGGGTCGCCCGCCACGGGGCCGAGAACGCCGTGCTCCCAGATCAGGGGCACGACCTCGTGCGGCGCATCCGGGAGGATGAGGCCGAGAACGCGCTCGACGTCCGCGCGGGCACCGACCGGGAGCACCACGTTGAACTGCTGCGCCGTGCTGGACTGCTGGGCCGAGGCGCTCTTGCCGGACATCCGGTTGATCTTGACGGTCCACCACCCGAACGGGCGCCACAGCAGCGGCTGCGACACCTCGACGGCGAAGATGCGTCCCGGCGGAATGGTCTCGGTGACGGTGGTGAGCAGGCCGAAGGTGATCCGCACGCCGTCCGGGGTGGGCGCGATCGAATACCGCAGCGACTTCGCGATCTGCGCCCACGTGATCGCGACCGCTGCGAACAGCATCGGCAGGCCGGTCACGAGCGCGACGCCGAGGAGGATCGCTGCGCCCGCCGGGCCCTCGTTCGCGACGATCGGGGGGAACACGAACGCCATGACGACGGCGAACAGCACCGCGAAGAAGACCAGCCACATGACGGCCGACAGCAGCTGCGAGCCGACGAGGCGACCGGTCGGGATCCGAAGGATGCTCTCCGGCGCGACGTCGTCCATGTCGACGCCCGCGATGATCCCGGTGACCCCCTGGTTCACGCCTTCGACGAGCTGCGCCCTGGCCGAACGGGCGTCCTGCGCGTTCCCGGCGACGGCGGGATCGCCGCCGCGCGCGATCTCGCGGGCGCGACGTGCGCCGGAGGCCAGGCGGAGGATGTCCATCCGGACGGCCTCCGCCTTCGGTGTGGACAGATACTCCAGAGCGACGTTCGCGTCGGTTCCGGCACCGACCACCTCCAGCTTCGCCATCCCGATCAGGCGGGCGGGGAAGGGCCGCGTGAGGTTCACCCCCTGCACCCGGTCGAGCGGGGCGCGCCGCTGCGAGCGGAAGACGATGCCCTTGCGCACCTCGACGTGCTCACCCGTGATGCGGAACTGCTGGAAGCGCCACACCATCCAGAAGATGAGGATCAGGACGACGAGCACGACGAAGACCCCGAGCAGCGCCACCAGCGCGAGGTTGTTCGACAGCACCCAGTCCACCGGGTCCCCGCCCACCTCCACGCGCGACGCCTCGGGCGAGAAGAGTCCGATGACCCAGTGGACGACCTTGTCGCGGAGGTTCGCGACGACGAGACCCAGGATGACGATCAGCGCCAGCCCGCCCTTGAACAGCGGGGTCAGCGGATGCATCCGGTGCCATTCGCCGTCCGCGAGCTCGGACGACCCGCCCGACGGGAGGGTCCCGTCCGCGGTGGTCACGGGTGCGGAGGGCTCGCCGCCCGCGGGCGGGGACGACGGAGGAAGCACGCTCACAGCCCGGTCCGGCGGGTCTCGGCGACCTCGATCAGCGTGTCGCGCAGGGCCTCGGCCGCCGCCTGGTTCATGCCGGGGATCTCCACCCCGGTGGTCGCCGCGGCGGTCACCATCTTCAGCTTCGCGATGCCGAACGCACGATCGAGGGGGCCGTGGGTGATGTCGACAAGCTGCATGCGGCCGTAGGGCACGGCGATCATGCGCTGCCAGAGGATGCCCCGCCGGAAGACGATGTCGTCCGCGCGCAGCATGTACCCGATCGCCCGGGCCTGCCGGGGCAGGATCGCCAGCGTCACGACGGTGATCACGGCGAGGATCCCTCCGGGGATCCAGGCCCAGGGCTGGTCCAGCACGAAGACCAGGACGAGCGCCGCGACGACGACCACGGCGAGGAAGAGCACGTTCTGCAGCAGCTGCGAGGTCACGTACCGCGGCGAGATCTGATGCCACACGCCGTCCAGCGCGAGCGCACCGGGCGCCTTCGGCTGACGCAGGGTCGTGAACACGTCCTGGTCGAGCACGGCGGCGGCCCGCGGAGCCTCGCCGGTCCCGGCGGCCGCGGAGCCGGAGACTGCCGTCGTCTCGGCGGGGGCGGCGGCCGCCGCAGCGGCGGCCTCTCGCCGCGTCGCCGGCGCGGGCGAGGGGGCAGGCGCGGGTGCCGCGGGCG
>NZ_JBAOJP010000014.1:0-146563 GCF_037083505.1 Microbacterium sp. CCNWLW41
CGCCGGCATCGGGCCTGGCGGGAGCCGACCGAAGGACGGCGGGGGACCGCGCGACGGACGAGGCCATCGCGCAGCGGCCGCACCAAGCCGCAGACCGGGTCACCACGTTTCGACTCGTCGCTGCGCTCCTCGCTCAACGACCGAATACCGGCCGCACCCCGCGGGTCAGATCCCCTGCCAGGCGGGCTTGTGGGCGAAGGTCCACCGGTAGTAGTCGGCGAGCTTGAGCTTCGATGCCGCCGCCTCGTCCACGACGACGGTGGCGTGCGGGTGCAGCTGGATCGCGGACCCGGGCAGGAACGCCGAGAGCGGTCCCTCGACCGCGTCGGCCACGGCCTGCGCCTTGCCCTCGCCGAAGGCGAGGAGGACGAGGTGGCGCGCCTCCAGGATCGTTCCGAGCCCCTGCGTGATGCAGTGCATCGGCACGTCGTCCAGCGAGTCGAAGAAGCGCGCGTTGTCCTCCCGCGTCTGCTCCGTGAGCGTCTTGACCCGCGTACGGGACGCGAACGAGGAGCCCGGCTCGTTGAAGCCGATGTGCCCGTCGGTCCCGATGCCGAGCAGCTGCAGATCGATGCCGCCCGCCTCGGCGATCCGCGCCTCGTAGTCGGGACCCGCGTGCGCGATGCCGTCCTCGGCGCCGTTCGGCACATGCACGAGCGCCGGGTCGAGCCCGAGCGGCTCGACGACCTCGCGGGTGATGACGGAGCGGTAGCTCTCGGGGTGGGCCGGGTCCAGGCCGACGTACTCGTCGAGCGCGAAGCCGCGGACGCGGGACACGTCGACGCTCGCGAGCCGGGCGCGCAGCGCCTCGTACACGGGAAGCGGCGTCGACCCGGTCGCCAGGCCCAGCACGGCATCGGGGCGGGAGACGATCAGCTCCGCGATCTCGTCGGCCACCAGCGCGCCGGCGCGCTCCTTGCTCTCGACGATGACGACCTCAGCCATGGACCTGCGCTCCCTCTTCGTGATGACTCTGCGCGGCACCGACGGTTCCGCTCGTGACGTGCGCCGCACCGATCAGCGCGGCTCCCCAGGCCGCCGCCGAGGATCCGGAGGGCAACAGCTCCATCCTTTCATCCAGCCGCAGCGACCGGAGGAACGGTGACACGGCGGCCTCCTGACGCAGGCGCGCGACGACGTCGTCGCGGAGCCGGTCTCCGAGGGCTGTGATGCCGCCGCCGATGACGACCGTGTCGACGTCGACGCCGAGCACGAGAGCGCGGATCGCGGAAGCCGTCCCGTAGGCGATGCCCTCCCTCAGCTCCTGCGCGAGGGGGTCGCCCTGCTCGGCGGCGTCGAACACGTCCCGGATGGGGAGCGCACCCGGTCGCCCCCAGGCCTTGGCGACCGCGCCGCCCCCGCAGAGCGTCTCGATGCAGCCGCGCTGCCCGCAGCCGCACACGCGACCCTGCGGGTCGACGGAGAGATGGCCGATCTCGCCGGCGGTCCCGCGCGCGCCTCGCCACAGGCGACCGTCCACGACGATCCCCGCCGCGACGCCCGTGCCGAGGTTCAGATAGGCCATCGACCGCGCGTCCCCGCGGAGCGCGCCGGCTCCGAGCGCCGCCGCCTTGACGTCGTTCTCCACCGCGACGGCGACGCCCAGGGCGGCACCGACCGCAGCGGCCAGGTCCAGCTCCTCGACACCGAGGTTCACGGCGTGCAACACCCGCCCGCCCTCCGCGTCGACCAGCCCCGGGATCCCGATTCCCACGGAGGAGACGTCGGACGCGGCGAAGCCGCCCTCCTCGACGAGGCGGTCGACCGCCGCGAGCACGGTGGAGACCACCGCGTTCTTGCCCCACCCGGTGGGGATCCGCACGCGCGCCGCGACGGCGTCGTCGGGGGTGAGCGCGACCGCGTCCGTCTTGGTACCGCCGACGTCAAGACCGAGTCTCATCGACCGGGCATCCTCCTTGGAGCCGGTCTGCGCAGACGCGGCCATCAGTGCGCGACCACGCGGTCGCGGTGCGAACGGGCATCCGACACGTCAGGACACTCCCAGCTGCCCCGAGAGCACCATGACCGCGGCGCCGCGCAGCACGATGTCCTCCTGGGCCGTGAGACGGATGACGATGTCGTCGAACACCCCGGCGAGCGTCCTCGCGTGCAGCGTCGCGCGCGTGGCGTCCAGGAGGATGCCGTCAAGCAGTTCCGCGGGACCGGACAGCACGATCTCGGAGAGGTCCAGCGCCGCCACGATCGGGGCGATCCCGACCGCCAGGCGCGTGCCGGCATCCCGGAGGACTCCGTCCCGCGCGTCGTCGTCAGGAGCCTCGGCGAGCCGGGCGCGGAGATTCGTCGCGCTCAGCCAGGCCTCCAGGCATCCGTCCTTGCCGCAGACGCATCGCGGTCCGCCGTCGGTGCCCACCACGACGTGACCGATCTCACCGGCGGCGTAGCGGCTCCCCACGAGGGGCTGACTGCCGGAGATGAGGCCGGCACCCACACCGCGCCCGATCTTCACCAGCAGCATGTCCGACCGCGCCGCCCCGAACGTGTACTCCGCGAGCACGGCGGCGTTCGCGTCGTTGCGGACGAGGACGGGCAGGTCCAGCGCGGCGCCGAGCAGTCGCTCCAGCGGGAAGTCCGTCCAGCCCAGGTTCGGCGAGCTCAGCACGACGCCGTCGGGACGGACGATCCCGGGCGCCCCGACGCCGACGCCGAGGATCGGCACCTCCGAAAGGCCCACGAGCTCCGCCGCGAGGGCGCGGATGGCCTCGTACGCGGCCTCCCCTCCCTCCGGCCGCGGGACCTCCCGCCGCACGACGACCTCGCCGTCCAGGCTCAGCAGGGCGCCCTCGAAGACGCCGGGGCCGGACAGGTCCAGCCCGACGATGCGGTGTCCTCCTCGATCGATGTCGACGAGGATCGGGGGCTTTCCGGGGCCGGTGGTCTCACGGATGCCCTTCTCGACCACGATGCCGTCGGCGATGAACTCCGAGACGAGGTCCGAGATCGTGACGCGCGTGAGTCCGGTCACGCGCGACAGGTCCGCCCGGCTCATCGCGCCCGCGTGGTACAGGGTCTGCAGCACGAGCGACCGGTTGTGCCCGCGCGCGTGCTCCGGCAGCACCTTGCCCCGCGGGCGCAGCTGACGCGCGGATCCGAACGCGTGCGGATCCGGGGCGAAGACCGGATCCGGAACGCCTCCTGCGACGGATGGGCGCGCGACCGAGCCTTGTCCGGGAACCGAGTTCCCGGAAGGGTGCTGATCATCCGACACGGGCATGTTTGTTAGTAGACCTTACGAACAAAAGTGGCGCAACCTTGACCTCCCGCGATTCGCGCAGGGTTATCGAAACGTTACTGGATGGGTCCGTCCGCGGGCCAGCGCGCGGGCTCCTCCTCCGCGGCCGCCCGGTCCAGGATCCCGGCGACGAGACCGGCGACGATCTCCGCCCGCCGCTCGACGCTGATGGGCTTGCCGGGGATGCCCGGCCTCCGCTGATCCGGAGCCGGGCCGTCCAGCGGTCGATACCGGACGCCGGCGGCGGCGAGGCGCCGCAGCGCCACCGGAACACGGCGGGCGAACCCGGCGTACTCCCCCGGTCGTCCGCCGCGCCACAGCCGCTCGGCGATGGCCGGCAAGCGGGGGAACACGGCGAAGTCCACTCGGTCGCGCGTGGGCAGGTGCTCGGTCCAGACGTTCGCCTGGCCGCCCTGCACCCCCTCCGGGAGGGTCAGCGTGTAGGCGTGCTCCAGGGTGAGCGGCGGACCGACCGGCACCGGCTCGTCCGGGGACTCCGACTGGCGGTAGTCGAGGTACACCTCGAGGTCCGGGCACGCCACCACCTCGATGCCCCGCCGCAGGGCGTCGGCGAGCGCCACCGGACCGCGCCACGCGAGCACCCGAGTGCCGTCCGGCACCTCTCCCTCCAGGACTTCGTCCCAGGCGAGCGCGCTCCGCCCTCGGGCCCGGACGTGATCCGCGAAGGCGCGGGTGAACCAGGGCTGCACCGCGGCCGGCCCGGTCAGTCCGAGCTCCGCCATCCGCGCCTGCGCCGCCGGGCTCTGCGCCCACTCCGTGGTCGGCACCTCGTCACCGCCGATCCCGATCCACGGCGAGTCGAAGACGTCGCACAGCGCGTCGATCGCCGCACGCCCGAAGGCGAGCGCCTCCTCGGTCGGGGCGAGGACGCGGGGGTTCACCCCGAACCGCTCCCACGGGCCGTCCGGCGCCGGGGCCACATCGAGGTTGCCCAGCTCCGGGTAGGCCGCGAGCGCAGCCTGCACGTGACCGGGCAGCTCCACCTCGGGGACGATCGTGATGAACCGCTCCGCGGCGTAGGCGACGAGCTCGCGCAGCTCCGCGGTGGTGAAGAATCCCTCGTGCACACCCGGCTCGACCGTCGCCTCCGGTCCGTGCCCCCGCTGCGTCGCCTCGCGCCGGGCGCCCACCTCGGTGAGCCGCGGGTACCCGGGGACCTCGAACCGCCATCCCTGGTCGTCGCTCAGGTGCAGGTGCAGCACGTTCAGGTGCAGGGCGGCGAGCTGGTCGAGCAGGCGGCGGATGTCGGCGGCGGGGCGGAAGTGACGCGCGACGTCGAGCATCAGTCCGCGCCACGCGTATGCCGGCGCCCCCTCCCACGTCCCGGCGGGGATCCGTCCCTGGACGGTGTCGGGATCCCGCAGCTGGCGCAGGGTCGTCGCGCCGCGGAACACCCCCGCGGGCGTCGCTCCGCGGACCTCGACGCCGGACGCCGCCACGGTGATCCGGAACGCCTCCGCCCCGACGCGCCCGTTCCGCTCGGCATCGGCGCCGACCTGCGGGTCGACGACGAGCACGATGGGCGCCGCCTCCGGGCGCGGCTGCGTCCCCTCGAGCATGCGGGCGATCCCGCCGAGGGCGTCGTCCGAGCGCACCGGCGTCGCCGGAGTCCACCGGAAGGGCTCGGACTGCGGATCGATGCCGACCGCGTCGATCAGCGGGACGGTCGCGCGGTGGGCGGGTGGCGCCATCCGCAGCGCACGCCCCGGGGTCGCCCCCGTGGGCACTCCGTCGCGCACCACGGGCACCCCGCCGACCAGTACCTCGACGATGCCGACCGGCGCTGCGCGCGGATCGTCGAAGGTCGCGCCGGCGGCGACGGTGTCGGGGTCGAAGAGCACCAGGTCCGCGGTGGCGCCGGCGCGGATCACCCCACGCGGCGCGTCGCCGCGGTGCAGCCCGAGCCGCTCGGCCGGGGTGCCCGACAGGTGCCGGACCGCCTCCTCGAGCGTGAGCACGCCGAGCTCCCGGACGTAGTGCCCGAGATAGCGCGGGAACGTGCCGTGCCCACGGGGGTGCGGCTTGGCGCCCACGAGGATCCCGTCGCTGCCGCCGGTGTGACGCGGGTGGCGCATGATCGCGCGCACGTTGCCCTCGTCGCCGATGTGCATGAGCACGCCGGTCGCGCCGCCGTCGGCGACGACGGTGTCCAGGACGACGTCGACCGCCCGGCGCCCCTCGCTCTGGGCGATCTCGGCGATGGTCCGCCCTACGAGCCCGGCGAGGTCCGCGGACGCGGTTCCGGAGACCTCGATCGCCGTCCAGTCCGCCCGCTCGCCGTGGAACCCGTCGGAGCCCTGTTCCTCCAGCTCCACGCGCACCGCCTCGCGCCCGGCGTCGTCGAGGGCCGCGACCGCCGCCACGACGTCCCCGCCGGCCGCCAGCCTGCTCGGCAGCAGAGCGGAGAGGGTCGTCGCGCCCGGGAGGTAGGGATACGTGTCGAGCGTGACGTCGACGCCGTCCTCGAGCGCGGCGTCCACGAGCGCCAGCAGCTCGTCGGCGCGGCCGCGGTTCGGGGCGAAGTTCATCGTCGCGTGGGTGAGATGGATCGGGCATCCCGTCCGACGGCCGATGTCCAGCGCCTCGGCGAAGGCGTCCAGGGCGGCCGCGCCGTAGCTGCGCGTGTGCGGAGCCCAGTATCCGCCGCGCTCCGCGACGATCCGGCACAGGTGCTCGAGCTCGGCGGTGTCGGCGTACATGCCCGGCGTGTAGGTGAGGCCGCTCGACATGCCGAACGCCCCGGCGTCGAGCGACTCCTCGAGGATCTCCCCCATCCGGCGGAGTTCCTGCGCCGTCGCCGGGCGGTTCTCGTGTCCGACGACCATCATCCGCAGATTGCCCTGCGGCACGAGCACCGCGACGTCGCCCGCCGTCCGCGCGTCGATCTCGGTGAGGAACGCGTCCATGGAGCGCGCCGCGACCGTCTCCGGCCGACCGTTCCAGCCCGCGATCTGCGCCGCCACGATCGGGGCGGACGCCTCGTCGAGCGGAGCGTAGCCGAGCCCGTCCTGCCCGATGACCTCGCAGGTCACGCCCTGGAGCAGCTTGGCGGTGTGCGCGGCGCCCGCGGTGACGGCGAGGTCGCTGTGCGCGTGCATGTCGATGAAGCCCGGTGCGAGCACGAGCCCGGCGGCCTCGACCTCGACGGTGCCGACCGGCAGCCCCTCGGGTGAGGTCGACGCGCCCGGATCGGCCGCCGGCGGACGCACCGCCACCACCCGCTCCCCCTCCACGAACACGTCCGCCACCACGCGCGGCGCCCCGGTGCCGTCGACGACGGTCGCGCCGCGGTACACCCGCGTGCGCCCTTCCGCGGCGAGCACCGCGCTCAGATTCAGCGGCTCCGTGTCGTGCGGATCCAGCGGAAGGCTCTGCGGGCGCGCGGATGCGCTCGCGGCCCGGGGACGGGGGGTGTCGAGGCTCACAGCACCACGCTATCCGGCCGTGGCCGCGGTCCGTGTCCCGTGCGTCGACGACCTAGGCTGGAGGCCATGACTGCCAAGACCCGTGTCTCCACCGACGCCGCCCCCGCTCCCGCCCACACCTTCTCCCAGGGCGTCCGCAAGGGGCCGATCGTCCAGGTGTCCGGCCAGGGCCCGGTCGACCCCGCGACGAACGAGTACCTGTACCCCGGGGACGTCGCCGCCCAGACCACCCGCACCCTGGAGAACGTCAAGGCCATCGTCGAGGCCTCCGGAGCGAGCTTCGACGACGTCGTGATGCTGCGCGTCTACCTCACCAAGCGCGAGGACTTCGCGATCATGAACGACGCGTACGGGGCGTTCGTGACGGCCCACACCACCAGTGGCGTCCTCCCCTCGCGGACCACCGTCTTCACCGGCCTCCCCCGCGAGGAGATGCTCGTGGAGATCGACGCGCTCGCCGTCGTCGACCCCGCCTGAGCCCCGGCTGTGCTTGACTGTGCGTCGGCGTCACCCGCCGCACCGCTGACCCAGGGGGAACTCTCATGAACCGTCGTCTCACCGTCCTCGCCCTTGCCGGCGCGACCGTGTTCGGGCTGACCGCCTGCGCCGGCGGCTCGGGCACCGGCGCAGGCACAGCACCCGCGGGCCAGAGCGTCGCGGACGCGTGCAAGACCGTCACCTCGGCGCTCGCGGAGGACACGGGCGACATCGCCTCGCTGCTCGGCACCGCGGCGACCGACCCCCAGGCCTCGGTCGACTCCGTCACCAAGATCGCGGACAAGCTCAGCGCCGCCGTCGCCGAGGTCGGCAACGCCGACGTCAAGGCGGCCGTCGAGCCCCTCGCCGCCGACTACGCCAAGCTCGGCGAGCTCCTGACGAAGGCGTTCGTCGACCAGGACCCCACCGCCGCCGGCGAGCTGGGCACGGTCTCCACCTCGATGACCGAGCACCTGAAGGCGTTCACCGACGTCTGCACCGGCTGAGCGGACCTGACCGCGTCGCCCCCGGGATCCCCGTGATCCCGGGGGCGACGCCGCTTTCGGAGCCCGTCGCGGCATCGAGACGACTCAGCCTTCCGTTGCCTTTCCGTTACCACGGTCGCGTACCATGAGCAAGAAGTGGTCAGGGGACCACGGGGGGTGTGAACATGACGGATCTCGCGACCGAGCAGCCGGCGACCGACACGACGCGGGTCGGTGATTCCGTGTCGGCATCCTCCGCCGCCGACGGCGCGTCGACCGACAGCACTGCCGGATCGGGCGGCGACCGCCCCGTCGAGTGGGCGCCCGCTGAGCCGCCGCGGAAGAAGCGGCGCCTGGGCCTGTGGATCGGGCTCGGCGTGGGCGTGCTCGCGCTCGGCGCGGGTGCCGCCTCCACGATCCTCATCGCCCCGGGCGTCACCGTGGCGGGAGTCCCGATCGGCGGCATGACCGTCGGCGCCGCGGCCGAGGCCCTCAGCGCCCGGGTCTCCGACATCGACGTGACCCTGACCGGGGCGGACAAGGACATCACCGTCAGCGGCTCCGACCTCGGTGCGCGCATCGACGCCCAGGGTCTCGCGGAGGCGGCCTTCGCCGCGCACCCGATGTGGAACGTCACGTCGTGGCTGCCCGATCCCGTCGCCGGTGACGTCGAGCTGGATCCGACCACGACCGACCGGGTGCTGCGCGCGGAGGTGCCATCCTCGTACACGGCCGCCGTCGACGCCTCCGTCGTCTTCGACCCCGCATCCAAGACCTACACGACCACCCCCGGCGAGAACGGCACCGGCATCGACGTGCCCGCGCTGTCGGCCGCGTTCGCCGAGGCCGTCGCCGCGGGCGACAAGGGCGTGACCTTCGACGCCGGCCCCACCACCGTGGAGCCCCCGGTCACCCAGAAGGACGCCCAGGCGTTCGCCGACTCGCTCAACGCCATGCTCGGCACCGTCGGCTTCTACGTCGGCACCGAGCGCACCGTGCCCGTGGCTCCGGAGGTCGCCGCCCGCTGGCTGTCCGTGTCGGCGGTCGACGGCGAGCTCCAGGTGGACGTGGACCGCGCCGCCATCCAGCAGACCGTGGACTCCCTGCCCGGAGTCGTCAACCGCGCACCGGTCAACGCCGAGGCGATCGTGAACTCGGCCGGCGAGGTCCTCGACACCGTCACCGAGGGGGTCAACGGCCGCGAGCTGGGAGACACGTCCCACGTCGCGGCGGACTTCGCGAACCAGCTCGCCAAGGATGCGAACGGCGTCTTCACCCTCCCGGTCAAGGAGGTGCCGTTCACCGCCGACAACCGGCACCGTGTGATCGACGTCAACCTCGCGACCCAGACGGTCACCGCGGTCGAGAACGGCAACGCGGTGAACTCCTGGTCGGTGTCCTCCGGGCGCGACGAGTTCGCCACCCAGACCGGCAACTACGCCGTGAACTGGAAGCTCTCCAGCCAGGACATGGGCAACAAGGACACCACCAAGGCGCCCTACTACTTCCAGCCCGACGTGAAGTGGGTCATGTACTTCAACGGCGACGAGGCTCTGCACGGCGTCTACTGGCACAGCAACTGGGGCACGCCCATGAGCCACGGCTGCGTGGGCATGCCCGAGGACGCGGCCCAGTGGCTGTATAACTGGTCGCCCGAGGGCGTCGAGGTGAACGTCCACTACTGATCGCCCTCCGCACCGCCGCGCGCGGTGCAGAGGACGAGGAAGGGCGGGGGCCGAAGCCCCCGCCCTTCCTCGTGTCCGGCGACTCAGGCCAGCGCGTCGATGATCCCGTTCAGCGTCGCCGAGGGGCGCATCACCGCATCGACCTTGTCCGCGTCAGGGCGGTAGTAGCCGCCGATGTCAGCGGGCTTGCCCTGCACGGCGACCAGCTCGGAGACGATCTCGTCCTCGTGCCGGCTCAGGGACTCCGCGACCGGGGCGAAGGCCGCGGCGAGCTCGGCGTCCTGGGTCTGCGCCGCCAGCTCCTTCGCCCAATAGAGGGCCAGGTAGAAGTGGCTGCCGCGGTTGTCGATCGTGCCGAGCTTGCGCCCGGGCGAGCGGTCCTCCTCGAGGAACGTGCCGGTGGCGGCGTCGAGGGTGGTCGCGAGGATCCGCGCCTTCTCGTTGCCCGTGCGATCCGCGTAGTGCTCCAGCGAGGCGGCCAGCGCGAAGAACTCGCCCAGCGAGTCCCAGCGCAGGTAGTTCTCCTCCACGAGCTGCTGCACGTGCTTGGGGGCCGAGCCGCCCGCGCCGGTCTCGAACAGCCCGCCGCCGGCGAGCAGCGGCACGATCGAGAGCATCTTGGCGCTCGTGCCCACCTCGAGGATCGGGAACAGGTCGGTGAGGTAGTCGCGCAGCACGTTTCCGGTCACCGAGATGGTGTCCAGGCCGTGACGCATGCGGGCGAGCGTGTACCGCGTCGCCTCCTCCGGGGCGAGGATCGTGATCGTCAGGCCCTTGGTGTCGAGCGTCGCGAGACCCTGGTGCACCTTCGCGATGATCTGCGCGTCGTGCGAGCGGTTGGCGTCGAGCCAGAACACCGCCGGAGCGCCCGTGGCGCGGGCGCGGGTGACCGCGAGCTTGACCCAGTCCATGACCGGGATGTGCTTGGTCTGCGTCGCGCGCCAGATGTCGCCCTTGCCGACCTCGTGCTCGATGAGGACCGTGCCCTCGCTGTCGAGCACCTGGACGATGCCGTCCGCGGCGATCTCGAACGTCTTGTCGTGGCTGCCGTACTCCTCGGCCGCCTGCGCCATGAGACCCACGTTCGGGACCGTGCCGATGGTGGCGGGGTCGAGCGGGCCGTTCGCGATCACGTCGTCGATCACTGCCTGGTAGACGCTCGCGTACGACGAGTCGGGGATGACCGCGATCGTGTCGGCCTCCTCGCCGTCCTTGCCCCAGAGCTTCCCGCCGTTGCGGACCAGGGCCGGCATGGATGCGTCGACGATCACGTCGCTCGGCACGTGGAGGTTGGTGATCCCCTTGTCGGAGTTCACGTAGGACAGGCGCGGGCCCTGAGCGATCGCGCTGTCGAACGCCGCGGCGATCTCCTCGCCGCCCGCGACGTTCGCGAGACCCGCGAGGATCGAGCCGAGACCGTCGTTCGCGCTGAGTCCGGCCTCGGCGAGCTGCGTGCCGTACCGGTCGAAGACGTCCGCGAAGAACGCCTTCACCACGTGGCCGAAGATGATCGGGTCGCTGACCTTCATCATGGTGGCCTTGAGGTGCACCGAGTAGAGCACGTCGTCGGCCTTGGCCGCCTCGAGCGTCTCGGCGAGGAACGCGTCCAACTCCTTCGCGGAGAGGAACGTGGCGTCGATGATCTCGCGCGGGAGGACCTTGAGCCCCTCCTTGAGGATCGTGACGGTGCCGTCCTTCGCGGTGTGGCGGAAGGAGAGGACGTCGTCGTGCGCGGCGACCCAGGAACGCTCGTTGTGCTTGAAGTCGTCGTGGCCCATCGTCGCGACGCGGGTCTTCGAGCCCTCGGCGAACGGCTTGTTGCGGTGCGGGTGCTTCTTGGCGTAGTTCTTGACGGCCAGCGGCGCACGGCGATCGCTGTTGCCCTCGCGCAGCACCGGGTTCACCGCGGAGCCCTTGATCCGGTCGTAGCGCGCGCGCACGTCCTTCTCCTCGACGGTGGCGGGCTCGTCCGGGTAGTCCGGCACGTCGTAGCCCTTCTCCTGCAGCTCCGCGATCGCGGCCTTCAGCTGCGGGATCGACGCGGAGATGTTCGGCAGCTTGATGATGTTCGCCTCGGGCAGGGTCGCGAGCCCGCCGAGCTCGGCCAGCGCGTCGCCGACCTGCTGCTCGGGCGAGAGCTGCTGCGGGAAGGCGGCAAGGATGCGCCCGGCGAGCGAGATGTCGCGGGTCTCCAGGTCGGCGCCGGCCTGGTGCGCGAAGGCACGGACGATCGGCAGGAGCGAGGCCGTGGCCAGAGCCGGTGCCTCGTCCGTATACGTGTAGATGATGGCGTCGTCGGTCACCGGGTTCTTCTCCGTCTCACGAGGTCATTTGTCTCGATACCAAGATACCTGAGCGGCCCCCGGCATGAACTTCCTCCGAGTTCGGACAACCCTGTCTCCGGCGGACCGGGAGGGGTTAGCCTGGGTCCATGACGGAACTGCGCCTGGTCGAACTGTCCGCCTCGACGATCGTCGCCGTGAACAACCTGTCCCTGAAGCCGGGCCAGGAGCAGTTCCTCGCCCCCGTGTCCTACGGGATCGCCGCCACCGTGATGAACCCGCAGACCTCCTGGCAGCGCGTCGTCCTGGACGACGACGAGGTCGTCGGGTTCGTCAGCGCCAACTTCGACCCCGAGGCACCGGAGGAGCACTTCCGTTCGGTGCTGTGGCGGATCAACGTCGACGCGGACGACCAGGGTCGCGGCGTCGGCCGGTTCGCCGTCGAGAACCTGATCGCGGAGGCGCGGGCTCGCGGCTTCGACCACGTCGACGTCATCTACGAGGCCGGGGAGAACGGCCCCGAGGCGTTCTTCCACCGGGTCGGCTTCACCCCGGTGGGCGAGACCGAGTACGGCGAGGTCATCGCCGAGGCGCGTGTCCCGCAGGACTGATCGCCGAGCGCGAACAACCGCACCGCGCGGCGTGATCCCCGATCACCCGGCAGTGTGATCCACTAGACCGGCGGCGGGGCTTCGGATCCCCCTCCCCCACCGAGGCCCCGTCGCCTTCCTCCGTCTCAGCGCGGGCGCCGCCCGCGTCCCCGGTCCTCGTCCTCGTCCTCGCGGCCGCGGCGGCTCCGCTCGTTCCAGGCCGCGAACGCCGACGCCGCCGCACCGGCCGCGCGATCCAGGGCGTCGGCGGACATCGCGATCATCTGCTGCGCGGCGTCCTGCCACCCCGCCGCGCGCTCCTCGCGGAGCACGTCCTCGGGGTCGCGCCCGCCCGCGCGGGCCTGCGCCGTGCGCTCCGCGATCGCGAACGCGCGTTCCGCGGCCCCCACCGCATCGCGATAGGCGGCGTACTCCGCCGGCGTCACCCGGCCCGCGGCATCCGGACGCGTGCGACGTGCATCGTCGAGCGCCGCCAGGAAGGCCGCGGTCGCAGGTTCCCGGGCATCGGTCATGGAGGGGAAGGCGATGGCGCGCGCCGGATCCGTCTCGTACTGCATCCAGCGCGCCACGACCGCGTCGTGCTGGGCCATGGTCCGAGGCAGCGGGAGCTGATCGGGCGGGACCGAGCCGGCCAGGCCCGCCCGGGCGGCGTCGAGCTGCGCGCGGCGTGCCCGCACGGCCGCCGCGGACGCCTTCGCCGCGCGCTCCGCCTCACGCACGAGCCGCCGCGTCTCGGCGACCTCGGCGGCACCGAGCCGGCCCGCCGTGCGTTCGGCGAGTGCCCGGGCGAGCTCTGCGCGCGCCACCCGTACGTCGTGCCGGGCGGCGGTGGCCTCCTTCTGCGCCGCCTGCAGATCCAGCCGGGCGGCGTCGTACGCGAGCCGCCGACCGCCGGGTGTCCGGAGGCGGCGGATCCCGAAGGCGCTCACGGCACCCGCGCCGGCGACGACCGGCGCGGTCCACCAGAACTCCGCGGCGACCGCCCAGAAGGGATCCACACCGTCGAGCCTACCGATCCGCCCCGTCGGCCGAGCCGCGCGGACGCGACCCGGCCGACGACGATCACACCAGCGTCTGCTGCCACGCCGCGTGGAGCTGCGCGAACTTGCCCGTGCCCGCGATGAGCGCGGCGGGGGCGTCGTCCTCGATGATGCGTCCGTGCTCCATCACCAGGACGCGGTCCGCGATCGCGACCGTCGACAGGCGGTGGGCGATGATGATCGCGGTCCGGTCCGCCAGCAGCGTCTGCAGCGCCTCCTGGATGAGCCGTTCGGACGGGATGTCCAGCGATGCCGTCGCCTCGTCGAGGATCAGCACTGCCGGGTCGGCGAGGAACGCGCGCGCGAAGGAGATGAGCTGGCGCTGCCCGGCCGAGACGCGCCCGCCGCGCTTGTTCACGTCGGTGTCGTAGCCGTCCGGGAGCGCCTCGATGAACGCATCGGCGCCCACTGCCCTGGCGGCGGCACGGATCTCGTCCAGCGTCGCGTCGGGCTTGCCGAGGGCGATGTTGTCCGCCACCGTGCCGCTGAACAGGTAGGCCTCCTGGGTGACCATGACGATCGCGCGGCGCAGGTCCTTGGGGTGCAGCGAGCGCAGGTCCACGCCGTCCAGGGTCACCGCGCCCTCGGTCGGGTCGTAGAACCGCGACACGAGCTTGGCGAGGGTCGACTTGCCCGCGCCCGTGGTGCCCACCAGCGCCACGGTCTGGCCCGCGGGGATGTCCAGCGAGAAGTTCGGCAGGATCGTCTTGTCGCCGTTGTACCCGAAGGTCACCGCGTCGAAGCGGATCGCACCGCGCGCCTCCCAGAGGTCGACGGGCTTGTCCGGATCGGGGACGCTCGGCTCCTCCTCGAGCACGCCCGAGACCTTCTCCAGCGCGGCGGTGGCCGACTGGTAGGAGTTCAGGAACATGGCGATCTCCTGCATCGGCGCGAAGAAGTTGCGCACGTACAGCACCGCCGACAGCAGGACGCCGACGCCGAGGGCGCCGGTCGACACCCGGATCCCGCCCCAGAGGACGACCAGGCCCAGCGTCAATGCCGCCACGCCCATCAGCCCGGGCTCGAACGTCCCGAACAGCACCATCGACCGGCGGTTGACGTCGCGGTAGTCCCCCGCGAGGCGGCGGAACGTCTTGTCGTTGCGGGGCTCCTTGCGGAACGACTTCACGGCGCGGATGCCGGTCATCGTCTCGACGAACTGCACGATCACCTTCGCGCTGACGACGCGCGACTCGCGGTACACCACCTGCGAGCGGGTGTAGAACCAGCGCATCAGCAGGACGAGCGGGATCCCCGCCACGGCCAGGATCACGCCGGACTGCCAGTCCGCGATCACGAGGGCGATGAAGGTGAACACGCCGAAGAGCACGCCCGAGACCAGGTTGTTGAGTCCGCCGTCGAGGAGCTCGCGGATCGAGTCCAGGTCGCTCGTCTGCCGCGAGATGATGCGGCCCGATGTGTAGGACTCGTGGAACTCCAGGCTCAGCCGCTGGGTGTGCAGGAAGATGCGCTTGCGCAGGTCCAGCAGCACCGCCTGGGTGATCCGGGCCGCCATCACGACGTACCAGCCGATGAGCGCGGAGCCGGTGAGCCCCGCGAACAGGTAGACGACGCTCACGAGGATCGTCGGGCCCCAGCTCGCGCTCTCCAGGAGCGCGGGCAGTGCGCGGTCCAGCCCGATGCCGATGAGGATCGGCCCGGACACCTGCAAGGCGGTGGACACCACGAGGACGATCGCGGCCATGGCGATCCGCACCCGCAGCGGGTGGATCAGCGAGCCGAGCAGCCGCAAGGAGCGACGGCGGATCGCGCGGCTCTCCTCCCGCGTGAGCTGGGAGCGGTCCTCGTCCCGTGTTCCGGTGATCGCGGTGGTCATGCCTGCACCTCCTTCTCGGTGAGGGTCTGTTCGTTCTCGTCGGCGGCGTCCTCGACCGCGTCCGTGGCGACCGGGGGCTCGCCCCCGACGATCGGGATCGCCCCGGTGCGCACGGCCTCCTCGGCCTCCAGGCTGGAGATCACGTGACGGTAGTGCGCGCTCGTGCGCAGCAGCTCGGTGTGCGTGCCCACGGCGGTGATCCGACCGCGCTCGAGCAGCGCGACCCGGTCCGCCAGCGCGACGGTGGACGGGCGGTGCGCCACGATGAGGGCGGTCGTCTCGGCGAGGACGTGGCGCAGGGCCTCCTCCACCAGGGCCTCGGTGTCGACGTCCAGCGCCGACAGCGGGTCGTCCAGCACCAGCACCTTCGGGGCTGCAGCGACGGCGCGCGCCAGCGCCAGACGCTGGCGCTGGCCGCCGGAGAGGCTCAGCCCCTCCTCTCCGATGACCGTCTCCGTGCCCTCCGGGAGGGTGTCGACGAACCCGGCCTGCGCGACCTCCAGCGCCTCGCGCAGCACGCGCTCGGCCTCCTCGCTGTGCAGCTCCAGGTCCGCACGCCCCAGCAGGACGTTCTCCCGGACCGTCGCGGAGAACAGCGTCGCGTCCTCGAAGGCCATCGCGACGTGCGTGCGCAGTTCGGTCAGGGTGAGGTCTCGGACGTCGACGCCGTCGAGCGTCACCCGCCCGCCCGTCACGTCGTAGAGACGAGCCGGCAGCGTGGTCAGCGTGGTCTTCCCGCTGCCGGTGAGCCCCACCAGCGCCATGGTCTCGCCGGGCTCCAGCACCAGGTCGATGCCGTCGAGCAGATCGCGCTCCCCGTCGCGGGCGTCCTGGTAGCGGAAGTGCGCCCCCTCGAACGCCAGCCGGCCGCGCGGATCGCGGATCGTCTGCGGCGTCTCCGGGTCGGTGATCGTGTTCGTCTCGGAGAAGATCTCGAACACCCGGTCGGTCGCCGTGCGCGCGTCCAGCAGGAACGAGAACAGGAACCCGATCGACTCGATCGGCCAGCGCAGCACCGTCGCCATCGCGAAGAACGCGAACAGCTGCGGCAGTTCGATCGCGCCCTGGAAGATCAGCCAGATGCCCGACAGCAGGCTCAGGCCGAACGCGACCTGCGGCATCAGGTCCAGCCAGAACCAGATGGTCCCGACCGCACGGGCCTTGCTCATCTCCGTCTCGCGGAGCGTCTCCGCCTGGGAGCTGAAGCGCCGCAGGGCGTGGCGGCCCCGACCGAACGCCTTCAGGACGCGGATGCCGTGCACGCTCTCCTCGACGCTCGTGGCGAGGTCTCCGGCCTGGTCCTGACTCCGGCGGGTCAGCACGCCGTAGCGCTTCTCGAAGAGGTAGCCCTGGATCCACATCGGGACGCCCGTCACGAGGAAGATCGTGCCCAGCAGCCAGTGCCACTGGAACAGCAGAACGGCGCCGATGACGATCGTGAGGATGTTCACGACCAGCAGGATCATGCCGAAGGCGATCCAGCGTCGGATGAGGTTGATGTCCTGCATCATCCGGCTCAGCAGCTGGCCCGAGCCCCAGCGGTCGTGGAAGGCCACGGGCAGCGTCTGCAGGCGCGCGTAGAGCTCCGAGCGCATCTGGTACTCGACCTCGGTGGCCGGGGTCAGCACGAACCAGCGGCGCAGCCACACCATGACGGCCTCGCCGACGCCCAGGGCGAGGATGACGAGGGCGCCCAGCGCGATCGGCCACGGCTCACCCGACTGGACGGGGCCGCGCACGATCTGTTCGAGCACGATCGGGATCATCAGGGCGATGACGGCCGCGCCGAGCGCGCTCAGGGCGCCGCCGACGAGCCGGCCGATGATCGGGGCGATGAAGGGCTTCAGCCGCCAGAGCGCGGCAGTGGTGGACAGGGACGACGAAGACGTGGAAGACATGATTCTCAGCAGCGACGATGACGAACGGAGGAGGGGAAGGGGGAACGACGGATGCGATGCATCCGCGAGAAATGACGCAGGCCGTGCGGCGGAGGCTCTATCCCAGAACGAGGATGACGGAGCCCTGAACGGGAGCGTAGGCCGGGGCGAGGACATCGCGGGTGATCGACGCAAGGGTGATCGTGGGCATGACATCCTCCTGGAGCTCGGCATGATCGAGCCGGTCGGCGCGACAGCCCACCAGCCTATTGCTGGGAACCGGCTGAAAGCAACAGGAATTCCCGATCGGCCCGGATCCGCCGGTCGTTGAGCGAGGAGCGCAGCGACGAGACGAAACGCGCCCAACCCGGGTCACCACGTTTCGACTCGCTCCGCTCACTCAACGACCGAAACTCCCACCACCGGTCGTTGAGCGAGGAGCGCAGCGACGAGACGAAACGCGCCCAGCCCGGGTCAACGACCATGTTTCGACTCGCCGCGCTCGCTCGACGACCGACGGGATCCGTCAGCGGGCGGCCTCCCGGGCGAGCAGCCGCTCCTTCACGTCGAGCCCCCAGGCGAACCCGCCGAGCGATCCGTCCGTGCGCAGCACGCGATGGCACGGCACGAACAGCGCGGGCGCGTTCCGGGCGCAGATCGACGCGGCGGCACGGACCGCGCGCGGGTTCCCGAGCTCGGCGGCGAAAGCCGTGTAGGTCAGCGGCTCGCCCGGGACGATGCGCCGCAGCAGGTCCCACCCCGCGCGCTGCAGACCCGTGCCGTACTGGCTCACGGGCACGTCGTCGATCGCGGCGAGCTCGCCCGCATAGTAGGCGGCAACGGCTTCGCCGGCGGCCGAGCCGCCCTCGCGGACCCGCACGTCGGTGGGGCGGTGCGCGGGCGAGAGGCGGGCCAGGATGCGGTCGCGATCGGCGCTCCAGCCGGCGACGAGCACGCGGTCCGCGTCGTCGGAGAGGATGGTGAAGGCGCCGTCGGGGGTGTCGACGGTCTCGATGGAAGCGGACATGGACGTTCCTTTCGTCATGCGCGGACGGGGTCGGACGAGGCGGACGCACGGCGCGTCGGCCGGACCGGCGCCGCGCGCCAGAGGTGAGCGGTCAGATAGCTGCGCCAGGGCGCCGTGCGGGCGGCCCAGCGGTCGAGGCCGGCCGGGTCCGCGGGGATCCCGGCGACGGCCGCACCGGAGCGGACGGCCACGTCCCCGGGAAGGACGACGTCCGGATCGCCGAGGATGCGCATCCGCACGTAGTCCGCCGTCCACGGGCCGATCCCGGGCATGGCCAGGAGGGCGGCGCGCTGCTCGGCGCCGTCGTCGCCGAGCGTCAGCGTCAGCGACCCGTCGGCGAGCGCCGCCGCGGTCCCGGTCACCGCGCGGATGCGGGCCGCAGGTCCGCGCAGCACCTCGGCGCCGCGTTCTGCGATCGCCGCCATCGTCGGGAAGAGCACCCCGGCGTAATCGCCCTCGCCGACCCGCTCGCCGAGCGCGTCGGCGAGCGCCGTCAGCGCCGTTCGCGCTGCCGCGACCGTGATCTGCTGGCCGATCATGGCGCGGATCAGCATCTCGTGCGCGTCGATCGCACCGGGGACCCGGATGCCCGGAGTCGCCGCGACCAGCGGGGCGAGCTCGGCGTGGCCGGCGAGCGCGGCGTCCACGGCCTGCGGGTCCGCATCCAGGTCGAACAGGCGCCGGGCGCGCGCGACGAGGGGCGCGAGATCGGAGAGGTGAGTCAGCCGGGCGCGCAGGCGCATCCGGCCGTCCGCCGCCCGGCGCAGCTCGAACCAGGCCGGCCCCGCGTCGAGCCGGACGTGGCGGGCGAAGGACTCCTCCCCCGCCACCTCCATGCCCGGAAGCGCCCTGGCCCGCATCCACGCGAACAGGCCGTCCGCGTCGAACGGCTCGCGGTGCGGGAGGACGAGCTCGATCTCACCCGGAGCCGACGCGGCGCGGGCGGCGGCATCCGCGCCGCGGCCCGGCGCCGGGCGCCGGGCGCGCAGCTCTCCCGGCGCGAGCCCGAAGACCTCGCGCACCGTGTCGTTGAACTGACGAACGCTGGCGAACCCGGCGGAGAAGGCCACATCCGAGATCGGCAGGTCGGTCCCGACGAGGAGCATCCTCGCCGTGTGGGCACGGTGGGCGCGAGCGAGCGCCAGAGGCCCGGCGCCGAGCTCCGCCGCAAGCAGCCGCGTGAGGTGTCTGCTCGAGTATCCGAGGCGACGGGCGAGGCCGGGGACCCCCTCCCGCTCGACGACCCCGTCGGCGATCAGCCGCATCGCCCGGGCGGCGAGATCGCCGCGCACGTTCCATGCGGGAGAGCCGGGCGCGGCCTCGGGGAGGCACCGCTTGCAGGCGCGGTAGCCCGCCTCGTGGGCGGCCGCGCTCGTCGGGAAGAACGTCACGTTCGCCGGCTTGGGCGTGCGCGCCGGGCAGCTAGGCCGGCAGTATATCCCCGTGGAGCGCACCGCCGTCACGAACTGGCCGTCGAAGCGGGTGTCCCGGGCGCTGATCGCACGGTATCGCTCGTCGAAGGTCATCACCGGGAGGCTCATCGTGTCCTCGTCGGTCGTCCAGTGCATCGCATGCGTCCAGCCTGGCATGTCCGAAAACCGCCTGCTCGCGGAAATCGGACATCGCGGTGCGCGGTGACTCGGGCGGCTAGGCGGGGCCGGCCTCGTCGTCCAGGGCGTGCCGCGTCGTCGGGATCGGGGCGGTGAGGGGTCTGCCCTCCCGCAGCAGGCGCCGCTTGCGCAGCTGCCACAGGATCGCGAGCAGGACGAACCAGACGGGCGTGGCGAGGAAGGGCAGGCGCGTGTCCTCGCCGAACACGAGCGTGGCCGCGATGAAGACGAAGAACCCGAGCACCATCCACGGGGTGACCCGGGACAGCGGCATCCGGAACCGCGACGCCGCGTGCCGCTCGGGGTGTCTGCGGCGGTAGACGATGTAGCTGACGACGATCGACCCCCAGGTGAACAGCACGAGCGTCGCGCACACCGAGGAGACGAACGTGAAGGCCGCGACGACCCCGTCCCCCGCGAACAGCAGCGGGACCGCCGTGAACAGGAACACGCACGTGAAGAACACCGAGCGCAGCGGCACTCCGCGTCGGTTCGTCGTCGCGAACGCGAGCGGGGCGTGGCCGTCCTGGGACAGCCCGAACAGCATGCGCGTTCCGGAGTAGATCCCCGAGTTCGCGCTGGAGGCGGCCGAGGTGAGGACCACGAGGTTGATGACGACCGCGGCGATCCCGAGACCGGCGTAGAGCAGTGTCGTGACGAACGGGCTCTCGTCCGGCCTGATGCGGTCCCACGGGGTGATGCTCATGATGATGGCGAGCGCCCCGATGTAGAAGATCAGGATCCGCACGACGATCGAGTTGATCGCCTTGGGCAGCGAGCGCCGCGGGTCCTTGGTCTCGGCGGCGGCCGTGCCGACGAGCTCCACGCCGATGAACGAGAAGATCCCCATCTGGAAGCCGAGGATGAACCCGCTCAGGCCGAACGGGAACAGCCCGCCGTGCTCCCAGAGGTTCGCGACCGATGCCGACGTCCCGGTGTCCGGGTTCTGGAAGCCCGTGGCGATGAGGACGATCCCGGTGACGATGAGCGCCAGGATCGCGATGATCTTGATGAGCGCGAACCAGAACTCGACCTCGCCGAAGTACTTCACCGGCTGCAGGTTCAGCAGCGTCAGCGCGACACAGGCGATCAGCGCGGGGATCCAGGCCGGGATCGCGGGGTTGAAGAACTTCACGTACCCGGTGATGGCGATGATGTCGGCGACGCAGGCCACGACCCAGGAGAACCAGTAGGTCCACGAGACGAAGAAGCCCGCCCACGGCCCCAGCATGTCCTTGGCGATGTCGCCGAAGTTCTTGTAGTGGAGGTTCGACAGCAGCAGCTCCCCGAGCGCACGCATGACGAAGAAGATCATGAAGCCGATGACGAGGTAGACCAGCAGCACCGCCGGTCCGGTCACGCTGATCATCTTCCCGGACCCCATGAACAGGCCGGTGCCGATCGCGCCGCCGATGGCGATGAGCTGCAGATGGCGGTTGCTGAGCCCGCGGGCGAGCCCCTCGCCGGTCGTCGGCTCGGTCTTCACGGTCATGCGCTCACTCCTTCGTGATGCGGAACGGGGAGCCTTCAGAGGGTACCCCGGGGATCCAGGTGGATCCCCGCGACCATGCAGCGGACCGACCCTCCTGCCAGCTCGATCGGCCCCACGTCGACCGGGAGCAGGCGGCAGGACTCCGTGATCGCGCGGCGCTGAGACGCGGTGAGGGCGGCGTGACCGGTGGCCGAGATGGCCAGCACCCGCTCGTCGTCCCTGCCGCGCAGCTCGATCGCGTTCGCCGCGAAGGAGGCGACCTGCTCGTGGGTGAGGCGGACCACCGTGCGGCCGCTCTCCTCGATCCGGCGCACGATCTCCTCCCGCCGCGCCGCGGGGACGATCGTCTCCGCGCCGACCAGCGCGACATCGGTCCCGATGCACATCATCACGTTGGTGTGGTAGATCGCCGTCCCCTCGGCGTCGACCGCGTCGAACACGACGGGCTCGTAACCGAACACCGTGCAGAACCGCTCGACCAGCAGCGGGTCGCAGCGATGCGAGCGCACCGCATAGGCGATCCGTGAGACGTGATCGAGGACCATCGCCCCCGTGCCTTCGAGGAACAGGTCGTCCTGTTCGAGCCCGGAGTAGTCGATGACCTCCTGGACCCGGTAGGTCTGCTTGAGGAAGTCGATGACGTCCGCCCGGCGCTCCCCCCTCCGGTTCCGCGCGTACATGGGGTACAGGGCGACGCGGCCGCCTGCGTGGGTGGAGAACCAGTTGTTCGGGAAGACGCTGTCCGGGTGCGCGTCGCCGGTGTCCTCGAAGAGGTGCACCGCGACCCCCGCCTCCGTCAGAGCGTCCGCGACCCGCGTCGTCGCGTCGTACGCGGCACGGGCCACGTCGTGGTCGGCGGTCTGCTGGAAGGAGTTGTCCGCGGCGGTCTGCGGGTTGGGGCGGAACCGATGCGGGCGCACCATGACCACGGCACGGGGCGCCTGCGCCGAGATCGCGCTCACACCGGGGCCCCGACCGCCGCGCCGGCGGCCACGAGCGCGAACAGGTCCTTGGGATCCGCCGGATCGGCGATGAGGTCGACGTCCGCGTAGTAGTCGGTGCCGTCGAGGGCCGCGGCGAGGTGGCGCAGGGCGGAGAAGTCCTCCAGGGCGAAGCCCACGGAGTCGAAGACCGTGATCTGGTCGGGCGAGGTACGGCCCGCGGCCTCTCCGCGCAGCACCCGCCAGAGCTCCGTCACCGGGTGGTCCGCCGCGAGCTGCTGGATCTCCCCCTCGATCCGCGTCTGCGGGGGGAACTCCACGAACACGTCGGCGCGCCGCAGAATCGCCGCGTCGAGCTCGGTCTTGCCTGGGCAGTCCCCGCCGATGGCGTTCACGTGCACGCCGGGGACGACCATGTCGTCGGTGAGGATGGTCGCGTACGCCTTGTCGGCCGTGCAGGTCGTGATGATCTCCGCGCCGCGCACGGCGCCGGCCGCGCTGTCGGCACGGACGACGTCGAACCCGAGCGGGCGGATGTTGCGCTCGAACACGTCCATGGCGTGGGGGTCCGTGTCCCAGATCCGCAGCCGCTCGATCCCGAGCAGGCGCCGGAAGGCCAGCGCCTGGAACTCGGACTGGCTGCCGGTGCCGATCATGGCCATGGTCGTGGCGCCGGCCGGTGCGAGCACCCGGGCGGCGACCGCGGAGGTCGCGGCGGTGCGCAGCGCCGTGAGGATCGTCATCTCGGCCCACAGCGTCGGGTACCCGCTGTCGACGTCCGCGAGGACGCCGAAGGCGGTGACCGTCTGCAGCCCTCGCGCCGGGTTCGTCGGATGCCCGTTGACGTACTTGAAGCCGTACGTGCGGTCGTCGCTGATCGGCATGAGCTCGATGACGCCGACGTCCGAGTGGCTCGCGACCCGCGCGGTCTTGTCGAACGCGGGCCAGCGGCGGAAATCCTCCTCGATCGTCCCGGCGATCCCGGCGATCGCGGTCTCGATCCCGGTGTCGATCACCCAGCGCTGCATGTTCGGCACGTCGACGAAGCGGACCATCCCGCCCCCTTTCTCCTCGGTCCCTCCACGGTAAGAGGCGGTCGTCATCGCTTTCAATCAGCAGTGTGGATCATTTCTACGACTGGCTAACCACTATGCGCAGTGATGTCATACATTGTGCTCATGCAGGATCTCGACGACCTCGACCGGCGGCTGCTGTCGCTGCTCCGCGCCAACGGGCGGGAGTCCGTGGCCGACCTCTCCCGGACCCTCGGGGTCACCCGGGCGACCGTCGACAGCCGCATGCGCCGGCTGACCGAGAACGGGGTGATCGTCGGCTTCAGCGTGCGCGTGCGCGACCCGGCCGCCGCGTCGGTGGTCCGCGCGATCATGCTCATCGCGGTCGAGGGCCGCAACACCGGGGACGTGATCCGGAGCCTGCGCGGCGTCCCGCAGATCGCGGCGCTGCACACGACGAACGGCCGCTGGGACCTCGTCGCGGAGATCAGCTGCGAGAGCCTCGCGTCCTTCGACGCGACCCTCGGCACCATCCGCGGGATCGAGGGGATCCGCGACAGCGAGACGAGCATCCTCCTGAGCTCCGCCACACCCTGAGCGCGACGCCCGGGTGGGGCGGAGCCGACGAGGCGTCAGTGGAAGAAGTGGCGCTCGCCCGTGAAGAACATCGTGACGCCGGCCTTGCGCGCGGCGTCGACGACCTCGCCGTCGCGCACGGATCCGCCGGGCTGCACGATCGCGGTGATCCCCGCGTCGATGAGGACCTGGGGACCGTCGGCGAAGGGGAAGAACGCGTCCGATGCCGCGACCGAGCCCGCGGCGCGGTCACCGGCCCGCTCCACCGCCAGACGGCACGAGTCCACGCGGTTGACCTGGCCCATGCCGACGCCGACCGTGGCGTTCCCCTTCGCGAGCACGATGGCGTTGGACTTCACCGCGCGGCAGGCCTTCCACGCGAAGATGAGGTTCTCCATCTCGGCCTCGTCCGGGCGCTCACCGGACACCAGCTCCCAGTTCTTCGCGACCGAGAAGATGTCGTCGGGGAACCGGTCGGCATCCTGGAGGAGCAGGCCCCCCGAGACGAGGCGCACGTCCATGCGCTCCTGCTGCCAGTCCTCGGGAAGCTGCAGCAGACGGAGGTTCTTCTTGGCCTTGAAGACCTCCAGCGCGGCCGGCTCGAACGCGGGCGCGACGATGACCTCGGTGAAGATGTCCTTGAGGTTCTCCGCCATCTTCAGCGTGACCGTCCCGTTGGCCGCGATCACGCCGCCGTAGGCCGACACCGGGTCGCACTCGTGCGCGCGCAGGTGCGCGCTGGCGATGGGGTCCAGGGCGTTCGGGGCGGTCGTGGCGATGCCGCACGGGTTCGCGTGCTTGATGATCGCGACCGCCGGCAGCACCATGTCGTACGCGGCGCGCAGAGCGGCGTCCGCGTCGACGTAGTTGTTGTACGACATCTCCTTGCCCTGCAGCTGGGTCGCCTGCGCGATGCCGTGCCCGCCGACGCGCGTGTAGATCGCCCCGCGCTGGTGGGAGTTCTCGCCGTAGCGCAGCGTCGCCAAGCGCTCGGCCTTGATCGTCAGGTGGGCCGGAAGGTCCTCGCCGTCGCCGAGCGTCCCCTCCGTGAACCACTGGGCCACGGCCGAGTCGTACGTGGCCGTGTGGGAGAACGCGCGCGCGGCCAGCTCGCGGCGCTGGACGAGGGAGGTGCCCCCCGCGCCCACGGCGTCGATGATCGCGGGGTAGGACTCCGGCGAGACGACGATCGCGACGTTGGCGTAGTTCTTGGCGGCGGCGCGGACCATTGCCGGGCCCCCGATGTCGATCTGCTCCACCACGTCGTCGCCCTCGGCTCCGGAAGCCACCGTCTCGACGAACGGGTAGAGGTTGACCACGACGAGCTCGAACGGCGCGATGCCGAGCTCGGCGAGCTGGCGCTCATGGTCCTCGAGGCGCAGGTCCGCCAGCAGCCCGCCGTGGACGCTCGGGTGCAGCGTCTTGACCCGCCCGTCGAGCATCTCCGCGACGCCGGTCACCTCGGCGACGTCCGTCACCGCCAGCCCCGCCTCGCGGATCGTGGCCGCGGTGGACCCGGTCGAGACGATCTCCACGCCCGCGTCCGCGAGGGCCTGGGCCAGCGGCAGCAGACCGGTCTTGTCGCTCACCGAGACGAGCGCGCGACGGATCGGGACGGCGTCACGGGAGCGGTACAGCGACGGGTCGTGGCGGGGGCCGGCCATCAGGGGGTCCTTCCGGATCGGGGGCGGTGTACGGCGGAACGGGTGACGGAGTCAGGAGGGCGCGGCGGCGCGCGCGCGGGCGAGGTCGATCTCACCGGTGGCGATCCGGCGCACGACGTCGATGAGGAGGCGACGTTCGACGGGCTTGATGCGGTCGTGCAGCACGTGCTCGGTGTCCCCCGGCAGCACCGGGATGCGCTCCTGCGCGAGGATCGGCCCGGTGTCCACCCCGTCGTCGACGACGATGACGCTGGCGCCGGTCTGCGAGACGCCGGCCGCGAGTGCGTCCCGCACCCCGTGCGCACCGGGGAACTCCGGCAGGAAGGCAGGGTGGGTGTTGATGATGCGCGGCGCCCAG
Organism: Microbacterium sp. CCNWLW41; assembly: GCF_037083505.1. Taxonomy (NCBI): domain Bacteria; kingdom Bacillati; phylum Actinomycetota; class Actinomycetes; order Micrococcales; family Microbacteriaceae; genus Microbacterium; species Microbacterium sp. CCNWLW41. The sequence goes on from NZ_JBAOJP010000014.1 coordinate 25,672, forward strand.
GCCGCCACGACCGACGGCGGCAGCAGACGCATCAGTCCGCTCAGCACCACGAGGTCGGGCTTCCACACGCGCAGCTGCTCGTCGAGCTCGGCGCCCCACGCCTCGCGGGAGTCGTGCGCGCGCCACGGCACCGTGAAGGAGGGGATCCCGAACTCCTCGGCGTGGACGAGGCCGTCGGCCTCGCGGTCCGCCCCGACCACGACGATGCGCGCCGGGTAATCGGGGTCGGCGGCCGCATCGAGCAGGGCACGGAGGTTCGAGCCGGTGCCCGAGATGAGAACGGCGACCGAAAGCACGCGTTCAGTCTAGCCGCGCGGATCCTCGCGCCCGACCTCGTCCGTGCCGAGCAGCTCCTCGGCGCGGAGCTCGTCCCGATGACGCGGACCGAGCAGCAGGATGCCCGCGCCGACGAGGACCTCGATGCCGACCGCGAGGGCGACGGGCCCCGCGTCGGGACCGACGTCGGCGAGGCGGCCCGGCCCGATCGAGCCCGACGACAGCACGGCGAGGAGCGCCGCGCCGCCCGCGGCCAGCACCGCGATCGCCAGCGCCGTCGTCGCCTGCGGCAGCACGTCGGGCTCGTTCCCGGCCGAGGCCTGGCGCGAGCGGATGATCCATCCCGCCAGCGCGCCGGCGCCGATGGGGATCAGCACGACGACGAGCATCCAGGGAGAGGTCGTCTCGGGGAGCAGTCCCAGCATCGGTATGCCGGGGACGACGCCGAGCTCGGTGCCGGCCGGCGAGACGGCGGTGCCGGTGCCGAGCGCGAAGCCGGGACCGGCCAGCCACGCCACAGCCCAGCAGACGAGGGTCGGCAGGTAGGCGAGCTGGCCCAGGCTGATCGCGGTGACCCCGAGACCGTCCACGCGAAGGGCTTCGAAGAGGGCGACGACCTCGCCGCCGCGCAGCAGCGCCGCCACGGCCACGGCGAGCGCCGCCGAGCCGACGAGGGCGACCAGCGCCGCGCTCGCCCCTCGGACCGCGTCCCCGGGAACGCCCGCCCAGTCGCCCGCGGCGTCCACCCGGTCGTGCACGGCGTCGACGATCCCGCCGTCCCCGTCGATCCACGCCGTCGCCACCGCGCCGGCGAGCGCCCCGCACAGGTAGGTCAGGGCAGGGAAGATCACACCGAGGGCCCACGGCGTGGTCGCGACCGCGCCGACGCCGGTGAGCACGACCAGCACCGAGATCGCGGTGAAGGTGAGCACGCCGGCGACCACTCCCGACGGCCACGAGCCGGCGGAGGCCGCCCGACGGCCCGAACGGGCGGCGAAGATCGCGGTGAAGGCGAGGAACAGCAGAGGTGCCAGCGACACGACGAACGACGCCGCCTCGGGGGCGATCCCGACCTCGCGCACGACCGCATCGGGGAGGGCGAGCGAGACCGGCACGCCGTGCCCGAGCTGCCACAGGGTCGACGTGGTCGGCCAGAGCGCGCCCCAGTCCGCGTCGACGCCGAACGCGATGATCCACGCGACGGTCAGGGGCGCCAGCAGGAGCGCGAGTCCCACCGCGGCGGCGACGGCCGCATCGACGGCGGCGAGGAGCACGATGAGGACGCGAGGCATGACCCCCTGAGCCTACGGGCTCCGGCTCGGAGGACGCTCGGGGCGCGCGCGGGTGCCCCGAGCCGATAACGTCGTGCATCGGAGGTCCCCCATGTCAGCTGTCCCCCCGTCCCGCGTCCCGTCCCCGGAGGCGCCCGCCGAGCCGCGCGGCGCCGTCGACCGCTTCTTCGAGATCACGCGCCGTGGCTCCACCGTCGCCGCGGAGATCCGAGGCGGCGTCGTGACGTTCGTCACGATGGCGTACATCGTCATCCTCAACCCGATCATCCTGTCCACGACCGCCGACATCGACGGGACGAGACTGGACTTCGCCCAGTTGAGCGCGGTGACCGGCCTCACCGCCGCCGTGATGACGATCCTCTTCGGGCTCGTCGCGCGTCTTCCCTTCGGCTTCGCGGCGGGCCTGGGCATCAACGCCTTCCTCGCCTTCTCCGTGGTCGGGGAGGTCACGTGGGCGGAGGCGATGGGACTCGTCGTGATCAACGGGCTCATCATCGTCCTGCTCAGCGCCACGGGGCTGCGGCGGATGATCTTCGACGCGGTGCCGATGCAGCTCAAGCTCGCGATCACCGTCGGCATCGGTCTGTTCATCGCGTTCATCGGCCTCGTGAACGCCGGATTCACGACCGCGACCGGCAGCGACTCCCCGCCGGTCGGTCTCGGCGTGGGCGGATCGGTCGCGACGATCCCGACCCTGATCTTCGTCGTGACCCTGCTGCTGACGGCGATCCTCGTGGGGCTGAAGGTCAAGGGCGGCATCCTGATCGGGCTCGTCACCGGCACCGTGATCGCGGTCGTCGTCGAGGCGATCTGGCACCTGGGGCCGAAGGTCTCGGGCGACACCGTGAACCCCGGCGGATGGGGACTGACGGAGCCGAAGCTGCCCGAGCAGCTCCTCGCCGTCCCCGACCTCTCGCTGGTCGGCCAGGTCGACCTCTTCGGGGCGTTCGGCAGGATCGGTGTCCTCGCCGCGCTCATGCTCGTCTTCACCCTGGTCTTCACCAACTTCTTCGACGCCATGGGCACCCTGACGGGCCTCTCCAAGGAGGCGGGCCTCGCCGACGCGGACGGCAACTTCCCGCGCCTGAAGTCCGCGCTGATCGTGGAGGGCGTCGGCGCCGTCGCGGGCGGTCTGACCTCCGGATCGTCGAACACGGTGTTCATCGAGTCCGGCGCCGGGATCGGCGAGGGGGCGCGCACGGGGCTGGCCAACATCGTGACCGGCCTGCTGTTCGCCGTGGCGATGTTCTTCACGCCGCTCGTGTCGATCGTGCCCACGGAAGTCGCCGCCGCGGCGCTGGTCATCGTCGGAGCGCTCATGATGAGCCAGATCCGCCACATCGACCTGACCGACTTCACGGCGCTGTTCCCGGTGTTCGTCACCGTGACCGTGATGCCGATGACCTACTCCATCGCCAACGGCATCGGTGCCGGCTTCATCAGCTGGGTGCTCATCCGCTCCTTCGCCGGAAAGGCACGGGAGATCAGCCCGCTGCTGTGGATCGTCACCGCCGGGTTCGTGGTCTTCTTCGCGCGCGGTCCGATCGAGGCCCTCCTCGCCGGCTGACTCCGCCGCGGCACCGCGCCACTCCGCGAGACCCCCTCTGCCCGCCGAGACCCCCTCAGGGATACGCGCGGGCGAGGGGGTCTCGGCGCGCAGAGGGGGTCTCGGCGGTACGGGCGCAGGGCGAGCCCGGGAACGGACGCGAGGACCGGAGAGGGACCAGAGGAGCGACGAGGACCGGAGAGGAGCGACGGGGAGCAGAGAGGCGCCGGGGACGAAAGAAGGCCCCGAGGTGGAGCTCGGGGCCTTCTCGTCGAGTCTAGCGCTTACAGCGCCGCGATGATCTCGCGCATCAGCGCCGCGGTCTCGGACGGGGTCTTCCCGACCTTGACGCCGGCGGCCTCGAGGGCCTCCTTCTTGGCCTGCGCGGTGCCCGCCGAGCCCGAGACGATGGCGCCGGCGTGGCCCATGGTCTTGCCCTCCGGGGCGGTGAAGCCGGCCACGTAGCCGACGACCGGCTTGGTGACGTTGGCCTTGATGAACTCGGCCGCACGCTCCTCGGCGTCGCCGCCGATCTCGCCGATCATCACGATGGCCTTGGTCTCCGGGTCGGCCTCGAAGGCCGCGAGCGCGTCGATGTGGGTCGTGCCGATGACCGGGTCGCCGCCGATGCCGATGGCGGTGGAGAAGCCCAGGTCACGCAGCTCGAACATCATCTGGTAGGTCAGGGTCCCCGACTTCGACACGAGTCCGATCGGGCCCTTTCCGGTGATGTTGGCCGGGGTGATGCCCGCCAGCGCCTCGTCCGGCGTGATGATGCCGGGGCAGTTCGGGCCGATGATCCGGGTCTTGCCGCCCTTCTCCACCGCGTACGCCCACGCCTCCGCCGAGTCGCCGACGGGAACGCCCTCGGTGATGACGACGAGCAGCGGGATCTCGGCGTCGATGGCCTCGATCATCGCGCTCTTGGTGAACGCCGGGGGCACGAACGCGACGGAGACGTTCGCGCCGGTCTTCTCGATGGCCTCCTCGACCGAGGCGAAGACCGGCAGCTCGACGGCGTTGCCGTCCTTGTCGGTGTGCGAGACCGTGGTGCCGGCCTTGCGCGCGTTCACGCCGCCGACGATGTTCGTGCCGGCCTTGAGCATGAGCGCGGTGTGCTTGGTGCCCTCGCCGCCCGTGATGCCCTGGACGATGACCTTGGAGTCCTTGTTGAGGTAGATCGACATTTCTCTAATCCTTATCCGGTCGCTGAGCTCGTCGAAGGTCAGGCGTTCGCCAGTTCGGCGGCCTTGTCGGCGCCCTCGTCCATGGTGGCGGCCAGGGTGACGAGCGGGTGGTTCGCGCTCGCGAGGATCGCACGCCCCTCCTCGACCTGGTTGCCGTCGAGACGGACGACCAGCGGCTTCGTGGCGGCGTCCCCGAGGATCTCCAGCGCCTTGACGATGCCCTCCGCCACGGCGACGCACGAGGTGATGCCGCCGAAGACGTTCACGAAGACGCTCTTGACCTGGGGGTCGCCCAGGATGACGTCCAGCCCCGCGGCCATGACGGTCGCGGAGGCGCCGCCGCCGATGTCCAGGAAGTTCGCGGGCTTCACGCCGCCGTGGTTCTCGCCGGCATAGGCGACGACGTCCAGGGTCGACATGACCAGGCCCGCGCCGTTGCCGATGATCCCGACCTGGCCGTCGAGCTTGACGTAGTTGAGACCGGACTCCTTGGCCTTGGCCTCGAGCGGGTCCTCGGTCGCCTTGTCGGCGAGCTCCTCGTGCTGCGGGTGGCGCACCTCGCTCGCGTTGTCGTCGAGGGAGACCTTGCCGTCGAGGGCGATGACGTCGCCCTCCTCCGTCAGCACGAGCGGGTTGACCTCGACGAGCGTCGCGTCCTCGCCCTTGTAGACCTCGTAGAGCTTCACGAACACGTCCGAGACGGCGTCCAGGAGCTCCTCGGGGAAGTTCGCAGCCTTCGCGATCTCCAGCGCCTTGTCCTTGTCGATCCCCGTGAGCGGGTTGACCTCGATACGCGCCAGCGCCTCGGGCTTCTCGACGGCGAGCTGCTCGATCTCCATGCCGCCCTCGACCGAGCAGAGGCTCAGGTACGAGCGGTTGGCGCGGTCCAGCAGCACCGAGAAGTAGAACTCCTTGGCGATGCGGGCGCCGGCGGCGACCATGACGCGGCGGACCACGTGACCCTTGATGTCGAGGCCGAGGATCGCCTTGGCGGCCTCGTATGCCTCATCCGGGGTCTTGGCGACCTTGACACCGCCCGCCTTGCCGCGGCCTCCGGTCTTGACCTGCGCCTTGACGACGACCACGCCGCCGAGCTTCTCGGCCGCTGCCTTCACCTCCTCGGGGGTGTCGGCGACGATGCCGGCGAGAACCGGCACTCCGTAGGATTCGAAAAGGTCTCGTGCCTGGTACTCGTAGAGATCCACAGTGCAGTCCTTCGCTGGTTGCGGCGGGTGGGACGCGACAGGTGCTGTCGGGTGTCGATATCATTCGACCCGATCCCCCAGCCTACTACCGCGGATCCGCGCCACCGACCGCCGTGGCGCGCACCGCGAGGGGGCTAGGCTCTCCTGCTATGACCGAGCACGCCGACGTGTCCCCCACGCGCACCGCCGTCGTCGCCGCGGCGCTGGAGCTGTTCGCCACACGCGGCTTCGACGCGACCTCGGTCGAGCAGATCGCCAAGGCCGCGGGGATCTCGCGCTCGACGTTCTTCCGGCAGTTCGGCGGCAAGGACGACGTGATCTTCGCCGACCACGAGGAGATGCTGACGTCCCTGCGCACGTACCTCGACAAGCCGCATGCGAACCCGTGGGTCGCGGTGTGCGAGGCCTCGGTCATGGTCTTCCGGCGCTTCGCCGCGGATCCGGAGCTCGCCCGGCGGCGCTACCAGGTGGTGCGCCAGGTGCCGACCCTGCGCGATCGGGAGATCGTCACGGTCTTCCGCTACGAGCGTCTGTTCGACGAGTACCTGCGCCGTTCGCTGCCCGGCCTCGACCCCCTCGATGCGGTGAGCTTCGCCGCCATCGTGACCGCCGTGCACAACCACGTGCTGCGGCGGCTGCTGCGCGGAGCCCGCACGCCGGTCTCGGTCCTCCGCCGCGCTCTCGATGACGCGATGCGTCGTTTCGGGGTCCACCCGGACGACGCCGCGACACCCGGGGAGGACGCCATGGTGGTGGCGCTCTTCCCGCGCACCATGCCGTTGGCCGAGATCACGCGACGCCTCCGCCAGGACCTCGCCGACTGATTCCCTTCCCGACCGCGCGGGTTCGGGGTGCGTTCCCGCGACTCGGGGTCTGCTACGGGGCGAATCCGCCCCATACCCCGCCCCGAATCACGCGGGGCACCGGCGCACGCGCGGGGTCAGTCGGGCATCACGCGCTTGGTGATCCCCTGGATGTCGCGATCGATGCCGTCCAGCCGGTTCTCGACCCGATCGATCCGGTGCTCGACCTGCTCGATCCTTTTCTCGACCCGTTCGAAGCGCTGATCCACCTGCTCGAAGCGTCGCTCCACCTGCTCGAACTGCCGGTCCACGTTCTCGAATCGGAGGAGCATCTCGGTGCGGAAGCCGTCCAGCTTCACGTCGAGCGCGTCGAACCGGGCGTCCACCGTGGCGAACTGCGCGGAGAAGGTCCGCGTCAGCAGCTGCGTGGTCACCGTGATCATCCCGACGAGCGCTGCGGCGAGGACACCGATCACCGCCCAGACCTGTGTTTCGTTCATGGTGAGCACGCTCCTATCCTCCCGTGGGTGGGCACGACTTTTCCAGGGGCGAAGCACCAGAACGCGCACGGTTCCGAAGAGTGGGGAGAACCGGCGCGCCTTCCGCTCTGTGCAGAGCGAGCAGCGTCGAGCGGCGGAAGCGGTACGCTGTCCCATGCGACGTGAGACTCAGTCTCATTCCCTCGTCGCTTCGGAGGACCCATGAGCAACGAAGCCCCCTTCCCCGGCGAGCGCGTCTCGTCCTACGCGCTGACCGGTCGGCGCGACACCGACTACTACGCCGTCTTCGCCGACATCCCGGAGGAGGACCGCGCCGCGTGGGACCGTGCGCGCGCCTACGTCGATGAGGTGGCGCCCCGGATGACGGAGGCCTGGGACAAGGCGGAGTATCCGCTCGAGGCTGCGCGGGCGATGGGCGCCCACGACCTCGTCGTCGACGGCGTGGTCCACCCGGCGCTCACTCCCATGAGCCCGCTCGCCGCCGGCCTGGTGAACATGGAGATCTCCCGGGGGGACGGATCCCTCGGCACGATCCTCGCGGTCCAGGGGGGCCTTGCCCTGCGCACGCTCGCGCTCTTCGGCAGCCCGGCGCAGCAGGAGCGCTGGCTCGGCCCGCTCGCCGACGCGAGCGTCCTCGGCTCGTTCGCCCTGACGGAGCCGGATCACGGCTCCGACTCGGTCTCGTTGGAGACCACCGCGCGCCGGGTCGCCTCGGCGGACGGGAACGGGGAGTGGGTCATCCGCGGGGCGAAGAAGTGGATCGGCAACGGCGCGTCCGGCGGGATCACCTTCGTCTGGGCGCGCGTGGAGGACGAGGGCGCCGACGACCACGGCGCGGTGCGCTGCTTCCTCGTCGAGCAGGACCGCGAGGGGTACGAGGGGACCGTGATCACCGGCAAGGCCTCGCTGCGCGGCATCTTCCAGGCGCACATCCGCCTCGACGACGTCCGCGTGCCCCTGGACGCCGTGCTCCCGGGGGCGAAGAGCTTCAAGGACGCGTCCACGGTGCTGTATGCGACCCGATCCGGCGTGGCCTGGTCCGCGCTCGGCCACGCCACGGCCTGCTACGAGGCGGCCCTGACGTACGCCACCGAGCGCATCCAGTTCGGCAAGCCCCTGGCGAAGTTCCAGATGGTCCAGGAGCGGCTGACGCACATGATCGAGGACCTCACCGCCATGCAGCTGTACTGCCGCCGGATGGCCGACATGGATGCGGCCGGCACGCTGCGCCCGACCCAGGCGTCGCTGGCGAAGTTCCACAACACGCGGGCCGCGCGCCGGATCGCCGCCACCGCACGCGATCTCCTCGGCGGCAACGGGATCCTGCTCGAGAACGGCGTCATGCAGCACATGGCGGACATCGAGGCGATCCACACCTATGAGGGGACGGAGAGCGTGCAGGCGCTGCTCATCGGCCGCGACATCACCGGGATGAGCGCGTTCGTCTGAGCGCGATCGGGTGTGAGCGCGTCCGCTCACACCGGCGCGGGTCTCAGTCGCAGGCGCAGCCGCCGGCGGGGGTGCGCACCATGAAGCAGACGTCGCACACGCCGTAGTCGCGCTCCTCCACCGGCTTCGGCTTCGGGGCGCGGGGCTCGGCCCGCACGGCCCGGGGCCCCGCTGACGGCCGGGGCGTCCGTCGGGCGGCGGCGGACGAGGACGACGCGGGCAGCTCGCTCGGATGCACCACGTAGAAGTACGGCGCCCGGCCCTCGCTGGGCAGCAGCGGCAGCGCCCGGGACCCGACGACGACCTGCTCATCCTCGGTGAAGCCGTTCGTGTAGGTCCGTCCGATGTGCAGCGGCGCGCCGTCGCCGCGACGCAGAGCCTCGATGTAGCGGCCCCGGTCGATGAAGGACGTGATGCCGACGGCGTCCACGACCGCCTCGATGAACGCGTGGTTCTCCGGAGGGATCCGGTGCGCGCGCAGAGCGTCGGCGAGGGACTTGTAGGGGCGGGAGGTTCCGGTGGGGGTGGGCCCCTGCACTTCGTTCATCCCTTCCAGGATCGCACGTCCCGGGGCGGTCCGTCCGCCCCGATCGGAACGCGCGTGACAGACTGGCCTCATGCCCCGCGCCACCGTGATCGGAAGCGGCCCGAACGGGCTCGCCGCCGCCGTCAGCCTCGCCCGCGCCGGATACTCCGTGCACGTGCGGGAGGCGGCCGGCGGCATCGGGGGCGGCGTCCGCAGCGAGGAGCTCACCCTCCCCGGCTTCGTGCACGACGTGTGCTCCTCGGTGCACCCGGTCGCCTACGCCTCGCCGTTCTTCCGCGCGTTCGGCCTCGACCGGTTCGACTGGATCATTCCCGAAGCGGCATATGCGCATCCGCTGGACGACGGACGCGCGGCCGTCGCATGGCACGACATCGAGCGGACCGCGGAGGAGCTGGGTCCGGACGGACGCGCCTGGCTGGCACTGCTGCGTCCCCTCAGCCGGCACATCGACGGGGTCACGGACTTCACCGGCTCGCCGCTGCTGCGCTTCCCGCGGCACCCCGTGACCGCCGCACGCTTCGGGCTGCGGGTGCTGGAGCAGGGGACCCCACTGGCCGCGCGGACGTTCCGCACCCCCGAGGCGCAGGGACTGATCGCGGGCGTGATGGCCCACGCGAACACGGCACTCCCCTCGCTCAGCGGTGCGGGGGCCGGGGTGATGCTCGCGGCCCATGCGCACGCGGGCGGCTGGGTGTACCCGCGCGGCGGGGCCCAGCACCTCGCGGACGTGCTCGCCGCCGACCTGCGTGCCCATGGCGGCACGATCGAGACCGGTGCGCACGTGACCGATCTCGCGGCGCTCGACTGGGGCAACCCCGACGCCGGCGACCTGCTGATGCTGAACACCTCCCCGCGACTGCTGCTCACCCTGCCGGACGTCCCCGAACGGTATGCCCGCGCGATCCGCGCATACCGATACGGCGCCGCGGCGGCGAAGGTGGACTTCGCGCTCGACGGTCCGGTCCCGTGGGCGAACCCCGAGGTCGCCCTCGCCCCGACCGTGCACGTCGGCGGACCCCGCACCGAGGTCTGGGCGAGCGAGAACGCCGTGGCCCACGGCGGGGTGAGCCGTACGCCGTACGCCCTGACCGTGCAGGCCTCCGTGCTCGACCCGACCCGCGCCCCCGAGGGCAAGCACACCCTGTGGTCGTACATCCACGTCCCGGCCGACTCGGATCTGGACGCGACGGAGATCATCACGCGCCGGATCGAGCGTTTCGCGCCGGGCTTCCGGGACCGGATCCTCGCCTCGCACGCGGTCACGGCGCGCGAGCGCGTGCACATCAACCCGGCCGAGATCGGCGGGGACATCCTCGGAGGGGCGTTCACCCTCCGGCAGGCCGTGAAGCGTCCGGTCGTCTCCCCCGCGCCGTGGCGCACGCCGATGCGCGGCGTCTACCTCGCCTCGGCCGCGACGCCTCCCGGCCCGGGCGTCAACGGCATGGCGGGGTGGTTCGCCGCGCGCACCGCCCTGGCCGACGCGGGAGAACACGCCGAGCTCGCCGACCTCTTCGGCTGAGCTCGCATCGAGTGGTCAGTTTCTGTGGGTTGAATCGCCTCGAACCCGCAGAAAGTGACCACTCGACGGGCGTGACGCGGGGCGAGGCGACGGGGCAGGATGGTGCCATGCGCTACGAGATCCCGGCCCCGATGCTCGCGAAAGCCGCGACGGCGGTCCCCGACCCGGCGAAGGTCGACGGCGGACTGCTGTACGAGCCGAAGTGGGACGGCTTCCGCGGGCTCGTGGCGTGGGACGGGGAGGAGCTGGAGATCGGCTCCCGGGGCGCCAAGCCGCTGACCCGCTACTTCCCCGAGCTCGTCGACGCGCTCTCGTCCGCTCTCCCCGGTCCCTGCCTGCTCGACGGGGAGATCGTCGTTCCCACGGGCCCGCCCGGCTCGCAACGGCTGGACTGGGAGGCGCTGAGCCAGCGCATCCACCCCGCGGCCTCCCGGGTGCAGCGCCTCGCCGCGGAGACGCCGGCACTGTTCGTGGCCTTCGACCTCCTCGCCGTCGGCGACGAGGACCTCCAGTACCTGCCCTTCGCGCAGCGCCGCGCCCGGCTGGAGGATCTCATCGGCGGATCCGCGCCTCCCCTCCATCTCACCCGGACGACCCAGGATCCGGACCTCGCCCGTCGCTGGCTCGCCGAGTTCGAGGGCGCGGGACTCGACGGCATCGTCGCCAAGCCGCTCGCCCAGCCGTATGCGCCGGGCAAGCGCACGCTGATCAAGGTCAAGCACGCGCGCACCGCCGACGTGGTGGCCCTCGGCTACCGCGTCCACAAGAGCGGGTCCGGGGTGGGATCCCTGCTCGTGGGGCTCTACGGCGAGGACGGCGAGCTCCGCCAGGTCGGCGGGGTGGCGGCGTGGAGCGACGCGATGCGGCAGCAGCTCGTCGAGGAGCTGGATCCGCTCGTGGAGCGGGACGAGACCGGCGAGGCCGTGACCGGCGAAGGAGAGCGGTCCCGCTTCTCCGGTGCCAAGGACGTGTCCTTCGTGCGGCTGCGTCCGGAGCGCGTGCTCGAGGTCCGCTACGACCAGCTCGAGGGGTGGCGCTTCCGCCACACCGTGCAATTCGACCGTTGGCGTCCGGATCGGGAGCCGCGATCGTGCACGTACGAGCAGCTCGAGACGGTCGCCGGCTACGATCTCGCCGACGTCCTGACCTGACGACGCAGACGCAGACGGCGACGGCGACCGTGCCGCGGAGGCGGACCCGTCTCAGTCGGCGATCCGGTTCCCCTCGGCGTCCCAGTTCGCCTCCACCCGCTTGCTCGGCTGGACGCGGGGCGGCTCGCCGGGCATCTTCGGGAACTCCGGCGGGAACGGCATCTCACCGAGGCCGTTGTCCACGTCGCGCTCCCACCACTGCAGGAGGGTGTCGATGCGTCCGGGTGCGTCCTGCAGGGTCGCCCACGGGTCCCCCGTCTCGGCGAGGCGCCCCGGGATCGTCCGGACGGTGAAGCGGGTCGGATCCAGCTCGTCCAGCTCGTCCCAGTGGATCGGGGTCGACACGGGCGCCCAGGGCAGCGCTCGCGGACTGTACGCGCCGGCCATCGTACGGTCGCGGTTGGCCTGGTTGAAGTCGACGAAGATCCGCTCCCCGCGCTCCTCCTTCCACCAGGCGGTCGTAACCAGGTCGGGCATCCGCCGCTCGAGCTCGCGACCGGCCGCGATCACGGCGTGCCGGACGATGAGGAACTCGTGCTCGGGCACGATCGGGCAGAAGACGTGCAGGCCCCGGTTCCCGCTCGTCTTGATGTACGGCTCCAGGCCCGCCTCCCGGAGGACCGAACGCAGCTCGTGCGCGGCCGCGACGGCCTCGGCGATGCCTGTTCCCGGCTGCGGGTCCAGGTCGATCCGCAGCTCCACCGGGTTGTCGGTGTCCGCGGCGAGCGACGCCCAGGGGTGGAACACGACGGTGTTCATCTGGACCGCCCAGACGATCGCGGCGGCCTCCGTGAGCACGATCTGCGGATGCTTGCGTCCGCTGTTGTACGTGCACATGACGCTCTCGACGAAGTCCGGCGTCCCCTTGGGCGGGTTCTTCGAGAAGAAGCTCTCGCCGCCGATCCCGTCGCGGAACCGCTCCAGGGAGACCGGGCGGTTCCCGTTCGCGGCGAGGAACGGCTCGGCGACCGCCTGGACGTAGTCCGCGAGCTCGGCCTTCGTGATCGGGCCGCCGTCCGCGTCGGGCCAGACGGCGCGGTTCGGGCTCGAGAGGTCCAGGGTGCGGTCGCCCTTCGGGCCGGGGACGGTCAGCGTGATGCGCTCGGAGGCCATGCCACGACCCTATGGCCCCGAGAGCGGGCTGACCAGGCCCCGGGACCACGGGACGCGCGGGCGGACGCGCGTCACCTCAGCAGGAGGGAGGCGTGGTCGCGGACCTCACCGGCGATCGCGTCGAGCAGCGGCGAGCGCAGGTTCCATTGCTGCCAGAACAGGGGCACGGCCGTCTCGCTGTCGTCGAGCCGGACGAGCTCGCCGGAGACGAGCGCCGGCTCGGCCTGGACGACCGGCAACAGGCCCCAGCCGAGGCCGAGGCGGACCGCGACGGCGAAGTCGTGCGACGCGGGCACGTAGTGTCGCGGCACGCTCCAGGGGTCCACGTCGCGTGCTCGCAGCCAGTCGTGCTGGAGGGAGTCCCTCCGGTCGAAGTCGACGAACGGCGCGGTCGCGAGTGCGTCCGAGGTGAGGCCTCGGGAGAACCACCGGTCCCGGTATTCCCGGGTCGCCACGGGCACGTAGCGCAGGCTTCCCAGCCCGGCCACCGTGCACCCGCCGACGGGCACGGACTCCGAGGTCACCGCGGCCATCACGGTGCCGCTTTCCAGCAGCCGGGCGGTGAAGCTCTGGTCGTCGCGGTGCAGGTCGAACTCGACGCGGTGGAGCTGCGCGATGCGCGCCAGCGGCGGCAGGAACCAGGTCGCCATGGAGTCGGCGTTGACGGCGAGCGGGACGCGGATCCGGACGTCCGTCTCGCCGCCGTCCGCAGCGAGGCCGAAGCCCGCGATCGTGTCCCGCTCGAGCAGCGAGATCTGCCGCCCGAAGCGGGCGACCGCCTCACCGGCCTCCGTGGCGCGCACGGGCTTGGACCGGACCAGCAGCACCCGGCCGAGATCCTCCTCCAGGGTCTTGACCCGCTGGCTCACGGCGGACGGCGTCACGTGCAGTCGCCGAGCGGCGGCATCGAACGTCCCCTCGTCGAGAACGGCGGCCACGGTCTCGGCCAGGATCGGATCCAGTTGCATGAAGTCATGCTAATGATCGTTAAGGAATCTTCGCTGGATCTACGGACGCACCGCCACCTACCCTCGGGACATGCTCACCGTGCTCGCCGGCCTCGGACTCGGTCTCTCCCTCATCGTCGCCATCGGCGCCCAGAACGTCTTCGTCCTGCGCCAGGGGCTGCGGCGCGAGCACGTCCTCCCCGTCGTCCTGATCTGCGCCCTCTCCGACGCGGTGCTCATCGCGGCCGGGGTGGCCGGGCTCGGCTTCCTCGTCCAGGCCGCGCCGTGGCTGGTCGCGATCGCCCGCGTCGCCGGCGCGGCGTTCCTCGTCGTCTACGGGCTGCTCGCCGCGCGGCGGGCGTGGCGGGGAGGCGAGTCCCTCACCACGCCCGCGACGGAGAGGCCCACGCCGCAGGGCGTGAGCCCGAGCGGAGCCGCGGGGGGAACCGCGACCCTGACGCGCGGCACCGGGCTGCGGACCACCGTCCTCACCGTTCTCGCGCTCACCTGGCTCAATCCCCACGTGTACCTCGACACGGTCCTGATGCTGGGCTCCGTCGCCGCGACGCACGGAAGCCAGCGCTGGCTGTTCGCCCTCGGAGCGATCACCGCCAGCGCCCTGTGGTTCACGGCTCTGGGGTTCGGCGCGCGCTACCTCGGCCGGTGGCTGCGCACACCGCGGGCCTGGCGCCTCCTGGATGCCGGGATCGCCGTCGTGATGATCGCCCTGGGCATCAGCCTCGTGCTCCCCCTGTTCGAGGGCTGAGCACCGCGCCCACGGCATCACGGACCGGTGCGGGGAGGTCCTCGAGCGCCGCACGGATGCCGTCGATCCCCGGCAGCCCGGCGCCCGCTCCGGGCACGGCCACGGCCGCGGCGCCGCAGGTGTTCGCCAGGGCACCGACGACCATCGGGTCCGTCGCGCCTCTGAGCAGTCCGGCGATCAGCCCCGCGCAGAACGAGTCTCCGGCGCCGGTCGTGTCCACGGGGCGGACCGTCGGGACCGGTGCCCGCACCGCGCCCGAGGCGGTGCACAGGAGCGAACCCGCCGAGCCCCCGGTCAGAGCCACGACCGAGGGCCCGCACACAAGGATCGCCCGCGCCGCGGCCTCGTCGTCGCTCTCCGTCGTCAGCCGCCGCGCGTCCGCAGCTCCGACGACGACGACATCCACCAGGCGGAGGAAGTCGCGCAGCACGGCCGGCACCGCGGACACCGGGTCCACGGGCACGTCCAGCGAGACCGTCATCCCCGCCGCGCGCGCACGCCGCGCCGCCTCCTGCGCGGCGGACCGCTGCGGCTCCGCCAGGAGGGCGTACCCGGACACGTGCAGGTGCGCCGCGCCGGCGAGGTCCGTCGGCACGTCGGCTGAGCGCAGCTCGGCGCTCGCCCCGCGGTAGGCGAACATGGTGCGCTCCCCGTCGGGCGTCACCGTGATGACGTTGAGCGAGGTGGCCTCCGTGCCGCTGCGCCGGACGAAGCCGGTGTCCACGCCTTCCGCGGCAAGACCCGAGATCGCCTCGGCGCCCCGATCGTCGTCTCCCACGCACGCCACGAGAGCCGCGCGCACGCCGAGCCTCGTGAGCATGACCGCCGTGTTGGCGGCGGATCCGCCGAACCCGGTCCGCTGACGCGTCGCCACCCCGTCGCCGCCCGGCGCGGGGTACGCCGGGATGTCCAGGTGGAGATCGACGTTGAGGTCGCCGAGCAGCACGACCTCGGTGCGCACGACCCGCGCGTCCGTGTCGGGCATCAGTCCCCGAGCGCCTGGGCGAAGTCGGCGATGAGGTCGTCGATCCTCTCGATGCCGACGGACACGCGGATCATGCCCTGGGTCACGCCCATCTGCTGCCTCTCCTCCTCGGGGATGTCGAGGAAGGCCATTGTCGCAGGGAGCTGCGTGACCGTGCGCACGCCGCCGAGACTGGCCGCGAACGACGCGAGCCGCAGGCTCTTGCACACCTGCGCCGCCTCCTCCTCGGTGCCCACGCTGAACGCGAGCATCGCCCCGGGCGAGTCCAGCTGCTCGCGCGCCGCCGCGTACTGGGGGTGCGACGGGTGGCCCGGGTAGTACACCCGCCGCACCTTCGGGTGCGCGTCGAGCCACTCCACCAGCCGGCCCGCGTTCTCCGTCATCCGCTCCACCCGCAGGGGCAGCGTCTGGATGCCCCGAAGCAGCAGCCAGGCGTTGAACGGCGACAGCGCTCCGCCCAGCTTCGTGAGCGTGTTCCAGCGGATCTGCTCCAGCCAGTCCTCGGGGAGGATCTCGGAACGGATGCTGATGATCCCGCCCACCGCGTCGTTGTGCCCGCCGATGAACTTCGTCGCGCTCTCCAGCACGATGTCGACACCGTGCTCGTGCGGGCGGCAGACGACGGGGCTGGCGAAGGTGTTGTCGCAGATCACGACGATCCCGCGCTCGTGCGCGAGGGCGGCGATCTCCCCGAGGGGAGCGACCTTCATGGTCGGGTTCGCGATGGTCTCCACGTACACGGCCTTCGTCTCCGGGCGGATCGCCGCCCGGACGGCGTCCACGTCAGAGGAGTCGACGAAGGTGACCTCGATCCCGAAGTCCTGGATCCGGTGGTCGAAGAACTCGTGCGTGGAGCTGTAGGTGGTGAGGTCGACGACGACGTGATCGCCCACCTTCAGCAGCCCCAGGACGGCGTGCGAGACCGCCGCCATGCCCGAGGCCACGGCGAGCGCGTCCGTCGCGCCCGAGATGAGCGCCATCTGGTCGTCGAGCTTGTACTCGTTGGGGTTGCCGCACCGGCTGTAGATGTTGACGCTGCGGCGCGCGCCGTCGACCACCCGGTCGTAGGCGTCACCGTCGTACTGGTAGTTGGCCGACATGAAGATCGGGTAGCTGATCGACTGCGTGCTCTCCTCGGGCGAGTAGAACACGGCTCGGCTGGCGAGGCTCAGCTCGTGCGGATTGTCCACGGAGCGTCCTTTCTGTTCGACGTGCGGGGCTCCGGCGTGCGCCGGGAGGTCATTGCTTGAGCGCGCCGCTCGTCAGCCCTCCGATGACATGGCGCTGGAACACCAGGTATACGAGGAAGGAGCCGAGCGCGGCGAGGAGGATGGCGGCGAGCAGCACGGGGTAGTTCGTGGTGCGCTCCCCGACGAAGTCGGTGAGACCGAGCGGCAGCGTCTTGCGCTCCGGGCTGTTGAGGATCACGAGCGGGAAGAGGAAGTCGTTCCACACCCAGATGACGTTGACGATGCCTGTCGTGAACATCGCAGGCTTCGCGATCGGCACCATCACGCGGGCGAACACCGTCAGCTCGGACGCGCCGTCGATGCGGGCCGCCTCGATCAGATCGCGCGGCACCGTCGCGAAGAACCCCCGCATGATGAGCACGGAGATCGGCAGGTTGAAGGCGACCGTGGGCAGGATCACGCCCGGCAGGGTGTCCAGCATCCCCATCTCACGGATGATCGCGACCAGCGGGACCAGCGCGATGTAGGCGGGGATCGCCATCGCGACGAGCATGATCAGCTCCACCGCCGGCATCCACCGGGTGCGGTACACGACGAAGGCGTAGCCCGCGGCGGTGGCGATCGCGACCGTGACGAGCACGGAGGCCAGCGTCACGAGGAGCGAGTTCCCGGCGTACAGGGCGAGGGACCCGTCCGCCAGCGCGGTGGCGTAGTTGTCCCATTGCAGGGCGGAGGGCAGCGACCAGACCGACCCCTGGAACTCCTGGTTCGTCTTGAAGGAGCTGTACAGCATCCAGACGAACGGGAACAGCACGACGAGGAGGTGGACGCCCAGGAGCACCAGGACGGTGACCGTGCCCCACCCGAGCCGCGTACGCGGCAGGCGTTCACGCTCGCGCCGCCGCTCCTGCCTGCGTGTGTCTCGCGGCTCGTCGGGGACCACGACGGCCATGGTCGCCTGGCTCATCGCATGACCTCCTTCGTCGTCCGCACCCGGCTGCCCGGCGTCCGGGGCCGCGACACAGCGAGCACGAAAACGCCGACGACGACCGTGATGAGCAGCTGGGCGATGCCGATCGCCGAGGCGTATCCGGCCTCGAAGTTCCCGAACCCGGTCTTGAAGAGGTAGGTCGAGACCACGTCCGTGGCGTTGCTGGGCCCACCCCGGGTCATGACGAAGACGAGGGAGAACGTCTTGAACGAGGTGACGACCGCCAGGAGCACGGTCGCCTGCACGTTGGACCGGATCATCGGGACGCTGATGCCGAAGAACGTGCGGAAGTGCCCGGCCCCGTCCAGCGACGCCGCCTCGTACACCGACTCGTCCACGTCCTGGAAGGCCGCGACGAACAGCAGGATGTAGAGGCCCAGATACGTCAGGTTCATGACCACCAGCACGGCGGGCATCGCCAGGTTCTTGTCTCCCAGCCATCCCTGCGCGAGGTCGCCGAGGCCGATGACGCGAAGGAACCCGTTGAGCAGGCCGAAGTACGGGTTGTAGACGAACTGCCAGAGCAGGCCGATGCAGATCTCGCTGATGACGACCGGGATGACGTAGAGGAACATCGCGGCCCGCTTGAACCGCGGGATCACCCGCACGAGCCAGTACGCGATCACCATTCCCAGGCCCACCTGGAAGACGATCGCCGCGAGCGCGATGAGGACGTTGTTGCGCAGGGAGGTCCAGAAGATCCCGTCCCCGAGGAGGCGGGCGAAGTTGTCCAGCCCGGCCCACTCGCGGGGAGAGAAGCCGTCCCACACGAAGAACGAGAGCATCCCGGCGTTCGCCAGCGGGTAGGCGACGAACACCGCGAGGAATCCCAGTGCGGGGACGAGGAACGCGACCGCGATCAGCGACTCCCGTCGTTTGGCCCGGTGCAGCCCGCCGCGACGGGAGCCCGCCGGCGCGCTCAGCGCGAGCGCTCCGGCCGCTCGATCGTCCCTGCCCATCCGCTCACTCCCCCGCGGCCACGGCCTCGTCGATCGCGGCGACGGCCTGCTGCGCGTCGACGGATCCCTCGATGAGGCCCTGCAGCGTCGAGTAGTAGAGGGTGGTGGCCTTGGGCGGCAGGGCGGTGTCGTAGAACGCGTCGAGGTGACCAGCCGGCTCGATGATGTCGGAGACGACGCCGGACAGGATCGGGCCCGCCACATCCGGGGTCGTCGCGCCCTGCAGCGTCACCATCGTCTTGCGCAGCTCGACGTACTTCTTCATGACCTCGGGGCTGGTGATGTAGCGGAGGAAGTCGGCGGCCAGCGGGTTGTCCGCCGCCTCGTCGGACATCGCGAACGCGGCGGCGACGCCGGCCAGGGTGTCGGTCTGGTCACCGGCGCCCCCGGTGATGCTCGGGAACGGGAAGTACCCGAGCTCGAACCCGTCCGGCGCATCGGCCGACATGCCGATCTGCCACGTGCCGTTGAGCACCATCGCCGCCTGGCCGTTGAGGAACAGCAGGTTGGCCTCCTGGTCCGACATCCCGTTCGCGCCGGTGGGGAGGTACTTCCGCTCGGCGAGGGTCTGCAGCGGTTCCGCGCCCTTCGGGTCGAAGGCGATGTCGCCGCCGTTCAGGAAGTCGGTGACCTGCCCGCTGCCCTTCGTGCGCATCTGCCCGTACTGGAACCAGAACGTGGCCGGCCAGCTGTCCTTGTTGCCGAGGGCGACCGGAACCACGCCGTCGGCCGCGATCCGCTCGCTCAGGCTCAGGAACTCGTCCCAGGTCGTCGGAGTCTTCCATCCCTTCTCCTCGAACAGGGCCTTGTTGTACCAGACCACCGCGGCGTCGATGTCGATCGGGACCGCATAGGTCGAGCCGTCGAAGGTGACGGACTCCATCGCCGACGGCAGGAATCCCTCGCCCCAGCCGTCCTTCGCGAGCTCGTCGTCGAGCTTCGCGACCTGTCCGCTCTTCACGAAGGCGTCGAGGAAGCCCCCGGGCAGCGTGTAGAAGACGTCGGGGACGTCGCCCGTCGACATCGCGGTCTGCAGCTTGGTCTTGTAGGAGGACTGTTCGGCGGAGACCTCCTTGATCGTCGCGTCGGGGTGCTCCTTCTTGAAGCCGTCCATCGCCCAGGTCATGAACTCGACCTTGTCCTCCTGGCCGGCGTAGGCGTGCCAGATCGTCAGGGCGTCCCCGCCGCCGCCCGCGGAGGATGCGGATCCGGCGCCCACGCAGCCGGACAACGCCACGAGCGCGCCGACGGCGAGCGCCGCCACAGCGGTGGTGCGGAGATGACTGTTCACGGGAACTCCTTCGGACGGCACTGTCGGTGAAAGTGGTATCACTATATGCTCATCTGAATTGATGTGGTAGCACCACTTTTCTGCCGCGGAACGGCGGAGGCGAGGATAGGACGCATGGCACCCCATGAGAAGGCCGGAGCGATGACGCTCCTGCGTGCAGCCCTGCCGAGCCTGTCCGCCACGGAGCGACGCGTCGCGGACTGGATCCTCACCCGCCCGGAGCACTTGCTGGAAGCCTCGATGCTGGACGTCGCGCAGGCGTGCGACGTCAGCGACACGACCGTGCTGCGCATGTGCCGCAATGCGGGCTTCGCGGGCTTCACGGACCTGAAGCTCGCTCTCGCTCGTGATCTCGCGACCCCGATGCAGCTCATCCACGACGACATCGCGGACGGCGACGACCCGATGACGATCGCGCGGAAGGTCTTCGCCCACGCGTCCCTCTCCCTGCAGGACACCGCGAACGTGATCGACGCGGACGGATTCGCCTCCGCCCTCGATCTGCTCGACGGGGCGCGCGGCGTGCTGGTCGGCGGCGTCGGCACGTCGGGCGTCGTCGGGCAGTCGTTCTACCAGCGCTGCCGCCGGCTCGGGATCAGCTGCGATGCCCCGCAGGACGCCCAGGTGCAGAACATCCACGCGGCCCTGCTCGGACCGGGGGACCTCGCCGTCGCGATCTCCTACTCCGGCGAGACACGGTCCGTGGTGAGCATGGCCGAGGGCGCCCGCCGCGCCGGCGCCAAGGTGCTCGCGGTCACCGGGAACCGCGACTCGCATCTGGCGAAGGCTGCCGACGTCGTCCTCCAGAGCGTCTCGCATGAGACGCGCAATGAGCCGATCGCCGCGCGGCTCTGCCAGCTCACGCTGCTCGACGCCCTCTGCGTCGCGTACAGTCACCGGCATCTGGCCGACGTGCTCGCCCGGGATCAGCGCGCCGCCCAGGCGATCGTCGAGAGCTCCTTCTAACCTCCCCACCCCAGCATCGAGGAGTCACCATGATCGTCCAGATCTACACCGCGCAGTCCGCCGACGAGGCCGTCGCGCTGGCCGGGCTCGGCGTCGACCACGTCGGCCTCACCCCGACCTCCGTCGGACTGCCCGGGCAGATCACCGAGGCCGTCGCCGCCGAGACCGTCGCCGCGCTCCGCGGGCGGGCGCGTTCGGTCGCCCTGAGCGTGGAGGTCGACGTGGACGAGATCGCCCGGATGGCCCATGCCGTGCAACCTGACATCCTGCACCTGTGCGGCGAGATCGGAGCCGTGGGCCCGGATGATGTGCGACGGCTGCGCACGCTTCTGCCCGCAGGCATGGAGATCATGCAGGCGATCGCCGTCGGCGCCGACGGCGATCTCGCCATGGCGCGCGCATACGCCGAGGTGGCCGACTATCTCATCCTCGACTCGTACACGACGGACGTGCAGGGGGTCGGAGCGGCCGGAGTCACCCACGACTGGTCCCGAAGCGCCGAGATCGTCGCGAGCGTGAGCGTCCCCGTGATCCTCGCCGGCGGCCTGTCGGCCGACAACGTCGCGGAGGCGATCGCCGTCGTACGCCCGTGGGGCGTCGACTCCCTCACCCGCACCAACCGTTCCCTCGGGGGCGGACGGTTCGAGAAGGACCTCGACGCCGTGTCCGCGTTCGTCCGCGGAGCGGCCGGAGTGCCGACGCTCTGACCGGTCCGGCGGTGGTCCGGGCCCACGCCTGGGCCACCGCCTCAGTCCGTGAGGTCGAGGACGGCACGGACCATGCTGTCGGCGTCGATGCCGTGATGCCGGTACACGTCGGCGAGGTCGCCCGACTGCCCGAAACGGCTGACCCCGAGGTGCCGGGCCGGCACCCCGTGCACGCCCGCGAGGAAGGCCAGCGCGTGCGGGTGTCCGTCGAGGACGGTGACCATGGGCGCGGCGCGGTCGGCCGGCAGCACCTGATCGAGGATCCAGTTCTCCGCTGCGGCGTCCTGTCCGCCGCGTGACTGGACGGCCTCGAAGAGCAGACCCGGGCTCGTCACGCAGACGACGTCGACGTCGCGGCCGAGGCGGGACAGACGCTCCGACGCCTCGATCGCCTCGGGGACCATCGCCCCCATGGCCACGAGCGTCGCCGCCGGACGCGCGGCGGTCCGCCACCGGTACCCGCCGGCGACGACCTGCCGGCGGCGCCGTTCGCGCGCCGCCGGGTCGGAGGGAATCGCCGCCAGCGCCTGATCGACCGGCTTCGTCGACAGCCGCAGGTACGCCGAGCGCCCTCCCTTCCGTCCCATCTGCGCCATCGCGGCCAGCAGCGTCCACTCGACCTCTTGGACGAACGCCGGCTCGAACGCGAGGCATCCCGGCTGCTCGAGACCGATCGACGGCGTCTTGACGGACTGATGCGCTCCGCCCTCCGGCGCCAGAGACACCCCGGACGGCGTACCGATGAGGATCGACTGCCCGCCGGCGTAGATCCCGTAGGACCACGGCTCCAGCGCACGTTCGACGAACGGATCGTAGAGCACGCCGATCGGGAACAGCGGCTCGCCCCAGCGGCTCCACGTGGCGCCCAGCTCGCCGAGCAGGCTCACGAGGTTGACCTCGGCGATGCCCAGCTCGATGTGCTGGCCGCTCGGTCGCTCGCGCCAGTGCATGATCGTCTCCGGGTCGTCGTCGAACCAGTCCTGCCTGTCGTCCGTCGACCACACCCCGACCTTATTGAGCCACCCGGCCAGGTTCGTGCTGGAGCTGACGTCGGGGCTGGCCGTCACCACCCGGCGCGCCACGTCCGGCGCCGAACGCGTGAGATCCAGCAGCACCCGCCCGAGTGCGGCCTGCGTGGTGCCGGTCCCGGACGGCGTGCGGCCGAAGTCGGCGGGGACGCGCGGCGGGGCCGCCTCCGGCACCGGGGTCCGCGTGAGCCGTGCCGCCGTCTCCGTGCACAGTCGTCCGGCCGCGGTGTCCGGGCCGAACCGTGCCCAGGGAGCCGCGGAGTCCATGCCGCACTCCGCCGCGAAGCGGGTGTACTGCTCGTCGGTGAGCAGCGACGAGTGGTTCTGGGGATGACCCGCCGTCGGCAGGCCGTTGCCCTTGATCGTGTACGCGATGATGACGGTCGGGCGCTCGTCGTCGATCTGCGCGAACGCCGTGCGCAGCGCCGCCAGGTCGTGACCGCCGAGGTTGCGGATCGTCTCGACCAGTTCGTCGTCGCCGACGCCGTCCAGCAGGGCGCGAATGGCGGGGGCCGTCTGCCCTGCGCCGGGCAGCCGGTGTCGCAGCTCGGCGGCGGGGCAGCGCAGCAGGCGCTGGTACTCGGCGTTCGGCATGTCCAGGATCCGGGCGCGCAGCTCCGCACCGCCCTGCCGGGAGAAGAGCGCGTCGAGCCGCTGCCCGAACGGCACGGTCAGCACCTGCCATCCCGCCGCGGAGAACATCCGCTCGAGCTTTCCCGCCGCGATGTTGGGCACGACGCGGTCGAGGGACTGCCGGTTCAGGTCGACGATCCACACGAGCTCCCCGAGATCCGGGACGTGGGGATCCAGCAGCGCCTCCCAGACCGCCCCCTCGTCCAGCTCGGCGTCGCCGACCAGGGAGTACTGGCGCCCTCGCGCAGAGGCGCCCGAGATCGTTGCGGCGTAGCGGCGAGCCACCGCTCCCCAGATCGGGGCCGTCGCCCCGATCCCGACGGATCCTGTCGAGTAGTCCACGGTGCCGGGGTCCTTGGCTCTGCTCGGGTAGCTCTGGATGCCATCGAAGGCGCGGAGGGTCGTCATCTGCTCGTCGGTGAGCTCGCCGAGCAGGTAGTGGATCGCGTGCAGCACGGGCGACGCGTGAGGCTTGACCGACACCCGGTCCTCAGGACGCAGCTGGTCGAACCAGAGAGCGGTCATGATCGTGGCGATGGAGGCGCTGGACGCCTGGTGCCCGCCCACCTTCAGGCCCGACGGATTCGGTCGGACGCGGTTCGCGTGATGGATCATCGACGTCGCGAGCCACAGCACGCGCTGCTCGACTCGGGCGAGCACGTCGAGATCCACGGGCGGGACGGAGGGAGCGAGAGGGACGACGGAGAGGGACATGTGCGCGGGTCCTCGGGAAGGAGGCACGGGCGTCTTCGCCCGCACCGGGTGCTCCCGGCCCTTCTGGGGCCCTGGCGTCGACGCCTGGTGCGCGTCCTCCGCAGGAGCAGGAACATAAGCAGAATCTGACCTCATTGGAGCATCAAGGGTCGTGATGGACAATAGACACCAGGAAAACTGATCAGAACGCGCAGATCAGCCCTCACTACGACAGGAGGACATGAGCACCGTGGCAGAGAAGAGAGTCGCCGACCGGACCGATCGCGGACTACTGCGGCAGCTCATCCGCACGCCGGGCGCCACCATCGTGGCGCTCGCCGAGGCGACGGGTCTCGCCCGCAACACGGTCCGTGCACGCCTGACCCGCTATGACGAGGACGGCACGCTGCGCTCCTTCCAGCGCCGGATCGACCCGGCCGTCCTCGGATACCCCCTGAGCGCCTACGTGCTCACGCGGGTCACTCAGCGCAAGCTCGACCAGGTCGGCGCGGCGCTCGCCGACGTCCCCGAGGTGATCGAGGTCCTCGGGCTGTCCGGCATCACGGACCTCATGATCCGCGTCGTCGCGCGCGACGCGGACGACCTCTACCGGGTCGCCGGCCGGATCCTCGACATCGACGGCGTCAAGCGGACGACGACCGGCCTGGTGATGCGGGAGATGGTGCCCTACCGGATCGAGCAGCTGCTCTGAGGCCGTTGCCGCGGGCGAGCGCTCACCCGGCGCGGGTCGCCGACTCGGGCACGGACACCCGCTCGTGGTCTTTCCGGCGCAGAACGCCGCGCAGACCGGGCAAGGTGAGCAGCGAGGCGAGGACGAGCAGGGCCGCCACGAGGTAGAGCGCCGCGTAGTTCTTGTCGCCCCCGGAGACGGGGTCCGCTCCTCCGATCATGACGAGGAATGGCGCCAGTGCCGGAGCGAGCGACTGCGGAAGGGTCTTCGCGACGTTGAAGATGCCGAGGAACTTGCCCTCTTCCCCGCGCGGCAGCGTGCGCATCGCGAGCGCGAGGTCGACCGCGTAGTAGGCGCCGAGGGCGAACCCGGCCAACAGTGTGCTGACCCAGAACACCGAAGTGCTGTCGGTGAACGCCTTGAGGACGAGAGACACGGCCATCAGCACCGCGGCTCCCACGATGAACGGGGTGTAGTTCCCGCGGCGGGAGGCGAGGTAGCCGCACGCGAATGCGGCCACGAAGTTCAGCGCCGCCCCCGCCAGGGTCGCCATCGACGTCAGCGACGCGGCCGCGGTCTGGTCCATGCCGAGCCGCACCATGAGGTAGAAGAGCCCGAACGTCGACACCACGGTGTACCCCAGCTGCATCGTCGCGCGCTGGATCCAGACCAGGGTGAAGGTCTTCGCCTTCCCCGGGTGGAAGGCGAACGCGGCGAACACCTGGAGGAGCGACCCGTGCCGGCTCTCCGCTCGCTCGACGGGCGGATCCGGGAGGACCAGGCACAGGATGGTCACGGAGGCGACGGCGAACACCGGCATCGCGAGGATCACGAGCGGCAGATGCGCGGCGAACAGGGTCGCCACGAGCATCGCCGGCACCATGCCGAGGAAGCCGAAGGCCCCGAAGATCCCCGACGCCTGCGATCGCTGCTCCTCAGGCACCTGGTCGGCGAGGAGGCCGGACAACGCGGCCAGCGTCGCGTTGTAGGCGGCCTGGGAGAGCACCCACCCGAGGACGAGGACGGGCAGGTTCGGGGCCGTTGCGAGGATCACCGCCGCCCCGAGGCCGCCGAGCGCGCCGCCGATCAGCCAGGGCCGCCGGCGCCCGAACCGGCTGCGGGTGCGATCGGACAGATGCCCGAAGATCGGGTTGGCGAGCAGGGCCGCGAGCGCGCCCGACGCCGTGACCAGCCCCAGCGCCCCTTCCTTCTGCGTCTGCGGAACCAGCTCCAGGACCTTGAGCGACAGCGAGACGACCAGGGGGGTGACGAGAGCGCCGAGGGTGGCGAGCTCGATGAGCGCCAGCAGGTAGACGCGGAGCATCGGCACGCGCACGACGGGTGCGGTGCGGGCGGTGGGGGTGGCCATGGGGATCCTTCCTCAATCCTGTCCGGTCCCTCATTGGACCAGCCATTGCCATCGCGGGAGTAAAAACCTAGTGACGACTAAGTGAATTGAGCCGACAATATCCCTCGCCCCCATCACCCCGCAATCGTTCGCGGAAAATTTACTTAGTCGTGACTAGGTTTGTGGTCTACTGGGAGGCGTCGCACCGACCTCGAAGGAGCCCCATGGAGCCCTCCCCCACGCTCGCCCCCCGCACCGCCGATGCACTCCTGGCCGCGATGACCCTGGAGGAGAAGGTCGGGAGCCTCCTCGTGGCGCGCGTCGTCACGGGTGCGGACGGATCGCTCTGGGAGGGCGCCGACGAGGAGTCGCCGTTCGGGTTCGCCCCGACAACGGAGCTCATCCGGGAGCGGCACATCACGCACCTCACCCTGATGAACCCGGCCCCTGTCGAGGAGCTGGCCGTATGGTCCGCCCGTATCCGTCGGACGGCCGCCGCGACGCGGCTCGGCGTCCCGGTCTCCCTCGCCGCAGATCCCGTCCACGGGCGCACCCGCAACGCGCAGGTCGCCCAGAGCGGCGGAGGATTCACCACCCTGCCGGAGCCGATCGGCCTCGCCGCCACGCGCGATCCGGACCTGGCGCGGCGGACCGCGAAGATGATCGGCACCGAGCTGCGCGCCGCCGGCCTGCACATCGCCCTCCACCCCATGGCGGACCTGGCCACAGAACCGCGGTGGGCGCGGGTCGCAGGCACCTTCGGCGAGGACCCCGCTCTCGCCGCCGAGATGGTCGCGGCCTACGTCGCCGGCCTGCAGGAGGCGGGGATCGCCGCGACCGCGAAGCACTTCCCCGGCGGCGGCCCACAGGCGCGAGGGGAGGACGCGCACTTCGAGCGCGGCGCACACACTGTCTATCCGGGCGGCCGGTTCGAGGACCACCTCGCGCCGTTCGCCGCCGCGCTGCGCTCCGGCGTCGTGCGCGTCATGCCCGGGTACGCCGCACCGCTCGGGCTCGACTACGACGAGGTCGGCTTCGCCTTCGAGCGCCGCATCGTCACGGGGCTGCTGCGCGAGCGCCTGGGCTTCGACGGCGTCGTCGTGACGGACTTCAACATCGTGCACGGCATGCGCCTGCCCCGGCTCGGGCTCTCATTCCCGGTCCGCGCGTGGGGCATGCTGCACGCCGATCCCGTCGAGCGGGTCGCGCGGCTCCTCGACGCGGGCGTCGACCAGTTCGGAGGCGAGGACGACCCCGCTCCCCTCCTGACCGCCGTCGAGCGCGGCCTCGTGACGGTGGGGCGACTGGACGAGTCCGTGCGCCGGGTGCTGCGCGAGAAGGACCGCCTCGGGCTCCTTCGCCGCGCGCCCGGGGTCGAGGACACCGAGCCTGAGCCGGTCCGCGAGCGGATCGCGACGCCGGCTCACCGGGAGCTCGCACGGACGGTGCAGCGCACCTCGCTGGTGGCCATCCAGGGCGCACCCGTCACGCTGAGTCACGACGTGCGTGTCTATGCGGAGGGCGTGGATCCGGGGATCCTCGCCCGCTTCGCGAGCCCTGTCGACGACCCCGGGGCCGCGGACCTCGCGATCCTGCGTCTCACGGCGCCGTATGAGCCTCGTGAGGGGATGCTGGAACAGGGATTCCACGGCGGCAGCCTGGAGTTCCCGTCCGAGGAGGTCGCCCGCATCGCCGCGCTCGCCGCGACGATTCCGACGGTGATCGACGTGTTCCTGGAACGCCCGGCCGTGCTCACTCCGCTCGCCGCGCTCCCCGTCTCGCTGATCGGGTCCTTCGGCGTCGACGACGACGTCCTCCTGGAAGCGGTGTCCGGAGCGGCCCCGGTGACCGGGCGTCTGCCGTTCGACCTCCCCCGGTCGATGGCCGCCGTCGAGGCCTCGCGCGAGGACGTCCCGTTCGACACGGCCGATCCGCTCTTCCGATTCGGGGACGGCCTCGTATGGTCGTAGCGTGACCACTTCCGACACCGTCGCCGAGACCGACAAGCGCGTTGCACGCGGGGATGCCCGGCGCGCCGCGATCCTCGCAGCCGCCACCCGCGAGTTCGGCCGCAAGGGGTACGAGACCACGCGGATCGCCGACATCGCCCGTGCCGCCGGCGTGACCGACGCCGGGGTCCTCCACCACTTCTCGACCAAGCAGGACCTCTTCATGGCGGTCGTCGAGCGCCGGGAAGAGGTGTACCAGTCCGTGCGGCTCCCGGCGGCATCCGTCCGCGAGCTGTTCGACGGCTTCATCGCCGCAGTCCGCGCCGCCGCCGACGAGCCCGACCTGCTGCGTTTCCGAGTGATGCTCACCGGCGCATCGCGGATCGAGGGGCATCCGGTGGAGGGCCGCGCACAGCGCACGCTCGAGGCGGCGCTCGACGCGCTCGTCCCTTTCGTCGCACGCCGGATCGAGGACGGCGAGATCGCCGAGGGCACGGATCCGCAGCAGGTGATCCTCGAGCTCCTCGCCCTCAACGAGGGCATCCGAGACCAGTGGTCGACCCTTCCGGACCGCATCGACTACGTCGGGACGTTCACCGCCGCGGTCGACGCGCTGTATGCGCGTGTCCGCGCCTGACCGGGGACCCGAGATGGATGCCCGACGCGTGCACGTGTCCGTCCGAGGGCACGTCCAGGGCGTGGGCTACCGCTACGCCACCCGCCACGCCGCCGAGGATCGCGGAGTGTCCGGCTGGGTCCGCAACCGGCGAGACGGCACCGTCGAGGCGGCCCTCGAAGGATCCCCGACCGCCGTGGCGTCGCTGCTCGCGTGGATGCGGCACGGCCCGCCAGGCGCCGCTGTCGACGACCTCGTCACCGCCGAGGAGACGCCGATCGGCGTCAGGGGCTTCGAGATCCTCCGCACCGAGTGATCACTTTCGCGCGGCGCGGGGCGTTGCCGGATCAGGCAGACGCGCGGAATCAGGCTGCACTGCCGCGCGTTCGCCTGTTCTCGCGTGTTCGCCTGTTCTCGCGCAAGCGCCAGTTCTCGCGCGTGGGGTGCGCGGACCCCGCGAGATCAGGCAGACGCGCAGACTCAGGCGGCACTGCCACGCGAGTGCCTGTTCTCGCGTGTTCGCCTGTTCTCGCGCACGTGGTGCGCGGGCTCGCGAGGCCGTCCGCAGACGACGAAGGCCCCCACCAGTGGGGGCCTTCGTGCGAGCCGACGGGCTCAGGTCTTCGCTCAGATGGCGTTGACGTCCAGCGGGATGCCGGGGCCGAACGTGGTCGACACCGCACCCTTCTGGATGTAACGACCCTTCGAGCTGGACGGCTTGAGGCGGACGATCTCCTCGAGGGCCGCCTTCATGTTCTCGTCGAGCTGCTCGGCCGAGAAGGACGCCTTGCCCACGACGAAGTGCACGTTGGCGTGCTTGTCGACGCGGAACTCGATCTTTCCGCCCTTGATGTCCTCGACCGCCTTGGCCGGGTTCGGGGTCACGGTGCCGGTCTTCGGGTTCGGCATCAGGCCGCGGGGGCCGAGCACCTTGCCGAGACGGCCGACCTGGCCCATGAGCTCGGGGGTGGAGACGGCCGCGTCGAACGCGGTCCAGCCGCCGGCGACCTTCTCGATGAGCTCGGCGCCGCCGACCTCATCGGCGCCCGCAGCGATCGCCGCCTCGGCCGCGGGGCCGGTGGCGAAGACGATGACGCGGGCGGTCTTGCCGGTGCCGTGCGGGAGGATGACGGTGCCGCGCACCATCTGGTCCGCCTTGCGCGGGTCGACCGAGAGCTTCAGGGCGACCTCGACGGTCGAGTCGAACTTCGCCGAGCCGGTCTCCTTGGCGAGGGCGACGGCCTCGCTCGGGGTGTAGAAGCGGTCCGCCTCGATCTTCGCGGCGGCGTTGCGGTAAGCCTTGGACTTGGTAGCCATCGTTATCTCCCTCAGCCCTCGACCGTGATGCCCATGGAACGGGCGGTGCCGGCGATGATCTTCGACGCGGCGTCGATGTCGTTCGCGTTCAGGTCGGCCTGCTTCTGCTCGGCGATCTGACGGACCTGCTCGGCCGAGATCTTGCCGACCTTGACCGTGTGCGGCGTGGCCGAGCCCTTCTGGAGGCCGGCGGCCTTCTTGATGAGCTCCGCCGCCGGCGGGGTCTTCAGGACGAAGGTGAAGCTGCGGTCCTCGTAGACGGTGATCTCCACGGGGATGACGTTGCCGCGCTGCGACTCGGTCGCGGCGTTGTACGCCTTGCAGAACTCCATGATGTTGACGCCATGCTGACCGAGCGCGGGGCCGATCGGCGGCGCCGGGTTGGCGGCGCCGGCGTTGATCTGGAGCTTGATCAGGCCGGTCACCTTCTTCTTCGGTGCCATCGTGATTCCTTTCTCGAGCGGATGCCGTGCGGCACCCCTCTCCCGCCGATCCGGCATCTCCGGATCGCGGTGACGTCCGCGGGCGCGCCGGAACGCGCCGCAAACCACACAAGTCTACCTGATCCCGGACCGTTGGTCCGATCACGTCCGTCGGAGAGACGGAGGCACGGGCGCGGAAGCGAAGCACCGTCACTCGAGGACGGCCGGCCCGCCTCGAGCGGAATAGGTCGCGAGGATCTGCTCCCCCAGATCCCGCAACGCGGCGCGGACCTCGGCGGGCGCCACGACCTCCGCGACACCGGTCCACCCGGCGAGCTGCTCGGCGAGCGCGGACACGCGGTGCGCGCTCACCTCCACGAGGCTGCGCCCGTCGGCATCGGGCTGCGCGTGCGGCACCCGCGCCTGAGTACCGAACCGATCCGTCAGCGTGCGAACGGCCCACGGCTGCACCCGGACCCACGCGCGCACGGCGCCGCGCAGCTGCTCGACGCGGTCGACCATGCGGGACCACTCCGCCTGCGCGTCGAAATCCGCGGGCCCCGCACCGGCCGCGGACAGCACCTCCTGGGCGCGGATCCGATCGACCCGATAGGTGCGCAGCCGCTGGATGTCGGCGATCTCCGTCCCCTCCGCCGTCGGCGCGCCGAGGAGATACCACCGGGCGCCGCGACTGCCGACGACGAGCGGGACGAGGACGATCTCGCGCTCTCCGTACGAGCCGGCGTACGTCACGCGAGCCTGCCGACGACGCGCGATCGCGCGCTGCAGCTCGGCCACGGCTCTCGCCTCGGACGCGTCCACCGCCTCGCCCCACGGCAGATCCCGCACGGTGGCATCCGCCACCCGCCGGGCCCCCTCTCGGAACGGCGCGGGCGCAGCCTGCACGAGCTTGCGCACCGCTGCGATCCGCTCCGGCTCCGCAGCCCCGCCCTGCGTGAGACCGATCAACAACGACGTCACCTCGCTCTCGGTGAGACCGGTCAGATCCGTGCGCGCCCCGCCGATCAGCCGCCAACCGCCTCCGCGTCCGCGGCTCGGGTAGATCGGGACGCCGGCCATCGCGAGCGCCTCGAGATCGCGCCGGGCCGTCGGCACGGAGACCTCCAGTTCGGCCGCCAGCTCCGCGGCCGTGATCCGCTCCCTCCCCTGCAGGAGCAACAGGGCCTGTATCAGGCGGTCCGCGCGCATCTCAGAACTTCCTTCGACGAGGTTTGTGAAGTGATCAGAAGGTGATCACTTCACCCGTGAGCATAGAAGGAACAGCACCAACGCCGTGAAGGAGAAATCATGTTCCGTGGACTCGCCAACCTGAACCTCGTCGCCGACGACATGGTCGCCGCCGTGGAGTGGTACAGCGCCGTGTTCGACTCGGCGCCGTACTTCGTACGGCCCGAGCAGGGGCCTGCACAGTACGCCGAGTGGCGCTTCGGCGACGACGAGGACGAGTTCGCCCTCATGGATGCCCGCTTCCGTCCCGTGCTCTCCCAGCCCGGCGGCGCGCTGGTGAGCATGCACGTCGATGACATCCAGGCGAGCTTCGAGCGCCTGATCGCCCTCGGCGCCCGCCCGTTCGACCCCGTCACCCAGCGCGGAGAGGGCTGGTGGTCGGCGTCTGTCAGCGACCCTTTCGGCAACCTGATCGGGCTCATCCAGAGCCCGCACTGGGCTGCGCAGCACGCCTGACGCGGCCTGGCCGGCACGGATGCACGACCAGGGACAGGCGCCCGGCCGGATGCGGGGATCGCCCGTGCGTCCGCGTCGTGCATCGGCATCCGAAACGCGGAACGGCCGCCCCGAGGGGCGGCCGTTCTCGTGACGCAGAGTGTCAGACCATCTTGGTGACCTGGTCGAACGACAGCTCGACCGGGGTCTCGCGCTCGAACAGCGACACCAGCACGGTGAGCTTGCCGCTCTCCGGCTTGATCTCGGAGATCGAACCGGGAAGACCCGCGAACGAGCCTTCCTTGATGGTGATGGTCTCGCCGATCTCGAAGTCGACCTCCGCCGCGAGCGGGCGGGCGACGGCCGTGCCGCCCTTGGCCGCGACGGCCTTGGCGGTGGGGACGTCCTTGACCTCGACGAGCGACTTCAGCATGTTGAAGGCCTCTTCGAAGCGCAGCGGCGTGGGGTTGTGGGCGTTGCCCACGAAACCGGTGACGCCGGGCGTGTGGCGGACGACCGACCAGGTGTCCTCGTTGAGCTCCATCCGCACGAGCACGTAGCCGGGGATCCGGACGCGCGTGACCATCTTGCGCTGCCCGTTCTTGATCTCGACGACGTCCTCCATCGGGACCTCGATCTGGTAGATGTCGTCCTCGACCTCGAGCGTCGACTTGCGCTGCTCGATGTTGGCCTTCACCTTGCGCTCGAATCCGGCGTAGGAGTGGATGACGTACCACTTGCCGGGGAGCATCCGCAGGTCGGCGCGGAAGGCCTCGTAGGGGTCCTCCTCGTCGGCGTCGTCGGCCGCCTCGTCCTCCCCGTTCACGTCGGGGCCGTCGTAGGGCCTGACCTCCTCGGCCGCGGCGGCCTCGCGGTCCGCGGCCTCCTCGGCCGTGGCGTCGTTGAGGACCTCGGCGGCGGCCTCGGACTCCGCCGCCTCGTCCAGGTTGAGAGCGTCGTTCACGATCGCGTCCGCCTCCGGGTCTTCGATGTCGATGTCTTCGTCCGTGTCGTCCTCGTCCGCCTCGTCGCCCTCGATGTGCAGGGCCACGTGCTCGGCGGGGGTGACGGAGCGCTCCTGCTCGGAGAGCGTCTCGCCCTCCTGCGCCTCGTCCTCCTCGCTGGACTGCTCAGCGGCGGTCGCCCAGTCGGCGTCGTCGGGGAATCGTTCAGACACTTGGTTTCTTTCGGTCAGGTGGGGCGTCAGGACTCGACCCGTGGGATCACGCAGGAACGCCGAAGACTTGCGCCGTCAGCCACGAGAACACCATGTCGAGGCCGTAGACCAGCCCCATCATCACCAGGACGAACGCCAGGACGACCAGCGTGTACTTGACCAGCTCCTTGCGCGTCGGGGTGACGACCTTGCGGAGCTCGGCGATCACCTGGCGGAAGAACAGCGCGATACGACCGAAGAAGCCCAGCTTCTTCTCGCGGCCCGCGCCGCCGTTCGCTGCGGAGACCACAGCGCCCGATGCGTCCTGAACCATCCTGAATGTACCTTTCGTGTGCCAGCTTCGCGCTGACGCGCAGGGCGGACAGGAATCGAACCTGCAACCTGCGGTTTTGGAGACCGCTGCTCTGCCAATTGAGCTACCGCCCTAGAGACCCGGGGGTCTCTGCCCGCGTTCCCCGTCGGTCCCGGTCAGACCGGGGCACGGCGAAAGAATGCAGACAACAACTGCGGATCCAGTGTACGGCATGCCGGAGGCCCCCGCCGAACCGGGGCCGGTCCCGGGCGAGGCGCGGCGACGGCGACGCCGTTCCTGTGAGCGGGAGGGCCCGTGGTTGTTAGGCTCGGCACGCGGCCCGGACACCGGGCGAGGGCCGCGGGGAGGGAGCGCGGTGGGCGCCGAGATTCAGCAGTTCCAGGTGGATCTGCGCGGGGTCGTGGACCTGCTCAGTCGGCACATCTACTCCGGTCCGCGCGTGTACCTCCGGGAGCTGCTGCAGAACGCCCGCGATGCAGTGACCGCTCGCGCCGAGGTCGACGGCGGAGGAGGGCGGATCCGGATCCGTCCGCTCACCGACGCCACCGGCGAGTTCGTCCTCACCGACGACGGCGTGGGCCTCACATCCGCCGAGGTCGCGGACCTGCTCGCCACCGTGGGCCGCAGCTCCAAGCGGGACATCTTCGACCTGCCCCGCTCGGACTACCTCGGGCAGTTCGGGATCGGTCTGCTGAGCTGCTTCATGGTCGCCGACGCCATCGTGATCCGCTCCCGCAGCGCGCGCGGCGGCGCCCCCGTGGAGTGGACCGGGAACGCCGACGGCACCTTCCACGTCCGTGAGCTGGACGAGGACCTGCCCGTCGGCACCAGCGTCCACCTCGCGCCGCGCTTCGGTCAGGCCGACCTGCTGCGCGCCGACGCGGTCCGTGACCTCGCGCGGACCTTCGCCGAGTTCCTGCCCGTGTCCGTGCAGCTGGAGCTGCCGGACGGCGGCGTCGCCGATCTCACCCATCCCGCCCCGTTCCTCTGCCTGCGCGAGGATCCCCAGTCGGCCGTGGCCTACGGCCGGGAGCTGCTCGGGGCGACGCCCCTCGACCTCATCGAGCTGGACGAGCCCGCCACCGGCACCCGCGGCGTCGCGTACGTCCTCCCCTTCGCCCCTCCTCCCGGTGCCCGCCAGGCGACCCGCATGTACCTGGGCCGGATGCTCCTGTCCGAGCGCGCCGACGACGTCCTTCCGGACTGGGCCTTCTTCGTCCGCGCCGTCGTCGACTCCACGGGGCTGTCGCCGACCGCCAGTCGCGAGTCGCTCGTCGAGGACGCCGCCCTGGAGCACGTGCGCGAGCACCTGGGCGCGGCGATCCGTCGATGGGTGCTGGAGCTCGGGCTGCGGGAGCCGCACCGCCTGGCGCAGTTCGTCGCGGTGCACGAGGTCGGGCTGAAGTCGTTGATCCGCCACGACGAGGAGCTGGCGCGCTTCATCACGCGGTGGCTCACCGTGGAGACCACGCACGGCACGATGAGCGTCGGCGACCTGGTCGAGCGGCATCCGCACATCCGCTACGCCGAGACCGTGGACGAGTTCCGCCAGGTGGCGGGGATCAGCCGCGCCGACCAGATCCTGGTCAACGGCGGCTACCTGTACGACGCCGACCTCGTCCGGCGGCTGCCGGACCTTTACCCGTCGGTCACGGTGGAGAAGGTCGACGTGGTGGGCGAGCTGGACCGCCTCGATCCGCCGCCGCTCGATGACCGTGCCGCCGCCGTCGCCCTGGAGGACCGCGCGGCCGCCGTGCTCGCCGGGATCGGCTGCGCCGTGGTGGTGCGCACGATCGGCCAGTCCGAGCTTCCCGCGCTGTACGTCGCCGACCCCGCGGTCCTGCGGCGGATGGACCGCACCCGGACGAAGGGCGTGACCGGGACGCTGTGGGGCGGCGTGCTGGACCGCATCGACGACGCGGTCGCGCCGGGCACGGACGACGATCTCGCCGCGCGCCTCTGTCTGAACTGGTCCAACCGCGTGGTCAGGGCGCTGCGCGGCGTGACCGACGACGCCGTGTTCGCCCGGACCGTCCAGCTCCTCTACATCCAGGCGCTGCTGGCCGGTCATCGTCCCCTCTCCGACGCCGACCGCTCCCTCATGACCGGGGCGCTCGCCGACCTCGTGGCGCTCTCCGCGGGACTCGGCGCGGAGCATCCGCCCCTGCCGGAGCTGTGACCGCCGCACTGTCATCGCGTGTCGACACGCTCCGCTCGCTCAACGACCGAAAGCAGCCTCAGGAGGAACCATGCCTGGCCCCAAGAACCGTCTCATCGAGCTGTTCGACGAGATCGACCGCACCCCGTGGGGTCCGCATGAGCAGGCCCTGACGGCCGAGGCGGTGGCGCTGGCCGTCGAGATCGGCGACGAGGAGCTGGAGTACCGGGCACGGATGCGCCAGACCGCCTCGGCGAACATGGGCGGGATCACCGATCTCATGCTGACCTCGTTCGCGTGGTGCCTCGCACACCACGACGCCGACCCCGTCCGCTTCCCCGCCGACATCGAGAACGGCGCGGCGGATCTCATGTGGCAGTTCAAGTGGATGGCGTCGTCGCTGCGCTCCTCCCCCGCCTTCGCCGCCGACCAGATCGCCGCGGTCCTGGACGACATGGAGACGCACTACCGCACGGCCGGGCTGGGCATCAGCGGCGTGCTCATGGCCCGGTTCGAGGACGCGTGGGCCTCCGGCCGGATCGACGAGGCCGAGCGCCTGCGCGTCCGGCTCGAGGCGACGCCGCGCGATTCGCACAGCCACTGCGACGCCTGCGGACGCAGCCAGATCGCGGGCTTCTTCGCCGAGACCGGGCGTGAGGACGAGGCCCTGCGCCTCGTCGACGAGATGATCGAGGGCGGGTTCTCCTGCGGCGAGGAGCCCGAGCACGCCCTGTCGGTGTCCCTCGTCCCCGCTCTGCACGAGGGCCGCCACGACGACGCCAAGGCCGCTCATCTGCGGAGCTACCGGATGTCCAAGGACAATCCGGATCTGCTCTCGACGATCGCCAACAACATCGTCTTCTGCGCGGTGACCGGCAACGAGGCCCGCGCGCTGAGCCTCGTCGAGCGGCACCTGCCGTGGCTGGCCCACGACCCGCTCGCCGTCCGCGCCCACGTCCGGATGCTCCAGGCCGTCGGCACGACCCTCGACCGCGTGGTCACCGCCGGCCACGGCGACACGCCGGTGCGCGGCGCGGACGCCGCCGAGCTCGTCCCGTTCTTCGGCGAGCGCGACGGCGGCGGCCGAGGACCATGGACGGCCGCCGAGCTCGCGGGGGCCGCGTGGGCGGCCGCGGAGCGGATCGGACGTCGGTTCGACGAGCGCGACGGGACGGACGGGCAGGCCCGACGGCTCGAGGCGGCCCGTGCGCTCGCGACGGAGAGCTTCGACGTCCCGATCCGCTCGGACGCGTTCGTGACGCCGCCCGCGGATCAGGCGCCCGCCGACCCCGACGGCTGGTACCGCCGGGTGGTCGACCTCTCGGCGTTCGGCGCGGCGCACGAGGCCCTCGAAGCCCTGCCGCACGCGATCGACGCCGTCGACGCGGAACGCCGCGCCGTGCTCACCGGCCAGCGCCTGGCCGCCCTCGTGCACCTCGGCCGCGACGAGGAGGCGGCGGCCCTGCTGGAGGATCGCGTGCGGACCCTCCGCGAAGCCGGGGAGACCTCCCAGGCGGACGTGGAGGAGCGCTTCGGCCTGGCGCTGTTCGGGCGCGCCTCCGACGAGGACCTGGACGGGCTCGCACAGCTGCTCGCGTCGTCCGCGGATCTCTCCCCGCGCACCCGCGGCGACATCGCCCTGACCCTTGCCCACCATCGCGACGAGACCGACCCGGCCGCGGCCATGGACCTCGTGGAGCAGGCCGCGCGCCACTTCGACGCCGCCCAGGACGCGCGCCTCGGATACGGCGCCGTGCTCGCGGCGATCGGCCTCCTCGTGCGCAACGACGACGCGGAGGCGGCCCTCGTGCACGCCGAGCGCCTGCTGGAGGACCCGGAGACGCCGCAGGGCGTCCGTGCTCGGGCGCTGGAGGTGCGGGCCCGCATCCGCGGCGGTCGCGGGGAGTTCGCCGCCGGCGCCGCCGACGCCGACGAGGTCAGCCGGATCGTGGCGGGTCTCGGCGGACGCCGGGCCCTGGCCAACGCGCAGTTCCTCGCCGGGGCGCTGTGGGAGGACGCCGGAGAGCCGGAGCAGGCCCTCGCCCGCTATCGGGTGACGGCCCGGTTCGCGGAGCAGGAGGGCGGCGACGTCGCCGGCGCGAAGTACCGCGTCGGACGGACCATGCTGGCCATCGGCGACGCCGCGGAGGCGGCGGAGGTGTTCGGGGACGTGCTGGCGATCGAGGAGGAGCAGGACGAGCCGGCGGGGAGCCGGGCGATGACCGTGTCGATGCTGGCACGGGCGCTGCGCGCCGCGGAGGAGTTCGGCCCGGCGTACGGAGCGTTCGGTCATGCCGCCCAGCTGTTCGGCGAGGCGGAGGCGCCGGCCGACCAGGCGATGGCGATGCTGGAGCAGGCACGGATCCTCGGTCAGTTCGGCGAGCAGGACGACGCGGTCGAGCTGCTGGAGTCCGCCGCGGAGATCGTCCGCACCGCGACGGATGCCCTCGGCGCCGTCGTCGAGGTGCTGCACAACCTGGGCCAGGCCTACGGCGCGAAGCAGGATGCCCGCGCCTTCGCCCTGTTCGACGAGGTGGAGCGGCTCGCGGCCGAGAACGACGCCGACTGGCTCGTGGCGGACGTGACCGACTCCCGCGCCCGTGCTCTCGCGCCGCTGGGTCGCATCGACGAGGCCGTCTCGGCGGCCCTGACGGCTTCGGACGGCTACGCCGCCGCGGGCGACGTGCAGTCCGCCGGCGGCGCCGCGCTGATGGCGGCGCGGATCCTCGCCGGCGACGGCCGCGCGGAGGACGCGGTGGCGGCCTACCGCGCCGCCGTCGAGCACGCGGCCGAGATCCCTCCCCTGCGCCAGATCGCCGCGCTCGAGCTCGGCGACGTCCTGCAGGGGCTGGGACGCGCCGGGGAGGCGGCCGAGGCCCGCGCGCTCGCAGAGGACTGACGTCCGCCCGATCCCGGCGACGGAAGGCGGCCGGGGTACCGCTAGCATCGGCGCGGGGGAAAGGACGACGATGCCACACGCCGAAGACGCCGTCGACTGGGACCGGCCGCCGACAGGCCTGGACACGATCGCCGCCGAGCTGCGCGGGATGCGGGAGGCCGCGGGCTCTCCGTCCTACGAGGAGATCGGCCGCCGCGTCGTCGAGCTCCAGGCGGCGCGCGGGGTGCCGGAGCATCGACGCCAAGGCCTGGCGAAGACCACGGTGTGGGCGTCGTTCCAGCAGGGACGACGCCGGCTCGACGCCGCGGCCGTCGCCGACATCGCCGCCGTGCTCGGCCTCCCCGAGCATCTGCGCGAGCCGTGGGCGCAGCGGGTGCGTCTGGCCCGCTCGGCCACCGACGGCGCCGCGGTCGCCGTGGTGCGCCACGAGCCGCCCGCCCCGGTCCCCTCCTTCACCGGACGCCAGGACGCCCTCGCCCGGGCCGCCGCGGCCCTCGCGGTCCCGACCCGGCTCTGGCTCACCGGCATGGGAGGCGCGGGGAAGACCCAGCTCGCCCTGAGGACGCTGGCCGATCTGCGGGCCGAAGCGGTGTTCCTGGACCTGCGCGGGAAGGGCGCGGGCGCGCTGCCCGTCGATCCCGACGCCGCGCAGCGCGCCGTCCTCCGCCAGCTCGACGTCGACGAGACGACGGCCAGGACGCCGCAGGAGCGCGCGACGCTCATTCGCCACACCCTCGCCAGCCGCCGCGCCGTCCTGTTGCTCGACGACGCCTCCGGGGTCGAGCAGGTCGACCGCATCATCGGGCAGGACCCCGCGTGCGCGGTGCTGGTCACCAGCCGGGCGCGTCCCGGTGACTCGCCGTGGACGGTCATCGAGGTCGACGGACTGGACGCGCAGGAGACGGCGGCGCTGCTGGAGACGCTCTCCGCCGGATCCGTCGTCGACGGGTCCGAGGCCGAGCACCTCATCGAGGCCACCGGTGGCCTGCCCCTGGCGGTGGCCCTCGTCGGCGCCCGCCTGGCGACGCATCCCACGTGGACCCTCGCCGAGCACATCGACCTGATGGCCGAGCGCGTGGCGACGGCGCGCGTGGACGACGACATCCGCGCCTCCCTGGCCCTGTCCTACACCGCTCTCGACGCCGACGCCACCCTGCTGCTCCGGGCCTTCGCCGACCTCCCCGTCGCCGAGCTGGACGCCGACGCGGCGGCCGCGGTCCTCGACGGGGACCGGGACCGCGCTCGGAAGGCGATCGCCGAGCTCGTCGACGCGAGCGTCGCCGTCCGCCGTGACGACCGGCACATCGGGCTGCACGCGCTCGTGCGCGCCTTCGGTCGCGAGCGCGCGGAGGAGACGGATCCCCCGCGGCTGCGGTCGGCGACGTTCGAGCGTGTGGCGCGGACCGCCGCCGAGCGGACCTGGGCCGCCTACGCGACCCTGGCGCGGGCGACGGGCGATCGCGCCCGCAGCACCGCGTTCGTCTACCCCGAGCGGGACTGGAGCGAGGACGAGGCTCGGGCGTGGCTCCGCCGTGAGCTGCCGTCCCTGCTCGCGCTCGCCCATGCCGCGCCCGACCGCGGACACCCCGAGCTGCTGTTCCGGCTCTCCGAGGGGCTCAGCTGGTGGATGACCGTCGCCGGCTACGTGAGCGAGGCGGTACGGCTGCATGAGGCGGCGATGGACACGGCGATCCTCGTGGGCGACGACCTCGCCGCGGGGAAGGCGAGCGGCGACGCGGGCCAGCTCCTGCTGTTCGGCGACGACCTGGACACCGCGCAGGAGTACTTCGACCGCGCCATGTCGTTCGCCGACGAGTCCTCCTCGCACCCCGATCCCCGGTTCGTCGGGCTCCTGCTCAACCAGTCCGCGATGATCGACCGACGACAGGGCCGACCCGAGGTGGCGAAGGAGAAGCTGGAGCGGGCGACGCGGATCCACGAGGAGCTGGACGACAAGGTCGTCCTGACCGTGGACCTGCTGAACCTGAGCATCACCCTGCACACCCTGGGCCTGTTCGACGAGGAGCAGGCCGTCATCGCGCGAGGGCTGCGGATCGCCCAGGAGATCGGGCACCGCCTCTTCGAGGCGAACCTCCGGGTGAACCAGAGCACCATGCTGATCCGCCAGGGACTCCTGGACGAGGCCGTCGAGACGACGCGGATCGCCAAGCGGCTGGGCGAGGAGCTGGAGTACGAGCACGTCCTGGTGTACGCCGACTCCCACCTCGGCGTCGCGCTCGGCACGCGCGGAGACCTCGACGAGGCCGTGGAGGTCCTGGAGGCCTCGCTGGAGCGCGCCCGGAGCATGGCGCAGGCGATGATCACGGCGGACACCCTGATCATCGCGGCCCCCTGGATCGCGCGGACCGGCGACGCGGACCGGGCCCGCGACATGCTCCGCGAGGCGG
Organism: Microbacterium sp. CCNWLW41; assembly: GCF_037083505.1. NCBI lineage: Bacteria > Bacillati > Actinomycetota > Actinomycetes > Micrococcales > Microbacteriaceae > Microbacterium > Microbacterium sp. CCNWLW41. The sequence goes on from NZ_JBAOJP010000014.1 coordinate 66,397, forward strand.
AGGAGCTGCTGCCCTTCACCGAGCACATGCTCCACGGGCAGATCCTCCATGAGCGCTCGAAGCTCGCCGACGACGGCGGAGAACGCGACGCCCTGCGCCGGGCCGCCGTGGAGCGATTCGACCAGGCCGGCTGCTATCTCGCCGACGAGGTGCGCGCCGAGCTCGCCGCCGGGTAGTCGGGCCCGCGTTCCGATTCGTCCCGATTCTTGGTCCGCCCCGTCGGGCGCGGGAAGGCTTCCGTCGGGCGGTTCGCCTCCGCGATGACGGAGGGGCCCGCCGTGCGGACCCCTCTCGACGAAGGAAGCCATGAAGACACCACACCGGACCCCGGCGCCGCGGCGCATCGGCGCCCTCGCTCTCCCCCTCGCTCTCGGCCTCGCCGGTGCGCTCACCGTCTCCGGCGCGCTGTCGGCGGCGGCCGGAGAGGACGCGACGCCCCCTTCCCCGCCCGCCGCGCCCGCCGCTGCCGCCGAGGCGCCGCGCGTCGCCGCGCTCCCCGCACCGATCGCGGTCCCCGCCGCCGTGCCCTCCGGCGCCCCCACGACCTCGGCGCCGGACCTCGCGGCACGCGCCGTCATGCTCCCGGATGCGGACGTCGTCTCCCAGCAGGTCCTCTCGGACGAGGGGATCCGGGTCGAGGGCGACGGATTCCCCGCCGGCTCGGTCGCGACCATCAGCATCCCGGGGTTCGCCGAGACGACGGAGGACGTGGACGACGACGGCTGGGTGTCCGCGAACATCGCCGGGCGCGTCCCCGCGGGAGAGCACGTCATCCGGATCGTCGCGGACGGGACCGCTGCGGAGGCTCCGCTCACGGTCACCGCCGGCGGGTTCGACACGAGCCTGGACATCTCCCACCCCGAAGGCCTCGCCCAGTGGGACCTCGCCCGCAGCGGCACCGCGGTCACCGGCGACGGCTACCCGGCGAACGCCCCGCTGACCCTGACCGTCGACGGGACCGCCGTGGACGAGGTGATCAGCGACGCCTGGGGCCGAGCCGAGCTCGCCCTCGTCCAGGACCTCGCCGTCGGGGAACACGAGGTCGCCCTCGCCTCCACCGAGGTCGTCGCCACGTCGACGGCGTCTCTGCACGTCCTCGCGGACGGCGACGTCTACCCCGGTCCGTTCGAGGGCACGATCTCGGCGTCCCCATGGGTCGTGACCGCGCAGGAGCTGGCCGAAGAGCCCATCCGGGTCCGCGCCGAGGATCTGCCCGGCGGCAGTTCCGCGGACTACTACCTGGACGGTCGCCTGGTCTCCACCGAGGAGATCGCTCCGCTGGGCACGGTGGTGCTGGACGTCGCGGGCCCCCTCGAGCTCGGCGAGCACCGCGTGCGGATCGTGCACGCCTCGGGCTCGCTCGAGGCGGACTTCCATGTCGTGCCCGAGGGACAGGGCGACCGCCCCGCGGCAGGGACCTACGGTGGCGACGCGCGGCAGACGCACGTCGGCGGTGTCCGACTCGACGAGCCCGACGTCGACGAGCGCCCGTTCGCGATGACGATCGACGGCGCCGGACGGGTGACCGGGCTCTCCGGCGAGTTCCGGTGGATCTGCGTGACACCGGACGGTCAGGTGGGGTCCGGCACGGTGGATGTCGCGGACGAGGCGCCGATCCCGGCGACCCCGCTCACGACCGCCCGCCCCTTCGAGATCGAGTGGGCGGGCAGCGCCGCCGGCTTCGACTTCACGTTCGCGGGGATCGTCGAGGCCGACGGCTCCGCATCCGGACGTCTCATCGCCGGGCTCGGCTCCTGCGGCAGCTCCGTCCTCGAATGGAACCTCCAGGGCGACGCCGGTCCCCGCCCGACCCCGACCCCCACGCCGACCAACCCGCAACCGACGCCGTCACCGTCACCGTCGACGCCGAACCCCACGCCGACGCCGAGCGTCCCGAACCCGGGTGCGACGGACTACCCGGCTCCGGCGCCCGAGGCACTCACCGAAGCGACCGAGGGAGGCATCTCCACCGCCGCATTCGCGCGCGAAGGGCAGCGACTCACGGTGACGTTCGACGCCGCGCGCGCCGGCCAGAGCGCGGGCCTGTGGCTCCTCTCCGACCCGTCGTCACTCGGGGTGCGGGCCATCGCCGCCGACGGAACCGTCCAGGTCACGCTGCCGGAGGGCGTGACCGGCGCTCACCGGCTCGCCGCCGTTGAGGCCGACGGCACCGTGATCGGCTGGCAGGACATCGTCATCAGCGCGGAGCAGGGATCTGCGCCCCCGCTGGCCGCGACGGGCGGCGCGGTGCCGCTGCTGCTGATCGGGCTGGCCGGGGTCGGCGTCCTGGTCGGGCTCGTCCTGCTGCGGGTGCGTCGGCGCGACGCCTGATCCCGCACGGAGGAGCCCCCGGCAGGTCCGGGGGCTCCTCTATGTCGCGGCGCAGCCGGCTCAGAACAGCTGGCGCCAGTTCGCCTTCGCGAGGTCGAGCAGCTCGTCCCCGCGCCCGGACAGGACCGTGCGGATGGCGTACAGTGCGAACCCCTTGACCTGCTCCGCGGTCACCGCCGGCGGCATCGAGAGCTCCTGGCGCTCGGTGACGACGTCGAGCAGCGCCGGCCCGTCGTGCGCCAGGACCTCCCGCAGGGCGTCCTCGAGCTCGTCGGAGCGCTCGACGCGTCGGGCGAAGATCCCGCAGGCCTGCGCGACCGCGGCGAAGTCCGGGTTGTGCAGATCCGTCCCGTAGGTCACGAAGCCGGCCGCCTTCATCTCCAGCTCGACGAAGTTGAGCGACGAGTTGTTCACGACGATCGTCTTCACCGGGAGGGCGTTCTGCGTGAGCGTGATGAGCTCGCCCAGCATCATGGTCAGGCCGCCGTCCCCGGCCAGCGCCACGACCTGCCGATCCGGGTGCGTGGCCTGCGCACCGATGCCGTGCAGCAGCGCGTTCGCCATGGATCCGTGGTTGAAGGACCCGATCAGGCGCCGCTTCCCGTTCATGCTCAGGTAGCGCGCCGCCCACACCGTGGGCGAGCCGACGTCCGCGGTGAAGACCGCATCCTCGGCGGCCGCCTCGTCGAGCAGCCGGGCCAGGTACTGCGGGTGGATCGGCGCCTTGCCCCGCGAGGGCACCGCCAGCTCGTCGAGCTTCGCGCGGGTCTTCCGGTAGTGGGCGGTGGCGTCGTCCAGATGCGCGCGGCTCCGGTCCGCCCGCAGCCGGGGAAGGAGCGCCTCGGCCGTGGCCCCGACGTCGCCGACCAGACCGAGATCGAGCGGGTGCCGACGCCCCAGCTGGGAGCCGCGGATGTCGACCTGGATGGTCGTCGCGTCCGCCGGGTAGAACTGCGGATAGGGGAAGTCGGAGCCGAGGACGAGCAGCGCGTCGGCGCCCTCCATCGCTCGATAGCCGGACGCGAAGCCCAGCAGTCCGGTCATGCCGACGTCGTGGGGGTTGTCGTACTCGATGAACTCCTTGCCCCGGAGCGCGTGGACGACGGGCGCCGCCAGCCGGTCGGCGAGGGCGACGACGGCGTCGTGGGATCCCTGCACTCCCGCGCCGGCGAGGATGGTGACGCGCTTGGCGGCGTTCAGAAGGGTCGCCGCACGTTCCAGCTCGTCCGCGGAGGGGACGACGACCGGGTGCGTGCGCTCGATCACGGTCACCCGGTCGTCCTCGGCCTCGGCCAGGGCGATGTCCCCCGGGATGACGAGCACCGCGACGCCGCGCTCCTCGATCGCGGTGCGCATCGCGATCTCCAGCAGGCGCGGCATCTGCGCCGGGTCCGAGACGTACTCGACGTAGACGCTGGACTCCCGGAAGAGCTCCTGCGGGTGGGTCTCCTGGAAGTAGGTGGTCCCGATCTCGCTCGTCGGGATGTGGGCGGCGATCGCGAGCACCGGGACCCGCGACCGGTTGGCGTCGTAGAGACCGTTGATGAGGTGGAGGTTGCCGGGGCCGCAGGACCCCGCGACGACGGCGAGGTCTCCGGTCAGCGCGGCCTCCGCGGCTGCGGCGAACGCCGCGGACTCCTCGTGCCGCACGTGGACCCAGCGGATGGTGCCGTCCTTGCGCAGCGCGTCGGTGAACCCGTTGAGGGAGTCCCCGGGGATGCCGTACACACGGGTGACGCCGTTCGCGCGGAGGGACTGGACGATGTTCTCGGCGACGTTGGTCATACCCCGACGCTACTCCGGGCGAATGGCCGCAGGGCCGTCTTCTCCCGAGGTTCCGCCGCGCCGGATCAGGCATCCGCGCGCAATCAGGCACGCATCGTGCAAAGTTGCCTGATCCCGCGCGATCGCCTGTCCCGGCGTGAGGGAGAGGAACGCGAGCGGAGCAGGACCGCGCCGGGAACGCGAGCGGGCCGCCCTCCCGAGGGGAGGACGGCCCGCAGCACTCCGCGTCAGGCGACGCGGATGAGCTTCTTGTTCACGAACTCGTCCGCCGCGAGCAGACCCAGCTCGCGCGAGGTGCCGCTGCGCTTCACCCCGCCGAACGGCAGCTCGGGGCTGTCGGCGAGGACGACGTTGACGTAGACCATCCCGGCCTCGATCGCGTCCGCCACGCGCTCGGCCTGCGCCGGATCGGTCGTGAAGACGTACGACCCCAGCCCGAACGACGTGTCGTTGGCGAGCGACACGGCGGCCTGCTCGTCGGCAACCCGGTAGACGACGGCCGCGGGTCCGAACAGCTCCTCGCGGTACACGTCCATCTCGGGGGTCACGTCGGCCAGCACGGTCGGGGCGAAGAAGGCGCCCTCCCGCGTGCCGCCGGTGAGCAGCGTGGCGCCCTGGGCGACGGCCGTGTCGATCTGCTCCTGCAGCCGCTCCGCCGCCGCCAGCGACGACAGCGGCCCGAGCACGGTGTCCTCCTGCGTGGGGTCCTCGGCGGACACCGCCGAGAGCGCCGCCACGAACTTCTCCGTGAACGCGTCGTACAGGGCGTCCGTCACGATGAACCGCTTGGCGCCGTTGCACGACTGGCCGTTGTTGTCCAGGCGCGCGTCCACCGCGGACTGCACGGCGGCGTCCAGGTCGTCCGTGGACAGCAGGATGAACGGGTCCGACCCGCCCAGCTCCAGCGCCACCTTCTTCAGGTTGCGGCCGGCGACCTCGGCCACCGCCGCTCCCGCGCGCTCGGATCCGGTGACCGAGACGCCGTGCACGCGCGGGTCGGCGATGATGGTCGCCGCCTGCTCGTTCGTGGCGTACACGTTCATGTACCCGCCGTCGGGAAGCCCGGCGTCGGCGTAGATCCGCTCCAGCACCGCCGAGGACTCGGGGCACTGCGGCGCGTGCTTGAGGATGATCGTGTTGCCGATCGCGAGATTCGGCGCGGCGAAGCGGGCCACCTGGTACGCCGGGAAGTTCCACGGCATGATGCCCAGGAGCGCGCCCAGCGGCGCACGGCGGACCACCGCGGTGCCCTCGCCGAGGATGTCCAGCGGCTGGTCGGCGGTGATCCGGTCGATGTTGTCCGCATAGAACTCGATGATGTCGGCGGCGAAGTCCACCTCGCCGACCGCGGCGGCGACGGGCTTGCCCATCTCACGCACGATGATCCCGGCGAGCTCGTCGCGGCGTTCGCGGTGCAGCTCGGCGATCCGGCGGATCACGGCGGCGCGCTCGGACGGGGGCGTCGTGCCCCAGACCGTGGCCGCCGCGGCGGCGCGGGCGACGGCGTCCTCGATCTGCGCGTCGGTGGCGGTCGGATAGGTGGCCAGGGTCTCGCCCGTGGCCGGGTTCACGACGGCGTAGTCGGTCATGTCGGTTCCTCTCAGTCGACCGGGATGAGCGTGTACTTGGTGGACAGGAACTCGTGGATGCCCTCGAACCCGCCCTCGCGGCCGATCCCGGACTGCTTGACTCCGCCGAACGGGGCGGCGGCGTTGGAGACGACCCCCACGTTCAGCCCCATCATGCCCGTCTCGAGCGCGTCGATCATCCGGTGACCGCGCTGCAGGTCCTCGGTGAACACGTAGGAGACGAGCCCGTACTCGGTGTCGTTGGCCAGGCGCACGGCCTCGGCCTCGTCGCGGAAGGTGGCGATCGCCAGCACCGGGCCGAAGATCTCCTCCTTCAGGATGGCGCTGCCGGCCACCACGTCGGTGAGGACCGTCGGGGCGTAGAACGTGCCCTCCCCCTCGATCGCCGTGCCGCCGGCGAGCAGCCGCGCGCCGCGGTCGACGGCGTCGCCGACGAGCTCGGCCGCCTTGTCTACGGCATCGGAGTCGATCAGCGGGCCGATGGTCACGCCCTCCTCGGTGCCGCGGCCGACCTTCATCGCCTGCACGCGCTCGGTCACCCGGCGGGCGAACTCCTCGGCGACGTCCGCGTGGACGATGAAGCGGTTGGCCGCCGTGCAGGCCTGGCCGATGTTGCGGAACTTCGCCGCCAGTGCGCCCTCCACGGCCTTGTCCAGGTCGGCGTCCTCGAACACGACGAACGGCGCGTTGCCGCCGAGCTCCATCGAGACGCGCAGCACGCCCTGGGCCGCCTGCTCGATGAGGCGCTGGCCGACCGGGGTCGAACCGGTGAAGGAGAGCTTGCGCAGGCGCGGGTCGGCGATGATCGGCCCGGACAACGCCCCGGAGCGGGACGTCTGCACGACGTTGACCACGCCCTTGGGCAGCCCCGCCTCCTCCAGCAACGTGGTGAAGAAGATCGTGGTGAGCGGCGTCAGTGCCGGGGGCTTGATGACCACCGTGCAGCCGGCGGCGAGCGCCGGGGCGATCTTCCGCGTCGCCATCGCGAAGGGGAAGTTCCACGGCGTGATGAAGAACGACGGTCCGACGGGACGCTGCGAGACGACCATGCGGCCCGTGCCCTCGGGGTTCAGGCCATAACGGCCGGAGATGCGCACGGCCTCCTCGCTGAACCAGCGGAGGAACTCGCCGCCGTAGGCGACCTCGCCGCGGGCCTCCGCGAGGGGTTTGCCCATCTCGAGGGTCATCAGCAGCGCCAGGTCCTCCTTGTGGGCCTGGACGAGGTCGAAGGCGCGGCGCAGGATGTCGCTGCGGGTGCGGGGCGGGGTCGCCGCCCAGGCGTCCTGCGCGGCGACGGCGGCGTCGAGGGCGCGGATGCCGTCCTCGGGAGTCGCGTCCGCGATCGAGCGGATCACGGCTCCGGTGGACGGGTCCTGCACGTCGAAGGTGCGCTCGGTCTGCACCCACTCGCCGCCGATGAAGAGGCCGGTGGGGACGCGGTCGAGCAGCTCCTGCTCGACCGGTGCGATCTGCGTGGTCATGGATTCTCCTCCGTGGGTGGCGGGTCGGTGCCGGCGTGCCGGCGGAACGGGGTCAGCGGCGGGGTCGGCGGGCGCTCAGCGGAGCGTCCGTGCCGAGGGTCTCCCCCCGGAAGAACGCCGGTCGGCGGACGGCCTGCCAGACCATCACGACGATGCCGAGCAGGATCACGGTGACGCCGAGGACGAACACGAGCCCGAGGCCTCCGATGCTCGAGCCGCTGCCGTAGTCGGGGCTCATCGAGTCGATCAGGGTCGTGACGAACAGCACGGCCAGGATCACGCCGCCGACGAGCGGGAACAGGAAGGTGAAGAAGACGTTGCGCGCGGAGTCGAACCACTGCTTGCGGAAGTACCAGACGCACGCGAACGCGGTGATGCCGTAGTAGAAGCAGATCATCATTCCCAGCGCCGTGATCGTGTCCCACAGCACGTCCTCGCTGAGGAAGCGCATCACCGCGTAGAAGGCGCTGGCGACGATCGCCGAGACGATCGTCGCGTATCCCGGCGTGAAGAAGCGCGGGCTCACCTTCGAGAACGTCGACGGCAACGCGCCGTAATGGCCCATCGCCAGCAGCGTCCGTGCGGGCGAGACGAACGTCGACTGCAGGGACGACGCGGAGCTGGTGAGCACCGCGAGGGAGACCAGGAACGCCAGCGGGCCGAGGATCGGGCCGGACAGGTGGAAGAACACGTTCTCCTGGATGTCCTCGTTGCCCAGGCCCAGCGCGCCGGTGCCGACGCCGGAGAACATGATCATCGCGACGGCGAGCAGCAGGTACAGCGCGACGATCGTGAGGACGGTCACGGTCGCCGCCCGACCGGGCGTGCGCTCCGGGTCCTTCGTCTCCTCGTTCATCGTGAGGGTGACGTCCCAGCCCCAGAAGATGAAGATCGACAGCGACAGTCCCGCCGCGAAGGCGCTGAACGACGACACCGCGAACGGGTTGAACCACTGCCAGTCGAACGGGGTCGGATCGAACGCGTCGCCGGAGGCCCCCTTGACGATCGCGGCGACCGCGAAGAACAGCAGGACCAGGATCTGGAACCCGACGAGGAAGTACTGCAGCTTCTGGGTGGTCTGCATGTCGCGGTAGGAGATCACCGTGGCGCCGAGCATGAAGAGCAGGCACACGAGAATGTTGATCCACGTGACGCCAGCGAGGTCCGCGATCGCCGCGTTGCCCGTCACCTGCGCGATGAGCAGGAACAGGAACTCCACCGCGATGCCGGCGAGGTTCGACAGCACGAGGATGGTGGCGGCGATCAGCCCCCACCCGGCCATCCACCCGATCCACGGGCCGAAGGCCCGCGAGGCCCACGTGAACGAGGTGCCGGAGTCGGGCATCCGCCGGTTGAGCTCGCGGTACCCGAATGCGACGAGGAGCATCGGGAGGAAGCCGACGAGGATGATCGCCGGCACCTGCAGCCCGACCACGGACGCGGTCGGGCCCACGGCGGCGGTGAAGGTGTAGGCCGGCGCGACGCAGGAGATGCCGATGACGACGGCGCCGATCAGGCCCACCGTCCCGGCGCTGAGCCCCTTGCGGGAGATCCCGCCGGTCACCCCGGACTCGGGCTCCGTCGCCCCGGGGCCGGGCTCCGTCGCCCGTGTGGTGTCGGTCATGCGGGGTCTCCTCCGAGGGGGTGGCCCGCGGCTCGGGTGCGCGGGACGACGATCATCGGGACCGGCAGCACGTGCAGCATCTTCGCCGCGGTGGAGCCGAGGAACAGACGCCGGGGCTGGGCGAGCCGGCTGGATCCGACCAGCACGACCTCACCGGGCTGCCAGTCGAGGTGCGCGACGGCGTCCTCGACGCTGTCGCCGGGCGCGCGCTCGACCTCGGCCGAGACGCCGGCGGGCAGGGCGGCCCGCGCGGCGGAGAGGACGTCCTCTCCGTGCTCGTCCCCGGCGATGCGGATCGCTCCGGTGTCGAGCCCCGGGGGCACGTCGAAGGGCATGAGGGAGACCAGTCGCAGCGTCGCACCGGCGGCGCCCGCGAGACCCACTGCCTCGTCGAGCAGCACGTCGGCGCCGGGCCGGGTGCCGAGGGCGGCGGTCACGCGGGTGAGCGCGGTGGCCGGGTCGGCCGCCCCGCCGGCCGGGACCAGTGCGACCGGAAGGGTCGACGAGTGCAGCAGCTCGGAGGCGACGCTGCCGAGCCGGTGGCGGCCCAGGAGCGCCCCGCCGGCGGCACCGACGACGATCATCCGCGCGCCGAACTCCTCGCCCGCCGCGACCAGCCCCTCCGCGAACGACTCGCCGAAGCGGACGTGGGCGCTGCGAGGCACGTCCTGCGGAAGGGTGCGCAGCGCCTCGTCCAGCCAGGTCCGCGCCTGGCCCCGGATCACGTCCTCGTAGGCGCGGTCCGGCGCGACGGCAGCGCTGCGCGTGCCCTCGCGGGGAAGGACGATCACCAGGTGCAGCCGCGTGCCCAGGGCGCGCGCGAGGCGCGCCCCGAACACCGCGGCGTCGGAGCCGGCATCGGTCGCCGTGTAGCCGACGACGATGCCGGCGCTCATGCCCGGCTCGCTTCCAGGATCTCGCGCGCGGCCCGCCGTCCCATCCGGATCGCTCCGTCCACGTGCTGGAAGCCCGCTCCGGCCATGTCGCTGCACGCGAAGTGAATCGGGCCCACGGGCGCGGGCAGATCCGCCCCGTAGCGGTGCAGCCCGCCGAGGTCGAAGCTGGCGGCGTAGGCCCCGCGGGTCCACTCCTCCGAGCCCCAGTCGCTCTCGTAGTAGACGACCGGGTTCTTGGCCTCGGGGCCGTAGTAGTGCGACAGCGACTCGAGGATGCGCTCCTTGCGCTCCTCGGCGGTGAGCGAGAAGAGGTCGTCGGCGTTGTGGTCGGACACGAAGCCGACCAGCGTTCCGCGCTCGTCGCCGTGGTTGGTGTTGTCGTACGCCTCGTGCGACAGCTCGTACGGGCTGAAGGCGGTGCCGCTGAGTCCCTGCTCGCGCCAGAACGGCCGGTCGTACACCGCGTGCACCTTGATGACGAAGCCCATCGACAGGTGCTGGTGGAGCTGGTGCTGGCGGCGGGGCAGGGCCGGGACGAAGGAGATCCGGCTGTAGAGCACCGGCGCGTGCGCGAGGATCGCGTACCGCGCGCGGACCGTCACCTCGTCGGTCACGGCGGTCACGCCGCTCTCGCCCCATTCGAGCGTGCGCACCGGCTGGTTCAGCAGCACGTCGTCGCCGAGCCGCTCGGCGAGCAGCAGCGGGACCTGCTGGAGCCCGCCGACGACGCGCTTGTCGAGGATGAAGTCGGCGTCCACGAGGTGCGAGTAGGACCCGGCCGAGGCGGCCATGTGCAGCGACTGCAGGAGGGAGAAGGAGTGCGTCGGCTTGGTGAGCATCGCCGAGCCGGTCGCGAAGGCGAGGTTGCGGACGGCCTCGTCGTCGTCGGTCTGCGCGCGGAGCCACGCGTCCCAGGAGATCGCGTCCCATTCGGCCGCCTTCTCGTGGGCCCACGGGCGCTCGGGATCGATCTCGGCGACCATGGCGTCGAGGCGCTCGGTGATCTCGGCGATCACGCGCTCCGTCTCGGCCGAGACGGGGAACATCTCGCCGGTGAAGCGCTTGGCGACGCCGTCCGGGCCGACGTAGACGCTGTCGCCCTCGCGGTAGCGGCTGAAGGTCTCCAGCCCCAGGTCGGCGATCGTCTCGATCAGCGCGTCCTGGTCCGGCGAGACCCACTGGCCGCCGATTTCCAGCATGGCGCCCTCGATGACGTCCGTCCACAGTCGTCCGCCCACGCGGTCGCGCGCCTCCAGCACGGCGACGGACAGACCCGCCTTGCGCAGCTCGTTCGCCGCGGTCAGGCCCGCGGCGCCCGCGCCGACGATGACGACGTCGCGGCTGATCTCCTGGGTGGTCGGTGACACCGTGGTCATGGGTACTCCTTCGTCGGCGGGGATGGACGGTCCGCAGCGCGGACGGGAATGTGTCGACCGCGGCCCGGCATCCCCCGATCCCGGCCGCGGTCGACGGTCTCAGGCCCCGGCGAGCGCGTCGGCCACGACGTCGAGCCCCTCGCGGAGCAGGTCGTCGCCGATCGCGAGCGGCGGGAGGAAGCGGATGACGTTGCCGAACGTGCCGCAGGTCAGCACGATGACGCCCTGGGCGATCGCCGCCTTGGCGACGGCCGCTGTGAGCGCCGCGTCGGGTTCGCCGGTCTCGGGGTCCACGAACTCGGCGGCGATCATGGCGCCGTGCCCGCGCACGTCGCCCACGCGCGGGTCCTTCTCCTTCAGCGCGGTGAGGCGCTCGACGAGGATCGCGCCGACCCGCTGGGCGCGCTCGATCATCCCCTCGTTCTCGAAGGCGTCGATCGCGGCGAGCGCGGCGGCGCACGCGACGGGGTTCCCGCCGTACGTGCCGCCGAGACCGCCCGCGTGGGCGGAGTCCATGATCTCGGCACGGCCGGTGACGGCCGCGAGCGGCATGCCGCCGGCGATCCCCTTGGCGGTGGTGATGAGGTCCGGCTCGATGCCGAAGGTCTCGCTCGCGAACATCGCGCCGGTGCGCGCGAACCCGGTCTGGACCTCGTCGGCGATGAAGACCACGCCGTGGGCGCGGCACCAGTCGACGACGGTGTTGAGGAAGCCGTCCGCGGGGACGATGAAGCCGCCCTCGCCCTGGATCGGCTCGATGATGACGGCGGCGAGGTTGTCGGCGCCGATCTGCTTCTCCACGAGCGTGATCGCCCGCTTCGCCGCCTCGGGGCCGGTGAGGCCGTCGCGGAACGGGTAGGAGCCGGGGACGCGATAGACCTCGGGGGCGAACGGGCCGAAGCCGCTCTTGTAGGGCATCGACTTGGCGGTCAGCGCCATGGTGAGGTTGGTGCGTCCGTGGTAGCCGTGGTCGAAGGCCACGACGGCCTGACGGCCCGTGTGCTTGCGCGCGATCTTGACCGCGTTCTCCACGGCCTCGGCGCCCGAGTTGAACAGGGCGCTCTTCTTCGCGAAGTCGCCGGGGGTGATGCGGTTCAGGGCCTCGGCGACCGCGACGTACGACTCGTACGGGGAGATCATGAAGCAGGTGTGCGTGAGCTGCGCGGCCTGCGCGGCGATGGCCTGCGCGACGGCGGGGTGGGCGTTGCCCACCGTGGTCACGGCGATGCCGCTGCCGAGGTCGATGAGCGAGTTGCCGTCGGCGTCCACGACGACGCCGCCGCCTGCGGCCACGGCGGCCACGGGAACGGTGTGGCCGACGCCGGCCGCGACGGCGTCCGCCTTGCGCGCCAGGATGGCCGCGGATCGCGGGCCGGGGAGCTCGGTGACGAGACGGCGCTCCTGAGGGAGCGTCGGTCCACCGGCAGGGATCGTGGAGGTCTCATCGATGAGGGTCATGCCGCCGAGGCTACGACCACGGCGGGGCGGATGCACTCGCCGGAACGTACAATTGTGAAGCAGTTTTCGCCCGTCCGTATAACCCCGATTCGCGAGGAGAGTCGCCGTGGACACCGCCTCACCCCCCACGCTCCGCACTCTTCTCGATCGCCGCGACCTCCGCCTGCGTGCGATACCGTCGCTCGGCATCGCGGATCCCGCCCTCGACCACCCGGTCCGCTGGGTGCACAGCTCCGACCTCGCCGACCCGACCCCGTTCCTCGCCGACGACCTCGTCCTGCTGACCACGGGGACGCAGATGACGGACGCCGAATCCTGGTCCCCCTACGTCGCCCGCCTGGCCGCCCGCGGCGTGGTCGCCCTGGGCTTCGGGGCGGACGTGCACCGCGCCGGCGTGCCGGACGAGCTGGTGCGGGCCTGCGGCTCCCACGGCCTCGCGCTGTTCGAGGTTCCCTACGGCACTCCCTTCATCGCCGTGGCCCGCGCTCACGCGGAGGCGATCGCCGCGCAGGCCTACGCCCGGCGGACCTGGGCGCTGGAGACCCAGCGCGCCCTGGCGATCGCCGCCCTGCGGCCTCGCGGACTGGAGTCCACGCTCAGCGAACTGGCCCGACGGCTCGGGTGCTGGGTCGGCATGTTCGACGCCGCGGGCGCCGTCGCACACGCGCATCCGGCCGAGGCGGATCCTCCCGCGGACATCGCCGCCGCCGCGCGCGAGCTGATCGCCCGGGGCGGCTCGGCGAGCCGCACGATCGAGCACGGCGAGGGCGCGTTCACCCTGTTCACGCTCGGCCGCACCGGACACCTCCGCGGGGTCATCGCGATCGCCGCGGCCGCCCTCGACTCGGAGACCCGCACCGTGGTGACCTCCGTGATCGCCATGGCCGGGCTGTCCCTGGAGCAGAGCGATCAGCTCGCCCGGAGCCGACGGCGACTGCACACCCAGCTGCTCGCGTCGCTCCTCGACGACGACCCCGCGCTCGCCCGGCGCGTGCTCGGCGCCCTCCCCCCGGCGCCCGTCATCGTCGCGGTCGCCACCGGGGGCCACGACACGGCGGTGCTGGAGTGGTGGGATCGACGCCGCGGCGCCTCCCCCGCCTTCGTCGCGGAGTCCGACGAGGGCGTCGTGATGTGCGTCACGGAGGGCGACGCACATGCGCTGGACGAGCTGGCCCGGCATGCCGGCGTCGCGGTCGGCGCCTCCGACCCGCACGAGTACGCGTCCTTCTCCCGCGCCCATGCGCAGGCGCTGACGACGCTGCGCCGCTCCCCCGCTGGCGGGCGGGTGGCGCGGTACGGCGACGAGGCCTCGGCGACGATCCTGGAATCGCTCGCCACCGACGCCGCTCGCCTCGCCGCGGAGTCGCGGCTGTCCGCGCTCCGCCGGCACGACGCCCTCGGCCCGGCCGCCGACGGATCCGGCGGCCGGGGCGCCAGGGGCGGGGAGCTGGAGCGCGCGCTGCGCGTCTGGCTCGATCACGACGCCCGACTCGAACCGGCCGCCGCCGCGCTGGGCGTGCACCGCCACACGCTGCGAACCCGCATCGCCCAGGCCGCCGAGCTGCTGGGGATGGACCTCGCCGCGTTCCCGGCTCGCGCCGAGCTCTGGACCGCGCTGCGCCTCTCCGACCCTCCGGCCTGAGCCGCCGCGCCCATCGCCCGTGTCCGCGGCGTCAGGGTCAGGACGACAGGGCGGCGAGGAGATCGTCGGCCGTTCCGGAGAACTCCGGGCCATGGCCGGGCAGGAGCCGCCGCTCGCGCAGGCCGCGCAGCCGCTCCAGGCTGCCCGGCGTCACGGCCGGCTCGTCACTGAAGGGCCCGATCCCGACGCCCGTCCGACCGGTCAGCACGTTGCGCGTGGTGACGGCGTCGCCGAGGAACAGCGCGTCGGCGGACGGGACCCGGATCGCCACGGATCCCGGCGAGTGTCCGGGGATCCCGATGATCTCGGGGCGCCCGGGGAGATCCAGCACGTCGCCGTCGACCATGGTGCGCACCTCGGTCACGGGACGCGTCCGGATCGCACCGCGCCGCAGCGCCGCCCCGAGGAACCGCAGGACCGGACCGAGGCGCCACGCCCCGCCGGGAGCGTGCGACGAGCTCGTGCCCCGCGCCCGGTCGGCGTCCGCCTCGTGGACGTACACCGGCACGCCGTAGGTCCGGCGCAGCCACTCCGCCACTCCGATGTGGTCGCTGTCGCCGTGCGTCAGGACGACGCCGCGGATGTCCCGGAGCGTGCGGCCGGCCTCCACGAGCGCCCGCTCCAGTCGACGGCGGTCGCCGGGCAGTCCCGCGTCGATGAGGGTGACTCCGTCAGGGGTCACGATCGCGTGCATCGCGACGATGTCGTCGCCGATCCGAAGAAGCTGCGTGGTCATGAAGGCTACGTTACATAGCTTTCATGGCTACGGTCAATAGCCTATTGTGGACGGGAGACACCCGAGGAGGCCCGATGCCCGCACCGCAGCGCGTAAGCACGGGGACGCTCGTGCGCGCCGTCCGCGGGGTCGCCGAGAGGGAGGGCCTGGACGCGGTGACGATGAGCACCGTGGCCGCGGCCGTCGGCGTGCGCCCGCCGAGCCTGTACAAGCGCGCCGAGAACCGGCTCGCGCTGCTGCGGCTCGCCGCGGACGACGCGGCCGCGGAGCTGACCGGGATGATCGACGCGGTGGCCGCATCCACTCCGGACCCGCGCATGCGGCTCGTCGGGATCGCACAGGCGCTGCGCACGTTCGCCGCCCGCTCCCCCCGGGTCACGACGCTGCTCTTCTCCGCCGAGGACACCGGGCCGTCCGCCGGGGCGACGGCGCCCGTCATGCGGATCCTCCTGGAGACCATGACGACGATCGCCCCGGACGACCCCCTCTCCGCCGCCCGCACGCTGACCGCCTGGGCCTACGGGTTCTGCACCATGGAGCAGAGCGGCGCCTTCCGCCAGGGCGGCGACGTCGACGAGGCGTTCGCGCGCGGGCTCGACGCCGTCCTGCGCGGGCTCGGCGCCTGAGCCTGCGCGGACCGGCGCGCTCGCCTCCGACCGGCGCAGCCCGGGACGCTCCGCGGGGTCCGTCGTCGGCGAGGTTGTCCGAGAGGATCCCAAGCACGCGCGTCCGCACGTCCCGGCCGTCGTGGTCGAGCGCGCGGTCACGTAGGGTGGGCACCGTGGCCCCGATTGATGAGCTCATCCGCGTCGCCGAGCGTGCCGCCGACGGCACGGCGGACGCCGCCCATGACGCCCTGACCGCGCTCCCCTGGCTCGGCGCGTCGATCGACGACGACCGTGCGGCGGACCGGTTCTCCCGCTGGGGCGTGTCTACCGTGATCGACGAGAAGACCGGCGGCGAGATCATCCCCCGTGCCGTGTTCGAGGCGCTGCACGAGCGCGCGGGGCTCCCGGCGTCCTGGCCGGTGGGCAACGCGGGGCTGCTTCACGGCTACGGGTACCTGCTCTCGACCATGCCCACGCCGTACGGCCTGAAGCGCGACCGCTGGCTCGGCGACGCGCTGGCCGTCTCGCTCGGCCTGCCCGCGGACCACTTCCTGCCGTGGAGCGGATCGACCACCCTGCTCGCCCGCGCCGAGGCGGCGGCCGCGTCCGTGCGGGACGCCGCCGAGTTCGCCTGGTTCGCCCCGGTGGACGGCCGGGCCACCCACACCGCCCTCGGCGCGGAACGCGGCGGGTTCCGCGCCCTCGTCCACGCGGTCGCGCCGACTCCGGGCGCCTCCCCGCTCCTGGTGACGACCTTCCCCGTCGCCGATGTGTCCGCCCTCCGCCGCGAGCTCGACGAGGCCTCGGCCCGCCTGCGCTGGAACGCGGCCTAAGCCTCGTTTCGGGGCCCTTCCCGGGGCCGGCGCGCGCCGCCCGGCGCCCCGGGTCCCCGATTCGCGCCCCAAAAGCCGGCCGAGCGGGTCAGGCGGGGGCGTGCGCCTCCAGGAACTCGTACACGTCCGTCGTGTCCACGCCGGGGAAGGATCCGGTCGGCAGGGTCGCGAGCAGCGTCCTCGGCGTCCGCACGTTCGGCCAGGAGTTCTCCCGCCACCGCTGCTCCAGCTCGGCGGGCGCTCGGCGGCAGCACGCCTCGACCGAGTGCTTCGACACCCCGCGGTTCGGGGTGTCGCGGCCCACGAACCACTTCGTGTCGTCGAAGCGCACGCCCACGCTGACCGAGTGCAGCCCCTCGCTGGAGGGCTCCACCCGCGCGGTGCACCAGTAGGTGCCGTTCCCGGTGTCGGTGTACTGGAAGTACGGGTTGAACCGGTCCTCGATGTCGAAGACCACCCGGCTCGTCCACCGCCGGCAGCACATCTGCCCTTCGATGGATCCGAGCCGGTCCGTCGGGAAGTTCACGTCGTCGTTCTCGTAGGCCTTGGTGATGGTGCCGGACTCGTGCACCTTCAGGAAGTGGACCGGGATGTCCAGGTGTCGGGTGGCGAGGTTGGTGAACCGGTGGGCGGCCGTCTCGTACGAGACCGAGTATGCGTCGCGCAGGTCCTCGATGGAGATGGCTCTCCGGGACTTTGCGTCCTGCAGCACCGGGACCACGTGCGCCTCGGAGATCAGCAGGGCGCCCGTGAGGTAGTTCGTCTCCACCCGCTGGCGGAGGAACTCCGCGTAGCTGCGGGGCTCGCCGTGTCCGAGGATCCGGCTGGAGAGCGCCTGCAGCACCGCCGTGCGGGCATCGCCCTTGGCCGGCACCGACTTGGGGAGATACAGCCGCCCGTGCGCGAGGTCGGCGACCGAGCGGGTGGACTGCGGCAGATCCGAGGCGTAGTGGAGCGTGAAGCCGAGGTAGGCCGCGATCTCGGAGGCGGTGCGCTGGGTGAGCGGACCGCCCGGATGACCGACGGCGTCGAGGATCTGCGCCGCCTTCGCCTCCAGCTCCGCGAAGTAGTTGTCCTGACGGCGCATGAGATGGCGCAGCTCCAGGTTCGCTCTCCGGGCCTCCTCCGGTGTCGCCGCGCGCTCGTCGCGCAGCCGTTCGATCTCGCCGTGCAGCGCGAGCATGGCGGCCAGCGCCTCGGACGGCACGGACTTCCCGATCCGGAACGGCTCGATGCCGAGCGTCTGGAAGGTCCCCCCGCGCATCGCCCGCTCCAGGGCGATCTCCAGGGTGCTGCGCTCGTCGAGCGGGCCGTGCTCCAGCAACGCGTCCAGCGACGTGTCGAGGGCCCGCGCAATCGCCTGCAGGAGCGTGAGCTTCGGCTCCCTCTTGCCGGTCTCGATCATCGAGATCTGGCTCGGCGCGCGATCGACGGCGGTCGCCAGAGCCTCCAGCGTCATCCCGCGGGTGGTCCGCAGCTGTCGGATGCGGCGCCCGATGGTGAGCGCGTCGGTGTTGTCGTCCACGGGGCGATTCTGTCACAGAAACAGAAATTCGGAAGAAATTCACACCCGATCCGACCGGATCCGACCTCGAACTTCACACAGAGTGGGAGCACGCCATCCGGCACCGATGCCGGTTCCCCGAAGGAGACGCCATGACGAACACCGCACCCCGCCCCGCCGGCCTCCGCGCGGGCGACCAGGTCCAGACGGCCGCCGAGCTCCGCGAGAGCTGGGAGAACGACCCGCGCTGGGACGGGATCGAGCGCACCTACACCGCCGAGGACGTCGTCCGCATCCGCGGCTCCGTCCGCGAGGAGAACACGCTCGCCCGCCGCGGCGCCGAGAACCTGTGGAACCTCCTGCACACCGAGGACTACGTCCGGGCGCTCGGCGCCTACACCGGCGGGCAGGCCGTGCAGCAGGTCCGCGCGGGCTTGAAGGCGATCTACCTCTCCGGGTGGCAGGTGGCCGCCGACGGCAACCTCGCGGGCCAGACGTACCCGGACCAGTCGCTGTACCCGGCGAACTCCGTGCCGTCGGTGGTCCGCCGCATCAACAACGCGCTGCTGCGCCAGGACCAGCTCGAGCACGCGGAGGGCGAGGTCACGCGGGACTGGCTCGCCCCGATCGTCGCGGATGCGGAGGCCGGGTTCGGCGGGCCGCTGAACGCCTACGAGCTCGCCCAGTCGCTCATCCAGGCCGGCGCCGCGGGGATCCACTGGGAGGACCAGCTGGCGAGCGAGAAGAAGTGCGGCCACCTCGGCGGCAAAGTCCTCGTGCCCACTCAGCAGCACATCCGCACGCTGAACGCCGCCCGTCTCGCCGCCGACGTCGCCGGCGTCCCCACGGTGATCATCGCCCGCACCGACGCCCTCGCCGCCGACCTGCTCACCAGCGACGTCGACGAGCGCGACCAGGCGTTCACCACCGGCGAGCGCACGAGCGAGGGCTTCTACCGGATCCGCGCCGGGATCGAGTCGGTCATCAGCCGCGGCCTGGCCTTCGCGCCCTACGCCGACCTGCTGTGGGTCGAGACCGGCGAGCCCGACATCGCGCTCGCCCGCGAGTTCGCCGCGGCGATCCACGCGGAGTTCCCCGGCAAGATGCTCGCCTACAACTGCTCGCCGAGCTTCAACTGGAAGCGCCACCTGTCCGACGCCGAGATCGCGACGTTCCAGCAGGAGCTGGCGGAACTGGGATACCGGTTCCAGTTCATCACGCTGGCCGGCTTCCACGCCCTGAACCACTCGATGTTCGACCTCGCCCGCGGATACGCCGAGCGCGCCATGAGCGCGTACGTCGAGCTGCAGGAGGCGGAGTTCGCCGCCGAGGCCTCCGGATACACCGCCACCAAGCACCAGCGCGAGGCGGGCACCGGCTACTTCGACGTCATCTCCACCGCGCTCAACCCCGACAGCGCCACTCTCGCCCTCGCCGGCTCCACCGAGGCCGCGCAGTTCCACTAAGCCGCCGCGGATGCCGCATCCGTCGAGACCCCCTCGGCCTCCCGAGACCCCCTCCGAATCACGCATCTCCGAGGGGGTTTCGGGGCCAAGAGGGGGTCTCGACACCACCACCGGCTCCGCTCACAGAACAGGACTCCCACTATGAGCATCACCGCCCCCACCACCGCCACCCGCAGCACCGGACCGTCCATCGAGATCACCGGCCCCCGCCACGACCGGTTCGACGAGATCCTGACGCCCGAGGCGCTGGCCTTCCTCACCGAGCTCCACCACCGCTTCGCCGGGCGGCGTCACGACCGGCTCGCCGCCCGGATGCGCCGCCGCTTCGAGATCGGCAACGGGCACGACCCGCGCTTCCGCGACGACACGGCGCACATCCGCGAGGACGCCGACTGGCGCGTCGCCGGCGCCGGGCCGGGCCTCGAGGACCGTCGCGTCGAGATCACCGGCCCGACCGATCCGAAGATGACGATCAACGCCCTGAACTCCGGCGCGAAGGTGTGGCTGGCCGACCAGGAAGACGCGACGAGCCCCACCTGGCGCAACGTCATCGGCGGCCAGTTGTCGCTGCGCGACGCGATCCGGGGGGAGCTCACCCACACGAGCGCCGAGGGCAAGGAGTACCGCGTCACGGCGGAGACGACGCCGACCATCGTGATGCGCCCGCGCGGGTGGCACCTGGTGGAGAAGCACCTGGAGTTCACCGACCGGACCGGACGGACCCTGGCCGCCTCGGGATCCCTCGTGGACTTCGGCCTGTACTTCTTCCACAACGCGCAGGCGCTCATCGACGCCGGGCGCGGCCCCTACTTCTACCTCGCCAAGCTGGAGTCCAGCGAGGAGGCGAAG
Organism: Microbacterium sp. CCNWLW41; assembly: GCF_037083505.1. Lineage (NCBI taxonomy): Bacteria > Bacillati > Actinomycetota > Actinomycetes > Micrococcales > Microbacteriaceae > Microbacterium > Microbacterium sp. CCNWLW41. The sequence continues at coordinate 86,575 of NZ_JBAOJP010000014.1, forward strand.
CTCTGGGACGACGTGTTCACGTTCAGCGAGGACTACCTCGGGATCCCGCACGGCACGATCCGCGCCACGGTGCTGATCGAGACGCTGCCGGCCGCGTTCGAGATGGACGAGATCCTGTTCGAGCTGCGCGACCACTGCGCAGGGCTGAACGCCGGACGCTGGGACTACATCTTCTCCATCATCAAGAACTACCGCGGGCGCGGGGCCCGGTTCGTGCTCCCGGATCGCAGCGAGGTCACGATGACGGTGCCGTTCATGCGGGCGTACACGGAGCTGCTCGTGCAGACGTGCCACCGGCGCGGCGCCTACGCGATCGGCGGCATGAGCGCCTTCATCCCGAACCGGCGCGACCCCGAGGTCACCGCCCGGGCGATCGAGAAGGTGGCCGCCGACAAGAAGCGGGAGGCCGGGGACGGGTTCGACGGCACGTGGGTCGCCCACCCGGATCTGATCCCGACCGCGCAGGCCGAGTTCGACGCCGTGCTGGGCGAGCGCACGAACCAGCTCGATCGCCGGCGCGATGACGTGCAGGTGCGGGCGGAGGACCTCCTGGACGTGCACATCGGCCGTCCGATCACCGCGGCGGGCGTGCGCGACAACGTCTCCGTGGCGATCCGCTATCTGGAGGCATGGCTCCGCGGTCAGGGAGCGGTGGCGATCGACAACCTCATGGAGGATGCGGCGACCGCCGAGATCTCCCGGTCGCAGGTGTGGCAGTGGATCCACCAGGATCGGGAGACGGAGGACGGCACCGCCATCACCGTGGAGTACGTCGAGGCGTTGATCGCGGAGGTGCTCGCCGAGGTCCGCGCGGGCTCCGCGGGTGAGTCGGGCGCGACGGGCTCCGCGGGCGCGACGGGATCGTCGGAGGCGACGGGATCGGTCACGGGCTCGTCCGCCGAACGCACCTCGGACCGGTTCGACGACGCCGCGGAGGTGTTCCGCGAGGTGGCGCTGCGCGAGGAGTTCCCGGCCTTCCTCACGCTGGGCGCATACTCGAAGCACCTGACCGAGACGGACTGATCGCCTCGATCCCTTCCATCGAGTGGTCAGTTTCTGCGGGTTCGGCGCCGTTCGACCCACAGAAACTGACCACTCGCGACGACGCGGCGCCGATCGCGCGATCCCGAGGAGCCGACATGACCGAGTCCACCGCCGACCTCTACGACCGTCTCGGCGAGGCGCTGCAGTCCCTCCCGCTGCAACTGCGCTCGTTCGGCGGACGGGCGGCGTTCTCCGGCCCCGTCCGCACGGTGCGGTGCTTCGAGGACAACGTCGTCCTGAAGTCCGTCCTGGAGACGCCGGGCGACGGGGCCGTGCTGGTGGTGGACGGCGGCGGATCCCTCGACCGCGCCCTGATGGGCGACATGATCGCCGGGCTCGCCGTGACGAACGGGTGGGCCGGCGTCGTCATCCACGGCGCGATCCGCGACAGCGTCGAGATCGCCCGGCTGCCGCTCGGGGTGAAGGCCCTCGGCACCAACCCGCGCAAGAGCACGAAGGAGGGCGCCGGCGAGGTCGACGTGGAAGTCGCGTTCGGCGGCGTCGTGTTCCGTCCGGGCGCACGCCTCGTCGCCGACGAGGACGGGATCCTCGTCGAGCGCTGAGGGATCCGCCCGAGGTCGCGGCGCTCGCCTGACCGCCCCACGCGGCCCCGGCTGTTGACCCGGGCGTACGCTGGCCGCATGAGTGAGTCCCCGGACGCCGTCCCCTCCGTCGCCGTCGACCTCGTGGGCGAGTTCCTCGCCCGTTCCGCGCACGGCGCACGCCTGATCGCGGTCGCCGGAGCCGACGCCGACCGGGTGACCGCGTTCGCGGCACGGCTGGCGGAGGCGTTCGCCGGCCACGACGTCGTGGCCGATGTCGCCGACGCCACGGGCAAGGACGAGGCCGCCCTGCGCACGGAGGTCGTCGCGCCGTATCGGGCCTCCCGCGTGGACGCGGTCCGCATCGTGACCGGCGACGCCGGACTGCTGACCCCTTCGGCGCGCGGCCTCTGGCACCAGTCGATCTGGGTGCTCGCCGGCGACGAGCCGCCGCACACGGCGGCGGACGCCCTCGTGGATCTGACCGACCCAGAGCGCCCGACCCGACGCTTCGGCGACTACTGCGCGGTGCCGCCGGGCCACCTCGCCTGACACCGCGGCACGACTCCCTCTTACGGGATCCGCCGCACCGCTGCCGGGCCCCGGGCCCGCGACCCGGTAGCGTGCACTCATGCCGAAACGATCGCCGTGGCCCGCCGCCGCCGGATGCCCACGGACGCGATGCCCGTGACCCGTCGTCATCGCCGCCCGCTCGCCCGCCACGCCGCGTTCCGCTCCCCTGGGGTCCTCCGCCAGCTCCTCACCGTGCTGGGAGCCGGCGCCGCGTCCGTCCTCGTCGCCGCCCTCGCCGTCGGTGCCTTCGTCCTCTCGGAGTTGACCGGGAGCCTCGCCGAGAACACCGTGTCGCTCGGGCAGGACGCCGCGATCCCCGCCCAGCCGCCCGGCATCGGCGCCTACAGCGGCGGCTTCGACGTCGTGATCACGGGTATCGACGAGTGCGGGCCGATCACCACGCCGCTGTTCGGCGACCGGTGCGCCGATCCGGAGAGCGACGTGCCGCTCAACGACGTCAACCTGCTGGTGCACGTCTCCGACGCGCCCCGCCGCGTCACGGTCGTCTCCTTCCCCCGCGACCTCATGATCTCCATCCCCGCGTGCACGGACGACGACGGCGACGAGACCTCGCCGATGTGGCGGGCGCAGATCAACACGGCGTTCGCGACCGGAGGGCTCCCCTGCGTGGCGAAGACCCTCGGCGATCTGGCGGGGATCACGGTCGGCTACGCGGCGAAGCTCGGCTTCGACGACGTCATCCAGATCACCGACGCGATCGGAGGGGTCGAGGTCTGCATCGGCGGCACCGGGATCAGCGACGAGCACACGAGCCTGGAATGGGAACCCGGCAACCGCGTGATCCAGGGGCTGGACGCGCTGCAGTTCCTGAGGACCCGCCACGGTGTCGGCGACGAGAGCGACCTCGGGCGCATCTCCAACCAGCAGCAGTACATGTCGCGCCTGGCGCGGAAGGTGGTCAGCGACGAGGTGCTCGGCGACCCCGCGAAGCTGCTGCGGATGGCCACCGTGGTCACGGACAACGTCGTCACCAGCGACACCCTGCAGGACCCCGTGCTCCTGGTCCGGATGGCACTCGCGCTGAAGAGCGTGCCCTTCGACGACTACGTGTTCCTGCAGTACCCGACCTTCCCGGATCCGTCCGATCCGAACCGTGTCGTTCCCGACGAGGACTCCGCGGAGATCCTGTGGGCCGCGATCGCCGCCAACCAGCCGCTGCGGCTCACGGGGGACGTCTCCCCCGTGGGCGGGGCGGAGCTTGTGCCCGACCCCAACGCCCCCGTCGACCCCAACGCCCCCGTCGACCCCAACGCCCCCGTCGACCCCAACGCCCCCGTCGACCCCAACGCGGTCGAGCCACCGGAGCCGCCGCCGGGCGCGGTCGTGGACGGCCGTCTGGAGCTTCCGCCGTCGATCACCGGCACGACGCCCGGCGAGCTCACCTGCTCGGGTGGAAACGCCTGATCCGCGTCGTCCGCTCCGCCGCGTCGTCGAGTGGTCAGTTTCTGTGGGTTGAGAGCCCGCGAACCCACAGAAACTGACCACTCGGCATCCGTGCGGCGGCGGGCGGGGAGAATGGGAGCATGCGCACGCTGCTCAACATCATCTGGCTGGTCTTCGCCGGCGTGGGCCTCTTCCTCGCCTACGTGCTCGCCGGGATCCTGCTGTGCATCCCGATCATCACGATCCCGTGGGCGATCGCCTCCTTCCGCACCGCGCGCTACGTGATCTGGCCCTTCGGCCGCACGATCGTCGCCAAGCCCACCGCGGGCGTCGGCTCGTTCCTCGGCAACGTGATCTGGGTGATCCTGGCCGGGTGGTGGCTGGCGCTCGGGCATATCGTCTCGGGGATCGCGCTGTGCATCACGATCATCGGCATCCCGATGGCGATCGCGGATTTCAAGATGGTCCCGATCTCGCTCATGCCGCTCGGCAAGGACATCGTCTCGACCCGGGACGGCGCGTTCGACCGCACGCTCGGAGGCTCCTCGACACGGGGATGACCCGGCGCAGGGCGCCCGGGTACGCTTTCCCGTGTGACCGAACGCGCGCCTCTCTCCCGCAAGCTCTCCGCCATCGCCGAGTCCGCCACGCTCAAGGTGGACGCGAAGGCCAAGTCCCTCAAGGCCGAGGGCAAGCCCGTCATCTCGTATGCCGCAGGCGAGCCCGACTTCGCCACACCGCAGTTCATCGTGGACGCGGCCGCCGAGGCCCTCGCCGACCCGGCGAACTACCGGTACACGCCTGCCGCGGGCCTGCCGGCGCTACGCGAGGCCATCGCCGCCAAGACGCTGCGCGACTCCGGGCTCGAGGTCTCTCCGAGCCAGGTCATCGTCACGAACGGCGGGAAGCAGTCCGTCTACCAGGCGTTCCAGACCGTCGTGAACCCGGGCGACGAGGTGCTGCTGCCCGCGCCGTACTGGACGACGTACCCGGAGGCCATCCGCCTCGCCGACGGCGTGCCGGTGGAGGTCTTCGCCGGTGCCGACCAGGACTACAAGGTCACGGTCGCGCAGCTCGAGGCCGCCCGCACCGAGCGCACCACGGTGCTTGTGTTCGTCTCCCCGTCCAACCCGACCGGCTCGGTCTACACCGCCGAGGAGACGCGAGCGATCGCCGAATGGGCGCTCGAGCACGGCATCTGGATCATCAGCGACGAGATCTACCAGAACCTCACCTACGACGGCGTCGGGGCCACCTCGGTCGTGCAGGCCGTCCCCGAGGTCGCCGGGCAGACGATCCTCGTCAACGGCGTGGCGAAGACCTACGCGATGACCGGATGGCGCGTGGGCTGGATGGTCGGTCCCGCCGACGCGATCAAGATCGCCGGCAACCTGCAGTCGCACCTCACGAGCAACGTGAACAACGTCGCGCAGAAGGCGGCGATCGCGGCCCTCACCGGTCCGCAGACCGAGGCTGAGCAGATGCGCGAGGCCTTCGACCGCCGCCGTCGACTCATCGTCTCCGAGCTGTCCAAGATCGAGGGGCTGGTCGTGCCCGACCCGCACGGCGCGTTCTACGTGTATCCGGACGTCCAGGGACTCCTCGGCCGCTCGTGGGGCGGCGTGACCCCGACGACCTCGCTGGAGCTCGCAGACCTCATCCTCGAGCAGGCCGAGGTCGCCGTCGTCCCGGGCGAGGCGTTCGGGCCCTCGGGGTACATCCGCATGTCGTACGCGCTCGGCGACGACGCCCTCCTGGAGGGCGTGCAGCGACTCCAGCGTCTGTTCTCCTGATCGGACGGGTTCACCGAGACCCCCTCTCGCCGTCGAGACCCCCTCTCACCCACGCGGGTGTGAGGGGGTATCGGCGTTGCGAGGGGGTTTCGGACGTCGAGGGAGAGGCAGGCGCGGAAAGGTCAGCCGCGGAAGCCGATCAGCCAGCGCACGCCGTATCGATCCGCGACAGACCCGTCGTGGTCGCCCCAAGGACGCTTCTGCAGCGGATCGATGATGCGCCCGCCGACGGCGAGCTGCTCGTACCAGCGGGTGAGCGTCTCGGGCTCGGCGGTGCCCAGCAGCGCGAGGAACATCCCGCTCATCTGGACGCCGTCCTGGTCGGCGCCGGCGTCGGCACCGGACACGGCGACGGGGCCGTGCAGCTCTCCGTGCGCGATCGCGTCTCCCGGACCATCGCTGCGGCCGCCCTCGGCATACGTGAACGTCATCAGCTCGCCGCCGAACACGCTCCGATAGAACTCCAGGGCCTCGGCCGCGTTGCCGGGAAAGAGCAGGTACGGAGCGGGTGCGGTCATGCGGGCGAGCCTACGCGGTGGCTGAGCCGCCGGCTACAGCTCGACGTCGACGAGCACCGGCTCCGGCTGCAGCAGCAGTCCGAACTCGGCGTGCACGCGCCCCTGGATGAACCGCGCCAGCTCGGCGATCTCCCCCGCGGTCGCGCCGCCGCGGTTCGTCAGCGCGAGGGCGTGCTTGGTCGAGACGCCGGCGCGGGAACGCGGCAGCCGGAATCCCTTGCGGATGCCGGCGTTCTCGATCAGCCATGCCGCGCTGACCTTCACGTCGGAGGACACGTCGGCGCGAGGCGGGGGCACGATGCCGTCGTAGGAGTCCAGCGGGATGACCGTGACGGTGTCGAGGTCGGGGGACACCGGCCACCGGGGGCACTCGGCGGGAAGGGTCCGCGCGAACGACTCGGAGACGATCGCGTTCTGGAAGAAGGACCCGGCGCCGTGCGTGTCGGGATCCTCCGGATCGAAGATCATGCCCTTCGCCGCGCGGGTGGCCAGGATGCGCTCGCGCACCCAGCTCAGCGGGACCGGCTCCTCCCCCTCGAGCCCCAGCGCGCGCCGGAGCTGCTCGCCGCGCACCACGCGCCCCGCGGGACCGACCTCCGCGAGGTCGAGGGTCACCGAGAGGATCACCGCTCGGCGCCGCGGCACCGAGCCGTAATGGTGCTTGAGGACGGAGGTGCGAAACCCGAGCCCGAGCTCGGCGGCCGGGACGACGGACACCTCGCCGGTGGACTCGTCGATCAGCTCGACCTCGACCAGCGTCTCCTGGATCTCCTGTCCATACGCACCCACGTTCTGCACCGGCGCCGCGCCGACCGTGCCCGGAATGCCCGACATCGCCTCGATCCCGGCGAGTCCCTGCGCGACCGTTTCCGCGACGAGGGCGTCCCAGTCGTGGCCGGCCTGCACGCGCAGCCGGACGCGGCCGGGGTGCGGCGAGGGGAGCCGCTCGATCCCCGTGGAGCGGATCCGGACGACGGTGCCGTCGAACGGCTCGTCCCCGGCGAACAGGTTGGACCCGCCGCCGAGCACGAACCACTCGTCTCCGCGGGACCAGACGTCCCGGAGCGCCGCCACGATCTCATCGGCGGTGGACGCGTCGACCATGCGGGCGGGCGCAGCACCGGTCTGGAGCGTCGTCAGCTCGGCGAGGCGGATCGGGGCGGTCTCCGGCACGCGGGCGTCCGTCATCGTCCGAGCGAGTCCGCCGCGACGCGGAGCTGGGCCTTGACGAGGACCGTCGTGTCTCCGTGCTTGACCGTGAGGTCGATGCGCACGGCCGACTCGTCCGCCGCTCCCACCTTCGCGGTGACGGTCAGCTCTGCGCCGGTGACCGGGTCCACCACGACCGGTCGGGCGAAACGCACGCCGTAGTCCACCACCCGTGCCGCGCCGGGCAGCGCCGCGACCACCACGGAGGAGGCGATCCCCATGGTGAGCATGCCGTGGGCGAGGACGCCGGGCAGTCCCACCTCCGCCGCAACGTCGTCGCGGTAGTGGATCGGGTTGAAGTCCCCGGAGGCGCCCGCATAGCGCACGAGCGAGTCCCGGGTGAGGTGCACGGAGCGCTCGGCGACGACCGTGCCGACCTCCAACGTCTCGGCGGTCATGCCGCGGCCTCCGCCTTCTCCTCGTCGGATCCGATCAGCAGCACGCTCGTCGCCGTCACGACGTGCGCGCCGTCGGCGTCCGTGATCTCCGCCTCGCTCGTGACCATCGCCGCGGCGCCCATCGGCCGGATGCCGGTGATGCGCAGCTGGGCCGTCAGCTCGTCACCCGCCACGATCGGGCGGGTGTACGCGAAGCGCTGCTCGGCGTGGATCGTGCGGGCCAGGACGATGCCGGAGTCGGGAGCGGACAACAGCTGCTGCAGGGTCAGGTCCTGGATGACCATCGCGAACGTCGGCGGGGCGACGACGTCCGCGAAGCCGAGCGCGCGGGCGGCCTCGACGTCCGTGTGCGAGGGGGCGTCAGCGAAGACGGCGCGGGCGAACTCGCGCACCTTCTCCCGCCCGACGAGATACGGCGTGGTCGGCGGGAACGCGCGTCCCACCAGTTCGGGGTTCACAGGCACCCCTCGATCCTACCCAGCGGGTCCGTGCCCCGTTCCGCGGCCGCACCGTGGGAAAGCCTCATTCCGCCCGCGCCGCGAGCGCGGAGCCGAGCAGGACCAGACGCATGCTGCGCTCGGCGGCGTCCCGAAGCAGCTCCTCGCCGTTCGCCACCGCTTCCTCCAGCGGCATCGGGACGGTCAGGATCGAGGCGATCGCGCCGATGCCGATGTCGTGGACGGCGGGCGCCCCCTGGCCGAGGGTCCCGGCGATCCCGAGCACCGGGACGCCCGCCACGCGTGCCCGCAGCGCGATCTCCGCCGGGACCTTCCCCCGCGGCGTCTGGAAGTCGATCGCCCCCTCAGCGGTGATCACGAGGTCTGCCTCGGAGAGCAGGTCGTCCAGGGACTGCGGAAGCAGCCCGCCATCCAGCAGGACCTCGAACCGCGGGGCGAGCCGTGCGCCGAGCACCGCCGCCAGACCGGCCCCCAATCCGCCCGAGGCCCCCGTCCCCTGCCCCGTGCGGACGTCCATCGCGCCGCCGAACGGCGAGCACCGCTCCAGCAGTGCCGCCCACGAGTCCAGGGCGGCGGACAGCTCCTCCACCTGCGCGGGCGTCGCCCCCTTCTGCGGGCCGAACACCCGCGCCACCCCGCGCGGGCCGCACAGCACGTTGTGGATGTTGCACGCGAGCACGATCTCGACCTCGGCGACACGGGGATGAAGCCCGGACAGGTCCAGGCTCGCGGCGGCGGCGAGGTGCCGACCGCCGTCCGGGACGACACAGCCCTGCGCGTCCAGGACACGCGCCCCCAGAGCCTGCAGGGCTCCGGCCCCGCCGTCGCTGGTGCCCGAGTCCCCGCACCCGACGATGATCCGTCGCGCACCGGCGTCGAGGGCCGCGGCGATGAGCTCCCCGACGCCGCGCGTGGTCGTCGCACCCGGGTCACGGCGGTCGCGCGGGACGAGGCGGAGGCCGCCGGCCGCCGCCATCTCGACAACCGCCGTCCCCTCCGCCGCCCCGCCCAGCCGCGCCCAGTGCGCGTCCACGGCCGCGCCGGTCGGACCGGTGACCCGCGCCGGCACCAGCGCTCCTCCGGTGGCGGCGGCGAGGGCGGCCGCGGTCCCCTCCCCGCCGTCGGGGACGGGGAACTCGTCGACGCGGACGCCGGGGATGACCCGGCGGATGCCGGCGGCGATCGCCCGGGCGACGCCGTCGGCGTCGATGCTCTCCTTGAAGCCGCTCGGTGCGACGAGGATGCGCTGCGGGATGCGGATGGATGACATGTTTCCTCCTTCGGTGCCCGGGCGGGCACGACGATCAGCGGGTACGACGGTGTCGTCCCGATTCGAGCGGTCGCCCTCCCGGACGGGGGCGGGGCGGGCGGATGCCCGGCGGCGTCAGCGCAGCATGGGCATCCCCATGAGCGGCCAGATCCCCAGGGCGAAGACGACGACGAGCAGGAACATGGCGGGGGCGAGCACAGCCGAGAGACGGCGCAGGTCGGCCGGCTGGAATCCGCCCGGGGCGATCCGGCGGTCCGCGAACATGGCCACGGGCTTGGCCGAGCTCGGCAACGTGTGGCAGAACCCGGCGGCCGCCGTGGACGCGAACGCAGCCGCCCCGGGCTCCACCCCGAGACCGGGGGCGAACGCGATCACGAGCGGGATGATCGCCGCCGAGCGGGCCGACCGCGAGGGGATGATCAGGTGCGCCGCGAGCGACACCGCGATCACGACCAGGACGAACACGATCCCTGCGGCCTCACCTGTCGCGGCCAGCGGCGCCAGCGCCACCCGCCCGATCCACTCGGCCGCGCCGGTCCCGGTGAGCGCGGAGCCCAGAGCCAGGGTCGCGGCGAGGAACAACAGCAGGCTCCAGGGCACCCGTCCGACGGCCGACGGCAGAGTCGTGACGCCGATGGCCGGGGTGACCGCGGCGAGCCCGCCGATCAGCGCCACGAGCGCGGCGGGGACCCCGTGCCAGGGCTCGGTGCACCACAGCAGCACCACCGCGGCCAGAAGCAGGAGCGCCTTCCGTTCGCCGCCGGTGAGCGGCCCCCGCACGGGCGTCCCGGCGGAGCGGGCGATCTCGTCGGGGTCGATCCGGACGGGGAGGCGGCGATCGGCCCGTGTGGTGAAGCGCAGCAGGACGATCTCGCAGGCGAGGTGCGCGGAGAGCATCGCCAGAGGGAGCCCGAACCAGAGCCAGGTGAGGAACGTGAACCCCCCGTCGCCCGACGCGGCCAGCAGCTGCGCGGTGATCAGATGCGCCCCGGCGCCCAGGAGGGACCCGACGGCCGAGAGCAGGATGACGGTCGGGAACAGCAGCGACAGGGCCCGCACCGTCGACGCGCGCCCGGCGAGCGCCGCCGCCAGCGCGGCGAACACGGGTACGGCCAGCGCAGCGCGTCCCGACGTCGCCGGCACGGCGAACGTCGTCAGCGTCAGGGCGAGCGTGACGAGGTGGAACAGCGACCGGGGCCGACGGGCACGGCGGACGAGCGCCACGGCGCCGCGCAGGGCGAGTCCGGAGTCGCTCACCCCGGCGGCGAGCACGAAGGCCCCGATGAGAAGCCAGATCGTCTCGTCTCCGAGCGATGCGAAGAAGGTCGCGACGGGCAACGAGGCACACGCCATGAGCGCGACCGCCGCGAGGAACGCGACGAGCGTGTCGTCCAGCGGCGTCGCGATCCACGCCCAGACCGCGAGGAGGAAGACCGCCAGGGTCGCCGCCGCGGGGACCGACGGCGCCGCCGGGTCGCCGGATCCGGTCCCGACCGCGGCATGCACCACGAGGACGATGCCGACGGCGAGGACCGCGCCCGCGGACACGACTGTCCGCAGCGGGAGGCCGGACCGGCGGCGCACGGCGGCACCGCGCGAGCGGGCAGGAGCGGAGCGGGCAGGACGGGGGCGGGGCTGCGCCGTCCGCATCCCCGCGGGCGGCACCGTCGCGTACCGGACCCGCGCCGCCGCGTCGTCCGCCCGGGAGGGCTCTGTGAGGGGGCTGTCCGTACTCATCGCAGTCGGTATCCCGCTCCGCGGACCGTCTCGATCCGATCCGGCCCGATCTTCGCACGCAGGGCCCGCACGTAGACGTCCACCACGTTCGAGGCCGGATCGAAGTCCATGCCCCAGACCTGCCCGATCAGCTGGTCGCGCGACAGCACCTGATCCGGATGCTGCACGAACACCTCCAGCAAGGCGAACTCGCGGGAGGTGAGGTCCGCCACGGCGTCGCCCACCGTCACCCGGCGGGCGCGGACGTCGACGACGAGGTCGCCGTGGGCGAGCACCGGACCGGCGTGACGCTGCTCGCCGTCCCCGATCCGCAGCCGCACGCGAGCGAGCAGCTCCGCGAACTGGAACGGCTTGGTGACGTAGTCGTTCGCCCCGCCCTCCAGCCCGCGCACCGTGTCCACGACCGAGTCGCGCGCGGTGAGGATCACGACCGGCGTCGTCATGCCCTCGCCGCGCAGATGCGACAGGACGGTGAACCCGTCGAGGCCGGGGAGTCCGATGTCGAGCAGCACGAGATCGAACGTGCCGGACCGAGCCATGAGCAGCGCGGTCCGCCCGTCGGACGCCTCGGACGTCTCGTAGCCGGCGGCGCGCAGCCCACGACGCACGAACGACGTGATGTGCGGATCGTCCTCCGCGATGAGGATGTGTCGCATCAGTCTTCCCTTCCTAGGTCGGCCTGCGGATCGGCAAGGGGGGCGGGGACGTCGATCCCGAACGTGGCGCCCTCGCCGGGGACGCTGTCGACCCACGCGGATCCGCCGTGCGCGTCCGAGATCGCGCGGACGATCGCCAGGCCCAGGCCCGAGCCGGGGCGTCTGCCGCGGGTGTCGCCGGGAGCTCCACCGCGCACGAACCTCTCGAAGATCCGCTCCGCATCCTGCGCCGCGACGCCCGGGCCGGTGTCCTGGACCCAGAACCGCAGGATCCGGGCGGCACCGTCTCCGTCGAAGCGCGAGCCGATGCGGATGCGGTCGCCGTCCGCCGTGACCTGCACCGCGTTGGCCGCCAGTTGCAGCACCGCCTGGGTGATGCGCTGCGGGTCCAGAGGGGCCGGCCCCTCTGCGACCTCCATGAGCTGCCACCTCCGGTCACCGAGGGCTTGTGCCTTGGCCTCGATGTCCAGGGTCAGGGTCGCGACGTCGCAGGCCGCGGTCCGCACGAAATCGGGCTGCTGAGCGCGGGCCAGGATGAGCAGGTCCGCCACGATCCGACTCATCCGAGCGAGCTCGTCGCCGACCAGGCGCAGCGTCTCCCGGCGCTCGACGGGGTCGTCCCCGAGAAGCTCCAGATGCCCGCGCACCACCGTGATCGGCGTGCGAAGCTCGTGGCCCGCGTCGTCGACGAAGCGCTGCTGGGTGGCATGCACCTCCTCGAGCCGGTCGAGCATCTGGTTGAACGTGGTCGCCATCGCCGCGATGTCGTCGTGGCCCTCCACGGGGACGCGGGCGCTGAGATCGTGCTCGCCGATCTCGCGAGCGACACGGGACACGGCCCGCACGGGCGCGAGGATCTGGCCGGCCACGAGCCAGGCGACCCCCGAGCTCAGGACGATGCCGATGAGGGCGACCACCGCGACCACCACGACGGCGTCGTCGATCGCGGCCCGTTCGTCCGCCGTGAACTGCAGGATCACCAGGGCACCGGACTCGTCGCCGCGGACGACATCCACGCGGCCCCAGCGGATCGGGCCGGCGTCGGGGTCGGTCGTCGTCCCGGAGACGGCGTCGGCGGCGAGGATCCGCTGCCGCATCGCCGCGTCGAGCGCCGGGCGCTCTCCCGCGACCTCCGTCCGCCCGTCGGCCACGGCGACGACCCGGCCGTCCACCAGGCCGAGGACCACTTCTGTGCGGTGCACCGACTGCATCGCGACGTAGTCCTCCAGCAGGGCGGTCAGCGAACCGGCCCGCGCGGCGCGTCCGTCCTCGATGAAGCGCCGGAATTCGGCGGCCTCCTGCTCGATCTCCGTGTTGGCGCCCTGCTCCACTCCCGAGAGGAAGAGGTTGCGCCCGAAGATCCCGACCGCCAGCAGGGTCACCACCGTGCTCAGGATGATCCATGCCGTGATACGCCAGCGCGCGGGGAGCACGCGTCGGCGGGGTCGCGGCGCACCGGATCCGGGCTCCTCGGCGTCGGGGCCCGGAGGGCGCCCGATCACCGCGGTCGGTCCCGGGTCAGTCATCGTCGCCGCCGTCGTCACCGTCGTCGTCGCCGTCGTCGTCTCCCGTGGGCGGCACGGGGTCCGCCGGTGGGGCCGGGTCGGCGGGCGGAGGTGCCGGTGCCACGGGCTGGGCCGGGGCGGCGGGCGGCGCGGGGGTTGTGACCGGCGCGGTCGGACGGGGAGTCGGCGCGGGGCGCGGGGTCGGCTCGACCCGGATCACGATCGGCTCGTCCTGGAGCGCGGGCGCCCCCGGCATCTGCGTCAGCACGACGCTGCCCACGGCGAAGAGGACCGGCAGGGCGATCAGCGTGCCAGGCAGCAGGATCCGACGTGCGAAGGTCATGTCCCCATCGTGCCCGGCGTTCGTGATGCCGACATGAGGCGGGGATGAAGATTCCTTCATCCCCGGGGTGACGCGGCCATCCCCGGCGTGACGCGGCCATCCCCGGGGTGACGCGGCTCAGCCCTTCTTGCGGCCGCGGATGGCCTTGAGCGCCATCTGCACGCCGATCACCACGAGGTATGCCGCGAACAGCATGTTGCCGGCGAAGGGATCGATGAGCGTCGCGAGCCACGCGCCGAGAGCCGTCGTCGTGCAGGCGGCGAGGCCGATCAGCCCGGCGGCGAGCAGGTCGACGTTCCGGTGGCGGACGTTGCCGATCGTCCCCGAGACGGCGGTGGGGATCATCATCAGCAGCGACGTGCCCTTCGCGATCAGGTCGCTCGTGCCGAAGCCGAGCATGAGCACCGGGACGACGATGACGCCACCGCCGACGCCGATCAGGCCGGCCATGACACCCGTGAGCAGCCCCACGAGCACCAGCAGTGGTCCCGTCGCCCAGGTGAGCTCCAGCGCCGCGTCACGGGACGGGATGACGAGGAACAGGCTGACGATCACGACGACGAGGAAGCCGACGAAGAACCAGCGCAGCGCCGTCTGCGAGATCCGGGGAAGGAGACGGGTGCCGATCTGGGCGCCGACGACCGCGCCGGCGGCCAGCAGCAGAGCCGGCACCCACGCGACGGAGCCGGAGACGGCATAGGAGACGACTCCCACCGTCGCGGTCGGAACGATCGCCGCCAGCGACGTGCCCGCGGCGAGGCGCTGGTCGAACCCGAGCAGCAGCACGAGCAGGGGCACGATGACCGTTCCCCCGCCGACTCCGAAGAGCCCGGAGAGCAGCCCCGCGGCCAGGCCGATCCCGATGAAGGACGCGTAGGCGCGTGGCCCCCGGATGCGCTCGACGACCTCGCCCACGTCTTCTCCCGTCCCCCGCGCGGTCGGCGGGCAGCATCGACCAGCCTATGCCCGGGCGTCGCCCACGCGCGGACGGATCACTCCCCACGGAACACCGGTGGTCGCTTCTGCTGAAACGCCGCGAAGCCCTCGCGGTAGTCGGCGGTGTCACGGAGCGCGGCCTGCGCCGTGTTCTCCTGCCGCATCGAATCCCACAGCCCCCGTCGCTGGTCCCGGAGCGCCGCCACCAGCCGCTTGCTGGCGAGGAAGGCCGCCGTCGCCCCGGTCGCCGCCCTCTCGGCCGCGGCACGGGTCGCCGCCTGCACCTCCTCGTCCGGCAGCACCTGCGAGAACACCCCCGCCTGCACCGCCTCGGCGCCGCTCATCAACCGACCCGTGTAGATCAGGTCCAGCGTCCGGTGCGCGCCGAGTCGCTCGTAGAAGAGCGCGTGACCGCCCGAGTCCAGGACCGCGCCGAGAGCTGCGAACGGGGAGCCGATCTTCGCCGATTCGGCCACGTACACGACGTCCGTCGCGATCAGGAGCCCCAGCCCCACGCCGAGGCAGGCGCCGTGCGCCGCGGCGAAGGTCGGCGCGGGGAACGCGGACATCCGCTCCAGCAGCGGCGTCACGAGGCCGTCCAGAAAGGCGGACACATCGTCCTCGGCCGGGTCCACACGGGAGATGTCCCGCCCCGCGCAGAACGCCCTCCCCTCGCCGCGCAGGACGAGCGCCCGCACCCCGGCGTTCGCCGCCTCGGCGTAGGCGCTGTCGAGGTCACGCAGCGCCCCTTCGTCGAGCGCGTTGAGGGTCGACGGGTTGTCGAGCGTGACGTGGGCGACGCCCCCGTCGATCCGCAGGTCGATCACGGTCCTCTCCTCTCTCATCTCCGCTCCCCCGCGTCTGCGTCGGTCGAAACCCCCTCCCCCTGTCGAGACCCCCTCTGAATCACGTCCGCGCAAGGGGGTCTCGACGGGAAGGAGGGGTCTCGACGCACATGGATCGCACCTCACACGTCGTAGTCGACAACGACGCGATCCGAGGTCGGGTGCGACTGGCACGTCAACACGTAGCCGCAGTCGAGCTCTTCCTTCTCCAGCGCGTAGTTCTCAGTCATCGTGACGGACCCCTCGACCAGCCGCGCCCGGCACGTGCCGCACACCCCGCCCGCGCAGGCGTACGGCACGTCCGGCCGCACCCGCAGGGCGGCGTTCAGGATCGACTCGTCCGCGGAGACGGGCGTCTCGACGGACCCGGACTGGCCGTCGAGGGTGAAGGCGATCGTGCGCACCGGCTCGTCCTCGAGCGCCTCGACCGGGCGGCCGCCCTCCGGCCGCTCCTCGCCGGGCTCTCCCGTCGTGAACAGTTCGTAGCGCACGTGCCGACGGTCCACTCCGCTGTCGGCGAGCACGTCGCGACAGAGCTGGACGAGCTCGAACGGCCCGCACAGGAACCACTCGTCCACGGAGCTCGGAGGGATCAGCCGATCCAGGATGCCGCGCAGCCGCTTCTCGTCGATCCGCCCGGACAGGAGCGGCGCGCTGCGCTGTTCGCGCGTGAGGACGTGGTGAACGGCGATCCGCGTCGGAAAGCGGTCCTTCAGATCGGCGAGGTCGTCCAGGAACATGACGTCCGTGGCGCGGCGGTTCGTGTAGACGAGGTCGAAGCGGGCGCTGTCGGATCGCGCAAGGACCGAGGCGGCGAGCGCCATGAGCGGCGTGATCCCGGATCCGGCGGCGATCCCGGCGATGCGGGCGCCGTCGAGATCCGCGAGCGACGACGTGAACGTGCCCTGCGGGCTCATCACGTCGATCTCCTGCCCCGGACGCAACGCGCTGTGCGCCCACGTGGAGAACCGCCCGCCGCGGTCCCGCTTGATCGCCACGCTGATGCGCGAGCCGACGCTTCCTGGCGCCCCTCCGTGAGCCTCCGGGGCTCGACAGAGCGAATAGGAGCGGCGCACCTCCTGACCGTCGATCCGCGTCCGCAGGGCCACATGCTGCCCGGCGAGGTAGTCGAACTCGCCGGTCAGCTCGGGCGGGACGGCGAACGTCACCTCGATGGCGTCCGTCGTGAGCGGGCGGATGGACGCCACGGTCAGCCGGTGGAACCGGGCACGCGGACGACGCCGCGGCTCGTCGCCGTCCGCTGCCTCCCCCGCGCGATCGGCCGAGCCACCCACCAGTCCCCGCAGCAGTGCACCGGCGACGCGCTCGGCATCGGCCGCGGGTGCGGTGCTCGGGGGTGCCGGTGTCCACAGGCTCGTCATCAGAACGCCTTGAAGTGGTCGAAGGGCTCTCCGCACGAGCGGCACTCGTAGAGCGCCTTGCACGAGGTCGACCCGAAACGGGACACCTCGTGGGTCTCCGGCGATCCGCACCTCGGACAACGCACGCGCAGGACGACCGGAACCGGTCCGCTCCCGCGAGTCGCCGCAGCGGAACCCGACGGCGGCGCGATCCCGTATTCGGTCAGCTTCCGCCGACCGGCAGCGGTCATCCAGTCGGTCGTCCACGCCGGCGAGAGCACGAGGCGCACGTCGACGTCGCCGAACCCCGCGTGCGTCAGCGCCAGGATCAGGTCGTCGCGGATCGCGTCCATCGCAGGACAGCCGCTGTACGTCGGCGTGATGTCCACGCGCACCCGACCGTCGTCGACCTGGATGCGCCGCAGCACACCGAGATCCTCGATCGTCAGCACGGGGACCTCGGGGTCCGGCACCGCTGCCGCGACCTCCCAGGCGCGCTCCTCGACGGTCACCATGACGCCCCCGGATGCTGCCGGGCGAGCACCTGCATCTCCGCGAGGAGATGCCCGAGGTGCGGCGCGTGGGATCCCCGGCGTCCGCCTCCCGCCGCCTCCGCGACCACCGGCAGGGCGTCGTCGAGCCCCGCCTCGCTCAGGACCGCCGCGATCACCGCGTCGTATCCCGGGCGCAGAGAAGACGGACGCACGGCGACTCCCGCGCGCGGCGCCGAGAGTCGATCGGTGAGCGGGTCGTCTCGGAACAGCTCGGCCGCATAGGGAAGCATGTCGCCGAGCCCCCGGATCATCCGTCGGCGTGACTGCTCCGTTCCCCCCGCCAGGCGCAGCACCCACTGGACGGCGTGGTCGCGGTGATAGTCCACCTCTTTGCGGGCCTTCTCGGCCACGGCGGCGAGCATCGCGTCCGTGCTATCGCGCAGGGCTCCGTAGAGCTCGACGAAGTACGCCGCGGCGATCAGCTGGCGTGCGATCGTGTGAGCGAAGTCGCCGTTGGGCTGTTCCACGAGCCACGCGCTGCGAAACTCCGCCTCATCCCGGAAGTACGCGAGGTCGTCCTCGCTGCGCCCGTCCCAGCTCCCGGCGTAGCGCAGCAGAGATCGGGCGTGGCCGAGCAGGTCGAGCGCGATGTTCGCGAGCGCCACGTCCTCTTCCAGCTCCGGCGCACGGGTGACCCAGCCGGCCAGCTGCTGGCTGAGGATCAACGCATCGTCGCCCAGCCGGAGGGCATACTCGGCCACGTCTCCTGACGGGGCACGACTCTCCTCCCCGGCGAACTCGGCCGAGAGCGGGAGCTCGTCGACCGTGACGTCCCCGTGCGGGCCTCCCGGCGTCCGCGGCGATCCGGCGCTCACAGGTGGGGCACCCCCTCGGAGGCGGTGTAGTACACGGCGTGGCGATAGTTCTTCCCGGCCGGGCTCTCGAAGAAGGCGTCCTTCGCATCCGGATCGCTCGCCGTGATCGCCGTTGCCGGGACCACCCAGAGGGAGGTCCCTTCGTTGCGTCGGGTGTAGAGATCCCTCGCGTTGCGCACGGCCATCTCGGCGTCGGGCGCGTGCAGGGAGCCGACGTGCACGTGACTCAGCCCCCGGCTGGCGCGGACGAACACCTCGAAGAGGGGCCACTCCTCCGCGTCGTGCCCGTGGATCGATGCGTCGGGCATGCTCATGCCGCCTCCGCCTGCTCTTGTGCCGCGCGCTTGCGGGCGTACTCCGCCGCGGCCTTACGCACCCAGGCGCCGTCCTCGTGCGCATCCCGCCGCCGCTGCAGCCGCTCGGCATTGCACGGCCCGTGTCCGCGCAGCACCGCGAAGAAGTCGTCCCAGTCGATCTCGCCCATCTCGTACCGCTCGGTCTCCGGATCCCAACGCAGGTCGGGGTCCGGAAGCGTCACGCCGAGGACCTCCGCCTGCGGTACGAGCATGGCCACGAAGCGCTGGCGCAGCTCGTCGTTCGAGAACCGCTTGATCTTCCACGCCATCGACTGCGCCGAATTCGGCGACTGATCGTCGGGCGGCCCGAACATCGCCAGGCTGGGCCAGTACCAGCGGTTCACCGCGTCCTGGGCCATCCGCCGCTGCGCCGGCGTGCCCTGCATCAGCGTAAGGAGGATCTCGAACCCTTGACGCTGGTGGAACGACTCCTCCTTGCAGATGCGGACCATGGCACGCCCGTACGGTCCGTAGGACGCGCGGCACAGTGGCACCTGGTTGCAGATGGCCGCGCCGTCGACCAGCCATCCGATCGCCCCCATGTCCGCCCAGGTCGGGGTCGGGTAGTTGAAGATCGAGGAGTACTTCGCCTCGCCGTCGATGAGCTGCCGCGTCATCTCCTCCCGGGTGATCCCGAGGGTCTGCGCAGCGGAGTAGAGGTACAGACCGTGCCCGGCCTCGTCCTGGACCTTGGCGAGCAGGATCGCCTTGCGCTTGAGGCTCGGTGCGCGGGTGATCCAATTGCCCTCGGGCTGCATGCCGATGATCTCGGAGTGCGCATGCTGGGAGATCTGGCGGATCAACGTCCTGCGGTAGGCGTCGGGCATCCAGTCGCGCGGCTCGATCCGCTGCTCGTCGGCGATGAGCGCGTCGAAGAGCGCCTGCTGCTCCGCGTCGACCGGCGGTGCGTCGCGCTCGGTCCGGGTCGTCATCATCGACTCCTCCAGGAATTACCTAACGATCGTACAGTAATTATGACACACACCCTCGTCCGTGGCGATGACAGACGGGACGACATGCCGTCACGACGGCGGCGACCACGACTCGACGCCCGTCCCGCTCGGACTCAGCGGCGCGTCTGCAACTGCGGCCGCGGCCCCTCCCAGCGCGCCACCGAGACCTTGACGTCGACGAGCTCGGCCTGCACGTCATCGATCCGGCGGAGCATCCAGGCGAAGCCGACGAACATCGAGGACCCGAGGGTCACCACGAGCCCCAGCCCGGTGATCATCGTCGCGAGGATCTCGATCGACATGTACACGCCCCCATTCTGGCGCGCAATTCGACGCCACGCCAGAGACGGTACCGCCCCAACCGGACGCACCGCCGCGGTGGGACGTGGTCCGTGCACAGCTCGCCCTCGCTCCCCGGTGTGCAGGACGAGGGCGCAGGACGAGGATTCCGTCCGTGTCAGCCCGCCGCGGGCTCCTTCTCCACCAGCGTCAGCACGTCGTAGGTCGCCACGACCTCGTCCCGCTGGTTGTGGATCACGGCGTCCCAGCGCACCTCTCCGTACTCCTCGGTCTCCCGCGGGGTGATCTGCTTGGCGGTGAGGGTGACCCGGATCGCATCGCCCGGCCTGACCGGAGTGACGAAGCGTAGGTTCTCCAGACCGTAGTTCGCGAGCACCGGCCCGGGCTCCGGCGAGACGAACAGCCCGGCCGCCCAGGAGACCAGCAGATAGCCATGCGCCACGCGCCCGCCGAAGAACGGGTTGGCCGCGGCGGCCTCCTCGTCCATGTGCGCATAGAAGGTGTCACCGGTCGAGTGCGCGAAGGCCTCCACGTCCTCCAGCGACAGCTCCCGCAGCCCGGACTCCACCTGATCGCCCAGGCGGAGCTCGGCCAGGGACTTGCGGAACGGGTGCTGCGTCCTGTCCGTGCCCGCGCCCGTGTGCCAGATGCCGGTGATCGCGGTCAGGATCTCCGGGGTCCCCTGCACGGCGGTGCGCTGCATGTGGTGCAGGACGGCGCGGATGCCGCCGAGCTCCTCGCCGCCGCCCGCCCGCCCCGGCCCGCCGTGGACGAGGTGCGGCACCGGCGCCCCGTGCCCCGTGGAGGTCCGGGCGTCGTCCCGGTTGAGGAACAGCACGCGCCCGTTGTACGCGGCGATGCCCGCCAGCAGCGTCGCCGCGGTGGCCGGGTCGCGGGTGGCGACGCTCGTGACCAGCGAGCCGCCCCCCTCGCCGACGAGTCGGGCCGCGTCCTCCAGGTCCGCATACTCCAGGACGCTCGCAACCGGCCCGAAGGCCTCGATCCGGTGCACCGCCGGCGTCCTCGGGTCCGCGAAGCCGATCAGCGTCGGGACGACGAACGCCCCGTCCGGCGCCGGCCCCGTGCTGCCGTCCGCACGACGGACCTCCGGCTCGGAGACGTCGCCCAGGAGCAGCTCTCCCCCGGCCGCCCGCAGCGCGTCGACCTGCCGCCGTACCTCGTCGCGCTGCGCGACCGAGACGAGCGGGCCCATCGTGACCCCCTCCCCGCGAGGGTCACCGAGGACGACCCGCTCCTCGAGCTTCGCCCGCAGTGCGTCGGCGAGCGGTGCCGACATCCCCGCGGGGACGATCGCCCGGCGGATCGCGGTGCATTTCTGCCCCGCCTTGGTCGTCAGCTCGACGAGGAGCTGCGTCACGTACGCGTCGAACTCGGGGGTGTCCGGGGTCGCATCCGGACCCAGCACGGAGGCGTTGATCGAGTCGGTCTCGCTCGTGAACCGGACCCCCTCCGGAGTCTGCACGCGAAGACCCTCCGCGGTGCTCGCGCTGCCGGTGAAGGCCACGAGGTCGCCGAGGCGCAGGCGCTCGAGGAGGCCGGGGACGGCTCCCGAGATCAGCTGCAGCGTTCCGTCCGGCACGAGTCCGGCGTCGACGAGGATCCGCACCCACGCCTCCGCGATGTACGCGGTCGGGGTCGCGGGCTTGACGATGGTGGGGACCCCCGCGAGGAAGGCGGGCGCGAACTTCTCCAGGGCGCCCCACACGGGGAAGTTGAAGGCGTTGATCTGGAGCACGGCCCCCGGGAGCCTCGTGTAGACGTGCCGCCCGAGGAAGGACCCGTCCTTGGACAGCGGCTCGGCCGGGCCGTCCACGACGACCTGCGCGTTCGGCAGCTCCCTGCGCCCCTTCGACGAATAGGTGAACAGGACGCCGATGCCGCCGTCGATGTCGTTCGCCGAGTCGCGCAGGGTCGACCCGGCGCGCAAGGACAGCGCGTACAGCTCTTCCTTGTGCTCGGTGAGCACGAGCGCCATCTGCTTGAGGAGGAGCGCCCGCTGGTGGAACGTCCGCGCCCCGAGGCTGCGCTGCCCCACGGAGCGGGCGTGGGCCAGCGCGCCCTCGAGATCGATCCCGGTCGCGTCGACCCGGACGATCTCCTCCCCCGTGGACGCGTCCCGGACGACGACGCCGCCCTCGCCCGCCGGTGTCCACCACGATCCCCGCACGAAGCTGGGCAGCACCTCGGTCATGACGGGCTCCATTCGTAGAATCCTCGGCCGCTCTTGCGACCGAGCCTGCCGTCGGCGACCATGTCGCGCAGCAGGCGGGGCGGTGCGAAGCGCTCGCCGAACGCGGCGTGCAGCTCCTCCGCGATGCCCAGACGCACGTCGAGGCCGACGAGGTCCGTGGTCCGGAGGGGACCGGCGGGATGCCGGTAGCCGAGCTCCATCGCCGCGTCGATGTCGGCGGGCGTCGCGGCGCCCTCCTCGACCATGCGGATCGCCTCGAGCGCAAGGGCGACGCCGAGACGGCTGGACGCGAACCCGGGGGCGTCCCGCACCACGATCGCGGTCTTGCCCAGGGCGGCCGCCCAGGTCCGCGCCGCCTCGACCAGGGTGACGTCCGTCGCGGTCCCGGTCACGATCTCGATGAGGGCGGACGAGGGCACGGGGTTGAAGAAGTGCAGCCCGAGGAACCGATCGGGTCGGGCCAGAGCCGCGGCGAGATCGTCGATCGGGATGGACGACGTGTTCGTCGCCAGTGCGGCGTGCGGGGCGGCGCCCTCGATGCGACGCAGGGTCTCGGTCTTCAGCCCCCGGTCCTCCGGGACGGCTTCGATCACGAGGTCCCGATCCGCCAGCAGGGTCGGTGCGGTGCCGGTGACGAGCCGCGCGAACGCCTCGTCGACACCCCGAACCGTGCCGCCGCGCTCGACCGAGCGGCGGATGCTCTCCGCGATCCGCTCTCCCGCCGAGCGGGCCGCTTCCTCGTCGCGCTCCACCACGACGACGTGGGATCCGGCGAGGAGGAAGGCGTGCGCGATCCCGGCGCCCATCCGGCCGCCGCCGATCACACCGACGCGCGCGGGGGCCCGCTCCCGGTCCGCCTCGCCTGCGCCCGTGGCGTCCGCCTCGCTCATCGACGACTCCTCCGTTCCAGGAATGCGGTCATGCGCCGGTGCTTCTCCGGGCTTTCGAAGAGATCGGCCTGGAGCTCGAGCTCGAGCTCCGGGTGCGCGTCGCTCTCCGCCCGCAGGGCCGTCTTGGTGTGCCGCGTCGCGGCAGGATCCGCCCGGGCGATCCGCTCGGCGATCGCGTGCGCCGCAGCGCGGAGGTCGCCGGGCTCGTGCAGGGAGGACACCAGCCCCCAGGCGAGGGCCTCGTCTCCCGTCAGGATGCGCCCGGTGAGGAGGAGCTCGGCAGCCCGGGCCGCGCCGACGATCTCCGGCAGTCGCCAGGTCGCGCCCGCGGCCGCGATGATGCCCAGTCCGGTCTCCGGATTCCCGATCCGAAGACCCGGCGTGCCGATCCGGATGTCGGCCGCATAGGCGAGCTCCGCGCCGCCGCCGAGCGCATAGCCGTCGAGCGCCGCCACGACCGGCATCGGAAGCGCGCGGACCCGCTGGAACGCGTGCGTGTTGATCCCCCGGCGCGCATCGTCGGCGCGGCGCTCGCGAAGCTCGGCGATATCGGCCCCGGAGGCGAAGACCCCTCCCGCGCCGGTGAGGATGAGCGTCCGCGGCTCCGACTCCAGCTCGGCGCACAGCGCGTGCAGCTCGTCGATCATCCCCTGGTCGATGGCGTTACGGGTCTCGGGACGGTCGAGCGTCGCCACGACGACGTCGGGGGCCCGTTCGATTCGGAGGGACGCAGCCATGTCACACCCGCTCCAGGATCATCGCCGTACCCTGGCCGACGCCCACACACATCGTGGCCAGCCCGTATCGCGCTCCCTCGCGCTCCATCCGCCCGAGCAGCGTGACGAGGATCCGACAGCCGCTGGAGCCGAGGGGATGGCCCAGGGCGATCGCCCCGCCGTCGGCGTTGACGCGCCCAGGATCCAGGCCCAGGCGACGGATGACGGCGAGCGCCTGGGTCGCGAAGGCCTCGTTCAGTTCGACGGCGCCGATGTCCGCCACGGACAGGCCCGCTCTCTCCAGCGCCTTCCCGGTCGCCGGCACCGGGCCGAGCCCCATGATCTCGGGAGCGAGGGCCGCGGTGGCGGAGGAGACGATCCGGGCCCGGGGAGAGAGCCCGTGGCGGTTCACGGCCGTCTCGGACGCGACGACCAGCGCGGAGGCACCGTCGCTGAGCGGGCTGGCGTTGCCCGCGGTGACGAGAGACCCGCCCGGGACGACGGCCGGCAGCTGAGCGAGCGCCGCGAGAGTCGTGTCCCGGCGCGGCCCCTCGTCTGTCTCGACGGTGCGACCGCCTGCGGTGGTCACGGGGACGGTCTCCGCGGCGAACCTCCCGGCGTCGAGGGCCGCGACCGCGCGACGGTGACTCTCCAGCGCGAACGCGTCGGCGTCCTCCCGCGTGATCCGGTCGATCCGCCCGACCTCCTCGGCGGTCTCCGGCATGGAGGACGTCGCCCGGTCCCTCGCGAGCAGGCGCGGGTTCGTGAAGCGCCACCCGATCGCCGTGTCGAAGGCGGCGACCGGCTTCGCCCAGGCGCGCTCCGGCTTGGCCTGGACCCAGGGCGCCCTCGTCATCGATTCCACGCCGCCGGCGACCAGCGCATCGGCGTCGCCGGCGCGGATCGCCTGGGCGGCGAGCGCGACGGCCGTCATCCCGGAGGCGCACAGCCGGTTCACCGTCACGCCCGGCACCGTGTCCGGAAGCGCCGCGAGGAGCACGGCCATGCGCGCGACGTTGCGGTTGTCCTCACCCGCCTGGTTCGCGGCGCCGAGCACGACCTCGTCCACGGCGTCGACCGGCAGCGCCGCGCGTTTGACGGCGGCACGGACAACGAGGGCCGCGAGGTCGTCCGCCCGCACCGAGGCGAGCGCTCCACCGTAGCGCCCGACGGGCGTGCGCACGCCGCCGACCAGATAGGCCTCGGGCATCGTGACCTCCTGCGACGGTGCGGGGCGGATCGTCCTCGTCGGCGGAATCGGGCGCTCGCTCGACGCTCTGAGCTTTTCCTACCGATCGTTCAGTAATCTTCGCAGACCGGGGGTCACCGCGGCAACCCGGGTCTCGCCCGTGATCGTCCGTTCCCGGCGGCGGCGACCCGCCGGACGGTGCGAGACTGGTTCGATGACCCCCGATGCCGAGCGCGCGTCCGCCGACGCGCCGACCGCGACGGCACCGCGGCGCGGCCGGCCGGGCTATGACCGGGACCAGGTGCTTGCGGCCGCGGTGCTGCTGTTCACCCAGCGCGGTTACGACGCGACCAGCGTCTCCGACATCACGGGACGACTGGGCGTGTCCAAGGCCGCGCTCTACCACCACTTCTCCTCGAAGGAGGAGATGCTCCGCATCGCGCTCGACTCCGCTCTCGGTTCGCTCGAGCAGGTGCTCGAGACCGCACTGCGGTCACCGGGACCGGCCACGTCCCGTCTGGAACAGGTCGTCACCGGCGCCGTTCACGTGCTGACCGACGAACTGCCGACCGTCACTCTGCTTCTTCGCGTCCGCGGCAACAGCCAGGTGGAGCTCGCCGCGATGCAGCGACGGCGGACGTTCGACCAGCGGGTCGCCGCCCTCGTGGCCGAGGCCCAGGGCGAGGGCGGCGTGCGGGACGACATCGAGCCGGCGCTCCTGACGCGGTTCGTGTTCGGCATGATCAACTCGCTCGTGGAGTGGTATCGCCCCGAAGGTCCCGTCCTTCCGGACGACATCGCAGCCGACGTCGTGCAGGTGGCGATGACAGGGCTCCGCGGCCGCTGTCGGTGATCGTGCGCTCGAGAGAGCGCGAGGTCACTCCGCGGCGGCGATCTTCTTCGCGTCGTCCGTGTTCAGCAGACGGAAGGCGAGCGCGGCCACGATCGCGCCCACGACGGGGGCGAGGATGTAGAGCCACAGCGCGCTCCAGGCGAACTGCCCGCTGATCGACAGCCCCAGGGCCACGGCCGGGTTGAACCCGCCGCCGGAGACGCCGCCGACCGCGACGGCGCCGACGAACACCGTGCCGCCGATCGCGAGGCCGTAGAAGGAGTTGCCGGCGGTGTCCTTGGAGGTCGCGACGTTCAGCACCACCCAGACCAGGACGAGCGTGAACAGCGCCTCGGCGAGGAACGCCGGGCCGATCTCGATCTGCGTCGGCTCCGCGGCGCGGGGCCACAGGGCGAAGCTCGCGAGCGCGGCGAGGGCGCCGCCGACGAACTGGGCCACGATGTAGGCGATGAGGTCGCCGACGCTCAGGCCGCCGCGCAGGAACACCCCGACCGAGACGGCAGGGTTCAGGTGCGCGCCGGAGATGTGCCCGGTCGCGAAGACGAGCACGCCGAGGGCGAGGCCGATCGCGAGCGGTGCAAGCGCGTTGCCGCTGTTGACGGCCCCGATGATGCTGAAGACGAACAGGAAGGTCGCGAGCGCCTCAGCGGTCGCCTTCCGTGCCGTACCGGTCATGGTGATGCCCTTTCTCGTGGGTTCATCCGAATGGGCGATGCTCGCCCGCGCGCCGTGCGGGATCGAACACCCGATCGGCGCGACCAGAATATCGACATCTGAGTGTTTCCTGTGTGTTTGCCGCACGTCCGCGTCGCCGTGTGACGACGACGACCCGGACTCCGTCTCCCGGCCCGTCGCGACCGCACGGCGATGGATGCAGCGCACGCCGGCACCGACCGGCGCCGTCGCGACTCCCGGAGCCCGGCGGGTCAGGCCTCCAGGGCGCCGCTCAGCACGGCGATCGCGTCCGCCGAGGAACGCCCCTCGGCGTCGTGCGCGGTCAGCGCGTCGATCGCGTCCTGGTACAGCCGGAACACGATGGCGTAGGCGGCCTCCGCGTCCCGCTCGACGAAGGCGCGGTACACCGCGTGGAAGCCGACGGCAGACGGGAACGGACGATCGATCTCCTCGAAGTACGCCTCCAGTCGCGGACGCACGACGTCGTCCATGTCCATGAGCGCCTCGTTGTCGGACATGCGCATCGACTCATCGCGGAACTCGATGCACCCGCGCATGACGTCCTTCGGGCGGTCCTTCGCGAGGGCGGAGTCGATTCGGCGCAGCAGGGCGGCGAGACGATCGAGGTCGTCCTGGGAGCGCCGCTGCGCCGCAAGATGGCAGCCGTACGCCGACACCTGCTGTGCAACGACGAAAAGGTCGGTCACGTCCTGGTAGCTGCACTCGGCCACGCGGGCGGCCGACCGGGGTCCGCCCGGGGTGGCGAGGCCCTCGTCGATCAGGTTCTGCACCGCCGGACGGACGGCGGCGCGCCCCACGCCGTGCGCGTCGCCGATCTGCCGTTCGGAGAGCACGCTGCCGGCCCGACGCCGGCCCGAGATGATCTCGCGCCGCAGGGCCTGCGCCACGCGGGCGGCCTCGTCCGAGGAGTGCGTCCTGGCACCCTCCGCCTTGGTCACCGTCGTCGTCACGCGCGCGCCCTTCCGTCGACACCGGAAGCCGCCGACTCGGCCTCCACCAATCCGCGGAGGGCGCGGTCCACGCCGGCACGCTGGATCCGCGATTCCTCCTCCTCCAGCAAACTCACCGCGGTCTCCACGTCGCGCGCGACCAGCGCGTCCATCAGCGCGTGGAGCCACCTGCGCGCATCGGTGCGCGGCTCGATCGCAGCGGCCAGCACCCGCTGGCGGATCTCGAAGCGCGCCATCGCCTGTTGGAAGACGCGGTTGCGCGTGGCCGCGATGAGGCGCTGCTGCACGTCCGCGAGGATCTCGTCCGCCGCGGCGGGGTCCTCCTCGGGCAGCTCGGCCAGCCTCGCCTTGCCGTCACGCAGTTCCTCGTCCGTGGCGTGCGCGATGACGAGCTTGACGAACAGCACGGCGAATGCCCCCTGGACCTCGCGGGCGTCCGCGATCTCTCGGGGGCGATGCGTGCTCTTCACCACCGCGCCTCGATTGCGCCGATGCTCGACGAACCCTTCGCGCTCGAGAAGATCGAGCGCGACACGCGCGGGCGTGCGACTCACGCCGAACTCGGCGGCGATGTCGGCCTCGACCAGTCGCG
Organism: Microbacterium sp. CCNWLW41; assembly: GCF_037083505.1. Lineage (NCBI taxonomy): Bacteria > Bacillati > Actinomycetota > Actinomycetes > Micrococcales > Microbacteriaceae > Microbacterium > Microbacterium sp. CCNWLW41. The sequence goes on from NZ_JBAOJP010000014.1 coordinate 114,243, forward strand.
CCCCGTCGGCGATCTCGCCGCGGACGATGCGCCCTCGCAAGGCGTCCGCGATCCGCCGCGTGTGGTCACCCGCGGCATGAAAGTCAGTCATGGCCACTATTTTGGCATGCGACCTAACCATCGCGATCTCCCCCATGCTCCCCCGGGCGAGGATGCCTCGCGTGCCGCACCTTCTCACGGCCCGACCCGACGGTGGCCTGGCGCGCTTTTCGCACCGCCCACCCTCGCTGCACGGGGTCGCCGCACGGAATCCTCTGTGCGAATGCTCCAGTAATTTCGTGAATGCTGGCGTGCAATCTATCCGTCTTCCACCCAAGGTTCACTATGCTCGGAACATGGCTTCTGTCTCCCGCCTCATCGAAGAGGACGCGTCGTCACCCGAGCACGGGGCGACACCCCCGGACGCCGCCCCCGCGCTGCGCGGACTGGAACGGATCGCCCTCTCGCCCCATCGGCTGAGCGACGCGGTGTTCGACATCCTCGCGGGCGCCATCGCGACTCGACAGCTCCCTCCGGGCACGCGCCTCGCCCTGCCGGCCCTGTCAGCGGAGCTCGGAGTCTCGCGGATGCCGGTCCGCGACGCCCTGCTGCGCCTCGAGCAGATCGGCTTGGTCGAGCTCGCCGCCAACCGCTTCTCCCGGGTCACGCCATCCACGCGTCGCTCATCGGATCTGTCGGTGAGATTCGCGTGCGATCTGACCGGCAGCACTCTGCGCTACATCGTTCCCGAACTCAGTTCCGCGCAGCGCCGCCACCTGGTCGAAGACGTCGTCGCCATCGAGGAGGCGTTGGGATCACGCAGGATCACCGATGTCCTCGCGTCCTTCTCCGCGGGCATCGAGCGCCTCGCAGAACTGGCCGAGGGGACGCCGTACGGCGCTTCCCTGTCGCACATGCGGTTCGCCCTGATGCGCGACATGTTCGCCTTCCGGGTCGCATCGCCGCTTCCGTCCGATCTGGCTGCCACCTTCGAGAGGCTGCGAGGCGCGATCCACGACGGCGAGGGCGAGGCGGCGGCCGCCGCGGTGCAAGGGCTCCAGTCCATTCTGGCCCCTGCCGACGACGTCCCCGACAACGGCCTCGGGAGTCGGTGAGACGCACCGTGGAGCCCGCCGCGGCGGGTCCGGCCCGATCACGCTGACGATGCGGCCCCATTCTCATGGAGCCCTCGCGCCGTGAACCCGGCCCGACTCTATTCGTCGCGATCGTTCGTGGCCGGTGCGGTGCCCGTCATCGGCCCGACGCATCCGCGTCGCGTCGGCCTTCGTCCGCATGGCCAGGAACGGCGCCCGGTGCCGACTTGGACGGCCCGGCTTCGAGACCTGGGGAGGTGACTCTCTGCCGCCTGGAGTTCTGGCATGCCATCGAATCTCACCGATGACGGGCACTGGTCATTCTAGCCGACCTTATCGTGTCTGTCGATGCTGATTTCCCGCAACCACCGACACCATCGCGCAGATCGGGCTGGTGCGCAATCATGGACACTGGGTCGGTTGTCTGGCATACTGTTCACGGGCCGCTTCACGCTCCGTGGCAGAGGACATACTCCGCCCCACGCGAGGACCCCGTCGACGCGGCCACCCGGAGGAAAGACCGTGAGCCCCGTGCGGTGGGGGATAACCCGCGGGGCTCGCGCCCGGGCAACCCTTCCCGCCCCTCTTCCGCGGGAAGGGTTGCGTCGTTGGTGTGGACGCTGTATTCCAACGCCTCATCACTCATCCAGATAGGTCTCAGCCCCTTGCACCTTCGGGTTTCCCGGATAGGATGCCAGAACGCAAGGGGGAGGAGACTCGATGGAACCGGGTTCTGGGGACACGAGGCCGGACCGACGACGTGTCATGCCGGCATGGCCGTCAAGTGCACCGACAGGGGCCCGGCGAGTGAGTGATCCCGCCTACGCCCATGGAGTCATCGCGCTTCTCGCGGCGCGGCTGGCTGCGTCCCGCCGCACCGACGACGACCTCGCCGCGCTGGAAGGCCACATCGACGCCGGAGCGGACGAACGGCGGACCTGGGCCGCCTTTCTGAGCGCCCTGAGACATGCCGCGCGGAACCCGTTGCTGGAGCGGCTCGGCCCAGAGACGCTGAGCCACGTCGCTTCGCTGGATCGTGCGCCGGCCGCCATCGCCGCGCGCCAGGCGGCACGAAAGACGGTCGTCGGCGCTGTCCGCGCCGGCGATTCCGAGGCCGCGGAGGAGGCGCTCCGGCACCTGCTCGACCTGGTCGTCCGTCCGGACCGAGCGGGCTCGCCGACCTACCCTGCCGCGTCCTGATCCGGGTCCGTGGGCTCGCGACCACCGCCGCTCCGGACCCGGTTCAGGGACGCTGGATGACGAGCGAGAACTCCACGGCCCCCGTCGGCTCCACCGAGACGAACCCGAGGTTCGGCGCTTCGACGCCGAAGTCCGCGAACGTCACGGGGATGGATCCGGCCACCTGGCCTCCTTCGCCGTTCCAGACCGCCTGCAGGTCCACGGTGACGGCACGGGTCTGCCCGGCCATCGTGAGTTCTCCGCTGGCAGTGATCGTCTGCGGCTGACCGGCGGCGGGCGCCTGCGGAGCGATGACCGGCTCGGTGAGTCGGAAGGTCGCCGTCGGATAGGTGCTCGCGCGCATCGCCGTGTCGCGGAAATAGCTGTCCCGGTTCGCGGAATCGGTCTCGATGGAGGCCACGTCCACCTCGATGACGGCATCCGTGAGGGTCAGGCCGTCAACCGTCAACGATCCCGTCACCTTCTCGGTGCGTCCGACGACGGTGACGTCTGTGCCGTTCAGGACCTCGTCCACCCGATAGCCCGCATACGACCCGTCCTGTACCGCCCACTCGCCATCGAGCGCGGGAACCGCGACATCGCCTCCTCCGGCGTCTTGTGTCGCGGGAGGCGTCGCCGCGACCGTCGGCGGCGCGTCGACCTCCCCGACGATGAGATCGCGGTACACGATCGGGCCGGCGATCGCTGCCGCGCCGCCGAGGACGAGCACGCCGGCCAGGCTGGACAGGAGGATCACTTTCGTACGCTTTCTCATCGGCGCTCGCTTTCGTCTCGTTCTGCGTGATCGGTGTCTGTGCGTCGGCGGATCAGAGGTCCACGCCGAGGTTGGTGTAGGCGAGATGGCCGTCCGTCGATGATTCGGTCGTCAACAGGCCGGTCGGATCGTAGATCCCGTCCGAGTCGTTGCGCGTGTCGCGCCCCGAATGACTGGCGTAGGGCTCCGCGACGTGCACGCGATCGTTGAGCTCGTCATCGAAGTAGAGCTGGCTCGTCAGGACGTTCTGCCGGTCGATGTGAACCTTCAGGTGGATGTGGACGGTGCGACCCGTGTACCAGCCGGGCCAGATCGTCCGGAACTGGACGATGCCGTTGGCGTCCGCGACCTGTGCTCCGCGGAGGTACGTCCCGTCGTCGGCCGGGACGTTCTCGCGGTCGCCCGCGGAGTAGGCGCCGTCCGAGAGGTCGGTCTCGGACGACCGTTCTCCTCCGGTGGATGCGACCTCGTAACCCGAATAGATGCCCCCGGCGTCGCAGTGCCAGATCTCGACGACGCTGTTGGGCAGCGGACGGCAGGAGCGGTCATAGACGCGGAGGACGAGATCGAGCGGAGCCCCGGGGCGGTCCTCCCGGATGTCGCTGCGGATCGAGTCCACGTCGAACCAGTAGGGCCCCTGCGTCTCCTGGCTGGTCAGACGGCACGAGCCGACCGCGTCGAGACGCGCGATCAGGTCCGACGTCGATTCCGTGGAGGGAGCGATCACCGCCCCGTCCGACGCGGTCGGCAGAGGCGTGGGCGTCGCCTCGCTGCCCGGCGCAGACGCCTCCGGGCTCCGCCCGCCCGACCCGAAGACGGTGGGCGCGCACGCCGCGAGGAGCGCGCTCAGACCGACCGTGGCTCCGCCGCCGAGCAGCCGTCGCCGCGATACACGTCGCCGACTGTCTTCCACGTCCTCGTGCATCTCGGCCTCCCCCAAGGCGGTCTGGAATCCCATCGACCCCCGATGAACCGAACGAGCCTGGTCTCGACCCTAATCGAGCGGGCCCAGCGCACCGACGGACTCGAACCGTTGTTGAGCCGATTCATCAGAAAGCGCATGCCCGTGCCGGCCGAGACCGGCGGGAGGAGCAGAGCGCATCCTCTGGCATGCCTTCTGGCGGTATCCGATGCCATGGTGCACCGGGAGGACGTGGCGCAAGCCGGAGTGTGGGAAAGGGCGTGCGATAGTCTGAGGATTCTCGCCGCACACGCCCGCCGTCGTTCGCCGACGCGATCCCGGTCCGGTGGTGCACCGAGCGATCCGGACGGAGGGGCAGGGCGTGGACGAAGCCGACGAGTGCTCCGCCACCGAGCGCGTCCAACGGGCCATCCGCGACGAGATCATCGACGGCACCAGGCCCGGTGGCAGCCGGATCGTCGAGGCGACCGAGGCCGCACGATTCTCCGTGAGCCGCATCCCGGTGCGCAAGGCGATCCGGGGGCTGATCCACGAGGGACTGGTCGACCGTCTCCCCCGCCACGGCGGGCTCGTTCACGTGCTCAGTCGGACTGACGTCGCCGATATCGCGGAGCTCCATAGCGCCTTCGACCGCCTCGCGGTCCGGCAGGCCGCCGTCCGCCGCACCGAAGCGGACCTCCGCCGATTCGGCGCCGACGTGGAGGACGCCCGTCGCGCGGTCGCCGCCGACGACACGGAGCAGCTGCGCCGAGCCGGGCTGGCTTTCCGGACGCACAGTTACGAGGCAACCCGCAATCCGATCCTCCTCGAGATCCACACCGCCCTGCTGAGCCGCACCCGGCGGATGTTCGCTCTCGCAGACCCCGCCCTGACGGCGCCCCTGCCGTTCTACGAGAGGTTCGAGCGCGCGTTCGCCGACGGTGACCCCGAGGCCGCCGAGGCGACGATGGTCGAGCTCGCCGAGAGCTCGCGCGCCGCCCGCCATGCCCGGGTGCTGCGCGCGCTCGACGACGATGCGTTCGACCTCTCCCTGACCGCACCGGAGGCGGAGACGCCGCCCGTATCCGACGAGGACGCATACGCCCCCGAGCACGTGATGGTGCACGACCGCCTCCAGCGTCAGATCATCGACGGCGTCCGCGCTCCCGGGAGTATCCTCTCCGAGAGGCTCGTGGCGGAGGAGTTCGGCGTGAGCCGCATCCCGGTCGGCGAGGCCATCGAGATGCTCACCAGGGAGGGGCTCGCGACCTCGGGGTCCTCACGGGTGGCCTCCCGCGTGCGGGGACTGCGCGACGAGGAGCGCGACGACCTCTTCGACGTCGGCGCCGCCATGGACGTGCTCGCCACGCGCCTCGCCGCCCAGCGACCGCTTCCGCGAGAGCTCGCGGCGCTGAAGGAGAAGCTGCTCGCCGAGCATCGCGTCGCGCCCGGCGACACGAAGAATCTCGTGAAGGCGCTCTTCGACTTCCGAACGCAGATCTACGCCATGTGCGGCAACCGGCTGCTCGGCGAGGTGAACCGGCTCATCGAGGGCCGGATGAGGCTGCTCGTCTCGGAGGCTCCGCTCGCCTCCGTCGTGCTGCGCGGGCACAAGCTGCTGTACGAGGCGATCGCGAGCCGCGACACCCGCCTGGCCGAACTGGTCTATCGCGACGTCTTCACGCGGGCCGACCGCCGAGGGCAGATCCTCGCGAACGCTCCTCGCGACGACGGTCAGTGATCCGCGCGCAGCTCCTGACGACCGGAGTCCGGCGTCAACCCCCGAGAAGGACCGGCGGCGAGACGATCCCAGAAGGCACGGAAAAGCCCCGAGATTCCGCGGAATCTCGGGGCGATCTGTAGCAGGAGCGGGGCTTGAACCCGCGACCTCACGATTTTGAGGGTCTGATACTCACCGCGAAATCTGCTGACGCAAGAGCTGTCCGGCAGCCTAGAAGATCAGTTGGAGAGAGCTTCTGCTCGCGTCCGGTTGACGTTTCGCCCAGGCTGAAAGCGCGCGACGAGGGCAAGCGCTGTGGGTGTGATGCGATGCGTGGTCGGGATGAGATCGCGCTGCGAGGGCTGCCCCTCGATCCGGACGGGTACGGCGACGCGCGAGAGGTGAAGGCGAGGCACCGAGACGCGGACGGGTCCTGCCGGATGAGTCCGGTCTTTCGTTCGGTGGGCGCCTGGAGGACGTCACGCCCGAGGGCATGGATGCCTCGCACGTGCAGCTCATGGAATGGGTGAACGAGCGACGGGCGGCACCGTGGGCTGAACGCGCCTCGGGAGACCTCGCACGGGCTCTGTAACAACAACGACAGGTTAGCCTCACTGGCGACAGCGGGCCAATTGGGGCGCCTGGTCGTAGAGGGCGAAGGGCGTTCACGCCCTTCGGCAGGGCACGTTTGCGCTACTCCGTACTGGTGACTCGTCCGGCTGGTTGGGTCGAAACTCTCCTGTTGTGGAGGGCAATGACTATCAACGCGGCGACTGGGCCAGCCAGAACGACAACGAAGGGCCAATACCAGGCGCTCGTGCCGAGCAGAACCGACCCAAGAACAACAAGGCCCGCGCCAACAGCTCGCATCGCGACTGATCCGTTGGGGATGATCGCGGCGTTGCGGTAAAACGGGACTCTCGCCGTCGGGTTCGCACGCAACGTCATTCCAAGCGCCATATGGAACAGTACGACTCCGACCACGGCCGCGAACCCGCCGAACACGATCATGTTTTCCACACTATCGATACCGTTTCACGCGCTGCGGGCAATCCCCACGGCGCGGAACCATCCGCGTGCGTGCATGACAGGTGCTTCACCGACAGGAGTCGGCTCTGGCGAGGGCTGGACTGCCGCGGCGGACGGTGCACCGTCAACGAAGACGGATGTCCTCACGCTGCTGCGGCCGTGCGAACTCGCGGTGCTGGATCAGAAGATTCCCGCGAACCCCTGCCTGTCACTCCCCACGACGGCAACGGCAAGCTCGTTGAGCGTCCGACCAAGAGCGGAAGGGTGCGCTCTGCTGCGCTCGCGCTACGCGACCGACCTTGCCAGTGCTCGAAGTCGTGAGGTCGCTCCTGCTGCGGGAGGTGAAGCGGTCGAAACAGAAAAACCCCCGATAAATCGGGGGTTTTCATCTGTAGCAGGAGCGGGGCTTGAACCCGCGACCTCACGATTATGAGTCGTGCGCTCTCACCAACTGAGCTACCCTGCCGCGGCACCTGGTGAACCAGGTGTTGCGAGCCCCGAGTCAGGATTGAACTGACGACCCCTTCCTTACCATGGAAGTGCTCTGCCACTGAGCTATCGGGGCGTGCTGCCCTTGCGGGCAACCAGACGAGAATACCAAAGATTCAGCGCTGATCCGAATCGGCGCCGACGCCCTCCGCGTTGAGCGACTTACGGCCCGCATTCGCCTGCAGCCAGGGCAGCGGATCGATCGTCGCGTCGTTCACGTAGAGCTCGAAGTGCAGGTGCGCGCCATAGGAGTTGCCGGTGTTCCCAGTCAAGCCGATGATGTCGCCGACCTTGACCGTGTCGCCCGTCTTGACGCGCATCGAGCCGTAGATCATGTGCCCGTAGTGGCTCGTGATCGGCTTGCCGTCGATGATGTGGTCGATGTAGATGCCGACCCCGTAGCCCCCGTCGCTCTCGCTCGCGAGGCGCACGACCCCGTCCGCGATCGCCTGGATCGGCGCCCCCTCGCCCGGGATGAGGTCGATGCCCTGGTGCATCCGGCCGTCCCTCGGCCCGTACGGCGAGCTCATCGCGACGCCGACGGCGTAGGGCCACTGGATCGCGGCAGTCCGGTCGTTCGTGTAGAGCTCGCTGGAGAAGCGGATCCCGGACTCGGCCGCCACGTCCGCCTGCGACATCGCCGTGAAGCCCTGGGCGCTCTGCAGCGACGGGTTCTGCACGTCGTTCGGCGCGATGAACGCCTGGATCTGCTCCTCGCCGCCGGCCGCGGACTCCGTCTTGGCGCGCTCACCGACGACCAGGGAGGTCGCCGCCGCAGCGCCCGCCGACGAGGCCACGGCCTGCGAGGGGAGCGTCATCGAGATGGCGATGAGCGCGGCGACGCCCATGGCGCCGGCGACGGACCCGACCGTCGCCAGACGCCGGAAGGAGGAGCGGGGCTGACCGGGAGCGGGCACGCGGGCCGGCGACTCGGAGGAAAACGAGGCGGCAGGCGACTCGGAGGAAGACGAGGCGGCAGGTGCGTCGGAGGAAGACGAGGCGGCAGGTGCGTCGGTGTCGTTCGTGCCGGCGACGCGAGCCGCCGCGCCGCCCAGCGCGTGCAGCGCCGCGTCGAAGTCGGTCGCGGAGGTCTGCCGGCCTTCCGGAGCGTGGGCACCCGCACTCGGACCGGTGGCGGAGGCCGGGGACGACGACGTCGTCCTGCTCTGGCCGGCCGCGGCACGGGCAGCTCGTCGGGACGATGCGGACGGGGCAGTGGGCGCTGCGGCAGGCACGGTCAGGGGGATCGTGGATGCGGGCGCGCTCACGGCCGTCTGGCGTCGGGAGCGTCGCGTCTGTGCGGGCTCGGACGCAGGAGTGTCGAGGGGCAAGAACGTATCTCTCGGGTCGACCGTCGGGGGGAACGGCGTGGGGGCTCAGCACCTCCGTCGTCGGGCCGACGAAGGTAACGATCGGATAAACACTATCGAAGGTGGCCTGGGAAAGCCATGGACGATCACGGCACCGCGCGGATCCTCTCCACGAGATCCGCGACGAGCTCCGCGGATCCGGCGACGCACATGCGACGCGCGCTCCCCGGTTCGACAAGTCGCTCGAATCGGCCACCGGCCTCTTCGACGATCAAGGCGCCGGCGGCGAAGTCCCAGGGCTTGAGTCCGCGCTCGAAGTACCCGTCCAAGCGGCCCGCCGCGACGTACGCGAGATCGAGGGCAGCCGCGCCCATCCGACGAAGGTCGCGGACGAGGGGAAGGACCCGACGGACAGTGGCGAGATCCCCGTCGTGCGTCGCGGGGTCGTAGCCGAACCCCGTGCCGAGGAGCGCGCCAGCGGGATTCTCCGTGGAGACCTGGAGGGGCACCGCGCCCAGTCGGGCGCCGTGCCCGCGTGCGGCGGTGAAGAGCTCTCCCAGGACGGGCGCATGGACGACCCCCGCCAACGCGCTCCATGTGTCGGGATCGTCGCCGCCCGCGACCGCAGCGATGCTCACGCAGTACGTCGGGAACCCGCCGGCGTAGTTGACCGTCCCGTCGATCGGATCCACGACCCAGGTCACTCCCGTCGAGCCGGGCTCGCCACCCGACTCCTCGCCGAGGAAGCCATCGCCCGGTCGCTCGGCGTCGAGCCGATCTCGGATGAGCTGTTCCACCTCGCGATCGGCCTCCGTGACGATGTCGGCGAGCGTGCTCTTGGTCGCCGCGATCGACACGCCCTCCGCGCGGCGGCGCCGTGCCAGCTCGCCCGCCTCGAGAGCGATCTCAGCGGCGAGGGAGCGCAGCGCTTCGATGTCGGGGGCGTCGGTACCCGCGGTCATCGCTGCGGAGCCGCGGGCGGGGCGGGCGGAAACGCCGGGGGCACCGGCGGGTCTTGCGGTCGGGGCGGGACCGGGGGCTCCGCGGGCGGCTCGGGCTGCGGGGGAACCGGCGGCTCGGGGCGCGGCGGCACGGGAGGCTCCGGCTGGGCCGGGGGCACCGGCTGGACCGGGGGCACCGGCTGGACCGGCTGGACTGGCGGATCCGGCTGCGCGGGCGGGACGGGCGGCACGGGTTCGACCGGCGCCGAGGCCGCAGGCGGCAGCTGGTGACCCGCCGCGGAGCCCGAGGAACCGCCCGCGGATGCCGGTGCAGGGGCGGACGCGAACGGGTCGGCGGCAAAGGCCGCCGGTGACGCGGGCGGAGCCGCCTGACCGGGGTAGTCGCCGATGGCCGGCGCAGCCTCGATCGTCGGGACGCCCGTGTAGTAGGCGTTCCAGTCGGGCGAGCCGTCGCGAAGCACGGGAAGCGGAGTGCGCCCGTCCGCGTAGGTCGGCCACGCGCTGGCGACGGCGGGCTGCGCGACCGGGCGCTTCGGGGCGAACAGCGCGTTCAGCAGCGGCAACAGGGTCGTCCCCACCGCGGCGAGGATGGTCAGGGCCACGACGATCCGCCAGAAGAGCTCCGAGTACGAGAAGGCGTGCGGGAACGTGAGGAAGAACACCAACATGGCGACGAGGGCGCCGAGGAAACCGAAGGTCGTGTACACGATCACCCGCGTGAAGGTCGTCACGTAGCGCTGCGAGGCCCGCCAGAAGAGGCGAACGTGCAGCATCGCCAACTGCAGGATCGCGACCACCAGGACCAGGTGGAAGAACCGCTCGAACCCGCTGTCGACGCCGAAGTCGTAGTCGTTGAAGGTCTGCTTCTCCGGAAGCCAGATCTTGACCGCGCCGACCAGCAGGGCGACGATCCACGAGATCATGCTCAGCAGGGCGAGCCAGTCAGGGCGGGTCGGCGCCAGGCTCGCCTCCAGGATGGCGATGCCCGCGAAGCCCGCCAGCAGCAGGATCGTGAGGAACGCGCGGCCGATGAGCCCCTGCTGATCCCCCACCAGCACCCACACGACGCAGACGAGAGCGGCGGCGATGAGCGCGCCGATCGCGATCCAGATGGCTCCTCGGATCAGCAAGGAGGTGTTCGGCTTCTTGGAGCCGGAGGCAGCGACGTCTGACATGGCGATCCTCTCGTCGGTGCCTTCATCCTGCCACGCGGACGTAGCGTATCCGGGAGAGGATTCCCCCGGATGTGGGGAGATCGTCACGGATCGGATCGGTGCAGGACGAGCAGCGTCAGGCGCGACGCGACGATCGGGCTGCGAAGGCCGCGACGCGCGTCTTCGCCTCCTCGCCGTCGAAGGCCGCACCGATGGTGCGGGCCTCCTCGTCGAGCTGCTCGGCGAACGTGCGGGCGGGGCGGGATCGCACGAGGCGCTTCGCCTGCCCGTACGCGCCGTGCGCACCGGCCAGCCAGAACCGCGCGACCTCCTCCGCCCTGGCGCGCACGGCCGCGGCCTGGGACTCGGCGTCCTCGCCCGCGACGACCTCGGCCACCAGCCCCCACTCCCGGGCCTCCTCGGCCGAGAGCAGGCGGTCCTGCAGCACGAGCTGGAGCGCGCGACGCTCGCCGACGGCGGCGGCGAGCTGGGCGGACACGGACAGATCCGGGGTCAGGCCGATGTTCGCGTACAGGCTTCCGATCCGCGAGCCGGAGCCCACGATCGCGTAGTCGCTGCAGAGCAGGATCCCCAGACCGCCACCGGCGGTGCTTCCGTGCGCGGCGGCGACGACCGGGACGGCCGACTCCGTGAGCGCCCGGATCCCCCGGTTGATCGTTCCGGCGAGCGCCGTGACGTCCGCGCCGCCGCCCACGCCCTGGGACATGGCGATGACGTCCCCTCCCGCGCAGAAGGAGGGGCCTTCCGCGTCGATCAGGATCGCGCCGACGTCCTCCCGCGTCGTGGCCTCCTCCGTCGCCTCGGCCCAGGCGTGGGCGAGCTCCGCGTCGAACGCGTTGAGGCGCTGCGGACGGTTGAGGGTCAGACGGGCCATGCCGTCCTCGACGGTGAAACGGATCGGGTCGGTCATCGGAACTCCTCGCATGCGGACGACAGCGGCCGGCGGCGCCTCCGCACCGGGAGCACGCCACGACTCAGCCTAGGCGCTCCCGCGCCGCACCCTCTCCGGGCGGAAGCCGGCGCCGGCTCAGTCCTCGCGGAGGACCGAGTCCACGAACGCGTGCAGCCGCGCATGCGTGCCGTCGAGGCGCCGATCGGCGTGATGCGCCGCGCGGATCTCGTTGGGTGCGAGGGGCGGCACGATCCGCACGCTCTCGTGGCAGGAGAGGTCGGCGCACATGTACGTCCCGACGCTGGATCCTCGGCGGCCGGCGGCCCCCGCCCGTCGCGCGGAGAACAGCGCCACCTGGTTGCCGGGCTGCATCGTGTGGCAGATGTTGCACATCCCCGACCGCGCGCGGCTCGGATCCGTGGACCTGAGGAGGATCCCGACCGCGCGCCCTTCGCGCTCCACGACGACGCATCCGCGACGGGGCGACTCCGGATCGCGCCATGCGAAGAAGTCCAGGTAGTCCCACTCCGCGAGCAGGAGGTCGTGGGGCATCCCGATCCGCGCGATCTCGTCGTCGTCCGCGTTCACGATCGATGCGCGGATCTCGTCCTCGGTGAGCGCACGCATCGCCCCAGTCTACGAGCGGGCGGAGTCCGTGGGCGGGTCGGGCAGGCCGTCCCGGGGTGCCGGGTTCGGACGGGTCGGACTACCGTGGGGTCATGGGACCGAGGCGGAAGAGGTTCCGGCGGGCCGTCGCGGGCATCGCTGCGGCGACGACGTGCCTGCTCGCCGCCGGCGCGCTGGCCGCCTGCGGCTCCCCCGGTCCGGGCCCCAGCTCGTCGCGCTCCACGCCCGCGGCCGCATCCTCCACGCCGACACCGCCGACGCCCGCCCCGACCGCTTCTGCGACCGCCACCCCGGTCACGCCCGGAGTCGTCGCGGAGGGTCTGGAGGTCCCCTGGTCGCTGGCCTTCCACGACGGGACCGCACTGTTCAGCGAACGAGACAGCGCGCGGATCCGCGAGCTCTCGCCGTCGGGAAGCATCCACGACGTCGGCGTCGTCGACGGGGTGACGCCCCGCGGCGAGGGCGGGCTGCTCGGCATCGCCGTCCGCGACGGCTTCCTCTACGCCATGTCGACGGCCGACGACGGCAATCGCGTGCAGCGCTTCCGGCTGGACGGCGCCCCCGGCGCCCTGTCGCTCGGTCCGGCGGAGTCGATCCTCGCCGGGCTCCCCGCCGCGGCCGTGCACAACGGCGGTCGGATCGCGTTCGGCCCGGACGGCATGCTCTACGTGACCGCAGGAGACGCCGGCGACCCCTCCCGCGCGCAGGATCTCACCAGTCTCGGCGGCAAGATCCTCCGGATCACGCCGGACGGCCAGGTCCCGCCGGACAACCCGTTCCCGGGATCGCCGGTGTACAGCTACGGCCACCGCAATCCGCAGGGACTCGCCTGGTCCGCGGACGGCACGCTCTACGCGAGCGAGTTCGGGCAGGACACGTGGGACGAGCTCAACGTCATCACCCCGGGCGCCGACTACGGGTGGCCGGAGGCGGAGGGCATCGCGGGGATCGAGGGATTCGTCGACCCCGTGCAACAGTGGCCCACGGACGCCGCGAGCCCCAGCGGCATCGCGATCGTCGGCGACACCCTCTTCCTCGCGAACCTCCGCGGCGAGCGCCTCCGCCGTGTGCCCCTGTCCGATCCGTCCTGGTCCTCAGAGGAGCACGTCGGCGAGTTCGGGCGGCTGCGCGACGTGGTCGATGCGGGCGGCGGGGCGATCTGGATCCTCACGAACAACACCGACGGACGCGGGGATCCCCGGGAGGGCGACGACCGGATCGTGCGGCTCCCCGCCGACTGAGCCGTCCCGGTCCGGGGGACGCGGCGACAGCCCTACCCGACGCCTCCGCCCGGCGACGCGGTCGCATCAGCACCGTCGGCGGCGGCGGGCGGGGCCGGAAGCCGGATCGTGAACATCGTCCCCGACCCGTCCTCGGCGTACGCGATGGAGCCGCGGTGGGCGTCGACGATCGCCTTGACGATCGAGAGCCCGAGCCCCGACGACGAGCCGGATCCGTCTCCGCCATGACGGCCGTTGAACCGCTCGAACAAGTGCGCGGCGCGCTCGGGCGGGATGCCGGGCCCGTCGTCGGTGACGATCAGGCTCGCGGTCTCGCTCCCGCCCTCCCCCGTCTCCACCCGCACGGTCGTCGTGGTGCCCGGCGGGGTGTGGGTGCCGGCGTTCGCCAGCAGGTTCGCCATCAGCTGGTGCAGCCGCTCGGTGTCCCCGCGGATGATCGCGGGGCCGTCGGGAAGCTCCGCTGTCCAGGAGTGGTCGGGGAAGGCGGCGCTCGCATCCGACACCGCCGCCGCCGCGATGTCGGCGAGGTCGACGTCGTCCAGCTGCAGGTCGTCCTCCTCGTCGAGACGGGCGAGGAGAAGGAGGTTGTCGACGAGCCGCGCCATCCGTGCGGCCTCGGACTCGATGCGGCTGAGGGAGTACTCGGTCGTGGGCGGCAAAGCCGCGCTGTCCTGCCGGGTGAGCTCGGCGTAGCCGCGGATCGAGGCCAGCGGCGTTCTCAGCTCGTGGCTGGCGTCGGTGAGGAACTGGCGCATCCGCCGGTCGACGGCCACACGGTACTGGATCGCGTCATCGACGTTGTCGAGCAGCAGGTCGAAGGCGCGCCCGACCTCTCCGACCTCGCTCCGATCGCGGAGGTCCCGGTCATCGAGCGGGCGCGGCACCCGGGTGTCGTCGTCGCGCAGGGGGCTTCGCGCCACCACCTTCGCGGCCGTGGCGACCCGGGTGAGCGGGCGCAGCATGAGCCGGACGAGGATCGTCGCCCCGACCGCGAGCGCCACCATCGCCAGTACGGCGACGCCGGCGTTGACGGCGGTCTGCAGGCCGATCGCCGCATCCACCGCGCTCGTGGAGACGGCGGTGACGAGAACCCGCCCCTGGGCCTCGTCGACGGTCGCGCGGAAGGATCCGAGGCCGGGAAGGGCGAGATCCTGAGTCCTCCCGCGATCGGCGGTCTCCGCGAAGGCACCCACCGTGGCGAGCGCCTCGACGGGGACCGAGCGACCGCCCTCCTCCGTGAACCGCGCCGCATCGATGACCCGGTCGTCAGCGGTGAGGAGCACGATCACAGACCCTGGGCCCTGCCCGATGAACTCGGACAGAGGCTTGTGCGGCGAGCCGTGGTTCTTGACGATCACCCGCTCGAAGGCCAGCTCGGACGCCGCGACCTGCTGGTCGACGATGGCGGTGGCGTTCGCCCGGAGCGCGATCCCGACCACCAGGCTCCCGAGGAGCATGGCCGCCGCGAACAGGATCAGCGTGCCGCCGACGATGCGTCCGACCAGGGAGGTCGGCCCCCAGCGCCGCGTCACGGCTGCGGCGCTCTCAGGATGTAGCCGACGCCGCGGACCGTCTGGATGAGGGTCGGTCCCGGGCGCGCGAGTTTCTTGCGCAGGTAGGAGATGTAGAGATCGACGATCGATCGGCGTCCGGCGAAGTCGTAGTGCCAGACGTTGTCGAGGATCTGGCTCCGGCTGAGCACGAGATCGGGGTTGCGCATGAGGTAGCGCAGCAGCTCGAACTCGGTCGCCGTGAGGCTCACCGCGCGCCCGTCGAGGGTGACCTCGTGGGTGCGTTCGTCGAGCATCAGCGGCCCGACTTCGATCCGGATCTCCTCCTGCCCGGGGATCGACCGGCGCAGCAGTCCGCGCAGCCGCGCGACGAGCTCGGCGAGGCTGAACGGCTTGGTGAGGTAGTCGTCCCCTCCCGCGGTGAGGCCGAGCACGCGGTCGCCGACTGAGTCCCGGGCAGTGAGGAAGAGGACGGGGATCCCGGGCGCGAGCTCACGCATGCGCCGCAGCAGCGCGATGCCGTCGGTGTCGGGGAGCATGATGTCGAGCACGACGGCGTCCGGCCGCTCGGCGCGCAGGGCCGCCAGCGCCTCCGCGCCCGTGCCCGCGGCCTCCACCCGCCATCCTTCGTAGCCGAGGGCGAGACCGACCAGACGGGTCAGGACCTCCTCGTCGTCGACGAGCAGGATGCGGATGTCCCCGCCGTCACTGCGCCTGATCCGGGGAAGCTGGGCGAGCAGGGCGGGTCTCGGCTCCTCGTTCGAGACGGGGAGGAAGGATCCGGACTCCACCATCCAAGTATTTCCGCATGGCAGGCGTGCGCGCCCGGGATTCATAGAAGACGCACACGATCGCTTCGGGACCGCACGTGTTCGCTGACTACCGTCCGTCGCATGACAGCGACGACACCCCACGGCGCAGCCCCGCGCTCCTCGCCCCGACGCCCCGCAATGCCTCGGGCCGTCGGGATCCCGGCGCTCCGCGCAGCGATCCCCGTGCGTCGTCCCGACTTCCTCCGAGGCCCCCGCGTCCCGACGCCGCTGCACGCACGACCGGTCCCCACCGCGCGGCTCCTGCTGCGCCCGTACGCGATGAGCGACGCCGAGGACTGGTTCCGCATCCAGTCCTCCCCCGGGGTCCTGCGCTTCCTGCCCTGGCCGCGACGGTCCCGCCGCGCGTCCCGCACGCACCTGCGCCACCGGACGCGCCACACCCGCCTCTGCTACGACGGGGACTTCCTCGCCCTCGCCGTGACCCGGGACGACCGGGTGATCGGCGACGTGTCCCTGCATCTGCGGGGGACGGACCCGGCGACCTTCGGGGTGGAGGTCGGCTGGCTGCTGCACCCGGCGCACACCGGGAACGGCTATGCGTTCGAAGCGGCCTCGGCGCTGCTGCGGCTCGCGGACGAGGCGCTCGGCGCGCACTGGGCGCTGGCTGAGATCCACGCCGAGAACGCGGCGTCCCTCCGGCTCGCGGAACGCCTCGGCTTCACCCGCGTGAGCGAGACGCCCGCCGACGTCCTCCGCCTGATCCGCCCGAGGCCCTGACCCGGCGCTCCGCGTGCGCCGCGATCTCCTTCAGCGCAGGTCGAGGAGCAGGCCGTCCGCGGGCGCGGTCGGCAGGCGGCGGAGGCTGATGCGCAAGTCCTGCTCCGGGACGCGATGCTCCGTCCGTCGTCCAGGTCGGATGCCCATCACACCTCGGGGACGCGGATCACGACAGGGGGTTCCGTCCGGCGGCGACAACGGGCACAATCGCCGCCGCCGGACGCGCGCGTCGTCTCAGCGCAGGGCGCGGCGCCGACGGCGCCCCGCCTCCTCCACGGCCTTCTTGATCTTCTTCGCCGCCCGCTTCCGCGACTTCTGCGCCTCGGGGCTGGTCCACAGCCGCTCGATCTGGTGGCGCAGGTCCTCGTAGTCCTTGCCGCGGGAGCGGCCGGCTTCCACCCCGACGATGTACGCGGCGACGACGACGATGGCGATGATCAGGACGTTCTTGCCCATGGCTCTTCCTTCCCGTGAACGGTCATGCGACGCGCCGGGCGCCTTCCGCCCGCAACCGCGTCACACTTCCGAGACGGATGCCGGAGGTCGATCGTCACACACTCACACCCTTCTCGGAGTCTGTTCCAGGACAGTCCGGTTCCCGAGCGAACGCGAGGGGGTTGCGCCCGGGCCGCACCGGACCCTGCGTCGCCCGGCCGGAGGGTCCGGCCGGGCGACGGTGGCGTCAGCCGTGGGCGACGGCGAGCTCGTTCGGCGTGTGGTCGAGCTCGACGCTCGCCACGGTCTTGCCCGTGGTGAGGTCGACGGCGTGCACCGCGTTCGCGGCGGGCTCGGTGACGTACGCGATGTCGCCGCTCACACGGATGGCGGGGTGGGCGTCCTGCCATTGCGCCGGCCCCTGCCACGGCTCGATCACGGGGTAGGCGTCGGTGATCGATCCCGACTCCGGGTCGAGCACGTGGATCTTCCCGTCCGTGCTGAGGATGTAGGCCTGATCCTCCGGACCGCGGGCGACATCGCGGAAGGTGTACTGCACCTCGTCCGGGAGGTCCACGACGCGGGACGTGCCCGCTGCCGTGTCGATGAGGGTCACCGCGTTCAGGAGGTATCCCTCGGCATCCGGATCGCTCTTGTAGTCGCCGACGACGATCGGGCTCGTCTCGGAGACGAACGCGTTGCCCATCCGGCCGTACGGATCGGGCGCGCTCAGCTTGCGGAAGGTCCCGTCCCGGTACAGCAGCGCGCCGTCCTCGCATCCGAAGACCACGGCCTCGCCCATCGCCGTCCCTTCGCCGTGGATGCCCGGGCACTCGGCGTTGACCGAGATCTGCTCCCAGGCCCCGTCCTTCTCCGCCAGCGCCATGGCGCCGGTCCGTCCGGTGTCGTCTCCCACGGTGGTGAGGAGCGTGCCGTCGGACAGGACGATCGAGACGCCGTGGTGAGGCGCCGCAGCCGTGTAGATCTCTCCCTCGGGGAGCGTCGCGTACCCGTCTGCGAAGGTCTCGGTGTCGAGGATCGTCGTCCTCCCGGTCCCGTCGTCGAAGAGAACGGTCCGGCCGTCGTGGACGACCACGTGCCCCGGGGTGGTCGCGTCGAACACGAGGTCGGTCAGTTCCGGCTGGGCGGTGTCCAGCATCTGGAAGCCCTTCGAGGTCGTCACCGCGATCGTCCGGCCGTCGCCGAAGTCGTTGAGCCGGGTGAACGTCTCAGAATCCAGCTCCGCGACGACCTCCAGGGTGGTCGGGTCGAGCACCGCGATGCCGTTCTCGTACGAGACGGCGACGCGACCGGTGGTCGATCCGGAATCCGTCGCGACCGTGCCCTGGTCGGACGCGGGCGTACCGTCCGCGGCGGCGGGCGCGCAGCCGGTCGCGGCCAGCGCGAGCCCGGCGAGCCCGGCGGCCGTCGTCCATCGGATGTGTTTCTTCATCTTCTCTCTTTCTGGGTGGAGGGTCTCAGCGACGGAGACCCTGGGCGATGCGCTCCGTGTTGGTGCGCATCATGGTGAGATAGGTGTCCGCGCCCTCGCCGGGCCCGGTCAGCGACTCGGTGAACAGTTCGACGACATCCACCTGGATCCCGGCCTCCCGGGCGAGCACCTGGACGAGCCGGTCCGGCTGCGAGGACTCCGCGAAAATCGTCGGCACCCCGGCCTCCTCGATCGCGGCGGCGAGGTCGCGGAGGTCCGCCGCGCTCGGTGCGGCGAGCGTCGTGCCGCCCGGGATGACGGCGCCGACGATCCGGAAGCCGTACCGGTCGGCCAGGTAGCCGAAGACGTGGTGGTTCGTGACGAGGGCGCGATGGTCCTCCGGGATCGCGGCGAACGCCGTCGTCATCTCGGCGTCGAGGTCCGCCAGCTCGGCGCGATAGGCGTCGGCGTGCGCGCGGATCGCCCCCTCGTCGATGCCGTCGATCCCCGCCAGCGCGTCCTCGAGCGCATCGACCACGTCGACCATGCGCTGCGGGTCGGTCCAGAAGTGCGGATCCGGGGCGCCGTCGGCCTCGGGACCGTACGCGAGGACCTCGATGGCGTCCCCCGCGACGACCATGTCGACGCCGGATTCCGCGGCGCGGTCGAGATGCTGCTGCAGCCCCTCCTCCAGCCCGAGCCCGTTCGACACCGCGAGGTCGGCCGCACCGAGGAGCGCGGCCTCCTGCGCCGAGATCTCGAACGAGTGCGGGTCGGCGTTCGGCTTCATGAGCGTCGTCACGTCGGCCTGATCGCCCACCACGGCGCGCACGACGTCCCCGAGGATGTTCGTGGTCACGACGATCTGGGGCCGCACCCCGGACGACGACGGCGCCGCGCATCCGGCGAGCGCGAGCACCAGGCCCAGCATGAGCGCCGCCCACCGTCTCATCGCCCGACCTCCGTGAACAGCGCCGGTGCGACGGCGGGTTCCAGGGTCCGGGCGACGCGCGCGCCGTCCGCGTAGGCGATCTCGTGCACGACGCCGCCGACCGGGTCGTTCAGGTAGGCGCGCTGGGCGTCGACGACGAGCGCCGCCGCCTCCGCGGGCCCGGAGACCAGCGGTTCCGTCGCCGCGACCTCCGTGCCCTCCACGAACACCCGGACCCGCCCCTCGGCGTCGAGCGCGACGATGTGGCCGTCGGCGTCGTCGACGGCCACGACGCGCACCAGGTCCGCGTCGACGCGGACGAGCTCCCAGGCTCGCGCCCGCGTGTCGAGCAGCCAGTACCCGGCGCCGGGCGCGACACCGGCGACGGTGGGCCGGCCCTTCCGTCCGTCCAGCGCCGCGGGCGCCGGAGCGCCGCCGGGGATCGGGATCCGTTCCACCGCGTCGCTCTCGCCCAGCAGCAGTGCGCCGTCGGCACACCCCACGACCAGCCCCGCGCGGGTGGTGATCGCACCGCTCGCATCCGGGCAGGCCGCCGGTGCCCCCGTCTCCTCGCCCTCTTCGTCGAGCAGGCGGAGCTCACCGCCCGAGACGAGCGCGGCACCGCCCTCCCTCGGGGCGAGGAGCCCCGGCGCCGCCGCGTCGATCCGGAGGCGTTCGACGATCTCGCCGCGCGAGAGCGCCGCGTTGTCCAGCAGGACGGCCTCCCCGCTGCCCCCGAAGAAGAGTCCCGTCGTCCCCGCCGTGGACAGCGGCCCGGTGGCCACGACGACGGGACCGGAACCGGGAACGGTTCCGATCACCCGCGGCTCCGCGCGGTAGTAGTGGAAGTGGTCCCCGTGGTCCCAAGTCCACACGCCGCTGTCGATGACCTCCGCCCCCTCCTCGGTCGTGACGAACGCGTACCGTCCGTCGGAGGCGAGGGCGGTCGGGCTGCCGACCGGATCCAGCGTCGTCGCGGCTCCGTCGAGGAGGTCGAGGATCCCGACGGCTCCGTGCGCGTCGACGGAGAGGAGCTGCAGCGGCGGCTCGGCGACCTCCTCCGCCCCGGACACCGCGCCGTGCCCCTCGCCGGCCGGAGCGGAGGAGGCGGACGGGGGTGCGGACGGCCCGGACGCGCTCGCGCATCCGGTGAGGGCCAGGGCGAGAGCGAGGGGCACGACCCCGCTGCGACGGAGGAGGACGGACATGTGTTCCTTTCGACGGATCATCGCGACGCTCCGGCCGCGAGAGGGGTGAGGGTCGGCGCGCCGTCCGCCGCAGCCGTCTCGCGGAGCGTTCGGCTCCGGCCGGCGCGGCGTCCGCGGACGCTCGCCCGGAGTCCTGCGGAGGAGGCGGCGAGAGCCACCGCGGAGAAGGCGATCGACGCCCCGGCCGCGGTCCCCGCGTGCCAGGACACGACCAGACCCACGAGGACGGCCAGCATGCCGACCCCCGAGGCCAGCGCCATCGTCGCCGGGATCCGACGCGTCCACAGGCGAGCGGCGACGGCGGGCGCGAGGAGCAGTCCGACGACGAGCAGCGAACCCACCGCCTGGAACGAGGCGACGACCGCCAGCGTGACGAGGCCCACGAGGGCCACGTGCGCCCGCTGCGGGTGCAGCCCCTGGGCGAGGGCGATGCGTCGGTCGAAGGCTGCCGCGACGAACGAGCGATGGAAGAGCACCGCGACCACGACCGTGACGGCGAGGGCCAGCGCGAGCGCCCCGATGTCGGCCGAGCCGATCGCGAGCACGTCGCCGAAGAGCAGGGCCGTCGCGTCGGTGGCGAAGCTGCGCGAGTGGGAGACGACGATGACGCCCAGGGAGAGCATGCCCACGAACAGCAGGCCGATGCTCGTGTCATAGGACAGTCGCCCTCTCCGCTGGAGGAGGCCGACCGCGGTGCTCATCACCACGGCCGAGACCGCCGCCCCGAGGAGCACCGGCGCGCCGACGACCGTGGCGATCGCCACGCCGGGCAGCATGCCGTGCCCGATCGCCTCACCGAGGAACGCCATCCCGCGGATCACAACCCAGGTCCCGACGATCCCGCACACGAGGGCGACGAGAGCGCCGCCGATCAGAGCGTTCAGGACGAACGGTGTCCCGAGGGGATCGAGGAGCCAGGACAGCATGCGGATCGTTCCTCTTTCCAGAGTTGATAATGAGAATCGTTCTCAACGGTAGCATGGCGGTCATGAGCTCCCGAACCACCGCCCCCTCGCTGCGATCCGTCCGCGCCGGCTACGACGGACCCGACGTCCTGCACGATCTGTCCCTCCGCTTCGCCCCCGGCGAGATCACGGCGGTCACCGGACCGAACGGATCCGGGAAGTCCACCCTCCTCGAGCTCCTCGCCGGCGGCATCCGGCCCCGCGCGGGGACAGTGAGCCGCAGCGGCACCATCGGGCTGGTCGTGCAGCGACTCGCTGCCGCCGACGCCTTGCCGCTGACGGCAGAGGACGTCGTCCGCATCGGCACCTGGGGCGCGGCCGGTCGGCGGATGACCCGCGGGCGACGACGGCTCGCCGTGTCCGAGGCGATCGCGCGCGTCGCCCTCGCCGGTCTGGAGCGCCGACCCTTCGGGGAGCTCTCCGGCGGTCAGCGGCAGCGGGCGCTCCTCGCCCAGGGGATCGTGTGCCGCCCGGACGTCCTGCTCCTCGACGAGCCGACCGCCGGGCTCGACGCCGCGAGCACGGAGCGCACCCGCGTGATCCTGGCCGAGGAGTCCGCCCGGGGCGCGGCGGTGGTCTGCGTCACCCACGACGAGGACGCGCTCGGCGCCGGACGGGTCGTCCACCTGGAAGCCGGCCGGGTCACGGCGGACCTGTCGCGATCCGGCCGGTACGCCGCGGAGGAGTGCCGGCGGAGTTCCCGTCAGTGAAACGTCGTCGCGTCGTCGAAGCCGAAGGAGGACAGAGGCCGGACGCCCGTCTCCGCGATGTGGTCCCGCAGCGCAGCGGTGAAGCCCTCGCCATCGCCGGAGCGCAGCAGGGCGGTGAGCGCCTCGTGCTCGGAGATGATCTCCTCGCAGCGCCGCAGGAGGCGGTCCCCCGCCTGGAAGAGGACGAAACGCTGACGGTCGGCGAGGCGATCGTAGAGCTCTAGGAGCACCCCGTTGCCTCCCGCCTCGACGAACCCTCGGTGGAATCGCAGCGTGAGCTCGATGAACTCGCGGACGTCCCCGTCCGCGAACGCGGCACGCTGATCGGCGAGGGAGGACTCCATGCGGTCCGCCAAGCGGCAGCGGAGCGCCTCCGGGGCGCGGGCCACGGAGCTCGACTCCAGGGCGAGCCGCGCGTCGCCGAGCTCCGCGACCGCGCGTTCGGAGAGCCCCTGCACGACCGCGCCGCGCTTGGGGTAGATGACGATCCAGCCCTCGTCCTGAAGACGCGCGAGCGCGGCACGGACCGGCGTGCGACTCAGCCCCATCGACGACGCCAGCGATGCCTCGCCGAGCATCTCCCCGGGAGCGTGGGTGCCGTCGAGGATGTGATCGCGGATGACGATGTACGCGCGCGACGATGCGCTCAGGTCGTTCTCCGTCACGGGCGGTCCTCCAGGAAGGTGAGTCCAGGGTACAGCCGGGGCGTACGCCGGATCGGACTCTTGAATGCCAGTTGTATCCTAGATCCATGAGCGAATCCCCGCGCCCGGACCCGACCGAGCTGACCTCGAAGCTCACCTTCTACCGGCGGCTGACGGCGGCGCTCGCCATCGTCGTCGTCTTCCTGGGGATCGTCGTCGTCGCCCAGTTGACCATGAACACGGGCTCCGCCGCCCCCGCGGCTCAGCCGACGACGAGCTCCTCCCCGGAGGTCCCCGAGCTCGCCCGCCGCGATCCGGGCGACCCCATGGCGCTCGGGAAGGTCGACGCCCCCGTCGCGCTCGTGCAGTGGACCGACCTGCGCTGCCCGTTCTGCGCCGCGGTGCACCGCGACACCATCCCGACGATCATCGAGGAGTACGTCGACAAGGGCCTCGTGCGGCTCGAGGTCCGCGACGTGGCGTTCTTCGGCGAGCAGTCCGAGGACGCGGCCGTCGCAGCCCGCGCGGCCGGGGAGCAGGGACGCTTCTTCGAGTACCTCGACGCCGTCTACGCGGCCGCCCCGGACAGCGGTCACCCGGACCTCCCCCGCGAGAAGCTCATCGCCTTCGCGAAGGAAGCCGGGATCCCGGATCTGGACCGATTCAGCGCCGACCTGGACGACCCCGCCGTGCGCGCGGCGGCACAGGCGAGCACCGCCGAGGCCCAGCGCCTGGGCGTGAGCGCCGTCCCCTTCTTCGTCGCCAACGACACCGCCCTGTCGGGCGCGCAGCCGGTCGCCGTCTTCCGTGACTTCCTGGACCGGGCGATCGCACAGAAGGGCTGAGATGGACATCGGCCTCCTCGGAGCGCTGGTGGGCGGCGTCCTCACGCTGCTGAGCCCGTGCTCGGTCATGCTCCTTCCCGCGTTCTTCTCGTACGCGTTCACGAACCCCGCGAAGCTCGTCGCCCGGACCGGGATCTTCTACCTGGGCCTCATCACGACTCTGGTGCCGCTCGGCGTCCTGGCCGGAACGCTCGGCGCCTTCGTCACCCAGCATCGCCTGGTCTTCGTCAGCGCAGCCTCCGTCGTGGTGATCCTCCTCGGCGTCCTCATGGTGCTGAACGTCCCGGTCCCGTTCCTGCGCGGCGGCAAGGGCGTCGAGAGCACGACGCCCGCGTCGGTCTACGCGCTCGGCACCGTCTACGGGCTGGCGGGCGTCTGCGCCGGCCCGCTGCTCGGAGCGGTGCTCACGGTCGCCGCGCTGAGCGGGAACGCGCTCCACGGCGGCATCGTGCTCCTCTTCTTCGCCGCGGGGATGGCCCTGCCCCTCCTGGTCCTCGCGCTCCTGTGGAGCCGGCTGCCGTTCGTGCGGCGGCTCGTCCGCCCCCGGGAGGTGCGTCTCGGGCGGTGGCGGAACACATGGACTGGCCTCGTCGGCGGTCTGCTGACCATCGCCCTGGGCGTGTTCCTCCTCGTCACCGCGGGCACGTCGTCGCTCGGAGGGATCCTCTCCGCCTCCGATCAGGTCCGGATCGAGGGCTGGGCCTACGAGGCCACCCGCGGCGTGCCGGACATCCTCGTCCTCCTCATCGTCGCGTTCGTGGCCGCGGGCGTCGCCGGGCTGACGGCCCTCCGTGCCCGCCGCACCGCGTCGCGCCGCGTACCCGCCGCGGACGAGGACTGAGCCCGATCCCTCCGGGCGACAGGGATCCGGGCGGTGCGGCGGCAGAGCCGGCCCCGGCAGACCCCTTCCCCGGCGCGCCCTGTCAAGGCCCTGTCCGCACGGATCCGCTCCCGGCATGCTCAACGCGAGCGCGACCGAAGGAGGAGCCATGACCATCGGCACCGGAATCGTCCTGTTCGTGATCGGCGCGATCCTGACATTCGCGATCGACATCGACGTCCAGGGCGTGGATCTCGACATGATCGGATACATCCTGATGGGCGCCGGCGCGGTGGCGTTCCTCATCGGGCTGATCCTGCTCCTCGTGCGCCGCGGGCGGCCGCGGGCCGAAGCGATCGACGACGACGTGGTCTGATCGCCGATCGCACCCGATCACGCCAGGACGGCGGCGGCGAGCCCCAGGCGGCCTCGCACCTGGAGCTTCCGATAGATGTTGCCGAGATGCACCTCGACGGTGCGGTCGGAGATGTCCAGGACCGCGCCGATCTCGCGATTGGTCCGACCACCGGCCACGAGCTGGGCGATCTGCTGCTCCCGGTCGGTCAGGTGCTCCGGCAGTCGCGGGAGCGCGGCGGCGGGGACCGGGTGCGTCTTCCGGGTGACGGCGGACGATCGGCGCCCCGCGGCGGCGGCCGTCGTGCGGGCGGGTTGGTCCCCCGGCCCCGGCGCCGGAAGCATCGCCCCCGTCGCCCCGCCCAGCTCCGGAAGCACGCTCTTGAGCTGCCGCAGCAGGCCGCCGAGCGCGCCGCCCGCCATCCCGGCGAGCGGCAACCGCGGCAGGGTGTTCCGAAGCACCGCCCCCGCGCCGTCGACGTCCCCGACATGGACGAGGAACCCCACCTGGTGCAGTCGTACGGCGGCCTCCACCGCCGGAGACACGGCCCCATCGCGAAGCCGCCACGGCCACTCGGGCGCCGCGCGCCCCAGTGCGAGGAACATCCGAGCCTGCAGCCGGTCCGCTTCGCGCGGATCCTCGCTCCGGGCGTCCGCGATCTCGGCGAGCTCGGCCAGGTGCAGTGCGTCGGCCGTCGTCGCCGCCGCCGGCGCGAGGGCGAGCTGCTGTCTCGCCAGTCGCTCGCCGAGATTCGCTCCGTCACGGTCGGCGAACCCGCGAGCAGCGCGAAGCAGCACGGCGGCACGCTCACGTGTGCCCGGATCGCCGTTCTCCGTCAGCGCCCCGAGGATCCGGGCCGCGGAGAGATCGGCCCCGCTCATCAGCGCCGCCTGCGCCCGGAGCAGCTCCACGCGGGCCCGTGCCTCGGCGGACGTGCGCAGCGCCGCATCCGTGGCGACGTAGTAGGCGGCCGGGCTCGCCCCCGACTTCAGCAGCCGCGAGGCGAGGTGCGTCAGCGAGCGGACGAGGTCGCCGTCCACCGACATGCCGGATTTCGCCAGATGCCACGTGGCGAGCGCGAAGTCCCGGGAGTCCATCGCCTTCGCCAGCGAGCGATGGATCGCGATCCGCGCCTCGGGATCAGCGCCCTTCCGCAGCGCGAGACGCAGGCGCGGATCGGCGAAGCGGAACGTGCCGTCCGTGGCGAACCGCAGCGCACCGTCGGCGGGGCCCGAGACGACGTCGTCCAGCTCCGTGGCCGCGGCGGCGAGGACGACGTCGAGGGAGTCCACGACGCTGAACGCCGCCGTCATCAGCAGACGTCGCCCCGCGGCCGACAGGCCGTCCAGCCCCTCGAACGCACGGTCGACGAGGACGGGGCCCACGGGCAGGGTCTTCGGCAGCATCTCTCGACCCGCGAGCTGATCGACGGTCAGCTGAGCGGCCATCTCGCGGAGCACGTCCGCCTCCCGGAGGGTCTCGGAAGCGAGGCGACCGGCGATGTGCGCGGCGACGGGGACGCCGAGGACCGCCAGGTTCTCGCTGGCCCACTCGACATCGCTCAACGAAACCGGTTCCATCCTCTCGCGATGCTAGAGCACCCGGCGATGCGCGATCCCTCCCGTACGGGCTTACCCGTATACCGGATGGCACCATCGCTCTCCGTCGAGACTCCGCGGCGTCAGCCGGCCGCGACCTCGGGCGGGCGACCGGTAGATCCGCGCACCACGAGGGACGTGGGCAGGGTGAGATCGGGCCGCCGCTCCCCCCGCAGAAGGGCCAGCAGCGTCGTCGCGGCCGCGGTGCCCTTCGCGTCCACGTCCTGCCGGACCGTCGTCAGCGGCGGCGACACCCGCACGGCGAGCGGGCTGTCGTCGAAGCCGACGACGGAGAGATCCTCGGGCACGCGGAGCCCGCGGTCGCGGGCCTGACCGATGACCTCGAGCGCAGCCAGGTCCGAGAACGCGAGCACGGCGGTCGGCGGGTCGTCCAGCATCGCCGCGATGCGCTCGCGCAGCACGTCGTCGACGTCGAAACCCGGTGTCCCGACGATCCGCGGCACGACCCCGGCATCGGTGAGGACGCTCGCCCACCCATCCAGGCGTCGGCCGATCGTCCCCGATGCACGACCACGATGAGCGGGGTCGAGAGGCTCGTCCGCGGCGTCGACCGAGGTCACGACGACGGCGATGTCGCGATGGCCCTGGTCGAGCAGGTGCGCGGCCGCCTGACCGCTGCCCGCCGCGTCGTCGAGAAGGATGCGGGGCTCGTCCCCGAGCGGGGCGGACTCGACCGTGACCACTGGGAGCCGACGCTCCCGCAGCGCGGTGACCTCGCGGGCGCGGGGCGCGCAGGAGTATACGATGGCGCCGTCCATCGCGATGTCGCGGACCGGGTCGACATCGCTGCGCTCGGACGAGTGCAGCAGCACCAGCGAGTACCCCTCGTCGGCGAGCGTCGCCGCGACCGCGCGGAGGAATCCGACCGCGACCTCGTCCGCGAAGGCATCCCGCGGCGAGTTGGTCAGGACGACGCCGATCACACCGGTGCGTCCCCGGGCCAGCGCCCGCCCGGCAGGGTCCGGGCCGGAGTACCCGAGGCGCGCGGCGGCGTCGAGGATCTGCGCCCGGAGCGCCGCGGAGAGCTGATCCGGACGGGAGAACGCGTTCGAGACGGTCATACGGCTGACGCCGACCTCGTCGGCGATCGTCTGCAGCGTCACGCGCGCCATCTCGCTCCCTCGTTCCCCTCCATTCTGGCCCAGGCCAAGGAGGGGAACACCGTCGACGATCGCGGTCGCCGCATCCGCCGGGCGCGGAGGGATCCCCGCGGCGCCCGCGTACGTCACACCGGGACGCGCTCGGCTGCGGCGCCGGGGCAGGGATCGACGACGGCGGCGAGCCGACGGAGGAGCCGGGCGAGTCCGGCGCGGATCCGCGCCCGGGCCGCTCGATGCAGCCGTGCGCGAGCGCGCCGTTCCCGGGCGTACACGTTCTCGCGGCGGCGGTCCTGTTCCTGGCCCCGCCGCATCGTCTGCGCATCCGCCTCGACCAACGCGCCGATCATCATCGGTTCCATGACGACTCCCGTTCTGTATCGGTACAGAGACGACGATACTGTACCGGTACAGGGCGGTCAAGGCTGCGTGAAGTCCGCGCCAACACCGGCAAGGCCTGTCGATAATTGACAGGCCCCTGTCGATCGGGAGAGGATGGCGCTATGACCCCCTCCGCAACGCTGCAGCGCCTCATCCTCTCTGTCTCGGACCTCGACCGGGCGATCGCCTTCTACGTCGGTGCGCTCGGCCTGCAGGAGACCGAGCGCACCGACGGGCTGGCATGGCTGCGGACCGGCGACGGCGTGGAGGTCATGCTGCACGAGCGGCGAGCCGAGCCGTCGGACACCGCCGTGGCCGCCGGCTTCGCGACGGTCGGCCTCGAGGATGCCGTCGACCGATGCGTCGGCGCCGGGGGCGTCGTCGTGGACGAGGTGGAGACGAGGCCGTGGGGCGAGCGGATGGCGGTGCTCCGAGACCCGGACGGCCACCTCCTGTGCGTGAGCGAGGGGCGTTGACCTCCGCGGGGGCGCTGACGGCGCTCGTCGACGAGACCTTCCGCCTGGCGGATGCCTTCTCGCGCGCCGGGGACGCCCTCGTCGCCGAGGAGGGCTTGACCGCCGCTCGGTGGCTGACGCTGGGAGCGGTCGCGCACGGCCCGCTGAGCGTCGCGGGGATCGCCCGGCGCCGCGGCATGCGCCGACAGTCCGCCAACGAGTCCGTCGCCCAGTTGGAGAGGGCGGGACTGGTCGTCCGGCGCCCCGATCCGGCCGATGCGCGCGCGCCGCTGGTCCATCTCACCGACGAGGGACGCCGCGCGCTCGACCGGATCCGGCCACGGCGTCTGGCGTGGGCGGCGGACGCCGCGGCCGGCGCGTCGGAGGCGGACCTGACCGCGGCCGTCGACCTGCTCCGGCGGATCCGCACAACGCTCGAGACGGGAGCCCGCGATGGGTGACCAGACGCCGCATCTCGGCGGCCGCCGTGCGGCGGACGGCAGCGCGGGCGATGCCGACTACGGGGCGGTCGGCGGTTCCTATGCCGCCTTCCGCCGGGCCGACCCCCGGATCGCCCGCCGGATCTCGGACGCGCTCGGGGATGCCGCCTCCGTGCTCAACGTCGGAGCCGGGGCGGGAAGCTACGAGCCCACGGACCGGTTCGTGACCGCGGTCGAGCCCTCCGAGACGATGCGACGGCACCGCCGCGCACCGCTCCCGCCCGCGGTCGACGCCGTCGCCGAGGCGCTTCCGTTCCCGGACGACGCCTTCGACGCGTCCATGACGACCTTCTCCGTCCACCAGTGGAGCGACCTGGAAGCGGGCCTCGCCGAGATGCGGCGGGTCACCCGCGGGCCGGTCGTGATCCTCACCTGCGACCCCGACCTCCTGGACCGGTTCTGGCTCGGCCGGTACGCGCCCGGGGTCATCGCCACCGAGCGCCGGCGGTATCCGTCCACGACACGACTCGGGGCGGCGCTGGGCGGGAGCGTGACGGTCGAGCCGGTCCCGATCCCGCAGGACTGCACCGACGGCTTCAACGAGGCCTACTACGGGCGACCGGAGCGCCTCCTCTCCACCTCGGCGCGGGCGGCGTGCTCCGCATGGAGCTTCATCGACCCCGCGGTCGCCGCGGCCTACACCCGAGACCTCGGGCGTGCTCTGGACACCGGCGAATGGGATGCCGACTACGGCCACCTCCGCACGCAACCCTTCTTCGAGGGGTCGTTGGTCCTCGTCCGCGCCGTCCCGTCCTGACCGTCTCCGGTCGGGCCTAGCTGACCCCCGCAGCAAACCGACCCGTTCTCCGGAGCGAGGATGCAAGTTCGACATCACTAGACGGTAGACATGATGCATGGATGATTCAGATCTTCCCTCGCTGCGGCAGGTTGGCCGGGCGGTGTCGGCCCTGTCAGCGTCGGGACGGGTCGCGGCTCCGCATGTTGTGGCGTGGATCCTTCATCACGCACACGGCGACATGCGTCACGCAGTGCAACTGGCTTCGACTCTCGGCACCGAGCAGGTTACGGGCGAGAGGATGTTGCCGTTTGCGCTTCCGCCCGTGGACGAGGCAGTACGGGATCTGCGGGACAAGCTCTCGGCTCTGTCGAGCGCCGACCTGCGGGTTCTCCGGACGGCTGCCCTGAGCACCTCGCATCACACGGACGTCGTTCTCGCTGCAGCGGCGATCGATCTCGACTCGTTCTTAACGGGGCCAGCGAACGGCCTACTCACGTTCCACGGCAATGGCCGTTTCGAATTCACAAACTCGCACATCCGCTCAGTGCTCATCCATGACACCGACGCCCCTACCGCGCTGGCCACGCATCGTGCACTCGCTCGTGCTGCAACGGTGCGAGGGGAAGATCTCGCTTCGGCTTGGCATTGGTCGCATGTGCGCCCCACCGACCGTGCCAACCTCCAGATGCTCCAGACCGTCGCGGTATCCGCGCTGGAAGCCGGTAGTCCGTTTGCTGCCTTCCATGCGGCCGCCCGCGTGTGCGGCCGGGCGAACGGCGAGCTCGCCGGGCGTGCGGCTCTGGTCGCCGGACACGCCGCGCTCCTCTGCGGCGCTACGCTGAGCGCGCGCGAGTACCTATCGGCCGCGTTTGCCGGGTCGGCCAACGGCGTTCGTGAGCGGTCGTCGACACTCCTCGTGGCCGTGGACAACCTCACGGACGGTCCCGTCGACGACCCCGATCCTCGGCGGCGGATCGTTGATCAGATTCGCGCGCTCGTCCCGGTCGCCGCCAGCGCAGGTGATCGGGCGCGGATGGCCGACCTCGTCGCCATCACCGAGACGTGGCGGTCGGATCCGGGCGAGGCCGACAACATTCAGGCACGCTCCTATCTCGCGACGACTCGGGCGCGACCCGGATGGCCCTGGAACCTGTCTCCAGGAGGATTGTCGCCGTTGATCGAAGCGCTCGCCCTTCTGCAGCAATGCGGCTTCCAGTTACAGGTGCAGGACTATCCTGGCGCCGCCAGCCTCATTCGAGATGTCCTGCTCCGGCTGCCTGCAGTGCATGTAGGCGCCGGAACGATAACGAGCGCGGTCCGGCTGCTCGCTGCCGAGTTGCCAGACTTAGGCACCGGCATCCGAACATCGCTGCACGCGCTGAGCCCACGGCGACCTGTGACATACGAACCGTACGGTTCCGCCGTGGGTGAAAGGTCCTCCGCCGCAGCTCGGGCCGTTCAGCGGCCGGGGGGCACCCGAAGCGATCTCATGGACTGGCGTTCAACGCTCAGCCGGAGGGAGCTGCAGGTTGCTTCCCAACTCCTGGAGGGCAGACCGAATGACGAGATCGGTCGCCTTCTCGGTATCTCGCCCCGCACCGTGGAAGTGCATCTCACGAAGGTGTATCGCAAACTCGCGGTGCGCGGGCGAGCCGAGTTCCTGTCGACGGCCTTGGGATCTTGAACGCGAATCCGCCCCACCTTCCTGTAGGAGGGCGGGGCGGATTCGTCGGTCATATGGATCAGCCGCGGAAGTAGACGTTGGACGGCTTGACCCAGAGCAGAACGATGATGAGCACGGAGATGAGGGCGCTCAGGATACCGGGGATGCTCAGCCTGTCGAACGCGAGGGCTCCGAGGGAGAGGACTTCGAGGACGGTGACGACGATCCTCGCCCAGTTGTGGCCGGCGCGCATCTGGAACAGCACGAACAGTTCGATCGCGATGAGAACGAAAAGCCCGATCCCCATCGCGAGCAGGATCGGTCCGTTCGTCGCGGGTTCCCCGTCGACCAGCATCGTTCCGGACATGGCGTTGACCCCGCCGAAGGTTGTCATCGCGGCCACCACGATGTCGAGGACGAGCCCGAGCAGGATCACCCAAAAGACCACTTGAACGGTGGCGGGCCTGCGACGGGAATCAGCGTTGTCAATCATCTGGAGTTTCTCCTCGTGCGTGAGTGTCGACCAGCGCATGCGATGCACTCGGCAGCGTAATCCCCGGTACGCCAACAGCTCTTCTGGGGCCAGCCCGAGTACGGGGAACCCCGCGGTTGGGACCGATCTACCCTGCGTCGCGCCCTTGTCTCGCTCGCCCTTCTTCACCGTCAGACTGGGGCTCTTCAGCTTCCGCAGGGGAATGACCTTCGGACCGAACCACGAAGGGATTTGGGGCGTTCTCGCCGTGGTACTCGCGGGGCTCGTGGTTCTCGCGCTGGCGATGTTCTTCTCGAAGCCGGCCACGGTTCTCGGGAAGAGACACGACGTGAACCACGCTTAGTCGTAGCTCCCGAGCTTATGAAATCTGTCCCACTCTCCTACGGGAGGGTGGGGCAGATTTCCTTTTCCAGGCCCGTCTACTTCTCCTTCGGCTCGTGTCCGGTTGCTTTGTGGATTCTGTTGCTGGCGTCATGGGCCGCGTCATGGATGGTGTCTGTGACGTCGCTGATCTTTGGTTCGACTGCGTCGACGACTTTGTCGGTGACGTTCTTCGTTCCTTGTGCGGCGCGTTTGATGCTGTCGCCTACGGTCA
>NZ_JBAOJP010000015.1:0-122414 GCF_037083505.1 Microbacterium sp. CCNWLW41
AGAAAACTGGTCGACAGAGAAATAAATTTGGCATTTGACAAGTGCACGCTGTTGAGTTCTCAAAGATCGGACGCACCAGCCAGCAGAGAGTCACAGACCCGCTGCCCCGGCTGGGCAACTTCACTATCTTACCTCGCCGTAGCGACTCCGTCAAACCGACCGGCGTCCTTCCAGCGAGTCCCCCACGAGTCCGACGAGCGGAAGACCCGCGAACGGATCTTGGTTTGTGGGAGGTGGTTCGCTGCTTGAGGGGAGCCAGGCCTTCCGGCCTTCCGCTCTACCCTTTGGGGCGAACAAGGAATACTTTACGTGCGATCCCCGATCACGTCGAATCCACCCCGCATCCCGGGCGTGTCGTGCCGGTTCTTCCGCAGAATCACGCGGTTCTCGCGGCTCGTCACCGGACGGCCGAGCGTCTCGGTGCGGAGGCGAGGCGCCGGCGCACCTGGACGGCGACGCAGAGCATGACGGTGGCGGCGCCCCACACCGCGCACGCGGGCGGAAGCACGCGGTAGGCCAGGTGGGCCGCCGTGAACTCGGCGTCGAGGCCGCCATGAACGGAAAGCCCCCACACCCACGCGACAGCAAGGACCACCGGCAACGACATCCACCATCCCCATCGCACCCATCGCGGCAGCACCTGCGAAGGCGCGCCGCCCGGTTCCCGCCGGGCAAGCCACAGGATCATCCAGACGCCGAGGATGGCGAGCCCGATCGCACTGGAGCCGTGCTGCAGCCACTTGTAGCCCGGAAGCGGACCCCAGTCCTCCGCCAGAGCAGGGACCGAGGTGGTGCCCCACCGGCCCTCGTGCGTGAAGAGGTCCCACACGATGTGGCTGACGACGCCGATCGCGAGCGAGACCGCGAGGAGCAGCATCCGCGTGGACCTCGCACCGGCCTCACCCGGAGCGATCGCCAAGGTCTCGCGCAGGGCGGCGCCTGCTCGCGCGTCCCACGACTCCGGCAGACGGGCCGCGAGCCACCGTGGCGCGAGCTCCCGTGCGGCAGGGCGCAGCACGCAGCGCCACACCAGCAGGAGCAGCAGGCCCATCAGGATCGTCGCCGGGAGCCAGCCGAGCGAGTGCGTGACACCGTAGTCCAGCGGCAGCGCCCGCACGAACAGCGGCAGGTCCGGCGTCATCGCGCCGATCGCGATCGCGGCGGGCACGAGCGGTGTGCGCACGAAAGGCAGCGCGACGACGGCATGACTCGGCGTGAACGGCATCCGTCACCCCTCCGTCGTCGCGGCGAACCCGCTCACGATCGTCGTCTCAGCCGACGAACACGCCCGCCAGCGTCTTCTTGCCGCGTCGCAGCACCGACACCCCGCCGGGCAGACCGCCCGACACGACGGCCGCGTCGTCCTCGACCTTCGCGCCGTCGAGGGACACCCCGCCCTGTGCGATCGCGCGGCGGCCCTCCGAGAGGCTCGAGACCAGCCCGGTGTCGACGAGCGCCTGCACCACGTTCGTCCCCGCCGCGACGGAGGCGTTCGGGAGCTCCTCGAGGGCGTGCCGCAGCGTCGTCGCGTCGAGCGCCGCGAGGTCGCCCTGCCCGAAGAGCGCTTCCGAGGCCGCGACGACGGCGGCCGTGGCATCCGTCCCGTGCACGAAGGTCGTCACCTCGAGGGCGAGGCGCTTCTGCGCGGCGCGACGGAACGGCTCGTCGGCGACGAGACGCTCGTACTCCTCGATCTGCGCCCGCGTGAGGAACGTGAAGATCTTCAGGCGCTGGATCACGTCGGCGTCGTCGGTGTTGAGCCAGAACTGGTACATCCGGTACGGGCTGCACATCGCGGCGTCGAGCCAGATCGCATTGCCCTCGCTCTTGCCGAACTTCGTGCCGTCGCTGTTGGTGATGAGCGGGGTGCCGATCGCGTGGACGTGCACGCCCTCCACCCGGTGGATGAGGTCCGTGCCGCTGGTGAGGTTGCCCCACTGGTCGCTGCCGCCGGTCTGCAGGACGCAGCCGTACTGGCGGTACAGCTCGAGGTAGTCCATGCCCTGGAGGATCTGGTAGCTGAACTCTGTGTAGCTGATGCCCGCATCGGAGCTGAGGCGCGCCGCGACGGCGTCCTTCTTCAGCATCGTGCCCACGCGGTAGTGCTTGCCGATCTCGCGCAGGAAGTCGATCGCGCTCATCGGCGCGGTCCAATCGAGGTTGTTGACGATGCGCGCGGCGTTGTCGCCCTCGAAGCTCAGGAAGCGCTCGACCTGCTCCCGCAGGTAGCCGACCCACTCGCCGACGGTCTCCTTGGTGTTGAGCGTGCGCTCGGCGGAAGGGCGCGGGTCGCCGATGAGCCCGGTGGACCCGCCCACGAGGCCGAGCGGCCGGTGGCCGGCGAGCTGGAGGCGGCGCATCGTGAGCAGCTGCACGAGGTTGCCGAGGTGCAGGCTCGGCGCGGTCGGGTCGAAGCCGCAGTAGTACGTGATCGGGTCCCCGCCGAGAAGGGCGCGCAGCGCCTCCTGATCGGTGGACACATGCACGAGCCCACGCCACACGATCTCGTCCCAGACGTTCTCGAACGCCGGGTCGTTGGCGGGCGCGGTCGCGCTCACGACGGTTTCAGACACGCGTTTCAGGCTATCAGCGACGGATGCCTCGCCCCGTGCGTCGCCGAGGGCCGATGCCTCGGCCCGGCTCGAGAAGCTGGAGTGGTACCGGGGTCGAGTCGACCTGCGGCGATCGCCTCATCGTCGTTGCTATAGTTGCGAAGCTTAAGTACTGTCTACTTTAGTCTACAGACTATGTTTGATTCAGCCTGGGGGCTAAACTAACGGGGACTTGATCTCCAGGACTGAAGGAAAACCCGATGTACGTCCTCACCGCCGATCAGCGCGCGAGCCGCGCGAACGCCGACGCTGTTCCGTCCGCTCTCGCCGTCGTCGCGCGCCACGGCGCCGGTGGGCTTGCGCTGCCTCCCGAGCGCACCGCCGGTGACGAGCTCCAGGTCGCGGTCGCCGACGCGTCGGCGGCGCTGTCGATCGTGCTCGAACTGACGAGGACAGGCGAATGGAGCGTCGGGCTGGGGGTGGGCACCGTCGAGTCGCCGCTTCCCCAGAGCGTCCGCGCCGCACGCGGGCAGGCCTTCATCAACGCGAGGGACGCTGTCGATCGCGCCAAGAAGTCATCCACCCGGATGGCCGTCACCGCACCCGTGGGCGGAGCGGATGCCGAGGCGCTCGTCGCCCTTCTCATCGAGCTGCGCGACCGGCGCACACCGGAGGGCTGGGAGGTCTACGACCTGCTCGCCGACGGGCTCACCCAGCGCGACGCCGCCGCACGCCTGGGCGTCTCGGAGGGCGCGATCAGCCTGCGCGCCAAGGCAGCGGCCCTGCGTGTCGAGGAGGCCGCCGTGCCCGCACTGGAGCGCGCGCTCGCACGCCTGGATGAGGAGACGCGCACCGTCTCGCCGCCCGAACGCAGCTGAGCACGACGACGCCGACCGGCTTCACGGCACACGGGATGCCGCACCCGGGCGCCGTCCGGGCCCCATGCCAGACTGACGCCATGGTCCTCCCCGACGTCGTGCTGACCGCCGCGCTCTCGATCTTCCTGTTCGTCGTGCTGTGCGCAGCGCTCGTGCTGGTGGTCGTCAGTCTCCGCAAGCCGACGGATGTCCCGCTCGTCGTCGCAGGCGTCCTCGTCGTGCTGTGCCTGCTCGCGGTGACGGTGTCGCCCGTCAACGTGCCGCTGCTCCTCGGCTTGGGCATCGCACTGCTCGGAACCACCCTGGCGGTCCTGGGCGGCAACCCCATCACGCGGCGCATCCTCGACGTCGCCAGCCACGGCCGCGTGGAAGAAGGCGACAACGGCGGCATCCTCCTGCGTGCCCCGTCCCTGCCGGGAGCGGTCGCCGGCGAGGGCGCCGTCCGCGAGGTGATGCGAGGGGGAACCACCATCGGGTACCTCGAACGCGTCGCAGTGGTGCTCGGCATCATCGCGGGGTTCCCCGAGGCGATCGCCGTCGTGGTGGCCCTCAAGGGCATCGGCCGGTTCACCGAGCTCGCCAGCGCCGAGGCCCGCGAACGGTTCATCATCGGCACCCTCGCGAGCCTGGTGTGGGCGTGCGTCGTCGGCGCGCTCGTGCGGCTCGCGATCTGGTGATCGCGGCGGGTGTCTCGAGCGCTACAGCCCGAGCGCGTGCGCTGCCGCCTGCACCCGCTGGATCAGCTCGGCGCGCTGCTCCTCGACGCGCACCGGAGCGGTCCCGCCGACGCCCGTGCGGCTCGCCACCGAGCCCTCGATGCTGAGCACGTCGCGCACGTCGGGGGCGAGGTGAGGAGAGACCGCGGCCAGCTGCTCGTCCGACACCTCGTGCAGCTCGAGCCCGTTCTCTTCGCAGACCCGCACGAGGTGGCCCGAGATCTCGTGCGCGTCACGGAACGGAACCCCGCGCTTGACGAGCCACTCGGCGACGTCGGTCGCCAGCGAGAAGCCCTGCGGGGCGAGCGACGCCATGCGGTCGGTGTGGAAGCGCATCGTCGCGACCATGCCGGCGAACGCCGGAAGCACGGTCTCAAGGGTGCGCACCGAGTCGAACACCGGCTCCTTGTCTTCCTGCAGGTCGCGGTTGTACGCCAGCGGCAGCGCCTTCAGCGTCGCCAACAGGCCGGTGAGGTTGCCGATCAGACGACCGGCCTTGCCGCGCGCGAGCTCGGCGATGTCGGGGTTCTTCTTCTGCGGCATGATGCTCGACCCGGTCGAGTACCCGTCGTCGAGGGTCACGAAGCCGAACTCGCGGGTGTTCCAGAGGATGATCTCCTCGGCGAAGCGCGACACGTCGATGCCGACCATCGCCGCGATGAACGCGAACTCCGCCACGACGTCGCGCGCCGCCGTCCCGTCGAGCGAGTTCTCGGCCGGCCGGGCGAGGCCGAGCTCGCGCGCGACCAGCTGCGGATCCAGACCCAGCGTCGATCCGGCCAGCGCCCCGCCGCCGTAGGGCGAGACCGAGGCGCGGACCGACCAGTCGCGCAATCGCTCGAGATCGCGCACGAGCGGCCAGGCGTGGGCCTGCAGGTGGTGCGCGAGCAGCACGGGCTGCGCGTGCTGCAGGTGCGTGCGCCCGGGCATGATCGCCTCGGCGTTGGCTTCGGCCTGCGCGACGAGGGCGTCCACCAGCCGCAGGATCTCCCGCGCGATCGTGCGCGAGTGGTCGAGCAGGTACATGCGCACGAGGGTCGCGATCTGGTCGTTGCGGCTGCGTCCGGCGCGCAGCTTGCCGCCGAGCTCGGCGCCCACGACGCCGATCAGCGCCTGTTCGAGTGCACCGTGGACGTCTTCATCGGATGCCGACGGCCGAAGCGTCCCCTCCGTGATGCCCTGCGCCAGCGTGTCGAGGCCGTCGTGCATGGCCTCCTCC
The DNA here is from genome assembly GCF_037083505.1 of Microbacterium sp. CCNWLW41. NCBI lineage: Bacteria > Bacillati > Actinomycetota > Actinomycetes > Micrococcales > Microbacteriaceae > Microbacterium > Microbacterium sp. CCNWLW41. The sequence goes on from NZ_JBAOJP010000015.1 coordinate 5,366, forward strand.
TCGTCGGCGGTGAGGTAGCCCGCTGCGGCGAGCGCCTTCGCGTGCGCGTGGGAGCCGGCGATGTCATACAGCGCGAGATCCCAGTCGAAGTGCGTGGACCGGCTGAGCTCGGCCAGTTCGGGGGACGGCCCCGTCGCGAAGCGGGCTCCCCACAGTGCGCCTTCGTTGGTGCCGTCGGCCTTCGATTCACTCACCGTCCCAGCCTACCGACGGCGGCCGGGCGCTCGAGCCCGCCGCGGCCCGGGGTCAGCGGGAGCGGCGGCCCGGCACGACGAAGCGCGAGCCGCGGTCGAGCAGCGTCTCGAGCGGGCCGCGCCCGACCAGCAGCGCCCACGCCGTGCAGAAGAGCACCGTGCCGAGCGTCAGCGGCCAGAACGGCTCCAGCGCGCGGAACCCGGCGAGGTCGCTCACGCGGTCCAGCGTCAGCGCGGCGACGACCGCCCACACCACCAGCTGCAGCGTGTAGGCGGTGAGCGGCATCGCCCCGACCGCGCGCAGCGGCAGGACGACCCACACCAGCACCGTCCGGCACGCGAGGAGGCAGACTCCGAGCGTGAACAGTGCGAAGCCGCCCGACCCGATCACCTCGAGCAGGCCGGTGGAGTGCGGCCGCGCCGTCCACAGCGCGCCGAGGTACGACGTCGCCTCCTCCGCCGACGACGACCCGGTCGTGGCATCCAGCCCGTAGCCGAGCGCCGCGAGCACCATGCCCACGGCCACCAGCAGACCCTGGACCCGCAGTCGCGTGACACCGGCGCGCGCCACGCCGAGCCCCGCGACGACGAAGACGATCCACGTCGTGAACGGATAGTGCCAGCCCAGGGCGACGGACGCCTCGGCGCCGAGGGCGGTGTCCCACACCGGCAGCGCATCGAGGATCACCTGCACGAGCGGCATCGTCACCGCGAGCACCGCGGCCAGCGCGAGCAGCGGGCGCGCCCCGAGGCCGGTGAGCGGGAGCGCGAGGAGGAAGAGCACCGCGTAGGCGGGCAGGATGACGAAGACCGGGACGGTCGTCGCGATCAGCAGCGCGCCGATCACCCAGAGCAGGCACGCGCGCACGGCGATGCGGTATCTCGCCGTGGTCATGGCGGCGGCGGGAAGCGGCATCCGTCCCCCGGTCATCAGGCCGATCGACACGCCCGCGAGCGTCGCGAACAGGATGGAGGATCGGCCTTCCGCCACGGCCACCCACGTGCCGGCGTCCGAGAGGTCGAACTCCTCCGTGATCGACAGGAGATGGGCGGCGAGCATCCCGAGCACGGCGAGTCCCCGGGCGAGGTCCACCCCGGTGATGCGGGGTGCGCGATTGAGACGCGCCCACCGCGAGGCGACCCAGCCGGGGGCGCTCACCGATCGGGGTCCCATCGCGCCGACGGGCTCAGCCCTGCCGCAGGAGCCAGACCAGCAGGGCCTTCTGCGCGTGCAGCCGGTTCTCGGCTTCGTCCCACACGACGCTCTGGGGGCCGTCGATCACCTCGGCGTCGACCTCGTAGCCGCGGTCGGCGGGCAGGCAGTGGATGAAGATCGCATCGTCCTGCGCCAGCGACATCAGGTCCTGCGTCACCTTGTACGCGCCGAGGTCGCGCAGGCGCGCGAGCTTCTCCTCCTCCTTGCCCATCGACACCCAGGTGTCGGTGACCACGACGTCGGCGCCTGCGGCCGCCTCGTTCGGATCAGTGTAGAGGGTGACCGAGCCGCCGGTCTCGGCGGCACGGCGGTCGGCATCGGCGATGACGTCGTCGCGCGGCGCGTACGCCTCGGGTGAGGCGACCCTGACGTGCATGCCCGCCGTGACGCCGGCGAGCACGTACGAGTGCGCCATGTTCGACATGCCGTCGCCGAAGAACGCGAGCGTGAGCCCCTCGAGGTCGCCCTTGTGCTCCTTGATCGTCAGCAGGTCGGCGAGCAGCTGGCAGGGGTGGAAGTCGTCGCTGAGGGCGTTGACCACCGGCACACGCGTGCCGCGCGCCATCTCCTCGAGCCCCGCCTGCGCGTAGGTGCGCCAGACGATCGCGGCGACCTGGCGCTCCAGCACCCGCGCCGTGTCGGAGGGGGTCTCCTTGCCGCCGAGCTGGCTGTTGGCCGTCGAGATGATCAGCGGCGAGCCGCCGAGGTCGGCGATGCCGACGGCGAACGACACGCGGGTGCGCGTGGAGGACTTGTCGAAGATGACCGCGACCGTCTGCGGACCCTCGAGCGGCTTGAGCTTCCAGCGGTCCTTCTTCAGCGCGACCGCGAGCTCGAGGATCTCGTTCTGCTCGGTCTGCGTCAGATCGTCGTCGCGCAGCAGGTGGCGGGTCATGCGGGCACCTCCGTGCTCGTGGCGGCATGGGTCGAGCCTTCGAGCACCAGGGCGTCCTCGACCGTGCGCAGCGACGCCGTGAAGAGCTCGACGAACTCGTCGATCTCGACGTCGCCGATCGTGAGGGCGGGCACGAGGCGGATCGTCTCGTCGTTGGGGGCGTTGATGACGAGACCGTGCTCCTGCGCGGCCGCGACGAGCGCCTTGGCGACGGGATGCCGCAGGCCCACCCCGATGAGGAGGCCGAGGCCGCGGCATCCGTCGATCAGCTCCGAGTCGATGCCCTCGATCGCCTCGCGCAGCTGCGCGCCGCGCTCGGCGGCGTTGCGCACGAGCTCCGCCCGCTCGATCTCGCCGAGGACCGCGCCGGCGACGGCCGTCCCGAGGGCGTTGCCGCCGAACGTCGAGCCGTGCGTTCCGGGGTAGAAGAGCTCGCTCGCCTCACCGAACGTGATGAGCGCGCCGATCGGGAAGCCGCCGCCGATGCCCTTGGCGACCGTGATCGCGTCGGGGATGACGTCCTCGTGCTGGAAGGCGAACCACTCCCCCGTCCGTCCCGCGCCGGTCTGGATCTCGTCCACGATCAGCAGGGCCCCGTGGCGCGCGGTGATCTCCCGCGCGGCCGCGAGGTATCCCTCGGGCAGCGGCAGCACGCCCGCCTCGCCCTTGACGGGCTCGACGAAGAGCGCGGCGACCCGGTCGTCGATCGCGGCCTCGAGCGCCTCCGCGGTCGAGTCGATGAACTCGACCCCGGGCGTCATCGGGAGGAACGGCTCCTGCATGTACGGCTTGCCGGTGAGGGCGAGGGTGCCCATGGTGCGACCGTGGAAGGCGTCGTTCAGCGCGAGGATGCGGGGCCGCTCGGTGCCGCCGTGCAGGCGGGCGAGCTTGAAGGCCGCCTCGTTCGCCTCCGCGCCGGAGTTGCCGAAGTAGACGCGGCCGGCGTCGCCGGTGCCGGCGAGGCGCTTGAGCGTCGCGGCGAGCGCGAGCTGCGGCGGCGTCGCGAAGTAGTTCGACACGTGCGCGAGCGTGGCCGCCTGCGTCGCGATGGCATCCACGAACACCGGGTGGGCGTGGCCCAGCGAGTCCACCGCGATCCCCGCCAGGAAATCCAGGTAGCGCTTGCCGTCGGCGTCCCACAGATAGGAGCCCTCACCGCGCACGAACATCTGCATGCGGGCCCCGAAGCTCTTCACGAGGTCGCGCCCCGCGTCATCCTGCCACGTCATCCGAGCACCACCTCTGTTCCGATTCCCTTGCTGGTGAAGATCTCCACGAGCACCGAGTGCGGCACCCGCCCGTCGATGATCGCGGCGGTCTCGACGCCGCCCTCGACGGCCTCCAGGCACGCCGTCATCTTCGGGATCATGCCCGACTCGAGCTTCGGCAGCATCGCACGCAGCTCCGTCGAGTTCAGGTGCGACACGAGCGAGTCGCGGTTCGGCCAGTCGGCGTAGAGCCCGGCGACGTCGGTGAGCACCACGAGCTTCGCCGCCCCCAGCGCGACGGCGAGAGCGGATGCCGCGGCATCCGCGTTGACGTTCAGCGAGTGTCCCGGGTGGTCGAGGTCGGGGGCGATGCTCGACACGACCGGGATGCGGCCGGCGTCGATCTGGTCGAGCACCGGCTGCGGGTCGACCTGCACGACGTCGCCGACGCGGCCGAGGTCGTGCTCGACGCCCTCGATCACCACGCCACGGCGGCGACCGCCGAACAGGCCGGCGTCCTCACCGCTGAGGCCGGTCGCGACCGGCCCGTGGGCGTTGATCTTCGACACGAGCTGCGGGTTGATCTGCCCGGTCAGCACCATGCGCACCACCGAGATCGCCTCGGTCGAGGTGACGCGGTAGCCGCCCTTGAACTCGCTCGGAATGGCGAGGCGGTCGAGCATCGACGAGATCTGCGGGCCGCCGCCGTGGACGACGACGGGCTTGACGCCGACGTACCGGAGATAGGCGATGTCGGCGGCGAAGGCATCCTGCAGCTCCTCGCTCACCATCGCGTTGCCGCCGTACTTGACCACGACGATCTGGTCGCGGAAGCGCTTGAGCCACGGCAGGGACTCGATGAGGGTGACCGCCCGGGCGCTGGCCTCGGACGGATCGGTGTCTTGCAGATCGGTCATGAGGAGTATGCGCTGTTCTCGTGGACGTAGTCGTGGGTGAGGTCGTTGGTGAGGATCGTCGCCGATGCCGCGCCGACCTTGAGGTCGATGACGAGGTCGGTGGCACGCGGGGTGAGATCGACGGCCTCGCGCGGCGCGTCGGGCCCGCCCTGCGAGCACACGCGCACGCCGTTCATCCAGACGTCGACGTCGTACGGGTCGAAGGCGGCCGTCGTGGTGCCGATGGCGGCGAGCACGCGGCCCCAGTTCGGGTCGTTGCCGAAGATCGCGGCCTTGAAGAGGTTGTTGCGGGCGACCGAGCGCCCGACCTCGACGGCGTCCGCTTCGGACGCGGCGTTGATCACGTCGATCGTGATGTCGTGGCTGGCGCCCTCCGCGTCGCCCTGCAGCTGCCGCGCCAGGTCCTGGCACACGCCGGCGAGGGCGGCCGCGAACGCCTCCCCGTCGGGTGTGACGCCCGAGGCGCCGCTGACCATGAGCGTCACCTGGTCGTTGGTCGACATGCAGCCGTCGGAATCGAGCCGGTCGAAGGTGCGGCTCGTCGCCGCGCGCAGCGCCTCGTCGGCCTGCGCCGCGTCGAGCACCGCGTCGGTCGTGATCACCACGAGCATCGTGGCAAGGCCCGGCGCCAGCATCCCGGCACCCTTGGCCATGCCTCCGATCGTCCAGCCGTCGCCCGTCGCGACGGCCCGCTTGGGCGTGGAGTCGGTGGTCATGATGGCCAGGGATGCCGCTTCCCCGCCGTCGGCGGACAGCTCGGCGATGCCCTGCGCGGTGCCGGCGAGCACCCTCGCGCGGAACGCCTCGTCACCGGTGCCGATGAGCCCCGTCGAGCACACGAGGACGTCGCCGGCGCTCACGCCGAGCAGTGCCGCGGCCCTCTCGGCCGTCTGGTGGGTGGTCTGGAAGCCGAACGGGCCGGTGAAGCAGTTCGCGCCGCCGGAGTTGAGGACGATCGCCTCGACGACCCCGTCGCGGATGACCTCCTCCGACCACAGGATCGGGTTCGCCTTGGCGCGGTTGCTCGTGAAGACCGCCGCCCCCACTTTGAGCGGGCCGCGGTTGACCACGACGGCCACGTCCGGCCGGCCGGTCGACTTGAGGCCGACGGCGACGCCTGCCGCCTCGAATCCCTGGGGGGCGGTGACGCTCACGGGGCGACTCCGTTCACGGTCAGCGCGGTGCCCTCGGAGAGGCCCAGTGCGATGTTCATGGACTGCACGGCGGCTCCGGCCGTGCCCTTGACGAGGTTGTCGACCGCCGTGACGACGACGACGCGGTTCGCGGCCCGGTCGATGGCCAGGCCGATGAGCGCCGTGTTCGCGCCCAGCACGTCGGCCGTGCGCGGGAACTCCCCCGCCGGCAGCAGCTGCACGAAGGTCTCGTCGCCGTACGCCGCCTCCCAGGCGGCGCGGATCTCGTCGTCGGTCGCCCCCGCGGCGATCGGGGCGGTCGACGTCGCGAGGATGCCCCGCGCCATCGGCACCAGCACCGGCGTGAACGAGATGCGGATGCCCTGGTCCGCGGCATCCGCCGCCGTCGCCGTGTGCGCCGACGTGCGCGCGGCGGCGAGCGCCTGGCGGATCTCGGGGATGTGGCGGTGGGTGCCGCCCACGGCGTACGGGTTGGCGGTGCCGAGGATCTCGCCCGCGAGGAGATTGGTCTTGAGGCTCTTGCCCGCGCCCGACGGCCCGACCGCGAGCACCGTCACGATGTCGGACGGATCGATCACACCGGCGGCCACGCCCGGGGCGAGCGACAGTGACACGGTCGAGGCGTTGCATCCGGGGGCGGCGATGCGGGTCGCCCCCACGAGACGCTCGCGCTGCTTGGTGCCGGCGACGGGCAGCTCCGGCACGCCGTACACCCACGGCTCGTGGAAGTCGCCGCCGTAGAAGGCATCCCAGTCCGCGACCGCCTCCAGACGGTGGTCGGCACCGGCGTCGATGACCAGCGCGGTGTCGCCGAGGGCGTCGGTGTACTGACCCGACTGGCCGTGAGGCAGCGCGAGGAAGACGATGTCGTGCCCGGCGAGGGTCTCGGGCGTCGTGTCCTGAAGGGTCAGGTGCGCGAGGGAGCGGAGGTGCGGCTGATGCTGGATGAGCGGCTGTCCCGCGTTGGAGTGCGCGGTCACGGTGCGGATCTCGACGTCGGGATGCGCGGCGAGGATCCGCAGGATCTCGCCGCCCGCATAGCCGGATGCGCCGGAGACGGCGACCGAATATGTCATGGATTCCACCTTAGAGTCTGGGTGCGGGGCCGGGAGACGGCGACGCCCGCTCGCGACGGTCCATGACGGGACGGCGTGCGGGGTCGCCTAGAGTCGGCGCTCGCCCAGACGGCGTCGGCGCGCAGGGACGACGCTCGAAAGCGGCGTCGAGAGTCCCTGGGCGGCCGAAGGCATGGGGCGACGATAGCCGCTGCCGCGAGCTCGTGCCAAATCGGCGATCCGCGGCATCCGCCGATCAGGTCTGCAGATCGTGCAGCAGCGCGATCTCGTCGTCGCGCGAGAGGCCGGCCCGCCGCTCGCGCTCGAGACCGCGTTCCCGCTCGTCCGCGAGGGCGCGCTCCAGCGTCTCGCGCAGCGGGCGCAGGCGTCCGCCCAGCAGCCGGTAGGCGCTGTTGGAGCGGGTCCAGAAGCCCGCCATCCCCGCCGGCAGCCACAGCGGCAGCGACCGCGGCCCCATCCAGTACGCCACGCCGTGCTCCTCGAGCCATGGATCGCCCGCGGGGACGAGGGTCCCGGTGTGCCCGGCGACCTCGCGCGCCTCCGACAGCAGCCGGTCGAGGTCGACGGGGTCGCCGACGGCGTTGGCGACGCCCGTCCATCGCTCCCGCCCGATCGCCTGCACGAAGCCGGCGAGGTCGTCGACGTCGATCACCTGCGCGCCCCGGCCCTCGGTGTCGGGAACCAGCACCTCGCCGTCGCCGGCGAGCGCCAGCCGGCCCACCCAGTACCCGAAGCGATCGGTCGGATCGCCGGGCCCCACGATCAGCCCGGGCCGGACCACCGCCGCGCGGAAGCCGAGCGCGGAGCGGACGGATGCCTCGGCCTCGGCCTTCGCGCGCCCGTAGTCCGGCTCCTCCCCCGCACCGGCGGGTGTCAGCAGCTCAGCGCTCTCGTCCTGGCCGGGGTCGTCGCTCGAGGCGTAGACGGACACGGTCGAGATGTACGTCCAGTGCCCGGCGTGCGCGCCGAGCGCCTCCAGCGCCGCCGAGACGTGCACGGGGTTCGACGAGACGTCGACGATCTCGTCCCACTCCCAGCGCGCGAGCTCGGCGTACGCGCCGGCTTCACCCCGGTCACCGACGGCGAGCGTCGTGCCGTAGGGAGCAGGTCGTCCGCCGCGGGCCAGGCACGTCACCGACGCCCCGGCATCGGCCCATCGCTCGGCGATGCGCCCGCTCAGCCAACCCGTCCCACCCAGCACCAGCACGTCGGTCATGGGTACACCCAACCAGACGCGCTCACGAGGTGGCCAGGGCCCGTCGCTCACCGGCGGGGAGTACCGCATACTCCACGGCGAACACGTCGCGCGCGCGACGCCAGGAGAGAAGCTCCAGCTCACGGGATGCCGGCAGGTCGGCGAACAGGGGGATCCCGCCACCCACCAGCACCGGCACGATGTGCAGGAGCAGCGCGTCCACGAGGCCTGCGCGGAGGAACTGCTGCGCCGTGTGCGGGCTTCCCATGATCACCACCTCGGCGTCGCCGGCGACGGCGGTCGCCTGCTCGAGGATGCTCGACGGCTCTCCCGAGACGTAGGTGAAGAGCGTGCCATTCCTGCCTTCGGGTGCTCGAGCTTCGTGAGTCACCACGAAGACCGGGCTCGAGAAGACGTCATCGTCGCCCCATGGTTCCTGGCCGGCGTCCCAGGTGCGTCGGCCGAAGATGATGGCGCCCGCCCGGCGGAATCGTTCGACCAGCTCCCGCGCGATGTCATCCCCGCCCTGGGGTCCGGCGTCGTCGAGCCAGCGATGCAACCGTGAGAGGTCGTCGCGTGGTGCGGCCGCGTACCCGTCGACGGAGACCGTGACGTAGAGGACAGTCGAACCCATCAGCCGCTCCTTCCGGACGTCGCCGGATTCCCCGGCGTTCTGAGCGTAGGACGCGAGTGGCCCACTGGTATGGTCCAGTCGCATGGCACAGGATTGGACCACTTCGGACCTCGCGCTGGTCCTGGCTCTCCCGGCCGGCCCCCGGCCCGGCGAGCGGCTGCAGGCGGCACTGCGCGACGCGATCCGGCAAGACGTGCTCGGCGACGGTGATGCGCTGCCCGCCACGCGTGAGCTGGCGGCAGAGCTGGGCGTCGCCCGGGGCACCGTCGTGCACGTCTACGAACAGCTCGGCGCCGAGGGCTATCTCGTCGCGCGTGCGGGCGGTCGCACCCGTGTCTCCTCGCGTGCCGTACCACCGCGCGGCAGGGCGCAGCCGCGGCCCGCGGCGGCTCCGCGCGGTGCGGATCTGCGGCCAGGGGTCCCCGATCTCCGCCGGTTCCCGGCCGGCGACTGGGCGTGGGCGTACGCGCGCGCGGTGCGCAGCGCGGGGTCGCACGACCTCGACTACGGCGACGGCCGCGGCCACCCGACGGCGCGCGAGGCGGTGGCCGGCCACCTGCGACGCGTCCGCGCGGCGGCGACCGACGCCGACCATGTCGTCCTCTGCCAGGGGTTCGCGCAGGGTCTCGCCCTCCTGCTGCCGGTGCTCGCCGCGCGCGGGGTCCGGGTGCTGGCGGTGGAGGATCCGGGCGATCGGGCCGTCGACGACGCGGTCCGCGCCGCCGGGATCGAGCTCGCGCCGCTCCCGTTGGACGCGCACGGCCTCCGCACCGAACTGCTCCACGAGTCGGGCGCTCACGCGGTGCTCGTCACACCGGCGCACCAGTCCCCCACCGGCGTCGTGCTGTCGGCGTCGCGGCGCCTGGAGCTCGTGGAGTGGGCCACGCGCAGCGCCGCCTGGATCATCGAGGACGACTACGACTCGGAATTCCGCTACGACCGACAGCCTCTCGGCGCTCTCCAAGGCCTCGCGCCCGACCGCATCGTCCTCGTCGGGTCGGCGAGCAAGGCCCATGCGCCCGGCGTGAGGATCGCGTGGATGGCGGTGCCCGGCGAGCTGGTCGACGATCTCGCCGCGCGAAGGATCGCGGCAGACCGCGGCGGCCCGGTGATCGACCAGCTCGCGTTCGCGGCACTGCTGGAGTCGGGCCGCCATGACAAGCACGTGCGAACCATGCGTGGCGTGTACGCTGCGCGCCGCGCCATCGTCCTCCAGACGCTCGCCCGGGTCTCTCCCGGGCTGACGATGACGGGTCTGGTGGCCGGATTCCACGGTGTGCTGCGGCTTCCGCCTGGCGTCCGGGAAGACGAGGTCGTCGCCGCTGCCGCGGACGCCTCCCTCCGCGTCACCGGCCTCGCGGCATTCACCCGTCACCGACGCGACCTCCCGCCGGCCCTCGTCCTGGGTTTCGGCGACATCGACGACGAGGCCGTCGTCGAGGCGATTCAGCGCCTCGCGTCCGTGATCGCCGCGGCGGGCGGAGGTGTCCTCAGCCGGGAACGGTGAGAGCCATCAGCGACGGCCGCAGTGGCTATTCCCGCAGGGTCGCGCCGAACCGCTCGGTCGCCAGCGCGACGCCGGCGAGCTTCGCCTCCGTCGCCTCGGCGGCTGTCAGCGTTCGATCGGGGGCACGGAAGCGCAGCGAGAACGTGAGGCTCTTCTCACCCTCGGGCACACCCTGGCCCCGGTAGTCGTCGATGAGGCGCAGCGACTCCAGCAGCTCCCCCGCGCCCTCGGTGAGCGCCGAGCGTACGTCGGCGGCCGGCACGTCGGCGCCGACGAGGAGCGAGACGTCCTGCGTCGCCGCGGGGAAGCCCGACAGCGACGCCGCGACGACCTTCTCCCCCGCCAGCGACAGCACGAGGTCGAGGTCGAGCTCGGCGACGATCACACGACCGGAGAGATCGGATGCCTCCGCCACCGCCGGCAGCAGCTCGCCGACGTAGCCCACCTCGGTGCCGGCGACCGAAAGGACGCCGGTGCGCCCGGGGTGCAGCGCTGCGCGCTCCGCCTGCGCGACGTCGATGGCGACGCCCGCCGCGGCGGCGATCGTGCGGACGGCGTCCAGCGCGTCCGCGAGCTCGGCCGCGACCGCGGCGATCCCGGGCTGCTTGGGCACGACGCTGCCCGTCAGCAGCACGGCGACATGGCGGTGCTGCGGCGGGATCGACGCGTCGAGCTCGGCCAGGGTCGCGGCATCCGGTCGCACCGCGAGCGGGGGGACGTGCGTCGTGCCGTACTGCACCCCCGGCTGCGGGAGGAAGACGGCGCCCGTCTCGAAGAGCGCGAGGTCGGTGAGACCGCGCGAGACGTTGCGGTGCGCGACCTGCAGCAGGCCCGGGATCAGCGAACGCCGCAGGAACGGCGCCTGGCCGTCGAGCGGGTTGGCGAGCTTGACGCTCGGGAGGTGCGCCCCCGACGGCGAGCCGTGGAGGTCGTTCTGCTCCTCGGTGGTGAAGCCGAACGACGGCGTCTCGGTGAAGCCGGCGGCGGCCAGCGCGTTGGCGACGCGGCGACGGCCCTGCTGGGCGCTGGTGAGACCGCGGCCCGAGGGCGGCAGCGGCAGCACCGAGGGGATGCGGTCGTACCCCTCGATGCGGGCGACCTCCTCCGCGAGCGTCCACTTGTCGCTGAGATCGGGGCGCCACGACGGCGGGATGACCTGCCACCCGGCGGCGTCGTCCTCGTTGGGCACGACCTCGCAGCCGATGAGCCGCAGCGCGGCCTCGATCTGGCCGTCGGTGTAGTCGACGCCGATGAGGTGCTGGACGAACAGCGGCGGAAGCTCGATGGCGGGCACGGACACCTCGGCGAACAGGGCTCCGCCGTGCTCCTCGTCGCTCGTGCCGCCGGCGTACTCCACCATCAGCTCGGCCACGCGGCGGGCGGCGACGAACGGCACGAGCGGGTCGACGCCGCGCTCGAAGCGGCGCGAGGCCTCGCTGGGCAGCTTGTGGCGGCGCGCCGTGCGCGCGATCGACACGGTGTCGAAGATCGCGGCCTCGATGAGCACGTTGCGCGTCGTGTCGCTCATCTCCGTCGCCCCGCCGCCCATGACGCCGGCGAGGCCGATCGGCCCGGACTCGTCGGTGATGAGGAGGTCCTCGGGATCGAGCGTGCGCACCTTGCCGTCGAGCGTCTCGAGCTTCTCCCCCGGCTGCGCCCGGCGCACGGTGATGCCGCCCTGCAGCTTGTCGAGGTCGTAGCCGTGGATCGGCTGCCCGAGCTCGAGCATGACGTAGTTGGTGATGTCGATGAGGATGCCGAGCGAGCGGATCCCGGCCAGCGACAGGCGTGCGATCATCCACGCGGGCGTCGGCTTGGTGGGATCGACGTCGCGGACCACGCGGGCGACGAACTCGGAGGCCCCGGCGCGTCCACGGATCGGTGCGGTGTCGTCGACGGCGATCGGGAAGCCGGACCCGGGGGCCAGCTCGTCCCACGGACGCTCGGCCGGGTCGCGGAACGCCGCGCCGGTCGAGTGCGAGTACTCGCGCGCCACGCCGCGAATCGACAGCGCGTAGCCGCGGTCGGGCGTCACGTTGATGTCGACGGCGACGTCGTCCAGTCCGAGCAGCGAGATCGCGTCGGTGCCGACCGGCGCGTCGATCCCGAGCTCGACCAGACGGAGGATGCCGCTGTGCTCCTCGCCGAGGCCGAGCTCACGCGCGGAGGCGATCATGCCGTCCGAGACATGGCCGTACGTCTTGCGCGCGGCGATCGGGAACGGGCCTGGCAGCACGGCTCCGGGGAGCGTCACCACGACCTTGTCGCCGGCGAAGAAGTTGCGGGCACCGCACACGACGCCGTGGACGGCGTCGCCGCCGTCGGCCGCGGTCTCGCCGTCGGGCGCGACGCGGACCTGGCACCAGCGGATGGTCTTGCCGTTGGACTGCGGCTCCTCGACGAAGTCGAGCACCTCGCCGACGACGATCGGCCCCTGCAGCTCGAAGCGGTGGATGTCCTCCTCTTCGAACCCGACGCGCACGAGCGCCGCGAGGACGTCCTCGGGCGAGGCATCCGCCGGGACGTCGACGAACTCACGCAGCCACGAAAGCGGGACGCGCATCAGACCACCATTCCGAACTGCTCGCTGAAGCGGACATCGCCCTCGGCCATGTCGCGCATGTCCTGGACGTCGCTGCGGAACATGAGCGTCCGCTCGATCCCCATGCCGAACGCGAAGCCCGAGTACTCCTCGGGGTCGATCCCCGCCGCGCGCAGCACGTTCGGGTTGATCATCCCGCAGCCGCCCCACTCGATCCATCGGGCGCCGCCCTTGAAGGTCGGGTGCCACAGGTCGAGCTCGGCAGACGGCTCAGTGAACGGGAAGTAGTTGGCGCGGAAGCGCGTCTTCGCCTCGGGCCCGAACAGCACGCGGGCGGCATGGTCGAGGGTGCCCTTGAGGTGCGCCATGGTGATGCCCTTGTCGACGACGATGCCCTCGAACTGGGTGAAGACGGGCAGGTGCGTCGCGTCGAACTCGTCGGTGCGGTACACGCGGCCGGGGCACAGCGCGTACAGCGGCAGATCGCGCTCGAGCATGGAGCGCACCTGGACGGGGCTGGTGTGCGTGCGCATCACGAGGTGGCGCTCGACGGGGTCGACGAAGAACGTGTCCTGCATCTGGCGCGCGGGGTGGTCGACGTCGAAGTTGAGCGCGTCGAAGTTGAACCACTCGTGCTCGAGCTCGGGCCCCTCCGCGATCTCCCAGCCCATGCCCACGAAGATGTCGGCGATCTCCTCCTGCAGCAGCGAGATCGGATGCCGCGCCCCGACGCGCGCCCGCGACGGCAGCGCCGTGATGTCGACGCGCTCGGCCTCGAGTCGCGCGGCGGTCTCGGCGGCGGCGAGCTCCTGCTCGCGCGCGGCGAGCGCCTGGTTCACCCGGCCGCGGGCCTGACCGACGAGCTTGCCGAACTCGGCCTTCTTGTCGTTCGGCACGTCCCGCAGCCGCGCGTTGAGCTTCGCCAGCGGCGAGCCCTCTGCGGAGTGCGCGGATCGTGCGGCCTTCAGCGCGGCGGTGTCGGCCGCGGCGGAGATGGCGGCGAGAGCCTCATCGACGGCGGCGTTCACCGCCTCAGGCGAAATCTCGGGAACGTCAGACACGAGAGACGAGTCTACCGACGGTGGATCGTCACCCTGCGCGCGTCAGCGCTGCCGGTTCGCAACCGCAGTCCCTGCCGGCGCCTGTCCGCTCGCCCTCAGACGGCAGTGCCGTCGTTCCGGCCCAGCCCCTTGCCTGCGGCCGTCCGCTCCGCCTCATCGGCGCGCGCCTCAGCCTCGAGCACGGCCGCCGGGTTCAGCGGATCGACCGCCTTGCCACGACGGGTCCCACCGCTCGCGGTGCGGCGGGCGAGCCATCGGGCGAACCACGACAGCGCGAGGTTGATCACGAGGTAGATCGCCAGGGTCACGACGAACAGCGAGAAGAGGTACCGGTTGCCGTAGAAGCTGCCCAGGTTGTTGATGTTGTTCCGGATGATCTCGTTGTAGCCGACGATGTAGCCGAGCGAGGTGTCCTTCAGCAGGACGACCAGCTGGGCGACGATAATCGGCAGCATCTGCCGGAACGCCTGCGGGAACTCCACCAGCATCTTGGACTGGAACTCGCGCATGCCCACGCTCAGCGCGGCCTCGCGCTGCCCCTTGGGCAGGGCGGCGAGGCCCGCGCGGAGGATCTCGCCGATCAGCGTGCCGTTGTAGAGGATCAGCGCGATCACGACGGCCCAGAAGGCGCCGGTCGACGCCACCAGCAAGATGAACAGCATCATCAGCAGGACGGGCATCCCGCGGAAGAACTCGATCACCCACGCCGTCGGGATGCGCACCCACGGGATCAGCGAGCTGCGCAGCAGCGACAGCACGATGCCGAGCGCGATCGCCCCGACCGCCGCGACGGCGGCCGCCTGGAGGGTCGCCACCACGCCGCGGCCGATCGATGCCCACACCTCGGGGTCGAGGAAGATGTCCCAGCGGCTGGGGTCGAACATGCCGGGCAGCGTGATGCCGCCTGAGGTCCGCGGCGCGGCCAGCGTCATGATGACCCACGTCGCGCCGGCGACGATCAGCACCGCCGCGACGATGGACAGGATCAGCGACAGCCTGCGCGCCCGCGGTCCGGGCGCATCGAAGAGGACGCTCGAGCCGCTCATCGCCGCACCACCCACCGCTTCTCGAGCTGCCCGGCGGCGAAGCCGAGCGGGACCGTCACCACGAGGTACAGCACCGCCGCCGTCAGGAGAATCTGGATCACGATGTTCCCGTTGTCGTTGGCCAGCTGTCGCGTCGTCGCGAACAGCTCCACCACGAAGAACCCGCCGGCGACCGACGTGTTCTTGGTGAGGGCGATGAAGACGTTGATGAGGGGCGGGATCGTCATGCGGAACGCCTGCGGCAGCACGACCAGCGACACCGTCTGGCCGAACCCGAGGCCGATGCTGCGGGCGGCCTCGGCCTGCCCCACCGGGACGCCGTTGATCCCGGACCGCAGCGCCTCGGCGACGAACGGCGAGGTGTAGTACGTGAGGGCGATGAAGGCAAGGATCAGGTAGGGCATGCGCGCGCCCAGCATGGGCAGCACGAACGCCGTGAAGATGAAGACGAGCGTCAGCGGGGTGTTGCGCGCGATCTCGGTCCAGAACGCCGCGAAGACGCGCAGCGCGGCAACCGGCGAGATCCGCATCGCGGCGATGAGCGTGCCGAGCACGAGCGCGAACACGCCCGACACCGCGAGCAGGATCAGCGTCACGCGGAAGCCTTCGAGGAAGGTCGGCATCAGCGACCAGAGCTGCTCCATGCGCCTCTTTTCGGGAACGGGATGTCGGAGGCGGATGCCCCGAGCCGACGCGTGCGGCCGGCCCGAGGCATCCGTCGTCGATCAGTAGCGGTCGGGGGTCGGCGGCTCGACGAACGGCAGGACCGTCCCAGCGGTCGAGTTCCACGCCTCCTCGTAGCGGCCGTCCTCGTACGCCTCCTCCAGCACGTCGTTGATCCACATGCGGAACTCGGTGTCCTCCAGCTCGAGGCCGATGCCGTACGGCTCCTCGGTGAAGGGCTCTCCGACGACCTTGAACTCGCCCTCGTTCTGGGCGGCGAGACCGGCGAGGATCACGTTGTCGGTCGACACCGCGACGACCTGCCCGTTGCGCAGCGGCTCGAGGCAGTTCGAGTAGGTGTCGGTAAGCACCGGCTCGGCGCCGATCTCGGCGAGCTTGGCCGCCGGGGTGGAGCCGGTCACCGAGCACACCGGCTGGCCGACGAGGTCGTCTTCGCTCTCGATGTCCTCGTTGTCGGCGAGCACCAGGATCGACTGACCCGCCATGTAGTACGGGCCGGCGAAGGAGACGACCTCCTTGCGCTTGTCGTTGATCGTGTAGGTGGCGATGACGATGTCGACCTCGCCGTTCTGGATGAACGGCTCACGGTTGGCCGACACGGCCTCCTTCCACTCGATGTCCTCCTCGGCGATGCCGAGCTCGGAGGCGATGATCTTCCCGATCTCTACGTCGAAGCCCTCCGGCACGCCCGAGGGTCCCATGAGACCGAACAGCGGCTGGTCGAACTTGGTGCCGATCGTGATCGAGCCCGCCTCGTTGAGCTCGGCCATCGTGGTGCCCTCTTCGAAGGTGACCTCTTCGGGCTCGGGGGCCGCGGTGTCTTCGCCGGCCGGCGTTCCGCCGGAGGCGCACGCCGACAGTGCGAGCGCGCCGGCGGCTGCCAGCGCGATCAGCGGAAGTCGCATTCGCTTCATGTCTTCGTCCTTTGCTGTGCGGGACCGTTCGTGACGGTCCTCTGGGTTCCCGACCGCGGCAGGCGGCCGAGCGGAATCAGTGCTCGAGGATCTTGGACAGGAAGTCCTTGGCCCTCTCGCTCTGCGGGTTGGTGAAGAACTGGTCGGGCGTTGCCTCCTCGACGATCACGCCGCCGTCCATGAAGAGCACGCGGTCGGCGGCCTTGCGGGCGAAGCCCATCTCGTGGGTGACCACGATCATCGTCATCCCCTCCTGCGCGAGACCCACCATGACATCGAGGACCTCGTTGATCATCTCGGGGTCGAGCGCGCTCGTCGGCTCGTCCATGAGGATCAGCTTGGGATTCATCGCGAGGGAGCGCGCGATGGCCACGCGCTGCTGCTGACCGCCCGAGAGCTGGTTGGGCATCTTCTTGGCCTGGTTGGCCACGCCCACGCGGTCGAGAAGCTGCATGGCCTTCTCGTCGGCGTCCTTCTTCTTCATGCCGCGGACGCGGATCGGACCGAGCGTCACGTTCTCGAGGACCGTCTTGTGCGCGAAGAGGTTGAAGGACTGGAAGACCATGCCCACGTCGGCGCGCAGCTTCGCCAGCCCCTTGCCCTCTTCGGGGAGGGGCACGCCGTCGATGGTGATCCTGCCCGAGTCGATCGTCTCGAGGCGGTTGATCGCGCGGCACAGCGTCGACTTGCCCGACCCCGAAGGACCGATCACGACCACGACCTCACCGCGGTTGACCACCGTGTTGATGTCTTTCAGGACGTGCAGCTCGCCGAAGTGCTTGTCGACGTGGTCGATGACCACGAGCGGCTCGCCGCGACGGACGTTGATGTTCGAAGTGCGCGGCGCCGCTGCCGGTGCGTCAGGTGTCGCCATGCCCTTCACCCTAGGGGTGCGCGACGACACTCGGCCAGAGGTACGCCGTGCCTTTACCGTTCCGTAACAGCACCGGAATCCGGCGGGGCGTCAGCGTCCCGCGCGCTGCGCGAAAGCGGTCTCGTAGAGGCACACGCTCGCGGCGGTGGCGAGGTTCAGCGATTCCGCCGCACCGAAGATCGGCAGGCGCAGCGAGAGGTCGGCGAGGGCGAGCGCCTCCTCGTCCAGTCCCCTGGCCTCGTTGCCGAAGAGCCACGCGGTGGGCTCGGCGAGCAGGTCGCGGGAGGCGAGGAAGTCTCCGCCGCCGACGTCCGCGGCGATCACGCGCACGCCCGCGGCGCGGGCCTTCTCGACGGCGGATGCCAGATCGACCCCCACCGCGACGGGGACGTGGAAGAGGGAGCCGGTCGTCGCGCGCACCACCTTGGGGTTGTACGGGTCGACGGTGCGCCCGGTCAGCACGACCGCGTCCGCGCCGGCGGCGTCGGCCGCGCGGATGATGGTGCCGAGGTTGCCCGGGTCGCGCACCTCCTCGCAGATGGCGACGAGGCGGGGCGAGGCCGCGAAGACCTCCCTGACCGACGTCGGCGACTGCCGTGCGACCGCGACGATCCCCTGCGGCGTCACGGTGTCGGCCATCGCGTCGAGCACCGCCTCGGTGGTGTACACGACCTCGAGCCCGGCCGCTTCGGCAGCGTCGCGCACATCGGCGTGCTTCTCGAAGGCGGTGGGCGTGGCGAAGATCTCGACGAGGGTGTCCGGTCGATACGCCAGCGCCTCCCGCGCGGCCTGCGGTCCTTCGAGCAGGAACAGCCCGGTCTCCTGGCGGGCGCTCCTCTTGGTCAGCTTCGCGACGGCGCGGACGCGCGGAGAGCGGGGGTTCTCGAGCACGGCATCAGTCTAGGGTCGCGGTCTGCGCTCCCCGGTACGCACGGAGCCGTCCGGGCACGCGAAAGGAGCGCCCTCCGTGAGGAGGACGCTCCTTTCGTCAGACGGATGCCGTCGGTCAGGCGCTCTTGGGCGCGTTGACGTTCTCGGGCAGCGCGCCCTTGGCAGTCTGGACGAGCGACGCGAAGGTCTTGGGCTCGTTCACCGCGAGCTCGGCGAGCATGCGACGGTCGACCTGCACACCCGCGAGGCCGAGGCCCTGGATGAAGCGGTTGTACGTGATGCCGTTCTGGCGGGCAGCGGCGTTGATGCGCTGGATCCACAGACGGCGGAAGTCGCCCTTGCGCTTGCGACGGTCGCGGTACGCGTAGACGAGCGAGTGGGTGACCTGCTCCTTCGCCTTGCGGTACAGGCGCGACCGCTGGCCCCGGTAACCGGAGGCGCGCTCGAGGATGACGCGACGCTTCTTGTGGGCGTTGACGGCCCGCTTGACTCTAGCCATTTCTTGATGTTCCTAACTTGCGTCGGCGCGCGTCAGCGGCCGAGGAGCTTCTTCGCGACCTTGGCGTCGCCCGGGGCGAGCACCTGCTCCTGCGACAGGCGGCGGGTGCGGCGCGTGGGCTTGCCCTCGAAGTTGTGGCGAAGGTTCGCCTGCTGCTTCATGAGCTTCCCGCTGCCCGTGACCTTGAAGCGCTTCTTGGCGCCCGAGTGGGTCTTCTGCTTCGGCATCTCTTCTTCCTTCGTTTCACTTCCCGCCCAGGCGGGAGTCGGTATCCCGCGGTGCGGGAGTTCGTGGGGCCTATTCGGCGGCGGTCGCCTCGGCCTGCGGGGCCGGCGACTCCGCGTCCGCGGCGTCGGAGTCCGGTGCACCGCCGTTGCGGGCGGACCGGGCGGCCTCCTTGTTGGCAGCACGCTGGGCGTTCTGCTCGGTCTTCACCTCGGACTTGTTCTTGTGCGGCGCGATGACCATCACCATGTTGCGGCCGTCGATCGTGGGGTTCGATTCGACAGTGCCGAACTCCGCGACATCCTCCGCGAACTTGCGGAGCAGACGCACACCCTGCTCGGGACGCGACTGCTCGCGACCACGGAACAGGATCATCGCCTTGACCTTGTCGCCGGACTGGAGGAAGCCCTCGGCGCGCTTGAGCTTGGTGATGTAGTCGTGAGCCTCGATCTTCAGACGGAACCGGACCTCCTTGAGGACGGTGTTCGCCTGATTGCGACGCGCTTCCTTGGCCTTCTGCGCGGCCTCGTACTTGAACTTGCCGTAGTCCATGATCTTGACCACGGGCGGCTTCGAGTTGGGGGCCACCTCGACGAGATCGAGGTCGGCCTCCTGAGCCAGGCGCAGCGCCACCTCGATGCGGACGACGCCGACCTGCTCTCCGTTCGGGCCGACGAGGCGTACCTCGGGCACCCGGATGCGGTCGTTGGTGCGGGGATCGCTGATGCGGAACTCCTTGGGTAAGAGGGTTGGACCTCCGCGACACACTGCCGTGCCGCGGGCGGAACGAGAGCCACTCCACCCGTCAGGACGCTTCAGCGCCGACTTCTGCACCCTGCCCCAGTGACGGAGCCTTCCGCGCCGTATCCGCCGCGGCTACCCCGGCCGCAGGACGGTCGGGGCGGAGTGCGTGACCCGGTAGCCTGGAACGGCAAGCGCGGGTGGGATGTGATCCACTTTCCGATCCGATGCAGAACGCACCGGAGACCGCAGCAGTCTATCAGAGAGAACGGCGTGGACACGATTCGAGACCAGGACGACCCATCGGCGAACGCGGCGGCGGTGGACGCCGAGCGCCAGGCGCGGTGGGAGGAGCAGGAGCGGGCGGCCTCCGCGGCCACCCGCGACATCGCCGACGTGCCGGCCGTCGAGGTCATCACCACCGCTGCCGTGCACCTGATGAGCGCCGCCGCCGTCAAGGTCGGGCTCGCCGACGACCCCGCCACCCAGACCGACCTCGACGAAGCCCGCAAGCTCATCAACGCACTCGCCGGGCTCATCACCGCGGGCGCCCCCGAGATCAGCGACATGCACGCCCGGTCGCTCCGCGACGGCCTGCGCTCGGTGCAGCTGGCCTTCCGCGAGGCATCCGTGATCCCGGACCCGATCGGAAAGGGTCCCGGCGAGAAGTGGACCGGCCCGGTCACCTGACCCGGCCCGGAGCGGCCCCACCCGGGGTCACCCCCCGATGGCGAGAGCCGCGGCGCCCCTGCGCACGGCGTCGACGGTGCGGCGCACGGCGTCCGCGTCGGTGCCGTGGTTGCTGACCGCGAAGCGCAGGACGGTGCGCCCTCGCCACGTGGACGACGAGGCCCAGGCGGTCCCCTCCGCGCGCAGCCACTCTCCCAGCGCTGCCGTCTGCGCGTCGTCGCCCGCCGCGAGGCAGACCTGCGTGAAGACGACGTCGTTGAGCACCTCGAGACCTGCGACGGTGCGGAACCCATCGGCCAGGGCGGCCGCGGCATCCGCCAGTCCGTCCACCAGCCCCACCACTCCCCGTCGGCCGAGGGCGCGCAGCGCCGCCCACACCGAGACTCCGCGGGCGCGGCGGGAGAACTCGGGCACGCGGTCGTACGGGTCGGAGACGCCCGTCACGGCCGGCAGGTACGGCGCGTGCGCGCCGAGGGCAGCCGTCATGGCCGCCTCGTCGGCGACGATCGCGACGCCGCAGTCATAGGGCACGTTGAGAGTCTTGTGGGCGTCGGTCGCCCAGGAGTCCGCATCGGCCATCCCGCGAACGAGGTGCTGCAGTCGGGGGCTCACCGCCGCCCAGAGCCCGAACGCCCCGTCCACGTGCACCCAGGCCCCGGCACGATGGGCGACCTCGACAGCCCCCACGAAGTCGTCGAAGTCGCCGGAATGCACGTCTCCCGCCTGGAGTGCGACCACGGCGGGGCCGGTCGCCTCGGCGAGAGCACGCTCCAGGCCGGCGACGTCGATGCGTCCCTGGTCGTCCGCGCCGACCGTCCGTGGCGCGCCCAGGCCTGCGAGGCGCCCGGCCAGCACCATCGATGTGTGGACGGCGCCGCCGGCGAGGAACCGGACCTCGGGAGCGCGCTGGAGGCCCGCGGCGGGATCGCCGCCGGCCCGGCGCACCACCTCGTCGCGTGCCGCGACGAGGCACGCGAAGTTCGCCATGGTGCCACCGGTGACGAATCCGACGCCGCTGCCGGCCGGAAGACCGAGGAGCTCGAGCAGCCAGGCCGCGGCGACCTCCTCGACGGCGGCGGTCGCGGGCGTCAGCTGACGCGCGCCGTTGTTCTGGTCCCACGCCGAGGCGAGCCAATCCGCAGCCAGTGCGGCCGGGTACGTCCCCCCGATCACCAGCCCGAAGAATCGCGGGGACCCGAGTGCGATCAGACCGGGTTCGGCGGCCTCCGCCAGCTCCTGGACGACCGCCGTCGGCGACGCTCCCGTCTCAGGCAGCGTCCGCTCCAGGCGGGCGAGGATGGCGTCCGCGTCGGCCTCGGGACGGATGGGCCGATCCGGCAGCGAATCCAGCCAGCGCAGCGCTTCGCGGTGCGCGGCCTCGAGCGCCCGCCGGTACTGCTCCGTCGTCGACGCGTCGTCCATGCGACCCCCTTGCCGTGCCGATCCTCCACCGAGCACTCCGGGCTCGCAAGGGCACCGCGCACTCCGCGCCCGGCGGGGCGCCGGCGCGACGGGCCGGCGCTCAGGAGCGGACGAGCTTGACCGTCAGCGAGTCGACGAGCACCGCGATCCGGTCGTCGGCCGCCCAGCGCTTGGCCAGGCGCGCGAGCACGGCGTCGAGCTCGGGCTTCTCGAGGCCGTCCATGAGCTGGAGCTTGACGATGAGCTCGGGGCCCCGCAGCCGGGCGTCCGGGTCGCCCGCGTCGACGACGAGGTCGATGACCGAGAGCTCGCCGCCGATGCTGGCGTGCAGTCCCGCGACGACCTCGGGCGACAGGAAGCTGGGCTCCCACGGCTGTCCCTGGCCGACAGCCCAGACCGCGGGGCGCCGGATGACGAACTCGGTCTCCGACGCCGGGTCGATCACGATGAGGTCGGTGTCGTCGGCGGCGGCGGCCAGAGCCGTGCGCACGCCCGCGACGGGGACCGGCCGGGCGGAGGCATCCCACCGCCTCATGGTGTCCACCGACGTGAACACCGGGAGCACCCGGCGACCGTCCGGCGCCGCGACCGTGACGATCGACAGCTCCTGGGTCTTGTCGACCTCGAGGCCGTGCGCGCCGACGCCGTGGTCGCCCTTCGCCGCGATGAGCGGGATGAGCAGCCGCGCGCGACGGTACGCGTCGACGACCTGCGCCTGCGTGCCGGTGCCGGCGCGGAACGCCGTCAGCGCGGCCAGGAGCGCCGGATCGGCGGATCCGTCGTCGGAGGCGTGCAGGTTGGAGTGGAAGGCGCGTCCCTCCCACGGGACGCCCGCCGAGTCGGCGGCGGGGTCGCCGTGGTGGCTGTGGCCGTGGGGCGCACCGCCGGACGGCGGGTCAGTGTCCGGCGACATCCAGCGCCTCGGCGAGCGTGAAGGCACCGGCGTACAGCGCCTTGCCCACGATCGCGCCCTCGACGCCCAGCGGCACGAGCTCGCGGAGGGCAACGATGTCGTCGAGGCTCGACACGCCACCCGAGGCGACGATCGGCTTCGGCGTGCGCGAGGTGAGCTCGCGCAGCAGGTCGAGGTTCGGGCCCTTGAGCGTGCCGTCCTTCGTGACGTCGGTGACGACGTAGCGGCTGCAGCCGGCCGCCTCGAGGCGATCGAGGACCGTCCACAGGTCACCGCCGTCGCGCGTCCAGCCGCGCGCCGCCAGCGTCGTCCCGCGCACGTCGAGTCCGACGGCGATGACGTCGCCGTACCGGCCGATGACGTCCGCCGCCCACTCGGGATTCTCCAGTGCGGCGGTTCCGAGGTTGATGCGGGCGGCGCCGCTCTCGAGGGCGGCCTCGAGCGTGCGGTCGTCGCGGATCCCGCCCGACAGCTCGACCTGCACGCCGCGGGCCTGCTTGATGACCTTGCGCAGCACGCCGGCGTTGCTTCCGCGGCCGAATGCGGCGTCGAGGTCGACCAGGTGGATCCATTGGGCGCCCTGGCGGGCGAAGTCGAGCGCGGCGTCGACCGGATCGCCGTAGCTCGTCTCGGTGCCTGCCTCGCCCTGGGTCAGACGGACGGCCTTGCCGTCGGCGACGTCGACGGCGGGCAGAAGGACGAGCTCGGGTGTGGACGCGAAATCGTTCATGGCTCCTCGTGCGGGAAGGTCGGGAGCAGACGCTCCCGGAGTTGGCACGGTCTCAGAGGTTATCCCCGCCGAGCCCCTCGATCCAATTCGAGAGCAGGCGGATGCCGGCCTCCCCCGACTTCTCGGGGTGGAACTGCGTCGCCGAGAGGGGTCCGTTCTCGACGGCGGCGAGGAACGGCGTGCCGTACTCGCACCAGGTCAGCACCGGCTCGGGGAACGGCGGCTGCACATCGAGCAGCCACTTCTGCGCACCGAACGAGTGGACGAAGTAGAACCGCTCCTGCTCGATCCCTCGGAACAGCCGGGAGCCCTCGCCGGGCTGCACGGTGTTCCAGCCCATGTGCGGAAGCACCGGCGCGTCGAGCTCGGTCACGACGCCCGGCCACTGCCCCATGCCCTCGGTGTCGATGCCGCGCTCCACACCGCGCTCGAAGAAGATCTGCATGCCGACGCAGACGCCGATGACCGGACGCCCGCCCGCGAGGCGGCGCTCGATGAGCTCGTCGCCGCGGCTGGCGCGCAGCGCATCCACGACGGCGCGGAAGGCCCCGACGCCCGGGACGAAGAGCCCGTCGGCGTCCATCACGAGGCCGCGGTCGGAGGTGAGCCGGGCGTCGGCGCCGGCCGCGACGAGCGCCTTGACCGCCGAGTGCACGTTGCCCGACCCGTAGTCCAGGACGGCGACGAGCGGCCTCTCGCGGTCGGCGGACGCCGCTGCGCTCACAGCGCGCCCTTCGTGCTCGGGACGCCCTCGATGAGGGGGTCCAGCGCCTTGGCCTGCCGGAACGCCCGCGCGAACGCCTTGTACTCGGCCTCCGCGATGTGGTGCGGGTCACGCCCGGACAGCACGCGCACGTGCACGGTCAGGGCGGCGTTGTACGAGATCGCCTCGAACGTGTGGCGCACGAGCGAGCCGGTGAAGTGGCCGCCGATGAGGTGGTGCTCGAAACCGGCCGGCTCACCGGTGTGCACGAGGTAGGGGCGGCCGCTGATGTCGACGACCGCCTGCGCGAGCGCCTCGTCGAGCGGGACCAGCGCGTCGCCGTAGCGCGAGATGCCGGACTTGTCGCCGAGCGCCTCGCGGATCGCCTGTCCGAGCACGATCGAGATGTCCTCCACCGTGTGGTGCGCGTCGATGTCGGTGTCGCCGGAGGCGCGGACGGTGAGATCGGTGAGCGAGTGCTTCGCGAACGCGGTCAGCATGTGGTCGAAGAAGGGCACCGTGGTGTCGATGCGGCTGCGGCCGGTGCCGTCGAGATCGAGCTCGAGCTCGACCGTGGACTCGCTCGTGGCCCGCCGCAGCGAGGCGGTGCGGGATGCGGCGCTCATGACGTCGATCCTACCGAGGCCAGTGCGTCCAGGAACGCGGTCGTCTCCTCCTCGGTCCCGGCGGTGACGCGGAGGTGATTCGGGATGCCGACATCGCGGATGAGCACGCCCTCGTCGTACAGCGCGCTCCAGGTCGCGCCCGGATCGGGCACCCCGCCGAACAGCACGAAGTTCGTCCACGACTCGTGCGGCGTGTAGCCGAGGGCCTCGACGGTCGCCGAGATGCGGTCGCGCTGCCCCACGATCTCATCCACCATGCGCAGCATCGTCGGGGCGTGACGCAGGGCCGCCGTGGCCGCCGCCTGCGTCAAGGCGCTGAGGTGGTACGGGAGCCGCACCAGCCGGAGCGCGTCGATCAGCGCCGGGTCGGCCGCGAGATACCCCACGCGGGCACCCGCGAAGGCGAACGCCTTGCTCATCGTGCGCGACACCACGAGCCGCTCGCGACCGGGCAGCAGCGTCAGCGCCGAGCGCTCGTCGTGGGGCGCGAACTCGAAGTACGCCTCGTCCACGATGACGATGCCGTCGGTCGCGTCGTAGACCGCCTCGACGACGTCGAGGCCCAGGGGCGTGCCCGTGGGGTTGTTCGGCGAGCACAGGAAGACGACAGCCGGCGACACGTGGGCGACCTGCGCGGCCGCGTCCGCAGCCTCGATCGAGTAGTCGGAGGACCGCGTCCCGGCGATCCAATCCGCCCCGGTCCCCCGCGTCAGGAGCGGGTACATGGAGTAGGTGGGCCCGAAGCCGAACGCCGTACGGCCGGGTCCGGCGAAGGCCTGGAGGATGTGCTGGAGCACTTCGTTGGACCCGTTCGCGGCCCAGATCTGCTCGCGGGTGAGCCCGTGTCCGAGGTAGTCGGCGAAGCCCTCGCGCAGGGCGGTGAACTCGCGGTCGGGATACCGGTTCACATCGCGCAGGGCGAGGGCGATGGAGTCGAGGATGTCGTCCGCGACCTCCTGCGGAACCGGATGCGTGTTCTCGTTGACGTTCAGGGCGACGGGAAGCGGTGCCTGCGGAGCGCCGTAGGGCGTCTGCCCGCGGAGATCGGCGCGTAAAGGAAGGTCTTCGAGACGTGCACTCACCCCTCCCATGGTAGAGCCGCGCGACACGCTCCCGCCTCGGATGACGTCGGCGGCGCGGGTTCGGCCGGGCCCTACTCCGCCGAGCCGTACTCCGCCGGAATCGCCAGGCTCTGCCCGGCCTGGACGGTGACGCCGTCGAGTGCGTTCAGGCGGACGATGGCGTCGACCACGTCGCGGGGGTCCTGCCCGGGCGCGACGTCCTCCGCGATCGTCCACAGCGAGTCGCCGTGCGACACGGTGACGGTGCTGAACGACCCCGCCGGCGCACCGGCGTCGCGGGTGGCGAGAGCCGCCCCGCCGCCGATGACCGCGGCGCTGAGCGCGATCACCGCGGGCATCGCCGCCAGCGTGGCCAGGACGCGGCGGCCCCGCACCGTGAGTCGCAGACGCGTCGCGCGCGCCGGCGAGGGAACGGACGTCGTGTAAGCGATCGCGGTCATGGTGTCTCCTCGTGATGGGGAGAGATTCGCATTCCCCGCTCGGCCGGGAGCGGGGAGTGCGAACCTCTCTTCCGAAGCTATCTTCGACTCTCGACGGTGTCAAGACTCGGCCCGAGTGCCGAATGATCGAACGCGACACGCGGACGGGTTGTTCCCCGTACCCCCGGTATGCGGATACGGTTTCGATACGAGAACCCCACCACGGGCCTCCGACATTCGAAGAAGCAGCGCTCGCGGGCGCAGGGACGGGAGCCGGAAGATGAGCGACGCGGCCGGGCGCGACAAGCCCCAGACTCGTCGGCGCAAGAGCCTCAGCGACAAGCAGCTCGCGATCCTCGAGGTGATCCAGCGCTCCATCGCGCGCCACGGGTACCCGCCGAGCATGCGCGAGATCGGCGACGCCGTCGGCCTGAAGTCGCTGTCGAGCGTGACCCACCAGCTCAACCAGCTCGAGCTCAGCGGCTACCTCCGCCGCGACGCCGGCAAGACGCGGGCGATGGAGGTGCTCATCGACCTCCCCGGGTCGGCGACCGAGAGCCCGGCCGACGCCGCGCCCTCGCTGGGCGACGCCGCCCTGGTGCCCCTCGTCGGGCGGATCGCCGCCGGCGTGCCCATCACCGCCGAGCAGCAGGTGGAGGAGATCTTCCCGCTGCCCCGCCAGCTCGTCGGCAAGGGGGACCTCTTCATGCTCAAGGTCTCGGGCGAGTCGATGATCGACGCCGCGATCTGTGACGGGGACTGGGTCGTCGTGCGCGCGCAGGCCACCGCCGACAACGGCGAGATCGTCGCGGCGATGCTCGACGGCGAGGCCACGGTCAAGACCTTCCGGCAGCGCGACGGCCACACGTGGCTGCTCCCCCGCAACTCCGCGTTCGAGCCGATCCTGGGCGACGAGGCGACGGTGCTGGGCAAGGTCGTGGCGGTGCTGCGCGCGGTCTGAGCGCCTTTCACCCGAAACGCGTGACGAAGGTCCTGGCGGGGCAGCGGCGCGGCGCGCTATAAGGGGGGGATGACCGACACGACCGGCATCGCCGACGCCGCCGACCTCCGCGCGCGCCTCGAGGCGCTCGAGGCGGAGAACGCCCGACTCCGCGGTGATTCCGCGCAGGGCGCCAGGACGTCGACCGAACCGCCCGGCAGCCGCTGGCGCGCCTTCTTCTCGGCGCTGTGCATCGTCATCGCCACGATCCTGGTGCCGGTGTCGATCGTCGCCGCGTGGGCACGCGTCGAGCTGGTCGACGAGACGCGCTTCGTCGAGACGTTCGCACCGCTGGCCGACGACCCGCAGGTTCAGGCGCTGGTCGTGCAGGAGGTCACCGCGGCGATCGACGAGTCGCTGAACCTCGAGACGGTCGTGAACGATCTCTTCGACGGCATCCAGCAGCTCGATCTGCCGCCGCGCGCCCTCGCCGCCCTCGATCTGCTGCGCTCCCCCGCCGCGCAGGGGGTGCAGAACCTCGTCGACACGACCGTCACCCGCCTCGTGCAGTCGGAGGCCTTCGCCGACGTGTGGGAGACGGCTCTGCGAGCCAGTCACCGCTCGCTGCAGGCCGTCGCGGCGGGAGGTACGGCCGGCGGCGCCGTGGTGATCACCGGCGAGGGGGAGATCGGCATCCAGCTGGGCCCGATCATCGCGGAGGTCAAGGACCGCCTCGTCGACCGCGGCATCGGGATCGCCGAGCAGATCCCCGAGATCGACAGGACGATCGTGGTGGCCCAGAGCGACGCCCTCACGGTCGTCGGCACGGTCTACAACCTCGCGGTGGCCGCGGGGTGGTGGACGCCGCTGCTGGCCCTCGTCCTCTTCGTCGCGGGGATCGCCATCGCCCGGCGGCGCTCCACGGCGGTCCTGGGAACAGGCGTCGGCATCGCGGTCGGCGCGGCCGCGCTCGCGATCGCCCTGGGCGCCGGCGGCGCCGTGCTCGCGCTGAGCGGACCGAACCTCGGCGTGCCGGCCGGCGCGCTCGCCTCGATGTACGAGCAGATCACCGGCGCCATGCGCGACACCGCGGTGGTGCTGACGCTCCTCGGCGTGGTGATCGCGGTGATCGCGTGGATGTCGGGGCGCTGGCGCGGCGCTCAGGCGGCACGCCACGGGGTCGCGTCGATGAACGCCGGGATCCGGACCGCCGCCCTCCGGCGGGGCGTGGACACCGGCCGAGTCGGCTCGTGGCTCTTCGCACAGCGCGTGCTCGTCCGGGTGGTCCTCGGCGTCCTCGCGGTGCTGTGGCTGATGCTCCTGCGGCCGTTGTCGGTCGGAGAGGTCTTCCTGGTCCTGATCGTCTGGCTCCTGGTGTGGTGGGTCACCGAACTGCTGCAGCGCCGGCCGGAGGACGCCGAGGCGGCGGCCGCGGCCGACGTGGTCGCGGTGCCCCCCGCCGACGGCGCGGGGCCGGCGGGCGTCACCGACGGCGACACCCTCGTCCTCGACTCCGAGGCGGACACCCTCGTGATCGACGCGGATGCCGACACCGTGGTGGTGGAGACGCCGGATGCCGCGACCGGAGGGGCCGCGGCATCCGGGACCAAGAAGCGCCGCTAGGCCGGAACGCGCGTCCGCGCCGCCCGCGTCGCCTCGACGAGGTTCCGCAGCGACGTCACCGTCTCGCCGTACCCCCGCGTCTTGAGGCCGCAGTCCGGGTTCACCCACACGCGGCGCAGCGGGAGCTCGGCGACCGCGCGGTCGAGGAGCTCCGAGATCTCGTCGACGGACGGCACGCGCGGCGAGTGGATGTCGTACACGCCCGGCCCGACGCCGGCCGCGAAGCCCGACGACGCGATGTCGCCGATCACCTCGCCGCGGCTGCGGGCGGCCTCGATGGAGGTGACGTCGGCGTCCAGTGCCGCGATCGCATCGATCACGACGTCGAACTCCGAGTAGCACAGGTGCGTGTGCACCTGCGTCGCGGGTGCCGCGCCGGCTGTGGCGAGGCGGAAGGACGCCACGGACCACGCGAGGTACGCCGGCTGGTCGGCCACCGCCAGCGGGAGCAGCTCCCGCAGCGCCGGCTCGTCGACCTGGATCACCCGGATGCCCGCGTCCTCGAGGTCCGCGATCTCGTCGCGCAGCGCGAGGGCGACCTGGTTCGCGGTCTCGGAGAGCGGCTGGTCGTCGCGGACGAACGACCAGGCGAGGATCGTCACCGGCCCGGTCAGCATGCCCTTCATCGGCTTGTCGGTGAGCGACTGGGCGAACGTCGACCACGCCACCGTGATCGGCGCCGGACGCGACACGTCACCCCACAGGATCGACGGCCGGGTCGCGCGCGAGCCGTAGGACTGCACCCAGCCGTTCTCGGTGACGGCGAATCCGTCGAGGTGCTCGGCGAAGTACTGCACCATGTCGTTGCGCTCGGCTTCGCCGTGGACGAGGACGTCCAGCCCGAGATCCTCCTGCAGGGTCACGACGCGCGCGATCTCGTCGCGGAGGAACCGCTCGTACTCCGCGGCGTCCAGCTCGCCGCGGCCGTGCCGCGCACGCGCACGCCGGATCTCGTCCGTCTGCGGGAACGAGCCGATCGTCGTCGTGGGCAGCAGCGGCAGGGCCAGCTGCGCGTCCTGGGCCTCGACGCGCGTGCCGTACGCGCCGCGGTCGAAGTCGGCATCGACCAGGCCGGCCGTGCGCGCCCGCACGGCACCGTCGCGCACGCCGGGCGATGATCGCCGGGCGGCGAGGGCGACGGATGCCTCCGTCAGCGCGTCCTCGATCGCCGCGCGTCCCTCCGCCAGACCGGTCGCGAGCGTCACGACCTGCCCCACCTTCTGGTCGGCGAACGCGAGCCACGACGCCAGACGCGGATCGAGCGCGGACTCGTCGTCGACGTCGTGCGGCACGTGCTGCAGAGAGGTCGACGTGGCGGCGGCGACAGCGCCGGCGCCGAGCGCCGCGAGGTCCGACAGACGGCCCCACGCCGCCTCCAGGTCGCCGCGCCACACGTTGCGGCCGTCGATCACGCCGCCCACCAGCGTCTTGCCGGCGAGGCCGTCCACTGCGGCCGGGACGCCGCCGCGCGTGAGGTCGACCGCGATCGCCTCGATCGGCGCCGCGCCCAGCGCCGCCCACGCCGCATCGGACAACTGCGCGTATGGGGCGGCGACGAGGAGCGACGGGCGGCCCGTGGCGGCGCCGAGCACCTCGTACGCCCTGGCGGCGGCATCCGCCAGCTGCGCCGTGGTCGCCGGAAGGCTCTCGCTCACGAGGGCGGGCTCGTCCAGCTGGACCCACTCCGCGCCCGCGGCCCGCAGTCCCTCGAGCAGCTCGACGTATACCGGCAGCAGGTCGTCCAGGCGGCTGAGCGGGTCGAAGCCGGCGGGCGCGGCATCCGTCGCCTTCGAAAGGGCGAGCAGCGTGACGGGACCGACCAGCACCGGCCGGACGGTGAAGCCGTCGGCCCTGGCCTCCGCCACCTGGCGGGCGAAGCGGTCGCACGACATCGCGAACGCGGTCTCGGGGCCGATCTCGGGGACGAGGTAGTGGTAGTTGGTGTCGAACCACTTCGTCATCTCGAGCGGCGCATCGTCGCCCGCGCCGCGGGCGGCCGCGAAATAGGCGTCGAGGCCGATCCGGCCGTCGTCACCGCGCCGCGCGCCGAAGCGCTCGGGCAGCGCGCCGACCGCGACGGCGGCGTCGTGCACCTGGTCGTAGAACGAGAACGACTCCGGGATCGACGAGTCGTCGCGGCCGAGGCCGAGGGCGGCCAGACGCTCGCGCGTCGCGTGGCGCAGCTCGGCCGCGGCGCGCTCGAGCGTCTGGACGTCCGTGGCTCCGGACCAGTGCGCCTCCACGGCGCGCTTCAGCTCGCGGCGGCGGCCGATGCGCGGGTAGCCGAGGATGGTGCCTCTCGGAAACTGCGGGCGAGGGTCGGACATGTGCGTCTCTCTTTCCTTCTGGGTGTGCGGCAGGGGGTTTCCGGGGTCGCCGAAGACACCGTCGGGCTCTCCGACGGAGGGCGGCGCCCGCGTGTCAGTGGACGGGATCGGGCAGCCGTGACGCCGACGGGAGCGCCCCGGCCTCGCCCAGGACCTCGAGGACCGTGTCGTGGTTGTTGAACGCGTAGAGGTGGATGCCGGGGGCCCCGCCCTCGACGACCTCGCGGGCCAGCTGCGCGGCGTGGGCGACGCCCACCGCACGCTGCCCCTCGGCGGTCGGCTCGACGTCGAGCGCGACGGCCAGCTCGGCGGGCAGCTGCTCCCCCGTGAGCTCGAGCACGCGCCGCAGCCGCGCGGGCGAGGTGATGGGCATGATCCCCGGCAGGATCGGGATCGTGACGCCGGCGCCGCGCGCGCGCTGCACGAACCCGAGATAGTCCTCGGCGTGGAAGAAGAGCTGCGTGATGGCCAGGGTGGCACCGGCCGCCTGCTTGGCGAGGAGCGCGTCGATGTCGCTCGATGCGTGGCGGGCCCGCGGGTGCCCGTTCGGGAAGGCGGCGACCGCGATGTCGACCCGCGGTCTCTCCGCGACGCGGACGGCGCCCGGCACGCCGGGGACGGGCGCCTCGGTGTACGGGGCCCGCTCGGCCTGCACGCAGTCGATCAGCTGCACGAGCTGTGCGGCGGATTCCAGGTCGCCGAGGAACGCGTCGTCCTCGGACGATCCGGCGGGCGGGTCGCCCCGGAGGGCGAGGAAGCTCGTGATGCCGGCATCGAGGAACTCGCGGATGAGCGAGGTCGCGCCGGCGTAGCCGTTGCCGACGCAGGTCAGGTGCGCGAGCGGCTCGACGTGCGTCTCGCGGAGGATGTGGGTCAGCAGCTCGAGGGAGCGGCCGCCGGTGGAGCCGCCGGCGCCGTACGTCACCGAGATGAACCGGGGGTCGACGGCGGCGAGGTGGCGGATCGTCTCGTGCAGTGCGGCGAAGCCCGCGTCGGAGCGCGGCGGATACACCTCGAACGAGATCGGCACGCCAGGTGTGCTCAGATCGATCGGCATGGGTCTGCTTCTCAGGTCGGGGACAGGGCTGGGCCGAACGGAAAGCCCGGGCGGCCGCGGCACCACGCTCACCGCCGCAGCGGAAGGGGTGTCATCGCGGGCGGGTGCCGGGCTCGGCTGTCGCTCCTGCCCGGTACCCCGTGGTTCGGGGCGTCCGTGAGGACGACCGGGCGACGATGCGTCCACGGTAGCGGAGGCGGGCGGCGTGCACCGTCCTGTGACCTACTGTTTCGGTCGAGCGGTGGCGGCCTTCGTCGTACCGTGGTGTCGTGACAACCACCCGCGCACTCCCCTACGGCAGCTGGCCCTCTCCGATCTCCGCCGCGGCGGTGTCCGCCGCATCGCCGCGCATCGAGGGGGCGCGGTTCGTCGGCGGCGGCAGTGCGCCCCAGGTGTGGTGGGGCGAGTCGGTCCCGGAGGAAGCCGGCCGGTCGGCGGTGCGGCGGCGCACCTCGTCCGGGTCGGTCGAGGACGTCCTCCCCGCGCCGTGGAGCGCCCGGTCGCGCGTGCACGAGTACGGCGGCGGCTCGTGGACCGCCGACGACCAGGGCGTGCTCTACTTCGTCGAGAAGGCCGACCAGCGCGTCCGCCGTCTGCGGCCGGGGTCCGAGCCGCAGCCGCTCACCCCCGACGCGGGCGACGTGCGCTACGGCGGCCTGAGCCTGCAGCGCGGACGCCTGCTCGCGGTGCGCGAGGCGCACCGCGAAGGCCGCCCGCCGCTGCGCGACATCGTCGAGATCCCGCTGGACGGATCGGGTGCGAGGGATGCCGCCCGCATCGTGTCGCTCGCGAGCGACAGCGACTTCGTGGCCCACCCCGCCCTCTCGCCCGATGGGCGGCACCTGGCGTGGATCGCGTGGGACCATCCGCACATGGCGTGGGACCGCGCCGAGCTGCGCATCGGCCGGATCGAGGACGGCGCCGTGGCGGAGTGGACGACCGTCGCCGGCGGCGACTCCTCGCCGCTGCAGCCGGTGTGGACCGCCGACGACGCCCTCCTGTTCGCCGACGACCCGTCGGGCCGCTGGAACGTGTGGCGGATGCGCCTGACCGCTGACCTCCCGCACGAGCCGGTCGCCGAGGCCGACGCCGATACCGGCGGCCCGCTGTGGGTGCTCGGCACCCGCTGGTTCGCGGCGCTGGAGGACGGCCGCATCGTCGCCGTCCGCACGAACGGGGCGGATGCACTCGTGCTGATCGGCACGGACGGCGCTGCGCACGACCTTCCCGCCGACGCCGTCACCCGCCTGTCGATCGAGGACGTCCGTGGCACACGCCTCCTGCTGTCGGGCGCCGGCTCGCGCGGAGCGGGACTGTGGGAGCTCGACGTCGACAGCCCCGACGCCCGGCGGCTGATCGTCGGAGGGGAATCACCCTGGGGTGACGAGTGGATGCCGCGCTCCCGCGCCGTCACCTTCCCCGGGCCGCACGGCCCGGTGCACGCGTTCGACTACCCGCCCCGCAATCCCGAGGCCCGCGGTCCGCAGGACGAGCGGCCGCCCTACGTCGTCTTCGTGCACGGCGGGCCGACCGACCACGTCGGCGGCGCGGCATCCGGGAAGATCGCGTACCTCACCAGCCGCGGAATCGGCGTGCTGGACGTGAACTACGGCGGCTCCACCGGCTATGGCCGCGCGTACCGCGAGCGCCTGCTCGGGCAGTGGGGCGTCGTGGACGTCGACGATGTGGTCGCCGCCGCGCGAGGTCACGCCGCGGCCGGCGCGGCCGACCCGGAGCGGCTGGCGATCGCCGGCGGCTCGGCCGGCGGGTGGACGGTGCTCTGCGCGCTGACGGGCTCCGACGTCTTCGGCGCCGGCATCAGCCGCTACGGGGTGGCCGACCTCCGGCGCCTCGCGGAGGACACGCACGACTTCGAGGCGAGCTACCTCGACGGCATGGTGGGGCCGCTCCCCGGCGCGGAGCACCTGTACGTCCAGCGATCGCCGCTGTCGCACCTCGACCGGCTGCGGACGCCGCTGCTCATCGAGCAGGGCCTGGAGGACCGCGTGGTCCCTCCGTCGCAGTCGGAGGCGGTGCGCGACGCGCTCGCCGCCAACGGCGTCGCGCACGCGTACCTCGCGTTCGAGGGCGAGGGTCACGGGTTCCGCGGCGCCGAGACGCTGGTGCGCACCCTCGAGGCCGAGGTGGCGTTCCTCGGGCAGGTGTTCGCGTTCGAGACTCCCGGCATCCCGCCCCTCCCCCTCGACTGAGACGCGCGACGGCCCCGCACCGGACAGCGTGCGGGGCCGTGGGAGGCGTCTCGGGCGGAGGTTGCGTCTCAGACCGAGAACGGGGCGAGGCGGGCGGCGAGATGCTCGCCGACGCGGGCGTGCACGGCCGTGCCGCCCTCCTCGTGCGCCTGGGACAGGATCATCCCCTGCTCGTGGATCGCCGACACCAGGTCGCCCCGGTCGTACGGCACGAGCGCGTGCACCTCGACGGCCGGGAGCGGGAGCGCCGCTTCGATCGCGGCGCGCAGCTCGTCGACGCCCTCCCCCGTGCGGGAGGAGGCGAAGAGCGCCTGGGGCTCGAGTCCGCGCAGCACGAGGCGCGTGTCGGCGTCCACGAGATCGGCCTTATTGAACACGACGATCTCGGGGATGTCGCGCGCACCGACGTCGCCGATCACATCGCGCACCGTCGCCAGCTGAGCGGCGGGGTCGGGGTGCGACCCGTCGACAACGTGCAGGATGACATCGGCCTGGCCGACCTCTTCCAGCGTCGAGCGGAACGCCTCGACGAGCTGGTGCGGGAGGTTCCGGACGAACCCGACCGTGTCGGTGAGCGTGTAGACCCGGCCGTCGGCCGCCTCGGCCCGGCGCACGGTGGCGTCCAGGGTCGCGAACAGGGCGTTCTCGACGAGGACGCCGGCGCTGGTCAGCCGGTTCAGCAGGCTCGACTTGCCGGCGTTGGTGTATCCGGCGATGGCGACCGACGGCACGGTGTGCCGCTTGCGCTCGGCGCGCTTGGCGTCGCGTGCGGGCGCGAAGTCGCGGATCTGCCGGCGAAGCTGCGCCATGCGGGTGCGGATGCGCCGGCGATCGAGCTCGATCTTCGTCTCACCGGGGCCGCGCGAGCCCATGCCCGCCCCGCCCGCGCCGACCTGCCCACCGGCCTGACGGCTCATCGAATCACCCCAGCCGCGCAGTCGCGGCAGGAGGTACTCGAGCTGGGCGAGCTCGACCTGGGCCTTGCCCTCGCGGCTCTTCGCGTGCTGGCTGAAGATGTCGAGGATCACGGTCGTGCGGTCGATGACCTTGACCTTGACGACGTCCTCGAGCGCACGCCGCTGGCTGGGTGCGAGCTCGGTGTCGGCGATCACCGTGTCGGCGCCGACGGCCGCCACGATGTCGCGCAGCTCCTCGGCCTTGCCCCGGCCGACGTACGTCGCGGGGTCGGGGTGGGGGCGTCGCTGGAGCACGCCGTCGAGGACGACGGCGCCCGCGGTCTCGGCGAGGGCTGCCAGCTCGCGCAGCGAGTTCTCCGCGTCCTCCGTCTCACCCTGCGGGTGGACGCCCACCAGCACGACGTTCTCGAGCCGCAGCTGCCGGTACTCGACCTCGGTGACGTCCTCGAGCTCGGTCGACAGGCCGGGGACGCGCCGCAGCGCCGCGCGCTCCTCACGGTCCCACTGCTCGCCGTCGCTGTCGCCCAGCCCGATGGTGGCCTCGTCCTGGAGCGCCTGCGCGGCTCCGAAGACGTGCACCCCCGAGCGCGCCTCGGCGCGCGCCAGCACGCGATCCACCGGGTCGACCGGCGTCTCGTCGGTGCTCTGGGGGGTTGTCGTATCCGTCATGTGTTCCTTCGTTGTGGATGGGATGCCGTTTTCCGACGCTCATCGGCCGGTTCGCGGCATCCGTGAATTCTAGTCCTCCGAGGTGGGCCTGGACAGGGAATGGCGGTCGTCCGATGCGCTCCCAGCTCGGGCAGCACCTCCGCTAGGCTCGTCACCCATGGGGAGCGACCACTACTTCAGTGCGACGCCCGCCAGCCCCGAGAATCTGCGCCGTGTCCGCGTCCGGCTCGCCGGACGCGACCTGGAGGTCACGACGGCCGGAGGCGTCTTCAGCCCCGACCACGTGGACTCCGGCACCGCGGTGCTGCTGTCGAACACGCCCCCGCCGCCCGCGGGCGGGCACTTCCTCGACCTCGGCTGCGGGTGGGGCCCGATCGCGCTCAGCCTCGCCATGGACTCCCCTCGTGCGACGGTGTGGGCCGTCGACGTGAACGAGCGGGCACTGGATCTGGTGCGCCGCAACGCGGCCGATCTCGGCCTCGAGAACGTCAACGCCGTCCTGCCCGACGATGTTCCCGATGACGTGATGTTCCGCACGATCCGGTCGAACCCGCCGATCCGCGTCGGCAAGCACGAGCTGCACGGTCTGCTCGAGCGATGGATCCCGCGGCTGGACGAGAGAGCGGATGCCTGGCTCGTCGTGCAGCGCAACCTCGGCTCGGACTCGCTCCAGCGGTGGCTCGCCGCGACGCTCGACCGGAGGTTCAGCGTGCATCGCGCGGCGACGGCGCGCGGGTTCCGCGTCCTGAAGATCCGCCGGCACGGGTCTCCCCCGAGCGAGCCCATCCGGATCCCGGAGCTCTGACAACGCGCCAGGGCCGTCCCCCCGCGTCCCGCCGCGTCCCGCCGTCGGCGGAGGCAGTTCAGGCGAGCGTGACCTCGCCGGAGTAGACGAGGGTCGCCGGCCCGGACAGCAGCACATGGCGCTCGCCGTCGACCTCCGGCATCCGCACCCCCAGCGTCCCGCCGGGGACGTCGACGATCCAGCGATCGGGCGCAGCCGGCCCCGCCCAGTGACGCACCGCGAGCGCCGCGGCCGCGACGCCGGTGCCGCAGCTGAGGGTCTCGCCGACGCCGCGCTCGAAGACCCGCATCCGGATGGAGCCGACGCCCTCCCGCACGAGCGGATCGCTCGGCACGACGAACTCGACGTTGGCCCCGTGCGGCGGCTCGGGCTGCAGGAGGGGCTGTGCGGCCAGGTCGAGGCCTTCCAGCTCCGTCTCGTCGGGCAGCGCGACGACCACGTGGGGGTTGCCGACGTCGATCCCGATGCCCGGGCGCGGCGCGCCGCCCCCGCGCGTGCGGACGAGCACCTCGGCGTCTTCCACGCGCCACGGGCCCAGATCCACCTCGTAGCCGCGTTCGCCGAGCGTGCCGTCGCTGCGAGTGACCGTCTTGACACCCGCCCGCGTGCCCACCGCGAGCGGTGCGTCCTCCACGTCGGCCCAGCCCACGTCCACGAGGTAGCGCACGAACACGCGCACCCCGTTGCCGCACATCTCCGCTTTGGAGCCGTCCGCGTTGCGGTAGTCCATGAACCACTCGGCGCCGGAGGCGGCTGCCTGGGCGCCCTCGGCGATCGCGTTCGCGCGCACGACCCGAAGGATGCCGTCGCCGCCGATGCCGAACCGGCGGTCGCACAGCACGGCGACCTGGTCGTCGGTGAGATCGAGCGCGCCGTCGGGGTCGGGGACGATCACGAAGTCGTTGCCGGTGCCGTGGCCCTTGGTGAACGCGATCGTCTGCGGCATCGTCCCAGTCTAGGGTCGCGACGATGCGCGACCGCCGCCTCAGTCGGCGATGAGGCGCTTGCCCGTCGCCCAGATCTCGAACGGCTCGTAGTCGAGGGAGTCGTAGAACCCGCGCGCCACGCCGTTCTCGGGCCGCACCATGAGCTGCACCTTCGGGCACCCCATCGCCAGCAGCCGATCCTCGGCCTCGCCGACCAGTCGCCTGCCGATCCCCTCGCCGCGACGCTCGGGCGCGCTCGCGAGGTAGTACAGCCACCCCCGGTGCCCGTCGTAGCCGGCCATCACCGACCCCACCACAGCGCGCTCGTCGACAGCGACCAGGAACAGCTCCGGCTGCACCGAGAGCTTGCGGCTGATGTCCTGGTACGGGTTGTTCCAGGGCCTCGTCAGCCCGGTGGCCTGCCAGAGCGACACGACGTCCTCCGTGTCGGCGACGTCGAAGGGGCGGATGGCGATCGTCATGGCATCGAGTCTGCCAGGGACGAGGCATCCGTCGACGGTTCGGCCCAGAGGACGCCCTCGTAGCGCTTGAACCACGACACCTGCCGGCGGGCGTACCGCCGGGTGAGCGCCTGCGTCTCGGCGATCGCCTCCGCCTGGGTCATCTCGCCCGCCAGCTGGGCGAGGGCCTGCACGTAGCCGATGGCGCGCCGGGCGGTGACTCCTCGATCGAGTCCCTGCGTGCGCAGCCGCGCCACCTCGTCGACGATGCCGTCGCGCCACATCGCCTCGACGCGCAGGTCCAGTCGCCGCACGAGCTCGTCGCGGGGCACCGCGACGCCGACGATCCGCGTTCGGTCGGGCCACAGCGTGGGCGCCTCGGGAAGCGCGGCCCCGTGGGTGCGCTCGCCGAGCTCGAGCACTTCGAGCGCGCGCACGATGCGGCGTCCGTTGCGGGGGTCGATCCGCTCGGCGGTCGCCGGGTCGAGCGTGCGCAGGCGGGCGAACAGGGCGCCCGGTCCGTGGGCGTCGAGCTCCGACTCCAGTCGTGCGCGGACGTCGGTGTCGCGCGGCGGGAACCGGAAGTCGAACAGCACGCTCGACACGTACAGCCCCGATCCGCCGACGAGCACGGCGTCCGCGCCCCGCCGGTGGATGTCGGCGATCACCTCGCGCGCCGCCTCCTGGTACCACGCCACCGCCGCTTCCTGGGTGACCTCCAGCACGTCGAAGAGATGATGACGGATGCCGCGCCGCTGCGTCTCAGGCAGCTTGGCGGTCCCGATGTCCATGCCCCGGTACAGCTGCATCGCGTCGGCGTTGACGATCTCGGCGGGGCGGCCACGCTCCGCGAGCGCGTCGGCCAGGTCGAGCGAGAGCGCGGTCTTACCGGTCCCGGTCGCGCCGACGACGGCCCACAGGCGCGGCGCCGCGGCCGGGCGCGGCGTCGCAGTCGGGCGCTCCCCCGCCTCGGAGGTCACCACGTCGTGTCAGACGCCGATGCGCAGCGTCGGCAGGCCGAGGGACACCGCCCGCGGTGCTCCGGCGTCGCCCGCCGGTGCCGGGATGCCGCACGACTCGGCCTGCGCCCGGTCCCACGCATCGCCGGACCGCGTGCGGCGGATGCGCAGCGGCGCGCCGCCCGGCGCGTCGGCGAGGAGGTGGAACGGCGCGGCGTGCGTCACGACGACGGACACGACGTCGCCGGGGCGGGGCGTCTCGGACCCCGCGGGCACCTCGAAGTGCACGAGCCGGTTGTCTTCGGCGCGTCCGGTCAGGCGGTGGGTCTCGGCGTCCTTCTTGCCCTCGCCGGTCGAGACGAGCACCTGGACCTCGCGGCCGACCTGCTTCTGGTTCTCTTCGAGCGAGATCCGCTCCTGAAGCGCGATGAGGCGCTCGTAGCGCTGCTGCACGACCTCCTTGGGCACCTGGTCGGGCATGGTCGCCGCCGGCGTGCCCTCGCGGATGGAGTACTGGAAGGTGAACGCGCTGGCGAACCGGGCCTGCTCGACGACGCGCATCGTGTCTTCGAAGTCTTCGTCGGTCTCGCCGGGGAAGCCGACGATGATGTCGGTGGAGATCGCGGCGTCGGGCATCTTGGCACGGACGCGGTCGAGGATGCCGAGGAACCGGTCGCTGCGGTAGGACCT
Organism: Microbacterium sp. CCNWLW41; assembly: GCF_037083505.1. NCBI lineage: Bacteria > Bacillati > Actinomycetota > Actinomycetes > Micrococcales > Microbacteriaceae > Microbacterium > Microbacterium sp. CCNWLW41. Next base: position 45,008 of record NZ_JBAOJP010000015.1, read on the forward strand.
GCGCATCGCCTTGAGGATGCGGTCGCTGCCGGACTGCAGCGGCATGTGCAGCTGCGGCATCACGGCAGCGGTCTCTGCCATCGCGTCGATGACGTCGTCGGTGAAGGCCGCCGGGTGCGGGCTCGTGAAGCGGATCCGCTCGAGGCCCGGGATCTCGCCGGCGGCGCGCAGGAGCTTGCCGAATGCCTGGCGGTCACCGAACTCGACGCCGTACGAGTTGACGTTCTGCCCCAGGAGGGTGACCTCCATGGCGCCGTCGTCGACGAGCAGGCGGATCTCGCTCAGGATGTCGCCGGGCCGGCGGTCCTTCTCCTTGCCGCGCAGGCTGGGCACGATGCAGAACGTGCAGGTGTTGTTGCAGCCGACCGAGATCGACACCCAGCCGCTGTAGACGCTGTCGCGCTTGGTCGGGAGGGTCGACGGGAAGATCTCGAGCGCCTCGAGGATCTCGAGCTCGGCCTCGCCGTTGTGGCGGGCGCGCTCGAGCAGGCTGGGGAGCGAGCCCATGTTGTGCGTGCCGAACACGACGTCGACCCACGGCGCCTTCTGCTGGACGACGTCCTTGTCCATCTGCGCGAGGCAGCCGCCGACGGCGATCTGCATGCCCTCGTGCTTGTCCTTGCGGGACTTGAGGTGGCCGAGCGTGCCGTACAGCTTGCCGGCGGCGTTGTCGCGCACCGCGCACGTGTTGATCACGACGACGTCGGCGTCCTCGCCCGCCTCGGCGCGGACGTAGCCCGCGCTCTCGAGGGAGCCGGAGAGGCGCTCGGAGTCGTGCACGTTCATCTGGCAGCCGAAGGTGCGCACCTCGTAGGTGCGGGCGCGGCCGTCGACGTCGTGCGCAGCCGCGGACGGCGCGATGAGAGTCGGGGTTGCGGAGGGCGAAGACATGATCACGCCATTCTACGAGCCGTGCCGGTGAGCGGACGGCGGGGCGCGGACGGTTCGGCGTCGTCAGCGCTCCTCGAACCGGACCCGCCCGGAGGACTGCGTCGTCTCGTCGAGCGCCGTCCGCGCGGCGCCCAGCGCGACCGAGCCGCCGTAGCCGCGGCGAGCCAGCTGTCCGGCCAGACGGCGGAGTGCGACGTCGCGATCCAGACCGCGCATCGACCCCGCCTTGCTTCGCGCGAACACCAGGGCCCGCTCCGCGTCGTCGTCGGGGAGCTCGGCGAGGGCGGCGTCCACCACGTCGCGTGGCACGCCGCGCTTGACGAGGCTCTGCGCGATGACCTGCCGGCCCTGGCCTTTGCGGTCGACGCCGGCGTGCACGATCTGCTCCGCGAGCCTCGCGTCGTCGAGGTAGCCGCGCGCGATGAAGGCGTCGATGATGCCATCGGCGGCGTCGGCGTCGACATCGAGCCGGACGAGGTGGGTCCTCGCCTCCGAGACGGAAAGCTGCCGCGACCGGAGCTTCTTCACCAGGCCCTGCTCGGCGGCCTCGGCGGCGGCAGCAGCGTCGGCGGCACCGGCGGAGTCAGCAGTCCGCGCACCGGCGGGGTCAGCAGTCCGCGCACCGGCGGGGTCAGCGGTCGACGCACCGGCGGGGTCAGCGGTCGGCGCACCGGCATCGGCGGGGGCGCCGCCACGATCGCCCACGGTCGCGCCCTCCTCGGCGGGGCGTGACGGCGTGCGCGCCCCGGGCAGGCGGTCCAGCGTCTGCTGCACCTGCGCCGCGGTCTTGGGATAGGAGCCGGGAGCCCGGTCGCCGAAGAGCGGGATCACGGGGGCGAGTCCGTCGTCGGTCCCGACGTCGGACTCGTCCCCGCTGTCGACGAAGCGGACCATCACGCCGGGCGGCGCGCCGCCAGCTCGTCGCCGACCGAGCCCTCAGCGCCACCCTTGGGCACGCCGATGCCGAGCTTCGTCTTGATCTTCGACTCGATCTCGGCGGCGACGTCCTCGTTCTTGATGAGGAAGTTGCGGGCGTTCTCCTTGCCCTGCCCCAGCTGCTCGCCGTCGTAGGTGTACCAGGCACCCGACTTCTTGACGATGCCGTGCTCCACCCCGAAATCGATGAGGCTGCCCTCGCGGGAGATGCCGACGCCGTAGAGGATGTCGAACTCGGCCTGCTTGAACGGCGGCGCCATCTTGTTCTTGACGACCTTGACGCGCGTGCGGTTGCCCACCGCCTCGGTGCCGTCCTTGAGCGTCTCGATGCGACGGATGTCGAGGCGCACCGATGCGTAGAACTTCAGCGCCTTGCCACCGGCGGTCGTTTCGGGCGAGCCGAAGAACACGCCGATCTTCTCGCGCAGCTGGTTGATGAAGATCATCGTGGTGTTGGTCTGGTTGAGCCCGCCGGTGAGCTTGCGGAGCGCCTGCGACATGAGTCGCGCCTGCAGGCCGACGTGCGAGTCGCCCATCTCGCCCTCGATCTCGGCCTTGGGCACGAGGGCTGCGACCGAGTCGATGACGACGAGGTCGATGGCCCCCGAGCGCACCAGCATGTCGGCGATCTCGAGCGCCTGCTCGCCGGTGTCGGGCTGCGACACGAGCAGCTGGTCGATGTCGACGCCCAGCTTCTGCGCGTAGTCGGGGTCGAGCGCGTGCTCCGCATCGACGAACGCGGCGATTCCGCCGGCGCGCTGCACGTTGGCGATGGCATGCAGGGTCAGCGTCGTCTTACCCGACGACTCCGGTCCGTAGATCTCGATGATGCGGCCGCGCGGAAGCCCGCCGATGCCGAGGGCGACGTCCAGGGCGATCGAGCCGGTGGGCACGACCTCGACGGGCGCGCGCTCGTCGCTGCCGAGGCGCATCACCGAGCCCTTCCCGAACTGCCGGTCGATCTGGGCGAGGGCCGATTCCAGGGCCTTCTCGCGGTCAACGGGTGATGGCATGACGTGCTCCTCTATGCTCGCGTTCCGTCGCCTGTAGGCTGTCGCGCTCCGACCCGGCGGGACGGATGCTGCGACAAGGCGTGAGGTGTCGTTCGACGGTGTTCACGTTAGGGAGGGGCTCCGACATCGGCCCTCGCTCCTCCCGGATCCGTGCAAAACACGTTCTCGACACCCGCTGTGCAGGAGCCTACGCCGGTATCGAACGAAGATTCGAGCAGACACGCCGCGGCGGACGGCGATGGACGATGCCGCGCGGTCGCGGCAGGTCAGCGGCGCGGCTCGAGGCGTCCGACGCCGTACCGCCTCTCGGCGGGCACGTCCAGCTCCTCGCACAGCGCGAGCCAGACCTCGCGGGGATCGACACCGGCGGCGATGGCATCCGTGGCCGTGCGGCCGCCGACGCCCGACAGGACCAGGTCGGTCACCACCGCGTTCGCCCGGGCGCCGAACTCGTCCGAGACGGCGCGATGGAACTCACTCCGGCGCATGCGTGCTCGCTGGTTTCGACACTTCGTACGGGAGGCGCGGATCAGCGCAGCGACAGCTCCGCGTCGACCGCCGCGACCAGGTCGTCGGGCACGACATCGGGGAAGGTCTGCAGTCCCTCGAGCACCGAGATGCGGTCGCCGACCTCGCGCATGATCGTCGAGATGGGGACGTCGAGCGCCTCGGCCACCGACGCGAGGATCTCGCTCGAGGCCTCCTTCTGGCCGCGCTCCACCTCGCTGAGGTAGCCCAGCGCGACGCTCGCGCGACTCGCGACCTGACGGAGGGTGCGCCCCTTCTGCTGGCGGAAATCACGAAGCACTTCGCCGATCTCTTGACGTACCAGGATCATTTTGGCCCCCTCCTCACTTCGGATTCCGCGTTGTCCGGGTGGACAACAGTACAGCACCAGCTGATGCCAATTTAGACCCGTGCGCTGAGCATCGGGTGGGAATCACCGAATGTAACCGAGACGAAACACGGTCTGTTCCCGAGTCGACGATCGCGGGGCGCGTCACAGCAGCGTGAGCGCCAGCTGGAGCGCCCCGATCACCGCGCGGGAGCGGATCTCGTCCCGCGTGCCCGACAGCGTCAGCGACGTGACGACGGTCGTCTCGGGCGTGGACACCGCGACGAAGACGGTGCCGACAGGCTGACCGTCCTGCGGATCCGGCCCGGCGACCCCCGTGGTGGCCAGGCCGACGTCCGCGCGGAGCACATGCCGCACGCCTTGCGCCATCTGCTCCGCGACCGCGGGGTCGACGGCGCCACGGGCGGCCAGCAGGTCCGCCTCGACGCCGAGCGCGCTCGTCTTCAGATCCGTGGAGTACGCCACGATGCCCCCACGCAGATGCGCGGAGGCGCCGGGGACGTCCACGAGGGCCGCGGTCAGACGCCCGCCGGTGAGCGACTCCGCCGCGGCGACAGACCACCCGCGCGCATCCAGCGCGCGCAGCACGGCGACAGCCGGGTCGGGCGCAGACGGCGCCGTTTCGCCGTCGGGCGTCGAGCCGCTCACTTCCTCCCCCGCTTCGCGCGGGCGGCGCGCGCCTCGCTGACGACGTAGTCGATGCCGCTGGCGATCGTGAGGATCACCGCGATCGCCATCGTGACGCCGTTGACCCAGTAGATCCACTCGCCGACGAGCGTCCACAGGGGCAGGAGCGCCAGCGACAGCGCGACGCCCTGCGCCAGCGTCTTGAGCTTGCCCATCCACGCCGCCGCCAGGACGTGGTCGCTGACCACCGCGAAGCGGTACACGGTGATCCCGACCTCGCGGACGAGGACGACGATCGTGATCCACCAAGGAAGCTCCCCGAGGATCGACAGCCCGATGAAGGCGAAGCCCGTCAGCACCTTGTCCGCGATCGGATCCAGCAGCTTGCCGAGGTCGGTGACGATGTCGTTCGCCCGCGCGAGATAGCCGTCGATCCCGTCGGTCGCGATTGCCACGATGAACAGCACCGCCGCCCACCAGCGCAGCGCACCGTCGGCGCCGCCGTCGGCGAGCAGCATCCACAGGAACACCGGCGCACAGAGGATGCGCACGATCGTGATCGCGTTGGGGAGCTGCCGCGGGATCGCCATGGCCCGAGCCTATCGGCGCACGCGCCCGCCCCGTGACGGGGCTGAAGGCTTCAGTCGCGTCCGGTGAGGCCCCAGGCGTCCTCGGAGCCCTCGTCGCCGTCGACGACCGGGTAGCCGTCGTACTGCGCGCCGACGGCATCCGAGCCGTAGGGGTCCTCGGCGACCGGGGGTGCCGCGGCGGCCTCGTCGGGCACGTCCTGGCCGCGCAGACGGGCCAGAACGGTCGGCAGCTGCTCGACGGTCACCAGCACGTCACGGGCCTTGGAGCCCTCGGAGGGGCCGACGATCTCGCGGGACTCGAGGAGGTCCATGAGACGGCCGGCCTTCGCGAAGCCGACCCGCAGCTTGCGCTGCAGCATCGACGTCGACCCGAACTGGCTCGAGACCACGAGTTCGGCGGCGGCGAGGAGCAGCTCGAGGTCGTCGCCGATGTCGGCGTCGATCTCCTTCTTCTCGGCGGCGGCCTGCACATCGGAGCGGTACTCGGGGCGCGCCTGCGCCGTAACGTGCTTGACGACGGCCTCGATCTCGCTCTCGCTGACCCACGCGCCCTGCACCCGCAGGGCCTTGGAGGCCCCCATCGGCAGGAACAGCCCGTCGCCCTGGCCGATCAGGCGGTCGGCGCCGGGCTGGTCGAGGATGACGCGCGAATCGGTGACGCTCGTGACCGCGAACGCCAGGCGCGACGGCACGTTGGCCTTGATGAGTCCGGTCACGACGTCGACCGAGGGCCGCTGCGTCGCCAGGACGAGGTGGATGCCGCTCGCCCGGGCGAGCTGCGTGATGCGCACGATCGAGTCCTCGACGTCGCGCGGGGCGACCATCATGAGGTCGGCGAGCTCGTCGACCACCACGAGGAGGTACGGGTAGGGCTTCAGGACGCGCTCGCTGCCGGGCGGGAGCGTGATCTCGCCCGCGACGACGGCCTTGTTGAAGTCGTCGATGTGCCGGAAGCCGAAGGACGCGAGGTCGTCGTACCTCATGTCCATCTCCTTCACGACCCACTGCAGCGCCTCGGCCGCCTTCTTCGGGTTCGTGATGATCGGCGTGATGAGGTGCGGCACGCCGGCGTAGGAGGTGAGCTCCACGCGCTTGGGGTCGATGAGCACCATCCGCACGTCGGCGGGCTTGGCGCGCATGAGCAGGCTCGTGATCATCGAGTTCACGAAGCTCGACTTGCCCGAGCCGGTGGAGCCGGCCACCAGCAGGTGCGGCATCTTGGCCAGGTTCGCCACGACGTAGCCGCCGCCGACGTCCTTGCCGACGCCGATCGTCATCGGATGCGTCTGATTCGTCGCCGCCGTCGAGCGGAGCACGTCGCCGAGGGTCACGATCTCGCGGTCGGTGTTGGGGATCTCGACCCCGATGGCGCTCTTGCCGGGGATGGGCGCGAGGATGCGCACCTCGTTCGAGGCCACGGCGTAGGCGATGTTGTTCGTCAGGGCGGTGATGCGCTCGACCTTGACGCCCGGGCCGAGCTCGATCTCGTACTGGGTGACGGTCGGGCCGCGCGAGAATCCCGTCACGCGCGCATCCAGCCCGAACTGGTCGAGCACGCTCGTGATGGCGCGCACCGTGTCGTCGTTCGCCTGCGACCGGGCGACGTGCGGCGATCCGGCCGCGAGCGAGTTGACCGACGGCAGGCGGTACGGCGCCGAGGGCGAGTCGACCGCGGTGGACGACCCGATGCCGTCCAGGCCGGGCAGCGTGCCGTCGTCCTCGATCATCTCGGCGTCGTCGCGCAGCGACGTGCGCGATGAGGTGGCAGCCTTGGCCGCCGACAGCACCGCCGGGTCGATGACCTCCGTGAGGTCGTCGGTGACGGCCGCCGGGGGCGGGGTCACCGTCGGTGCGATCGCCTGCTCGAAGCCGCCCTGCGAGGACCCCGGCGGCAGGAGCTCGGTGAGGGCGTCCGAGCCGAGCCCGTCCTCGGGGTCGGTCTCGCGACCCGTCTTGTTGCGGCGCCACCACGGGAGGGAGGGGTCGCCGTCGTCGTCGGAGTCGTCGCCGGCGGCATCCGTCGTCTTGTCCTCTCGGGGCTCGGCGCCGAACATCCACAGGTACAGCTCGCCGAGCCGCCGACCGATGCGGTTGGGCGGCGTCTTGGTGATGATCAGCACGCTCAGCACCGCCAGGAGGGACAGCACGATGTAGGCGCCGACGTCGGTGAGCACCAGCGCGAGCGGCTCGCCCACCATCCAGCCGAAGAGCCCGCCCGCCTCGCTCAGCGCGGGAAGCCCCTCGTTCGGCTGCGGGCGGCCGCCGGCGACGTGGCAGAAGCCGGCGATCGTGAGGATCAGCAGGCCGAAGCCGATGCCGACGCGCCCGTTGTCGTGCACGGATGACGGATGCCGGAACATCCAGCCCGCGAGCAGCAGCAGGAGCACCGGCAGCACGAAGGCCTCACGGCCGATGAGGCCGCCGACGGTGTAGGCGCTGATGGTCTTCGCGACCTCGCTGCCGATGAAGCACCACTCGTTCACGGCGCCGGCGATCGCCAGCAGCACGAGCAGGAACGGGAAGCCGTCGCGGCGCTGCTCCTTCTCGAGCGACTCCGGGCCGAACGCCCGGAACAGTCCGCCGGTCCCGTGCGCGAGCCCCATCCAGGCGCGCACGATCACCGGCGGCCGGTCCGCGTCCCCGACGTAGCGCTTGGGCGCCGGCGCGGGCTTGGCCGCGGCGGGCTTGCGCGGCGTCGACGGCGCACCGGATCGCGCGTTCGCGGACGCGCTCGAAGACGCACGCGACCCCTTGGTCGGGCTTGTGCTCCTGGCCATCTCTCCACGGTAGGCGGGGACTCCGACAAATCGGGGCAACCACGCCGCCCGGGGCCACGAGTCGCGACGACGGCGGACGTCTCAGCGCAGGCGCTTCACCATGGTGTCGCGGCCCGTCCCCCGCTGTGTCACCGCGAACCCCTCGCTGCGGTACAGCGTCGAGGCGAAGTTGTCGCGCTCGACGCTGAGGCTGATGCGCGCGAACCCCTCGGAGCGGGCGTGCTCGCACAGCCGCTGCAGCAGGGCCCGGCCGACGCCGTGGGCGCGCCAGATCGGCTTCACGCCGATGATCAGCTCGGGGACGCCCGTGCCGACGTAGGCGAACCCGGGATCGCTGCGCGGAAGCATCCGGTACCAGGCGGCGCCGATCGGCTCTCCCGTCGCGGCCTCGGCGACGAAGCCCGCGTCGCCAGGCCGCATCCAGCCGGCGACGTACCGCCCGTGCTCCTCCCCGCCGATCACCTCGTGCCGCGGCCGTGCGCCGCCCTGCCGCCAGTTCGCCGCCTCGACGACCATGTCGCCGAGGAACGAGCCGTCCGCCGGCACAGCGGGACGGATCCGGAACGAGGTACCCACGAGGCCGATGGTACGGCCATCCGTGTTACGTGCGGGCTACGCTTCGATTCTCCGCCCGGCGGTGATCCCGCTATGCCTCTATCACGAGCGGGACGATCATGGGCCGGCGTCGCAGCGACTGGTTCACCCAGCGCCCGATCGTGCGGCGCACCACCTGCGACAGCGCGTGCGGGTCGCGCACGCCCGACTTGGCGGCCTCGGTGAGCGCCGCGGCGATCTTCGGCTTGACGTCCTCGAAGACGCGGTCGTCCTCCGCGAAGCCGCGCGCGTGGATCTCGGGACCCGAGATCACCTTGCCCGTCGCGGCGTCGACCACGACGATCACCGAGATGAAGCCCTCCTCGCCGAGGATCCGGCGGTCCTTGAGGTCGGCATCCGTGATCTCGCCGACGGTCGAGCCGTCCACGTACACGAACCCGAGGTCGAGCTGGCCGACCATGTGCGCGTCGCCGTCCTTGAGGTCGATGACGGTGCCGTTCTCCGCGAGGAGCGTGCGCTCGGGCGCGATCCCGGTGTCCTGGGCGAGGCGGGCGTTCGCCATGAGGTGGCGGTACTCGCCGTGCACCGGCAGGACGTTGCGGGGCTTGAGGATGTTGTAGCAGTACAGCAGCTCGCCGGCGGCGGCATGTCCGGAGACGTGGACCTTGGCGTTGCCCTTGTGCACGACGTTGGCGCCGAGCTTGGTGAGCCCGTCGATGACGCGGTACACGGCGTTCTCGTTGCCGGGGATGAGGCTCGACGCCAGGATCACCGTGTCGCCGGCGCCGGGCTCGATCGCGTGGTCGAGGTTCGCCATGCGGCTCAGGACGGCCATGGGCTCGCCCTGCGAGCCGGTGGACATGTAGACGATCTTGTCGTCGGGGAGGTCGCGCGCCTTCTTGTAGTCGATCAGCACGCCCTCGGGCACGTGGAGGTAGCCCAGGTCCTCCGCGATGGTCATGTTGCGCAGCATGCTGCGGCCGAGGAGAGCCACCCTGCGACCGTGGGCGGCCGCGGCGTCGAGCACCTGCTGCACGCGGTGGACGTGGCTGGAGAAGCTGGCGACGATCACCCGCCGCGGCGCCTTGCCGATGACCTGGTCGAGCACCGGGCCGATCGAGCGCTCCAGCGGCGTGAAGCCGGGGACGTCCGCGTTCGTGGAGTCGACGAGGAAGAGGTCCACGCCCTCCTCCCCCAGCCGCGCGAAAGCGCGCAGATCGGTGAGGCGCCCGTCGAGCGGGAGCTGGTCCATCTTGAAGTCGCCGGTCGCGAGCACCGTGCCGGCCGGCGTGCGGATGGCGACGGCCAGCGCGTCGGGGATCGAGTGGTTCACGGCGATGAACTCAAGCTCGAAGGGCCCGAGGTTCTCTCGCTGCCCCTCGGTCACCGTGAGGCTGTGCGGCCGGATGCGGTGCTCCTTGAGCTTGGCCTCGGTGAGCGCGAGCGTCAGGCCGGAGCCGACGATCGGGATGTCGCTCTTGAGCTTGAGCAGGTACGGCACCGCGCCGATGTGGTCTTCGTGGCCGTGGGTGAGCACGACGCCGACGATGTCGTCGAGGCGTCCCTTGATCGGTTCGAAGTCCGGCAGGATCAGGTCGACGCCGGGCTGGTGCTCCTCGGGGAAGAGCACGCCGCAGTCGACGACGAGGAGCTTGCCGCCGTACTCGAAGACGGTCATGTTGCGGCCGACCTCGCCGAGGCCGCCGAGCGGCACGACGCGGAGCGTGCCCGCTTCCAGCTCGGGGGGATCGTACGGGGTGGTGGGCATTGTGAAGCCTCCTCCGGATGCCGTGGCATCCGTTCATCATCGTGCCGTCGCCCGATCGGCGACGCCACTTCGTCATCTGGTCGTGCCCGAGACCTTCGGCAGCGCACCGCCGGCGGCCGCGTTGCGGTCGGGACGGAAGTTCGAGAAGTCGGCACCCGGGACGTCGGTCACCAGGGCGAGCTCGTCCTCGATCTTGGCGGCCTCCCACTCCTCGGGGCCCACCAGCGGCAGGCGCACGCGCGGGCTGCCGATTCGGCCCAGGCCGTGCAGGATGTACTTCGCCGACACCGTGCCGGGCACGTGGGTCATCACGGCGCGCACGAGCGGCTCCAGCTGCTTGTGGGCCGCGGTCGCCGCCTTCAGGTCGCCCCGGTTGACGGCGTCGACGATCACGCGGTACGGCTGGGCCGCGATGTTCGCGGTGACGCCGATGAGGCCCGTCGCGCCGATCGCCAGGTGCGGCAGCACATTGGCGTCGTCGCCGGAGAAGTACATCAGGTCGGTCTGGTTGAGCACGCGGCTCACCTCGCTGAAGTCGCCCTTGGCGTCCTTGATGGCGAGGATGTTCGGATGCTTGGCGAGGCGCAGGATCGTCTCGTAGCGGATCGGCACGCCGGTGCGCCCGGGGATGTCGTAGAGGATCACCGGCAGATCGGTGGCGTCGGCGACGAGGCGGAAGTGCGTCAGGATGCCCGCCTGCGTGGGCTTGTTGTAGTACGGCGTGACGATCATGATGCCGTCGGCGCCGACCTTCTCGCTGGCCTTGTACAGCTCGATAGCGTGCGCGGTCTCGTTGGATCCGCCGCCGGTGATGATCTTCGCCCGCCCGGCCGCGACATCCTTGCCGACCTCGACCAGGCGGATCTTCTCCGCATCGGTGAGGGTCGACGTCTCACCCGTGGTGCCGGTCACGACGATGCCGTCGGCGCCCGCGGTGATGACGTCGTCGATGTGCTTCTCGACAGCGGGCCAGTCGACCTCGCCGTCGGCCGTCATGGGGGTGACGAGGGCGACGAGCACCTGTCCGAAGGGATTGCCCGGATGCGTCATGTTCTCAGGTTATCCGGATGCCGCGACTCCGCGTGCCGCCGGAGCAGGCCCGTGTGGCTCGCGCGCGCTCAGCGCCCGCGCTCGGCGATGCGGGCGGCGAGCGCCGGCGGGGCGAATCGGGCACCCCACACCAGCAGCTTGTACCGCAGGGACGGGATGGAGACGGGCACGCCGCGCGCGGCGTCGCGCAGGGACGCCGCCACGACGTCCCGCGCGTCCAGCCAGAGGGCGTCCGGCACGCCCTCCTGTCCCGGCGGGAGGCCGAGGCGCTCGTGGAAGCTCGTGTGCGTCCAGCCGGGGCAGACGGCGGTCACGGTCACTCCGCGCGGTCCGTAGCGACCGTTCGCCCAGCGGCTGAAGCTGACCAGCCACCCCTTGCACGCGCCGTAGGTCGAGCGCGGGATGAACGCCGCGACCGACGCCACGTTGAGGATGCGGCCCCGGCCGCGCGCCAGCATTCCACCGAGCGCCGCGTGGGTGAGGCGCATGGGCACGTCGACGTGCAGGCGCAGGTGGCTGACCTCGTCGGCGATGTCGTTGCTCTCGAACGCCAGCGGCAGCCCGAACCCCGCGTTGTTGACCAGGATCTCGATCGGGCGGGCTTCGTCGGCCACCCGCTCGATCACGCGGTCCCGCTGCCGGGGCTTCAGCAGGTCCGCGGCCAGCACCTCGACCTCCACGCCGTACACGGCGCGCAGGCGGGACGCGAGGGCCTCGAGCGCGGAGCGGTCGCGCGCCACGAGCACGAGGTCGGCGCCCTTGGCGGCGAGCTGGCGGGCGTACTCGGCGCCGAGGCCCGAGCTCGCGCCGGTGATGAGAGCGGTCTTCGCCACGTCGCCTCGTCCCGCCGCTCTACTGCGCCCGCACGAGCGTCAGGAACCGATAGCGGATGCCGGAGCTCGACGTGTGCCAGCCCTCCGGCGGATCGATCCTCGACGGGATCCACCCCTCGCGCTCGGGCGCGGTGGTGTCGCCGGGCACCTGCAGGTCGAACTCGGTGACCTCCAGGAGATCCGCCTGCCCGATCGCCTCGCGGAACAGCTCCCCGCCGCCGATCACCCAGATCCGGTCGGGGTCGCCCTCCGCCGCCAGCGCGAGCGCGGCCTCGAGCGACCCGGCGGGTTCGGCGCCGGCCTCCGCCCAGTCGTCCCGGCGCGTGACCACGATGTTGCGCCGCCCGGGCAGCGGCCGGAAGCGGGCGGGGAACGACTCCCACGTGCGCCTGCCCATCACCACCGGCGCGCCGAGCGTCGCCGCCTTGAAATGGGCGAGATCCTCGGGGACGTGCCACGGCATGCCCCCCTGCGCGCCGATCACGCGGTCGCGGGCCTCGGCCCAGATCAGGCCGATCGGGCGACGCGGGTCAGCGGCGGTCATACCGCGACCGCGCCGCGGATCGCGGGGTGGTGCTGGTAGTGCTCGAGCACGAAATCCTCGTACCGGTAGTCGAAGATCGAGCCGGGTGTGCGCGCGAGGCGCAGCGTCGGGTACGGGTAGGGGTCGCGGGTCAGCTGCTCGCGCACCTGCTCGAGGTGGTTGTCGTAGATGTGGCAGTCGCCGCCGGTCCACACGAAGTCGCCCGGCTCGAGGCCCGCCTGCTGCGCCACCATGAGGGTCAGCAGCGCGTAGGAGGCGATGTTGAACGGGACGCCGAGGAAGAGGTCGGCGCTGCGCTGGTACAGCTGGCACGACAGCCGGCCGTCGGCGACGTAGAACTGGAACATCGCGTGGCACGGCGCGAGGGCCATGTCGGGGATGTCGGCGGGGTTCCACGCCGAGACGATGAGCCGCCGCGAGTCGGGATTCGCGCGGAGCTGGTCGAGCACGAGCGCGATCTGGTCGATGTGCTCGCCCGACGGCGTCGGCCACGAGCGCCACTGCACCCCGTAGACGGGACCGAGCTCCCCGTCGGCATCGGCCCACTCGTCCCAGATCGTGACGCCGTTCTCCTGCAGCCAGGCGACGTTCGACTCACCGCGGAGGAACCACAGCAGCTCGTAGGCGACCGACTTGAAGTGAACCCGCTTCGTGGTGACGAGGGGGAACCCCTGCGACAGGTCGAAGCGGATCTGACGGCCGAAGGCGCTCGTCGTCCCGGTGCCGGTGCGGTCGTCCTTGTGGGTGCCGTTCTCGAGCACGTCGCGCAGGAGGTCTTCGTACGGAGTCGGGATCGGCGTCGTCACGGCTGCCACGATACCCGCCGCCAGCACGTCCGGCCCGGCAGCCGCGCAGCGCTTCGCGTCACGCCGCGTCGCGTCATCTGAGCGATCGGCGCGTCCTCGGCGGCGGAAAGGGGTTAGCCTGGTCTGCTGTGACCCTCGTCGGCGCCCTCATCGCACTCGCCGTGCTCCTCGCGGCGACGATCGCGCTCGGCGCGTACCTGAACTGGCGCCAGTCGCACGCTCGCCGCAACGTGGCCCACGAAGTCGTCGAGCCCCACCGGCTCGGGGCCGAGGGGCTGGGCGAAGTCGCCACGCTGCTGCAGTTCAGCACCGAGATGTGCGCCCGCTGCCCCGGGGTGCACCGCACGCTCGCGGCCATCGCCGACGATCACGAGGGTGTGCTGCACCTCGACGTCGACCTCACGCATCGCCCCGACATCGCCAAGCACTTCCACGTCCTGCAGACCCCCACCACCCTCGTGCTGGACCGCAACGGGGTGGTGCGGACCCGCTTCGGCGGCACCCCGGGGCGCGATGTGCTCGAGCTCGAGCTGAACCGGCTGAGTGCGGAGGGTGCGAGTGTCTGAGAGAGCGGATGCCGCGACCCCGCGCGGCATCGATCCGCGCGGACCGCGGTTCGTGGCAGGCATCACCGCCGTGCTGCTCCTCGTCGACGTGTTCCTCGGGCTGACGGGCCTGTCCACCGCGCGCACCGCCGACGGCTGGGCGATCGCCTCGGCGACGCCCGGCGAGCGGTTCCTGGACCCTGCCTTCCTCCTCCTCCTCGCGATCGCCGTGCTGTTCGCCTGGGGAGTGGCCTCGCCGCGCACGGCGCCGTGGGGCGCGCTGTACCGCGCGCTCGTCGCGCCCCGCCTCGGCGCCCCGACCGAGCTCGAGGACCCGCGCCCGCCGCGCTTCGCGCAGGGCGTCGGTCTCCTCGTCGCCGTCATCGGACTCGCGCTGCACCTGCTCGGCGTGCCCTGGGGCCTCACCATCGCGGCCGCCGCAGCTTTCGTCGCGGCCTTCCTCAACGCGGTCTTCGGCCTCTGCCTGGGGTGCCAGCTGTACCTGCTGCTGCAGCGCGCGGGCATCGTCGGCCGCGCCCGGCCGGCCTCCGCCTGACACGTCGCGCATCGCCGCGCAACCGTCGCGGCGCGGCATCCGTGTTGATTAGGCTGACGCGAGACGCCTGCGACGCAGGCGCACCGCGAGCGAGGAGGCCCCCATGACCGTCACGAGCGAAGCGACCACCGCCTGGAACGGCGGACTGTTCGACGGCTCCGGAGAGACCACCTTCGTCTCGTCGGGCCTGGGCACGTTCCCGGTCAACTGGAAGGCGCGCAGCGAGGGATCCACCTCGGTCACGACGCCCGAGGAGCTGATCGCCGCCGCGCACTCGTCCTGCTTCAGCATGGCGTTCTCGCTCGCCCTCGCTGAGAACGGCACCCCGCCCGAGTCGATCGACACCACGGCGTCGGTGACCTTCAAGCCCGGCACCGGCATCACCGGCAGCCATCTCAACGTCAACGCCGTCGTCCCGGGCATCGAGCCCGAGGAGTTCGAGCGCATCGCGCAGGAGGCGAAGGCCGGCTGCCCGGTCTCGCAGGCCCTCGCGGGCGTCGAGATCACCATCGAGGCCACGCTTGCCTGATTCCCCGGGCGCCGCCGACGCCCCGGCGACCCCGCGGAAGGTGGTCGTCTCCGGCGCGTCGGGGCTGATCGGAGCGGCCCTCGTCGAGAGCCTGCGGGCCGATGGGATCGAGGTCGTCACACTCGTGCGGCGCCCGCCCGTCGAGGCCGGAGAGATCGAGTGGCTCACGACGGACGAGCCGCTCGACCCCGCGGTGCTCGACGGCGTCGACGCCGTCGTCGGGCTGAACGGCGCGAACATCGGACGGTTCCCGTGGACGCCCTCGTACAAGAGCACGCTGCTGTGGTCGCGCGTCACGCCGACGCGTGCGCTGGCCCGCGCCGTGCGGGAGCGGGGAGCGGATGCCCCGCACTTCGTCGCGGCCTCCGCCGTGGGCTACTACGGCTCGGCCCCGGGGGCCCGGCTGACCGAGGATTCGCCGCGCGGTGACACGTTCCTCGCCGATCTGTGCGGGGAGTGGGAGGCGGCAGCGCTCGGGGCGGGGCCCGATGCCGCGGTGTCATTGCTGCGCACGGCGCCCGTGGTGCACGCGGACGGCGTGCTGAAGCCGCTGCTGCTCCTCACGCGCTTCGGGCTCGGCGGGCCGATCGGCCCCGGCACGCAGGCCTGGCCGTGGATCTCGCTCGAAGACTCGGTGCGCGCGATCCGGCACATCATCGACGCGCGACTGACAGGCCCGGTGAACCTCACGGGCCCGACGCGCGCGACGGCGAACGACCTCGGATTCGCGCTGGCGCTGCGGATGAACCGCCCGTTCCTGCTGCGTGCTCCGGTGTGGGGCATGAAGCTGGTGCTCGGGGCCGACGCCACGGAGGCGATCCTCACCGCCGACGCGCACGTCGTGCCCGCCGCGCTCACGGCATCCGGGTTCGTCTTCGCGCACCCGACCGTCGAGGACGCCGTCGCCGCCGCCGTGCCGGCGCGCGTCTGAGCCCGGCCGTCCGCGTCAGCGGGCTCGCTCGGCCGACTCGAGGCGGATCGCCGTGCGCACCGCCTCGCGCGCGCGCCGACGATCACCGGCGGCGTCGTACGCGAGGCCGAGCCGGAACCACACCCGCCAGTCGTCGGGGTGCGCCTCGGCATCGGCGCGGTAGGCGGGGAACACCGCGTCGCCGTCGGCGCGGACGACCCGGCCGCTCGGCAGCACCGCCACCTCGTCCTCGGGCAGTCCCCCCTCTGCCTCGAGTCGACGCCCCAGCTGCTCGGCGCGCACGCCGAACCACAGCTCGCGCCCCAGCGCCCATGCCGCGATGAGCGGCAGCACCACGAGGGCGATCCCGATCGCGACGCCGACGGCCTCGCCGCTGGTCATCAGGAGCCATGCGCGCTGTCCCACCAGCACGATGTACAGCGCGAGCAGCACCGCCATGACGGCGACGCCGATCCGGGCGGTCATGCGGACGTGGTGCGGGCGACCTGCCCCGTGACGCCGCCCTCGTCCAGCGGGCGCGCTTCGGTGTGCGCCGCGCGCCGGCCGATCCCGATGTCGATCAGGCTGTCCAGGCCGATGGTCACACCCGTGGCGTCGCGCGCGGCCGCCAGTGCCAGCCGGATGCCGGGACCGTACGCCCTCGCCGGCTCGACGGTGTCGTGCACGATCGCGAGGGACTCCCCCGGTCCCGACAGGATCGTCTCCTGCCGGGCGAGGACGCCGGGGCGGCGCAGCGAGTGGATGGGGATGCTCGCGACCTGCTGCCCGCGGGCGCGCTGGTCGACGTGCGGCGATTCGACGGGCCCGACGCCCTCCCGCGCCGCCGCGATCAGCTCCGCCGTGCGCACGGCGGTGCCGCTGGGCGAGTCGATCTTCGTCTCGCGGTGCGCTTCGACGATCTCGATCGAGGGGAAGAACGGGGCGGCGGCGGCGGCCAGCGCGGAGCCCAGCACGGAGCCGATGGAGAAGTTCGGGATGAAGACGGCGCCGGTCGCCGCGGCGTCGACGAGCGGTCGCACCAGCGCGATGCGCTCGGCCGACCAGCCGGACGTGCCGACGAGCACGTTGATCCCGCGCTCGATGGCGGCCCGGACGACGTCGATCGACACGGCAGGCGTGGACGCGTCGACGACGAGGTCGGCGCCGTCGAGGTCGGAGAGGTCCGAACGCGAGGTGAGCACGGCGGTCAGCTCGAAGCCGGGCTCCGCCTCGACCACGTCGCGGATGATGCCGCCGAGCTTCCCGGTGCCGCCGACGATGGCCACGCGTGTCGTCATGCGTCCATCCTAGGCGGGCGCCCTGCACCCGGCCGGGCGGCCGCGGGGTAACCGGCGCCTACGCTGGAGAGGTGGTGACACTGCGCCCCTCCCCCGCTGACGCCCCCGACGCCCACGAGCTGCTCGCCGAGTACTTCCGCGCGCGCACCGAGGGGTTCGCGCTCATGGACGTCTCCTACCGCACCTCCTTCCCCGACCCCGCGGCATTCGTCCCGCCGGCGGGCGTCTTCGTCGTGCTGGACGACGACGAGGGCGTCGCGCAGGGCTGCGGCGGCATCCGTCTCATCCCCCCGGGTGCGCTCGGCATCCGTTACGAGCTCAAGCACCTGTATCTGCGACCGGGCACGCGAGGGCGGGGATGGGGCCGGCTGCTGGTCGAGGACCTCGAGCGCCGGGCGCGCGGGTTCGGGGCCGCCGAGCTCGTGCTGGACACGCACCACTCCCTCGAGGCGGCGGGAGCGCTGTACGCCCGCACCGGCTTCACGCCGATCGATCCCTACAACGACAACCCCAACGCGACGCGGTGGTACGGCAAGACGCTGTGAGCGTCCGGCGTCAGACGGGATAGATCTCGGGCAGACCCGTACGCAGCTCGACCGGCAGGTGCGCCATGTCGTTGTGCGAGAGCATCGTCCACGGCCGGCCCTGCTTCTGCGCGATGACGGTGAGCCCGCAGTGCGCCTGGTTGAGCGTCATCCATCGCCACTCCGGCGCCTGCAGCACCTCGCGCACGAACCAGGCGATCACGAAGTTGTGCGTGATCAGCAGCTCGTGGACGTCGCCGCGCTTGCGGACCAGGTACTCGCTGACGGCGTCGGACATCTGGGCGCGCCCGGCCTCGACCTCGGCCTCGGTGACCGATCCGAAGAACGGCTCGAACACCGCGGGCGTGTCGTCGGTCATCCCCGTCGGCACGCAGTCGAAGAGGAGGGCCGAGGGCTCGGGCGAGACCGACGGCATCCGCTCGGCGACCGCCCGCGCCGTCTGGCTCGCCCGCTCCAGCGGCGAGTGCCACACGGCATCGAACGGCACCCCCGAGAGGCGGTCCGCCAGCAGCGAAGCCTGGCGGCGTCCGCGCGGGGAGAGGGGTCCGTCGATGAGACCGTGCTCGGCATCCTGATGCTCACCATGCCGCACGAGGTAGATGTAGTGCGTCACGCAGCTCACTCCGTCGGGGGTCGCGTGCCGGGGGAAGGCACCCTTCCACCCTACGACACGTGCGCGTGCCGGCCGGCGGGCTGTGGACGCGCCCGTGCAACCGGCCCGGCGGACCGCTGCGGCTACTCCGAGGCGCGTCCGATGTCGGCCAGCTGGGAACGGCTGAGCCGCACCCCGACGCCCTGGACGAGCTCTTCGACATGCTGCGGCGCATAGGCGTTGACGATGGGCGCGGTCACGAGCCGCTGGGACAGGAGCCAGGCGACGGCGACCGCGGCGTCGGGGACGCCGAGGTCCGCGCCGACGGCATCGAGCGCGCGCAGCGTCCGGCTCCCCCGCCGGTTCAGATTGGCCGCCAGCTGCGCTCCGCGCACCGACAGCGCCCCGCGGATCTTCGACCGCTGCCGGCCCGCCAGGAAGCCGTGCTCGAGGGCGTGCGACGGCGTGACCGCCATGCCCTGCGCACCGGCGACGAGGCGCAGGTCGGCATCGAACTCATGGCGCCTCAGCACGTTGAACGGCACGTCGAGCACCGTGATGCGCGGATAGCCCGCGGACGAGAAGATGCGGGCCTCCACCAGCTGCGCCGCGGTGTAGCCGAACGCGCCGAGCGCGCGCACCTTCCCGGTGTCGACGAGCCACTCCGCCGTCGCGAGGGTGTCTTCCAGCGACGATCCGGGGTCGGTCGTCGCGTCGAGGGACAGCACGTCGATCCGGTCGGTGCGCAGCCTCGTCAGAGACGCTTCGACGGCGCGGATCAGGTTCACCGGGCCGAGCCCCGGGTTGTCGGCGTGACCTCCGACCCGGACGGTCAGCACGATGTCGTCGCGGAGCCCGCGCGAGTGCAGCCACTGGCCGATGATGTGCTCGCTGCGCCCGCTGGAGTAGCTGTCGGCGGTGTGCACCGCGTTGCCGCCGAGCTCGGCGTACGTGTCGAGGATCGCGTGGCTGGACTCGAGGTCGACGTTCCACCCGAACTCGGCCGCGCCGAGGATCAGCGGGAACACGTGCGCGCCGCTCTCGCCGAGCGGCACGCGGATGTTGCTGCCCACCGAGGGCCCCTGAACCGGGATGGGTGCCGACGGATGCGGGCCGAGCGCGCCGGTGGCGGCATCCGGGCTCACCGACGGAAGCGTCGAGTCAACGCCGAAGAAAGCCATGTGCCACCCCCTCACTCAGCTCGTCGCCGAACCTTGTGATCAAATGTCCGCACCCCCCGGCGCGTACTTCGAGGGTAGGGCAGTCCGGACAGCACGCCGCGCGCTGAGGCGAACTGTCGATAAACATTGCATAACGGTTTGATCACGAATGGCCGGTCCGGCGAGATCCGCGTCCGCCGGCGCGGCGATGCCGGCGCGCGAGCGAACCGGACGACGGATGCCCGCCCCGGTGTCGGGGCGGGCATCCGCTGCGATGGGCCGGCCGTGCCGGCCGCTCGGGGCTTCGGGCGATCAGCCCTCGGCAGGAGCCTCCGGACCGGGGTTGGCCGCGTCGCGACCCTCCTGGTCGGCGGCCTCCTCGAGCACCGGCTCGAGCGAGAGCTTGCCGCGGTCGTCGATCTTCGTGATCTTGACGAGGAGCTTCTGGCCGACGGAGAGGACGTCGTCGACGTTCTCGACGCGCTTGCCGCCGGCGAGCTTGCGGACCTCGCTGACGTGCAGCAGGCCGTCCTTGCCGGGCAGGAGCGAGATGAACGCGCCGAACGTCGCGATCTTCACGACCGTGCCGAGGAACTGCTCGCCGACCTCCGGGTTGGTGGGGTTGGCGATCGCGTTGACCTGGGCACGGGCGGCCTCGGCCGACGGGCCGTCGACGGCGCCGATGTAGACGGTGCCGTCCTCCTCGATGGAGATGTCGGCGCCGGTCTCGTCCTGGATGGCGTTGATCGTCTTGCCCTTGGGGCCGATGAGCTCGCCGATCTTGTCGACCGGGATCTGCACGCTGATGACGCGCGGGGCCGTCGGAGCCATCTCGTCGGGCGCGTCGATCGCGGCGTTCAGCACGCCCAGGATCGTCAGACGCGCGTCCTTGGCCTGCGTCAGCGCCGCCGAGAGCACCGACGACGGGATGCCGTCGAGCTTCGTGTCGAGCTGGATCGCGGTGACGAACTCGCTCGTGCCGGCGACCTTGAAGTCCATGTCGCCGAGCGCGTCTTCAGCACCCAGGATGTCGGTCAGCGCGGCGTACCGCGTCTGGCCGTCGACCTCGTCGGACACCAGGCCCATGGCGATGCCGGCGACAGGAGCGCGCAGCGGCACACCCGCGTTCAGCAGCGACAGGGTGGAGGCGCACACCGAGCCCATCGACGTCGAGCCGTTCGAGCCGAGAGCCTCGGAGACCTGGCGGATCGCGTAGGGGAACTCCTCGCGTCCGGGCAGCACCGGCACGAGCGCCCGCTCGGCCAGGAAGCCGTGACCGATCTCGCGGCGCTTCGGGCTGCCCACGCGGCCCGTCTCACCCGTCGAGTACGGCGGGAAGTTGTAGTGGTGCATGTAGCGCTTGTGCGTGACGGGCGACAGCGAGTCGATCTGCTGCTCCATCTTGAGCATGTTCAGCGTGGTGACGCCCAGGATCTGGGTCTCGCCGCGCTGGAAGATCGCCGAGCCGTGGACGCGCGGGATGACCTGCACCTCGGCGTCGAGCGGGCGGATGTCGGCGAGGCCTCGACCGTCGATGCGGACGCCCTCGGTGAGGATACGACCGCGCACGATCTTCTTCGTCACCGACTTGTACGCGGCGCTGAATTCCAGCGTCGCCGTGCCGGGCAGCTGCTCGGCCTCGACCGCGGCGATCAGCTCGGCCTTGACGCGGTCCTTGACGGCGTCGTCGGCGTTCTGACGCTCCTGCTTGTCGGCGATCTGGTAGATGCCCACGAGCTCGTCGTACGCGCGACCCGCCACGAAGTCGTAGGTCTCCTGGCTGTACGCCGGGAAGACCGGGTACGACTGGATCTCCTTCGCCGCGGAGCCGGCGACGACGTTCTGCGCGGCGACGAGCTCCTTGATGAAGGGCTTCGAGGCCTCGAGGCCCTGCGCGACGACCTCTTCGCTCGGCTTGGTCGCGCCGCCCTTGATGAGGTTCCAGGAGCCCTCGGTGGCCTCGGCCTCGACCATCATGATCGCGACGTCGCCGTCGTCGAGCACGCGGCCGGCGACGATGAGGTCGAACACGGCCTCCTCGAGCTGCTTCGCGTTGGGGAACGCGACCCACTGGTCGGCGTGCTCGCCGTGGCCGGGGATGAGCGCCAGGCGGACACCCGCGATCGGACCCGAGAACGGCAGACCCGAGATCTGGGTCGACAGCGAGGCGGCGTTGATCGCGAGCGCGTCGTAGAACTCGCCCGGCGCGATCGAGAGCACCGTGACGACGATCTGCACCTCGTTGCGGAGGCCGTCGACGAACGACGGGCGCAGGGGGCGGTCGATCAGACGGCAGACGAGGATCGCCTCGGTCGAGGGGCGGCCCTCACGACGGAAGAACGATCCCGGGATCTTGCCGGCGGCGTACGAGCGCTCCTCGACGTCGACGGTGAGCGGGAAGAAGTCGAAGCCCTCGCGGGGGTGCTTGCCGGCGCTGGTGGCCGACAGGAGCATGGTCTCCTCGTCGAGGTACGCGGCGACGGCACCCTGTGCCTGCTGCGCGAGTCTGCCGGTCTCGAACCGGACGGTGCGGGTGCCGAAGCGGCCGTTGTCGAGGACGGCTTCGGCGGCGGTGATTTCCGGACCTTCCAAGAGGTCCCTCCTTCTTTGTTTAGCCTCGTCCGGCCGTGTGCCGGGCGAGGGTCAATCGAAGGAGCAGGAACAGGCAGATCTCGGCGCGCGGTGATTCCGCGGACTCGCCAGCGCTGGTCACCAGTCGAAGATCACCCGGCGCTTCTCGCGTCGGGGAACCCACCACAGGGGACCAGCTTCCTGCCGGCCTGCTCCACAATGCCCGTCTCGGGCACGGTGCTCATATTGATTTGAGCGGATGCCCAGGGGGCAACCCGCACAAGCCTACCAGCGGGGTCCTCCTTCTCAGGAACCCTGGCGGGCGTCGGATGCCCCGCCTAGGGTGGGGGGCATGAGCACCGACGAGAAGCCGGCGTCCTCGGCATCCGATGAGATGAAGCGCAAGTTCAAGGAGGCTCTCGACAGGAAGAACGCCAACCACCGCCAGGGCGAGTCCCACCTCGACGCGGACTCGGCCATCCACGGCACGCACGGCGCGATGACCAAGCGCGAGTTCCGGCGCAAGAGCGGATAGGAAACATGAGCCTCGGGCCGACCAGAGACCACGCCAGGGCGGCGGGGCACGATCGGGGCGCGCTATGAGCGATTTCCGGGAGCGCGTGCCGGACGACGAGCGCGACGTGCCGATCGACGACGACGTCGAGCTCGAGTTGCCGCCGCCGACCATCGACCCGCTCGAAGCGGTCGAGGAAGACGTCGACGAGCTCGAGTTCGAGGAGCGCGAGTCGGCGATCGAATCGGGCGAGATCGACCCCCACGACTGAGACGCAGGAAGGGAGGGTGCGGCTCCCCGCACCCTCCCTTCCTCGTCCTCCTCAGCGCGAGAGGATGGCGTCGCGCTCGCGGGCGCGCCGCTCCTTGGCCTCGGCCTCGGTGATCGCGGCCTCCTCGAGACCCTGCACGCCGACGGCCTCGGGCGATGCCGACATCCCGTCGTGGTCGTGCCCTGACAGCGTCGTCTCGTCGAACGGCAGCTCTCCGGCGAGGACGCGGCGCGCGCGGCCCGCGTCGAACTCCTTGGTCCAGGTGCCGACGAGCACCGTCGCGACGGCGTTGCCGGTGAAGTTGGTGAGCGCACGCCCCTCCGACATGAAGCGGTCGATGCCGACGATGACGCCCACCCCGTTCACGAGGTCGGGGCGGTAGGCCTGCAGACCGCCTGCGAGGGTCGCCAGGCCTGCGCCCGTCACACCCGCCGCGCCCTTCGAGGCGATGATCATGAAGACGAGCAGGCCGATCTGCTCGCCGATGGACATCGGCGCTCCCATGCCGCTGGCGATGAACAGCGACGCCATCGTGAGGTAGATCGCCGTGCCATCGAGGTTGAACGAGTAGCCCGTCGGCACGGTGATCCCGACGACCGGCTTCGAGACGCCGAGGTGCTCCATCTTCGCGATGAGCCGCGGCAGCGCTGATTCGGACGACGATGTGCCCACGATCAGCAGGTATTCGCGCGCCAGGTACTTCATGAGGCTGAAGAGGTTGACGCGAGCGACGAGGTACAGCAGTGTGCCCAGGATGCCGACGATGAAGACGATGCACGTGATGTAGAAGGCGATCATCAGCGTGCCCAGGGCCCAGATCGCGGCGATGCCCGTGTTGCCGACGACCGCCGCGATGGCTCCGAACGCGCCGATCGGCGCGAGCCACAGGATCATGCCGAGGATGCGGAACACCAGGCTCTGCAGATGCTTGACGGCATTCATGATCGGCGCGCCCTTGTCGCCCATCTGCTGGAGGGCGAAGCCCACCAGCAGCGCGATGAAGAGCACCTGGAGCACGCTCTCCCCGGTGAAGGCCGAGAAGAACGTGGTCGGGATGATGCCGAGGATGAACTCCTGCGTGGTCTTGGCCTCCGCGGTGGACTCGTAGCTCGCGCTGGTCATGTTGAGGCCCTCGCCCGGGTGGAGGAGGTTGCCGACCACGAGGCCGATGGCGAGCGCGAAGGTCGACATCACCATGAAGTACAGCAGCGCGAGCCCGCCGATCCTGCCGACCGTCGCGGCCTTGGCGATGGAGCCCACCCCGACCACGATCGTGCAGAAGATGATGGGTGCGATCATCATCTTGATGAGGGCGACGAAGCCCTCGCCGAGCGGCTTGAGGGCCACGCCGACGTCGGGCCAGACGAGGCCGACGACGGCGCCGAGCACCACCGCGACGATCACGGCGATGTAGAGCCAGGTGTGCTTGTCCCACGCCTGCTTGCCGCGCCTGGCGTTGAAGCCGGGGAGCGTGAACGACGTGGTGCGGGTCGAGAGAGCCATCTTTGCCTCCTGCGGGATGTACGACGGTGTGTCCGCGGTGCCGCACGATCCGGCGGCGTGACCACAGCGTGCGCGCAGGCGCCGGCATGGTCCTACTTGTGGTCGTATTGGTCGCGCCCGGACGCTCGGCGCAGCAGCGCGCAGGCGCGAGGATGGATGCGGCGGCATCGAGGAGGAGAGCCATGTCAGCGAAGACAGAGCGCGGCAGCGCGGCATCCCGCGTCTTCGCCGTGGTCGCGCTCTCTGCCGCGGTCATCGTGGCCGCTCTGGCCGGCGTGCTGGTGCTGGATGCGGAACGGTCCGAGAGGGGCGAGGCCGAGGAGGTGACCCGGGCGGTGGCGGCATCCCTCGCCGTCCTTCCCGAAGTGGGCGCCGCGCTGACGGAGGCGGGGGCCTCGGCGCGACTGCAGCCGGTCGCCGAGGACGTGATGACACGCGCGGGGGTGGACTTCGTGACGATCATGACGCCCGACGGCATCCGCGTGACCCACCGGGACCGGGACCAGATCGGCCGGCACTACCTCGGCACGATCCCCGCAGCGCCGCAAGCGGTCACCGAGGAGTTCACCGGGACGCTCGGCCCCTCCGTCCGCACGATCGTGCCGGTGGAGTCCGCCGGCGAGCTCGTCGGCTGGGTGTCGGTCGGCGTGACGATCGGCAGCATCTGGTCGGACATCGTGCCGCGGCTGCCCTTCGTCGTGTCGATCGCGCTCGCGCTGCTGGCCGCGGGACTGATCGGGGCATGGCTGGCCCGTCGCACCACGCGTCGCCTGGCCGGCGACCTGCCGGCCGGCACGATCCGCGATGCGGTCGCGTCCTACGAGTCGGTGCGCACCCTCGGCGAGGCGCTGCGCGCGCAGACCCACGAGCATGGGAATCGCATGCACACGGCGGTCTCGCTCCTCGAGCTCGGCCGCACGCGCGAGGCGATCGACATCCTCACCGAGACCTCGCGCCAGAGCCAGGAGCTGGTGGATCAGGTCGCCTCCCGCCGGGGCGGCGATCCCACCGTGGGCGCGCTGCTGCTCGGCAAGGCCGCGCAGGCCCGCGAGCGCGGAATCGAGTGGTCGGCCGAGATCGACCCGCAGGCGCCTCGCAGCGCGCTCTCGCCCGTCGACGCGGTGTCGGTCGTCGGGAATCTCATCGACAACGCGATGGATGCCGCAGCCGCCGCTGACGCACCGCGCTGGGTGCGCGTCGCCTTCGGCACCGCGCCCTCGTCGCCGCCCGCGCTGCGCCTGGAGGTGTCCGACAGCGGTCCCGGCGTGCCGGCCGGGGTGCGCGACCGGATCTACGAGCACGGCTTCTCGACGAAGCCGCGAGGCGCGGAGGGGCGCGGTGTGGGATTGGCGCTGGTCCACTCGATCGTGACGGGCGCCGGCGGATCGGTCACCCTGCGGGACCACCCGACGACCTTCGTCGTCACCCTCCCGGCGGGGCCGGACGCATGATCGGCGTCCTGCTCGTCGACGACGACGCGCTCACGCTCGAGCTGCACCGGGAGTACGTCGCGCGCCTGGACGGCTTCCGGGTGGTCGCGGAGTGCACCGGCGCCCGCGCCGCGATCGACGCCGTGCTCACGCGCCACGACGACATCGATCTGGTGCTGCTCGATGTGACCATGCCCGACGGCACGGGGCTCGACGTGCTTCGGCACCTGCGAGCGCGTGGGATCGCCGTGGACGTCATCGCGATCACGGGCGTGCGCGACGCCGAGGTCGTGCGCCAGATGGTCGCGCTCGGGGTCGCCCAGTATCTGGTGAAGCCTTTCGCCTTCGCCGCCTTCCGCGAGCGCCTCGAGCAGTACCGTGAGTTCCGCCGCCGCGCCGTCGAGGCCGCAGGCGCACCCACTCAGGCCGAGATCGATGCGCTGCTGGGGGCGCTTCGCCCCGCCGTGCCGGTGGCGCTGCCGAAGGGGCTCTCCGCCGGTACGCTCGCCCGCATCAGCGACGAGGTCCGCGAGCGCGGTCCGGTCTCGGCCGCGGAGGCGGCGGACCGCCTGGGGATGTCCCGCGTCGCGGCGAGGCGATACCTGGAGCACCTCGTCACGGCCGGCCGAGCGCACCGGGCGCCGCGCTACGGCACCGGCGGCCGCCCCGAGTCGGAGTACGGCTGGGTGCATGACGCCCAGACGCACGGCGGCACCGCGGACGGGTGAGCGGATGCCTCAGCCGGCGCGCTCGGACGCCGCCACGCTCCCCTGCGGGCCGACGAGCACGTACCCGGTGTGCTTGGCGGTGAGCCCGTCACCCGCCGTCGCGCCGCGCAGCATCCGCCACACCCAGGGCAGCGCGTCACGGCGCAGCCACGAGCCCGGCAGCGCCGGATCGTCGTCGGCGTGGAGGCTCGCGTCGAGCTCGCCCAGCGCTTCGGCGTGCGGAACCCCCAGCGCCTCGGCCGCCCGATACGCCAGGAAGCGGTGTCCCCGCGGGCGCAGGTGCACCTTGTCGTCCGCCCAGAGCTCGGGGTCCCCGATGACCGGAAGCGCCTCGAGGTCGAGCAGCACGGAACCCGTCTCGGCGGCGATGCGCCGCAGCTCCGAGGCGTAGACGGCGAAGCGGCGTGCGAACAGCAGCGCGGCGCGGCGCCGCGGGAGGAACGGCGTCACCAGCAGCACGTCGGCGCCCGCGGCCCGCAGCGCGCGGACCGCCTCCTCGAGCCGGGCCGCCACCGCGACAGGGTCGACCCGCGCGCCCACGAGGTCGTTGGCCCCGATGAGGACTGCGGCGAGGTCGGGACGCAGCGCGAGGGCGTGCGGCAGCTGCTCCTCGACCAGGTGCTGCACCCGGCGACTGCGGACCGCGAGGTTCGCATAGCGGAAGGGCGCGCCGGCGCCTGAGGCGTGCGCGAGCAGCTGCGCCAGCCGGTCCGTCCAGCCGCGGTACTGCCCGGCCGGCATGCGGGAGGCATCGCACAGCCCCTCCGTGATCGAGTCGCCCAGCGCGACGAGGCGCGACCACGGCCTGGGCGGCGCGGCGGTCGGACCGGGAGCCGCCGGTCTTGTCGCCGCACGCTGCAGCAGCGCGTCGTCGATGGGGCGCAGCATCCGCGCCTCTTCGTAGTGCTCGACCAGCTGCCGGCAGACCGCGCCCCACGATTTGTCGCTGACCGACGCGCGGGCGGCCGCGGCGAAGGCACGGCGCTTGCCGTCGTCGCCCACGAGGTCCGTCACGCGCGCACGCAGGTCCCGCAGATCGCCGGGGCGGTACAGCCACCCGTCGACGCTCGAGCGGACGAGGTCGAGGGGGCCGCCGCTCCCCGTCGCGACGACGGGCACGCCGCTGGCGAGCGCCTCCTGGATGGTCTGCCCGAAGGTCTCGCTCTCGCCGGGGTGGACGAACACGTCGGAGCTCGCCATCGCCGCGGCCAGCGCATCGCCGGCGAGGTGCCCGGTGAAGACGGCCCCCGGCAGCCAGCCGAGGACGAAGGGCGACGCCAGGTGCACCACGTCGGGGTCGAACGTGCGGAGGATCGAGGCCAGGCGGGCAGCCCGGGCGAACACGACGCGCACCTGCGGATACGACGGCAGCGGCACCGAGCGCAGCAGCTCCGTGCAGGCCCCGTGCAGGTCGGTCGTGATCTCGCCGGCGCGGGGTGCGATGACCAGCGTGTCGTGGCCTTCGGCGGCGAGGTGACGCAGGATCTGGAGCACGGACCCCGTGACCCCGTTCATGTGCGGCAGGAACGATTCGGCGAGGAGTGCGACTCTCACCCCTCCAGCGTGGCGGCGCGGGCACGTCCTGCCGGCGAGAATCGGCCCCTGCAAGGGAGTGTTCACCCGATGCACCGCGGGAGGTCACCGGACGTGCCCTGTTCCGTCGCCGTTCATCACGCCCGGCTATCAAGGAGCCATGGTCGAGGAGCTTCTGACCGAGATCGCGCACAGCCCCTGGGCGCTGCCGCTGCTGTTCGCCCTCGTCCTGGGCGACGCGTTCCTCGTGGTCGTCCCGGGCGAGGCGGCGGTGACGGCGCTCGGCGCGCTGGCCGTGTCGGAGGGCCGCCCGGCGCTCGCCGCGATCGTGCTCGTCGCCGCAGCGGCGGCGCTGGCCGGCGACGGCGCCTGCTATCTCGTGGGCCGGACCATCGGGCTGCAGCGCTGGCGGTGGCTGCGCGCACCCCGCAGCCAGGCCGCCTTCGCGTGGGCGCGGCTCCGGCTCGAGCGACGTGCGGCGCTGGTGCTGTTCACCGCGCGCTTCATCCCGTTCGCCCGGCTCGCGGTCAACCTCACCGCCGGGGCGACGAGGCTTCCGGCGCCGCGCTACCTCGCCGTCGCGGCCCTCGCAGCCCTCGCCTGGGCGCTCTACCAGGCGCTCGTGGGCGCGGTGGTCGCCACGCTCGTGCCGGGAGGTCCCGTCGCGGCGGTGGTCGTGTCCGTCGCGGTCGCCGTCGGACTCGGGCTCGCGGTCGACGCCGTGCTGGCACGCCGGCTCCGTGCCCGGCGCTCACCCGGCGCCGAGTGAGCCTCGCGACAGGTCAGGATGGAGATGTGGCAGACGCGACCCCTGACGGATACGACGGCGGTTTCCTCGGCATCCCGCTCCCCCTCCCGCAGCCGCTCGGCGACGGCGAGGTCCGCGAGCTGACGTACCCGCGCTTCACGGTCCTGCTCGACACGGTCCGCCGCCTCGCCATGGCGACCGCGGTGAACATCGACGGCTCGACGCTGCACGACCTTCCTCGCACCGGCCAGTGGCGGCTGGACCCCCGTGTGCCCGCAGCCCAGCAGGCGGGGCCCGAGGTCTACGCCGCCAACGACCTCGACCGCGGTCACCTGGTGCGCCGCCGTGACCCCGGGTGGGGCACGCCGGCCGAGGCCAGGCGGGCGACCGAGGCGACGTTCGCATACCCGAACGCCGCACCGCAGGCGAGCGGCTTCAACCAGTCGAAGGAGCTGTGGCTCGGCCTCGAGGATCACGTGCTCGAGTTCGCCGACACGACCGACCAGCGCCTCAGCGTCTTCACCGCGCCCGTGCTGGCGCCCGACGACCCGCCGTACCGAGGCATCCGGATCCCGCGTCGCTTCTTCAAGGTCGCCGCGTGGGCGTCGGCGCACGACGAGCGGATGCCGCAGCTCGCGGCGGCCGGATTCGTCCTGGACCAGTCCGCGCTGATCGACGTGAGGCAGGGCGCGCTGGCCGTGCCGGAGCTCGGGGCGTTCCGGACGTTCCAGGTGCCGATCGCCGACATCGAGGAGCTGGCCGGCGTGGATCTCGGACCGCTCGTGGAGGCCGACGTGCTGCCGGCCGTCGACGAGCTCAGGGGCAGGGAGGCGCGCGGAGAGGACGAATGGCGTCCCCTCCGCGCACCCGAGGACATCTGCCTCGGATGAGGCCGGGGGCTACTCCCCCGCCAGCCCGCCGAGCAGGTGCCCGAACGAACGGCCCTCGCCGAGATAGTTCGCCGGGTCGAACGGGTCGGCGTCGGTCGCCGGCTCGCGCCGCGCGACCGCGTCGGCGAGCTCGCGCGCACCGCGCTCGATCCGCTCCGCGAGCGGCGCGACGTTGTCTGCCGACGCACCCCAGTCGCTGGAGGCCGCGAAGACGCCGGTGGACACCGGCTCGGCGTGGAGGTACGTGAACAGCGGCCGGATCGCGTAATCGATCGCCAGCGAGTGACGCGCGGTGCCGGCGTTCGCTCCGATCAGCACCGGCTTGCCGGTGAGCGCGTCGGGGTCGAGCACGTCGATGAACGACTTGAACAGCCCGGAGTAGCTCGTCGAGAAGATCGGCGTCACCGCGATGACCGCGTCGGCCGAGACGACCGCGTTGACCACGGACTCCAGGGCCGGCGGCGCGAAGCCGGTCAGCAGGTTGTTCGTGATGTCGTGCGCGTAGTCGCGCAGCTCGAACACGTCGACCTCGACCTGGATGTCGCGGTCGGTCAGGTGCTCGACGGTCGCGGCGGCGAGCCGGTCGGCCAGCATGCGGGTCGACGACGGGTTCGACAGCCCTGCCGAGACGACGGCGATACGGCGTGCCGTGGTCATGTCAGGCTCCCTTCCGGCCGAGGCCGAACGACGCGCCTGCGGCGGATCCGGCCTTCGAGGCCGCATCCCGGTAAGGGCTCGCACCGACGAGGTTGTCGCCGCGGTTGGCTCCGGGCACCGCCTGGCGCGGCGCCTGGTCGCCGTACGCGGCGGCGACCAGGTTGGCGTGGGTCGGGGCATCCGGGACCTCTGCCGGCCGGTTCTGCTGCAGCTCCCTGCGCAGCACCGGCACCACCTCGCCGCCCAGGATGTCGAGCTGCTCGAGCACCGTCTTCACCGGGAGGCCGGCGTGGTCGATGAGGAACAGCTGGCGCTGGTAGTCGCCGAACGTCTCGCGCATCGCGGCGTACCGGTCGATGACCTGCTGCGGCGAGCCCACGGTCAGCGGCGTCATCTCGCTGAAGTCCTCGAGGGACGGGCCGTGGCCGTACACCGGCGCGTTGTCGAAGTACGGCCGGAACGCGCTGACGGCGTCCTGCGAGTTCTTCGACATGAACACCTGTCCGCCGAGCCCGACGATCGCCTGCTCGGGCGTGCCGTGGCCGTAGTGCGCGAAGCGCTGGCGGTACAGCGCGATCAGACGCTGGTAGTGCTCCTTCGGCCAGAAGATGTTGTTCGCGAAGAACCCGTCGCCGTAGTACGCCGCCTGCTCGGCGATCTCGGGCGTGCGGATCGATCCGTGCCAGACGAACGGCGCGACGCCGTCGAGCGGCCGGGGCGTGGAGGTGAACCCCTGCAGCGGGGTGCGGAACTGACCCTCCCAGTCCACGACGTCTTCGCGCCACAGGCGGTGCAGCAGGTTGTAGTTCTCGATCGCCAGGGGCAGACCCTGGCGGATGTCCTTGCCGAACCACGGATACACCGGGCCGGTGTTGCCGCGGCCGATCATGAGATCGGTGCGACCGTCCGACACGTGCTGGAGCATCGCGTAGTCCTCGGCGATCTTCACCGGGTCGTTGGTGGTGATGAGGGTCGTCGCGGTGGACAGGATCAGGCGCTCGGTCTGCGCGGCGATGTACGCGAGGGTCGTCGTCGGCGACGACGACCAGAACGGCGGGTTGTGGTGCTCGCCCAGCGCGAAGACGTCGAGCCCCACCTCCTCGGCGTGCTTGGCGATCTCGATGGTCGCCTTGATGCGCTCGGCCTCACTGGGGGTGGTGCCGTTCGTCGGGTCCTCGGTGATGTCGCTCACCGTGAAGATTCCGAACTGCATTCCCGACCACGTGGTGCTCTCGCTCACGATCGCTTCTCCGCTCTTTCGCCGTGCGGGTTCTCCGTCGCGGACGAATCTATGCAAATGAATGTATATCGTGCAACGTGTGCAGGTCGAGGTTATTCCCTAATCCAGGCGGAGCCGATCGACCGCCGCCTGAATCGCGACGGCGGCGGCGCCTCGCGCCCAGGCGGTGAACCCCGAGTCGTCGACATAGAGCCGCACCGCGTCCGCCCGCGGATCGCGCCCCGCCGCGATCGCCGCGCGGACGCGCTCCTCGGCGATGTCGAAGAGGGCGATCCCCTCCCCTGCGAGCACCGCCGCGGGCTGGAACGTGAGATTGGCCGCGAGCGCGATGAACCGCCCGAGCGCATCCGCCGCCGCATCGACGACCGCGAGCGCGGCAGGATCGCCCGCGGACGCCAGCTCGAGGACCTGCGGGTAGCCCACCGTGCGCTGGAGCGCCGCGGAGACCTGCGCGGCGATCGAGCCGGACGTCAGCATCGCCTGCGAGCAGCCGCGGTGGCCCGACGGACAGAGCGGGCCGCTGTCGGAGAGCGGGATGTGGCCGCCGAAGCCCAGCCCGGCCTCGGTCGATCGCACGACCTCACCGTCGACGACGAGCCCGTAGCCGACGCCGGCGCCGATGGTGATGACGAAGAAGCCCGGGATGCCGCGCCCGAGCCCGAACCACCTCTCGGCTTCGCTGAGCGCGATGACATCGTTCTCGAGGACGACGGGGACGCCGAGCCCGCGCTGGAGAAGTGCGCCGAAGGGGACGTCCTCCCACTCGAGGAACGGCGCGTAGCGGGCGATCGCGCCGTCGACGGCGCCACCCAGGGCCACGCCGGCACCGATCACGCCGTCCACGCCGATCGCGGCCACCGCATCGGCGATCTGCGCCGCGACCGCCTCGGGCTCGTGCGAGCGCAGGGCCTCGGTGCGCTGCGCGAGCAGGTCCGCACGGACGTCGGTGGCGACGACGTGGATCGCGTCGCCGGTGATCTTGACGCCGATGAACCGCCCCAGCCCGGGCGCGACGTCCAGCGGGCGCACCGGGCGACCGACCGAGCCGTCGGCGAGGTCCTCGAGCTCGACGAGGTATCCGCGGTCGAGGAACGGCTTGGCGAGCCGGGTGAGACTCGCCGGCGACAGGCCGAGGCGGCTCGTCAGGGCGCTGCGGGCGATCGGCCCGTGGATCAGCACGGCCCGTGCGAGCGCGCGTTCACTGTCCGTCAGCATCGGCGATGAACCTCCTCGGTCCGAGCGAAATGCTTCCATTGTGGCACCAATGGGGCGTTCTCCCCAGGAGATCGTCGCTGGAAACGACTCTTGCTCCCTGCATTAGTTCCATGGTAGAACTAACTCATGCACCGCAGCGACTCGCAGCTCGACGCCGAGCAGCCCGTGACCACCTCCGCTCCGCACGTCCTCCACCTGACCCGAGGCGGCACGAGCGTCGTGCTGGACCTGGACGCGTCGCCCGGTCCGTCGATCGTGCACTGGGGCGCCGCGCTGACCGGCTCCACGCCCGCCACCCTGCGGGGGACGGCGATCGCCGCCCGCGCTCAGCGCGTGTCGGGCGGCCTGGACGCGACCCCCGCTCTCTCGCTCGTCCCCGTCGCGGCCGACGGCTGGTTCGGGACGCCCGGGCTCGAGGGACACCGCGACGGCAGCGGTGTCAGCATCCGTCTCGCGACCGTCGACGTGCAGGCCGCCGAGCATCGCGCGAGCATCGCCCTGGCAGACGCCGAAGCCGGCCTCGCGGTCCGGGTGGAGCTGCGGCTCGGACCGAGTGGTCTGCTCCACCAGCGGATCACGGTCCGCAACACCGGCGCCACCGACTACACGCTCCAGTCGCTCCAGACGACGTTTCCCGTCCCCTCCGACGCGACCGAGGTGTTCGACACGACCGGGCACCACCTGCGCGAGCGCTCGCCGCAGCGGCGGCAGCTCGGGATCGCCACGCACGTGCGGGAGAGCCGTCGCGGCCGCACCGGCGCCGATTCCACGATCGTGCTCGCCGCGGGCCGGCCCGGCTTCGGCTTCGAGCGCGGCCGCGTGCACGGCATCCACGTCGCATGGAGCGGCAACCACCGCGTCCTCGCCGAGCGGACCGTGACCGGCGACGCGTTCCTCGCGGGCGGCGAGCTGCTCCTGCCCGGTGAGGTGGTGCTCGCGCCCGGCGCCGCGTACAGCTCGCCGTGGGTGATCGGCTCGTGGGGCGACGGCCTCACGGCGCTGTCGCACCGCTTCCACGACGAGTGGCGCGCCCGCCCCCAGCACCCGCGGCGCCCGCGCCCGGTGACGCTGAACACCTGGGAGGCGGTCTACTTCGATCACTCGCTCGAGCGCCTTACGGCGCTGGCCGATGCGGCGGTCTCCGTCGGCGTGGAGCGCTTCGTCCTCGACGACGGCTGGTTCGAGGGCCGGCGCGACGACACCGCGGGCCTCGGCGACTGGACCGTCGACCGCGAGGTGTGGCCGCACGGCCTGCACCCGCTCATCGACCACGTCCGGGCGCTCGGCATGGAGTTCGGCCTCTGGGTCGAGCCCGAGATGGTCAACCCCGACAGCGAGCTGGCGCGACGGCATCCCGACTGGATCCTCCGTGGGCGGATGTCGCTGCCGCCGTCCGGTCGTCAGCAGCAGGTCCTGGACCTGTCGATCCCCGACGCATACGCCCACATCGCCGCACGCCTGCACGCGCTCCTGGACGAGTACCCCATCGCCTACCTCAAGTGGGACCACAACCGCGACCTCGTCGACGCGGCCGGCGGACCGGCCGGCGCAGCCCGCGTGCACGCCCACACCCTCGCCGTCTACCGCCTGCTGGACGAGCTCAAGGCCGCACACCCGGGACTGGAGATCGAGAGCTGCGCCTCGGGCGGCGCCCGGGTGGACCTCGGCATCCTCGACCGCACCGATCGCGTGTGGACCAGCGACAGCCTCGACCCGCTCGAGCGCCTCGAGAACCAGAAGCACACCGGGCTGGTCGTCCCTCCCGAGATGCTCGGCATGCACCTCACCAGCCCCGTCGTCCACTCGTCCGGCCGCACGGTCTCGCTCGGCCTCAGCGGCGCGGTCGCCCTGTTCGGCCACTTCGGCATCGAGTGGGACCTCACCACGGTCGACGAGCGCAAGCGCGAAGAGATCGCGGAGTGGGTGGCGCTCGCCAAGCGCCTGCGCCCGCTCATCGCGAGCGGGCGCGTGGTGCACGTCGACGGCACGGAGCCCGGCATCGACGTGCGCGGCGTCGTGGCGGCCGACGCCGCCTCCGCCGTCTTCACCGTCGTGCAGACCGCCTCGAGCGCCGCCTACCCGGCGGGACGGGTGCGGATGCCGGGGCTCGACCCCGTCCGCGTCTACCGGGTGCAGGTGCGGATGCGCGACGGCGAGGACGCCGGCCAGTCGCCCCTCGAATGGGCGGGCGCCGAGATCGTGATGACCGGCCTGGAGCTGGCCGAGACCGGCGTCCGTCCTCCCGTGCAGCGTCCGCAGCAGGCGATGGTCATCGAGATCACCGCAGCGGGCTGAACGGACCACCATCCATCCACGCGCAAGGAGGCGCACCATGAGAACCAGTCATCGACGATGGGTCCGGCCGCTCGCGGCTCTGACCGTCGCCGCAGCGGCCGCCGCGATCGGCGGCTGCGCACAGCAGCCCGGCGACGGGGTGACCGAGCTGAACTTCTTCCAGTTCAAGGGCGAGGCCCTCGAGGACTTCAATGAGATCATCGCGGACTTCGAGGCCGAGAACCCCGACATCAGGGTGGTGCAGAACCAGGTCGCCGACGCCGACACGGCGATCCGCACCCTGCTGGTGAAGGACCGCGTCCCCGACGTCATCACGCTCAACGCCAACGGGAACTTCGGCAGGCTGGCGCAGGCCGGCGTGTTCTACGACTTCTCCGATGAGCCGGTGCTCGAGACGATCAACCCGGCGGTGCAGGAGATCCTCGCCGACCTCGGCACCTACGGCGACGAGGTGAACGGGCTCGGCTACGTCAACAACGCCAACGGCGTCATCTACAACCAGGACATCTTCGAGGAGCAGGGGCTCGAGGTGCCCGAGACGTGGGACGAGTTCATCGCCGTGTGCGATGCCCTCGAGGCCGCGGGCATCCAGCCGTTCTACGGCACGCTCGCCGATTCGTGGACCGCCATCCCGTCGTGGAACGCCCTCGGTGCGTATCCCGCGCAGGACGGCTTCTTCGACAAGATGCGCGAACAGGGCGAGGACGTGGGACCGGACTCGGAGGTGTCGTTCCAGAAGGACTTCGCCGAGGTCATGGACCGGCAGTACCAGCTGTACTCGTACATGCAGGAGGGCTACCGCGGCAGGACGTACGACGACGGGAACGCGGCGTTCGCCCGCGGCGAGTCGGCGATGCTCCTGCAGGGCATCTGGGCGACGAATCCGATCACGCAGGTGAACCCCGACATCCGGATGGGCATCTTCCCCTACCCGACCGACGAGCCCGGTGAGAGCCTCCTCGTCTCCGGCGTCGACGTGGTGTTCACGCTCGGCAAGGACAACCCGAAGCACGACGCGGCGATGCGGTTCATCGAGTACGTGTTCCAGCCCGACGTCATCGAGCGCTTCGCCGCGTCGCAGAACATGATCCCTTCGGTCGAGGGCGCCGAGCTGAGCGACGACCCCGCCCTGCAGTCCGTCCGCCCCTACTTCGAGGATCAGCGGATCACCGGCTTCATCGACCACCAGATCCCGCCGTCGATCCCGCTCATCCCCACCGATCAGCAGTTCCTCTTCGACGGCGACGCCGAGGCCGCGCTGAAGACCCTCGACAGCGAGTGGGCCAAGGTGGCCGCCCGCACGATCCCCGTGACGGAGGAGTGACATGACAACCCTCACCCAGGCGGTCCGCTCGAGCTCGACGGGCGCCTCCGGCAAGCGCGCCGCCCGCCTGCGCAGCGACAGCCGCCGCGCACCGTCGACCTACTACTGGATGGTGTGGCCCGCGGTGATCGCCTTCGCCGCCTTCCACACGCTCCCGGTCGTCGTCGGCATCTTCTTCAGCTTCACCAACTACGCCGGGTACGGCGCTTGGAACTTCGTCGGTCTGTCGAACTACCTGAACCTGTTCAAGGACGACCGCGTGCTGCAGGCGTACGGCTTTTCGTTCCTGTTCGCGATCGTGGCGACGATCCTCACGAACGCGTTCTCGCTGGCGATCGCGCTCGGCCTCAACGCCAAGATCAGGGCGCGGAACTTCTTCCGAGGCGTCTACTTCGTCCCCTACATCCTCGCGATCCTGGTGATCGGCTACGTGTTCCAGTTCTTCTTCTCGAACTCGCTGCCGAAGATCCTGTCGGGCATCCCGGTCTTCCGGGACAACATCCTGACGAACGAGACGTGGGCATGGACCGCGATCGTCGCGCTGGCCGTCTGGCAGGCGTGCGCGTTCGCGATCATCATCTACCTGTCGGGTCTGCAGACGATCCCGGCAGAGCTCTACGAGGCGTCGTCGCTGGACGGTGCGTCACCCTGGCGGCAGTTCCGCTCGATCACCTTCCCGCTCATCGGCGCCTTCTTCACCATCAACGTCGTGCTGAGCCTGAAGGGCTTCCTTCAGGTGTTCGACCCGATCGTCGCGCTCACCAACGGCGGACCGGGGACGTCGACCGAATCGGTCACGCTCCTGATCTTCCGCGGCGGCTTCTCCGGCGGGGAGTTCGCCTACCAGACGGCCAACGCGGTGATCTTCTTCATCGTCATCACGGTCGTCTCGCTCTTCCAATTCCGGGTCCTTCAGCGCAGAGAGGCCGATTTCTGATGACCACCATGACCAACACGGCATCGCAGCTCGAGCAGGAGGCCGACGCCGTCACGGCGAACGGCCGCCGGCGACGCCGCACCGAGCCCGACGACGACACGCGCAAGACCAACTGGTGGGCCACGGCTCTCATCGCAATCTGCTCGCTCACGGTCCTGATCCCGCTCTACCTCGCGGTGGTGGTCGCGCTCAAGACGCCCGACCAGCTCAGCGCGGGCACCGGGTTCGAGCTGCCGAACCCGATCCGCTGGGAGAACTTCGCCGACGCGTGGGTGCGCACCAGCTTCCCGCAGGCGCTGCTGAACACGGCGATCATCACCGTCGGGTCGGTGGTGTTCACGCTGCTGACGAGCTCGATCGTGGCCTACGCCCTCGCCCGCAACCTCCACCGGCCGTTCTTCAAGGGTGTGTTCTTCTACCTGCTGGCGGCCCTGTTCATCCCGTTCCCGATCATCATGCTTCCGCTGGTGAAGCAGACCTCGATCCTGGGGCTGGACAACCAGGCCGGCATGATCATCCTCTACACGATCTACGGGCTGTCGCTGAACATCTTCATCTACACCGCGTACATCCGCTCGATCCCGATCGAGCTCGAGGAGGCGGCGAGGGTCGACGGGGCGAGCACGTGGCGGGTGTTCTGGCAGGTCGTCTTCCCGCTGCTCATGCCGATGAACGCCACGGTCGGCATCCTCACGTGCGTGTGGGCGTGGAACGACTTCATCATGCCGCTGGTCGTGCTGACGGAGCCGTCGGCGAGGACCCTGCCACTCGCGCAGTACGTCTTCCAGGGGCAGTTCAACACCGACTACACGGTGGCGTTCGCGTCCTATCTGATGGCGATGGCGCCGCTGCTCATCGTCTACATCTTCAGCCAGCGCTGGGTGATCTCCGGCGTCACCCGGGGCTCCATCAAGTAGCCGATCAGGCGAACGGACGACGGATGCCGCCACCGACGCCGGTGGCGGCATCCGTCGCGTCGTCATCTCACGGATAGTCTGGTTGGGCCCGCGCGAGAGGTGACGATGACCGGCAGCAGCAGCCCACCCACGGCGACCACGCCGACGGGGTCGATCCCCCGGCAGAAGCGGCGCACGCCGTTCTGGGACAACGCGCGATTCGCGTGCATCGTGCTCGTGGTGCTCGGCCACGCGGTGCAGCGCCTGACATACGACTCCGACATCGCGCTGAGCCTGTACCTGCTGATCTACGCGTTCCACATGCCGGCGTTCGCCATCATCTCGGGGTACTTCTCGAAGTCCGACGCCCCGACCCGCCGGCAGATGGCCCGGGTCATCACCGACATCCTCGTGCCGTACGTGGTGTTCGAAGGCCTGTGGACGCTCACGAAGTGGCTCGTCGAGGGGCAGGCCAACCCCAACCTCACTCAGCCGTCGTGGACCCTGTGGTTCCTGCTCGCGCTCGGCATCTTCCGCGTGGTCCTCCCCTATCTCGCGCTGCTGCGCTGGCCGCTCGTGTGGACGGTCGTGATCTCGATCGGTGCGGGCTACCTGCCCAACATCGACTCGACGTTCTCGCTGTCGCGCACTCTGGGACTGCTGCCCTTCTTCACGCTCGGATGGTGGCTGCGCGAGCACGACGTCGTCGCGCGCCTGCGCCTGCTCGACCGTCGCCCCTGGTGGGTGTTCGCGGGCGGACTGGGCCTGTTCGTGCTCGCGGCGTGGGCGGCGTGGTTCTTCGTCGACCAGTGGCGCGAGATGAATCTGCGGGAGTGGCTGTTCTACGACGAGAACTACGCGGCGATCGGCGGCACCCAGTGGTGGGCCGGCGGCGGGCGGCTCGCGCTCATGATCATCGCCGTGCTGCTGTCGGCAGCCTTCTTCGCCCTGGTCCCCCGTGACACCCACTGGTGGACGCACTTCGGCCAGTACACGATGTACGTCTACCTGCTGCACTCGTTCGTGCTCTACCCGTTCCGCGAGAGCGGGGTGCTGCGCAACGCCGAGCCGACGTGGCTATGGCTGCCGCTGGTGATCGTCATGTCGGTGGTCATCGCGCTGGGCCTGGCCACCAGACCCGTCCGCAGGCTGTTCCGCCCGCTGATCGAGCCGCGGCCCGCGTGGCTGTTCGCCGATCGGACGCTCGCAGGCCGGGAGGGACGGCGGAGCGACCCCACGGGTTCGCGTCGGCCGCGCGAACAGCCCAGGACGCCGCGGGCGGATCCGCGCCAGAACGGCTGAGCCGCGCCGCGGTCACCCTGCGGCGCGCAGGTACCGCTCGCCGAGGCGGCGGAGGTGCGGCACCAGCTCGGCGGGCGCGTCGACGGTGAAGTCCATGCCGAGCATGCCGATGTAGGCCGCGATCGTCTCGAGGCTGTCGGCGCCGGTGACCAGGACCGAGGCGGTGGCGTCCACGGCCTCGACGACGCCGACGGTGGGGTTGATGCGTGCGACAACGGCCTCGGCGGGCGCGGCGATCCGGAGGCGCGCGTGGACGTTCCATCCGCCCGCGGCGATCGAGCGGAGCGCGAACGCGGTGAAGTCCCCTCCCGGAACGGGCACCGGCTCGAAGACGCGGCGGGTGGGCATCCTCGGCTCGATCCAGTCCAGCCGGAACGTCTCCCACTCGGCGCTGTCCGGATCGCGCGCCACGAGGTACCAGCGACGCTGCCAGCTGAGGAGCCGGTACGGCTCGACGCGGCGCGGGACCCCGCGGTCGTCGAACCGCAGCCACTCCCGCCCGTGCACGGCCTGCGCGACCGCTCTCAGCACGTGCGGATCGACCTCCGGATCGGGGGCATCCGTCGCGACGTCCTCGGGTCCGCTGTCGACCGTGGCGGCGACCGCGTCGACGGTCGGACGCAACCGCTCGGGCAGCACCTGAAGCAGCTTCGCCAGAGCCCTCGCCCCGGCTTCGTCCACTCCCGCGATCCCGCGCGCCACCCGGAGGCCGATGGCGACGGCGACGGCCTCCTCGTCGTCCAGCAGCAGCGGCGGCAGCTTGCCGCCCGCGGCCAAGCGGTACGAGCCGGCGCGGCCGCGCTCGGCCTCGACAGGATACCCGAGCGATCGGAGGCGCCCCACGTCGTTGCGGACCGTGCGCACCGACACGTCCAGCCGGGCCGCCAGCTCGGGTCCCGGCCAGCGCGGGCGGCTCTGCAGCAGCGCGAGGAGCGAGAGCATGCGGGCGGACGTTGCGGCCATGGATCTCGATTCGAAAAGGCCCGGATAACAGGAAGGAAGCGTACCTGATTCGACCGTAACGTCGGAGACATGAACACCGCAACCACTTCCCCCGCCGGCATCCGCCCCTTCCGCATCGACGTGCCGCAGGCAGCTCTCGACGACCTGAACGGGCGGCTCGCGCGCACCCGTCTCCCGCAGCCGGCGCCCGGCGACGACTGGGAAGCCGGCACCCCCAACCACTACCTGTCCGAGGCGGTCGCCCGCTGGCGCGACGGCTTCGACTGGCGCGCGGTCGAGGCGCGGATGAACAAGCTGCCGCACTACACCACCGACATCGACGGGCAGACCATCCACTTCGTCCACGTCCGCTCCCCTCACCCCGACGCGACGCCGCTCCTGCTGGCCCACACCTACCCCGGGTCGTTCGCCGACTACCTCGACGTGATCGGACCGCTCGTCGACCCCGTCGCCCACGGCGGTCGCCCGGAGGACGCCTTCGACGTCGTCGTCCCCGACGCACCCGGCTTCGGGTTCAGCCAGCCCGTGACGGACGCGGGCTGGACCGTCGCCCGCGTCGCCGCGGCGTACGACACCCTCATGCGCAGGCTCGGCTACGACTCCTACGGGATCCACGGCAGCGACAACGGCGCGATGGTGGCCCGCGAGCTCGGGCTGCTCGATCCCGAGGGCTTCCTGGGACTGCACGTGCTGCAGCTGTTCTCCTTCCCCTCCGGCGATCCGGCCGAGTTCGAGAGGCTCGAGCCGCAGGACTACGCCGGGCTCGAGCACATGCAGTGGTTCCAGTCCGTGGGGGCGTACAACACGATGAATGCCGCCCGGCCGCAGACGATCGCCGCGGCGCTGTCGGACTCGCCGGTCGGTCAGCTCGCGTACTCCGAGCTGTTCAACTCCTTCGGCAACGGGACGGCGCTCGTGCCGCTGGACGCGATCCTCACCGAGGTGAGCGTGGCATGGTTCGCCAACGCCTCGGCCGGCATGAGCCGCGCCTATCGCGACAACGCCCTTCTCGAGTCGGAGCCCCGCGTGAGCGGCGCCCGCACCGGCGTCGCGGTCTTCAAGGACGACTTCCAGACGATCAGGGTGTTCGCCGAGCGCGACAACACGAACATCGCGCACTGGAGCCGCTTCGAGCGCGGCGGGCACTATGCGGCGCTCGAGGTGCCCGAGCTCGTCGTCGAGGATCTCCGCACCTTCTTCGCCCGTCCCTGACTGAACACGGGCGGAAGAAACGGGAGGCAACAAAACGGGCGGATGCCGCGGCATCCGCCTAGCCTCGCCTCATGACCGACCTCAACCTGCCGATCCTCGACCTGTCCCGGCTCGACGCGGGTCCGGAGGCCGCCGCGCGGTTCCGCGACGACCTGCGCGCCGCGACCCACGACGTGGGCTTCTTCTACCTCACCGGCACCGGCGTCACGCCCGAGCTGGAGGGTCGGCTGCATCGCGCGGCCCGCGACTTCTTCGCCCTGCCCGAGGCCGACAAGCTCGCGATCGAGAACGTGAACAGCCCGCACTTCCGTGGGTACACGCGCGTCGGCGGCGAGCGCACGCAGGGCGAGGTCGACTGGCGCGAGCAGATCGACATCGGTCCCGAGCGCGACGCGGTCGCCGACCCGGCGGCCCCCGACTTCGCGCGCCTCATCGGCCCGAACCTGTGGCCCGCGGCGCAGCCGGAGCTCCGCGAGGTCGTCTCGGAGTGGCACGACCACCTCTCAGGCGTCGCCCGCAAGCTGCTGCGGGCGTGGGCGCTCTCGCTCGGCGCCCCAGAGACGTACTTCGACGAGCACTTCGGCGAGCCGTCGACGCTCATCAAGATCGTCCGCTATCCGGGCAAGGACGACCCGGCGCCCCAGCAGGGCGTGGGCGCGCACAAGGACTCCGGCGTGCTGACGCTGCTGTGGGTCGAGCCCGGCAAGGGCGGCCTGCAGGTCGAGCGCGACGGACAGTGGGTCGACGCGCCGCCGGTGCCGGGCGCGTTCGTCGTCAACATCGGCGAGCTGCTCGAGTACGCGACGCAGGGCTACCTCATCGCGACGAAGCACCGGGTCATCTCGCCGCGCTACCCCGACGACCGCATCTCGGTGCCGTTCTTCTTCAACCCCGCGCTCGACAAGCGCCTCCCGCTCATCGAGCTGCCTGCTGACCTCGCCGCCCAGGCTCGCGGCGTCACACAGGATCCGGCCAACCCGATCCACGCCCTCTACGGCGAGAACGCCCTCAAGTCTCGCCTGCGGGCGCACCCCGACGTCGCGGGGATCCACCACGCTGATCTCGTCGCCGCCCGCGCCGCGACGGGGTGAGGCATCCGTCCCCCTCCGCAGCGAGGCCGCCGACCGCTCCCGGCAACGATGAAGGCCTCCCCACACCGTGGGGAGGCCTTCTCAAGAATGTTTTGCGCGATTGAACGCTGGCTGCGATTAGCGGCGGAGTCCGAGACGCTCGATCAGCGACCGGTAACGGTTGATGTCGATGTCCTGGAGGTAGCCGAGCAGACGACGGCGCTGACCGACGAGCAGGAACAGCCCACGACGCGAGTGGTGGTCGTGCTTGTGCTCCTTGAGGTGCTCGGTGAGGTCCTTGATGCGCTGCGTCAGCATCGCGACCTGCACCTCGGGGGATCCGGTGTCACCGGGGTGCGTCGCGTACTCTTCGATGATCGCCTTCTTGACGTCTGCATCCAGTGCCATAGGTGATCCCCTCTCTCCTTGTTGCGCGGTGCCCGTCACCCGATGTGCGAGCTCTCTTTCTCCGCGGCCGATCCAACGGCAACCTGAAGAGTCTACCAGCAGCGGGATGCCACGGCGAACCGGACGACGTGCCCGCGCGGGTACGCTCGAACCCGTGCAGCACGCGGGGGTCAGGGAGTGAGCGCGCCCGGAGAGCATCGCAGCCACTTCATCGATCTGCGGCCGTTCCGCGCCAGTCCCGCGTTCACGCGGATGTGGATCGGGTCGACGCTGGCGGGTCTGGGCGGCCAGCTCACGATCGTCGCGATCATGCTCCAGATGTACGACATCACCGGGTCGACGTTCGCCGTCTCGATGATCGCGGTCGCCGGGCTCGTTCCCATGATCGTCGCCGGCATCTACGGCGGCATGCTGGCCGACGCGTTCGACCGCCGCGCCATCGCGCTGCTCGCCGCCTCCGTGACGTTCGCGTCGACCGCCGTGCTGGCCGTCCTCGCGTGGACGGGCATGGAGACGGTCTGGTGGCTGTACGGCTTGAGCATCGTCAACTCCGCGGCGAACTCGATCGTGCTGGCGACCCGCCAGGCGATCGTGCCGCGGCTGCTCCCCCGCGAGCTGCTGCCGGCGGCATCCGCTCTCGGGGGTATCACGGTGGGCATCATGGTGATGGCCGGTCCTGCCCTCGCCGGTGTGCTCGTGGCCCTCACCGGCTACGCGTGGACGTACACCCTCGACGTGGTGCTGATGCTGTCGCTGTTCCTCGGCCTCTGGACGCTGCCCGCGCTCCGCCCCGAGGGCGCGGTCGTCCGGCCCGGCCTCGAGTCGCTCCGCGACGGGTGGCGGTTCCTCAGGCGCGCGTCCAACATCCGCCTCCAGTTCGTCCTCGACATCATCGCGATGACCTTCGGACAGCCGCTGTCGCTGTTCCCCGCGATCGGCGCCGTCCTCCTCGGCGGAGGACCGATCACGACGGGGCTGCTCACCGCCGCGATCGCCGCGGGCGCGTTCGCGTCGAGCCTGTTCTCGGGCCGCGTCGGCGGCATCCGACGACAGGGTCTGGGCATCGAGCGGGCGATCCTCGTCTACGGCGGCGCCATCGGCGCGCTCGGGCTCGTGCTCGGCGCGGCCGCCCTCGGCTGGTTCG
This sequence comes from Microbacterium sp. CCNWLW41, assembly GCF_037083505.1. Classification (NCBI taxonomy): domain Bacteria; kingdom Bacillati; phylum Actinomycetota; class Actinomycetes; order Micrococcales; family Microbacteriaceae; genus Microbacterium; species Microbacterium sp. CCNWLW41. Next base: position 89,240 of record NZ_JBAOJP010000015.1, read on the forward strand.
CCCCGGTGGGCGTCGACGCCGACACCCCGAACCTCGTGCTCATCTCGCTCGCGTGCGTCGTGCTCGCCGTCGCGGGAGCGGCCGACAACATCAGCTCCATCTTCCGCAACACCATGGTGCAGGCGGCGGTGCCCGACGCGATCCGCGGCCGCCTGCAGGGGATCTTCATCGTCGTGGTCGCGGGCGGGCCGCGTCTCGGGGCGCTCTACGCGGGAGTGCTCGCGACGCTCACCGCGCTGTGGTTCCCGCCGCTCCTGGGCGGTCTCGTCATCCTCGCCCTCGTCGCCACGCTCGTGCGGCTCAGCCCCCGCTTCCGCGACTACGACGCCGAGAACCCGGTCCCGTAGCCGAACGGCCGCACTTCGGCGGATTTCGGACGTCGCATCCCGCGACGCGCGCCGCGGGACGCGGGCGGTCGTACCGTGGGCTCCATGGTCACGACGCAGACGGCTCCCCCGGTGCGCGCCACCCCCGCGCCCACGGCGCGATGGGTCAGCGCGCAGTTCGTGCTCGCGGGAATCGTCTGGGGCTCGAGCTTCCTGTTCATGAAGGTCTCGCTCACCGGCATCTCCCCCGGCCAGGTGGCCTGGACCCGCATCCTGCTGGGGGCGCTGACGCTCGGCGCCCTCGTGCTGCTGCGCCGCGAGCACCTGTCGCGGAGTCTCCGCGTGTGGGGGCACCTGACGGTGCTGGGACTCACGTTCTGCGTGATCCCGTTCCTGCTCTTCTCCTGGGCCCAGCAGCACGTCACGTCGGGTGTGGCGAGCATCTTCAACGCGACCACTCCGATCATGACGGCGATCATGGCGTGGCTGGTGTTCCGGGTCGAGCGCCTCAACGTGCTGCAGGTGCTGGGCATCGGGGTGGGGATCGTGGGAGCGGTCGTCATCATCGCGCCGTGGGAGGGGATCGCCTTCGACGGCAGCCTCGTCGCCGAGCTCGCGATCCTCGGAGCGACGGCCAGCTACGGCTTCAGCCTCGCCTACATGCGGCGCTTCGCATCCAACACCGGGATGTCCGCCCTCGCCTTCACGTTCGGCTACATCGCCATGGCCGGTGTGGTGATGGCGCTGCTGACGCCGTTCCTCGTGCTCACCCCGGTGCGCCTGGACCCGTCCATCGTCGCGAGCCTGCTGATGCTGGGCTGCCTCGGCACGGGCATCGCCTACGTCTGGAGCCAGAACACGGTGCGGGCGTGGGGACCGACCCGCGCCTCGACGGTCACGTACATCACGCCGGTCGTCGGCGTCCTGCTGGGCATCCTGGTGCTCGGCGAGACGATCACCTGGAACGAGCCGGTCGGCGCGCTCGTCATCTTCCTCGGCATCCTGCTCGCCCAGGACCGCCTCCGCCGCCGCACCGCTTGAGCGCGGGGGCGCAGCGCGGCGGACGGACGTGGACGAACGAGAAGCGGGTGCCGCGCGCCGCGGCCACCGCGGGGGGAAGCGCGCCCGCGGGGGGGGGCGCGCCCTGCAGGTCGAGGGTGATGGTGATGTCCTTGCCGACCAGGACGCCGCCGGTCTCCAGTGCGGCGTTCCAGGTGAGGCCGAACTCCTCGCGGTTGACGACGGTCTTCGCCGTCGCGCCGGCCTTGTAGTTGCCCCACGGGTCGACGCCGAAGCCGCCGAAGTCGAACTCGAACGTGACCGGCTTGGTGATGCCGCGGATGGTCAGGTCGCCGTCGACGAGGAAGTCGCCGGCCTCGACGCGTGCGCCGGTGGAGCGGAACTCCATCGTGGGGTGGTTCTCGACATCGAAGAAGTCCGCCGAGCGCAGGTGGTTGTCGCGCCCCTCGTCCTTGGTGTCGACGGAGGCCACGTCGACGCTGGCCACCACGGTCGCCTCGAGCGGGTTCTCGGGAGCCACGAGCGTCGCGCTCTTCATGCCGAAGGTGCCGCGCACCTTGGAGATCATCATGTGACGCACGCTGAAGGTCACTTCGCTGTGCGCGGGGTCGAGCACCCAGGTGCCCGTCTTGTAGCCGGGGATGTCGATGGCGGTGGCGTCGGTCATATCGGTCCTTCGTCGTGGTTCGCGGGAGCGCCCGCTGCTACGGGCACACGGGGTGGAACGCCGACGAAGGATGGTTCTATTCCCGTGAATAAAAGTTCCCGGTCGCGGAAATGACGGAGGGAGCGGACGCCGCAGCATCCGCTCCCTCCGATCGGGTCGAGACGTCAGCCCACCGAGATGAGGTCGATGACGAAGATCAGCGTCTTGCCGCCGAGGAAGTGGCCGCCGGCGGGACCGTAGGCGAGGTGCGGCGGGATCACGAGCTCGCGGCGACCGCCCTCCTTCATGCCCGGGATGCCGTCCTGCCAGCCCTGGATGAGGCCGCGGAGCGGGAACTGGATGCTCTCGCCGCGGTTCCACGACGAGTCGAACTCCTCGCCGGATTCGTACTCGACGCCCACGTAGTGGACGGTCACGGTGTCGCCGGGCTTCGCCTCGGCGCCCTCGCCCACGACGATGTCGCGGACGACGAGGTCGGCCGGGGCCGGGCCGGCGGGTGCGTCGATCTCGGGCTTGGTGCGGTCGTCAGTCATGACTCCATCCAAGCACGCCTGTCACGGGCGGCGCAGGCGGGTTCACTCCCGGCGTACGCCGGGAGGACGGAAAGACTCAGCGCTCGGTGCCGCGGCGATGCCTGCGTGCCTACCGAGCGCTGAGTTGACCTGATCTCAGCTTGCCGGGGGCCCCGACGCGGTGTCAAGGGCTACGGGGCGAACATGGCCGCCCGTGCCGCGGCGGTCTTGGCCAGCAGATCCCGCTCCTCGGAGGCGGCCAGCGGGTCGCGGCCGGTGATCGCGCGCTGGCGTGTCGCGGCCAGGGCCGTGGCATCCGCTATGAACGTCCTCATCAGCGCCGAGCGGTCGCCGCGCAGGGTGCGCGCCCACGCGAGCGCCGCCTTGCGGCCGGCCGATGTGGCCAGCATGTCGACCTCCTGCGGCGTGAACCACCCCGCAGCGGCGTAGTCGCCCAGCCGACGTCTGGTCAGCCGGGACTCCTCGCGGCGCAGCGCCACGATACCCAGGATGAACCCGATGAACAGGGGCACCTGCAGGGTCAGGTAGAGGAAGAAGAAGTCGCCGAACATCGCCGAGCCGTTCCAGAACGCGTGCAGCGCGACGGCCCCTGCCAGTCCGATGAGCCACGGGCCGATCGCCTGGCCGGTCGACAGTCCGCGGCGCGCCGCGAGGCCCAGCGCGAAGCCCGTCACGCTCGTGAACATCACGTGGGCGAACGGCGAGAGGATCCCGCGCAGGAAGAACGTCGTGGACGTCTCGGCGGGACCGCCTTCGATGAAGCTCACGGCGAAGTACTGGATGTTCTCGGTGAACGCGAAGCCCGCGCCGACGAGCGCGCCGTACACGATCCCGTCGACGGGTCCGTCGAACGCGCGGCGGGCGGTGGCGAAGATGAGGAAGACGCCGATGCCCTTGGCGAGCTCCTCGACCACCGGGGCCTGGACGACGGTGCGCAGCACGTCTCTGGCGGCGGAGTCCGCGTCGCCGAAGGCCACGGTCAGCACGAGGTCCGCGCCGAGCGCGATGCCGACCGCGGCGATCGCCCCCCAGGCCACCGCGAGGATGAGCAGGCCGCGCGGCTCGGGCTCCCAGCGGTCGACGAGGCGGACGGCGAAGAGCACCCCGGCGAGAGGGATCAGCGCGAGCACCATCCCCACGATCGACGCCCCCGGCCCGAGCGCGTTGAGGAAGTAGCCCACCAGCGCGATGAGGACGAGGACGAGGATGCCGACGATCCAGATCGTGGCGGAGCGCCCCCGCCGCGCCACGGCCGGCGCACCGACGAGGACGGGCGAGGGCGACGTGGCCGGAGGCGTGATGGCGGCGGGTGCGGCATGACGGGGCTGCGCGAGCGCGGAGGCGAACTCCGGCGGAGTGAGGGACGGTCGCGGACGGGAGGCGCCGGGGTCGTGCGTCATGCGCACAGCCTATGGCTGCGACCGCGCATCGGACGCGCATCCGGTCGGGACGCGCGCCCGCTCGCCGTATGAGTAGTTTGGGAGGATGCGCTTCGCCCATGTCGTGCCGGCCGAGTCGGGCAGGCCGAGGCTCGCCCTCATCGAGGACGACGAGGCGATCCTCGTGGAGCAGCTCTTCGACGGTGCACCGCGCACCCTCGAGGAGCTCATCGGAGGCGGGGACGAGCTGCTGTCCCGTGTGCGCGACGGCGCGGGCCGAGGGGCGCGTCACGCTCTCGGAGCGATGGGCTTCGCCTCGGCCGTGCTCGATCCCCCGGTGATCCTGGCCATCGGGCTCAACTACGCGGCGCACTCCAGCGAGCTGGGACTCAAGACCGACTCGACGCCCACCGTCTTCGTGCTCTGGCCGAACTCGCTGGCGGGCCACCAGGGCACCACGATCTGGCCGCGGACGCTCAGCGAGTCCGTCGACTACGAGGCCGAGCTGGGCGTGATCATCGGCACCCCCGCCAAGGACGTCGCCCCCGAGGACGCCCTCGACCACGTGTGGGGCTACACCGTCGTCAACGACATCACCGCGCGCGACATCCAGTACTCCGAGGCCCAGTGGTCGCGCTGCAAGTCGTTCGACGGGTTCACCCCCACCGGCCCCTTCGTGGTCACCGCCGACGAGGTCCCCGACCCGCAGCGCCTCCACATCTGGACGGTGCTCGACGGCAGGACGCTGCAGGATGCCTCCACCGCGCAGATGGTGCGGCCGGTCGCCGCGCTGATCTCGCACCTGTCGACGTCGGCGACCCTGCTGCCGGGAACGCTCATCTCGACCGGAAGCCCGGGCGGCGCCGGTTACTCCCGCGACCCGCAGGTGTTCCTGCGCGACCGCTCCACCGTCACGGTGGGCATCGACGGGATCGGGGCGCTCACGACACACTGCCGCATCATCGGCTAAGGCGTCCGCGCCCGCGCTTCGACGGCGAAGGGCGGGCCCGCCGTGCGAGCCCGCCCTTCGTCGGAATGCGTCAGTTGCAGGTGATGGTGCCGCCGCCCTGGAGCTCCCACGTGCCGGGTCCGAGCTCTGCGCACGCCGCCGCCATGCCGCCGGCCACGACGGTCACGATGATGATCGTCACGATGATGCCGATGACGATCAGCACCGAAGAGATGATGATCGCGGCCAGCGCCCAGCCGTTCTTGACGCCCGCCTTGCGGCTCTGCACGAGCGCGACGATGCCGAGGATCAGCGCGACGAGCTGGACGAAGAACGACAGGATGAACGCCACGATGCCGAGCGTCTTGCCGGGGACCGGCTGCTGGTCCGCCGGCGCGCCGTAGGCGGCGGGCGGGGCGGAGCTGTACGCCGGCGCCGCGCCGTAGGCGGGCGGAGGCGCGTCGTACGCCGGTGGCGGCGTCGAGGCGGCGGCGGGGGGCGGAGGCGCAGCCGGCTGCGACGCGGGCTGCTGCGGCTCCGGCGCGGCCGGGTTCTGCGGATCGGTCATTTCTCGCCTTTCGTTCGAGTCTCCCTGACGTTATCGACCGGGAGCCGCCCGCGGCAACAGCTCAGCGCGTGTCTGCCGACGCCTGCTCGGCGACGGTGTCCTCGGGCGCCTGCACCAGCGGGATGGCGGCGGTCACCGTCTCGAGACCCGACAGGCGCGCCGGCGAGAGCTGCTTGGTCACCTCGTCGCGCGACATGAGGCCGGCCTCGACGACGAGGTCCGCGACGTTGCGCCCCGTCAGCAGGGCGGCCTTGGCGAGCGCCGCGGCGGCCGCGTACCCGATGAACGGCGTCAGCGCGGTGATGACGCCGACGCTGGATCCCACCATCGCCCCGAGCCGTTCCCGGTTCGCGGTGATGCCGTCGATGCAGTTGACCCGCAGCGTGTACATGGCGCGGCGCATCCACGTGATCGACTGGAAGATCGAGTGCGCGATCACCGGCTCGAAGGCGTTCAGCTGCAGCTGGCCGCCCTCGACGGCCATCGTGACGGTGAGGTCGGCGCCGGCCACCGCGAAGGCGACCTGGTTGACGACCTCGGGGATGACCGGGTTCACCTTGCCCGGCATGATGCTGGAGCCGGCCTGACGCGCCGGGAGGTTGATCTCGCCGAGTCCTGCCTGGGGTCCCGACGACAGCAGCCGCAGGTCGTTGCAGATCTTCGACAGCTTGATGGCGTTGCGCTTGAGCGACGAGGAGAACGACATGAAGGCGCCGGTGTCGCTGGTGGACTCCACAAGGTCCGTCGCGAGGTCCAGGTCGAGGCCGCTGATCGCGCGCAGATGGCCCAGCACCGCCTGGCTGTACGCGGGATGGGTGGTGATGCCGGTCCCGATGGCCGTCGCGCCCATGTTGATCTCGCAGAGCAGGTACGCGTTCTCCTTGAGACGGCTGTAGTCCTCGCCGAGGGTCGTCGCGAAGCCGTGGAACTCCTGCCCCAGCGTCATCGGCACGGCGTCCTGCAGCTGGGTGCGGCCCACCTTCAGCACGTCGTGGAACTCGACCGCCTTGCTGAGGAACGCCTTGCGCAGGAGATCGAGCTCCTCCAGCAGGGTCAGCAGATCCAGGCCCAGCCCCACCTTGATGGCGGTCGGGTAGACGTCGTTCGTGGACTGGCTGCGGTTGGTGTCGTCGATCGGCGACAGGAAGGCGTAGTCGCCCTTTTCCCGACCGGCGAGCTCGAGCGCGACGTTGGTGATGACCTCGTTCGCGTTCATGTTCGTGGAGGTGCCGGCACCGCCCTGGACGACGCCGACGACGAACTGGTCGTGGTACTGCCCGTCGATCACGAGCTGCGCCGCCTGGTCGATGAGGTCGGCCTTCGACGGATCAAGGACCCCGATCTCCTTGTTCGCACGCGCCGAGGCCTGCTTGACCATGGCGAGGGCCTTCACGAGGTCCTTGTAGACCGAGATCGGCCGCTTGGAGATCGGGAAGTTCTCCAGCGCGCGGGCGGTGTGGATCCCCCAGTACGCATCGGCGGGGATCTCCAGGGATCCCAGGGAATCGGTCTCGGTGCGGGTTCGCATCATTGCGTCCAGAGCCATGTGTGCAGTCCTCGTGGGTCGTTCACAGCGGTGTGGGGGTCGATTCGAGACTACTCGGCGGAGATGCCCGCCCACCTGTACACCGCGTACACCGCGCCCCGGATCTCGATACACCGCGGAGGTACGGCCGCCTCCGAGGCGCCGCGTCACGCTCGTTTGCGGGAGAACTCCTCGAGCCGCTGCTCCGGCGTGAGAAGCGACATCCGCTCGACCCACTCCGCGGAGAACACGTCGGAGGTCGGGGCGTCCACGACGGGCACCACCGCGTGCGTGATCGTGTCGTCGTAGACGTGCACGAGGTGGAAGGACTGGCCGGCGTCCATCCCGTTGACGTCGACCGCCGCGCGGGCGAGGTTCATCGTGTAGCACGTGGCCGCCGCGACGCTGACGGGGACGCCGGCGAACGTGCCGCTGGTGGAGTAGTGCAGGTGACCGGCGAGGATCGCCCTCACGTCGCTGCCGGCGACCACCTCGGCGAAACGGCCCTGGTCGCGCAACTCGAGGATGTCGAACAGGGGCACGTGCGACGGCAGCGGCGGGTGATGGAGCGCCAGGATGGTCCCCAGCGGAGCGGGGGCGGCCAGCACGCCGCGGAGCCACTCCAGCTGGGCGGTGTCGAGGTCGCCGTGGTGCCACCCCGGAACGGACGAGTCCAGCGCGACGAGGCGCAGTCCCCCGAGGTCCCACACGCCGGTGATCGGGTGCTGGCTCTCGTCCTGCCCGAGCAGGGCGCTGCGCATGGCGGGGCGCTCGTCGTGGTTGCCCGCGACCCAGACGACGGGGGCGCCGAGGCGTGCGGCGACCGGCTCGACCGCCTCCCGCAGCGCCTCGTACGCCTCCGGCTCGCCGAGATCGGTCAGGTCACCGGTGAACACGATGGCGTCGGGACGGATGCCGATGGCCTCGGCCGCCTCGAGGGTCCGGGTGAGATTGGCCGCGGTGTCGAAGCGACCGCCGAGCGGACGGTTGCCCGCGAGCAGGTGCGTGTCGCTCAGATGCAGGAGCGTGCGGCGCGCAGGGGGGTACTGACCGAACTGGACGGTGGCGACCATGTGCCCACCCTATTGCGCACGCGCGGCGGCATCGTGGCGCGCGCTCAGTGGTTGAAGACGATCAGGAGCAGACCGCCCAGCACGGCTGCGGCGCACACCGCGAAGCACGCGTACGCGCCGACGAGCGCGAGACGCTTCTGCCCCTCGGTGAGGGGGCTGCGCTTGGCCGCCTTCGCCGCCGCCTTCTCGGCGCGGCGGGCCTCCTTCTCGGTGATCACCGTGATGGCGTCGGTGAACTCGACGGGAGCGACCACGGGCGGGCGCCCGGCGCGCACGAGCAGGCGCAGGCCGAGGGCGTAGAAGCCCACCACGAGGACGGCGGCGGTGAGCGCCGCGGCGAACACCTGCACGAAGGCGAACCAGTCGATGGTCATCGCTCGCCTCCTTCCTTCGAGCCCGATGCCGTCGGCTGCGGCGGCGTGGGCGTCCGGGCGGCCTTGGCCGCCTTCTTCGCCGCGGCGGCCGCCGAGGCCGAGCGTCGCGCCTCCTCACGGGCGAGCGCGCGCTGCCGACGGGTCGGCGGCGGGTTCTTCTTGACCTTGACCGCGCGACCGGACTCGGCCACCTCGCTCATGGCGTTGGAGGCGTTGACCTCGTTGCGCCGCGAGCGCAGGAAGATGAGGAGGATCACGGCGGTGGCCAGCACCGCGTCGATGATGATGCCCCAGAACCCCAGCCACGTGACGATGAGCGCGGCGAGCGCGCCGACGCCGCCCGCGGCGGGAAGGGTCAGCACCCAGCCGATCATGATGCGTCCGGCCGTGCGCCAGCGGACCTGCGATCCCCGCCGGCCCAGTCCCGACCCGATGACGGACCCGGAGGCGACCTGAGTGGTCGACAGCGCGAAGCCGAGCGCGCTGGAGGCGAGGATGGTCGATGCCGTCGAGCTCTCGGCGGCGAAGCCCTGGGCCGGCTTGACCTCGGTCAGCCCCTTGCCGAGCGTGCGGATGATGCGCCAGCCGCCCATGTAGGTGCCGAGCGCGATCGTCACGGCGCAGGCGACGATCACCCACCACTCGGGCTCGGGGTGATCCTGCAGGCCCACCGTGATGAGCAGGAGCGTGATGATCCCCATCGTCTTCTGGGCGTCGTTCGTGCCGTGTGCGAGCGCGACGAGCGACGACGTGAAGATCTGACCCACACGGAACCCGTCCCGGCCGTCCGCCTTGCTGTCGTACCGGCGGGTCGCGGCGTAGGCGATCTTGGTCACCGTGAACGCGATGAGCCCTGCCGTCAGCGGGGCGATGATGGCCGGCAGGATCACCTTGGACATCACGACGCCGAAGTCGATGGCGGTGACGCTCACGCCCACGATGGTCGCGCCGATCAGTCCGCCGAAGAGGGCGTGCGACGACGACGACGGGAGCCCGAGCAGCCACGTGAGCATGTTCCAGGTGATCGCGCCGATCAGGCCCGCCAGGATGACGGCAGGGAAGATGGAGGCCGAGATCTCCTCTTCGCGGATGATTCCGCCCGAGATCGTCTTGGCCACTTCCGTCGACAGGAATGCGCCGACGAGGTTGAGCACGGCGGCGAGCAGGACCGCGGTGCGGGGCTTGAGCGCGCCGGTCGCGATCGGAGTCGCCATGGCGTTGGCGGTGTCGTGGAAGCCGTTCGTGAAGTCGAAGAACAGCGCCAGCGCGATCACCAGCACGGCGGTGATGAGGGTTGCGGTTTCCACCGTTCGCTTTCGGTGAGGGAGTGAGGGAATGGTGCCGACGGGATCGGCGTGACGAACGAAGAGTTCACCAGGAATTCAGGAACCGGCAACCGGCCAGAAGAATCCTACATCGGTCGACCTGCCGGTCAACTCGCCGGGCGACTAGCGTGGAACGGTGACTCTGAGCGACTCCGCATCCGCCCCGTCCACGCCGGATTCCGGCATCCGTCCCCCTGTCGCCGAGCACCGGATCACCGTTCGGTCGCACCACGGCGACGAGGTCGAGGACCGCTACGAGTGGTTCCGCGCGAAGGAGGACGCCGCGGTCATCGCGCACCTCGAGGCCGAGAACGCCTACACCCAGCAGCGCACCGCGCATCTGGAAGGACTGCGCGCGCGCATCTTCGACGAGATCAAGGGGCGCACCCTCGAGACGGACCTGTCGGTGCCGACGCGTCGCGGCCAGTGGTGGTACTACGGCCGCACGGTGGAGGGCCAGCAGTACGGGATCCAGTGCCGCGCTCCCCTCGCCTCCCCCGATGACTGGACCCCGCCCGAGCTGTCGCCGGACGTCGAGGTTCCCGGCGAGCAGGTGCTGCTCGACGGCAACGTCGAGGCCGAGGGCCACGAGTTCTTCTCGCTGGGCAGCTTCGAGGTCAGCACCGACGGTGCGCTGATGCTCTTCGGCGTCGACGTCGCCGGCGACGAGCGCTACACCGTGCGCGTGCGCGACCTGCGCACCGGCGAACAGCTGCCCGACGAGATCCCCGGCACGTTCGCGGGCGCCACCTTCTCGCCGGACGGCCGGTTCATCGTGTACACGACCGTGGACGATGCGTGGCGCCCCGACACGGTGTGGCTGCACGAGCTCGGCACGCCCGTCGAGGACGACACCCGGCTGTTCCACGAGCCCGACGAGAGGTTCTGGGTGGGGGCCGGGTTCACGCGCAGCGACCGCTACCTCGTGATCGGGCTGGGCTCGTCGATCACCTCGGAGGAGTGGCTGCTGGACGCCGACGACCTCCGCGGCGAGCCGCGCGTGGTCTGGCCGCGCGCCGAGGGCGTCGAGTACGACTCCGAGCACGCCGTCATCGACGGCGAGGACGTGCTGTTCATCCTTCACAACGACGACGCCCTGGACTTCGAGCTGGTGCGGGTCGCGGCATCCGACCCGTCAGGCGAACGCTCCGTCGTCATCCCCCACCGTCCCGGCGAGCGCCTGCTGGGCGTTTCGACGTTCCGCGACTGGGGCGTGGTGGCATACCGCCGCGGCGGGCTGGCGCGCCTCGGCATGCTCGACTACGGCACCGGCGACGTCAGCGAGATCGCGTTCGACGAGCCGCTGTACTCGGTGGGCACCGGCGGCAACCCCGAGTGGGCTCCTCCGCTGCTGCGCCTCGGCTACGGCTCCTTCGTCACGCCCGGCACGGTGTACGACCTCGACGTGGCCACGCGCGAGCTGCACCTCCGCAAGCGTCAGCCGGTGCTCGGCGGCTACGACCCCGCCGAATACGCGCAGGAGCGGGTGTGGGCCACCGCCCAGGACGGCGCGCAGATCCCGATCTCGCTGGTGTGGAAGCGCTCGTTCGGCGACGCCGGCGTCGCGCCGCGGCCGGTGCACCTGTACGGCTACGGCTCGTACGAGCACTCGATCGAGCCCGGATTCTCGGTGGCACGGCTGTCGGAGCTCGACCGCGGCGTCGTGTTCGCCGTGGCCCACGTGCGCGGCGGCGGCGAGATGGGGCGGCAGTGGTACGAGGACGGCAAGCTCCTCAGCAAGCGCAACACGTTCACCGACTTCGTCGACAGCGCGCTGCACCTCATCGACAACGGCTACACGTCGCCGTCGCAGCTGGTGGCCGAGGGAGGCTCGGCGGGCGGCCTGCTCATGGGCGCGGTGGCCAACCTCGCCCCCGAGCTGTTCGCCGGGATCCTCGCCGACGTGCCGTTCGTCGACGCGCTGACCACGATCCTCGACCCGTCGCTGCCGCTCACGGTGATCGAGTGGGACGAGTGGGGCGACCCGCTTCACAACCCCGACGTCTACGCCTACATGAAGTCGTACTCGCCGTACGAGAACGTGCGGACGGATGCCTCCTACCCGCGCATCCTCGCCGTGACGTCGCTCAACGACACCCGGGTGCTGTACGTCGAGCCCGCCAAGTGGGTCGCGCGGCTGCGGGAGGTCGGCGCGGACGCGCTGCTGAAGTGCGAGATGGTCGCCGGGCACGGCGGCGTCAGCGGCCGCTACAACGCCTGGCGGGAGCGCGCCTTCGAGCTCGCGTGGCTGCTGGACGTGCTCGGCCTCGCCGACGCCTGAGCGGTGACGGATGCCTCGGGCCCGAGGCATCCGTCTCCGTCGTGCGTGTCTCAGTAGGAGCGCCTCACGCGCGCTCTGGTACCCGCAACCGAGACTCTCCACTCCGCCATGGCACACAAGATGCGGGAGAAGCGAGCGAATGGGCACGTGAAGTGGGACACGTTGGTGGCTTGCGGCTCCTCCCCAGGTCCCGCATGGGGGCCGGCGATGCACACAATCGCCTCTGGGCGACGGATGCCGGTGCGCGAGGCTCCTCAATGGGACTGTGTCCCGCGCGAATCCGCTTCCCGATGTGCTCGCGGGCCGCGCGTTCTCCGTTGCGGAAGCGCGTGGCCACGGCGTCTCCGCGTCGCGCCTCCGCGCGAACGACCTCATCCTCCCGACGCGGGGCGTCCGGGCGCCGCGGGGTGAGGCGACCGAGCCATCGGGCGACGAGACCCATTCGCAGAGACTCGCGCGCCTCCGCGGCGAGCTGTTCGAGCGGGCGGCGCTCTTCGCCCCCGCTCTGACGCCCGACCAGTTCTTCAGCCACGATTGCGGCCTCGCCCTCGCCGGCGCGCCGCTTCCGTTCACGAGGGCCGCAGCACGTGAGCTCCACGTGTCCGCGCGCCGCCCCGCCGGCAAACCGCGCCGCGAGGGGGTCATCGGCCACAGGCTGCAGGCGCGGGAAGCGGCCCGCTGGACCGCTCGCGGCCTGCCGATCGAGCATCCGGCGCGGATGTGGCGACAGGCGGCCGCGCTATGGCATGTCGACGACCTCATCGCAGCGGGTGACTTCCTGGTCCTGCCGCGGAACCGCCTGGTCACCCTCGACGACCTGAGGCGCGAGGTCTCGGAGGCGGGTGACGTCGCAGGCGGGGTGCTGACGCGTGCCCTGCACGCGATACGAGTCGGCGCCGAGACCGCGGAGGAGACCACGCTCCGCCTCGCCATCGTGCGCGCAGGCTTGCCGGAGCCTCAGCTCAACTGGAGTCTGCGAGGCGCCGACGGCGAGTTCGTCGCCCGCTTGGACATGGCCTATCCCGACCTGAAGGTCGCCGTTGAGCACGACGGGCGCACGCACGCGTTCGACGAGGCGCAGTTCGCGCGGGACGCCGACCGGTGAAACCGCATCTCCGCCCTCGGCTGGCGCCTGGTGCGAGTCCTGAGTCACCATCTCCATCCCGATCGAGCCGTCGCGGTGCGCCGTGTGGCGGACGCCCTGGTCGAGGCCGGCTGGCGCCCTGGGGCCCGCTGACCGGTCATCTGCGACGGGCGTGGCCGTCGTGTCACACGAGAATCCGCCTCCGTGAGCCTCAGGCCACCAGATGTGTGACATCCACGGGGAGATCGCGGGCACGGGGAGATCGCGGGCGACGCCCGGGCGGACGCGCGTCGGGCCGAGCGAACACGTCGGGGGCGAACGGATGCCTCGGGGCGAGGCATCCGTCCCTGGCACGTCAGGGGGGTCAGCCGAACAGTGCGGCGGCCTCTTCGTAGCGGTAGAGCGGGACGGTGTTGAGCTCGCCGAGCGCGTCGATGAAGGGCACGCGGACGATGTCGGTGCCCCGGAGCGCGACCATCTGGCCCCACGCGCCGTCGACGACCGCGTCGGCGGCGTGCAGTCCGAGGCGCGTGGCCAGCACACGGTCGAAGCCGGACGGCGAACCGCCGCGCTGGATGTGGCCCAGGACCGTGGCCCGGGTCTCGATGCCGGTGATGCGCTCGATCTCGGGCGCCAGCACCTCGCTGATGCCGCCGAGGCGGGGGCGGTTGAACGCGTCGAGGCCCTTGTCGCTGAAGGCCTCGTCCATTCCCGTGAGCGTGAAGCCCTCCGACACCACGACGAGCGGGGCGCGACCGCGGTCGTGGGCCTTGGAGACCTGGGCGGTGATCTCGTCGATCGAGAGGGGCACCTCGGGGATGCAGATGACGTGGGCGCCGGCGGCGATGCCGGCGTGCAGGGCGATCCAGCCGACGTGGCGCCCCATGACCTCGGCGACCATGCAACGCTGGTGCGAGTCGCCGGTCGTGCGGAGGCGGTCCATCGCGTCGGTGGCGATGTTGACGGCGGTGTCGAAGCCGAACGAGTAGTCGGTGGCCCGCAGATCGTTGTCGATCGTCTTGGGCACGCCGAGCACGTTGATGCCGTCGTTCGAGAGCCGGTTCGCGGCCGCGAGGGTGCCCTCGCCGCCGATCGCGATGATGCCGTCGAGGCGGTGGCCGTACATCGTCTTGGCGATGTTCTCGGCGCCGCCCCGCGGACCCTCGTACGGGTTGGTGCGGCTGGTGCCGAGGATGGTGCCGCCGACCTTCGAGAGACCCTTGACCTCATGACGGGTGAGCGGGAAGAAGTCGCCGTCCACGACACCGCGCCAGCCGTCACGGATGCCGACGAACTCGAGGTCGTAGGTGGTCGTGCCCTTGAGCACGACACCGCGGATGACCGCGTTCAGTCCGGGGCAATCGCCGCCGCTCGTCAGGATGCCGATCTTCATGCTGTGTTCCTCGCAAGTCGGGGATGAGGGACGGCGACGCTGCCTCCCCCGACACTAGTGCCGGAACGGCCGGCCTGCCACACGCGGCGGCGGCACGACGAAGGGGCGGTGCGAACCCGCACCGCCCCTTCGTCCGCAGCTCCGCTACGCCGCGCCGAGCGCCTGCCGCAGCAGGTGCATGAGCGCCGACAGCTGCACCGAGTCGCTCGATTGCGGGTCGACGGCCTCGCCGTCGAGCGCGCGAGCGGCGAGCCCCTGCTTGGAGTCGATGAGCTCGGCGATCTTCGTGTCGATCGTGTGCGCGGCGATGATGCGCCACGCGGTCACCGGCTCGTCCTGGCCGATGCGGTGCACACGGTCGATCGCCTGCGTCTGCTCGGCGGCCGTCCACGAGAGCTCGGCGAGGACGACGTTCGACGAGGCCTGCATGTTGACCCCCACGCCGGCAGCGGTGAGCGAGCAGACGGCGATGCCCACGTCGGGATCGTTGTTGAACTCGTCGATGGCCTGCTGGCGCGCCGTCGTGGCCTGGTCGCCGCGCAGCGACACCGTCTTGAGCCCCGCCGAGGCGAAGTGGGCTTCCGCGGCGTCCATGACGTCGATGTGCTTGGCGAAGAAGACGACCTTGCCCACCGAGCGCTGCAGCTGCACCGCGTAGTCCGCGGCGAGCACGGCCTTGGCCTGACCGATCTTCCGCACCATCGTGAAGACGTTCTCGGACCCGGTGCCTGCGGCCTTCGACTCCTCGAGCTCGTTGTGCGCCACGAGGCGGACGATGTCGGCATCGACCTCGCCGGGCGCGAGCCCGCGGTCGCCGCGCGCCTCGATGATCCGCCGGTACTTCGCCGCGAGCCGCTCGCCCAGCTCGCGCTCGGCCTGGCGGAT
Organism: Microbacterium sp. CCNWLW41; assembly: GCF_037083505.1. Classification (NCBI taxonomy): domain Bacteria; kingdom Bacillati; phylum Actinomycetota; class Actinomycetes; order Micrococcales; family Microbacteriaceae; genus Microbacterium; species Microbacterium sp. CCNWLW41. Next base: position 104,622 of record NZ_JBAOJP010000015.1, read on the forward strand.
CGAGCGCCCGAACTCGTCGTCCAGCTCGACGGGGAGGTCGGCGATGAGCTTGTCGGGAAGGTCGGCGGCGACATCCTTCTTCTTGCGTCGCACGATGCCCATCGAGATGACCGCATCGCGGGCCTCGGGGTAGAACGACTTGTCGGCCGGTGTCAGACCGGTCTCGTCGAGCTTCTCCATGAGGAGCGGACCCGGCTTCTCGCCGTTGGTCCAGCCGAGGAATCGCCAGATCGCGTCGAAGTCCTCGACGTCGTTGATGAGCGGCGTGCCGGTGAGGGCGAGCAGCAGCGGGTCGCGCACCTGCTCGCGGATGCGGGTGGCCAGCGCCAGCACGTTCTGCGAGCGCTGCGACGTGAGGTTCTTGATGAAGTGCGCCTCGTCGACGACCATGCCCTTCAGCCCGAGCGAGCTGAGCCATGCGAGGTGACGGTCGAGGATCTCGTAGTTGACGATGAAGACGTCGGCGAACGCGTCGATGCCCTCGCCGTCGCCGTGGATCACCGTGGCGCGCCGCTGCGGCGTCCAGCGCTCCACCTCGCGCGCCCAGTTCATCTTCACGACGTTGGGCACGACCGCCAGCAGCGGGTAGGCGCCGGCGACGGATGCCGCGAGCACCGACTCCGCCGTCTTGCCCAGGCCCGGCTCGTCGGCGAGGAGGAACGTGCGGTGTCCGGCGCGCACCGCCTCGAGGAAGCGCGACTGGTGGGGCATGACCTCCAGGCCCTTGGGTGACAGGCGGTCGAACTCCGGCACGGGCGGAAGCTCCATCGTGGCGCTGCCGCCACCGGCCCCGGTCTCGAAGGCCTTGTACAGCGGGCCCATGAGCTCCCAGCTGTCGAGGCGCCGACGGGGCGTCTCCTTGGGGGCGCGCGCCGACAGGTCCGGCGGCAGGAACGGGTTCGCCTCGCGGCGCGCCTCGACCTGCGGCGGCACCACCTGGCGCTCGGCGAGCGCGGCGGGCACGACGGGGACGGCGAAAGGCGCCACGTCGGTGATGATCAGCTCGTCGGGCGGCAGCTCGGCGCCGGACTCCAGCAGCCAGTCGCGGCGCATGCGCCGGGCGACCGGCGACGTCGCCTGATCGACCTCGAGCAGCTGGATGAGGGAGGTGTCGCGGGCGGCCGTCTTCGCGAGGATCGTCGCCACGCCGTCGAGCCGCTTGAGCAGCTCGGCGCGGGCGGCGTCGGTCACCTCGGTATCGGCCTTCACCCGCGCGCGCTCCTCGCGGACCAGGAACGCGATGACCTGGAACTTGACGCGGTTGGTCGGGCCGAGCTTTCCGCGCTGGGCCTTGGCCTCGACCTCGCGCACCTTGCGCGCGAGGATCGGGATGATGGGTGCCTCGTCGTCGCGGCGCGCGGACGAGGACTTGCGGCGACGCTGCGCCGTCTGGGCGGGTGCCGTGGTCGGCATGCTCCTCCTGAGCGTGAGTGCCGGATCGGGACCGGCGAAGGATCGGATGACACCGATGGTTCTGCGTGCTCCCGCGGGCGGCGTGGTCGCCGTCGCGAACGCGGGATCGGGGATGTGCCGCCGACGGTCGCGGGCACTCGCTTCTGCGAGCTGCGACGTCGTCGGAGGTCTCCCCGCGACTAGTCTACGGGACGCGGGGCCCTCAGCCCCAGAGCGTCGCGACGATGTCCTCCGTGTAGCCCTCCGGCGCGAAGTTGATGTACGCGGTGGTCACCAGCCCGCCCGCGCCGATGTAGTGGGTCTCGCCGCGGAGGTACTCCTCGTCGTCGAGCGTCACGCCGCGCTGCTCGATCCGGCAGACCGTGCCCTCGCCGAGCGTCTCGCATCCGAAGCCGGCCCGCGGAAGGGCCCCGATGGCGGCCTCGGCCTGCTCGGCGGTGACCGCCGTGACATTGGTCGCCAGTCCGTACTCGCTCGGCATCCCCCACGAGCACCGGAGCGTCGGCGCTCCCCCGTGGATGATCTCGAGGAGGTCGGCGTTCTCCGTGGAGAGCATCGTGACGCCGGGGTCGTTGAGCGGCGGGTTCTCGGACTGCAGCTCGCCGAGCATCCCGGCGGAGTAGATCTGCTCGCACGACTCCGGCACCGTGAATCCGCTCTGCGGCTTCTCCGTCTCGATGGGCGTCGCCGAGGGACCCGGCGCCGGGGTCTCCAGGGTCACGGTCGGGCTGCTGGTGGGGCTGCCCGTAGGCGTGCCCGACGACCCCGCGGCGCATCCGGTGAGGACGACGACCGCCACCGCGGCGGCCACGCCGCCGATCGCGACCCGCGTCATCGCCTTCTGCCCGCCCATCGCCCGACACCTCTCGCTCGGCGCCGCCGCCGCGTGCGGGGCGCCCTCCCCCTCACCCTAATGAGCACCACGAGCGGATGCACCGGGGCACGCCGCCCGCCCCCGTGCGCGCGTCACCGACCGGCGTAGGCGGCCTGCCACTCCGACAGCGTATGGGGGTCGTCCGTGACGATGCCGTCGACCCCCAGCGCCGTGACCGCGCCCCACTGCTCGTCGTCGTTGAGGGTGTACACGACCACGCGGGCGCCCGCAGCGTGGAGCTCGTCGACGATCTCGGGTCGTGCGAGCACCGCCTTGCGGCTGACGACCACTCCGCGCGCGCCCGCCTCGGTGACGGCGCTCACCACGTCGGACGGCAGGTGCTTGACGATGAGCAGGCGCGACAGCACCTCGGACTCGGTGGCGGCGAGGGCGAGCGTGCGGGCGTCGAAGCTCGCGAGCACGACACGCCGCTCCAGGCCACGCGCGGACACCTCGGAGACCGCCGCGGCGACGGCGGCGGCATCCCATTCGCCCTTGAGCTCCAGGATCGCGCGCGCGTCGTCGGCCAGGAGCGCATCGAGGAACTCCTGCAGCGTGGGAACGGGGGTTCCCGCGTAGGCCGCGTCGAACCAGGAGCCGGCGTCCAGCGCCCGCACCTCTGCGAGGGTGAGCGCCGACAGCCGGCCGTGTCCGTCGGTGGTGCGATCGACCGTCTTGTCATGCATGAGCACGGGGTGGCCGTCGGCGGTGAGCGCGACGTCGACCTCGACGTACTCGAAGCCGGCTGCAAGGGCGGCCTGGATCGCCGGGAGCGTGTTCTCGGGCGCGTGGGCGGCACCGCCCCGGTGGCTCGCGATGAACGCCGCGTCGCCGGGAGTGCGCGGGTCGCCCAGCAGCTCCTGCGCGGTGACGCGGGACGGCGCGGCGCCCAGCACCGCGACGACGAGGCTCGCGGCCGCGAGCACGCACACGATGAACAGGGCGTGGATCCGGTCGCGGGCGCGGTCGGATGCCGCAGGGTAGGGCATCGGGCATGTCCTCCGAGGGTCGTGCTCCACGTCCTCGTCGACGTGGTGCGGACCACTCTACATGCGCCGTTACTGTTTCGTTACCTTTTCTTCCGGACCGCCAGGACCGCGTCCCACAGCGCGTCGGCGACGTCGCGCTTGCTGCCGCGGCGGGCGGCGACGACCTCTCCGGCGGCGTCGATGATCGTCACCGCGTTGTCGGCGGATTCGAAACCGCGCGACCACCCCACCTCGTTCACCGCGAGCAGGTCGGCCCCCTTGCGCGCGGCCTTGCGCCGACCGCGGTCGAGCAGCGTCTCGCCTTCGCCGGGGGTCTCGGCGGCGAAGCCGACGACCGTCTGCCCGGCCCGCCGCGCGCGGACCAGCCCGGCCAGGATGTCGTCGTTCTCGATCAGATCGAGCGTGATGCCGCCGATCGGGGCGGCCTCCTTCGCGCGCTTGAGGGGCGAGACCTCGGCGACCCGGTAATCGGCGACCGCCGCGGCCATCACCACGACGTCGGCGGCGTCCGCCTCGGCATCGACCGCGGAGCCGAGCTCGGCCGCGGTGCCGGCGCGCACGACCCGCATGCGCCCGCCGGCGGATGCCTCGGCCAGCACGCCGTCGTCGACGTGCGCCGCGACCAGCACGACGTCGGCGCCCCGATCGGCGGCGGCGAGCGCGACGGCCACCCCCTGACGGCCGCTGGAGCGGTTGCCGATGTAGCGCACGGGGTCGATGGGCTCGCGCGTGCCGCCGGCGCTGACCACGACGCGCAGCCCCTCCAGGTCGTCCGCGCCGCCTTCGGCCGCGGCGAGCGCGGCCTCGAGGACGGCCTCCGGCTCGGACATGCGCCCGGGCCCGCTGTCGCCGCCGGTGAGCTCGCCCTCCTCGGGGCCCACGACGATGACGCCCCGCTCGCGGAGCACCCGCATGTTGTGGGTCGTCGCGGGGTGCCGCCACATCTCGGTGTGCATCGCCGGCGCCACGACGACCGGTGCCGTGGTGGCGAGTAGGGTCGTTCCGAGGAGGTCGTCCGCGAGCCCCGCGGTCATCTTCGCCAGGGTGTTCGCCGTCGCGGGCGCCACGATCACGAGATCGGCCGCCTGGCCGAGCGCGACGTGACGGACGCGCGCGACGTCGTCGTGGACGGAGGTCGTCACGGGGTGGCGGCTGATCGCCTCCCAGGTGGGAAGACCCACGAACCGCAGCGCGTCGTCGGTCGGGACGACGTGGACCTCGTGCCCCGCCTTCACCAGGAGGCGCACGAGCTGAACCGTCTTGTAGGCGGCGATGCCACCGGTGACCCCGACCACGACGAACACCCTCCGATCTTGGCACGAGTGCCCGACCCGCCGCCCGCGCGGCCCGAAACCCCGAGGAGCCCCGATGTGCACCGTCGTCATCCGCGTCCCGGAGTCCGCCGCCGAGCCGACCCGCGTGCTCGCGATCCGCGACGAGGACCCCGAGCGCCCGTGGAACCCGCTCGGCCGCTGGTGGCCGGAGCCGCACGACGGCGTCGTCGGCGTGCGCGACGTGCGGGCGGGCGGCGCCTGGCTCGCGGCCGACCCTGAGACGGGGCGCCTGGCCGTGCTCCTCAACCGCGCCGACGAGACGCAGCGCCCGGAGTCCGAGCTGCAGTCGCGGGGCGGCATCGTGCTGGACTCCGTCGCCGGCCACTCCCCCGCCGCCGAGCCGGCGACGCACGGCTTCAACCTCGTCGAGGTCGAGGGCGCCCGCGCCCGCGTGCTCACGTGGGACGGCGCCGCCCTCCGCACGACCGACCTCGCGCCGGGCACGCACATGATCGCGCACGACGACGTCGACGACACCGGCACGCCGCGCATCGCCCGGTGGCTGGGCGAGTTCCAGTCCGCCGCGCCGGCATCGGAAGGACGGTGGTGGATGCCGTGGGTCGAGGTGCTCGAGCGCTCGGCGGAGCTCCCGCCCACCGACGACGGCGCGATCATCCGCGACAACCGCCCGCTCGGCTACCCGACCCTGTCCCTCCTGGCCTGCGTCGCGTCGGTGTCGGCGCACGACGTCGACGTGCACTACGGCGAGCTCCGCGAGCCCGGGCAGTGGGGCGGCCTCCAGCTCGGCTGAGCTCGTCGCCGGCCGCGCACAGGATCGGAGGTTCGGCCCGACCCGCCGAGGAGCGGCATCCGTTCCCCCGCGTGTCGGCGGAAGTCTCCGACGCTGTGCAGCGCCGGAGCCTTCAGCTCACACCAGGCTCTTGGTGTGCCAGATCGTCTTGGTCTCGGTGAACGCGGTGATGCGGGCGAGGCTCGGCGCCGCGGCATCCGACCCGTTCTCGGGCGGGAGCACCCGCGTCAGCGTCTCGGCGGCGGCGATCTCGAGGTCGATCCAGTCGAGGTCCCCGGCGCCGACGAGGTCGAGGGCGTGCACGTCGGGGTGCGAGGCCAGCCACGGCGCGATCTCGGCGGGCGAGCCGGTGAGGACGTTGACCACTCCCCCCGGCACGTCGCTCGTCGCGAGCACCTCGGCGAGCGAGATGGCCGACAGCGGGTAGCGCTGGGATGCCACGACGACGACCGCGTTGCCTGTGACCAGAGCCGGGGCGACAGCCGACACGAGCCCGACGAGCGCGGTGTCCTGCGGCGCGACGACGCCCACGACGCCTGTCGGCTCGGGCACCGAGATGTTGAAGTAGGGACCTGCCACGGGGTTGCCGTTGCCGGCGACCTGGCCGAACTTGTCGCACCAGCCCGCGTACCAGACCCACCGGTCGATCGCCTCGTCGACCTCCGCGGTGGCGGCGGAGGACGACACGCCGGTCTGCTGCACGATCTCGTCGACGAACTGGGCGCGGCGGCCCTCGAGGATCTCGGCGACCCGGTAGAGCACCTGACCGCGGTTGTACGCGGTCGCGCCCGACCAGCCTTTGACGGCGCCGCGGGCGGCGGCGACGGCATCCCTGGCGTCCTTGCGGGAGGCGAGCGCCGCATTGGCGAGGAACCCGCCCTTGGGCGAGGCGACCTCGTAGGTGCGCCCGGACTCGCTGCGCGGGAAGGCGCCGCCGATGTAGAGCTTGTAGGTCTTGGGGATCGTCAGGCGCGTGCTCATGAGGAGACCTCCTTCTTCGCGGCACGGGCGAGCATCCGGGTGGCGCCGCCGGCGGGCGGCGCGCTCCTGAGGTAGGCGGCCAGGCCGTGCCGACCGCCTTCGCGGCCGTAGCCGGACTCCTTGTATCCGCCAAACGGCGATGAGGGGTCGAACCGGTTGAAGGTGTTGGCCCACACCACACCGGCGCGCAGGCGGTCGGCGACCGCCAGGATGCGCGAGCCCTTGTCGCTCCAGATGCCGGCGGACAGCCCGTAGGGCGTGTTGTTGGCCTTCTCGATGGCCTCGGCGGGCGTGCGGAACGTCAGCACCGAGAGCACCGGCCCAAAGATCTCGTCGCGCGCGATGCGGTGGCTGGCCTGCACGTTGGTGAAGATCGTCGGCGCGAACCAGAAGCCGCTGTCGGGGATGGCGCAGTCGGCGCTCCAGCGCTCGGCGCCCTCGTCCTCACCGATGCGGCTGAGCTCGCGGATGCGGTCGAGCTGCTCTCGCGAGTTGATCGCGCCGATGTCGGTGTTCTTGTCGAGCGGGTCACCCAGGCGCAGCGTCGACAGGCGGTTCTTCAGCCGGTCGACGACCTCGTCGTGGATGGACTCCTGCACCAGCAGGCGGCTGCCCGCGCAGCACACGTGACCCTGGTTGAAGAAGATGCCGTTGACGATCCCCTCGACCGCCTGGTCGATCGGCGCATCGTCGAACACGATGTTCGCGGCCTTCCCGCCGAGCTCGAGCGTCAGCTTCTTGTCGGTTCCCGCGACCGCCTTGGCGATCTCGCGGCCGACGGCGGTCGAGCCGGTGAAGGCGACCTTGTTCACATCGGGGTGCCGCACCAGGGCCGCCCCGGTGGCGCCGGCACCCGTCACGATGTTCACCACGCCCGGCGGCAGGTCGGCCTGCTGCAGGATCTCGGCGAAGATGAGCGCCGACAGCGGGGTCGTCTCGGCGGGCTTGAGCACGACGGTGTTCCCCGCGGCGAGGGCGGGAGCGATCTTCCACGCGAGCATGAGCAGCGGGAAGTTCCACGGGATCACCTGGGCGGCGACACCGAGCGAGCGCGGGTCGGCTCCGAGGCCCGCGTAGTCGAGCTTGTCGGCCCAGCCGGCGTAGTAGAAGAACCACGCGGCCACCAGCGGCACGTCGACGTCGCGACTCTCCTTGATCGGCTTGCCGTTGTCGAGGCTCTCGGCGACCGCGAGCTCGCGGGCGCGCTCCTGCACGAGCCGCGCGATCCGGAAGAGGTACTTGCCGCGGTCGCGGCCGCTCATCTTCGACCACGTCTTGTCGTAGGCACGGCGGGCGGCGGCCACCGCCGCGTCGACGTCCGCCTCGGTCGCCGAGGCGATCGTCGCGATGTGCTTCTCGTCGGCGGGTGAGATCGTCGCGAACGACTCGCCCGCGCCCGGGCGGAACTCGCCGTCGATGAAGAGCCCGTACTCGTCGCGCAGATCAAGGATCGCGCGCGACTCCGGGGCGGGGGCGTACTCGAGGAAACTCATGTCTTGTTATCCCTGATCTCAGTCGATCGTCACGTAGTCGGCGCCGGTGTAGTGTCCGGACTTCAGCTTCTGGCGCTGCAGGAGCACATCGTTGAGCAGGCTCGACGCGCCGTAGCGGAAGAGGTGCGGCTGCAGCCAGTCCTCGCCGACGGTCTCGGCGACCGTGACGAGGTACTTGATCGCGTCCTTGGACGTGCGGATGCCGCCGGCCGGCTTCACGCCGACCTTCTCACCGGTCGCCCGGTGCCAGTCGCGCACGACCTCCAGCATCAAGAGCGTGACCGGCAGCGTCGCCGCCGGCTGCACCTTGCCGGTCGACGTCTTGATGAAGTCGCCGCCCGCGAGGATCCCGAGCCACGACGCGCGCTTGATGTTGTCGTAGGTGTTGAGCTCGCCGGTCTCGAGGATCACCTTGAGCGACGCGTACGTGCCGTCCTCGCGGCGGCAGGCCTGCTTGACCCGCGCGATCTGGTCGAAGACGAGGCCGTAGCGGCCGGCGAGGAAGGCGCCGCGGTCGATCACCATGTCGATCTCGTCGGCGCCGTGCGCCACGGCCTCGGCCGTGTCGGCGAGCTTGATGTCCAGCGATGCCCGGCCGCTGGGGAAGGCGGTGGCGACCGCCGCGACGCTCACCCCGCCCTCGTCGGGATCGCCGTGGGCGGAGCCGAGCGCCTCGACCGCGTACGGCACCATGTCGCCGTACACGCACACGGCCGCGACCCGCGGGGTCGTCGGGTCGGAGGCGTCCGGGTTCAGCGCCTTGGCGACGAGCGAGCGTACCTTGCCCGGCGTGTCGGCGCCCTCGAGCGTCGTGAGGTCGATGAGCTCGATGATCTTGTCGAGGGCCCACGCCTTGGAGGTCGTCTTGATGGAGCGGGTGCCGAGACCCGCGGCGCGCTGCTCGAGCCCGACGGCGTCGACACCGGGCAGCCCGTGGAGATACCGCCGCAGCGTCGTGTCGTCGGGTTGTCCGCCCAGCAGCTCGACGGCCCTCTCGGGCAGCGTCACGATGGAGGTGCCTGACATGTGATGACCTGGCTTTCGTGGTTGGGGTTCGGGTGGCCGGCCGCGCGGTCAGCCGTCGAGGAGGTGGCGTGCGGTGGACTCGTCCGTGATCAGCACGGTGCACAGCCCGGACGCGACGACGGCGGCAGCGACCGCCCGCTTGGCTTCGCCGGCGATCGCCGCGACGGCCACGTCGGCGCGGCGCAGCTCGTCGAGCGAAAGGCCGACCGTGCGCGCGTCGAGGGCGGCGTCGACAACGCGTCCGGCGGCGTCGATGTAGCGGCCGACGACGTCGCCGACCGCGCCCGCGGCGACGAGGCGGTCGATGTCCGCCTCGCTGAGGTAGCCGCTGTCGACGTGCACGGAACGGTGGTCGGCGGCGCCGGCACTGTACAGGTAGGCGTCGGCGGAGCGGGCGATGCCGAGCACGCGGGCGACGACGCGATCGGCCTCGATGGCCTCCTTCGTCGCCCGGTGCTCGAGGATCGCGGGACTGGGCAGCAGGGTGGCGCCGCCACCGCCCTTGTGCGCGATGCCGACGGCGGTCGCGGCCGCGGTGCCGGGCTGCGCGCTCATGCTGAGACCGCCGTTGATCTGCACGACATCGGTGCCGGACGACCAGCCCTCGCGCAGATGATGCGCGATGTCGGCGAGGGTGCGACCCCAGCTCACCCCGAGGACGCGGGGGCTCGGACGCAGTGCGGTCAGGTGATCGGCGGCCGCCTGGGCGACGCGCTGCTGCAACTCGTCGTCGCTGCGGATGCCCGCCTGCGACACGACCACCGCGTCGCGGAGGCCGCGCTCCTCGCGCAGCCGCCGCTCGAGCTGCGGCCGTCGCGCGCGCGAGTGGAGGATCTCGATGCGGACGAAGCCCTCCTCCTTGGCCTGGATGAGCAGGCGGCCCACCTTCCAGCGGGTGATCTGCAGGCTCCGGCCGATCTGCTCCTGCGTGAGGTTCTCTTCGTAGTAGAGCTCGGCTGCCCGGATCGAGAGGAGTTCGTCGACGGCGTCCACGAGCCTCCTTCCGTCGGTCCCTCCACACTGACATACCCGGCAGCAGATGAGCAACATCTGCACGAAGTTTGCTCATATGAGCAGTTCGAACGGATGCCGCGCCTCAGCCGCCCCCGCCGATCCCCGCCGGGGCGCCGATCGCCCTGGCATGGCGCACCAGCACCAGCAGGCCTATCCCGACCACCACCGCGAACGCGATCGACAGCGAGACGAAGGCGAACCAGTTCGAGTCGAGGGCGAGCACGATCGCCGCGGACACCACGGCGATGGCGGCGGCGGCCAGCTTCGACCCGAACTTGAGCCCCACCGCGGGGGTGAGCCGCCCGGCGGGCGAGTCGCCGCGCGCGAGGATCAGATCCGCGAACGCATCCAGCGTCGCCAGCAGCGAGGCGGAGTAGGCGACCGCGCAGCCGAGCGCGCCCCACAGGTTGACGGAGTCTTCGGCCGCCGCCTCCGCGGCCATCAGGACCAGCGCGTGCACGCCTCGATGCTAGGCGCGCCCGGGGTGCGCGGTCTACGGCCTCAGGAGAGCTCGCCGCGGACGCGGACGACGTCGTCGGCCATCTGCCCGATGAGCGCGTCGACGCCGTCGAAGGCCACCATGCCGCGGATGCGGGCGACGAACTCGACTTCCACGACGTGTCCGTACAGGTCGAGGTCGGTCTCGTCGAGGACGTACGCCTCGACCTGGCGCCCCTCCACGTCGTCGAACGTGGGGTTGGTGCCCACGCTGATCGCGGCGGGATAGCGCACCGTGCTGCGCGGCTCGGCCGCGCCGCCGCCCGGGATCCCCTCGTCGACGAGCCAGCCGGCGTACACGCCCTCGGCGGGCACGAAGCCCTCGAGGTCGGGCGACAGGTTCGCCGTCGGGAAGCCGAGGGCGCGGCCCCGCTTGAGACCGTGCACCACCTCGCCGCGCACGGCGTGCGGCCGGCCGAGCAGCCGGGCGGCTCCGGCGGCATCTCCGCCGTCCAGCAGCTCACGCACCCACGTCGACGAGACCCGGCGACCCGCGTCGATCGCGCGCACGTCGTCGACGACGTCCACCTCGAACCCGAACTCGGCCCCGAGCTCTCGCAGCAGCTCGGCGTCGCCGGCTCCCCCGCGGCCGAAGCGGAAGTCGGCCCCGACCATCACGATCCGCACGCCCAGCGCCCCGACGAGCACGTGCTCGACGAACTCCCGCGCGCCGAGGTCCGCCAGGGCGCGGTCGAAGGTCAGCATGAGGGTGGCATCCACGCCCGCGTCGGCGAGGAGTCGCAGCTTCTGATCGACCCCGACGAGGCTGTCGGGGCAGATCTCGGGGCGCAGCAGCGCCAGCGGGTTGCGGTCGAAGGTGACCGCGACGACGCGCGCGCCGGAGGCCTCGGCATCCACTCTCGCGCGAGCGATCACGGCACGATGACCGGAGTGGACGCCGTCGAACTTGCCGATCGCGACGACGGACGGACCGAACCCCGCCGGCACCTCGCTCGGATGCCGGAAGACGATCACGACGCGACCGCCGCGGGCGCAACGGTCGCGCTCGCCGCGACCGGATGATGCGTCGCGAGCCACCAGATTCCGAGGAACGGCAGCACCAGCGGGACGAAGAGGTAGCCCATGCCGTACCACGACCAGACCGTGGGGTGCGCGAAGAGCTCGGGCAGCAGGAGGCTGAGGGTCCCGATGACGAGGACGCCGGCGAGCTCGAAGACGATCGCGATCCACGCGACCAGGTACCAGCCGCGTCGCCCGGCGAACACCAGCGCGAGCGTGGCGACGATGTACACGACCGCCGAGAGGGCGGAGAGGGCGTAGGCGAGCGGGGCCTCGTCGAAGCGCTCGACGATCTGGACGAAGGACCGGCCGGTGGCACCGAGCGCCATGATCGCGTAGACGATCACGAGCACACGGCCGATGCCGGACATGCGGGGGCGGGCGGGCGAGGACATGACGTCACGATTTTAGTTCGGATGCCGGCGGCCGCGGCGCGCCGGCACGCTCGGGGTCTCGCTCACGCGACCTGGACGGTCCAGATGACCTGCATGCGCCACACCATCACGGCGATCGACAGGGCGGCGATCCCCATGATGACCGTGCTCCACCGGCTGCGCTCCAGCAGCGCCCATGCGACCGCCGCGAACGGCAGCAGTGCGGCCGACACCAGATACACCCAGAACTCCAGCAGGCTCCCGGTCGGCGGGTTGCCGACGAACGGCGCCACGATGGCCACCACGATCTGCACGACGAGGAGCAGCTCCACCAGCGCGAGCGAGCCGACAGTCCAGTCGCTCGGCCGGCGTCCGGCCAGTCCGGCGATGATGCAGAACAGGCCCGCCGCGACGGCGACGACGACCTGCGCGATCGTGAACCACAGGATCATCCGGCTGCCTCCTCGGGCATGTTCATGGCGCTCTTGACGTCGTCCCCGCGGCGTTCGACGATGCCGACGAGCACGCCGCCGGGGTCGACGGCGGCCATGGGTCCCGCGCCGCGCAGCCGTCCGGCGGCTCCGGGCAGCCGCTTGCCGTGGCGCAGGTCGCGCGCTTCGTCGGCGGTGACCTCCAGCCGGCCCAGCACCGCCGCGGCCGCGGCCGCCGGTGCGAGCAGAGGCGCGTCGGCGATGCCGTCGACGGCCGCAGCGGCCGCGACGTCGAACGGCCCCACCCGCGTCCGCCGCAGCGCGGTGAGGTGCCCGCCGACCCCGAGCGCCTCGCCGAGGTCGCGCGCGAGCGATCGGATGTAGGTGCCGCTGGAGCAGTCCACGACGACGTCGAGGTCGACCACTCCCCCGCCCTTCTCCGGGTCGCCGGCGGGCCCCGCCGGCAGGCGTCGCTGTGCGACGACGTCGAAGCGCGACACGGTGACCTCGCGGGCCTTGAGCTGCACGTCCTCGCCGGCGCGTGCCAGGTCGTAGGCCCTGCGCCCGTCGACCTTGATCGCCGAGTATGTGCTCGGCACCTGCGAGATGCGGCCGGTCAGCGCCGCGACGCGCGCCGCGATGGCGGCGGGCTCGAGGGACGAGGCATCCGTCGCCTGTACGACCTCCCCGTCGGCGTCGTCGGTGGTCGTCGCGACGCCGAGCCGGATGGTGGCTTCGTAGGTCTTGTCGAGCCCCACCACGAACGTGAGCAGACGCGTCGCCCCCTCGACGCCCAGGACGAGCAGCCCCGTCGCCATCGGGTCCAGCGTGCCGGCGTGGCCGATCTTGCGCGTGCCGAGCGCGCGCCGGGCCCGCGCGACCACGTCGTGCGAGGTGATGCCGCCGGGCTTGTCGACGAGGAGGATTCCGGGCGCCTCCATCAGCCGTGCCCGACGATCCGAGGTCGGGCGAAGTCGGTGTTGTCGACGATGACGGATGCCGCCTCCCGCGGCCGCGCCTCGTCCAGATAGAGCTCCTGCCCCTGCCGGTAGCGCGCGTTGGCGGGCGCGTCCGGATCCGGGTCGGATCCGTCGCGCAGCGCCATGCGCGCGAAGGCCATCTCGAACGGGACGTCCAGCCAGATGGACCAGTCCCAGAGATCGCGCAGCTGCGGCCGGTTGAGGAAGATGCCGTCAATGACGAGCACCGCGTCCAGCGGAGCGGTGACCCACTGCGACTCGACCGGCGCGTCGCGCACGACGTCGAACGCGGCGAGCTGGAACCCCGTCGCCGCCGCGGTCTGCGCGCCGTCGCGGAAGGGGTCGATGAGCACGCGGCGGAACGTCGGGTAGTCGTACGAGTCGAGGTAGAACCCCTCGGGGCTGCGGCGGCCCCGGGCGTATCGCTCGATGCGCGGCCGATGGAAACCGTCGATGCCCGCACGGAAAACCGCATCGCCCGTCTCGGCGAACACCTCGGCCAGACCGTCGGCGAACACGGTCTTGCCGGCGCCGTCCAGCCCGTCCACCGCCACGATCACGCGCCCGGCGGGGCTCTGCCGGCGCACCCGGTCGCGGAGGTCACGCCACAGCGTCGTGGTCGGCGTGACGGGAAGGCGCATGGTTCCAGCCTACGGCGCGCGGGCCGAGCGCCCCGCCCGGTCACGTGCCCGCCGCCTAGGCTGGAGCGCATGCCCGACCTCGCCGCACCGCTCGTCGAGTGGTACCGCGACAACGCCCGGGACCTCCCCTGGCGACGGCCGGGCTTCGGGGCGTGGGGCGTGCTCGTGAGCGAGTTCATGCTGCAGCAGACGCCGGTCAAGCGGGTCATCCCGCATCTGGAGGCGTGGCTCGCGCGCTGGCCCGCGCCGGCCGATCTGGCCGCGGCCGCTCCGGCCGACGCCGTGCGGCAGTGGGCCAACCTCGGGTACCCGCGTCGCGCGCTGTGGCTGCATCGCGCCGCCGTCCAGATCCGCGACCGCCACGATGGCGTGGTGCCGCGTGACGTCACGGCCCTCCTCGCGCTGAGCGGCATCGGCGATTACACCGCGCGGGCCGTGGCGGTCTTCGCATACGGCGACCGCCACCCCGTCGTCGACACCAACACGCGCCGTGTGCTGGCCCGGGCCGTCGACGGCCGCGCGCAGCCGGGCCCGCCCTCGCGGCGCGACCTCGACGCCATGGCGGCGATCCTTCCGGACGACCGCGCCCAGGCGGCCGAGGCGAACGCCGCCGCTATGGAGCTCGGCGCGACCGTCTGCGTCGCTCGCGTCCCGCGGTGCGACGCCTGCCCGCTCGCCGACCGGTGCGCCTGGCGCGCCGCCGGGTATCCCGACACCGGCGACGACCGGCGCAGGCAGGCACGGTACGAGCGCAGCGACCGTCAGGCCCGCGGCGCGGTGCTGAAGATCCTGCGGGATGCCGGGACCCATGCGGTCGCGCTGAGCGACGTCGTGCCCGACTGGCCGGACCCGCTGCAGCGCGACCGCGCGATCGACTCGCTCATCGCGGACGGGCTGGCCGAGGCATCCCACGGATTCCTGCGCCTTCCGGCGTGACCCCGCCCGCACACGACGAGACGCCGCGACCGGTCGGACCGGTCGCGGCGTCTGCAGCCCTCGGGAGGGTCAGTCCTCGTCGTCGAGCTCGCGCGGCTTCACGTACGGGTCGGCGTCGCCGGCGTACGTGGCGGACGAGGCCATGCCGGCGACCGCCTGGTCGCGCTCGCGGGCCTCGCGGAGCAGGTCTTCGATATGACCGGCGTTCTCGGGGATCGCGTCGGGGATGAACTCCAGCGAGGGGGTGAGCCGCACGTTGAGGTGCTTGCCCAACTCCGAGCGCAGCATCCCCGTCGCGGACCTCAGCGCTGCCGCCGACGCCTCGCGCTCCTCGGCCGAGCCGAGCACCGTGTAGAACACCGAGGCGTGCTGGAGGTCACCCGTCACGCGCACGTCGGTGATGGTGACGAACCCGAGCCGCGGGTCGCGCAGCCCCTTCTCGAGCCGCTCCGCCAGGATCACCCTGATGCGGTCGCCCAGGCGGGCCTGTCGCTCTGATGCCATGATGACTCCTTTCGAAGCGTGAGGGACGCCCCGTTCCCGGGGCGCCCCTCACGTCCGCGACCTACGCGCGGGGCTTCTCGACCATCTCGGTGGTCTCGATCTCGTCGCCCACCTGGATGTCGTTGTACTTGCCGAGGCCGATACCCGCCTCGAAGTCCGTGCGGACCTCGGTGACGTCGTCCTTGAACCGGCGCAGCGACTCGATCGCCAGGCCGTCGGCGATGACCACGCCGTCGCGGATGACGCGCGCCTTGGCGTTGCGCGTGATCGTGCCCGAGCGGACGATGACACCGGCGATGTTGCCGAACTTCGAGGAGCGGAACACCTCGCGGATCTCGGCCACACCCGACTGGACCTCTTCGAACTCCGGCTTGAGCAGGCCCTTCAGCGACTGCTCGACGTCGTCGATCGCGTTGTAGATGACTGAGTAGAACCGGACGTCCACACCCTCGCGGGACGCGCGCTCGCGCGCCTTCGTGTCGGGGCGCACGTTGAAGCCGATGACGATCGCGTTGTCGATCGTCGCCAGGTTGATGTCGGACTCGGTGATCGCACCGACGCCGCGGTGGATGATCCGCAGCTGCACCGAGTCGTCGACCTCGATCTTGAGCAGCGACTCCTCCAGCGCCTCGACGGCACCGGACACGTCGCCCTTGATGATGAGGTTGAGCGACTCGACCTTGCCCTCTTCGAGAGCGCGGGTGAAGTCCTCGAGCGAGATGCGCTTGCGGGCCTTGGCCAGCTGGGCGTTGCGCTCCGCCGCTTCACGCTTCTCGGCGATCTGGCGGGCGGTGCGGTCCTCCTCGGTCACGATGAACGTGTCGCCGGCGCGCGGCACCGAGTTGAGACCCTGCACCTGCACGGGACGCGACGGGAAGGCCTCCTCGACCGCGTCGCCGTTCTCGTCGGACATCGCACGGACACGGCCGTACGCCGTGCCGGCGACGATCGCATCGCCGACGCGCAGCGTTCCGGACTGGATGAGCACCGTGGCCACCGAACCGCGACCCTTGTCGAGCTTCGCCTCGATCGCGACACCGCGCGCGTCCTTGTTCGGGTTGGCCGTGAGGTCCAGACCCGCGTCGGCGGTGAGCAGCACCGCGTCCAGGAGCTCCTGGATGCCGGTGCCCTGGCGAGCCGAGACGTCGACGAACATGACGTCGCCGCCGTACTCCTCGGCGACCAGGCCGTACTCGGTGAGCTGCTGGCGCACCTTGGCCGGGTTGGCGTCGGGCTTGTCGACCTTGTTCACCGCGACCACGATCGGCACATCGGCCGCCTGGGCGTGGTTGAGCGCCTCCACCGTCTGCGGCATGATGCCGTCGTCGGCGGCGACCACGAGGATCGCGAGGTCGGTCACCTGCGCACCGCGGGCACGCATGGCGGTGAACGCCTCGTGACCCGGGGTGTCGATGAAGGTGATCGCACGCTCGATGCCCTCGTGCTCGGTCCAGACCTGGTACGCACCGATGTGCTGCGTGATGCCGCCGGCCTCGCCCGCGACCACGTTGGTCTGGCGGATGGCGTCGAGCAGCCGGGTCTTACCGTGGTCGACGTGACCCATGACGGTCACGACCGGAGGCCGGATCTCGAGGTCCTCCTCGTTCTCCGCCTCCAGCTCGGCCTCGAGGTCGAGACCGAAGCCCTCGAGGAGCTCCTTGTCCTCGTCCTCGGGCGAGACCATCTGGATCTTGTAGCCGAGCTCCTCGCCGAGCACCTCGAAGGTGGCCTCGTCGAGCGACTCCGTCGCGGTCGCCATCTCGCCCAGGTTGAACAGGATGGTCACGAGCGTGCCGGGCTGCACGGTGTAGCCGCGCAGCGCCTCGAGCTTGTCGGCGAAGTCGGCGATGGACGCGCCGCGGCGAAGGCGGATGATCTCGCCGTTGCCCTTCTGGACGTTGACGCCGCCGACGACCGGCGCCGACCGCATCTCGAATTCCTGCCGCTTGGCACGACGCGACTTGCGCTGCTTCGACTTGCCGCCGCCCTTGCCGAAAGCTCCGGCGGTGCCACCGCCGGGACCGCGGCCACGACCGCCGCCTCCGCCGGGACGACCGGCGAAGCCGCCGGGAGCGCCGCCGCCGGGACGCTGGAAGCCGCCACCGGCACCGGCACCGGCGCCGCCCGGACGACCGGGGCCGCCGGGACGCTGCTGGAACGGCGCGCCGGGACGACCGCCGCCACCGGGACGACCTGCGCCACCCGGACGGGGAGCGCCGGGGCGCGGGGCGCCGGGACGCGGAGCCTGAGGACGCGGGATGTTGCCGGGGCTGGGGCGCTGACCCATGCCCTGTGCCGACGCGAACGGGTTGTTGCCCGGACGCGGGCCCGCGGGACGCTGACCCATGCCCTGCGACGATGCGAAGGGGTTGTTGCCGGGGCGCGGCGTTCCGCCGGGGCGGGGCGGCTGCGGCGTGGCGGCAGCGGGGCCGGGCTTGGGCCCGGCGGGTGCGGCCGGCGCGCCGGGGGTCTTCGCCTCCGGAGCAGCCGGGGCCTCAGCAGCCGGAGCCGCAGCGGGCGCCTCGGCGGCCGGA
>NZ_JBAOJP010000016.1:0-19887 GCF_037083505.1 Microbacterium sp. CCNWLW41
AGTATTAGACGCCGTTTCCAGCGCTTATCCCAGAGTCCAGGGCAGGTTGCTCACGTGTTACTCACCCGTTCGCCACTAATCCACCAGAGCAAGCCCCAGCTTCATCGTTCGACTTGCATGTGTTAAGCACGCCGCCAGCGTTCATCCTGAGCCAGGATCAAACTCTCCGTAAAGAAAAAATGCATACCCCACCGGGAAAACGGTGACGCAGCGAGTTTGAAACTGACCAAAAAGACAAAATCAACTGACTTCATCCACAGCCAACCCCAAAGGGCTGACCAATTTTGATCCAAAGGAATCTCCCCCAGCCGAAGCCGAGGCGAGGTTATTTGGCATTTGACAAGTGCACGCTGTTGAGTTCTCAAGGATCGGATGCTCCTGCGTTCGGGCCTCGCGGCCTTCCCTTCAGGGCAACTTCTCTATCTTATCCGCTTGATCGAGGCTGTCAAATCGACACGCCGAGAGGATCAGGCTGGATCGGCGCCCCTCGCGGGGCAACTTCACTAGCTTATCCGTCCCGGCCGGTGTGTCAAATCGACGGTCCCGGCGGACGACCACCGCCCGGACGCGGACGTCCGGCTCACCCTCGAGGAGTGATGTGGTGGATGTTCGCCGCTTGGGGAGTCAGACCTTCCGGCCTTCCGCTCTACCGCTTGGGGCGAACAGGTATTAACTTACGCGGATCCCCTGCACCCGGCAAATCCGCACCGCCCGCCGGGCGTGTCGCCGCTCCCCGCCTGCCTCGGTAGCATCGCGCCATGCGCGAGATCACCGCCCCGCATCCTGCGTCCACCTGCCCCGGAGATCGCTCATGAACGCCGCGCGGGGTCTCCTGGATCGCGTCGTGCGCGAGATCGGGGTGGATCCCCTCGCCGTCGCCGAGGCACCGGACCCGGGAAGGCCGATCCCCCTCCCCTCCCGCCTCTCCGTCGGCGACCTCGCGTGGGCCTGCGTCACGGCGGTCCGGCTCGCAGCGGGTCTCTCAGCGGAGCATGCCCCCGACCCTCGCCGGATCGCGGTCGCCTACCGCAGCGACCACGCCCTGCGCCTCGACGGCAAGGCGCCGCGAACCTGGTCCTCCTCCTCCGGGTTCTGGCGGGCGGCGGACGGCTGGGTGCGGACGCACGGCAACTATCCGCACCATGCGGAGGCGCTGCAGGACGCGCTCGGGCTCGATCCCGCGGACGAGGCGGCGGAGTTCGAGCGCCTGCGCGCCGTGATCGGTGGCCGGTCGGTACACGATCTCGTGGCGTCCGTCTCCGCGTGCGGCGGACTTCTCGTCCCGGTGCGGCCGGAGGATCCCCCCGCCGACCGCGCCTGGCGGCGGACCCCGCTCGTGGCGTCCTCGCGTGCGCACCTGTTGCCGGTGCTGCCCTCTGCCTCCCCGCGGAGTCCCGGCGCTCCCCTGGCCGGCGTCCGCGTGCTCGATCTCACCCGCGTGATCGCGGGTCCCGTCTGCACCCGCACCCTCGCGCTCCTCGGCGCGGACGTGCTGCGGATCGACCCGCCGCACCGTCCCGAGCTGCCGTGGCAGCACCTCGACACCGGGCACGGCAAGCGCTCGGCGGTCCTGGACGCGACCTCCGCACGGATGCGGGAGCTGGTGGCCGGCGCCGACGTCGTGGTCCTGGGCTACCGGCCGGCGTCGCTGGCGCGGCGGGGACTGAGCCCGGAGATGCTCACCGCCGAGCATCCCCGCCTCATCGTCGCCCAGCTCAGCGCGTGGGGCGAGGACGCTCCGGAACGTGCGGGGTTCGACAGCCTGGTGCAGGCCGAGTCCGGGATCGCGATGGTGGAGGCCGACGGGGCCGGCACCCCCGGCGCCCTGCCCGCCCAGGCGCTGGACCACAGCGCCGGGTACCTCCTCGCGGCGGCGATCACGGCGGCTGTGCGGCACCGCGACGCCGACGGCGGCGGCGCCGTCGTGCGCACGTCCCTCCGGCGAGTGGCCGCCGAGCTCCTGGGGATGCCCCGGCGCGACGAACCCGGCGATCCCGCCCCGGATGAGCCCGGGCACACCCAGGAGTTCACCGTCGGAGGCCACCGCCTCGTGACCGCCGCGCCGGTCCTCCGCGGTCTCTCGTTCGCGCCGCCGCGCCCCTGGGGCGCCGATCCCGCGGACTGGGAGGCCCCTGCCGCGTCGTGATCAGCGGCGCCGGAGGAGGACGACGAGGCACAGCACGAGCGTCGCCGCCGCCCAGATCGCGCACCCGGGCGGCAGGACGCGGTAGGCGATGAAGGGCACGGTGTGCGCGGCGTCCGTCCCCGTGGCGCCGGGCACGCCGTAGCGCACGACGCCGACGACGCCCGCGACCACGAGCGCGACCGGCAGCGACGCCCACCAGAGCGCGCGGACCGGAAGCGGCAGGAGCATCGGAGCCGGCCGGGCCTGCCGGCGCCGCAGCCACACGACTCCGGCGATCGCCAGGACGACGAGGCCGAAGGCGCCGGATCCGTACTGCAGCCACTTGTATCCGGCCAACGGTCCCCATCGCGCGTCGAGCCCGGGGATCCAGTCCGAGCCCGCGCGCCCCTCGTGGGTGAAGGCGTCCCACAGGATGTGGCTCGCGATCCCGAGGGCGAGCGCGCCGAGCAGCCACAGCGTGCCGGGCAGCGACGGGAACGTCTCGCGCAGGGAGGCCCGGAGCCCGGCGTCCCAGCTCTCCGGCAGCCGTTCGGCCAGGCTCCGCGGAGCGAGCGCCCGTGCGGCCGGCCGCAGCAGCAGCCGCCAGACCAGGAGCAGTGCGAGGGCGACGACGAGGGTGAGCGGGAGCATCCTCGGATCGTGCGTGGTGTCGTAGTCCGGCGCGACGCCGGCGGCGGGACCGCGCAGGAAGAGCGGCAGATCCGGCGCCATCGCTCCGACCGCGACCGCCGCGGGCACCAGCGGCGTGCGCACGAAGGGCAGGGCGACCACGGCGTGGCTCGGCGTGAAGGGCATCGGGGATCCTCTCGTCGTCCGCGGACGCGGTCAGGGCGTGGCCAGCAGACGGTCCACGGCGTCGCCGAGACGATCCGCCATCCCCGTCTCGCCCGCGACGGCCGTCCGCTCCGTCAGACCGGTGTCGGGATGGTCGGTGATGATCCCGTCGACGTTGTCCCGGTAGAGCGCGCGCATGGCGGCCGGATCCTGCACCGTCCAGACGAGGACGCCCTTGCCCTGGTCCCACACCGCGTCCCGCCGGGACGCGTCGTAGGCGCTCTGCTCGAGCACGAGGAAGTCCGCAGGGGTCTCGGGCACGCCGCCGTAGGCCAGCGGCACGATGAACCCCACCGTGAGATCCGGGCGGAGCTCCTTGATCCGGGCGACTGCGTCCGCGCTCAGGGAGTGGTAGATGTGATCGCGGGCGTCGTCGACGCGGTCGATCAGCTCCAGGAGCTCGCGCACGTAGTCCGCGGACTCGCCGCCGTGCAGCTTCACCTCGATGAGCAGCGCCTGGTCGAGCTCGTCGGCGCGCCTCAGGTACTCCTCCAGCGAGGGGATCCGCGCACGATGCCCGGCCTCGTCGCGCACCACGACGGCGGTCGCCTCCTCCGTGGTCATCCGGCCGACGGAACCGTCGATCCCCGCCAGCCGCCGCAGATCCGCGTCGTGCATGAGCACCCACCCGCCGTCCTCGGTCTGCTGCACGTCCATCTCCACGAGATCCGCTCCCGCGCGATGGGCCGCCTCGAGCGCCGGGATCGTGTTCTCCACCCCGCCGTCGACGAAGCCCCGGTGCGCGAGCACGAGCGTCGCGCCGTCCGCGCGCTCCGCCAGCGTTCCCCCCGCCGCGACGCCGGCGCCGCCCGCGCCGAGCACGAGCCCCGCGGCCACCGCCGTCGCGGCGATCCTGCGGCGCACGCGAGGCCATGCCGGGGCGGCGCTCGTCGGCAGAGGCGCTCGGCTCGCCGCCTGCGCCGCCGTGACGAGCGTCTGCGCCTGGACCATCAGGAACACGCCAACCGTAAGGAGCACGAGGACCTGTGCGATCCCGAGGGCGACGGCGGCGACGACCGGCGATGACCCCGGGGCGACCGCGTCCGTCACGACCACGGGCAGGACCGTCAGCAGTCCGATCAGCCCGAGCGCCACCGCCATCGGGACGAGGACCGCGATCAGCAGGACCGCCATCCGCAGGCTCCGCCACCGGGTGAGCCGCCAGCTGCGCGCGAGGGCGGTGCCGACGCCGATCGGTTCGAGGACGAGCATCGGCACGGTGAGGATCAGTCGGAGGTTCAGCCACCACAGCACGAGGAGGATCAGCAGGTAGGCCGCGGCGTTCTGCGGCTCCTTCAGCAGCTCGTCCGAGACGAAGGCCGGCACGGCGACCCAGCGCGTCAGCACCGATCCGATCCCGGCCTGGCCGAGGGGCACCAGGAGCAGCAGGTACGGGACGAGCAGCAGCGACGACGGTCGCCGCAGCAGCTCCGCCACCCGCCGCCGCACCAGGCGGAGTCCCGCGCGCTCGGCGGACCGATCGTGTCGCTCTGCGAGGTCGCCTTCTGCGGTCTCCCCGCCCTCGCCGGCGACCGGTGCGCGTCCGTCGGCGGCCAGGCGGTGGACGGCGACGGCCGCGTACAGCGCCGCCTGCAGCAGCAGCGCGACGACGACCAGGACGAGCGAGAGGACGGCGAGCGCGATCCCGGCCGGATTGCGCAGGAACGTGCCGATCGTCGTAGTCGTGAGCGCCGTCAGCCCCGAGGCCCGCGTGGCCAGGCCGAACAGGCCCACCAGGAGCGGTGCGGCCACCAGTGCGACGACCCCCTGCGTGACCGCGACGAGAAGGATCGTGCGCCCGAGGTCCCGGAACGAGAGACGGTACCCGGCGGCGATGCTCCGGCGCAGCGGCATCGGCGGGCGGGCGGGGGCGGACCGGGGCATGACACGAGTCAACCATCCCCGGCCCGCCGGGCCCGGTCAGCCCCGCGTGCCGACGACCTCCAGCGGCATGGTGCTCGTGTCGAGATACGGGTTGTCGTCCTGTCCCTCGACGAGCGCCTTCGCCTCGGAGACGGTCTCGACCGTGGGGCAGGATCCGATGAGCGGCCGCTTCGCGGTCTCCCGCATCGTGAGGAGCGCCACCCCGCCGACGGCGGCGAAGAACATGATGTAGAACGCGGGCATGTAGGCGTTCCCCGTCAGCTCGATCAGTGCCTGGCTGAACAGCGGGGTCGTTCCGCCGAAGAGCGACACCGCAAGGTTGTACGCGATCGCCATCGCGCCGAAGCGCGACGCCGTCGGGAAGAGCGCCGGAAGCGCCGACGCGGCGATCGCGACGTAGAACGCCACGGGCACCGCGACCATCGCGAGCGCGAGCATGACCGCCCATTCCTCGCCGATCTGCATGACGGCGAACGCGGGGAGCATCAGCACGAGCGTCGATCCCACGGCGATCGCGTACACGGGCTTGCGCCCGATGCGATCCGACAAACGCCCGATGAGCGGGAGGAACGCGCTCATCAGGATGAGCACGGGCACGGTCGCCAGCGCGGCCATGAGGTTGGACACGCCCACCTCGGTCTCCAGGTACGTCGGCATGTAGCTCGTCAGGGCGTATCCGGCCGTGTTCGTCGCCGACACGAGCGCGATGGCGATGAGGATCTCGCGCCAGTGGTGCCGGAAGATGCCCACGACGCCGTGCCGCGCCATCGGGTCCTCGGGATCCGCCTCGGTCAGGCCGGCGGCCTCCTCGGCCTCGTACGCCGGGGTCTCCGGGATCCGGAGCCGGAACCAGATCGCCACGGCCCCCAGGGGGATGGCCACGAGGAACGGGATCCGCCAGCCGAACTCGAGCATGGCCCCCGGGCCCGCGATCGCCTCCGTGATCCAGGTCGTGAGACCCACCACGGTGGCACCGGCGGCGAAGCCCACGTACGAGCCGACATCGAGGAAGGACGACCAGTACCCGCGAGAGCGATCCGGCGAGAACTCGGACACGTACGTGGTGGCGCCGGCGTACTCGCCTCCGGTCGAGAATCCCTGCACCATCTTGAGCAGGTACAGCGGCACGATCGCCCACAGGCCGATGGCCGCCGAGGTGGGCAGCATCCCGATCAGCGCGGTGGCGGCAGCCATCATCGCCATCGTGAGGAACAGCACCCGCTGGCGTCCGATCCGGTCGCCGAGGGGGCCGAGGACGAGCCCGCCGAGCGGGCGGACGAGGAACGAGACCGCGAAGCCGAGCAGGGTCACGAGCAGCCCGAGCCCCTCGGGGAGATCGGCCGTGAACACGACGCTTAGCGTCACGGCGAGGTAGCCGTAGACGCCGAAGTCGAACCACTCCATGAAGTTGCCGACGACCGTTCCGGAGATTGCGGTCCGCAGCCGGGATCTCTTCACGATCAGGACGTCGTCGACGCGCATGCGTCGGTTCTCCGGGGCGGGCGCGGTGTCGTTGCGCAACGGGGATCAGCTCCTTGGGCCTCATCGGTGTCGGCCTGCTTCGGCCGGACGAGCCCACGACGCTACCCACGCCGCCTGGATCCCTTGCCCGGCGGACGCCGTGTGCTAAGAGGCTGATCAAGTGCGGAATCGCGGCCTTCTCGAGGGAGGAGGCATCGCGCGACACGCCCGGGAACCGCCGGGCGTGTCGCGCGTGCGTCCGTCCCCCACGCCCCGTGCCGAGTCCCTCCTCGTCCGCCGAAACCCCCTCCGCGCGCCGAGACCCCCTCTCCCGCGCGTGTTTCCGAGGGGGTCTCGGCGGGGAGAGGGGGTCTCGAAGGTCGGGGACGAGGTCAGAAGGAGGCGCGTCGCCGGATCCGTGCGACCAGGGTCGCTCCGGCGCCGAGCACGAGCGCGAGCACTCCGCCGACGACGAACGGCGTCGAGTCGGCGCCGGTGACCGCCAGGTCGCCCGGACGGGCGGCGGGGCGACCGTCACCCGACCCGGGCCCGCCCGCCGCGGCGCCACCGGACGCCGTGCCCGAGGTCGAGCCGGACGCGGAGGTCGAGCTTCCGCCGCCGTCGGAGGACGCTGACGCCGACGCGGCGGTGTCGGACGTCCCCGAGGCCGAGGCCGAACCCGAGGCCGCAGCGGAACCGGACGCCGCAGCAGAACCCGACGCCGCAGCCGAACCGGACGCAGAGGCGGAACCCGACGCAGAGGCGGAACCCGACGCAGAGGCGGTCGCGGCGGCGGTCGCGGTTCCGCCGGCGTCGGAGGAGGCCGAGGCCGACCCGGACGCACCGGCGTCGGACGAACCGCTCGCGGCGGCGTCGGAGGACCCGCCGGCCGAGGCGGAGGCCGTTCCGCCGGCGTCCGCGGTCCCGGCCGCGTCCGCGGTACCCGCCGCGGCGGCGTCCGAGGACGCGCTGGCCGAGGCGGAAGCCGTCCCACTCGCGGAAGCCGTCCCACTCGCGTCCGCGGTCCCGCCGGCATCCGCGGACCCCTCCGCATCGGCAGCGGCACCGGTCTCCCCGCCGGGATCGGCCACGGGGGTGACGGGGCCCACGGTCGCGGGCTCGGAATCGCCGGCGGCCGAGTGCGCCACGACGGAAACCGTGTAGGGCGTGCCGTTCTGCAGCCCGGTGATGACGCACGCAGCCTCGTTCGTCGTGCACGACATCGGCGCCGCGGCAGTCGCGACCGCCCCGTCGGTGCCCGCCGGCAGGGCGCGGGCGGTGTAGCCGGTGATCCCCGTCGCGTCCGCGGGCGCGGACCAGCTCACCGAGATCGAGCCGTCGCCCGGGAGGGCGCGAACGTCCTGGGGTGTCGCGGGCAGCTGGGGTTCGGGGGCCTCATCCTGGAGGAGCTGGACCTGATCGATCGTCCAGAACGCGCTGTTCTGGCCGGTGTAGTGGAACGAGAACCGCGCCTCCTGAGCGCCCGCCGGAACGTCGAAGGTGAGGGCCTCGACGCGGTTCGTGTCGATCTTGTAGGCCTTGAGCGCCTGCTCCGGCCCGCCATCGAAGCTCACCCGCACCTCGGCGGTCTGCGGGCCGTCGATGAAGTAGTTGGTCGCGTAGGACAGCGTCGCGGTCGGGGCTCCGGTCAGCGGGTAGGCCGGGCTGACGAGCGTCGAGTCGAAGGGGCCGGCGTCGTGCGGCCTGTCGTCCCACTCGTCCGAGTCCGCGACGGCGAACACGTCGCGGTTGCGCACGCTCGCCTCCCGCATCTGGCCGCCCTCGACCGCGGTCCAGAACTCGTCCGTCGCGAAGCTCCACCCTCGCCACTCCGTCACCCCGCCCGCGGGCATGCGGGAGTTGTCGATGCTCCACCCGTCCGGGGCCTGGTCGGTCCAGCCGAGCGTGTCCGGACCGGGACGGGTCTCGTCGACCTGCGGGCGAAGAGCCGGTCGCAGGGCGTCGAAGGGGTCGACGACCTGATCGGCGAAGGCCCGTCCGTCCAGATCCGCCGCCGGCTCGGTCTCGATCCCGTTCGCCCGCAGGACCTCGGGAGCGATGTCGACGATCTTGACGTCGTGCCGGACGGAGCCCGCGGGGATCCCGGGACCTGCCGCGATGACGAAGGTCTTCCGCTCCGCCGCAGTATTGCCGCCATGGCCTCCGGTGGGCTTGTGACCGTGGTCGGCGGTCACGACGATCAGCCACTCCTCGTCCGCGTAGGTCGCCCGCTGACGGATCGCCTCGAGCATCTCGCCCAGCTGGCCGTCGGCCCGCCGCAAGGCCTCCGCGTAGGCGGGCCCGTTCGTGCCGACCGAGTGCCCGGCACCGTCGACCTCGTCCAGGTGCACGAACATGTTGTCGGGGTTCCCGGCGCGGAGCAGGTCGACGGCCTTGGCCGTGGTCCCCGCGTCATCGCCGCCGGCGACGCGCAGATCGACCGCGGGGCCGAACACCTTCTCGGGGATCGGGCTCCAGGTGCCGACCACCGCGGTCGAGGCGGCGGGGTCGGCCGCCTCGATCCGTGTGAGGTAGTCGGGGTACTGGTCGTATCGCGGATCCGTGAAGCTGTTGTCGATCACGTTGTGCTTGTCCGGCCACACGCCGGTGGCGATGGACGACCATCCGGCCCCGGAGACGGTCGGCGCCATCGGGTTCGCGAACAGGTTGCTCGTGGCGGTCATGCCCTGTTCCCGCAACGCGGTCAGGTTCGGCATCCCGGCCGGTGCGAGGAAGTCGAAGCTCGCTCCGTCGATCCCGACCACCAGCGTCTTCCGGCTGTGGGTGCCGTCGGGGAGGACGGGGTCGGCGGCTGCCTGGGCGACGGTCGGGACGGCCACGGCGAAGGCCGAGGCGAGGACGAGGGCGGCACCGGCGCAGACGGGGCGTCGGAAGGGCGACATGGGGATCTCCGTGGGTCGAGAGCGGGGAACGGGCGAGCGCCCGTCGCGCCCCAGTCTGGCGAACAAAGGAATACAACTTCCGGGCGAGCCGTCAGTTGTCGATATATGTTCGCGCCGCGTTCACCGGTCGGGTCGCCGCACCGGATCGCCCTCGGTGAACGGCGCCGCCCCCGTCGTCTCTGCGCACGCACCGAGACCCCCTCGGAACGCCGAGACCCCCTCTCCCGCGCGTGTTTCCGAGGGGGTCTCGGCGGGGAGAGGGGGTCTCGGTGCGGGATCAGGCTCCGACGAAGAGCCCGGCGAGCGTCTTCTTGCCGCGGCGGAGCACAGACACGCCGCCGGGCAGGCTGCCCTGCACCGTCGCCGCCTCGTCCTCCACCCGGACGCCGTCGAGGGAGACGCCGCCCTGGCCGATCGCCCGGCGCGCCTCGGAGACGCTGGCGACGAGGCCGGTCGCGACGAGCGCCTCCACGACCGTCGATCCCGCCGCGACCTCCGCGTTCGGAAGCTCGTCGAGCGCCGACCGCAGGGTCGCGGCGTCCAGCGTCGACAGGTCGCCCTGGCCGAACAGCGCCTCGGACGCCGCGATCACGGCGGCCGTCGCCTCGGTCCCGTGCACGGTGGCGCAGACCTCCAGGGCGAGGCGCTTCTGCGCGGCGCGGCGGAACGGCTCCGCCTCGACCAGCGCCTCGTACTCCTCGATCTCCGCACGCGTCAGGAACGTGAACACCTTCAGCCGGTCGATCACGTCCGCGTCCGCCGTGCCCAGCCAGAACTGGTACATGCGGTACGGGCTGCACATCTCGGCATCCAGCCAGATCGCGTTGCCCTCGCTCTTGCCGAACTTCGTGCCGTCGCTGTTCGTGATCAGGGGCGTCCCGATCGCGTGCACCGACGTGCCCTCGACGCGGTGGATCAGATCCGTCCCGCTGGTGAGGTTGCCCCACTGATCGGATCCGCCCGTCTGCAGCACGCAGCCGTACTGGCGGTACAGCTCCAGGTAGTCCATTCCCTGCAGGATCTGGTAGCTGAACTCGGTGTAACTGATGCCGGCGTCGGAGTTCAGCCGCGCCGCGACCGCATCCTTCTTCAGCATCGTGCCGACCCGGTAGTGCTTGCCGATCTCCCGGAGGAAGTCGATCGCGCTCATCGGCGCGGTCCAGTCCAGGTTGTTCACGATGCGGGCCGCACTGTCGCCCTCGAAGCTGAGGAAGCGTTCGATCTGCGCACGCAGACGCGCCACCCACTCACCCACGGTCTCGCGGGTGTTCAGCGTGCGCTCGGCGGTCGGCCGCGGGTCTCCGATGAGCCCGGTGGACCCGCCCACGAGACCCAGCGGCCGGTGGCCGGCGAGCTGGAGGCGGCGCATGGTGAGCAGCTGCACCAGGTTCCCCAGGTGCAGGCTCGGTGCGGTGGGGTCGAACCCGCAGTAATACGTGATCGCAGGCCCGGCGAGAAGGGCGCGCAGCGCCTCCGGATCCGTGGACACGTGGACGAGGCCGCGCCAGACCAGCTCGTCCCACACGTTCTCGAACGAGGGGTCGTTGGCCGGTGTCGCGGTCGTCAGTTCAGAATTCGACACGCCGTTCAGGCTACCAGCGGGCCGGTCGGCTCCCGCGCGGCGGTGCGGCCCCCGAAACCCCCTTCCCCGCCCGTACCCCCTCGTCGATACGTGTGTGGGAGGGGGTCTCGGCGGGCAGAGGGGGTTTCGGCATTGCCGGGATGCAGCGCCCGGCTCAGGCGGAGGCCCACCAGAGCAGGAAGGCACCGCCGAGGGCGACGACCCAGCTCACCAGGCTCCCGACGAGGAAGTACTCCGCCCGGGCGCCGCTGTGCCCGTCGCGGGAGATCTCCGGGAAGCGCACGATGCCCTTGGCGGCCAGCATCGCCGCGAGGAGCGGATACGCCGCGGCGAGAGTGAGCAGGAGCACGATCACCCGTTCCAGCGGCCCGATCAGGCGCCCGCCGCGGAAGCCCTCCTCGCGCACCGGCGCCGGGGCATCCGCACCCGCCCTCGCGCCCGCACCCTCGTCCGCACCCGCCCTCGCGTCCGCATCCGCATCCGCATCCGCATCCGCATCCGCATCCGCATCCGCCGGGAGGATCGCGTGCTCGCTCTCCAGCGCCGCGCGGACGACGACGTTCCCGGTCTCGAGCATGACCGCGAACACGCCGACGGCGAGCACCACGAGGTCGAACGGCACCGCTCCACCGAGCGCGGGAACGACCCAGCCGTCACCGAACACGCCGGCGTCCTCGCGGGCGGGACCGAACGCCACCCCCGCCGCGCACAGCACCGCGAGCAGGACCGCGGGCCAGAATGCGAGCGGGGCGCGGCCCGCCGACGGCATCGCCCAGAGCCACAGGGCCCCCAGCGCCAGGGCGAGCAGGCCGAACCAGGCGGCGTTCGCGATGGCGGCAAGGATGAGCACGGCCAGCCCGGCGACCGCGATGGCGAACCACCGCGCTCGGGTGGGGACGAAGCGGCGCAGCACGTCGGCGAGGCCGATGGCGAGGAGGGCGAAGCCGGCGAGGATCATGCGCCGATCCTTCCGCGGAGGGTCTGGAAGCCCGCGACGAGCGCGGCGGATCCCGCGCCCGCCAGCGCCTGGGAGACCGCGGACTGGCTGATCCCCTCGGCCTCGGCGAGCTGCTTCTGCGTCCGCCCCAGGCATCGCCCGTGGACGAGCCGACGCTCGCGCTCGCCCATGCCCATCACGAGCTCGTCCCTGGCCAGCAGGTACGCGTTCGCGACGTCGATGAGCGTGTGCATGGCGTCATCCTCCTCCGGGGCACCGACGATCCAGGTCCGCGTCGTCGGCACGGCGCGCTGTTGGCGCGCGTGCACGGTCTCGATCGCGGTGCGCGCCGCCCACCAGGCGGGTCCGTCCTGCAGGTCCGTCCCCTCGGCCTCGACCGTGCGGATCTCGCCGACGCCGATGCCGAAGCGCAGCTCCAGGCCGTCGGGCAGCGCCGTCTGGACGAGAAGGAGCGAGGCGAGAGCCGCCGGCAGCTCCTCATAGCGGGCCTGCAGCTCGTCCCCCACCGTGGCGCGCAGCGGCGATGCGGCCAGGGGCAGATCCTGCTCGGCCCGGGCGATGACGCGATCGAGGGTTCGCTGCGCCTCCGAGCGGTCCGGCAGGCGTCGCGACCCGACGATGTCGGCGATGACGGCGATCGGCATGCCCCGATGCTACCCGATGACGGGAGGAATATAAGCGATTCGCTTATATTTTTTGAGATATAAGGATCTATCCCGAGAGAGCCGGTGCCGTCGAGGCCCGGCGGAACGTCACCACGCCCCGTCCGCCGCCCTCCTGCCTCAGTCCCGCCGACGCCAGCAGGTCCATCACCCGCGGCGAAAGCGCCGGGAGCCGCGGCGCCCCGCCCTCCGGCGGCCGGGCCATCCCCACGACGAGCGACAGGTCCACGCCCGCGCCGCGCACCTCGACCCGGGCGTACTCGGTCTCCGTGCGCCAACGCAGCAGCTCGATCTCGGACAGCCGGAGCTCCGCCGTCTCGGCGCCGGCCCGGACCTGAAGCCGATCGCGGACGAACCGCACCGAGCACGGGATGCTCCGTCGCCGGATCGACGCGGCCAGCAGGAGATAGGCCGGGAGCCCCAGCACGAGCCCTGCGAGCACGATCGACAGGCGCGGCCCCATCCTCACGACGACGTCGTCGAGCGCGATCAGCAGCGCAACGCACCCCGCACCGAGGACGAGCACCACGCCGACGATCGCCAGCGCCAGGGTGCGGATGCGCAGCCGGACGGCGGTGAACCGCACCACCGCGCCCTCCCCGTCCCCCTCCCAGGACGGCGCCGGGGGCACCGGACGCGTCCCCACTGCCGCCTTCACCCGTGCGCCGACCAGCGCCATCACCCGCGCGAAGAGCGTGATGAGGATCCAGGCCGCCGCGGGCGGCACCCCGAGAACGAGGATCAGGACCGCGCCGTAGACGCGGTCGGACAGGTCCGCGAGGCGCTCCGAGCCGCCCGAGACCAGGAGGAGCCCGGCCGCCCCCACGACGACAGCCCCCGCCACGTGCACCAGGAGGCCGCGCGGCTCCGGGGCGATCCGGTCCGTCGCGTTCACGAACGCGAACCCCCACAGCCATCCGGCGACGATGGCGAGCAGGAAGACCGGGAACTCCGCGTCCCCGCCTCCCCCGTGCAGCGCCACCGCCACGACCACGCACAGCGCCGCCCAGACCAGGGGGCGGGACAGGAGGCGTCGCCACAGCGGGCCGCGGGGCGTCGCCGCGGGGTCGGGCGTGCTCATCCGGGCCAGTCTAGGCCGCCGGGGAGAACGCGCCGAGGGCGTCGTCCGTGGTCCGCGGGAGGACCAGCCGCAGCGGGTCGACCCCTCCCAGCCGTACGGTCTGCGCGCTCGGGACCAGACGCGAGAAGTCCCGGACAGGGTCCTCGGTGCCGGGGTTGCGCAGGTGCAGGGGATGGGCCCCGGAGGACACCTGCAGTCGCAGCCGCCGGCCGGGGGCGAAACGATGCGCGATCGGGGCGAGCACGAGCCGGACCCGCCGCTCCTCCCCCGCCGCCGCGTCCGGCGTGAGGCGCCGGTAGGAATCGGTGATCATCGTGGAGCGGTCGCGCTCGTCCACCTCGCACAGGCGCACGAACACGTCCACGCGCGGATTGGTCGAGGAGAGCGTGAGCTCGACTTCCGGGGACCCGGCCACCAGCACCTCGTCGGCGAGCTCCTCGCCGGTGAAGACCAGCACGTCGTCGCGGGCCTCGCGTCGGCGCTGGTCGCGTCGCCCGGCCGTGAAGGGGTTCAGGGTCCGGCCGCCCGCGCTCGGGGTCGGGTCGTCCGGGTCGTAGCGGTAGGAGAGCGTTCCCGGCGCCACCGCGCCGTCGTCGTCCCGGACCAGTGCCCCGTCCGCCGTGGCCTGCCACGTCTCCGGGGTGCTCGGCGGCGGCCAGGACGCGGGCTCGCGCCAGCCCCCGCCCCCCGTGACCTCCACCTGCACCGCGGCTCCGCCCCGCGGATCGGAGAAGCCCCGCAACGCCTCGCGGGCACCCAGGACGAGCGTGCCCGGTGCGCCATGGGTCCAGTCGCCCACGACGAGCCGCACGGTGGTCCCGGCGTCGCGAAGCGCGGCGTAGTCGTCGAGCTGCCCTTCCAGGAAGAGATCCTGCCACCCGGCCAGCAGCACGGTCGGCGGGATCGAGGACAGCTCCTCGGCGAAGTGCAGCGGCTCCCACCACGGATCGCCGGGAGCACTGTGCGCGAGCCAGTCCCGGAAGAACGCGGGATCGCCGGCATGGGCACGGACGGCGGCCTCCGTCGGCGGGACGGTGAACGACGCGCGGTGCACCCGGTCGCGGGCGCGCAGCATCCTCCCGATCTTCGACAGCAGCGGCCGCTCCTGGAGGTCGAGGGCGATGCACCAGGCGAGGAGCGTCTCGATGGAGAACCCGCCCCCGCGGTACAGGATGGCCTCGTCGAAGCGTCGGGCGGACACGGCGATCCCGAGGGCGTCCGGTCCCGCGCCGCCGTCGACCATGGCCCACTGGGTCACCCCGAAGTAGCTCCCGCCCCAGGAGTGCACGGGTCCCGTCGCCCATGGCTGGGCACGCAGCCAGGACATCGTCGCGGCCCCGTCCGCGGCCTCGTCGTGCAGCGGATCGAAGCGTCCGCCCGAGCCGAACGTGCCCCGGCAGCTCTGCACGACGACGTGGTGGCCTCGCTCGGCGAAGAACAGCGCCATGCCGGCGATGTCGGCGCGCCCGTAGGGGGTCCGCACGAGCAGGGTCGCGTCTCCGGCCCCGGGCGCCGACCAGTGGTCGGTCCGCAACGTCACGCCGTCGGCCGCGGGCACCGCGATGTCCGGCACCACGGTGACGTCCGGGTGCGTCGGCGCGGGCATCCCCGCCGCCCGGGACAGCAGACGGTGATCGCCCCGGGCGACGCGGTTCAGACGCGGTGAACGGCTCATCGGCCCCTTCCCTCCCGGCGACGACGCGCCACCGCCCATGATGTCAGCCGATGGTGGCGCGACGCGGTCGCGACGCCGTGCTTGACGCCCCGTCCGAGGACCGCCCGATCACGCCGCGGACGGCGCCGGAGCGGGAAGTCCACTCCGGCGCCTCCCCGTCAGAGCGTCGTGCGCTCACCGCGTCGGCGACGCGCGATCACCACGAGGGCGACGCCGACGAGCACCAGCACGGCCGAGGCGCCGATCGCGCCCATCGCGATCTCCCCGCCGGTCGGCGGGAGGTCGACCACGAGCAGTCGGGTCGTCGTCGAGGAGGGCGGCGACTCGATCCCGCCCGCCGGCGTCTTCCCGGTCGCCGTCGCGGTGTTGACGAGGTCGCCCTTCTTCTCGTCGGCCTGCTGGACCACGTAGGTGGCCGTGCACACCACGCTCTCCCCGGGGGCGAGACGACGTGCGCCGTCCTCGCAGACCGGGGTCGAGAGCGGACCGGATCCGTTGAACTCGCCCTCGACGACGGTCACGTCCGTGATCGTCACGTTGCCGGTGTTGGTGACCGTGAACGTGTACGTGATGGTCTCGCCCACGCGCGCAGCGGACTTGTCCGCCGTCTTCACGACGGTGAGGGCGGGAGCGGGCGTGGTCTCGATCACGACCGTGGACGGATCCGTCCCTACCTCGCCCCCTCCGGGCGGCGTGCCCGTCGCGGTGGCGGTGTTGGTCACGGACCCGGCGTCCACGTCCGCCTGCTGCACCGTGTACGTCGCCGTGCAGACGAGCTGCTGCCCCGGGATCAGCGTGCGATCCGCCGGGCACTCCAGCGCCGACAGGTCGCCCGCCCCGGAGAACTCGCCCTCGAGGACGGTGACGTCCGCGAGCGTGACGTTGCCGGTGTTCGTGACGGTGAACGTGTAGGTCACGCTCTCCCCGGCCACGAGCACGGCGGTGTCCGCCGTCTTCACGATCGACAGCGACGGAGCGGGATCCGCGCCGGTCGTGGTGGTGGACGGCTCGGACTCGATCGGCTCGCCGCCCGGCGGCGTGCCCGTCGCGGTCGCCGTGTTGGTCACGGACCCGGCGTCCACGTCCGCCTGCTGCACCGTGTACGTCGCCGTGCAGATCAGCTGGGCCCCCGGGGCCAGCGTGCGATCGGCCGGGCACTCGACGGCCGACAGCTCGCCCGCGCCCGTGAAGTCGCCCTCCGTCACGCCGACGTCGGTCAGGGTCACGGTGCCGGTGTTGGTCACCACGAACGAGTACGTGATCGTCTCGCCGACGACCAGTTGCGTCTTGTCCGCGGACTTCACGATCGAGATCCCCGGCGTCCGCTCCGCCGTCACGGTCACCGCCGAGGGATCCGACACGATCGGCTCGCCCTGCGGGGGATTGCCGGTCGCCGTGGCGTCGTTGGTGATGGATCCGGCGTCCACGTCGGCCTGCTGTACGACGTACGTCGCGGTGCAGTCCAGGAACTCGCTCGGCGCGAGGGTCCGGTCGGCCGGGCAGTCGAGCGCGGACAGCTCGCCCGCGCCCGAGAAGGCGCCCTCGACGACCGCCACCCCACGGAGCGTGACGGTGCCCACGTTGGTGACGCGGAACGTGTACGTCACGGTGTCGCCCGCGGCGACGGTGCTCTTATCCGCCGTCTTCACGAGCGACAGCGCCGGCTTCGGCGTCGACGGGGTCGTCACCTCCGACGGGTCCGATTCGATCGGCTCGCCCGAGGGCGGGGTGCCGGTCGCGGTGGCCGTGTTCCGCAGGGTGCCCGCGTCCACATCCGCCTGCTGCACCACGTAGGTGGCCGTGCAGACGAGCTGCTCGCCGGGGGCGAGCGTGCGGTCGGCGGGGCAGGACAGCGCGGACAGCTCGCCCGCGCCGGTGAACTCGCCCTCCACGACCGTCACGTCGGTCAGGGTCGTGTTGCCCGTGTTGGTCGCGACGAAGGAGAAGGTCACGGTCGCGCCCACGGCCAGCTCCGACGTGTCCGAGGACTTGACCAGAGCGAGGGCCGGGGACGGAGTCCCCTCGATGACGACCGTCGACGGCTCGGAGGTCACGGGACCGCCGGTCGGGGGGTTCCCCGACGCGGTGGCGGTGTTGGTCACCGACCCGGCGTCCACGTCCGCCTGCTGCACCGTGTACGTCGCCGTGCAGACGAGCTGCTGCCCCGGGATCAGCGTCCGATCCGCCGGGCACTCCAGCGCCGACAGGTCACCCGCCCCGGAGAACTCGCCCTCGGCGATCGCGACGTCCGTCAGCGTGACGTTGCCGATGTTGGTCGCCGTGAACGTGTAGGTCACGGTCTCGCCCACGACCAGGTCCGTCTTGTCCGCGGACTTGACGAACGCGATGGCCGGGTTCGGGACCGACGGGGTGGTCGTCCCGGACGGCTCCGAGGTGATCGGCTCTCCGTTCGGCGGGGTGCCCGTGGCGGTCGCGTCGTTCGCGACCGTCCCGGCGTCCACGTCCGCCTGCTGCACCGTGTACGTCGCCGTGCAGATCAGCTGCGCACCGGGAACGAGGGTCCGATCCGCCGGGCACTCGATCGCGGACAGGGTGCCCGCCCCGGTGAACGCGCCTTCGTCGACGGCCACGTCCGTGAGGGTCACGTTCCCGGTGTTCGTCACCACGAAGGAGTAGGTGATGGTCTCGCCGAGGACGAGCTCGTCCTTGTCCGCGGACTTCACGATGGTGATCCCCGGGGACTGCGTCCCCGTGATGGTGACCTCCGACGGCGGCGACGTGACCGGCTCGCCCTGCGGCGGGTTCCCCGTCGCGGTCGCGTCGTTCGTCACCGACCCGGCGTCCACATCCGCCTGCTGCACCGTGTACGTGGCCGTGCAGACCAGGTCCGCACCGGGAGCGATCGTGCGGTCGACCGGGCAGTCGAGGGCGGAGAGCTGACCGGCGCCGGAGAAGGCGCCCTCGGCCACCGCCACGCCCGAGAGCGTCACGTTGCCGGTGTTGGTCACGGTGAACGTGTACGTCACCGTCTCCCCCGCCACGAGGTTCGTCTTGTCCGCCGTCTTCACCAGCGCGATCCCCGGGGTCTGGTCCGCCGTGATCGTCACCTCGGACGGCGGCGACGTGATCGGGTCGCCCTGCGGCGGGTTCCCGGTCGCGGTCGCGTCGTTCGTCACCGACCCGGCGTCCACATCCGCCTGCTGCACCGTGTACGTCGCCGTGCAGACGAGCTGCGCGCCCGGCGCGAGCGTCCGGTCCGCCGGGCAGTCGACGGCGGAGAGCTGACCCGCGCCGGAGAAGGCGCCCTCGGACACCGCCGCGTCGGACAGCGTCACGTTGCCCGTGTTCGTCACCGTGAACGTGTACGTCACCGTCTCGCCAACGACGAGGGTCGCCTTGTCCGCCGTCTTCACCAGCGCGAGCCCCGGGGTCTGGTCCGCCGTGATCGTCACCTCCGAGGGCTCGGAGGTCACGGGGTCCCCGGTGGGCGGGTTACCGGTCGCGGTCGCGTCATTCGTCACCGACCCGGCATCCACATCCGCCTGCTGCACCGTGTACGTCGCCGTGCAGACGAGCTGCGCGCCGGGGGCCAGGGTCCGGTCCGCCGGGCAGTCGAGAGCCGAGAGCCGACCCGCGCCGGAGAAGGCGCCCTCGGCCACCGCCACGTCAGACAGCGTCACGTTGCCGGTGTTGGTCACGGTGAACGTGTACGTCACCGTCTCCCCCGCCACGAGGTTCGTCTTGTCCGCCGACTTCACGATCCCGATGGCGGGATCCTGGTCCGCGGTGATCGTCACGGTCGACGGATCGGAGGCCACGGGATCCCCGGTCGGCGGGTTTCCGGTCGCGGTCGCCGAGTTCTTCACCGACCCCGCGTCCACGTCCGCCTGCTGCACCACGTAGGTCGCCGTGCAGTCCATGAACTCCGCCGGCGCCAGGGTCCGGTCGGCGGGGCACTCGATCGCGGACAGCGCGCCCGCGCCCGTGAACGTGCCCTCCACGACCGCGGCATCGGTCAGCGTCACGTTGCCGGTGTTGGTCACGCGGAAGGAGTACGTCACCGTCTCCCCGGCGACGAGCTCGGTCTTGTCGGCCGTCTTCACGATGGACACGCTCGGGTCGGGGACGGAGGGGGTCGTCACCTCGGACGGCTCGGACTCGATCGGGTCGCCCGTGGGCGGGGTCCCGGTCGCCGTCGCGCTGTTGCGGACGGTGCCCGCGTCGACGTCCGCCTGCTGCACCGTGTACGCGGCGGTGCAGACGAGCTGAGCGCCGGGCGCCAGCGTCCGCTCCGCCGGGCACTCGATCGCCGACAGGTCTCCCGCACCCGTGAAGTCGCCTTCGTTCACGGCGACGTCGGTCAGCGTCACGTTGCCGGTGTTCGTCACCACGAAGGAGAAGGTCACCGTCTCGCCCGCCACCAGTTCGGTCGTGTCGGAGGACTTCACGATCTCGATGGCCGGCTTCTGGGTGCCGCTGATGGTCACCTCGGACGGGCCGGACGTCACCGGATCCCCGGTCGGCGGATTGCCGGTCGCGGTCGCCGCGTTCGTCACCGACCCCGCATCCACATCCGCCTGCTGCACCACATACGTCGCCGTGCACGTCAGTTCCGCACCCGGCGCCAGCGTCCGGTTCGCCGGGCACTCGATCGCCGACAAGTCACCCGCACCGGAGAAGGCGCCCTCCGCGATCGACACATCCGTCAGCGTCACGTTCCCGGTGTTCTTCGCCACGAAC
>NZ_JBAOJP010000016.1:19987-113904 GCF_037083505.1 Microbacterium sp. CCNWLW41
GTGCCCGACGACGTCGCCGCGTTCGTCACCGACCCCGCATCCACATCCGCCTGCTGCACCACATACGTCGCCGTGCACGTCAGTTCGGCACCCGGCGCCAGCGTCCGGTTCGCCGGGCACTCGATCGCCGACAGCGCACCCGCACCGGAGAAGGCGCCCTCCGCGATCGACACATCCGTCAGCGTCACGTTCCCGGTGTTCTTCGCCACGAACGAGTACGTCACCGTCTCCCCCACGACCAGATCGGTCTTGTCCGCCGACTTCACGACCGTGATCGACGGCGACGAGGTCCCCGTGATCGTCACCTCGGAGGGATCCGACGTCACCGGGTCACCCGTCGGCGGCGTGCCCGACGACGTCGCCGCGTTCGTCACCGACCCCGCATCCACATCCGCCTGCTGCACCACATACGTCGCCGTGCAGTCCAGGAACTCGCCCGGGGAGAGCGTCCGGTCGGCCGGGCACGCGATCGCCGACAGGTCGCCCGCGCCCGTGAAGGCGCCCTCCGCGACGGCGGCCTCGGTCAGCGTCACGTTGCCGGTGTTCGTCACGCGGAAGGAGTACGTCACCGTCTCGCCCACCACGAGGTCCGTCTTGTCCGCCGTCTTCGCGATGGACACGCTCGGGTCGGGGACCGAGGGGGTGGTGGTCTCGGACGGCTCCGAGGTCACGGGCGGGCCCGTGGGCGGCGTGCCCGTCGCGGTGGCGTCGTTGCGCATCGATCCGGCGTCGACGTCCGCCTGCTGCACCGTGTACGTGGCGGTGCAGACGAGCTGACCGCCGGGCGCGAGCGTCCGATCCGCCGGGCAGTCCACGGCCGACAGCGTCCCGGCGCCGGTGAACGCGCCCTCGTTGACGCCGACGTCGGTCAGGGTCACGTTGCCGGTGTTCGTCACGACGAACGAGAAGGTCACCGTCTCACCCACGACGAGCTCGGCGGTGTCCGAGGACTTCACGATGCTCAGCGAGGCGTTCTGATCCGCCGTGATGGTAACCGACGAGGGATCCGACGTGACGGCGATCTCATCCGGCGACACGGCCCGCGCGGTGGCGGTGTTCTCGACCGATCCGGCGTTCACGTCGGCCTGCTGCACACTGTACGTCGCCGTGCAGGTGACGGAGGCGTCCGGCGCCAGCGGCTCCGGCAGGGCCGGGCAGGAGACGGCCGACATCGATCCGGCTCCGGTGAACGCCGTCTCCGCCACGGAGACGTCCTTGAGGGGGACGTTGCCGGTGTTGGTCACGCGGAACGAGTAGGTCACGGTCTCGCCGGCGACGAGGGTGGTCTTGTCGGCGGTCTTCTCGAGCGACACTGCGGGCAGGCGGGCGTCGTTCGTGAACGTGCAGAGCGCGGCGACGCCCTTCGCTCCCCCGTCCGGGACGGTGAAGGCCCCGGATCCGCCGTCGCCCGAGCCGAGGGTGTTCCCGGTGTTCCGGTCCACGCAGGACCAGCGGGTGTCGTACTTCGGACGCCCGACGCCGGATCCCGTCTCCGAGACGGTGATCCGCTGGCCGGACAGCACGAGGACCGGCCCCGCTTCCTGGGGCTGGACGCCGGGGGCCGTGCCGCTCGTCGTGGCGGTGTTCCCGCCGGTGATCCCGTCACCGGTGATCGTCATCGTCACCTGGTCGGAGCTGGTGTTGCGCCCCTGCGGGAAGTCCTTGACGACGGTGACCGAGTTCGGCGAGGCGCAGGAGGCCATGTCCACCGAGCCCGCCGTCGGGAAGGCGACGTTGCTGATGTTCTGCCCCGTGGTCGGGTTGACCTTGTACATGCGGCTGCCGCCAGCGACGTAGAGGTATCCGTCGCCCGCGAACCCGATGCCGTTGAGGGGCGTCCCGCCGGTGTCGATCCGGACCAGCTCCTTGGCCGTGATCGGCACCGTCGTCCCGCCCGCCGAGGGGATGTCCTGCTCGACGACGCTGACGATGTTTGTCGTCCCCGCGCCGTTGCCCCCGGCCACGACGAACAGGTTGCCCTGGCTGTCGAACGCCCAGTCGCCGTTGGCACCGCCGTTGGGGACCGGCCCGCTCGCGACGAGACCCATGGACTGGTTCGTCTGGGTGTTGAAGCCGTAGACGTTCAGCGTGCCGTTGGTCAGGCCGCCGTAGTAGTAGTGACCGTTGGCCGCGTTGATCGCGCCGTGGGTGACCGCGGCCCCGGCGACGCCAGCGCCGAGGAGCGTCGTCTGCCCGGTGACGCTCGAGTACTGGTAGATCGAGCGCGCGGTGCCGGAGTTGGCGGGGAGGACGCCGATGATCACCTCGCCGTAGCCGTCGCCGTCCGCATCGTGGATGCCGGTGCCGTTCAGGTTGCCGGTGGCGCCGGAGATGTTGAAGGTCCCGGCCACGGTCTGAGCACCGGTCTCGCGGTCGATCTGCCAGATGTTGCGCGGGCTCTGACCCTGCTGCGTGTAGACGTCGCCGCAGAACAGCGCACCAGCCGCCGTCGCCGGCGTCTGGTCCACGATCGTGATGTTCACCGCCGTCAACGCGGCCACCAGCGTCGCGACGACAGTGGCGGCGACCACCCGCGAGCGGTGCATCAGCGTCTTTCGGACGCGACGATTCTCCCCAGTGCCAAGCATGCGTACCCCCACGGTCGGATTGGCTCCGTCCAACGATAGGGGGGTGATACCAAAATATGAGAATTACCTGGAGATTGCATACCAGTATCTCGGTATGCAATCCTCGAGCCGTCGGCGCAACCCGCCGCCCGATCAATGCCGTTCCGGAGCGCGGTGACCTCCGTGACGGCGCGGTGACCTCAGCAACGAGGGCTAGAAGCCGTCGACTCCGTGCTCCGCGAGGAACGCGGCCAGCCTCTCCCTGGCATCGATGGCCGCGAACGAGTAGCAGTCGTAGCTGGGCCGGGCCTCATCCTCGTCGCGGGAGAAGTCGCCGTACCCCAGCGCGGGGATCTCGAGGAGCCGCGCATCGAGATACTGCGCGTCGGCCAGACTCCAGGCATTCGAGCGGAAGCAGTAGTCGAACGCCGAGATCCGTTGGTCCTCCAGTGCGGTATCCGTCTCGTAGATCGCCCGCGCGATGTCCACGGCCGTGTAGTCCGGGACGCGCGGGACCAGATCGACGGAGATGCGCTGGCAGAGACCCTCGCAGGTCTTGGTCTCACTGTGAAGGGTCGCGTCGAGTCCGCCCTGCACGGCGGACACCTGCGACGAGATGGCCGCGAGCCGGTCCTCGTCCAGTCCCTCGGGAATCCCCAGCACCGAACATCCGCTCAGCCCTACGGCCAGCGCGGCGAGCGCAACGAGGAGGACCCTTCGACAACGTGCCATGCCACCATCAGACCACGAGGCTCGCGAGGTCCGCGCGCGACTGCCCACCCCGCACCCGCGGCGCGGCGGATCGCGGCGGTGTGATCGCGAGCATCCGACATCGGCAGAATGAAGGCATGGGGTACGGGCAGAGCGTCGCAGCGCAGGTCGCCCCGGTCATTCGTCACCTCGACGAGGTGAGCCCGGGCGATGTTCTCGGGGTCTATCTGTTCGGATCGGCCGCGTCTTCCGAGATCCGCCCGGAGAGCGACATCGACCTGCTGGTGCTCACCCGACGATCCCTGTCGAGTCGCGAACGGCGCGATCTGACGGATCTGCTGCTCGCCGTGTCCGGATGGCGGGGGCACGCCACTCGGTTCCCCGACGCTCAGGATCGTCGACCGATCGAACTCACCGGCCTGACGGCACCGCAGCCGGGTTCGTGGGCGGGCGCGCCGCTCCGCGACTTCCAGTACGGAGAATGGCTGCGCGAAGGGATCCTGAACGGGCACGTCCCGATGCCGGAGAACGACCCCGACGTGACGGTGCTGATCGCGACCGCACATCAGGCCCACCGGGTTCTCCTCGGGCAGCCCCTCGGCACCCTGCTCCCCGCGGTGCCCCCCGAGGCGCTGCGCGAAGCGATCCTCGCATCGGTCCCGGAGGTGCTCGCCGGCGTCGAGGGCGACGAGCGGAACACGCTGCTCACGCTCGCGCGGATCCTGGTCACGCTCGACACCGGACGAATCGTCTCGAAGGACGCTGCGGCCAAGACCGTGGCGGACACGCTCACGGGCGCCGATCGCGCGCTCATGGAACGCGCCCGAAGCCACTACCTCGGCATCGGGGACACCGCGTGGGACGCGCCGGCGGGTGCGACCACGGCCCTCGCCCGCCTGCTCGCGGACCGCGCCGCCGGCCCACGCCGTTTGTAGCCGACTGGCGCGGCCAGCGGCCACGCCGGCGTGTGCTCGTCAGGCCGTCATCGCGACGTTGTGCGTTCTCCACGCGCTGTTCCCGTTTTGACGCGCAACCTTGATTTGCGAGATCGCAGTTCCAGGACGGGTCGCCATCACCTCGCCTCTCGGCGTCCCATCGGCCGCGACCAGCCGATCGACCGGAGGGAGGCCCGCGGCCGTGCTCTCCGTGAGGACGTGATGATGGGAACCGATCGATGCGCCACACTGCGACCCGGACAGGCGAAAACCCCCGATTTCTCGGGGGTTTTCCTGGCGGTGACGGTGGGATTTGAACCCCTATCGCAGGCCACTGGATGCCGGAGCGACCGCTGAGATCCGCCTGATTCCGCGGAGGTTGGGCACATGTGCGCACACCTGAAATCGAGGTCCCGCAGATATTCGTTACCGTTGCGTTACCGCTGGAGGGATCATGGCCTGCTGGGCAGTCGCGAGATCCGCCCCGTGGAGCGCGAGGAGGCATCTGGACGTTCACGCGGCTGAAGCACCGTCACCTCGGCCGGCGGCCTCGATACCCCCGAGGGACTCCAGTCCAACCAGCGCGCAATGTAGTTGACCCCAAGCCCCGACGCACGCGAGGCGCCCTCCACTACGTCTCCTGTAGGGAAGGCCTCCCGGAGCGCTTTTCCGAGCCAGACAGCGGACTCGGTCCCGGGACGATGGGGCTCTTCCTTGTTCCATCTGCGAGCCGAGATCTGCTTGTAAAGCGACCGAGCCTGTGCAT
The DNA here is from genome assembly GCF_037083505.1 of Microbacterium sp. CCNWLW41. Taxonomy (NCBI): domain Bacteria; kingdom Bacillati; phylum Actinomycetota; class Actinomycetes; order Micrococcales; family Microbacteriaceae; genus Microbacterium; species Microbacterium sp. CCNWLW41. Next base: position 24,967 of record NZ_JBAOJP010000016.1, read on the forward strand.
CATCGATCACACCCAGCTCTCGGAACCGGAACACAAAGGCCTTGATTGAATATCCCCACTTCTGTTTGAGCAACGCCAAAGTGCGCAGCGTGACCCGCCCGCCCAATGCCTCGAGATCTTCTAGGGCCGAATCGCCTGGCACGAGAAAAGAAGCCGCAAACCTGTTGGCCTGCTGTTCCATCCGGGCTGCCTCCGACGGCGCGGCCGGCTGCGCAGAACCTGCGTGAAGAACGAGATGTCCCAGCTCATGTGCGACAGTGAACCGTTGTCGATCACCTGGGATGTCCAGGTCCGCGTCGTGCGAAGGGCGTGCCACGCGGATGACCGGTATCCCCTCGACTGTGAGCGACATTCCCCAGTGGCGGCCAAGCTCGCGGTCGAGGGGCAGAACGACACATCCGAGTCGCTCGACGGCGCGAATGACGTTGGGGATGACTTCTTCAGCGTCGAGACCCGCGGCTGTTCGGACATCCGCCGCGATGCGGTCGATTTCGTCGTCATCATTCAGATCGCTGTCGTAGATGGGAAGTTTGACCGTGAGGGTACGCAACCCTGCCGAGCGAATTACCTCGATGGCGCTGATCGAGTCAAACGTAGTGCGATCGACTGCGCGCTGGGGCGCATCCGCGTATGCTCGCAGCTTCGGACGGTCGAACTCAGCGTTCGCTGAAGCTGTCAGATAGCTCGGTTGGCAGTCGAGAACCTCCGCGAGCGCACTCAGCATCGCTTGATCCGCCTCTTGGTGACCGTTCTCAATCATTGAGATCGACCCGGACGCGATTCCGCTTCGCACAGCCAGCTCAGTCTGAGTCAGGCCGAGCGCAAGTCGAAGCTGCCGAACGCGCGCGCCAACAACAGCCGCACCTGGCGGCATTGAGTCAATCACGATGCTCCCTAGGCTTGCTTGTCGACGTCGTCGGAATCCGGCATGTCCCAACCCGCAAGCGAGTCACCGCTATCGGGAGTGAACGACGCGCCGCCGCGCGGAGCGGGCTCATCGAAGCGGTGCATCCAACCAAACTCAAGATGCGCAACGGCACCCTCCGACTGGCCGATGACTTCGGCGACGAAGAAGCTCACCGAGTCGTTTTCCCCGAACGTGCACCCGAACACGTACGGCACCTCCCGCCAAAAGCCGTCGTCCGACAGACCTCCCCAAGTGGATCCGCTATTGGCGATGACGCGCAGGTCCTCACCTACAAGCTCAGCGCTGCGCAACCGAATGATGGCGTACTCGTCGCCGTTGAACTCATACAGCTCGACGGCGCCCCCCAGGCCCGAACGGGGATTAAGTCCTCGCCGCCCGGCAGCGGCACGGAACTCTCGCGCGATGATCGACCGCACCAACGCAGATCGCGGGACGTTGTTGTCAGTGAACGCAGGATGAAGCTCAAGCGCTGCAGTGACAAGGCCTGCGCTCGCCTCGAACTCCTCCCGGATGTCCAGCGCAACGCCACCGAGGAGATCAACGAGATCCGAAGAAAGTGCGACCATGACTATGAGGATATTCCATCAAATGTCACAGCACAAGCGCCCCTGTCCCCCCACGCCTCCCCTGCGAGTGGGTCTTCGACCTCAGATGAGGCCGTTCTCTTCTGCCCACTGCGCGAATCGGCCCTGCTTGAACGGGAGACGGTACTCCCCACCAAGGAGGTCATCGGCAAGGTCTGAGACCATGGCTACGGTGAGCTTCTCCTCGCGGATGGCGTCGCACAGCAGTGCGAGCGTTCCCCGGCAGTTCAGTTTCTCCCGGCGAGCAAGACTGCTAGCCACCCTGTCGTCAACAATGAGCTCGTGACCGCGGGTTTTTCCTAGCGCCAGGACGCCGCACTCCCCTGTATTCCGACCGCCTGCGGCGAGAAGTCGTTCGAAGCCTGCGAACGCCTGCAGGTAGGCGAGGTCAGTGCTGCGATCAACAGTGATCCAGTCAGCATCGAGAACCTGCAGCAACCCGGGATCGGTGCGGCTCTGATCTTTGACTTCAGCCTCCACGCTCTCGGGGATCATCACGTCGTAGTCCCGGCACAAGTACTTCAGCACACCGAGCCACTGCTGTAAGGCGAAATGCCGCAAGGGACCTGTGTCGAACACGCGTCCCGGCCGGGAGTCCGTCACGAGACGAACTGCCAGATGTCGCCATCCGTCGGTACATGCGGTGCGGGTAGCTCGTCCTCATCGACCGTCCCCCAGAGAAGCTCGAGCGCACGGGCCCCCGAAATCAACTCATCCCGCACCAGCCGCAATACCGCTTGCTGGTAGATCCGCGGCTGGGTTACACCTGCCAGGTCGTCGTGCGGATGGAGATCGTGCTCAATCATGTCAGCGCCGGTCGTCCGGACCTGCCGAATCTGACCGGCCTCCGCCCCGTTCACCAACTCGAGATCCATAAGTCGGCGCGCCAGCGTCGCCATATCCACCCGGAAAGTGCCCGCGGTGACGACCGCCGCAGTTCGCACGCCATCGACGATCATGCGCGTCCACAAGTCCCGCAATCCTCGGGACGGCAAGAGAAACGCCCGCGCAAAGTGGTCCAGCAGCGCTTCAGTCTGCTGCCCACCCGCAGTGACATCCCAGTCGACTGAATAGTCGTCCGCGACTAGGAAGTGCCCAAACTCGTGTGCGGCCGCGAGCCGACGACGCCCCACCTTCTGTGCGCTGTTGACGAGCGAGACCCCAGTAGCATCGCGCAGCAGCACCGTACCGGCATCGGCCGTGTCCGTCCCAAGATCACGGGTAAACACCAGCAGGCCCGCATCCCCAAGGAGGCGCTGAAGGTCGCGCGCAGGCGAATGCTCGTCAAGACCCACCGAGGCGCGTGCACGCTCCGCCATCTTCTCGGCGTCCGTGTGCGTCTGTGGCACATCGAGATGGGACCCGGGGACTTCTCGTCGGTCAAGCGCGCCGAGTTCCTGTACGAGCTCAACATCGGCCGCAAGACCCTCCAGCATCGCATCGATCTGAGAATCGACGACTTCCAGCCCCTGGGAGGACCGATGAGAGACGATTGCCGGAACTGGAGTAGTGAAGAACGATGCCATGCGCACTCGGAGCGCGTCAGCAATCTGCGAAAGCTCAAGAGCCGACACCTTCCGCGTGCCGTTCTCAATCTTGTTCACCATCGTTCGGTCCAGTTGAAGGCGCTCACCGAGATCGGACTGGTTCAGCCCGCGACGCTCTCTGGCTTCGCGGATACGCGTGCCAAGTTCAGCCGATGTCATCTCAGTCATGTGTGCGATTCTCGCACACATGACTGAGAGCGTCACTACCGGAGCCGCCCTCCGCTACCTACGACCCGAGTGAAGCAGAGCGCTGACTGTCCAGCGCAACCGCGACGGAGTCGAGATCGCCGTCGAAGAGCTCCGCGTACGTGTCGTGGGTCATCGCCGCGCTCGCGTGCCCAAGCATCCGCTGTACAGCCTTGACGTTGGCTCCCGCGCTGATCGCGAGCGACGCGGCGGTGTGGCGCAGGTCATGAGGAGTGACTCGCGGCATGATCGGCGACACTTCCTCGCCTCGCCCCTTTGCCTCAGCCGCAGCCTTGGCATCCTCAGCGCGGATCCTCTTCACAGCTCCCGCGAACCACCCCGAGACGGCGTTACCCGACCGGAGGTATCCCCGAACTCCGCCGGCAGAAGCTCGCCGACGCATCTGCACACCCCACGCTCGTCCTGTTCCTGGCATACACGGGTCTCAGATGGGGTGAGGCTACCGGGCCGTGTCAAGCACGTAGACGCGCTCAGACGGCGCGTGAGCGTCGAAGAGAACGCCGTCATGGTCGGCACCGTGATCCACGTGGGGACGCCGAAGACCCACGAGACGAGATCGTCCCCTGCCCGGAGTTCCTGGCACTGCGGATCGCGAAGCTCTGCGAGGGCAAGGGCCGCGATGATCTCCTGCCCGGTGACGATCAACTGCACGTGCGACTCCCGAACTCGCGTGACGGCTGGTTCGCGGCCGCGGTGAAGCGCGTGCTCTCCGACGAGGAAAAGCTCGTGGCCGCTGCGAATTCCCGGGGTGAGAAGCCACCGGCCACAATGCCGCGCGTCACGCCGCACGACCTCCGGCACTGCAGCGTCTCTGGCGATCTCGGCTGGAGCGAACGTGAAGGCCGTGCAGCGGATGCTTGGGCATGCCTCCGCGAGTATGACGCTCGACACGTACGCAGACCAGTTCGATGACGACCTCAACGGCGTTGCAGCGACCCTCGATCAGGCACGTCGCACTGCGAGTGTTGTCACGCCGTTGTCACGAGGAAAGTAGAAAGCCCGCCCTCCCCAGTGTTTTCTAGGGAGAACGGGCTTCCGGACTGGCGGTGACGGTGGGATTTGAACCCACGGTAGGGGGTTACCCTACACAACTTTTCGAGAGTTGCACCTTCGGCCGCTCGGACACGTCACCGCAGAAGAGTTTACGTCACGCCGAGCGCGGACGCGAATCGGGCTCACCAGGACACGGCGACGTCCGCGTGGGTGCGGAGGATGTCCTCGGTCGCGCCCGCCGGCGCACGGCCGATCCCGCACTCCGTCGCGACGCCGAAGGCGGGCGCGTGCGGTGCGGCGGCGGCGATCCGACGCCGGGCTCCTTCCACGCCGTCCTCGCGGTGCACGAGCCCGAGGTACAGCTCGGTCCCGTCGGCGAGCGCCAGGTCGTCGAGGGGCGCGAAGTACGCGTCGTCGTCACGGGCGATCGGGACGGGAAGGTGCAGCCACGTGAGCGTCCGCCCCGACGCCGCGGCGACGGCGTTCGCGAAGCGGACGAGGTTTCCCGCATCGGTCGGCTCGATGAAGTGCTTCTCGCCGGCGTCGCCGTAGCAGAGGTGCACTCCGGCCTCCACGTCGGCGGGCACGGCGTCCACGAGCGCGGCCAGACGGCCGACGAGCCCGTCGAACGGGTCCCCCGGCCACCACGCCTCCATGACCCGGCCGTACCCCGCTGCCCGCTCGATGATCCCCATCTCGCTGGCCACGTCCCACTGGATCGACAGGTCCTCGTGCGGAACGGTCCGGAGGATCCCGTCCAGCTCGCGCAGGATCGCCGCGGTGTAGAGCGGCTCGATCGCGCCGCGGTCGTCGCCGGAGAAGAAGGAGGAGATGACCGCGAGGGGCGTGGGAAGCGACACCTGGAAGCGCGTCCCGGCCGGGATCACGCCCGCGTCGCGGAGGCGGCGGAAGATCCCGTACGACGCCACGGCGGCGTCCTCGTAGCCCAGCGGCGGCAGGACGATCGACTGGGGGTCCACACCCTCGCCGATCCGGAGCGGACGCGCGTCCAGCCCCGCCCCGAAGGGGATCGGGGCATCGCCGACGCGTTCGATGCCCTCCGCCGCCCCGAGGACGTCCGGCTGGAACATGATCCAGTGGAATCGCTTGCCCACCTCCCCGTCCGGGATCCGCCTGAGCCGAGCGCCGAGGATCTCGGAGGCCGTGCGCATGGTCTTCTCGGCGTCGTCGAAGTTGACGCTCCCGACGAGATGGGCTCCCTGAGGCTGTGTCATTCCCCCAGCGTAGCGACGGGCCCGTTTTGCACGGCTCCGCGCCCGACGGGAGCACGCCCGCCGAGTTAGGATGTCCTAAGTAGGTCGCGCCCCGGGAAGGGCGCGGACGAGATGAGGGGAGCCGAGATGTCGTTCATCCGCTCGGAGGCGCTGGAGGAGACGGGATACGTCGTGCTCGACCGGTACGACCAGACGGCGGATCCGGCGGAGTGGTTCGACCTCGAGTACGTCCCGTGGCGCTCGTCCGGCATCACGCGCTTCGCCCCGCTGGCGAGCTATGCCGGCGAAGTGGAGTGCAACGGCTTCTGGAACCACACCCCGCCCCGCACGGACAAGGACGGCGTCTGGGTACCCTCGCAGTCGGCGCTCGCCCCGACGCTCGTACGCCGTGCCGCGGAGGCCGGCGCCAACGTCGGGCGCTGCCGCGTGATCGAACTCCAGCCCAACACCTACGCCGACGCGATCTACAACCTGCACCAGGACGACAACAACCGGCTCAACGACGAAGGCACCGGATGGGTGGTCCGGGGCTTCTTCAACCTCACGGACGACCCGGACTCGCTCCTGATCCTGCGATCGGACCGCTTCGACCCCGCCACCGAGATGCGCCTGCCCCTCCCGGAGGGGTCGCGGATCGTCGTGGACACCCAGCGGTTCTGGCACGCGGTGTGGCACCGCGGCGTCGCCCCCCGCTACGCCCTGATCACCTCGTGGACCTCGGGTCCCGAGCTCGACGCGTACATCGCCGCGAACCACGGCGACCCGCATCCCGCCTCGATCCCCGTGGACCCCGAGACGGTCACGGCGGCGCAGGCCGAGATGCACCGCCGCATCGAGGAGCGGCGCCGCTCGTTCGAGGCGCAGGGCATCACGATGGAGCCGCTCGAGCCGCTCTGGCCCTGACCCGCTCCCGGTCGGCCGCGCGGTCCGGGGCCGCGTGCCGATCGCCGACAACAGCGGCACGTTCCCGCCGCGACGAGGCCACCAAGGCCTCGGCTCCGTCCGCGGATCAGCGGCCGACAAGCGCGGAGAGGTTCTGCAACGACGACCGCAGGCCCGTGAGGTGGTCCTGCTCTGATACCCCCTCGGGCACGTTCTCGGCACGGATCGTTACCCTCGCCCGGTCTCCCTCCGCCGTCACGAGCCACGACATCCGCATCACGCCGCCGAAAGCAGGATCGTCAGAGGCGAACTCCACGTCCTGGATCACCCGCTCGCCCTGCTCGATCTCGACGAACGTCGCCTCGACGACGTCCTCCCCGCCGCCGGACTTCCCCTCCTCCGCCGCTGGATCGTCGTAGCGCAGGATCATCCGGTATCTCCCGCCCGGACGCGGCTCGAAGCGCTCCATGCGTCCGGTCATCCCGCCGGGCGGGAGCCAGCGCACCAGCGCATCCGGATCCAGGAGCGCCGTGAACACGCGCGCCGAGGAGGCATCGATCAGCAGGTCCGCTTCGTCCGTCCGTGCCATATCCTCCACGCTACGTGGGCTCCGGCGCGTCGGCCACCGAGCCCGGATCGATCGGACCGCTCAGGCGGTACGCCCATCCTGAAGGCGGACCACGCGGTCGATGCGCCCCTCGGGCGGTGCGACGTGGGAGATGAGGAGGACGGACTGGTCGCCTGCGGCTCCCAGGAGGTCGTCCAGCAGCGCCTCCGACGTCGCCGGGTCGACACCCGCCGTCGGCTCGTCGAGGACCAGGATCGGGAATCCGCGCAGCAGCGCCCGAGCCAGGGCGATGCGCTGCGCCTGCCCGCCGGAGACGAGCGCGCCGCGCTCCCCGACACGCGCGTCGAGGCCGCCGCGCTCGCGCACCCAGTCTCCGAGCCCGACCCGCTCCAGCACCGCGAGGAGCTCCTCGTCGCTGGCCGTGTCCCGGGCGAACAGCAGGTTCTGGCGGATGTCCTCGTCGAAGAGCTGGGGCTCCTGCTCGCACAGCCCGACGACCGCACGCAGGGCGGGGCCGGGCATCCGTGCGGCGTCCTCGTCGCCCACGCGGTACTCCCCCTCGGCGGCGAGGAACCCGACGAGCGCGGCGGCGAGAGTGGACTTCCCCGCTCCGCTCGCCCCGGTCACGAGGACCCGCTCGCCCGGTCCCAGATCCAGATCGACCCCGGTCAGCGCCGGGCGCTCCGCCCCGGGCCACCCCGCACGCAGACCCCGCACCCGCAGCGCGGGCGGACGGGTCACGGGCGAGGCGGCGGGAGGAGCCGGCGTCACGACGCCCGTGGAGCCCGGCTGGTCCGCACGGATCTGCGCGGGCAGCTCTGCCGGCAGCAGCGCGTGGATGCGCTGCGCGCCCGCCCGCACCCCGCGCCAGGACGACGCGGCCTGCGGAACCGCGCCGAACACGTCGAACACCGCCATCGGCAGGAGCACCGCCACCGCGAACCACGGCGCATCGACCGCGCCGCCGGGAAGACCCGGCACCGCCACCGCGATCGCCCACAGGGAGGCGAGGCCTGCGGCCACGGACACCGCCCCGGCCGAGGCGGCCTGCGCGCGGGCGGCCCGCGAGACCGTGTCGCGAAGGGCCTCGTCGGCGGCCCGGATGCGCGCGCGCGACGCCTCCTGGACCCCGAACGCGCGGAGCACGTCGGCCGAGGCCATGTCATCCACGAGCGCACCGGCGAGCGCGGCGCGGCGCTCGGAGACCGCGCGCTCCGCCCGATCCCCGAGCACGCGTCCGACGAGCACCGCGACGACCGCGGCGAGCACCAGGCAGACGGCGAGCGCGCCCGCGGCGGCGGGCGAGACGACGGCCATCACCGCGACCGAGGCCACCGCGACCACGCCACCGGACACCAACGGCAGCACGACGCGCAGCGGAAGGTTCTGCAGGTTCTCCACATCGTCGACGAGCGCGGACAGGACGGATCCGCGGTCGGTGCGTCCGAGCCCGGCCGGTGACAGCGGGATCAGCCGACGCACGATCGAGGCGCGCAGGTCCGCGAGCCGGCGCAGCGCCGCGTCGTGGCCCGCGATCCGCTCCAGGTATCGGAAGACCGCGCGCGAGACGGCGAAGAACCGCACGCCGACGACGGCGACCGACAGCGGCACGAGGGAGTCCACGAGCGAGGCGCTGACGATGAGCCAGCCGCTCACCAGCAGCAGGCAGACGGCGGCGGCGGCGGACAGCACGGCGGAGACGAGGGCGGGAAGGAACCGGCGCATCGGAGGCATGGCCGCCCGCAGGATGCCGCGGACCGAGGTGTCCAGCGGTGCCTCGGCGGCGGGATCCGGTTCGGAGCGCGACACGCGCCCCTCCTCCACCCACGGTGCCGGGCTGGCCGGGACGGGGAGCCGCGCGCCGACCGCGGCGGACGTGGCCGGCGCGGCCGCCGCCGCGGTTCCCGCGGTCAGGACCGGAACGACGGGACCGCTCTCCCGCACCGCAGGAGCATCCGGCGCGAGGACGACGATGCGATCGGCGATCGCCCGCGCAGAGGGCCGATGGGAGACGAGGAGGATCGCCGTGCCTGCGTCCGCGAGGGCGCGAAGGCTCCGCCACAGGGCCTCCTCGGTCTCGGCGTCGAGCGCGCTGGACGGTTCGTCGAGGGCCAGCACCTCCGCTCCCGAGCCGAGCCGGTGCACCGCTCGCGCCACGGCCACGCGCTGGCTCTGCCCGCCGGACAGCCCCGCACCCTGCACCCCCAGCGACGTGTCCGGGTCCAGCTCGGGGGCACCGGCGGCGTTCAGGGCCGCGCGCACCCGCTCGGCGTCGGGAGTCACCTCGCCCAGCGCCACGTTCTCGGCGACCGTGCCGCGCACCAGCCCCGGTCGCTGGCCGGCCCACGCCAGCCAGGACGACGCGTCGAGCGTCCGGACGTCCCGGCCCGCCCAGCTGACCCGCCCCTCGAAGGGCGCGACCCCGCGCAGCGCCGCCAACAGGCTGGACTTCCCGGCTCCGCTGGGCCCCTCGACGAGGACGATCTCGCCCGCCGCCACCGTCAGCGACACGGCGGGGAGGATCCGGTCCCCGCGGCGGACGCGTGCATCCGCGACGACGAGCACCGGATCCGCGGGCGGACCGGACGGGGCGGGGTCTGTCACGCCGGACGCGCCCAGGGCGCGGGCCGCATCGAGGGAACGTCCCGACGCCCCAGACGCGGCCCCGGACGCGGACGCCGACGCCGGACGATCCTCGTCCAGCACGGCGAAGACGTCCTCGGTGGCGGCCACCCCTTCGGCGGCCGCGTGGAACTGCACGCCCACCTGCCGCAGCGGCAGGAACGCCTCGGGTGCCAGGAGCAGCACGAACAGGCCAGGGCCGAGCTCGATCTCCCCGGCGAGGAGGCGGAATCCGACGGACACCGCGATGAGCGCGACGGCGAGCGAGGACAGCAGCTCCAGGGAGAACCCGGACAGGAACGAGTAGCGCAGGACCCTCATCGTCTCGCGCCGGTACTGTTCTGCGGTCTCGCGCATCCGCGCCGCCGCCCGCCGCTCGCGTCCGAACACGCGCAGGGTGGCCAGTCCCTGCACCGTGTCGGCGAAGCGGGCCGCGAGCTGCTGGAGCACACGGAGCTGTCGCCGCTGCACGGTGCGGGTGGCGATGCCGATGAGGATGAGGAAGATCGGGATGAGCGGGAGCGTCACGATCGCCGTGAGCCCGCTCGGCCAGTCCTCCAGCCACATCACGAGGACGATCACCGGGGTCGCGATCGCGGTGAGGACCAGTTGCGGGATGTAGCGGGCGAAGTACGGGTCCAGGGCGTCCAGACCGTGCCCCGCCGTGACGGCCAGGGCCGCCTGGTTCCGGCGGGCGAGCCACTCCGGGCCCCGGCGCCGGATCGCGTCCAGCAGCGCCTCCCGCAGCTGCATGCCCGTGCGCGCCGCGGCCCGCGCGCCCCACGCCTCCGACGCCCAGACCAGCCCGCCGCGGACGAGGACGACGCCCGCGAGCGCGAGGAGCGAGCCGTCCGCCAGCGGGCGCTGCTCGGCGACCGCCGTGATCGCCGCCGCCACGATCCACGCGAACGCCAGCGTGACCGCCGTCTGCGCGAGCGCGATCCCCGCGGAGACGACCAGCCAGGTCCGCGCGGCGGGGGCGTACCGGAGCAGACGCGGGTCGACGGGCTTCATCCCTCGATCCTCCCCGTTCCGTCACCGGAACCCGCGACACCGCACCCGCGTCGCGGGAGCCCGTCAGGGAGAACGGGTCCCACGACGCGGGCGGCGCCCCCTCTTGCACGGGATGCGTCCCCGCGCCCGGACGACGACGCCGGCCGTCCGGGCCATCCCGCGTCCCCGGGTCTCACGCGTGCGCCGGCGCCGCCTCGATCGACGTCCGGGTCACGCGCTTGCGGAACACCCAGTACGTCCACGCCTGGTAGGCGAGCACGAGCGGCATCGCGATGAGCGCGGTCCACGTCATGATCTGGAGCGTGTAGGGCGTGCTGGACGCGTTCTCGATCGTCAGGCCGAAGGCCGGATCCGTCGTCGACGGCAGGACGTTCGGGAAGAGCGCCCCGAAGAGCATGACGACCGCGGCGAGGGTCGTGACCATCCCCGCGAAGAACGCCCAGCCCTCGCGCCCGCGGGCGGTGAACAGCACCGAGGCGAGCAGCGCGACCGCGGCGAGCGCGCCGAAGACGACGACCATCGCGAGCAGCGACGGGCGTCCGGCCGCGATCACGATCGTCCAGACGACCGTCGCCGCCGCGGCGAGCACGGTCGGGAGCGACGCACGCAGCGCCAGGCGTCGGGCGTTCTCGCGCACCGGCCCGTCCGTCTTCAGCGCGACGAACGTCACACCGTGCAGGAAGAACAGCAGGAGCGTCGTGACGCCGACGAGCAGGCCGTACGGGTTCAGCAGGGTGAACAGGCTTCCCGTGAAGACGTGGTCCTCGTTCAGCGGGACGCCCTGCACGATGTTGCCGAACGCCACGCCCCACAGCAGGGCCGGGACCGCGGAGCCCACGACGATCATCGTGTCGAAGCGGCGCTTCCAGCGCGGGTCGTCGCGCTGGTGCCGGTACTCGAACGACACGCCCCGCAGGATCAGGGCCAGCAGGATGATCAGCAGCGGCAGGTAGAACCCGCTGAACAGCGATGCGTACCACTCCGGGAACGACGCGAACAGACACGCGCCGGCCACGATCACCCAGGTCTCGTTGAGATCCCAGACCGGCCCGATGGTGTTGATGATCTGCCGACGGGAGACGTCGTCCTTGCCGAGGAACGGCAGCGACATCCCGACGCCGAAGTCGAACCCGTCGAGCACGAAGTAGCCGACGAAGAGGAACGCGACGATCCAGAACCAGAGGTATGCGAGATCCATGACCATCCTCCTCAGTAGACGACCGACGAGACGCCGCCGGGGGTTCCGGCCCCGTCCGCGTCCGCGGGCTTCTCGGTGGTGTCCGGCCCCTTCTGGGCGGCGCGGATGATGAGCGCGACCTCCACCACGGCGAGCGCGGCGTAGATGGCGGTGAAGCAGATGAGCGAGATCAGGACCTCCACCCCGCTGACGCCGGGCGAGACGCCGTCACGCGTCGTCATGAGGCTGAACACGATCCAGGGCTGCCTGCCCATCTCGGTGAAGACCCAGCCGACGATGTTCGCGCCGAGGGCGAGCGGGTAGGACCAGATCGCGATCTTCCACATCCACGCGGCCGGCTCGCTCTTCGCGCTCTTGCGGGTGACCCAGAGGCCCACGAGGGCGATGAAGGCGTGGAGCATGCCGAGCCCGATCATCCAGCGGAACGCCCAGTAGGTGACCCAGAGGATCGGGGTGAACTCGGTCAGGCCGGTGTCCGCGAACCGCTCCGCGTACTCGGCGTTCAGATCGTTGATGCCGTGCACGCAGCCGTCGACGGTGTGCGTGGACAGCAGCGACAGCAGGTAGGGAACACGGATGGAGAAGAGATCCGTCTTCCCGTCCGGCGTGCCGAGCGTGAAGAGGCTGAAGGCCGCGTCCTTGCCGCACACGGTGTTGAACGTCGCCTCGGCGGCCGCCATCTTCATCGGCTGCGTCGCGTACATCGCCAGGCCCAGCTGGTCGCCCGTGAGGACCACCCCCGCGGCGGAGACGAGCATCGCCCACAGGCCGAAGCGCAGCGAGATCCGCATCGTCGACGTGTGCTGCCCGCGATACAGGTGCCAGGCGGAGGTGGAGATCACGACACCGGCGGCGAACATGAACGCGCCGAAGATCGTGTGCGGGAACGCGGTCACGGCCACCGGGTTGGTCAGCAGCGCCCCGAAGTCGACGAGCTCAGCACGGTTGGTGGCGGCGTTGTACTCGTATCCGACCGGGTTCTGCATGAACGCGTTGGCCGCGATGATGAAGTACGCAGAGAGGATCGACCCGACGACCACGCACCAGATCGTGGCGAGGTGCAGCTTGGGCGGGAGCTTGTCCCACCCGAAGATCCACAGCCCGATGAACGTCGCCTCGAAGAAGAAGGCCAGCAGTCCCTCGAACGCGAGCGGGGCGCCGAACACGTCGCCGACGAAGCGGGAGTAGTCGGACCAGTTCATCCCGAACTGGAACTCCTGCACGATGCCGGTGACCACGCCCATGGCGAAGTTGATGAGGAAGATCTTCGCGAACAGGCGGGTGAGGTGCAGGTACTCGATCTTGGCGGTGCGCACCCACATCGTCTGGAAGATCGCGGTGACCGTGGCCATCCCGATCGTCAGCGGGACGAACAGGTAGTGGTACACCGTCGTCAGTCCGAACTGCCAGCGTGAGAGCACCAGCGGGTCGAGCCATTCCATGTGCTGCTCCTTCCTCGTCCGTCAGCCGCGCGCTGCGGCGGTCAGCAGCTCGGTGGTCAGCTGCACGGTGCATTCCTCGGGCCGGTCGGCCGCGCGCACGCATTCGGCCGACAGCGGGCCGCCCGCCTCGGCGAGCACGCCCTGCATGAGCCCCAGGTGGACCTGGCACAGCACTGGCCGGTGCTCGGGCCGGGCGGCCGCGTGCGGGCACGGGGTGAGCTCGACCCGCAGGCCGTCTTCGGCGACGACCGGCTCGAATCCGCTCTCCTCGAGGTGCTCGACGAGGGCGTCGAGCTGGTAGGTGGCCTCGCGTCCCAGCTCCGACCCCTCGGTCCGGAGGAGGCGCCGCATGAGGTCGCCCCGCTCGGCCGCGGCGGACACCTTCCTTCGCGCGACCGGGCTGGACGCGTCTGGGGCGCCGGTGGCGGCGCTGTAGAGCGTCCGGGGACGCCCCCGAGTCGTCCGTCGCTCGGTGCTCTGGATCACGTATCCGCCCTCGATGAGCCGCTGCAGGTGCTCGCGGATCGTGTTGGCGTGGAGCCCCGTCGCCTCGGTCAGCTCGCCGATCGTGCGCGGGGACCGCGACTGCACCAGGTGCAGGATCCGCACCCGGGAGTAGCTGGAGATCGGCCCGCAAACGGGCGCACCGTTGGCCATGGCTCCATTATTGCCAGGCCACGGACGCCTTCTGAGGCTTTGGGCCGTGAATAATCGCGCCGCCGATAGGTATTGCTGATCGTGACGATTCCCCTTCCGGATGCCCGCCCTCCGTGCGCCGCACTGGCGCGCCGCCGCCGCGCGCCGTGCGCCGCGCCGCGCCGCCGCGTCCGTGTGGCCCGTGCCCCGCCCTCCCCGCTGCGCCGCCGCGTCCGTGTGGCCCGTGCCGACCGGGTCCACGTTGTCGAGTGGTCAGTTTTTGTGGGTTCCCGGCCCCGCAACCCACAGAAACTGACCACTCGACAAGCGCCTCGGGTCGCGGGCGACGCCGGCGAGGGGTGACGGTGGGCGGTGGGCGGTCGTCGTGCGGGCGGCGGGGGCGCGCGATCGCCCCGGGAAGGCGGCTGGCGGCTGGCGGCTGGCGGCTGGCGGCTGGCTAGGCTGACGGGATGAGCGACACGACTCCGCACGACGCCGTGCGCGCCGCCGTACTGACCGTGTCCGACCGCTCCGCCGCCGGTGAGCGCCCAGACGCCGCGGGTCCCGTCGCGGTCGCCGCCCTGCGCGCCTCGGGCTTCGCCTGCGACGACGCCCTCGTCGTGGCGGACGGCGCCGACAGCGTCGCTGCGGGTCTTCGCCGGCTGCTCGCCGGCGGCACGCGGCTCGTCGTCACGTCCGGCGGCACCGGCATCGCGCCGCGGGATCAGACCCCCGAGGGCACGATGCAGGTCCTCGACCGGACGCTCCCGGGGATCGCCGAGGAGCTGCGTCGCCAGTCCGCCGCGATCGCCCCCGGCGCTCTGCTCTCGCGCGGCGTCGCCGGAGTCTCCGGCACCGCGCTGATCGTGAACCTCCCCGGCTCCCCCAAGGCCGTCGCCGAGGGCATGCCGCTCGTGCTCTCCCTCGCCCGCCACGCTCTCGACCAGCTCACGGGCGGCGACCACTGACCCGACCAGGTCTCCTCCCGTCCCGTCCCGTCCCGCCGTTCCGTCCCGTCCCGCCGTTCCGTCCCTGCCCCTGACCGCGAAACCCCCTCCCAGCGCCGATACCCCCTCGCAAATACGTGGATACGAGGGGGTATCGACGCGGAGAGGGGTTTCGGCGAGATGGATCCGACGTGCCACCCGAACGACGTCAGGTCCGACCCGGATGGGCCCCGCGACCCCGCTTAGCCGGACGGAAGCTCAGAGCTCCATGACGTCCACGAGGTCGCCGACCGACACGCGCTCCACCTCGGCGGGGACGATCGCGTACGCCTCGGCCGTGCCCAGCCCCACGGCCAGGTGTGAGCCGGATCCGCCGCGCGTCGCCGGACGCACCCGCGGCGCCGCGGGGTCGCTCCGGTCGATCACCGCCGGCAGGTACTGACGCCGGCCGGCCGGCGTGCCCCACTCGACCGCGGCCGGCAGACGCAGCAGCGGACGGTGCACGGCCGCGCATCTCTGCATCGCCAGCAGCGCCGGGCGCACGAACACCTCGAAGGACACCGCGGCGCTGACCGGGTTGCCCGGAAGCCCGAAGAGCAGGAGGCCGTCCTCCGTGACCCCGAAGCCCTGCGGCTTGCCCGGCTGCATCGCGATCCGGACGAACTCCATGTCGGCGGCGAGGGTCTGGCGCACGACCTCGTACGCGCCCGCGCTCACCCCGCCGGAGAAGACGACGACCTCGGCGCCGAGCGTCCGCGCCTCGCGCACGGCCTCGGCGGGTCCCGCGCCCTCGTCGTCCACCACGACCCGGAGGACGACCTCGGCCCCCGCGTCCTCAGCGAGGGCCGCGAGCAGGATGCCGTTGGAGTCCGGGATCCGTCCGCGAGACAGCGGGCTTCCGGGCGCCACGAGCTCGGATCCGGTCGAGACGATCGCGACGCGAGGACGCTCGGACACGCGGACCTCGGCGATCCCTGCCGAGGCGAGCGCGCCGAGCTGACGCGCGCCGAGGAGCGTCCCTGCGGGAAGCACGCGATCGCCGGGGGCGACGTCGTCTCCGGCACGGCGCACGAACGTTCCGGCGGCCCGCGCCGCACGGCGCACCACGGCCGTGTCGAGGGAGTCCGCCAGCCCGCCCTCGGTGTCCTCGAAAGGCACGATCGCATCGGCGGCGGACGGCACGGGGGCGCCGGTCATGATGCGCACCGCCGACCCGGCCGGCATCTCGGGATCGAGATCGCTGCCCGCCGGGACGTCCGCGACCACCCGCAGCCTCACCGGCTCGTCCGCCGAGGCGTTCGCGACGTCCTCGAATCGCACGGCGAACCCGTCCATCGCGGAATTGTCGAAGGGAGGGACCGCGCTGCGCGCCTGCGCGTCCTCGGCCAGGGTGCGACCCGCGGCCTCGGCGAGCGGGACAGCGCGGACAGCGGTCCGGGTGATGCGGTCGAGGATGCGGAGCTGCTGCTCCTCGACGCTGCGGAAGTCGCTCATCCTCCGAGGCTACCCACCCCGACACTCCCGCGCGGGATCAGGCCAACGCGCCAGATCAGGCCTGCGCCACCATAACCCGCCTGACCTGGCGCGATTGCCTGAACCCGCGGCAGGAACAAGCGGCCACCCCGGGGACAGACCCGCGACCGGCCCACTCCGTCCGAGCCACCCCACGGCCTCGCCGAAACAGGCAAACGCACCAGATCAGGCCACCAGCGCCACCACCCGCCTGACCTGGCGCGGCTGCCTGAACCCGCGACACGAACAAGCCCCCCCCTTCCTACCCGACCGCGCGCGGCGCGACGTCGGAGGGGGCGGATAGCCTGAACCCATGGCCTCCCGTCGTCCCACCCCCGCCGCATACGTCTGCTCGGAATGCGGGTGGACCACGGTGAAGTGGGTCGGCCGATGCGGCGAGTGCCAGCAGTGGGGCACGGTCGTCGAACAGGCCGCTCGCAGCGGGATCGTCCGCCAGGTGTCCGCGGTCGCCCCGGTCGCCGGACGCCAGGCGCGACCGATCACGGCGGTGACCACGCAGGAGTCTCCGCGACGCTCGACCGGCGTCGCCGAGTTCGATCGGGTCCTCGGCGGCGGGATCGTCCCCGGAGCCGCGATCCTGCTCAGCGGCGAGCCCGGCGTCGGCAAGTCCACCCTTCTGCTCGAGGTCGCCGCGGCGAGCGCCCGCGACGGCCGTCGCGTCCTCTACGCCAGCGCCGAGGAGTCCACCGCGCAGGTCCGCCTCCGCGCCGAGCGCACGGGCGCGCTGCACGACGAGCTCTACCTCGCCAGCGAGACCGATCTCGCGACGGTCCTCGGACACATCGACGAGGTCGCGCCCGACCTGGTGATCGTCGATTCTGTGCAGACCGTGGCCTCAGCGCTCGTCGACGGCGCGGCCGGCCAACCCAGTCAGGTGCGGGAGGTCGCCTCCGCGCTGATCCGCGTCGCCAAGGAACGGGACCTGCCGATCGTGATCGTCGGTCACGTGACCAAGGACGGCCAGGTCGCCGGACCACGCGTCCTGGAGCACCTCGTCGACGTCGTGTGCCACTTCGAGGGCGACCGGCAGACCGCCCTGCGCTTCGTGCGGGCTCTGAAGAACCGCTTTGGACCGACCGACGAGGTGGGCTGCTTCGAGATGACCGGCGACGGCATCGCCGAGGTTCCGGATCCGAGCAGCCTCTTCCTCTCGCACGGGCGCCCGGAGCCCGGTACGTGCGTGGCCATCGCCCTGGAGGGGCGTCGCGCCCTGCCCGTCGAGGTGCAGGCGCTGACGATCCCGAGCACCGCCCCGAACCCCCGCCGCGTGGTCAACGGCCTGGACGCGTCACGGGTGGCGATGGTGCTCGCCGTGCTCGAGCGCCGCGCCGGCGTGAAGACGAGCGACAAGGACGTGTACGTGTCGACGGTGGGCGGGGTGCGCTTCACGGAGCCCGCCGCGGATCTCGCCATCGCGATCGCCGTCGCCGGAACGCTGGCCAACAGCGCGGTGCCGAGGACGCTCGCCGCCGTGGGCGAGCTGAGTCTCGCGGGCGAGGTCCGGCCGGTCACCCAGGCGGCGCAGCGCCGGGCCGAGGCCGCGCGGCTCGGATACGCGCACGTGATCGACGACCGGTCCGGGACGCTGCGCGCCGCGATCGACGACGTCCGCGCGAGGACCGCTCCCCGCCGCGAGGCCGAGGTCCCCGCGTTCTGACCTGTTCACCGCCTGGTTCCGCTCACGGACGGGGACCGATGGTCCGGCGTGAAGGACTCAGACCTCGAGGGCGCGCAGGAGCTCGTCCGGGGGCGCCTGCATGGGATGCGGGCCCGCGATGTCGAGGAACACGGTCGTGATCGTGTCCCGGTGCGTCGTCAGGAACGAGCGCAGCCAGGCCGGTGAGTAGATGCCCACGCCCGGCGGCAGGTTCGCCGGCTTGTGGGCTGCGTCGCTGAACAGCAGGAGCGCCACGTCCCCGGTGGAGGGGTCCCGGTAGGTCCAGACCTCGCCCCCGTCGAGCGGGTTGTCGCGCGCGCCCGGGCGGATGAGCGGGACGACCGTGTTGCCGTTGCGCAGCGCCAGGGCGACCGCCGCCATGTCCTGCTTCTCGAGGGCCTGAGCCAGCGCCTCGGATCGGAACGCCTCGGGAGCGGGCGCCTTCTTCTTCGCCTTCTTCGCGGCCATCCTCCCAGCCTAGGAGAACGGAACCCCCCGAACGCTCATTTTGGGGACTGGGCGTCGAGGGGTTCCTGAAGCCTCCGGAAGCGGCGAATGTCGATGCGCTGGGGACGCGGGGATTCGACGCCACTGGGGATGGCTGCCGCCCGATGCGCGGAGGCTAGATCCATGGTATCCCAAACAAACGCCGCTGTCATCGCGTGCGCGGCGTCACTCCAGTGTGAACGCCGTGCTCTGCGCGCTGTCGAACCCACCGATCGACACGCTCAGGTGATAGGTCGCCCCGCCCCCGGGGGCCCGCTGACGCTCCGCCGATCCGCACGTCTCGGGCGTGGATCGCGTGCGGTCCCAGGCCACGGGCTGAGAGCTGGTGACGGTGGACCCCGCCTTGAGGGTCACCACCATGTCGCTGGGGTTCTGCTGGCAGTCGGTCGATCGCCACCACACGTCGTCGCCGCTCTTGATCTCGAAGCGCTGCTGCGTCGTCCCGACGTTGATCGTGCAGTCCTGGGCGCCCGTGTTCGTGAGCGAGATCGAGAGCTGCGGCTGCACGTCGGGGCCGTAGGACGAGGCGTCCGTGACCGCCGCGACGGCGATCCCGGCCGCCTGGCATGCGCCTGTTCCGTCCTCCGGCGGTGGTGTCGCGCCCTCCGAGGCCGGCGGGCTCGTCTCCGCCCCCGTCCCGCCCTCGGCCGGGGGCGCGGTGCTCGTCGCCGGCTCCGGAGACGCGGACGACGACGCGCTCGGCGCCGGAGTCGGGCCGGAGCCCTCGGACCAGGACCGGGCGATCAGGGACCAGACGAGGACGACCAGGATCGCGAGGACCACGATGACCCCGCCGAAGAACACGATCCTGCGGCGACGGTAGACCGCAGCGGACTGACGGGGGTTCATGGCTCCAGGCTACGTCGGGCCGAGGCTCCGACGACATGCGACGCCCCGGTCACAGCCGCTTGAGCATCCGCGTGTTGCCGAGCGTGTTGGGCTTGACGTGGGCCAGGTCGAGGAACTCCGCGACCCCCTCGTCGCCGCTGCGCAGCAGCTGCGCGTACACATCGGGGTCCACCACCTGTTCGCCGATGGGCTCGAATCCGCGGCGGGTGAAGAAGTCCACCTCGAAGGTGAGACAGAACAGGCGCGTGAGCCCCAGACCGCGCGCGTTCTCCTCCAGCCGCTCCACGATCCGCCGGCCGACGCCGTGCCGCAGCCAGTCCTCGCGCACGAGCAGCGTGCGCACCTCGCCGAGATCCTCCCACATGACGTGCAGGGCTCCGCAGCCGATCAGCTCGCCGTCCTTCTCCGCGACGACGAACTCCTGGACCGCCCCATAGAGCACCGCGAGGTCCTTGCCGAGCAGGATGCGTCGCTCCACCAACGGCTCCAGCAGTCCGTGGATGCCGAGGATGTCGGTGCTGCGCGCGGCGCGGACGGAGTAGCTCACGTCATCCAGCCTAGAACCGGCGGCCGCGTCACCCGTGCAGGACGACCCCGCTCCGCCATCGCCGGCCCGTTCGCCCGGCGTGGAGATCGGGTCCACGGATCTGGAGCGCAAGTAGTTGCCGAAGGCAACCATTCGGCGTACCGTGACGACCATGACCTCATCGGAGACCGCGCTGCTGAGCGCCCTCACGCGCCTGAGCGTTCACTGGGGCTCGGCACGCACCCAGGCCGAGGTCGCCGCGGTCGCCGGAGTACGCATCGATCCCGCCGACATCCCGCCCCTGTACGTGCTCGGGATCGAGGGGCCACGGCGCGCCGGCGAGCTCGCCACCGTGCTGCGGCTCTCCCGACCGACGATGACCAAGCAGGTGGACCGCCTGGAGCGCGCCGGACTCGTCGAGCGGATCGCCGATCCGGACGACGCCCGCGCCCGTGTCGTCCGACTCACGGACGAGGGCCGGGGGATCCACGCCGCACTGGTCGCTCAGGGGCTCGCGATGATGAGCGACGCCCTCGCGGAGTGGCCCGCGGACGACGCGGCGAGGTTCGCCGCCGACCTCACCCGTTTCGTGCGCGCGCTCGGCGTGCCCGGCAATGCGCTCCCGGCCGTCTCTCCGACACCGAGGCCGGAGGACGCCGGCTCCGACACGCACGCGCGCAAGGACACCGACGAACCGACCCGCCGCGATCCCGCAGCGGGAGGCGAACAGCGGCCCGCACCGCCGCGAGAGGGAGGACACCCATGACCCGCACCTATGTCGTGACCGGATCCGCATCGGGGATCGGCGCCACGACCGCCGCACTGCTCCGCGATCGCGGGGAACGGGTGGTCGGCATCGACCTGAGGGGCGCCGAGGTCGAGGCGGATCTGTCGACGCCGGACGGCCGCCGCGACGCCGCCACCCGGGCCACGGAGCTCGCCGGAGGCACGATCGACGCCGTCATCGCGTGCGCCGGGATCTCGGCACCGATCCCCGCGACGATCTCGGTGAACTTCTTCGGGGTGACCGAGCTGCTCGACCACCTCCGTCCTGCGCTCGTGGGCTCCCCCGCGCCTCGCGTCGCGGTGGTCTCGTCCATGGCGTCCCTGCAGCCGCACTCGGGCGAGATGGTCGAGGCCGCGCTCCGCGGCGACGAGACCGAAGCGCTCCGGATCGCCGAGGAGCTCACGGCGCAGGGCCCCGAGGTCGGCTACCTCGTCTACCCCTCCTCGAAGCGCGCGCTGGCGCGCTGGGTGCGCCGCCAGTCGATCACCCCGGAGTGGGCCGGTGCGGGGATCCCGCTCAACGCGGTCGCGCCGGGTACCGTGTTGACGCCGATGACGGCGGGCCTCCTGGAGACCCCGGAGGGACGCGCAATGGTCGACGCCGCGGTGCCGATGCCCCTGAACGGCCACCAGCCGCCGGAGTCGATCGCGAACCTGCTCATCTGGCTGACCGGCGTCGAGAACACGCACATGGCCGGCCAGGTGATCTACGACGACGGCGGCGCCGACGTGTCCCTGCGCGGAGACGACATCTGGTCCTGGAACGACTGACCCCCTCCGCATCGCCCCGCCCTCGATCGAGTGGTCATTGTGGGGGGTTACCGCGCCGCCACACCCACCAAAACTCACACCGCGATACTCGATCGGAGACGACGACGGGGCGGATGCCGAAGCATCCGCCCCTTCGTCGTCGATCCGGGATCACTCGCCGCTGGCGACCGCCAGGTCCGGGGTGGCCGAGATGTCGCCGCCGGTGTTCACGCCGACCGAGACGCGCTCGCCCCGCGGGCCGTGCTCGAACTGGAACTCGCCGTCCGCGAAGTCGACCTTCACGTGGTCGCCGGAGTCCAGCTCGCCGTGCAGGATCTTCTCGCTGAGCCGGTCCTCGACCTCGTGCTGCATCGCGCGGCGCAGCGGCCGGGCCCCGAGCGCCGGGTCGAAGCCGACCTCGATGAGGCGCTCCTTGGCGGCCTGGGACAGCTCGATCGTCATGTCGCGGTCCAGCA
Source organism: Microbacterium sp. CCNWLW41 (assembly GCF_037083505.1). Lineage (NCBI taxonomy): Bacteria > Bacillati > Actinomycetota > Actinomycetes > Micrococcales > Microbacteriaceae > Microbacterium > Microbacterium sp. CCNWLW41. The sequence continues at coordinate 46,854 of NZ_JBAOJP010000016.1, forward strand.
GACGCTCGCCCAGACGCTTCGTGAAGAGGTCCACGATCTGGATGAGCTCCGTCTTCGACAGCTGCGGGAACACGATGATGTCGTCGACACGGTTCAGGAACTCGGGCTTGAAGTTGCGCTTCAGCTCCTCGTTCACCTTGCCCTTCATCCGCTCGTAGCTGGTGGAGTTGTCTCCCTCGATCTGGAACCCGACGGGACCGCCCGCGATGTCACGCGCACCGAGGTTGGTGGTCATGATGATCACGGTGTTCTTGAAGTCCACGATCCGGCCCTGGCCGTCGGTGAGACGACCCTCCTCGAGGATCTGCAGGAGAGAGTTGAAGATGTCCGGGTGCGCCTTCTCGATCTCGTCGAAGAGCACGACCGAGAACGGCTTGCGCCGCACCTTCTCGGTGAGCTGCCCGCCCTCCTCGAAGCCGACGAATCCGGGAGGCGCGCCGAACAGGCGCGAGACCGTGTGCTTCTCGCCGAACTCGCTCATGTCGAGCGAGATCAGCGCCGCCTCGTCGTCGAACAGGAACTCGGCCAGCGCCTTGGCCAGCTCGGTCTTGCCGACGCCGGTGGGACCGGCGAAGATGAACGACCCCGACGGACGCTTGGGGTCCTTCAGGCCCGCACGCTGACGACGGATCGTCTTCGACAGGGCCGCGATGGCCTCCTCCTGGCCGATGACGCGCTGGTGCAGCGCCTTCTCCATGAAGACGAGGCGGCTGGACTCCTCCTCGGTGAGCTTGAACACCGGGATGCCCGTGGCCTGGGCCAGCACCTCTGCGATCAGGCCCTCGTCGACGACCGCCTGCGTGGCGACGTCACCGGAACGCCACTGCTTCTCCAGGCGCAGCCGCTCGGCGAGCAGCTCCTTCTCCTGGTCGCGCAGCGACGCCGCCTTCTCGAAGTCCTGCTCCTCGCTGGCCGCCTCCTTCTCCTCGCGGACCTTGGCGATCTTCTCGTCGAATTCGCGCAGCTCCGGAGGGGAGGACAGGATCGACAGCCGCAGGCGTGCGCCCGCCTCGTCGATCAGGTCGATGGCCTTGTCGGGCAGGAAGCGGTCGCTCACGTAGCGGTCGGCGAGGTTGGCCGCGGCGACAAGGGCGCCGTCGGTGATCTGCACCTTGTGGTGCGCCTCGTAGCGGTCGCGCAGGCCCTTGAGGATGTTGATCGCGTGCGGGAGGCTCGGCTCCTGCACCTGGATCGGCTGGAACCGGCGCTCCAGCGCGGCGTCCTTCTCGAAGTGCTTGCGGTACTCGTCGAGCGTGGTGGCGCCGATGGTCTGGAGCTCCCCGCGAGCGAGCAGCGGCTTCAGGATGCTGGCCGCGTCGATCGCGCCCTCGGCGGCGCCCGCCCCCACGAGGGTGTGGATCTCGTCGATGAAGACGATGATGTCGCCGCGCGTACGGATCTCCTTGGTGACCTTCTTCAGGCGCTCCTCGAAGTCGCCGCGGTAGCGGGATCCGGCGATGAGCGAGCCGAGGTCCAGCGAGTAGAGCTGCTTGTCCTTCAGCGTCTCGGGGACGTCGCCCTTCACGATCGCCTGTGCCAGCCCCTCCACGACGGCGGTCTTGCCGACGCCGGGCTCGCCGATCAGGACGGGGTTGTTCTTGGAGCGGCGGGACAGGATCTGCATGACCCGCTCGATCTCCTTCTCGCGCCCGATCACGGGGTCGAGCTTGTTGTCCCGCGCGGCCTGGGTCAGGTTGCGACCGAACTGGTCGAGGACCTGCGAACCGCCCTGCGCCGACTGCTGCGAGTCGTGCGCGGCGCCGGAGACGGCCGCAGGCTCGCGCCCGGGCGATCCGGACAGCATCTGGATGACCTGCTGGCGCACCTTGTTCAGGTCGGCACCGAGCTTGACCAGCACCTGGGCCGCCACGCCCTCGCCCTCGCGGATGAGGCCGAGGAGGATGTGCTCGGTGCCGATGTAGTTGTGGCCGAGCTGCAGCGCCTCGCGCAGGCTCAGCTCCAGGACCTTCTTGGCCCGCGGGGTGAAGGGGATGTGCCCGGTCGGCTGCTGCTGACCCTGGCCGATGATGTCCTGCACCTGCTCGCGGACGGCGTCGAGGGAGATGCCCAGCGACTCCAGCGCCTTGGCGGCGGCGCCCTCGCCCTCGTGGATGAGCCCGAGCAGGATGTGCTCGGTGCCGATGTAGTTGTGGTTGAGCATCTTCGCCTCTTCCTGGGCGAGGACGACCACACGACGGGCTCGGTCGGTGAATCTCTCGAACATGTCACTCCTTGTTCGCGTGCCCGTCTGCACGGGCCGTGGGCACTTTCCGTGCCGGTACATCGAGAGTAACCAGCGCGCGGGCGACGTATGCCCGTGTTCGCCGTCGGCATACCCCCTGGCGCCGCGCGGCGTCACATGGGTGCTTCCGGTCGTCGCGCGGAGTGGCGCGAGACGCCCTCCCCCGCCGGTCGTTGAGCGAGCGAAGCGAGACGAAACGCGCTCCTCCCGTTGACACCCTTATCGACAATCGTTATGTTAACGAAAATCGATAAGCGCCGGATCTGGCGCCCCGCACCGAAGGAGGAGTCATGACCACCGCACCCGCCCGCCTCTCCCGCGGCGACGCCGTGGCGCTCGGCGTGATCGCCACGGCCGCGGTCAGCGTCGCGATCGCATCGATCGCGGCGATCGCGGTGCGCGCCGCGGACCTGTTCAGTGCACGGGTCTCGGTGCCGATGCCCGTGCACGACGCCGAATCCGTCGCAGCGCTCGCGGATGCTCCCGGCATCGCCGCGTCGCAATACGCCTCCGCCGTCGTCACGTTCACGGACCTCGCCGCCGGGGCCCGCTGGCTCCTCCTGCTCGAAGGCGCGCTTCCCGCGCTGGCCACGGTGGGAGTCTGCGCGGTCGCCTGGTGGCTCGGCGTCTCGCTCATCCGGTCGCAGCCGTTCCGCACGTCGATGTCCTGGACGCTCGGGATCGCGGCGGTCCTGGTCCTCGCCGGCGGGATCCTCGGCCAGGCCGCCGGCGCCTTCGGGCGCGCGGTCGCCGTCGACGCCCTCGCCTCCGTGGATCCGGGCGTGCACGACGTCCTCTGGCCCCTCCTCGCGGAGATCGACCTCGCCCCCGTCGGATGGGGATTCGCGCTCGCGCTCGTCGCGTCCGCGTTCACGCTCGGCGCCCGACTGCAGAAGGACACGGAGGGACTCGTATGACCCCCGAACAGCGCTCGCCGTCCCGTTCCGAGCGCGCGGACGCCGTCACCGTCCTCCTGCTGGGCGCTGCCGCCGTCGTCGTCATCGCCTGGCTCACGACGGCCCGCATCCTCACCACGTTCCGGTCGGACGGGATCGCTTGGACGCTCCCCATCGATCAGCAGCCGATCGAGGCCACCATCGATGCCGGCGCGACGGATCTGCACGGCTATGCGACTCAGGCTCTGGTCATCGCCCCGGGCGTCGACGCCATGGCCACCGCCGCCATCGTCGCATCGATCGTCGTGGGCACCCTCACCGCGCTGACGATTACGGCCGGGGTCATGTGGATCGCATGGAGCTTCCTGCGCGGCCGGGTGTTCGCACCGGCCACCGCCCGCGCGTTCGACCTGATCGGCTGGACGCTCGTCGTCGGCACGCTCGTCGCCCTGGGCCTGGACACGGTCGGACGCAACGGAGTGACAAGCGCCCTGGGAGCGGGTCCGGGCGAGCCGCTGCACCCCGCCGAGCTCTGGTTGTGGGCGCCGGTCTGCGCGACGGGGATCGCGGTGGGCCTCCTCGGCCGAGCGTTCCGCCGTGGGGTTCGGCTGCAGAAGGACACGGAGGGACTCGTATGACCCCGGCCGCGCAGGACGACGAGGACACCGGCATTCACTGCCGCCTCGACGAACTGCTCGCCGCGCGGGGGATGACCCTGACCCAGCTCAGCGACCGGGTCGGCGTCAGCATCGTGAACCTGTCGGTGCTCAAGAACGACCGGGCGCGCGCGATCCGCTACTCCACGCTCCGCGCCATCTGCGACGCCCTGGACTGCGAGGTCGGCGACCTGCTCGTCCTCGTCCCGCGCTAGGCGGTCGGGGACTCCGGGCTCGTGGCGCGCCGTAGCACTCGGTGCTACATTGGGGCCATGAGCGCGGAGATCAGTCAGCGGGACCTGCGCAACAGGTCGAAGCAGATCATGGACGCTGTCGAACACGGCGAGTCGTTCACGGTGACCAGAGACGGCAGGGGCATCGGGGAACTCATCCCGCTGCGCCGCCGACGGGCGTTCCTCTCCCGCGCAGAGTTCGTCGCCGGGGCGCGGACCGCCCCTGTCGTCGATCCTGACGCGTTCCGCGCCGACCAGGATGCTGCCCTCGACGGACGACTGAGCGATCCGTATGCCCGCTGAGCGCTTCCAGCCGCATGCGCGCGGCCTCATCGACACCAACATCATCATCCTGCGCCACGCGGTGGATGCCTCGCTCCTTCCTGAGGAGGTCGGGATCAGCGCCGTCACCCTCGCGGAGCTTTCGGCCGGTCCCCACCTCGTCCAGGGGATCGGCCCTGAGGCCGACGCCGAGCGCGCCCGTCGGGTCGCAGTCCTCCAGCACACCGAGAGCGAGTTCGACCCGCTCCCGTTCGACGCGGATGCCGCTCGCATGTTCGGCCGCATCAGCGCCGCCGTCCGCGCGTCGGGGCGGTCGCCGCGCAGCCGCGTGGCGGATCTGATGATCGCGGCCGTCGCGGCGTCCGTCGACCTTCCTCTCTACACCACGAATCCCGACGACTTCGCCGGCCTCGACGGCCTCGACGGCCTCGTCGACGTCGTCGCCGTTCCCCGCCCAGAGATCTGATCCACCCCGCACGCCCGGCACCACGTTTCGACCCGCGGGGACCCGCACTGAGCGAGCGAAGCGAGTCGACGTGTCGCTCGACGACCGGGGAGGGGGCGTCACGGTTCGTCACGAACACCGCGGGAATACCGACGGCTGCATACCGTTGACCCACACGGTGCATCCGCGCCCGCACACACGACCCCGGAGTCCTCATGTCCACCACCGCCGTGCGCCGTCCTAAGGCGCCCGACACCCGCGGACCCGTCCGCAAGCTGCTGACCTCCTTCGGCTTCCAGATCGTCGCCGCACTCGTCCTCGGCATCGGCGTCGGCCTGCTCGGCGTCCAGCTCGGCGCCTCGCCGGAGAACCCCACGGCGCTCTCCGACACGCTCAGCAGGATCGGCAGCTCCTACGTCACGATCCTGCGCGCCGCCGTGGTCCCGCTCATCTTCACCGCGATCGTCGCCAGCATCTCCAACCTCCGCCGCGTGCAGAACGCCGCCCGCCTCGCCGGGCAGACGCTGCTGTGGTTCGCGATCACCGCGTTCATCGCCGTGGTGATCGGCATCGGGCTCGGCCTCGTGCTGCAGCCGGGCAACCGCGCGGGCGAGGGCCTCGAGACCGGCGAGCCCTACACCGTCGGCACCTGGTGGAACTTCCTGCTCGGGCTCATCCCGCAGAACTTCCTCGGCCTGTCCGTGAGCACCTCCGAGAACGACGGAGTGCTCGCCTCCTCGGTCAACTTCAACATCCTCCAGATCATCGTCGTGGCCGTGGTCGTCGGCATCGCGGCGCTGAAGGCGGGCAAGAAGGCCGAGCCGTTCCTCGCGTTCACCGAGTCGCTGCTGAAGGTCATCCAGCGGGTGCTGTGGTGGATCATCCGCCTCGCGCCGATCGGCACCTTCGGGCTCATCGGATCCGCCGTGATCCAGTACGGCTGGGGCAAGCTCACGTCCCTCGCCTGGTTCGCCGGCGCGATCTACATCGGGCTCGCGCTCGTCCTCTTCGTCGTCTACCCGATCCTGGTGAAGACCCACGGCCTGTCGATCAAGCAGTACTTCTCCGGCGTCTGGCCGGCGGTGCAGCTCGCCTTCGTCAGCCGCTCGTCGATCGGCACGCTGCCTCTCACCGAGCGCGTCACCGAGCGCAACCTCGGCGTGCCCCGCGCGTACGCCTCCTTCGCGGTGCCGCTCGGCGCGACCACCAAGATGGACGGCTGCGCCGCGATCTACCCGGCCATCGCCGCGATCTTCGTCGCGCAGTTCTTCGGCATCGAGCTGAACCTCGTGCAGTACCTGCTGATCGTCATCGTGTCCGTCGTCGGATCCGCCGCCACCGCCGGCACCACCGGCGCCGTGGTCATGCTCACGCTCACCCTCTCCACCCTGGGCCTGCCGCTCGAGGGAGTGGGCCTGCTGCTGGCGATCGACCCGATCCTCGACATGGGACGCACCGCGGTGAACGTCGCCGGCCAGGCGCTCGTGCCGGCGATCGTCGCCAAGCGCGAGGGCATCCTCGACGAGGAGCTGTACAACGCCCCGCGTCGCGGCCTGCCCTTCGCCGAGGAGGACGACGCCGACGAGACGCCCGCCGACACCGAGGCGGACGCGGCGGCCGCGGGCTCGCGGGACGACGCCGCCGATTCGGACGCCGTCGCCGCGCGCTGACGCGCATCGCAGAGGATCCTGCCGTCACCGGTTCCCCGGGGCGGCAGGATCCTCTGCGTGGGGACGCCAGGACGCCGGTCGCCGGAGCGCGTCCCGGTGACGAGCGCGCCGGGGTGACGGGCCCCGGCGCGGGTCCTCAGCGGTCGCGACGGGCGTCCGCGCGGGTGTCCAGGGCGAGCTCCTCGGCGTCCATCGCGACGATCAGCTCCCGCATGACCTCCTCGTTCAGCTCCCCGGCGTCCCGCTCCTGGAGCAGCACATCGCGGCGTACCTCGATCCACCCCTTGGACAGGGACATGAGGTCCGCCTTCGACGGCATCGGGACGCGCTCCTCGGCCTGCGCCCTCTCGGTGTCCTTGCCGATCCGGATCATCCGGCGCGCGAACTGATCGAAGCGCTCCGTCGACTCGGGTCCGTACTTCTCCTCCCAGAGCGTCCGCTGTCGCGCGAGGTAGTCCGCACCCGCCTCGCGCGTGCGGCTGAGCACCTGGTCGATCTGCCGTGCGTCCTCGGCGGCCTCGTCGTCGTCCGCGATCCGCATCCATCGGATGAGCGGCGGCAGCGTCAGCCCCTGCAGCAGGAGCGTTCCCACGGTCACGACGAAGGCGACCACGACGATCGCGTGCGCGGCGGCCTCGTCCAGACCGGCGAGATCGGCGGCGGCGAGCGCCGTCGCCAACGTCACGACCCCGCGCATCCCCGCCCACGACACCACGACGTTGTCGCGGGCCGACAGCTGCGGCTCGACCATCCGCCGGCGCAGCTGCTCGGCCGTCATCGGCCGGCCGCGACGCCCCGAACGGCGATGCGCCTCCTCCGCGCGCTGCTCCCACTGCTGCATCCGCCCCTGAGCGACCTGGCGCTCCCACCTCCGCATCCGGAACCCCTGCCACATCTGGCCCCACGCCGAGGCGGGGAAGACGAAGGCCGGTCGGACCAGGAGCACGACGAGGAGCACGACCCCCGACAGCGCGAGGACCGACCCGACGTCGCCCTCGTCGAGCTCGCTGATCACCCGCGGCAGCTGGAGGCCGATGTACGCGAAGACGAACGACTCCAGGAGGAAGTCGGCCGAGAGCCAGATCGGCGTCTCCTGCTGCCGCGTCGCGTAGCTCGTGCGAGGCGCGTTGAACCCCACGACCAGCCCCATCGCCACCACGCCGAGGACGCCGGATCCGCCCAGGTGCTCCGTGATGGCGTAGATCCCGAACGGCGCGAGCAGGCCGAAGGTGCCGTTGACGACCGGATCCGAGATCCGCATCCGCAGCACGTGCAGGCCGGATCCGGCGAGGACGCCGATCCCGACGCCGACGACCACGGCGACGACGAACTGCCACACGCCGTCCCACACGGTCAGCGTCGCGCCTGCGACGATCGCGGCGAACACGCGGTACAGGGTGAGCGAGGTGGCGTCGTTGATGAGGCTCTCCCCCGACAGCACGGTCATGATGCGTCGCGGCAGCCCCAGCTTGCGGCCGATCGCGGCCGCCGAGACGGCATCCGGCGGAGCCACGATCGCCCCGAGCAGGAGCGCGCCGGGGAGCGTCAGGGACGGCATCAGCAGCCAGGCCACCAGCCCGACGGCCGCCGCGGTGACGACGACGAGCCCCACTCCGAGCCGCCGGATCTGGGGCATGCTGCGGCGGAAGCTCACGAACGATACGTCCAGCGCCGCCGAGTACAGCAGCGGCGGCAGCACGAGGTTCAGCAGGATGTGCCCGTCGATGGAGAGATTCGGCACCGCGGGGATGAACGCGACGGCGAGCGCGACCGTCGTGACCAGCAGAGGCGCCGGCCAGCCGCGCCATCGTGCGATGGCCGCGACGAGCACGGAACCGACGAGGACGTAGAAGATCTCGGCATCCATGCGGCAAGGGTAACGGTGCGCCCGCCCGCGGCTCCCGACGGCCCACGGCTCCGACCGACGGGAATGCGTCCGCGCGTGCACCGGTTGCCCCTGAGGATGAGTACCGCGTCCCCCGCCCTGTCCGTCCTCGATCTCGTCCCCGTGCGCACCGGCCAGACCAGTGCGCAGGCGATGACGTCGTCGCTCGCCCTCGCCCAGCGCGCCGACGAGCTCGGCTACCGCCGCTACTGGTTCGCCGAGCACCACAACATGCCGGCCGTCGCCTCCACGACGCCACCGGTGCTGATCGCGGCGGCGGCGACGCGCACCCGGCGCATCCGCGTCGGCTCCGGCGGGGTGATGCTCCCCAACCACGCCCCGCTCATCGTGGCCGAGCAGTTCGCCGCCCTCGAGGCCCTGGCACCGGGACGCATCGATCTCGGGATCGGGCGGGCACCGGGCAGCGACCCGGTCATCACGCAACTCCTTCGCGCCTCCGGCACGGCCGGCGACGTGGAGCGCTTCCCCTCGCACGTGCAGGACATCGCGCTCATGCTGCAGGCGGCCGGCGCCACGGTCCAGTTCACCAGCGGCGGCGAATATCAGGTCCATTCCACGCCCGCCGCCGAGGGAGCCCCGGAGATCTGGCTCCTGGGATCCAGCGACTACTCGGCGCAGCTGGCCGCGTCCCTCGGCCTGCCCTACGTCTTCGCCAACCACTTCTCCGGCACGGGCCTCGACCGCGCCCTATCCCTCTACCGGTCGGCGTACCGTCCGAGCGAGGCGCACCCGGAGCCGCGCACGTTCCTCACCGCCAACGTCGTCGCAGCCCCCACGGCTGAAGAGGCGGAGGCGCGCGCCCTGCCGCAGCTGCGGATGATGGCCCGGCTCCGGCTGAACCGCCCGCTCGTCCCGCTGGAGACCGTCGAGGAGGCCCGTACCGCCCTCGCTGCGGCACCGGACCCGCAGGAGGAGCAGATCCACGCCGCCGCCAAGGCGAACTGGTTCGTCGGGGACGCCGCCTCCGTGCGCGACGAGCTGGCGGCGTTCGCCGAGCAGCACGGCGTCGACGAGATCATGCTCTCCCCGGTTGCCGGATCCTTCGCGGAGGAGCCCCTCGACGAGACCCGCGGCCGCGTTCAGACCCTGGAGTTGCTCGCCGGCTGACCCGCCCGGAACCGCCGGTCAGCGGCCGAAGCCGCCGGCGGGCCCGAGGCCCCCGAGGTCGCCGATCCGACGGAGGGTGTCGATCACCTGACGCGCACCGGCGTCGTCCATTCCGACCTCGGCGCGCAGACGCGCCACGGCTTCCTCCTCGCGTCCTCGGCGGACCAGCCCGAGAAGCTCGTCGACGACCTGTGGAGACACGGATCGGGAGGACGAGACGGAGCCATCAAGGGAGGCACCGCCGCTGTGCGACGCGGACCAGCTGATCGTCGTGGACGAGGAGCTCGTGAACGCGGCAGGCCCGTCCGTCGCGGCGGCGGCCGAACCACCGCTCAGGAAGCCGGCGGCATCCGCCTTCGCGAGCCCGTCCACCACCCGTTCGGCCCAGTCACGGTCGCGGCCGGTCGAGGCCCGCAACGCGGCGACGGCGTCGTCCCGGCGACCGGCGGCCACGAGCTCCACCACCTCGCGCGGGAGCTCCACGTCTCCGGCGGCCGCATCCACGGGTCCGCCCGGGGCACCGGGTGTCGGGAACGGCGGCAGCAGCCCCGCCGGGGCGGGCGGGATCGGCGCGAGGCCGGGCGGGACCGGGCCGGGCGCGACCGGGTTCCCGTGGCGGGTGGGAGTCCCGGTGCCGGACGGCGAGGACGTCGGATTCAGGACGGCCCCGGAAGGCAGGACCGCGCCGATCCCCGGCTGCGCGTTCCGCCGGGCCCGGCGCCGCGCCGCCATGAGGACGACGATCGCGACGACCGCGACCGCCGCCACCACGACGATGCCGATCATCAGCGCGCTCGAGACCATGGATCCCCTCCCGATTCCGACCGGACTCTACTGCTCGGGCTCACCGGAGACGAGGCTGCGCAGCCAGTCGCGGGCCTCGACGAAGACCTCGTCCGCATACCTCTCCGGGTACTGCACGATCCGGCGGTCGGCGCGCGGGTACGAGCCGAGGTAGACCACGCGCGGACTGAACCGGCGGATGCCGAGGACGGCGTCCGCCATCCGCTCGTCATGGATGTGCCCGTCCGCGTCCAGGACGAAGCGGTAGCGGCCGAGCTCGTCGCCGATGGGTCGGGACTGCAGCAGCGACAGGTTGATGCCGCGTGTGGAGAACTGCTCCAGCAGCTCCAGCAGCGCGCCCGGGTGGTCCTCGGGGAGCTCGACGATGAGGGAGGTCTTGTCCGCACCGGTGGGAGGGGCGGGAGCCGTGGTGCGCGTGACGAGCACGAACCGCGTCACGGCGTTCTCGTTGTCGCCGATCCCGTCCGCCAGCAGCTCCAGGTCATGGTGCCGCACGATCCCCGGCGCGGCGATGGCGGCATCGGCGGGGAGCGTGCCGTCCAGGATCCCGAGGGCGGACGCGACGTTGCTCGCCGCAGGGACGTGCGAGTGGGCGGGAAGGTGCGCGCCCAGCCAGCCGTGGCACTGCGCGTACGCGACCGGGTGAGCGGCGATCACCCGCACGTCCTCCATCCGGGTCCCGGGCGGGGCGACGAGGACGAAGTCGACCTTGACCAGGTATTCGCCCACGATCCGGAGCCCCGGGAGGGTCGCGAGCGCGTCCAGCGTGGTGGTCACCCCGCCCTCGACGGAGTTCTCGATCGCGATCATGGCCGCGTCGCTGCGTCCTTCCAGCACGTCGGCGAGGGCCTCGCCCACGTTGTGCACCGGGCGCCATTCGTGGCCGCGGGCCTCGGGGACCTGCTCGAGCGCCGCCTCGGTGAACGTGCCGGCCGGCCCCAGGTAGCTGTATGTACGGCGTGCGGTCTCGGCTTCGGTCACGGCGTTCAGCCTAGCCCCGCCCCGCACACGCCGAGTGGTCAGTTTCTGTGGGTTCCGCGGCCGCGAACCCACAGAAAGTGACCACTCGGGAGATGACGTGCGCGTGCGCTTCGGGGTGCAGTCAAAGCAAGCACGCGGCAGACTGGTCCCATGACGAGCCGAGCCGGCCTCCCCGCGGAGGAAAGTGACCTCATCGACGTCGACGAGCTGATCGCCGCCTACTACGACCGCGTCCCCGATCCTGAGGTCCCCGGCGAGCGCGTCGTCTTCGGGACGAGCGGACACCGCGGGTCGTCCCTGTCGAACAGCTTCAACGAGCGCCACATCCTCGCCACGACGCAGGCCATCGTCGACTACCGCCGCGCGCAGGGCATCCAGGGCCCGCTGTTCCTCGGCCGGGACACCCACGCCCTGTCCCGGCCCGCGGAGCGCAGTGCGATCGAGGTGCTCGTCGCGAACGGCGTGGACGTGCGGGTGGACTCCCGCGACTCCTGGGTCCCCACCCCCGCGCTCAGCCACGCGATCCTCGCCCACAACCGCGGACTCGCGACGGACGAGGCGGGCCGCGCGGACGGCATCGTCGTGACCCCGTCCCACAACCCGCCGCGCGACGGCGGCTTCAAGTACAACCCGCCCCACGGCGGCCCGGCCGACACGGACGCGACCGGCTGGATCGCCGAGCGCGCCAACGCCCTCATCGCCGCCGGCCTCGACGGCGTGCAGCGCGTGCGCTTCGCGGACATCGACCCGTCGACGATCGGCACGTACGACTTCCGCGACGCCTACGTGCGCGACCTGCCCTCGATCATCGACGTGGATGCGATCAAGCGCGCCGGAGTCCGGATCGGCGCCGATCCCCTCGGCGGCGCGTCCGTCGACTACTGGGCGCTGATCGGCGAGCTGTTCGGCCTGGAGCTGACGGTCGTGAACCCGGAGGTGGACCCGACCTGGCGCTTCATGACGCTCGACTGGGACGAGAAGATCCGGATGGACCCGTCCTCGCCGTCCGCCATGGCCTCCCTCGTCGCCAAGAAGGGCGACTACGACGTGCTCACCGGCAACGACGCGGACGCCGACCGGCACGGGATCGTCACCCCGGATGCGGGCCTGATGAACCCGAACCACTACCTCGCTGTGGCGATCGACTACCTGTTCGCGCACCGGCCGGGCTGGCGGGCCGACGCCGCGATCGGCAAGACCCTGGTGTCGTCGATGATCATCGACAAGGTCGCCGCCGCGCTCGACCGGCCCCTGCTGGAGGTGCCGGTCGGGTTCAAGTGGTTCGTCCCCGGTCTGCTCGACGGCTCCGTCGCGTTCGGCGGGGAGGAGTCCGCGGGGGCCTCGTTCCTGCGCATGGACGGGACGCCCTGGTCGACCGACAAGGACGGGATCCTGCTGTGCCTTCTCGCGGCGGAGATCATCGCCGTCACGGGGAAGACCCCCTCGCAGCGGTACGCGGAGCTGGAGGCCGAGTTCGGCGCCTCCGCCTATCAGCGCGTGGACGCCCCCGCGACGCCGGATCAGAAGGCCGCGCTCGGAGGGCTCTCGCCGGAGGCCGTCACCGCGACGGAGCTCGCGGGCGAGCCGATCGTCGCGCGCCTCACCCACGCCCCCGGGAACGGTGCGGCGGTCGGAGGCCTCAAGGTGCAGACCGAGCACGCGTGGTTCGCGGCACGGCCGTCCGGCACGGAGGACGTGTACAAGCTGTACGCCGAGTCGCTGCGGGGTCCGGAGCACCTGGCGCAGGTCCAGGCCGAGGCCCGCGCCGTCGTCGCCGGCGTCCTCGGCGCCTGATCCTGACGCACGCCGCGGTTCGGGGCGCGTTTTCGGGCCGGACGGCCCCGGATCGGACCCCGAAGCCCCGGGGTGCGCCCCAAACCCGCGGGAGAGGCGAGAGAGTCGGGCTCAGTCGCCGCCGGGGGAACCCAGGAGCTCGCGCACCCGGCTGGAAACACGGTGGAACTCGGGCGTCTCCAGCACCTCGGCGTACCCCCGCTGCGGCGGAAGGGCGACGCGGTGCTCCTCGAGGATCCGCCCGGGACGCGGGCTCATCACGATCACCCGGCTGGCCAGGTAGACCGCCTCGGGGACGGAGTGGGTGACGAGCAGCACCGTGGTGCCGGTCGCCGCCCAGATCCGGTTGAGCTCGACGTTCATCCGCTCCCGGGTGAGCGCGTCCAGGGCCCCGAACGGCTCGTCCATGAGCAGCACACCGGGCTCGTGCAGCAGCGCCCGGCACAGCGACACGCGCTGCTGCATCCCGCCGGACAGCTCGTGCGGCAGCGCCTTCTCGAAGCCGGTCAGCCCGGTCATCTCGATGAGCTCGTCCGCGCGCTCCTGGGCCTTGCGCATGTCCATCCCGCGCATCTCGGCCTGGAGCAGGATGTTGCCCCGGACGCTGCGCCATTCCAGCAGCGCCGCCCGCTGGAACACGAAGCCGATGTCCTGACGCGGACCGGTCACCGCCTCGCCCCGGAGCAGGATGCTGCCGCCGCTCGGCCGGGTGAGACCTGCGACGGCCTTCAGCAGCGTCGACTTCCCGCAGCCGGACGGACCGGCGATCGTGAGGAACTCCCCCGCCTGCACCGTCAGGTCCACGTCCTCCAGCGCCGTCACCCGGCCCCGCTTGGAGGCGAACGTGATGGCCAGGTCGCTGATCTCCAGCGCGGTCCCCGTGGGCGCGTTCGTCATGGGCGTGCTCTCCTGATCCTGCTCCGGCAGACCGCGGCGTCCGACCGCCGCGAGCCCCGAGTCCTGCATGGTCGGCATCGGGTCCTCGTCACTTCCCGGGCGCGAACGAGCCGTCGTAGTACGTCTCGATCGTGCCGTCGCCGGAGATGAGTCCCGCCTTGGCGAGCACGTCGAGCGTGGCCTGCCAGTCCTCCTCGGCGTTCACGCCGGGAGCCTCGCCCTCGGTGGCAGACGTGGTGAGAAGCTTGATCGTCTCCTGCCACTGGTCGAGCAGGACATCCTCGGCGGGCATCTGCGGATCCTTGCCCGCCATGGCGGCGACGGCGCCCTCGGGGTCCTCGGCCGCGGCCGCGAACGCCTCGGAGGTGGCGGCGACGAGCTCCTTGACCAGTTCGGGGTTCTTCTCGATGGTCTCGTTCGGCGCGATCAGGCCGTTGCTGTAGAAGTTCAGCGCCGCGTCCGAGTAGCGCAGGTACGTCATCTCCTTGCCGGACTTCCCGGCGATGGTGGGCCCCTGGTCGTGCGCGAAGCCGATGAGTCCGTCCACCTGGCCGGTGAGCACCGCGGCGATCTTGCCCGCCGGGTCGAGGTTCTGCTGCGTCACGTCGGACTCGGAGAGCCCCACGGCCTCCAGATACATCGGGAACGTCGTCGTCGGGGCGTCTCCGGCCGAGACCGCGATGGTCTTGCCCTTGAGATCCTCCGGCTTCTCGATCCCGGACTCGGTGAAGACCTGCACAGCGGAAGGCGTCGTCTGCAGGAAGACGCCGACGCTGGTGATCCCCACGCCCTTGTCGATGTTGGCGAGGACCGCGGGGGTGTCGGCCCACCCGAAGTCGACCTGCTTCTGTCCGACGGCCTGTGCCGTCTTGGTGGAGCCCTGGCCTGCCTTGATCGTGAGGTCGATGCCGTGCTCGGCGAAGATCCCCTTCTCGACCCCGTAGTAGAACGGCGCGTGCTCGCCGTAGGGGTACCAGTTGAGCATGAGCGTCACGTCCGTGGTCTCGGCGGCGCCGTCCGATCCGCCCTCCGTGGGCGCGTCCGCCGGGGCCGAGGCTCCGCCGCAGCCGGCGAGGGCGAGGACGGAGGCGGACAGCAGCGCGACGGCGCCGAGGACGGATGCTGACTTCTTCATCAGGACTCCTGTTGTTCGGGTGCGGATCAGAGACGGACGGTGTTCGCGGAGACGTCGCGCTTGGACGCGTGCCAGGGGATGAGGAACCGCTCGGCGATCTGGATGATCGCGAAGAGCAGGACGCCGAGGATCGACATGATGATGAGGGCGGCGAAGAGCATCGCCGTGTCGACGTTGCCGTTGGCCTGGAGGATCACGTAGCCGAGTCCCTCGTTCGCGCCGACGAACTCGCCGACCACCGCGCCGGTCACCGCGAGGGTGGCGGCGACCTTCAGCCCGGACAGGAGCTCGGGAAGCGCGGCGGGCAGGCGCACCTTCAGGAAGGTCTTGGCGCGTCCTGCGCCCATCGTGGAGGTGAGCTGCAGGATCTCGGGGTCGACCGCGCGCAGCCCCGCGAGCCCGGAAATGACGACCGGGAAGAAGGCCATCAGCACCGCGACCAGGATCTTCGGGGACGTCCCGAAACCGAGCCACACGATGAACAGCGGCGCGATCGCGATCTTGGGGATCACCTGGGCGAAGAGGATCACCGGGTAGAGCGTCTGCTCCAGTCCCTTGGAGTAGACCATGACGACGGCGACGAACAGGCCCACGACCACCGCGATCACGAATCCGACGAGCGTCTCGTAGGTGGTCACCCAGGTGTGCTGCGCGAGGTAGGCGGCGTTGTTCGAGAACGCGGCCCACGTGTCGGCGGGCGACGGGATGATGAACGGCGGCACCCACTTCAGCGCGGTCGCGACCCACCAGAGGACGAGGACGACCGCGACGAACACCACGGGGTGCCAGTTCCGGGACCACCAACGGAGGAAGGCGTTCGGCTCGCGGCCGGCCGCCGGCAGAGCCAGTGCCATCGTCGCGTTCGTGGTGGACGACATGGGTCTCCTCGACAACTTCGTCTGTGGTGGATGCGATGGGAAAGCGCATTCCCATCGAGTGGAATCGAGCATATGTCGCCCGTCCGGGGCTGTCAATGCTCGGCGTCTCCGTGGACGCATCCGCCGCCGCCCACCACGATTCGGGGCGCATTTCCGGCCCGAACGGCACCGGATCGGGCCCCACGGCACCGGAACCCGCCCCAAACCGGAAGGAGGGGGAGGGGAGGGGGGAGAGAAGGGAGTTAGGGGGAGGCGAGGCGCGCGGCGGCGGCGCGCAGGTGCGTGATCGGATCGGCGAGCGCCGCCTCTGTCGAGCCGGCGATCCCGGTCAGCGACTCCGCGGCCGCGAACGGCGACAGGTCCGCGTCGTCCGTGATCCGCCCCGCCACGACGAGAGCCCGCGTGCCGGCCTCCGCGGCGAGCGCCGCGACGAAGGAGGGCACCTTGCCGTCACCGGACTGCCCGTCGTAGGAGCCCTCGCCGGTCACGACCACGTCCGCCCCGGCCACGGCGTCGGCGAGCCCGACGAGGCGGGCGACCTCCTCCGCGCCCGGCACGAGAGTCCCGCCCCAGGCGAGAAGCGCGCCCCCGGTGCCGCCCGCCGCCCCGGCGCCCGCGGTCCGCGGATCCAGCGCCAGGAGGGAGGCGAGGGACGACAGACCGCGGTCCGCCCGCCGGATCTCCTCGGGGTCCGTCAGTCCCTTCTGCGGCCCGAACACCGCCGCGGCCCCGCGAGTGCCCGTGAGCGGATGGGTGACGTCGGTGAGCACGCGGACCTCCGGGGCCGGGCGGAGTCCGGACAGATCGATCCGCGCGATGAGCCCGAGCCCTCGCGCTCCCGCCGGCGCCTCCGCCCCCTCGGCGGTGAGGAAGCGGGCGCCCAGCGCCCGGAGGAGGCCCGTGCCCCCGTCCGTCGACGCGCTGGAGCCGATCCCGAGGACGAGGCGGGAGACGCCGTGATCGAGCGCAGCGGCGATCGCCTGGCCGAACCCGGTGGTGTCCGCATCGAGGGGGCGCAGATCGTCCAGCAGCTCGATGCCGGAGGTGGACGCGAGATCCACGACCCCGGTGCCGCCCGGGGCATCCGGGCTCGGCGGCAGCAGCAGCCACCGCGTGCGCACCGGCACCCCGGCGGGACCGTCCACCGTCACCGGCATCGCGGTCGCGCCGTCGATGGCGGTCGCGAAGGCGGCGACGGTCCCCTCTCCGCCGTCGGCCATGGGCCGATGGACGAACTCCGCCGTCGGATCGACCGAGGCCCACCCCGCGGCCAGCGCCTCGGCGACGGAGGCCGCATCGAGCGATCCCTTGAAGCTGTCGGGGGCCAGCACCACTCTCGTCACCGCGCTCCTCCGATCCGGCGCCCACCGGCACCCTCCACCGCCCCGCGCCCCTCCCTCGCCGCACCGTCGCCCGCCGCAGGGTCGCCCGCCGCACGGCCGCCGCGTGCGGACGGGACCGGCCGGCGCACGCGGGCGTCCGGGCGGATCATCCGAGCGGCCGACCCGGTGTGCTCGCGCGCACGACGACCTCGACCGGCAGCGGGTCCTGGACCCAGTCGTCGTCGGCGATCGCGCGGAACGCCTGGTATCCGGCCTCGCTCAACGGCACCCGCACGGTCGACAGCGCCGGTGTCACGTCACGACTGGACGGCACGTCGTCGAACCCGCACACCGCGATGTCCTCGCCGACGGCGCGGCCGGCGTCCCGGATCGCGGACATCGCGCCGATGGCGATGACGTCGCTCATCCCGAACACGAGCGTTCCCGGGTCCACGCCGTCCGCGAGCGCCCGCGCCATGGACTCCGCGCCCGACTCCCGCCGGAAGTCGCCGCGGTACACGCGCTCCACCCGGCCGCCGGCCTCCTCGAACGCCCGCCGGAATCCGCCGAGGCGGTCGTCCGAGGTGCGCACGCCCTCGGCCGCGCCGATGGCGAGCGCGCGCCGGTACCCGAGCTCCGCCATGCGCGCGCCGAGCTGGGCCGCGCCGCCCTCGTTGTCGATCTCGACGGTGCGGATCCCCTCGCGGGCCGCGCCGAAGGCGACGATGCGCCCGCCCAGGGCCGCGAAGTCCGCCAGCTCCTCCCCGGCCGCGTCGTCGTCCTCGGAGCGGGAGGAGGCGAGGATGAGCCCCTGCGGGCGCTGTCCGCGCAGAGCCCGGATGATCCGCCGTTCGCGGTCCGGGTCGCGCTCGGTGATCGAGACCGTCACGACCAGGCCCCGCTCGTCCGCTCCCCGGGCGACCCCGGAGGCGATGAGCCCGAAGTAGGGGTCGGCGATGTCGGCGACCAGGAGCGCGATCACCGGCGCGTGTCCGCGCGCCGTCGCCTGCGCCGACACGTTGGGGGTGTAGCCGAGCTCCTCCGCGGCACGCTCGACTCGTTCGCGGAACGACTCGGCGACCTTCCGCGCGGACCCGTTCAGCACGCGCGAGGCGGTCGCCAGCGAGACCCCCGCCGCCCGGGCGACGTCGTGCAGGGTCGCCGCGCCCGTCCGTCCCGCCGCGCGCGACGGGTCGGAGCGGTGCTGCCGCGAGGGGTCGTCCACCGCGCCGCCGCGGGCCGAGGAAGGGCTTTCCGCATCCATGCGCCAGAGCCTACCCGGGCGTGTCCTGCGTTCCCCGGGAGGCGTCTGCGATCCAGGAGCGCAGGATCGCCGCCTCCCCGGCGAGGGCGGCGGGGTCGTCCTCCGGGACGAACTCGAGCAGGGCATCGCGGGGCGGGTGTGCCGCGGACGCGGCCTCGGCGAAGAACGGACGCCACAGGCCCTCGCGCGCCGCCAGCGGATGCCGTTCGGTCCGCGGCCACCAGGAGAACACGTGCACGGCGTCGACCTGCCCGGCGAGCGCGGCGTACTCGGCGAGCGCCGTGCCGTCGTCGGCGCCCACCGTCGGCTGCCAGTAGGCGCCGAGCGCCGGGTGTCCGACGTCGGCGAGGAGCCGACTCGTCGCCGACGGGGTGTCCGCCAGCGTCCCCCCGTGGTACTCCAGCGCGAGCCGGATGCCACGCTCCCCGGCGGCCTCCGCCGCGCGGACGAGCGCGGCCGTCACCTCGGCGCGGTCGTCCGCCGTGGCGTCAGCAGACCCGCGGCGTCCCGCCCAGACGCGGACCCGGTCGGCGCCGAGGGCCTCCGCCGCGTCCAGCACGGCGTCGATCCGCTCCCCCGCGGTCGCCCGGAAGTACGAGCCGTACGAGCTCACCGCGAGCCCGGCGTCCCGGGTGACCCGCGCCACCTCGCCGGCCCGCGCGGTGTCGCCGGGCGGGACGTGCACGTCCCCGCCCCATTCGACGACCGCGAGCCCCGCCTCCGCCGCGAGCGCGGCGATCCGGGCGGGCTCCCGGTCACGGAAGGTCACCGAGCACAGCCCCGGACGGATCCTCATCCCTCCACCCTCCCAGAGCCGCGCCCAGCACGGGAGTGCCCCGGATCCGCGACCGCGCTCACGGGAGGTGGGGGGACACGACGCCCGCGAAGGCCTCCGCGGTGCGCCGGACGACCTCGGCGGGCTCGGTCGCCCAGATGTCGGCGTTGAAGATCTCGACCTCGATGCCGCGGTCGTATCCGGTCTCGACCACGGCGCGGGTGAGCGTCGCGAAGTCGATGATCCCGTCCCCCGGGTAGTGCCGGGAGAGCAGCACGTCGGCCGGGAGCGGCGTCCTCCAGTCGCACACCTGATAGGTCGCGATGCGCCCTTCGCGCCCGGCCCGCGCGATCTGATCGAGCACCTGCGGATCCCACCAGATGTGGAACGTGTCGACGGCGACGCCGACCACCTCGGCGTCGAAGTCGGCGGCGAGGTCGAGCGCCTGGCCGAGCGTGGACACCACGCACCGGTCGGATCCGAACATCGGGTGCAGCGGCTCGATCGCGAGCGTCACCCCGGCGGCGCGCGCCTCCGGCGCGAGCACGCCGATCGCGTCGCGCACCCGTTCCCTCGCCCCGGCCAGATCCCTCGAGCCCTCCGGCAGGCCGCCCGCCACGAGGACGAGCACCGCCGTGGACCCCTCGGCGCCGGCGGCCGCGAGCGCTGCGGTCTCCTCGATCGCCCGCCGGTTGTCGTCGAGGGCGGCGATCCGTTCGGGACCGTCCGGCAGCGTGAAGAACCCGCCTCGGCAGTGCGTCGTGAAGCGCAGACCGGAGTCCGCGAGCATCCGGCCGGCGGTGTCGAGACCGACCTCGTTCACCGGCTCGCGCCACAGGCCGATCCCCGTCACCCCGGCCTCCGCCGTGACCCGCAGCGCGGTGGCGAGGTCGGCGGCCTTGATCGTCGCCTGGTTGATCGACAGGCGCGGGTCGGCCCCGGTCATGCGTCCGCCCCCGCCTCGATGCCGTTGAGCCGCAGCATCCCGTGCCAGCGCTCGCGGGCGAGCCCCGGATCCTCCAGCGCGAGCGCGTCGTTGGCGAGCGCGACGATCCGGCTGAGGTGCGGGAGGCTGCGGGCGGAGTGCAGGCCTCCGACCATCTGGAACGCGGGCTGGTGCCCGTTCAGCCAGGAGAGGAACGCGACGCCCGTCTTGTAGTAGAAGGTCGGCGCGGCGAAGATCTGCCGGCTGAGCGCCTCGGTCGGCCCGAGGATCTCCCGGTAGCGCGCGGGGTCGCCCGCGTCGAGCGCCTGGATGGCGGCCGAGGCGACGGGGGTGATCGCGGCGAACGCCCCGAGCAGCGCGTCCGAGTGTCCGCCTCCGGTTGTCGCGCGAGCGGACCGAGACGACACGCCGTCCGCCCCCGCGGCACGATCGGCCTCCCGCGCCGCGCGCCCCTCCTCCACCGCATCGCCGCCGATGAGAGAGACGTAGTTGAAGTCGTCGCCGGTGAACATGCGGACGCCCTCGGGCAGGCGCTCGCGCACCGAGACCTCCGATTCGGCGTCGAGCAGGCTCATCTTGACGCCCGAGACGGCGCCCGCGTGGCCGCCGATGATCTCGAGCAGCGTCCGCGACGCGGTCTGCCAGTCCGCCGCACCGAAGTACCCTGCGAGCTCCGGGTCGAACGCGGTGCCCAGCCAGTGCAGCACGACCGGCGTCGTCGCGCGGGACAGCACCGCGTCGTACACGCGGACGTAGTCCTCGGCGCTCTCGGCGGCGCGCGCGA
Source organism: Microbacterium sp. CCNWLW41 (assembly GCF_037083505.1). Classification (NCBI taxonomy): domain Bacteria; kingdom Bacillati; phylum Actinomycetota; class Actinomycetes; order Micrococcales; family Microbacteriaceae; genus Microbacterium; species Microbacterium sp. CCNWLW41. The sequence continues at coordinate 67,871 of NZ_JBAOJP010000016.1, forward strand.
GGTGCCGAGACGCCATGAGCACGGGTCCTGCGCCCTGCTCCTCGGCGAAGTGGAGCTGCGCCACGTAGGCGTCGATCACCCGGTCGAGCGAGATGTGCGGATCCTCGACGTGGTCGGTGTTCACGCCGACGACGACGGATCCCCCCTCCTCCCGCGCGACCTCGGCGCTTCGGGCGATGAGCTCCCGGGTCGCGGCGGCGTCCAGGCCCATGTTGCGCTGGGCGGTGTCCATCGCGTCGGCGACGCCCAGGCCCCAGGAGTAGACGTTGCGACGGAACGCCAGCGTGGCGTCCCAGTCGATGTCGGCGGGCCGGCCGGGGGTGTTGTCGGCGTGGACCTTCGGCACCACGTGCGCCGCGGCGTACGCCACACGGCTCGCGAGCGGCTGCGTCGGGCGGGTGTAGGCCCCGGCCTCGGCGAGCGGCGCGTCCGTGACCTCGCCGGTCGCGGACAGCAGTCGGATCGTCGTCATCGGCTCCTCCTCCTCGGGTTCGACCCGGTCAGCCCAGGGCGAGGGCGGGCAGCGCGACCTTGCGCCCCTCGGCGCTGGAGGCCAGGCCCGCCTCGGCGAGCTGGACGCCCCGGGCACCGGCGAGCAGGTCGAACGGGTAGTCGGTGCCCTCGACGTAGGAGACGAGGAACTCCTCCCACTGCTGGCGGAAGCCGTTGAGGAATACGTCGTTGACCGGGACCTCGGCCCAGTCGGCGCCGTAGTCGTGGCCGTCCGCGAGATCGGGGTTCCACACCGGCTTGGGCGTGGCGTTGCGGTGCTGGATCTTGGCGCCGAACAGGCCGACGACGGCCGAGCCGTGCGTGCCGTCGACCTGGAACTCGACGAGCTCGTCGCGGTTCACCCGCACGGTCCAGCTGGAGTTGATCTCGGCGATGATCCCGCCCTCCAGCTCGAAGATGCCGTATGCGGCGTCCTCGGCGGTGGCGGTGTACTTCTCGCCGTTCTCGTCCCACCGCTCCGGGATGTGGGTGGCGGCCTGCGCGTACACGCTCCTCACCTCGCCGAACAGGTTCTCCAGCACGTAGTTCCAGTGCGGGAACATGTCACTGATGATCCCGCCGCCGTCCTCGGCGCGGTAGTTCCAGCTCGGACGCTGTGCAGGCTGCCAGTCGCCCTCGAAGACCCAGTACCCGAACTCGCCGCGGACGGACAGGATCCGTCCGAAGAAGCCCGAGTCGACGAGGCGCTTCAGCTTCTGCAGTCCCGGCAGGTAGAGCTTGTCGTGGACGACGCCGGTCTTGATCCCCGCCGCGTCGGCGAGGCGGGCGAGCTCCATCGCCTCGTCCAGGCTCTCCGCCGTGGGCTTCTCGGTGTAGACGGCCTTGCCCGCGGCGATCGCCTTGCGGATGGCGGACGCGCGGGCCTTCGTCACGAGGAAGTCCGCGTAGATCTCCCAGCGGGGGTCGGCCAGTGCGGCGTCCAGATCCGTGGTGTAGTCCTCGATGCCGTGCGCGGCGGCGAGCTCAGCGAGCTTGGCCTCGTGGCGTCCGACGAGGATCGGCTTCACGGTGACCCTCGACCCGTCGGGCAGCTCGATGCCGCCCTGGTCGCGGATCGCGAGGATCGAGCGCACAAGGTGCTGCCGATAGCCCATGCGTCCGGAGACGCCGTTCATGATGATGCCGATCTCGCGGGTCGTCGCCTGTGACATGGTGATCCGTTCTCTCGTGCCGTCGAAGCCGTGCGCTCGCACCGCGATGGGTAAGCGCTTTCCCGTCATCCTGACACGCCCGCGCACCCGACGCAACCGTTCCCGCGCCCCGCCGCCTCGCACGCCGCCTCCTCCCCCTCCCGCCTCCCCCACGTCGATTGGTCAGTTTCTGCGGGTTCACGGCCTTTCAACCCACAGAAACTGACCACTCGACAAGGGAGCGGAGCACGAGCGCGACGGATGTTCGGTTCTGTTCGTTTCCCACGGCGGCCGCGCGGGAGGGCGGGAGCGGAGGGCGGGAGCGGGAGGGCGGGAGCGGGGGGCGGGCGCTAGGCGGGGAGGCGCAGCTCGCGCTCCACGCCGTCGGCGAAGCGGAGCACCGCCCGGACACCCCGCTCGTCGTCCCCGAGCTCCAGGAGCTCCGGCGGTTCCGGCGCGTCGGCACCCGGGCCGGTGAGCCAGGTCGCGACGACCATCACCGTGCGCGCCGACGCCGCGGTCGTCTCCAGCACCGGGACGACCGCCTCGCCGCCGTACGGACTCGCCCCGCGCGCGCGGTGGACCCCGGCCGTCGCGCCGACGCCGAGATCCGCGATCCCGGAGCGGAGTCCGCCGCCGACGACCTCGGACCGACCGCTCCCCGCCGCGACGTCGTCACCGGCGCCGACCACCGCGAAGCCCCCGACGCGGATCCCCCGGCCGGGCTCGGCCTCGACGACGTGCAGGTGCGCTGCGAACGGGCCGTGGACGAGGGACGCCGTCGCGATCCGCCCGACGACAGACGGCTCCCCCGACGGATCGTCCGGAGGGAGGGTCGCGACGTGACGACTCGCGAGCGTCCCCGGCACGGCGTCCGGGATCCTCTCGATGAGGCCGCGCCGGGAGCCGCGCCCCCGGGCGTCCACGATCGCGAGGTGCTGGTCGACCGGGTCCGCCTCGAAGCTCGGCGCCGTGGCGGACGAGTAGCCGAGCCGATCGTAGAGCGGCGCGTCGGTTCCGCTCAGCGGATGGTGGTCGCTGCCGTGGTTCACCAGGCGCACGATCCCGTCGGATGCCGTGGTCGACAGCAGCCACCCCGGCCCGGCGAGGATCCGCTCCGCATCGGAGCGCTCCACCGGCGACGCCTCACCCGGGGCGGACCACACCGGGGAGTCGGCGGGCAGGAGCAGCCCCACGAAGCCCTTGCTCGCCCAGTACGGGGACGCGGGCCCGGAGTACTCCTGGATCATCGGCGGGAACGCGCCGAGCCACCCGGAGGTGAGCACGCCGGCGTCGTCCAGCGCCCCGCCGTCGACGAAACGTCGCAGTACGCGGGAGGTCAGCCGTCGCGTCTGCCCGGGGGACAGCGGCGAGACGCCGTGGAGCTCCCCCAGCCAGAGCGGCGCGAGCGCGGCGAAGCGATAGGACAGCGAGCGCCCCTGGAACACCGGCGTCCCGTCCGCGCCGAAGAAGCGGACATGCGCGGGCAGGAACGCCGCGAGGCGCTCCTCTGACCGCTCGCGGACCTCGGCCGCGAGGGAGGGCACCCGTTCGGCGGCCATGCGCGTCCACAGCAGCGGGTACAGATGCATCGCCCACGCGTTGTAGTAGTCGAAGTTCTGCCCGTCGCCGTCGCGGTACCACCCGTCGCCCTCGTACCAGCCGTCGATGCGGGCGAAGCCTCCGCGGATCACGTCCGGATCGGCGGGGAAGCCCGCCCCGGCCAGGAACTCCTGGATCACGACCGGGAAGAGGACCCAGTTGTTGTCCGCCGTCGCGACGTGGGCGGAAGGCGCCATCCACTCGGCGACCCGTCGGCGCTCCGCCGCCGAGAGGGTGTCCCACAGCCACGGCCGCGTGAGCTGGAGCCCGAGGGCGATCGACGCGGCCTCGACGAGGGCCTGGCCGCGATCGACGATCGGGATCCAGCGGTCCTCGTGGTCCGGATCCGTCCCCGCGATCAGCCCCTCGCGGTAGCGAGGGAGCAGATCGTCGGGATCGGCCCCGCCGGCACCGGCGACCCGGAACGCCACGAGAAGGAAGCTGCGCGCGTATCCCTCGAGGAGGTCCGAGCGCGCTCCCGACCAGCTCGAGCGTCCGGGCAGACGGATCCCGGCTCCCGAGTCGAGCCGGAACGGCGCCAGGGCCCCGAGCAGTCGGTCGGCGGCGTCGAGCCAGCCGTCACGGGTGAGATCCTCGTCGATCATCGGGCTCCTTCGCGGCCGGCCGGGCTCCGCCCCGCTGACGGGTGCCGTCGGGCCGACGACACGGCCAGTGTAGGGTGAGTCCGCGTTCGGTCGCACGAACCGAACAGTTCCGAACATCCGGGAGGCCCGATGCTCGCCCACGGTCGCCACGACGCCATCCTCCGTGAGCTCGAGCTGCGCGGCACTCTGCAGGCCGCGCGGTTCGCCGAGCGCATCGGCGTCTCGAGCATGACGCTGCGGCGGGACCTCGACGAGCTCGAGCGTCAGGGTCTCCTCGTGCGGGTTCACGGCGGTGCCGTGTCGCTGGCCGTCGCCGCGCAACGCGACCCCGCGCAGGCGTCCTCGCGAGCGCCGAGACGCCCCGTCGCCACCATCGGGATGATCACGCCGTCCGCGAGCTACTACTACCCCGAGGTGATCCGCGGCGCCCGCGACGCCGCCCGAGAGCTCCACTGCCGCCTGGTCCTGGGCACCACCAACTACTCGGAGCGCGAAGAGCTGCGCCAGGCCGAGCGCCTGATCGCCGGTGGAGTGGACGCGCTGATGATCACGCCGAGCCGGGTCCGCATCGAGGGCACGCGACTGCACGAGGTGCTCACCGAGGCGCCGCTGCCGGTCGTCGTCGTGGAGCGGGCGGTCGAGGAACGAACCGGCGGCCGCGTCGAGAGCGTGCGCACGGATCATGCCTACGGCGCCGAGCTCGCCGTCCGCCGCCTCGCGGAGCTCGGCCACGGGCGCATCGCCCTGGCCGCGAGGGAGACGCCGACGAGCCCCTGGCTGATCGACGGCTACACCCGTGCGACCTCGCGCGCCGACGGCCCCGACGACGCCCTGCGCGCGGTGCTGCCCACCCCGCTCACCGGCGACGACTCCTCGGTCGAGGCGCTCGGCGTCTTCCTCGAATCCCTCCTCGCGAACGGGGCCACGGCGGCGATCGTCCTGACCGACGTGGACGCCGTGTCGCTCGTGGACCTCGCCGCCGACCGCGGGATCCGCGTGCCCGAGGACCTGTCGATCATCGCGTACGACGACGAGATCGCCGGGCTCGGCCGCGTCCCGCTCACCGCCGTCGCTCCCCCGAAGTACGACCTCGGGCACACGGCGCTGCGCATGTGCATGGATCGCCTGCGACACTCCTCCGACGCGCCGCGTGCGGTCACTCGGACGGCCATGCTCCCCCGGCTGACCGAGCGGGACTCCACCGTTCCACCGCGGGATGTTCGTTAATGTTCGTTTTGCGCTGATCTGCTTGCATTGTGCATCCCGTCGCGGTTGCCTGACTCCGCCGGCCCGCGTTCGCCCGATCCCGTGGCCGCCCTGTTCAAAGGAGAATCAGCCATGCACGTGCGCCGCACCCTCGCACCGATCGTCGCCCTGATCGCAACGGGCGCCCTGGCCGCCGGCTGCGCAGCCGGATCCGGCAGCGCCGCCCCGAGCGCGGACGCTCCCGCCGAGGGCGCGGGGGAGCCGACCGGCGAGATCACGTTCTGGTCCGCCATCCCCGGCATGGACAAGGTCACCGAGGCCTTCAACGCCCGCCAGGACGACATCACGGTCACCTTCGAGGAGATCCCGAACGGAGGAGGCGGCGGATACGCCAAGCTCGCCACGGCGATCTCCGCCGGGAACGGCCCGGATGTGGCCGGCTTCGAGTATCCGCAGCTTCCGCAGTTCGTCAGCACCGGCGCCGTCGTCCCCCTCGACGAGCACGTGTCGAAGGACACCCTGGGCGAGTACCCCGAGAGCGTCCGCAACCTCGTCACCTTCGAGGATCGCGTCTACGGGCTGCCGTACGACGCCACCCCGATGGTGATGTTCTACCGGCAGGACGTGCTCGACGCCGCCGGGGTGAGCATCCCGAAGACCTGGGACGAGTTCCGCGCCGCGGCGGAGAAGGTGCGTGCGGCCGACCCCGGACAGTACCTGGCGAGCTTCAACCCGAACGAGCCCGCCGTCCAGGCCGCCCTGTCCTGGCAGGCCGGCGCCGACTGGTTCGACGTCGAGGACGGCGCCTGGAAGGTCGGCGTCGACGACGAGGCGAGCCGGAAGGTCGCGGAGTACTGGCAGGGTCTCATCGAGGACGACCTGGTGAAGGTCGAGGCCTCGTTCAGCGACGAGTGGACCGCCGACATGGCGGGCGGCGTGACCGCCGGGGTCCTCGGCGCCAGCTGGAGCGCCGCCGGGATCAAGTCCCGCACCGAGGCGAACGGCCAGGCCGGGAAGTGGATCGCGGCGACGCCGCCGTCGTGGGGCGACGACGCCAACGCCTTCTACGGGGGAACGAGCTTCGCGATCACGAAGAACTCCGACAACCCGGCGGCCGCGGCGGCCTTCATCGAGTTCCTCGCCACGGACCCCGCCGCCATCGAGGCCCGCGGCGACGTCGGCAGCGCCTACCTCGCCTTCCCTGGCCTGAACGAGGTCGCGCAGGGCGTCTTCCCGACCGACTACTTCGCCGGCGACCTGTACGGCGTGTACGACGAGGCGATCGCCCGGGTGTCGGACGACTGGGCGTGGGGACCCAACTTCGACATCACGAACACCGCGCTCAAGGACGCGATGAGCGCCGTCGGCGCCGGAGGCAGCCTCGTCGACGCGTACGCGACCGCACAGAAGAAGACGGTCGCCGGTCTCACCGGGCTCGGCCTCGACGTCACGGAATGACCCGCCGGCCGGGCGCCGGAAGCCGCCGTCCGCCCGCCCGGCCGCTGCCGCTCCCCCACGTCCCCCGCTTCCGCTGCCCTGAGGAGACTCCATGACCACCGCCGCTCCACCCCGCGCGGGCCGCCGACGCACTCCGCTGCGCGGCACCGGAGGACGCACCGCCGCGATCTTCCTCGCCCCGTTCCTGACCCTGTTCGTCGTCGTCATGATCGCGCCCATCGCCTACGCGATCGGGATCAGCTTCTTCGCCGAGAAGCGCTCCGGGCTCGGGTTCGGCGGCGCCGAGACGGTGTTCGTGGGCCTCGGGAACTACGCCGACGTGCTCACGGACGAGGGCTTCCTGTCCGGGCTCGGGCGCCTCGGCCTGTACTGCCTGATGTACATCCCGGTCATGCTCGGCGCCGCTCTGCTGCTGGCGCTGCTCCTCGATGCCGTCGTCACCGTCGCCAAGCGCCTCTTCCAGGTGCTGCTCTTCCTCCCCCACGCGGTGCCCGGCGTCATCGCCGCCCTGATCTGGGCGTACCTGTACACGCCCGGCGTGAGCCCGATCGTCGGCGCGCTCGGCTCGGGCGGCATCCAGATCGACTTCCTCTCCGTGCACGTCGTGCTGCCCTCGATCGTCAACATCGGGGTGTGGGAGTGGACCGGGTACAACGTGATCATCCTCTTCACCGCGTTGCAGGCGGTGCCGCGCGACATCCTCGAGGCCGCCCGGGTGGACGGTGCGAGCGAGCTGCGCGCGGCCCTCTCGATCAAGGCCCCGCTGGTGCTCCCCGCCTTCAGCGTCACGCTGCTGTTCACCGTGATCGGCACGCTCCAGATGTTCACCGAGCCGCACATCATCGCGCAGTCCACGACCTCGGTGACCAGCACCTGGGTGCCGAACATGTGGGCCTACGACGCGGCGTTCAACCGGCACAACCTCCCGCAGGCGGCCGCCGCCTCGATCGTCCTCGCGCTGCTGGCCGGGCTCCTGTCCTGGATCGTCACGCGCGTCAGCTCGAAGGAGGCGCGATGACCCTCACCGCCCCGCCGCCCGCCGCCGACCTCCGGCACCGCACCGCCGCCCCCGCGCCCCGGCGCCGCGGGCCCGCGCACCCCCTCGGGTCCCGGATCGTCGTCAACGGGCTCCTCCTGGTCGGCTCGCTCTACATGGTGCTGCCGATCCTCTGGCTCGTGTTCGCCGCGACCAAGAGCGCGTCCGAGCTGTACGGGACGCCCGGGTTCCACTTCGGATCCGCGCTCGTCCAGAACGTCGCCGACGTCCTCACCGAGGCGGACGGCGTGTTCGTCCGCTGGATGCTCAACAGCGTCCTCTATGCCGGGATCGGAGCGCTCCTGGGCGGGCTCATCTCCGTCATGGCGGGATACGCGTTCGACAAGTTCCGCTTCCGCGGGCGCGGCGCGCTCCTCGGCGCCGTGCTCGTCGGCGTCCTCATCCCGAACACCGCCACCGTGCTGCCGCTCTACCTCCTCGCCAGCAGCGTCGGGCTCACCAACACCGTGTGGGCGGTGCTCGTCCCCGTGCTCTGCAACCCGTTCGGGGTGTATCTTGCGCGTGTGTTCAGCGCGGCGTACGTTCCCGACGAGGTCCTGGAGGCCGCCCGGGTGGACGGCGCGGGCCCGGTCCGCTCCTTCGTCAGCATCGGCCTGCCCATGCTCACCCCCGGGTTCGTCACCATCGCGCTGTTCCAGTTCGTGGGGATCTGGAACAACTTCATGCTCCCGCTGGTGATGCTCCAGAACCGAGAGCTGTTCCCCGTCAGCGTCGGCATGTCGATCTGGCAGGGCTACACGCTGCCGCAGCCGGAGTTCACGCCGATGGTCATCACCGGATCTTTCCTGTCCGTGATCCCGCTGATCGTGGCGTTCATCCTCCTGCAGCGCTTCTGGCGCGCGGGCCTGGCCGCGGGGAGCGTGAAGTGAGCCGTCCCGCGATCCTCTTCGCCATGCCGGAGGACTTCCACGACCGCGTGTTCGACGACGCCCGCCGCTCGGCCTTCGCCGCCGTCGGGGACGTGCTGGGGCGGGTGGAGGAGTTCGCGTCCCCCGCCGCCCGCGGCCTCCTCGCCCGCGCCGAGGTCCTCCTGACCGGGTGGGGCAGCCCGCTGCTCGACGCCGAGGCGTTGGATGCGGCGCCGAGGCTGTCCGCCGTGCTCCACGCGGCGGGCTCCGTCAAGCACCACCTGACCGACGAGGTGTGGCACCGGGGGATCCTCGTCAGCTCCGCCGCGGCGACGAACGCCTTCCCCGTCGCCCAGTTCACGCTGGCGATGGTGCTGCTGGCCGGCAAGCGCGTCCTGCCGATCGCCCGACGGTACGCGCGGACGCGCACGGAGCTCGACGCGCAGGCGGAGTTCCCGGGTCTGGGGAACGTGGACAAGCGGGTCGGCATCGTCGGCGCCTCGCGGATCGGGCGCCACGTCATCGCGCTGCTGCGCCCGCACGGGTACGACGTCGTGGTGCACGATCCCTTCCTCGCCGAGGCGGATGCGGAGGCGCTCGGGGTGCGCGCCGTCGATCTGGACGAGCTCGTCGCCACGAGCGACGTCGTCTCGATCCACGCCCCGTCCCTTCCCGAGACACGGCACATGCTCGACGAGCGCCGGATCGCGATGCTCCGGCCGGGCGCCACGCTGATCAACACGGCCCGGGGCGAGCTCATCGATCAGGACGCGCTCACCCGCCGGGTCCTGCGCGGCGACCTTTACGCGATCCTGGACGTCACGACGCCGTGGGTGCTGGATCCGGACCACCCGTTCTACGCTCACGAGAACGTCCTGCTCACGCCGCACATCGCGGGCTCGCTCGGCACCGAGCTGCGGGGCCTCGCCGACAGCGCGCTGGCGGAGCTTCGTCGCCTCGCGGCGGGCGAGCCCCTCGCCCATCCGGTCCGCGTCGAGGAGCTGTCCATCACGGCCTGACGTCCCTCGTTCTGACGTCCCTCGTTCCCTCGCCACCCTCGCCGAAACCCCCTCTGCCCATCGAAACCCCCTCTCAGAAGCGGATCTGAGGGGGGTTTGGGCGGGCAGAGGGGGTTTCGCGTGGAGGAAGTCGTGGCAGAGGGAGGCCGGGGGCAGGAGGCCGAGGCGTGGAGGACGGGGTCAGGAACTCGCGCGGACGACGAGCGTCGGGGGGAGGAGGAGCGCGGGGACGGGCTCTGACGGAACCGGCGCGGAGGGGTCGGCAGCAGAGAGATGGGAAGCGGGGGGATCGGCAGACGCGGGGAGAACGGGCGCGGAGCCCTCGATCCGGGCGACGAGCATCCGGACCGCCTCCTCGCCGAGGGCGTCGAAGTCCTGGCGCACCGTGGTCAGCGGCGGGCGGAACTCCGCGGCATCCGCGATGTCGTCGAATCCGACGACCGCGACGTCGTCCGGCACCCGGCGGCCGGACTCCGCGAACCCGCGCAGCGCGCCGAGCGCCATCTGGTCGTTGGCCGCGAAGACGGCCGTGAGCTCCGCGGCGGCAAGACGCTCCGCCGCCTCCCGCCCGGATCGTGCGCTCCAGTCGCCGCGCACGGCCGGGGGCGCGGCGACCCCCGCCTCGGCCAGCGCAGCACGCCATCCCCGCTCCCGCGCCTGGGCCGCGAACGACGCCTCGGGACCGGCGATGTGGTGCACGGTGCGGTGCCCGCGGTCGAGGAGGTGCCGGGTCGCCTCCCTCGCCCCCGCCTCGTGGTCGGTGCCGATCACGCCGAATCGGTCGTCCGGCGGCGAGTCCACCACGACGAGGGCGAGGCGTCCGGGATCCGCATCGCGAGCGAGGAGCGCGGCCTCGTTCAGCACGACCGCTCCGTCCGCCCCCTGCTCGTCGAGCCGGTCGAAGGCAGCGGCGATGTCTCCGTCCGCGCCGAGCGTGACGACAGTGAGGGCGTAGCCGCGATCGGCCGCCGCCTCCGCCACGGCCTGGAGCATGCGGGAGTTGCCGACCGTGGCGAGCGTCTGCGCGACGACGCCCAGGGTCTGGGATCGTCCCGTCCGCAGGGCTCGGGCGGCGCGGTGCGGGCGGTAGCCGAGCTCGGCCATGGCCCGCTCGACCCGCTCCCGCGTCCCCGGATCCACCCGCGGGCTGCCGTTCACGACCCGGGACACCGTCTGACCGGAGACGCCGGCGCGCGCGGCCACCGCCGCCATGGAGACCCGCCGCTGCGCCATGTCCGCTCCTGTCGCCCGCCGTCCGACGCCCTGGAGTGTTGACGTTATCACGCCCTCCCGGCTACCGTGTTGACGTGAACATGGATCCCTCGTCCGGCGACGGCTCCCCGGACGGACCCGCGACGACCGCGGTCATCGAGCTCGGCGCCGGCGTGGTGCGGCGCGCAGCCCGGCTGGCCGATGGCCGGGAGCTGTTCTACTACGACGACGCCGACACGACGCTCGGGCCGGAGCGCGCCGTGGACGCGCGCACCCTGGATCCGCGGCCGGAGACGGCGACCATGCGGTACGACGTGCTGACCGGGGACTGGATCTCCGTCGCCGCCGCGCGGCAGAACCGCGCGTTCCTCCCGCCGAAGGAGCTCGACCCCCTCGCCCCGCAGGCACCCGGCAACCCGTCCGAGGTCCCCGCATGGTACGACGTCGCGGTCTTCGAGAACCGGTCGCCGTCCTTCGGCCCGGCGCTCCCGGGCCCCGAAGCGCCGCCGTTCGATCCCGATCCCTCCGGATTCGGCCACGCGCGCCCCTCCTACGGCCGGTGCGAGGTCGTGTGCTTCTCGCCCGAGCACGAGGGGTCGTTCGGCACCCTCACGCCCAGCCGCGCCCGCACCGTGATCGAGGCCTGGGCGGATCGCACGAGGGCGCTGTCCGCCCTCCCCGGCGTGGCCCAGGTCTTCCCGTTCGAGAACCGCGGGAAGGAGATCGGCGTCACCCTCCCGCATCCGCACGGCCAGATCTACGCCTATCCCACGGTTACGCCGCGCACCCGGCGGCTTCTGGATCGGATCTCCGCGCACGGCCCCGACCTGTTCGCCGACCTCCTGGAGTCCGAGCGCGAGGGCGGGCGGATCGTGATCGCGGGCACGCACTGGACCGCGTTCGTGCCGTTCGCCGCCCGATGGCCCGTCGAGGTCCACCTCCTCCCGCACCGTCACGTGCACGACCTCGCCGGTCTGTCGGAGGCCGAGAAGGACGAGCTCGCCCCGCTCTACCTGCGCCTCCTCCGCGGTGTCGACGCCCTGTACGGGTATCCGGGCGGCCCGGCGTCCGGCCCCGCGGGGAGCGCCGAGGCTCCCGCGACCCGTCCGACCCCGTACATCGCCGCGTGGCACCAGGCGCCGGTCGCCGGTGCCCCGGGCGCGCACGGCCGCGACGCGATCCGGCTCCGCCTGGAGCTGACCTCGCCGCGCCGCGCCGTCGACCGCCTCAAGTACCTCGCCGGCTCCGAGGCGGCGATGGGCGCCTGGATCGCCGACATCCCGCCCGAGACGGCCGCCGCGACCCTGCGCGACGCCATCGCCCGGGTCGGGGACGACCCCGTAAAGGACACCGCATGACCGCGTCGGATCCCGCCCCCTCCTCGGCGTTCGACGACGCCCGTGCGCTGTTCCGTGCTGTCACCGGCGGCGACCCCTCCGGCGTCTGGTCCGCGCCCGGGCGGGTGAACCTCATCGGCGAGCACACCGACTACAACGAGGGGTTCGTCCTGCCCTTCGCGATCCCGCAGCGCACGTACGCCGCGGCCCGCCGGCGCGACGACGGCAGGATCCGCGTCGCCTCGACGCTCGCCGACGAGCCCGTCGAGGTGGCCGTGGCGGACCTGGATCACCTCTTCCCCACCCCGGCCGGCCGCTCCCCCTCCGTCCCGGAGTGGGCGGCGTACCCGCTCGGCGTCGCCTGGGCGATCCGGGAGGCCGGCGGCGACGCCACGACGCCGGGCCTCGATCTCGTGTTCGCGTCCGACGTGCCGCTCGGGGCGGGACTGTCCTCCTCCGCCGCGATCGAGGGTGCGGCCGGATCGGCCGTCGACGCGCTGTGGGAGGGCGGACTGGATCCCGTCGCCCTCGCTCGCGCAGGCCGCCGGGCCGAGAACGAGGCGGTCGGCGCCCCGACGGGGATCATGGACCAGATGGCCTCCATGCTCGGCGTCGCCGACGCGGCCACGTTCCTCGACTGCCGCACGCTGGAGACGCGTTCGGTCCCGCTCGGATTCACCGCAGAGGGCCTGGCGGTGCTCGTGGTCGACACCCGGGTGACGCACGCGCACTCCACGGGCGGATACCGCGAGCGCCGGGCCTCCTGCGAGCGCGGCGCCGGGATCCTCGGCGTCCGCGCCCTGCGCGACGTCTCCGTCACAGACCTGGACCGCGCCGCCGCCGCGATGGACGACGTGACCTTCCGGCGGGTCCGCCACATCGTCACGGAGAACCAGCGCGTGCTCGACACCGTCGCCCTCCTCGACCGCACGACGCCCGGAGGCGACCCGCGCGCGATCGGGGAGCTGCTCCTGGCGTCGCACGCCTCCATGCGCGACGACTTCGAGATCTCCGTGCCGGAGCTGGACACCGCCGTGGAGACCGCCCGGGAGGCCGGCGCCGTCGGAGCGCGGATGACCGGCGGCGGCTTCGGCGGGGCGGCGATCGCCGTCGTGGACGCGGAGCGGATCGACGACGTCTCGTCCGCGATCCGTCGGGCCTTCCGCGACGCCGGCTTCGCCGCGCCGCACCTGTTCCCGGTGGCGCCGGCGGCGGGTCCTCGCCGCGACGCCTGAACCGGCCGCGCGTCACGGGCGGTCAGGCGGGTGGGGGAGAATGGCCACGCGCGATCCGCGCGACGGAAGGAGATCCATGTCCTGGCTTGTCACCGGCGGTGCCGGCTACATCGGAGCGCACGTCGTGCGCGCCCTGGCGGGGGCGGGTATGACGCCCGTGGTCCTCGACGACCTCTCCAGCGGCCAGGCGTCGTTCGTCCCCGGGGACGTGGCGTTCGTCGAGGGCAGCATCCTCGACCGCGACCTCGTCGAGCGCACGCTCCGCGAGCACGGGGTCACCGGGGTCATCCACGTCGCCGGGTTCAAGTACGCGGGCGTCTCCGTCCAGCGTCCGCTCCACACGTACAGCCAGAACGTCGAGGGCACGCGCGTGATCCTGGAGGCGATGGAGGCCGCGGGCGTGACCAACATGGTGTTCTCCTCCAGCGCCGCCGTGTTCGGGACGCCCGACGTCCCGCTCGTGGTCGAGGAGACCGAGAAGCGTCCCGCGAGCCCGTACGGCGAGTCCAAGCTCATCGGCGAGTGGCTGCTGCGCGACCAGGCCGTGGCCACTGCGAGCACGGACCGTCCCCTGCGGCACACGTCCCTGCGGTACTTCAACGTCGTGGGGTCCGCGGATCCGACCGTCTACGACGTCAGCCCGCACAACCTCTTCCCGATCGTGTTCGAGGCGCTGCTCGCCGGCAACACCCCCCGGATCAACGGGGACGACTACGACACCCCCGACGGCACCAACGTGCGCGACTACGTGCACGTCGGCGACATCGCGCTCGCGCACGTCGCCGCCGCGCAGCGTCTCGAGGCCGGGGAGCCGATCGAGGCGGCCTACAACCTCGGCTCCGGCGACGGGCTGTCCGTGCGCCAGATCATGGAGGCGATGGCCCGGGTGACCGGGATCGACTTCGTCCCCGAGATCGCCCCGCGCCGCCCGGGCGACCCGGATCGGATCGTCGCGACGGGCGAGCTCGCCGCGCGGGACCTGGACTGGCGGATGCGGCACTCGGTCGACGAGATGGTCCGTTCCGGCTGGGAGGCGCGGCGCAGCGCCGGCTGACCCGCCCCTACCGCCCCGCCCGCCCCTGTCCACGGCCCCCGGTCCTCGGTCCCGATCTGCACACCCGGTCCCGATCTGCACACGAATCGGCGACATCCGTGTGCAGATCGGGACGGAGTGTGCAGATCGGGACGCGGTGAGGGGCGCGGATCGGGACGCGGTGAGGCCGTAGGTCGCGCGGGCTCGTAGCATGGCGGGATGCTGATCCGTCCCGCCTTGGCCTCCGACGCCCCCGGCATCGCCGCCGTGCACGTGCGCTCCTGGCAGACCGCGTACCGGGGCCTGATGCCGCAGGAGGTGCTGGACGGGCTCTCCATCTCGCAACGCGAGGAGGGCTGGCGGCGGATCCTGCCCACCTCCGCCGACGAGACTCCGGCGCCCGCGTCGGAGTCCGCCGAGCCGCGCGCGCGCACGATCGTCGCGGACGACGACGGACGGATCGCGGGATGGGCCTCCTACGGGGATCCCCGCGAGGAGGCGCCTTCGGGGACGGGCGAGCTCTGGGGCATCTACGCCGATCCCGATCACTGGTCCCGCGGCGTCGGCCACGCACTGATCACCGCGGTCGAGGAGGCGTTCCGCGCCGACGGCCGCCGGCGCGCGTACCTCTGGGTGCTCGCCGGCAACGACCGCGCGGCGAACTTCTACGAACGGCACGGCTGGATCGAGGACGGCGGCACGAAGGTCGACGAGCGCCCGGGACTGGTCCTGCACGAGCGCCGCCGGGTGATCGCGCTCGCCTGATCCCGGACCCCCGAGGCCCGAGGGCGCGGCTCAGTCGAGGGCGCTCATCACGTGCTTGATGCGGGTGTAGTCGTCGAAGCCGTACTGCGAGAGGTCCTTCCCGTACCCCGAGTGCTTGAAGCCCCCGTGCGGCATGTCGGAGACGAACGGGATGTGGGTGTTGATCCACACGCAGCCGAAGTCCAGATCGCGCGAGAAGCGCAGCGACCGCGCGTGATCGCGCGTCCACACCGAGGCGGCCAGCGCGAACGGCACCCCGTTCGCGAGGGCCAGGGCCTCCTCCTCGGTCTCGAACGGCTGGACGGTGAGCACCGGCCCGAAGATCTCGCTCTGCACGGCCTCGTCGTCCTGGCGCAGCCCGGAGACGATCGTCGGTGCGAAGAAGTACCCCCGCTCGCCCTGGCGGTGCCCGCCGGTCTCGATCCGGGCGTGGGCGGGGAGCCGGTCCACCACGCCCTGCACCTGCGCGAGCTGCGCCGCGCTGTTGAGCGGCCCGAAGAACACGCCCTCCTCGTGCGGCCCGCCGGTCCGGGCATGCGATGCCGTGCGAGCGACGAGGGCCCGCACGAACTCGTCATGGATCGATGCGTGCACGAGCACACGGGTCGCCGCGGTGCAGTCCTGCCCGGCGTTGAAGAACGCCGCGGACACGATCCCCGCCGCCGTCTTGTCCAGTGCCGCGTCCGGGAACACGATCGCCGGAGCCTTGCCGCCGAGCTCCAGGTGCACGCGCTTGAGGTCCGCGGCGGCGGACTCCGCCACCGCCATCCCCGCCCGCACGGATCCGGTGATCGCCACCATCTGCGGCGTGGGGTGGGCGAGGAGCGCGGCGCCGGTCGCCCGGTCGCCGAGCACGACGTTCAGCGTCCCGGCCGGCGTGTGCTCCGCGACGATCTCCGCCAGCAGCAGCGTCGACAGCGGCGTGGTCTCGGCGGGCTTCAGCACGACCGTGTTGCCCGCCGCGAGCGCCGGGGCGATCTTCCACACGGCCATGTTGAGGGGGTAGTTCCAGGGCGTGACCTGCCCGATCACGCCGACGGGCTCACGGCGCACGTAGGACGTGTGCCCGGCGAGGTACTCTCCCGCGGCGCGCCCCTCCAGGCTCCGCGCAGCCCCGGCGAAGAATCGGAGCTGATCGACGGACTGGTCGATCTCGTCCGCCACCAGCGTCGCGCGAGGCTTGCCGGTGTCCTGGGACTCGAGGTCGGCGAACTCCTCGGCACGCGCCGCCATGGCGTCCGCGATGCGGAACAGGGCGAGCTGCCGGTCGGCGGGCGTCGTGTCGCGCCAGATCGAGAAGGCGTCCGCGGCCGCGGCGTACGCGGCGTCGACATCGGCCTGGTCGGAGACCGGCGTCTGCCCGTAGACCTCCTCGGTGGCCGGGTCGATGAGCTCCATCCGACCCGCCCCGTGGGCGGGGACGGAGCGGCCGGCGATGACGTTCTGCAGCAGACGGGTCGACATGGGCCCAGCCTAGGAGATCCACACGCACCCCGCAGCCCGATGATTCAACGGAATCCAGCTGTTTTCACCAAGACGACAACGGATTCAGTTGCAATCCGACACGGCTAGTGTCAGGATCGGGGCATGGACGACAAGCCACGGACTCCAGTGCTGGACGACATCTCGAAGCGGATCATCGAACTGCTCCAGGAGGACGGCCGTCGTCCCTACGCGGAGATCGGCCGGGCGGTCGGTCTCAGCGAGGCCGCCGCCCGCCAGCGCGTGCAACGGCTCGTCGAGGCCGGTGTCATGCAGATCGTAGCCGTCACGGATCCCCGTCAGCTCGGATTCTCCAGCATGGCCATGCTGGGCGTGCGGGTGAGCGGCGACCCGCGCGTGGTCGCCGAGGCGATCGCCGCGATCCCCGAGATCGCCTACGTCGTGGTGACGCTCGGGTCCTTCGACATCCTGGCCGAGGCGATCTGCGAGAGCGATGAGGACCTGCTGGACCTCATCGCCACGCGGGTCCGCGCGATCGAGGGGGTCTCCTCCACGGAGTCCTTCCTCTACGCCGGGCTGCACAAGGACCTCTACAACTGGGGCACCCGCTGAGGCGGGCCGCGGGGAGCACCATGGGAACCACCGTCTTCGAGCGCCGTCGTCCGGCGGACGCCGTGGTCGACGCGTCTCTCCAGGACACCGCCTTCGGGGTCTTCTGGCTCGACGACGTCGAACGCACCGAGCATCCTCCGCTGCGCGGCGCCGTCCGGGCGGCCCTCGCGATCGTCGGCGGAGGATACACGGGGCTGTGGACCGCGATCCGCGCGAAGGAACGGAACCCGGAGCGCCGCGTCGTCCTCCTGGAGGCCTCGCGCGTCGCCTGGGCCGCCTCGGGACGCAACGGCGGCTTCTGCGAGTCCAGCCTGACCCACGGCCACGAGAACGGCCTCAGCCGCTGGCCCGAGGAGATCGACCGCCTGGAGGAGCTAGGCCGGGAGAACCTCGATGCGATCGCCGCGACCGTGGAGCGCTACGGCATCCGCGCCGACTTCGAGCGGACCGGCCAGCTCGTCGTCGCCGTCGAGCCGCACCAGGTCGATGGGCTGCGGGAGGAGGACGGCTTCCTCGACGAGGACGCCGTCCGGGCCGAAGTGCACTCGGACACGTACCTCGCCGGGGCGTGGGATCGGGACGGCTGCGCCCTCGTGCACCCGGCGAAACTGGGCCTGGAGCTCGCCCGCGTCGCGACGCAGCTCGGGGTCGAGATCCACGAGCGCACGCTGGTCCGCGGGGTCGAGGGGGACGGATCCGGTCCCCTGACGCTCGTCACCGAGCACGGGAGCGTGCAGGCGGACGCCGTGGCGCTCGGGACCAACGTGTTCCCCTCGCTGCTCCGACGCAACCGGCTGATGACCGTGCCGGTCTACGACTACGTCCTGATGACCGAACCCCTGTCGAACGCGCAGCTCGCCTCGATCGGCTGGGAGAACCGCCAGGGCCTCGCCGACAGCGCCAACCAGTTCCACTACTACCGGCTCACGGCGGACGACCGGATCCTGTTCGGCGGCTACGACGCGATCTACCACTTCGGCGGCAAGGTGCGCCCGGAGTACGAGGACCGGATGGAGAGCCATCGTCGCCTCGCCGCGCACTTCTTCACGACGTTCCCGCAGCTCGAGGGCCTGCGGTTCACGCATCGCTGGGCCGGGGCCATCGACTCGTGCAGCCGGTTCTGCGCGTTCTTCGGCACCGCCCGCCGCGATCGGGTGGCCTACGCGACCGGATTCACCGGTCTGGGCGTCGGAGCGGCGCGGTTCGCGGCCGATGTGATGCTGGACCTGCTCTCGGGCGAGGTGACCGAGCGGACGGAGCTGCGGATGGTGCGGGAGAAGCCGATCCCGTTCCCGCCGGAGCCCGCCGCCGCGATCGGGATCAACCTCGTCCGCGCCGCGATGGACCGCGCGGATCATCGCGAGGGGCGACGGGGGCCGCTGTTGAAGACGCTGGACGCACTGGGAATGGGGTTCGACTCATGACGGAACTGGCACCGGGCACGGCCGCGGACGCGACGACGCTGCCGCTCGAGCACGCCGCGCTTCCCGCCGACGAGGTGATCGACGGCACGCCTACCGCTGCCGCCTCCGAGCTCTCGACGCTCGGCGGCGTGCGGATCGGCGTGTGGGAGATGACGCCCGGCACCGCGACCGACGTCGAGGCCGACGAGGTCTTCGTCGTGCTCTCGGGCCGCGCGCGGATCGCTTTCGAGGACCCGGAGCTGCCCGATCTCGAGGTGGGCCCGGGCTCCGTGGTCCGCCTGGGCGAGGGCCAGCGGACGGTGTGGACCGTGACCGAGACCCTCCGCAAGATCTACATCACCTGATCCGCCCGGCGCTGCACCGCCCGCAGCACCACCCTGCATCGCTCGCCGCGCGCGGCATCGCTCGCCGCGCGGCACCACTCGAGCGCGGCACCACTCCGGCGGAGATCCCTCGCCCCCGCGGACGCACCGCACCCCACCCACCGCCCGAACACGCGAACACCGCCACAACGCGAGAACACCGCCTGAGCCCGCGAACCCCGTCGCAGTGCCCGAACTCCGCCGCAGCGTGCGACAACACAGCGGAGGAGAAACCCCGCCCACGCGGACCCGCTCCCGCACGACAACCGCCCCAGCACGCGAGGACCGCCCGAGTGAGCGAGATCCGCGAGAGTGGGTGGCATCCGCGTGAGCGCGCGAGCACCGCCGAGGCAAGCCGGTGCGCGGCGCGCAGGGGATGGAGGGGCGTCAGGCGCCGTGGGCGAGGAGGGCGAGGTGGAGGGCGGCGAGGGTCTCACCGTCGTCGAGATCCGCGCCGA
Organism: Microbacterium sp. CCNWLW41; assembly: GCF_037083505.1. Classification (NCBI taxonomy): domain Bacteria; kingdom Bacillati; phylum Actinomycetota; class Actinomycetes; order Micrococcales; family Microbacteriaceae; genus Microbacterium; species Microbacterium sp. CCNWLW41. The sequence continues at coordinate 87,190 of NZ_JBAOJP010000016.1, forward strand.
GGAGGTCGCCGATCAGTGCGAGGCGCTGATAGAACACCGACCGGGACAGATGCGACGCCGCGGCCGCCGCCGTCCGATTCGCGGGATGGGCGACCACGGCGGCGAGGACGCGCAGCAGATCCCCGCCGCTCGCCTCGTCATGCCGGATCAGCGGACCGAGCATCCGTGCGCTGTGCGCGCGCAGCCGGTCGTCGCCGCCGAGCTCGGCGGCGAGACGTGCGAGCGGACGGTCCCCGGCGCGGAGCACCTCTCCCGGGGCCGCACGCCGCGCCAGTCTCCGCACGAGCGACAGCGCCGTGCGCAGCTCGTCGACGGACGACGCCGGCTCGCTTACCGCGACGGACCCGAGTCCCGCCAGCATCCGATCCGACAGGCCCTGGCCCCGCGGGGCGGAGACGAGGAGGACACGTTCGGATCCGACCTGGCCGCTCAGAGTCGACGCCGACGGACCGAACCGGGTCGCGAGGGCGCCGGGCGCCCACGCCTCCGCGGCGCCCGGAACGCTCGTGCGCTCGGACGCGGTGGCGTCAACCCCCGGAACGAACGCGACGTCCGCGTCGCCCCCCGGAAGGAAGGCGGCGCTTGCAGCGCCTCCCGGAACCGACGCGGCGCCCGCGCCTGCGACGGATCCAGCGCTCGCCACCGCTCCCGCACCGGACGCGGCGCCCGCGGACGACACCGCCCCCGGCCCCTGGACCACCGCGAACAGAGACCGCCCCGCCACGGGGAAGCCGGACGCCGCGAGCCGGGTCTCGATGTCGGCGGTGACGACGAACCGCTCCGCCAGCAGGGCGCCCAGCAGCAGGTCGCCGCGCAGCCGCGCCCAGGCGTCGGACGGATCGGAGAGCCGGGACAGGGCGAGGGTCGTCGCCGCCTGTTCCAGCACCGTCGCCCGGCCGGCCGGATGCGGAGGGCCGGGAAGGGCGACGAGCTCGCCCCAGTGCGTCCCCCGCGCGGCGACGGGCACGCGCGTCCACGCCGCGTCCCGACGCCGCGACCGCTCGGTCCACCCGGCGAGCGCCTCGGCATCGGGAAGGTCGAACGCGTCGGCGACGACGACCTCGTGCGCGAGATCCTCCAGCACCACCGGCGCCCGCAGCGCCCTCGCGGTCTCGCGGACCACGACCTCCACAGCGGCCCCGCGAAGGCTCAGCCCGGTGAAGAGGTCGTGCAGGCGCTGCCGCTCTTCCAGCGCCTCGACCTGCCCGGCGATGATCCGGCGGTGCACGTCCTCGGTCACGGCGACGAACTTGACCTCGCGCTCCAGGGCCACCAACGCGAGGTCCCGCTCGCGACAGGCTGCGACGAGCGCGGGCGGGGCGACGGCGAATCGCGTGCCGAGCTCGAGCACGATCCCCGCGAGATCCGCGTCGGCCAGCGCGTGGACGAGCCCGGCGAGGGCCGCGTCCGTCCCGGCCCAGCCGGCGCCCGTGGTCAGCAGCAGCTCCCCGCCGTCCAGCAGGGCCGCGACGCGGTCGCTGTCGGAGACGTGGACCCAGCGGACCGGGACGTCGAGGTCACCCGCAAGCACCTCCGGGTGTGCGTCCCGGAGGGAGGGGACCGTCAGCGCCTCCGCGACGGTCAACACGGTGCGGCCGTCCCCCGCCGGTGACGGCGCCGTATCGGGCGCGCAGCGCAGAACCCGCTCCGGCGCGCTCGCGCGCGTGCATCCGATCCACCGACGCGCATCCTGCGTCGCGCGTGGGACGGGGCGACGGCTGCGCGGATCGACGCAGGGCCCGGATGCCGAACGGAACAAGGACCGACGGGCGCCCCGACAGCCCACGCCCCGACGGGCACCCCGACAGCCCGCGCCCCGACGGGGGCGCCCACGGCACGCGGCAGGACGGGACCGACCTCCGGACGTTCTGTCCGAATGTCGTCGAAGTCAGGACGATCTGCGGGCACTCCCCCATCCTGGTCCCTGTCAGCATGGGCACACAAGCGCACGAACGCAGCCGGGCAGATCGTCCGGCGATAGCCCCGAGACCCTTCTTCGAGGAGAACCCGTGACCCTGATCCGCCACTTCATCGACGGCGCCCTGACCGGCCCCGAGACGCCGGCCGGCGAGACGGCGCGCACCGGCCCGGTCTACAACCCGGCGACCGGCGAAGCGCATCGGGAGGTCGCGTTCGCGTCCTCCGCAGAGGTCGATCAGGCGATCGCCGCGGCCGCCGCCGCGCTCCCGGGCTGGCGCGCCACCAGCCTCATCAAGCGCGCCGATGTCTTCTTCCGGCTCCGGCAGATCCTGGCGGAGCGCACGCCGGAGCTCGCGGCGATCGTCACGAGCGAGCACGGCAAGGTGCTCTCGGACGCCGCCGGCGAGGTCTCCCGCGGGATCGAGAACGTCGAGTTCGCGGCCGGGCTCGTGCACCTGCTCAAGGGCGAGCGCGCCGAGCAGGTCGCGCGCGGGGTGGACGTGCACTCCGTCAAGCAGCCGGTCGGCGTCGTCGCGGCGATCACGCCGTTCAACTTCCCGGTGATGGTGCCGCTGTGGATGGTCGCCTCGGCCATCGCCTGCGGGAACACCGTGGTGCTCAAGCCGAGCGAGAAGGACCCCTCCGCCGCGATCTGGCTGGCCCAGGCCTTCCAGGAGGCCGGGCTTCCCGACGGCGTCCTGAACGTCGTGAACGGCGACAAGGTCGCCGTCGACGCCCTCCTCGACTCCCCCGTCGTCAAGGCGGTCAGCTTCGTGGGCTCGACCCCGATCGCCCGATCGATCTACGAGCGCGCCTCCGCCAGCGGCAAGCGCGTCCAGGCGCTCGGCGGGGCGAAGAACCACATGGTCGTCATGCCGGACGCGGACATCGACGCCGCCGCTGCCGCCGCCGTCTCGGCCGCCTACGGCTCCGCCGGCGAGCGCTGCATGGCCGTCTCGGTCCTGGTCGCGGTCGGCGACGTGGCCGAGCCGCTCATCGCCGCGATCACCGACAAGGTGCGCGATCTGCGCATCGGCGACGGCACGGATCCGGCGAGCGAGATGGGTCCGCTCATCACCCGCGAGCACCGCGACCGCGTGGAGTCCTACGTGACCGGCGCCGAGGCCGAAGGCGCGACGGTGCTCATCGACGGCACGGCGCAGGCGGACGGCCGGCGCATCGCCGCGGGGCGGCCCCTCCCGGAGAACGGCTTCTTCACCGGCATCAGCCTGATCGACAACGTCACGCCCGGGATGACGCTGTACGAGGACGAGATCTTCGGCCCGGTGCTCTCGGTCGTCCGCGTGGAGACCTATGCCGAGGCGGTGGAGCTCATCAACGACCACCCGTTCGGCAACGGCACCGCGATCTTCACGCGTGACGGCGGCACCGCCCGCCAGTTCGAGTTCGACATCGAGGTCGGCATGGTCGGCGTCAACGTGCCGATCCCGGTCCCGACCGGCGCGTTCTCGTTCGGCGGCTGGAAGAGCTCCCTGTTCGGCGATTCGCACATCTACGGTCCGGAGTCGATCCACTTCTACACCCGCTCGAAGGTCGTCACCACGCGCTGGCCCGACCACACCCCCGCACAGGTCGACCTCGGCTTCCCGAGCAACCACTGAGGATCCGGACGATGACCGACTACTCCGACCGCCACGGCGCCTCGCACCCCCTGCCGGACGCCGCCGCCGACGCACAGGTGCGCGCCGACGACCGTGCGCACGTCTTCCACTCGTGGAGCGCGCAGGCGCTCATCGATCCGCTCCCCGTCGCGGCGGGTGACGGCGCGACGTTCTGGGACTACGAGGGCAACGCCTACCTCGACTTCTCCAGCCAGCTGGTGAACCTCAACCTCGGCCATCAGCACCCGGACCTCGTCGCCGCGGTGCAGCGGCAGGCCGGGCGCCTGGCGACCATCCAGCCCTCGATGGCGAACGACGTGCGGGGCGAGCTCGCCCGCCTCATCGCCGGCGTCGCACCGGAGGGCATGGAGAAGGTGTTCTTCACCAACGGCGGTGCCGAGGCGAACGAGTACGCGGTGCGCATGGCGCGCCAGGTCACCGGCCGCCGCAAGGTGCTGTCGATGTACCGCAGCTACCACGGCTCGACGGCCACCGCGATCTCGCTCACCGGCGACCCGCGACGCTGGGCCAATGACGGCGGCGACAACGGCACCGTGCGCTTCTTCGGGCCCTACCTGTACCGCTCCGCCTTCCACTCGACGACCGTGGAGGAGGAGTCGCAGCGCGCGCTGGACCACCTCGAGCAGACGATCCTGCTCGAAGGGCCGGGCACGATCGCCGCGATCATCATCGAGACCGTGGTGGGCACGAACGGCGTGCTGATCCCGCCGCCGGGGTACCTCGACGGCGTGCGCGAGCTGTGCGACCGGCACGGCATCGTCTACATCGCCGACGAGGTGATGGTCGGATTCGGACGCCTCGGCGAGTGGTTCGGCATCGACGCCTTCGGCGCGAAGCCCGACCTCATCACCTTCGCCAAGGGCGTGAACTCGGGGTATGTGCCGCTCGGCGGCGTCGTCATCTCCGAGCGCATCGCGGAACACTTCGCGCGCACGCCGTTCCCCGGCGGGCTGACCTACTCCGGGCACCCTCTCGCCTGCGCCCCCGGTGTCGCCACGTTCGAGGTGTTCGAGCGCGACGGCATCCTCGAGCGCGTGCGGGACCTGGGCAGCCGGGTCGTGGAGCCGACCCTGCGCTCGTGGGCGGAGCGTCACCCGAGCGTGGGCGAGGTCCGGGGGCGGGGACTGTTCTGGGCTGTGGAACTGGTCCGGGATCGCGAGACCCGGGAGCCGCTCGTGCCGTTCAACGCCTCCGGCGCGGATGCTGCGCCGATGGGCGCGTTCGCCGCCGCGGCGAAGAAGGGCGGGGTCTGGCCGTTCGTGCACTTCCACCGCACCCACATCGCGCCGCCGCTGGTGATCTCCGAGGAGGAGCTGGTCCGCGGGCTCGCCGCGATCGACGACGCCCTTTCCGTCGCCGACGGCTACACCCGCTGACGACGCCGGTCACCGCGTTTCGACTCGTCGCTGCGCTCCTCGCTCAACGACCGAGAGAGGCACTACCGGTCGTTGAGCGAGCGCAGCGAGACGAAACGCGCTGACCTGGGGAGCACCGCGTTTCGACTCGTCGCTGCGCTCCTCGCTCAACGACCGAGAGAGGCACCGGTCGTTGAGCGAGCGCAGCGAGACGAAACGCGAAACAACGCGGGTCCGCCCCGCGGGACGAAACGCGGCTACTGCTGCGGGGCGTTCCCGAGGGCGAGGAGCTGCGCGACCTGCTCGCGGTCCACGCCCATCCCCGGGAATCCGGCCAGACGCCCGATCGGGAAGGACTGCATCATCTTCTCGATCGTGTCGTCGCCCATGACATCGGCGTCCATGGCCCCGCCGGCGCTCTCCCGCAGCGCGGCGAGCCGCTCCTGCACGATCGGCCCGACGACCGGATGCGCGAGCACCTCCGCGAGCGACGACTCCCCGGTGAGCGGCAGACGCACCTCGTCGCCGTCGATCTCGACGGCGACCGTGGAGCGGATGTCACGGCTGGACGCGGCCACGTCGATCCGGTACGTCCCGCCTTCCACGACGAAGCGGTCCACGCGCACGTCCCAGTACGCCAGGTCCTCGCGCCGGATGCGGAGCTCGACCTCGCGCGTCTCTCCCGCCGCCACGGCGACCGAAGCGAACGCCTTGAGCTCGCGGGGCGCCCGCTCGACGACCGACGACTCCGGAGCCGCGTACACCTGCACGACCTCGCGGCCGTCGCGGGCGCCCGTGTTCGTCACGGGGACGGTCACGACCACGTCTCCGGACGCGTCGACGCGGGCCGCCGCATCGCCGTACGAGAAGGTCGTGTACGACAGCCCGTGGCCGAAGGGGAAGGCCACGTCCATCCGGCGCGCGTCGTACCAGCGGTAGCCCACGAAGATCCCCTCGCCGTAGCGGACATGACCGAAGGATCCCGGGAAGCTCCCGAAGGCCGGGGTGTCCTCCAGGCGGTGCGGGATCGTCTCGGCGAGCCGGCCTGACGGGTTGACGTCGCCGAGCAGCACGTCGGCGGTGGCGGAGCCGCCGGCCTGGCCGAGGAGCCAGGCCTCGACGATCGCGGGGACGCGGTCGGCGAAGGGCAGGGCGACCACCGAGCCGTTGGACAGCACGACGACGGTGCGCGGGTTCGCGGCGACCACCGCATCCAGGAGGGCGAGCTGGTGCGGGGCGAGGTCGATGTGCTCGCGGTCGAACCCCTCGGACTCCTCGGGATCCGTGAGGCCGAGGAACACGACGGCGACGTCGCGGGATCCGGCGAGGGCGACGGCCTCCTCGCGGAGCCGGTCCTGCTCGGCGGCGTCGGTGCGCGGGTCGAAGGCGAACCCGGGAGCGAAGGCGACCCGGTCGCCGGCCGCCTCGGTGAGCGCGTCGAGCGCCGTGTCGATGCGGGTCGGGTTGATGTGCGAGGACCCGCCGCCCTGGTATCGCGGTGTGCGCGCGAACTCCCCGATGAGGGCGATCGAGGCCTCGGGGGCGAGCGGGAGGAGCGGCGCGCCGTCGACGGCGTCGTTCTTCAGGAGCACGATGGAGCGTCCCGCCACCTCACGCGCCAGCGCGTGGTGGGCGTCGACGTCGAGGGGCCCGGCCACGGCGGGGCGCGCCAGCGCCTTGTCCACGAGGTCGAGGATCCGGCCCGCCGCGGTGTCGAGCACGGCGGCGTCGATGTCGCCGGCCTCGACGGCCGCGGCCACCTGGCGGTCGGTGGTGCCGTCGCTGAACGGCATCTCCAGGTCCAGGCCCGCCGCGAGCGCGGCCACGCGGTCGTTCACCGCGCCCCAGTCGGAGACGACCAGGCCCTCGAACCCCCACTCGTCCCGCAGCACCTCGGTCAGCAGCCACGGGTCCTCGGAGGCGTAGACGCCGTTGATCCGGTTGTACGAGCACATCACCGTCCACGGCTGGGCGTCCTTGACGACGCGCTCGAAGCCGCGCAGGTAGATCTCGCGGAGGGGGCGCGGATCCACGTCGCTCGACGAGCGCATCCGGTCGTTCTCCTGGTTGTTCGCCGCGAAGTGCTTGAGCGAGGAGCCGACCCCCTGCGATTGGATGCCTGTGACCAGCCCTGCGCCGATGACCCCGGCGACCAGCGGGTCCTCGGACACGTACTCGAAGTTGCGCCCGCACAGCGGCGAGCGCTTGATGTTGATCCCGGGGCCGAGGATGACGGCGACGTCCTCGATCGCGGACTCGACTCCGAGGGCGACGCCGACGCGCTCGGCCAGCTCGGGGTCGAAGCTGGAGCCGAGGCCGACCGCGGGCGGGAAGCAGGTGGCGGGCACGCTGTCGTTGAGCCCCAGGTGGTCGTTGTCCGCGGCCTGCTTGCGCAGCCCGTGCGGGCCGTCGGTGACCATGATCGACGGGACGCCGATCCGCTCGATGGGCTTCAGGGTCCAGAAGTCGGCGCCGCTGGTCAGCGAGGCCTTCTCCTCGGTGGTGAGCTCGCCGAGACGATCGCGGGTGGCTTCGGACATGTCGACTCCTTCGTGAACGGGTGGCTCCACCCAACCAGTCCGCACCCCAAAAAGCAAGCATCGCTCGGTTTTCATTCCGGTGGCGCGCCCCGGCCGATAGTCTCGGGGGATGGCTCGGCGAGGTGCGTACGCGAAGGGGATCGCGAAGCGGGAGGAGATCCTGCGCGCCGCCCTCGCCGTGGTCGCGCGCGAGGGGTACCACGGCGCCTCGGTGAAGGAGCTCGCCGACGAGGTCGGGCTGAGCCAGGCGGGACTCCTGCACTACTTCGACAGCAAGGACGACCTCTTCGTCGAGATCCTCCGGGCCCGGGACGCGCTCGACGCCGCCGAGCGCGTCGGCGCGCTGCGGGGCGAGCTCGACGAGCTGCGCGCCGCCTACCTCGACCTCGTGCGCCACAACGCGCAGGTGCCCGGGCTCGTGGAGCTGTTCACGCGGCTCTCCGCCGACGCCGCCGATCCCGCCCATCCTTCCCGCGCATTCTTCGCCGAGCGCGGACGAGCCGTGCGCGCCTCCTGGGCGGACACGGTCGCCCGGGCCCAGGCCGCCGGGCGGGCGCCGACCCATCTCGACCCGGAGGTCCTCGCGCGCCTCCTCCAGGCCGTGTCCGACGGCGCCCAGATGCAGTGGCTCGTCGAGCCGGACACGGACATGGCCGCGCTCGTGGACGCGTTCTTCACGCTCCTGGATCCGTCGGGCGGATCCGTCGACGGCGCGTCGTCCGCGGGCGGCGCCCCCGGCCCCCACGCGCAGGACACGCACGCCCAGAACGCGCGGGATCAGCCCAGCAGCGGCCGCACCGAGGCGTAGGCGTCCGGCTCGTCCCGCGAGGGCGTGTCGAACACGCGCGCGATCCGCTGCCCGGGGTCGTGGCGCGGCCACCCGGGATCCTCGGCGACGAGGAACGCCACGGCGGCGGCGTGAACCTCGTCCGCGAGCTCCTGCGGCGGGTTCGGGCCGGCGAGCGGCTCCATCGCCGGGCCGTCCAGGGCGTCGAAGAAGAACGGCACGTCGAGGCAGTGCTCCGCGAATCCGAAGTGCCCCGACGGCCAGGAGAACCGGTAGACCCAGGTGGGCGCGGAGCCGCGGTCGGCGGCGGTCCGCACGACCGCCGTCCGGAACATCCGGTCGGTCAGCACCCGCCCGGCCAGCCGCGCGGCCCCCTTCGCCGCCACGTCGGCATTGGCCGCGAGGTAGGCCTTCTGCGCGGCCTTCGGGACGCCGAGACGTCCGAGCAGCACGCTCTTCGGGATCCACCGCAGGGCGGCCGGGGCGTCGGCCATCGCCATCGTGAACTCGTCGTCCGTGGCGCCGAGGACGAGGGGCTTGTCGGCGCCGATGCCGGCGCGCAAGGATTCCGGGGTGGGCCGGAGGAGCAGGTCTCCGTCGACGGTCGGGCCCAGCGGAAGCCCCTCCTCCACGATCGTGCCCAGGGCGTCGGGGCCGAGCTCGGTCGCGGCCTTCTGCAGGGCGAGGATCCGCTCCTCGCTCAACGACGACCATCCGGCCCGCGTCGGCGCGACGCCCGCCTGCGCGGCGAGCGCCCGCCCGAACGTCTCGGACCGCTCGGCGCTCACGTCCGCGAGCGCCCCGGAGATCGCGTACGCGCCGGCGAACAGATGCTGCGCGCACTCCATCCCGAGCAGGGTGAGCACCGCGCCCCCACCGGCGGACTGGCCGGCGATGGTGACCCGAGCCGGATCGCCGCCGAACGCCGCGATGTTCTCCTGCACCCATTCGAGGGCGAGGAGCCAGTCCCGCACGCCGCGGTTGGACGGGGCGTCCTCGATCCACCCGAAGCCGTCGAAGCCGAGCCGATAGGAGATCGTCACCGTGACGACGCCGTCGCGGTTGAACGCCCGCCCGTCGTACCAGGGGCTCGCCGGGGAGCCGGCGAAGTAGCCGCCGCCGTGGATCCACACGAGCACCGGCAGCCCCCGCCCGTCCTCCTCCTCCCGTCGAGGGGGGGGGGGGGGGGGGGGGGGGGGGGGGGGGGCCCCCGCCCCCCCCCCCCCCCCCCCCCCCCCCCCCCCGCGCCGGTCAGCCGAGCTTCGCCTGGATGTCGGCGGTCATCTTGGCCCAGGTCGCCGCGGGGTCCTCGCCCTTGATGACGGCGGCCTCGGTCACGCCCCAGAACTCCCAGACGGCGCCCATCTCGGGGATCGACGGCATCGGGACGCCGTCCTTGCCGACGGCGCCGAAGCCCGCGACGATCGGGTCGGCCGAGGCCTTCTCGAACGCGCTGGTCAGCGCGGGGGCGCGGTCACCGGCCTCGAACAGGGCGGTCTGCACGTCCTCGGTGGCCAGGTAGTTCGTGAGGAACTCGTTGGCGATCAGCGTGTTCTCGGACTTCGCGTTGACGTAGAAGCCCTGGACGCCGACGAAGGGGCGGGCGGGCTGTCCGCCCGCGGAGGGGATCGGGTCCACGGCGATGTTGATGCCCTTGGCCTGCGCGTCGGCGACGTTCCAGGGACCGGTGAGGATGAACGGGGACTTGCCGGAGTTGAAGGCCTCCTTCGACAGGTCCTGGGTGAGGTTCAGGTTGATCGTGCCGGCCTTGCCCTGCTCGCCGAGCCAGGTCGCGAAGGCGACGCCGGTCTCGTCGCCGACCGTCAGCTTCGAGCCGTCGTAGCTGCCGTCCGCGTTCTGCGCGAACACGGAGTTCCCGAACGAGGTCTGGAACGGGTACAGGTGGTACGGGTCGGCGTTGGCCGGGTCGAGGCCGACCACGAACGGGTACTGCACGCCCGCCGCGGTGCCCTTGGCGATCATGTCGTCGAAGCTCGTGGGCGCCTCGGGCACCAGGTCCGCGTTGCGCATCAGCGCGATGTTCTCGATCGCGTACGGCAGGCCGTAGACCTTGCCGTCGTCCGTGAACGCGGACACGGCGACGGGCTGGAACTCCGCGGCCTTGTCGCCGAGGTCCACGGGGGCGACCAGGCCGTTCTGGACGAAGCCGCCGAGCCAGTCGTGGGCGCCGACAGTGATGTCCGGCCCCTTCCCGGTCGGGACCTGCGCGGCGAACTCCTCCTGGATCTTGCTGAAGTCCTTGGTGACGAGCTTGACGGCGACGCCCTTGTCCTCCTCGAAAGCCGCGGCGACGTCCTTGAGCGCCGTGGCGCGGTTCGCGTCGACCCAGATCGTGAGCGTTCCTGCGGCGCCGGCGCCGTCGGATCCGTCGTCCCCGCCGGAACCGGACTCCGCGTTCCCGCCGCAGCCGGTCAGGGCGACGGCTCCGGCCACGAGGAGGGCGCCGAGCCCCAGAGCGCTCTTGGTGTTCACCTTCATCGGTGTGCCTCTCTGCTGTGTGTGAGGAGCCCGGACCGGTTCGGTCGGCCCCATCGCCTGATTGCAAGCGTTTACAGTATGACCTCGCACCGCCCGGATTGCAACGGAGACGACGCCGAGAATGACGTGAAAGCGTTTCCAGATGCTCGGCGATGGCGTCGCCGGCCCGGCGACGACCGCACCCGGCGTCCGGGCGCCCGGGTGACCCGATCGGAGCGGCTCGATACACTGACGGCATGGCTGACTCTTCGTTCGACATCGTTTCCAAGGTGGATCACCAGGAGGCCGACAACGCGCTGAACCAGGCCCGTAAAGAGATCGAGCAGCGCTACGACTTCAAGAACACGGGCGCCTCGATCGCCTGGAGCGGCGAGCAGATCGTCATCACTGCGAACGCCGAGGAGCGCGCCAAGGCCGTGCTCGACGTGTTCCAGTCGAAGCTCATCAAGCGCGGCATCTCGCTGAAGAGCCTCGACTCCGGCGACCCCGTCGCCAGCGGCAAGGAGTACCGCATCGTCTCGTCGCTCAAGGACGGCATCTCCTCGGAGAACGCGAAGAAGATCGGCAAGATCATCCGCGACGAGGGCCCGAAGTCCGTCAAGTCGCAGATCCAGGGTGACGAGCTGCGCGTGCAGTCCAAGAGCCGCGACGACCTCCAGGCCGTGATCGCACTGCTCAAGGGCGCCGACCTCGACATCGACCTGCAGTTCATCAACTACCGGTGACCGGCGACGCCGACCGGACGACGGCGAGCGCCAAGCTTCGATACTGATATACAGGGCCGGATCGCCAAGACTGGGAAGGTCACGCCCTCCCGTGTGACACCGTGCGACGGGGCCGACCCCCTCCGCCGACGATCAGATCGTCGCCGTGGTGGGGAACACGGCGGACGGATGGATCGGCCCCCGTCGCACCCCTCCTCCGTCAGGCCCCTGCCCCGTCGGACGTTCCGCACGTGTCGCACTCTCACCCTCACGCCGAGACCCCCTTTCGTCGCCGAGACCCCCTCCCACGTGCGCTCGTAGGAGGGGGTCTCGGCGTGGAGAGAGGGTTTCGACGGCGGGTGACCCGGCTGAGACGGGATGAGGCGGGGACGCGACGAGGTAGGCCGGGATGCACCCGGAGCGGGACGGCGCGCCGACGGGTGCATCCGGAGCCGCCGACGCGCCGACCGGATAGACGATCGTTTGGATCTGCGGGATATCCGTGATGTGATTGTGCGCCTGAGCACGTGATCGTGGGGACACGTGCGTCTGGGGGTTCAGTATCCATGGAAATCGCAGAACCGAAGACCGCGATGACGCCGATCTCCGTCGGGGTGGAGAAGCAGCTGCTCGCGGAGGAGCTGTTCCAACGCATCGGAGAGACCATCATCGACGGCACCCTGGAGCCCGGCCAGAGGATCCGCGACGCGGATCTCGCCGCGCAGTACAGCGTGTCGCGCATGCCGGTGCGTGAGGCGCTGCAGCGGCTGGAACGGCTCGGGCTCGTGGAGATGCGGCCGAGCCGCTTCACCCGGGTCACCGAGGTGGACGACCAGACCGTGGCGCAGTCGCTCGAGTTCGCCGGGTACCAGGCCGGCGTGCTGACGCGGATGGCCGTGCTCCGGATGAGCGATGCGCAGCGCGCGTCGGCTGCGGCCCTCGCCGAGAGCGTCGCCGACGCGCTCGTCGAGCGGTCGGACGTCGTCGCGGCGCGCTGGGCGCTGTTCGGGTATCTCGCCGACCACTGCGGCAACCCGCTGCACACGATGCTCCTGTCGGAGACCGGGATGGTCCTGACGCGCAACCTGCGCGGGTGGTCCCTGGGCGACGACGGGCGTGCACAGGTCGCGGACGGCTACCGGCGCTACGCGGAAGCCATCCGCATCGGGGACGCGGACGGGGCGGAGCGGCAGGCCCGCACCGTCCACCTCGTGGACTGACGGAGCCCGATCGCGTCATCCGGTCCGCGAGGCGACCGCCCAGCCGCGCGACCAGCGGTCGAGCCGCGCATAGGCCTCCTCCCGCGCCTCGTGACGCGAGAGGAAGACGTCGTGGAGCGCACCGTCGATCCGCTCGATCGTCACGGACGGCCCCAGCTTGAGCGCGGCGCGGGCCACGTCGTCCACGCCGAGCACGCTGTCGGCGCGGGTCAGCTCGTCCGACCACGCCGTGGGCACGGCCGAGCGCTTCGACAGCAGCACGCACACCGGGACCGGGATGTCGATCCCGGCCGCGATCGTCGCGTGCCCGGCGAGGATCGCGTTGAGCCATCCGGCGTGCACGGCCATGGTCTGCTCCGGGCGCCACTGCAGATTCACGTCGACCGGGTCCGCGGGGTCCGCGACCTCGTGCTGCGCCCGGGTGTAGAAGCCGAGATCCACCTGCGGCGCCCGCTCGAACGGGCGGTAGCGCGCCTGCCAGCCCACGAGCGGCGCGATCGTCTCGCGCGTGAACCGCGGAAGCTGGAACTCCAGCCAGGGACTGTTCAGGATCACGCCGTCCGCTCGTCCGGGGTTCCGCGCGGCCCAGAGGCTGAGGATCAAGCCGCCGGTGGAATGTCCCAGGAGCACGAGTCGTCGCGGGTGCGCGGGCTCCTCCTCGTCCCGCGCGGCGAGGGCGGCGGCGATGTCGGCGTCGTAGGCGGAGAGGTCGGCGATGTAGCCGGGGGTCTGGCCGTCGCGGAGGCTGCGGCCATACTTGCGCAGGTCCAGCGCGAAGAAGCGCGCGCCGCGCGCGGTCCAGAACCGGGCAAGCCGCTTCTGGAAGAAGTAGTCGGACCAGCCGTGGACGTACAGCACGTCCGTGTCCGCAAGGGGGCGGCGGTCGCCGAAGAGCCGCTGCCGGATGCTGTGCTCGGGGAGCGCGCGCACGAGCGTCGCCACGACGGGGCCCTCCTCGTCCTCGCCGAGCGGCAGCGTGCGCTGCTGGAACTCGTCCCCGAGGACGTCGGTCACCCACTGCGTCACCCGGCCAGGCTACCGCCGGCGACCGCCCCGGTCGTCGAGCGAGCGCAGCGAGACGAAACGCCCACCCGGCGACACCAGGTCACCACGTTTCGACTCGTCGCTGCGCTCCTCGCTCGACGACCGAAACCCCCGGTCGTTGAGCGAGCGCAGCGAGACGAAACGCCCACCCTCCCCCGCGAAACCGGGTCACCACGCTTCGACTCGTCGCTGCGCTCCTCGCTCAACGGCCGAAGCCCCCGGTCGTTGAGCGAGCGCAGCGAGACGAAACGCCCCGGCCCGCACGACGACCGGGGCGTCGCTCACGACAGCAGCGTCTCCCCGATCCAGCCGCCCTCGGCGCAGCCCGGCGGGATCGCGAACACCGCGGATCCGATCGGCGTCGTCCACGTGTTGAGCAGGTCCAGCTCGTCCAGACGGCGCTGCAACGGCACGAACTGCGCGTCCACGTCCGCCTGGAACGAGACGAACACCAGCGCCGACTCCGACACCTCCTCCCCCTCGGGGTTCGCGTCGTCGTTGTAGGCGCGCCGGAAGATCCGCTCCCGCGGGTCGTCGCTGCGCGCCCGCCGGACGTGGGAGAACGCCGGGATGACCGGGAACCCCACCGGAGTCAGCGCCTCGAAGTCCGGTTCGTCATGCTCGCGATTCCCGGTCAGCGGCACGCCGTCCGACAGGCGCCGGCCCACGGACTGCTCGCGGCCGGCCCGGTCGATCCGGTCCCATCCCTCCAGGTCGAGACGGATCCGGCGGATCACCGCGCCGGTGCCGCCGGCCAGCCAGCCGTCCCGGATCCACACCACGCACTCGAAGTCCGCGGTGCCCGGCCGGGGGTTGGACGTGCCGTCGACCTGCCCGAAGAGGTTGCGCATGGTCGTGCCGGGGGCTTCCGTGCCGTGCGCCCGGCGGAACCCCTGCTGCCGCCACCGGACCCGTGCGAAGCGGCGGGCGTCCTTGAGGAGCATCCGCGCCGCGTGCGCCACGGTGAGCGGATCGTCCGCGGCGATCTGCAGGAGCAGGTCTCCGTCTCCGAGCTCGGGGCGGAGCCGGTCCACGCCGAACGCGGGCAGCGGGCGAAGCCACGACGGGGCCTCTCCCCCGGCCCGGGCGACGAAGCCGGGACCGAAGCCGAACGTGATCGTCAGCCGGGCCGGGGACGCCGCCAGTTCGGGCTCGGTGTCCGCCAGCGCGCCGCGGCCGGCCGTGAGCCGGGCCGCGTCGTCGCTGAGCGTGCGCATGAGACCGCGCAGCCCCTCCCGGTCGACGCTCTCCCGCAGATCCAGACCGAGGAACACCGCGTGCGCCTGCGCCGGGGTGGCGATCCCGGCCTGATGCTCGCCGTGGAAGGGGACGGTGTCTCCGCCGTGCACCGGTGCCGACTCCGGCTCGACCGGTCCGGGATGGGGGACGACGAGGCGTTCGACGCCGAGCGCCGCGACCGCGCCGACGCCGGCGGCAGCCCCTCCGAGGAGGAACTGCCGCCGGGTCGACCGGGCGCGGCCCGCGTCCTCCGCGGGCCGCGAGCTCATCGCGCGCTGTTCCCGCCGTGGCCGCCGTGCTCGCCGCCCTCGTAGCTCTCGTTCGCGCCGGCGTAGTCCTTCACCGGGGCCGAGACCGTGAGCGAGGAGCCGTCGTCGAACGTCAGCTCCAGCTCCACCTCCTCGCCCGGGCGCAGCGGAGCCGACAGCTCCATGAGCATGATGTGGTCGCCGCCGGGCTCGAGCAGGTGCGTTCCGCCCGCGGGGATCGTGAAGCCGCCCTCCTTCTCGCGCATGACCATCTGGCCGGACGCGTCGGCGGCGGTCTCGTGCAGCTCGACCATGGACGACACCGGCGTGGTGACCGAGACCAGGGTCGCGTCCGCGGTGCCGGCGTTGCGGATTTCGCCGAAGGCCGCGGACATGCCCTCGTCGGCGGCCTTCACCCAGGCGTCGACGACGGAGACGTCCTCGGCGCTCGCGGTCGCGGCGGAGGAGGCGGCCGGGGTCTCCGGCGCGGCAGCCGGCGCGCAGCCCGCGAGGGCGAGCGTGGCCGCCGCGGCGAGGACGGCCAGGCGTCCGGCGCGACGACGCGAGACCGGAGCGATCGAGGAGGCGGAGAACAGGGAACGGGTCATGATGTCTTCTTTCGAGGTCGTCGAGGAGACCGGGCGTGGGCGCGCCGAGTCTGCGACCGGACGCACGGCGTCCACGGTCGATCGGTCGCTCCCGGCACGGTGCCGGGGCGACGGTGAGGGTCGGTCGCCGCTCAGGCGTCCGTGTCGGAGGAGGATCCCTTGCCCGGAGCCGAACGGCGCCGCATCAGGACGGTGACCAGGATCACGATGATCGCGCCCACCACGACGACACCGATGACGATGCCCAGCAGCGGCCCGGCCTCGCCGGCATCGCTGCCCGACGCCGGAGGCGCGGTGTCCTTCGGGGTCGCGGTGTCCTTCGGGGCCGCCGTCGCGGACGGCGTCGCCTGGTCGGAGGGCGCGGCGCTGGCGCTGGGCTCCGGCGAGACCGCCGCTCCGTTCGCGACGGAGAACGGGATGATCCCGGAGATCGGGTGCCCGTCCGACGAGGTCACCGCCCAGCGCGCCTCGTAGGATCCCGCCGCGAGGTCGTCCGCGACGGGCGCGGTGACGATGTTGCCCACGATGGTCGCCGGTCCCGCGACATGATCGTCGCCGTTCTCGTCGATCACGGCGACCACGGCGGTGCCCTGGAGGACGTCGGCCGAGTAGGTGAGCACGATCTCCGCCGGCGCGGTCTCGAGAACGGCCGGGGAGCCGTCGTCGGTGAGCGCCGGGGTGGAGTCGACGAGCTCGTCATGGGCGGCGGCCGGCAGGGCGGTGCCGAGCACGGCGGCCAGGGCGACGGCGACGCCGACCAGCGCGGTGCGCACCGCGGACCGGCGTCGGGCGGGCCGCGCCGCGCGGGCGGAAGGGGACGGATGGATGACGTTCATGATCTCTCCTGCAGGACCCGAGGGTCCGGATGCGCGCCGGAAGGCCGGCGATCGCGGATGTGTGCGGCACGAGGCGTCGTCCGACGGACTCGCGCAGAGGATCGGCAGCCGCCCGAGGCGCGCCGATCGGCCCGCGGATGCGGGCGGCGATTCACACGAACGCGACAGGAGGACCGCGACGGACGACCGCGGTCAAGAGGATCGGACGCCGGGCCGGCGGCGCCGCGGACATCGCCACCCGCTGCTCGCGCGGGGTCTCGATGCCCCGGACCGCTGTCAGGACGCGGATGCTGCGGGAGAACCAGGCGGCGGCATCCGCCGCGATCCCCCCGAGCCGCTTGAGGATCCGCTCCCCGCGATGCAGGGCGAGGATCGTCAGAGCGGCGGCGGCGACGTGGGCGGCCCACATCGGCGCGTCCCCGACGAGCGCGGAGGCGACCGGGTCGGCGCCCGCTCCCCCGCCGGCGAGCAGCACGGTGCCGTGGTGGCCCGTGCCGACCAGAGCCGTCGCAGAGCCGGTGCCCAGCACGAACAGCACATGGAACAGCGCCTGGCTCAGGGACACCGCGATCCCGAGGCGGACGACCGACAGGCGCTTGCCCGCCAGCGGCACGCACACGAGCACGGAGAACACCCACGGCAGCACGATCCCGATCCATCCGGGCATCGCTCCGCCGCCGGCGACGTGCGAGAGCAGCGCCACGAAGGTCGCGACCGACGCCGCGGTGGTCCCGCGTGCGGTGCGTACGCCCCTGGTGCTCATCCTCTCCATGCTAGCCTCGCGGCGCGTCCCCGCCCTACGCTGGGGACGACCGCATCCCCCGACCCCGGAGGCCGCCCATGTCGATCCGCCCGCTCCTCGCCCGCGCCGCCGTGGCCGTCGTGGCCTCCGCGGCCCTGCTCGGGCTCGCGGCCTGCGGCTCGCCCAGCGGCCAGACCCTGCCCCCGGTGATCGTGGACCTCGGGGAGATCGACGGGACGACCGTGGAGGTCGCCGAGGGCAACTCCATCGACCTCACCGGCGACGACACCGCGTTCACGGAGTGGTCCGCCGAGATCGCCGATCCGACGGTCGTCTCCTTCATCCCCGGCAAGGACGACGGGTCCGCCCAGTTCAACCCCGGGCTCGAGGCGCTGCGCGTCGGCACGACCGCGGTGACGCTGGAGAACGCGGCTTCCGGCGAGTCCGTCGCCTTCACCGTCGAGGTCGTCGCGAAGCCCTAGCCGCGCCGTCCTCGTCTCGCCCGCCCGGTCCCGCACGGGCCCACCCGAGCATCAGGCGTTCACGCCGCATCAGGCGTACGGCGGGCCTGCTCGCCTGATCCGGCGCGTTCGCCTGATCCGGCGCGCGCAGAATCAGGCGCAGGATGCGATGCCTGGTTCTCCTGCGCAGAACGCGAGCTCAGGCGTTCACGCCGGATCAGGCGTACGGCGGGCCTGCTCGCCTGATCCGGCGCGTTCACCTGATCCCGCGCGCGCAGAATCAGGTGCAGAATCAGGCGCGGATACGCGCGCAGCCCGGGAGGCGGGTCACTCGCCGCGGGAGACGCGGACCATCTCGTCGCGCGGGACGACCTTGACACGGGCCCGCTCCTGCGGCGCGCCCAGCCCGATCTCGTGCTCGTCGAGCCGGTGCCAGCCATCGAGGTCCGTCCAGCGGACGCCGCGCTCGGCGAGCAGCGCCGGGATGGCCTCCTCCGACGGGTCCTCCGGCTGCCACCACGACCCCTGGTCGTTGATGAGGTGCCGCACGGTCTCCATCGCGTCCGACTTCGTGTGCCCGATCAGCCCGACCGGTCCCCGCTTGATCCAGCCGGTGGCGTAGATGCCCGGCACCCGCTCGTTCGAGTCCTTCGCGAGGACCTGGCCCTCGCGGTTCGGGATGACGCCGTGCTTCTTGTCGAAGGGAACGCCGGGAAGCGGCGAGCCGAAGTACCCGATCGCGCGGTACAGGGCCTGCACCGGCACCTCGCGGAACTCGCCCGTCCCTACCGCGCCGCCCTGGCCGTCCGGACGCGTGCGCTCGTACACGAACGCACGCACGCGCCCCTCGTCGTCGGTGCGGACCTCGACCGGTCGCGCCCAGAAGTGCAGGTGCAGGCGCCGGGACGCCGTGCCCCCGGCGTTGTTCACGGAGTCGCGCTTGCGCCACGACTGCAGCACCCGGTCGATCACCATGACCTGCTTGTTGCTGGCGATCGCATCGCGCGAGGCCTCGTCGTAGTCGAAGTCCTCGTCGTACACGACCATGTCGACGTCGCGCAGCTCGCCCAGCTCCCGCAGCTCCAGCGGTGTGAACTTCACCTGCGCGGGGCCGCGGCGGCCGAAGACGTGGACGTCGGTGACGGCACTCGCCTTCAGCCCCTGGTAGACGTTGTCCGGCACCTCGGTCACGAGGAGGTCCTCGGCGTGCTTGGCGAGCATGCGGGACACGTCCAGCGCGACGTTACCGTTGCCGATCACGGCGACCGAGGCGGCGTCCAGCGGCCACTCGCGCGGCACGTCCGGATGCCCGTCGAACCAGCTCACGTAGTCCGCGGCGCCGTAGGAGCCGACCGCGTCGATGCCGGGGATGTCCAGGGACGTGTCGCGCACGGCACCGGTGGCGAAGATCACCGCGTTGTAGTGCCGCTTGAGGTCTTCGAGAGTGATGTCCTCGCCGAAGCGCACGTTGCCGAACAGCCGGATGTCGCCCCGGTCCAGCACGTCGCGCAGCGCCGTGATGATCCCCTTGATGCGCGGGTGGTCGGGCGCCACGCCGTAGCGGACCAGGCCGTACGGGGCGGGCAGCTGCTCGAACAGGTCGATCGAGACGTCGAAGCGACGCTCCGCCTTGAGCAGGATGTCGGCCGCGTAGATGCCCGCGGGTCCGGCACCGACGATGGCAAGCCTGAGCTTGGTCATGGGTTCCTTTCGTCAGCTGCTGCGGTCGGCCAGCGACTGCGCGAAGCGGGTGAGCGCGTCGCGCACCGGCCCCTTCGGCAGCGGGTCGAGCGCGGCGATGGCGTCGCGCGTCCACGTGCGCGCCAGCTCCAGCGTCTTGGCGGTGACGGCGTGGTCACGTAGGCGCGCGAGAGGCTCGTCCAGGATCGCCGCGTCCTCGCCCTCCGCGATCCGTGCCACGCCGGCGTCGATCTCGGCGGCGAGCGCGGCCGAGGCCTCGTCGTCCTCGGTCGTCAGCAGCAGCGACGGCATCGTCGGGACTCCGGCGCGCAGATCGGTCCCCGGCACCTTGCCGGTGTCCTCGGGCTTCGAGGAGAGGTCGATCACGTCGTCCAGGAGCTGGAACGCGACGCCGACCTTCTCGCCGTAGACGCGCAGCGGCTCCTCGTACTCGGCCGGCGCGCCGGAGAAGATGGCGCCCGCCTGCGTGGCCGCGGCGATGAGGGAACCGGTCTTGTCGGCGAGCACCTGGAGGTAGAACGCGATGGGGTCGTCCTCCGGCTGCGGCCCGACGGTCTCGTGCATCTGCCCGAGGACGAGGCGCTCGAAGGTGTCCGCCTGCAGCCGGATCGCCCGGTCGCCGTAGTTCGACATGAGCTGGCTGGCGCGGGAGAAGAGGAGGTCGCCGGTGAGGATGGCGATGCTGTTGCCCCACACCGCGTGGGCGGCCGGGACGCCGCGACGGCGATCCGCTCCGTCCATGACGTCGTCGTGGTAGAGGGATCCGAGGTGCGTCATCTCCAGCGCCTTGGCGATGTCCACGACCGCCGGGACGTTCCCGTCCCCCAGCTGGGCGGTGAGCAGGGTGAGCACGGGACGCACCCGCTTGCCGCCCGCCTCGTACAGGTAGCGGCTCGTGGCATCCGCGATGGGGTCGGCGACGCGTAGGTCCTCCGCGAGCCCTGTCTCGACGAGGTCGAGTCCGGCCTCGATCTCCCGGGCGAGGCGGCGCGCGGCGGGGCCGACGAACACGCGGTCGCTGAACCCCAGACGGCTCGCGAGGCGCGAACCCGAGGCGGTAGGGCTCGAAGTCACCCGTCCAGCCTACCCGCGCGCCGGATGCGCCGCGTCCGCCCGCCTGCCGATCTTCGAGTGGTCACTTTCTGTGGGTTCACGGCCCGCGAACCCACAGAAACTGACCACTCGATGCGGGGGCGGCGGATTACGCGGGCTTGCGGGCGCGGTGGAGCGCGACGATGCCGAACGACAGGTTGCGGTACTCGACGCCCGTCCAGCCCGCCTCGCGGATCCACGATGCCAAGGTGCGCTGATCGGGCCAGTCCGCGATCGACTCGTTCAGGTAGTCGTAGGCGTCCGCGTTGGTCCCGGCCACCCGCGCGACCCGCGGCAGCACCTGGGAGTTGTAGAAGCGGTAGAGGCCGCGGAAGAGGGGGTTCGGCGGCGTCGAGAACTCGTTGATGACCATGCGCCCCCCGGGCTTGGTGACCCGGAACAGCTCGGCGATCGCCTTCTTGGGATCCTGCACGTTGCGCAGCGCGTACGACATCGTGACTGCGTCGAACTCGTCGTCCTCGAACGGCAGAGCCGTCGCATCCGCCTGCACGAAGCGGAGGTTCGAGCGGTGTCCGTGCCGCCGACGCGCTTCGGCCAGCATGCCGGGCGAGAAGTCGGCCGCCACCACCTCGGCGCCGCTGCCTGCCAGCGAGGCGGAGGACGAGGCGGTCCCTGCGCCCAGATCCAGAATGCGCTCGCCGCGCTTCGGTGCGACCGCCCGCGTCGTCGCCGCGCGCCACAGCGCGTCGTTGCCGAACGTCATCACCACGTTGGTGCGGTCGTAACCGGCCGCGACCTGGTCGAACATCCCGCTCACGCGGGCGGGATCCTTGTGCAGATCGGCGCGATTGGCCTCGTCCGGGGTCATCCCTCGATCCTAGGCTCCGTCACCTGCCCTGACGCCCGGCCGGCCCGTCGGCGCTCTCGGATCCGGGTCCGATCTGCACACCCGATCACGATCCGCACACCCATTCCGTCACAGCCCGTGCAGATCGGGACAAGGTGTGCAGATCGGGGCGAGAGGGGGCTTGCCTGGGTCAGTACAGCTCGAGCTCGAACGAGGGGATGTCGTACACGTTCCACCCGGCTCCCCGAGCGGGGTACACCACGAAGGCGAGCTCCTCACCGTCCTTCGCGACCGGGATCCCGCAGACCAGGCTCCGCTGCATATCGGACGAGTCCTGGCACGCGATGCCATCGAGATCGTAGGTCCACCCCTTGTCGCGGATGCCGACGAGACCGTCGACCAGGCCGGCGGCGATCTGGATCCCGTCCGGGACCGGCTCTCCCGCGAGCGCGGCCTCCGCCACGGCGCGGACCTGCTCCTCGCCGCGGTGCACGACCGGCTCGCCGGGGGCGGTGGTCCCGGCGGCGACATCCACCGCGACGTCGGCCTCCGCCGACAGCTGGTGGCAGCAGGCCGCGTCCTCCGCCGCCGGTGCGGTCCACCGCGCGTGGAACCCCGCATCGGCGGGGGTGAGCGACCAGATCTGCTCGCGGTCGCCGCCCGTCAGCTCCTCCGCGTGGAACGTGGCGACGGGAGCACGGTCCGCATCCCAGACGACGACCACGTTCGGCCAGGACACCCCTCCCTGATCGCAGTACAGCGTCGCGGCGAGGAACGGCTCGCCCGCCGCGTCCTCGCCGATCACCGCTCCCTCGCTCTCCTCGGCACCGGCGGCGACGTCCTCGGCGAGCCCGGGCGCGAGCATCACCCGACCCTGTGCCTCGGGGATCCCCGGCAGCCGGCCGTCGACGAGCACGCCCGCCGGGTGGCCGCAGAGCTCCGGGACGCGGATGGTCTGCAACTCCGCGAGCGCGAAGCGGGCCGTGTCCGGGGTCGGCGACGCCGTGGCCGCGGACGACGCGGGCGGCTCCGAAGGCGCTTCGGAGCCGATGCATCCGGAGAGGAGGAGCGCCGCCGTCGCGGCGGCGACCGCGAGACCGACGCGGATTCCGTAGGTGGGGCGCATGCTTCCACCCTGCCAGGTGTCCGCGATCCGACCGAGCCCCGCGCTCCCGATCCGCACCTGCTGCCGGTCCGGTCCCTGTCCCGAGGTGCAGCCGCGGTGCCCGATCCGCGCACCCGGGCACGATCTGCACATCCGTCCCGTCACAAGGTGTGCAGATCGGGACAAGGTGTGCGGATCGGGACAAGGTGTGCAGATCGGGACAAGGTGTGCGGATCGGGACCGGGATACAGGGATCGGGACCGGGGAGACGACCTGGAGCGTCAGCGGCGGTCGAGACCGAGGGCGACGAGCCGGTCCAGCCAGGCGTCGGGCACCGCGTCGTCGAACGGGGGCGTCTTCGCGCGCACCCTCGACTCCAGATCCAGGGCACGGGCCTCCAGGCGGGCGACGACCTCCGCCGGATATCCGTAGCGCACCCGGTGCGCGTCCCATTCATCGCGATCGTCCACCCACGTGCCGCGGGGCCCCTCCATGCGTACGACGTCGAGATCCATGTCGATCCCCGTCGCCAACAGCGGATCCGCGATGCCGTCGGCCCCGCCCCAGCGGACGTCCCAGCCGAGGTCGATGTAGATGCGCATCCCCTCGGGGTGGTCGCGGTTCACGGTCACCGCATGATCCGCGCCGTTCTCCCCCGGTGCGGGACGCGGCACCAGCGTCACGTTCGGGCCGCGCGCCGTGAAGTCCCGCCCCGGCCGCGCGCTGCGCCAGCCGACCGGTTGCCCGATCCAGTCGCCCCACTCGTCCGCGCCGAGGTACACGCACTCGTGCCGCCAGTGCGGCGAGGCGTCCCACTTGCGCCATTGGAAGATCATCGGGCTGCCGGCGGCGGGGCGGGGAGCGGTCACCTCGCCACTCTACGACCGGCCCGTCGTCCGCCGGACGCAGCGGCGCGGCAACGAGCCCGGCGACCGCGAGGGCGACGCCCGCGGAATAGGCTGGACGGGTGAGCAGTGGTCTGGTCGTGACGACCCGGGAGATCGATCCCATCGAGGATCTTCTGGCGTACGCGGACCCGACGACGCCGACCGCCTGGCTGCGACGCGGAGACGGGATCGTCGCCGTCGGCGCGGGTGTCGCGCGCGTCCTCCGCGTGTCGGCCGGGACCGCCGGCGAACGCGCCGCGGAGCTCGCGGCGCAGTGGCGCACGCTGTCCGAGGGCGCCCGGGTCGACGATCCGCTACGCATCCCCGGCACCGGCCTGGTCGGGTTCGGCGCGCTCGTGTTCGACGGGCGCTCCGCGCGCGACAGCGTGATCCTGGTCCCGGAGGCGGTCATCGGCCGCCATGCCGGACGCACCTGGCTCACGCGCATCACCGACGCCGACGCGCCCGACGCCGACGGTGCCGCGGACGCCCCCTCCCCGCAGGAGTACGGACCGCACTGGTCCGCGACCCTCGGCCCGGGCGCGCAAGGACCGCAGGGCTACCAGGATTCCGTCCGCCGAGCGGTGTCGGAGATCGTGGACGGCCGCTACCAGAAGGCCGTCCTCGCCCGGGACCTGATCGGCACGATCCCCGCGGGTTCGGACGTGCGCCGCCTCGTCCGCGCCCTCGCGACCGGGTACCCCGACACCTGGACGTATGCCGTCGACGGCATGATCGGGGCGAGCCCGGAGACGCTCGTCACGGTGCACGAGCGCACCGTGACCGCACGCGTGCTGGCGGGGACGATCGGCCGCGGAGCCGACGCGGACGCCGATACCGCCGCGTCCGCCCACCTCGCCTCCAGCACCAAGGATCTCGACGAGCACGCGTACGCCGTGCAGAGCGTGCTCGCGTCGCTGCGTCCGCACACCCGGGCGCTCGCCGCGAGCGACCAGCCGTTCATGCTCAAGCTGCCCAACCTGTTCCACCTCGCGACCGACGTGGAGGGCGAGCTGTCCGACGGCGGATCCGCGCTCGACCTCGTCGGGGCGCTGCACCCGACCGCCGCCGTGGCGGGGACGCCCACCGACCTCGCGATGGACGCGATCCGCCGCCTCGAGCCGTTCGACCGGGGACGCTACGCCGGGCCCATCGGATGGATCGACGGCGACGGCGACGGCGAATGGGCGATCGCGCTGCGCTGCGCGCAGATCGACGAGAGCGACGCGCACCCCGGAACCATCCCGATCACCGCCTACGCCGGCGCCGGGATCGTCGCCGGCAGCGATCCGGAGACCGAACTGCTGGAGACCCGCGTGAAGTTCCGCCCGATCGTGGACGCGCTGGCCTGACGCGGCGCCGTCCGCCGGGCCTCAGGGCCGGGGACGCCGCATCGACGGGAAGGGATGCACCCGGAACCCGAACGACGCGTAGAGCGGACGCCCCTCCTCGGTCGCGAACAGCTCCGTGCGCGCGACCGCCTGGCCGTCCGCCCACTCCAGGACCGACGCGACGGCTCGACGGGCATGTCCGCGATGTCGCGCGTGGGGAAGAGTCGAGACGTTCGAGAGATGGACGCGGGAGCCGTCGCCGCCCGGGGACGGGATGCCGTCCTCCCGCACGCCGATCGCGACGGAGACGACGGCGCCCTCTTCCTCGACCACCGCGATGCACACCGCGGGATCGTCGACGTACACGAGGAACCAGTCCCGCGCCGCCCGACGCCACCCCGGATCCTCCGCACCCGCGGCGCCGATCGCCAGGAACATCTCGGCGCGGAGCGTGACGAGCGCGTCCACGTCGTCGCGTTCGGCGGGACGCACCACGACGCCCGGCCCCGTCGAGGGCTCGTCCATCGCCGGATCCCCGGTCACGTCGCGGCGAGGCGAGCGCGTTCCGCGGCGACGTCGAAGTCCGCCACGGGCCACTGCGGGTCGATGTCCTCGAGCGCGGAGATGAGCAGCTCCTGGACGGCCAGCCGTGCATACCACTTGCGGTTGGCCGGGACCACGTGCCAAGGGGCGGCGTCCGACGAGGTGCGCGCGAAGACCGTCTCGTACGCGGCCATGTAGTCGTCCCAGAGCATGCGCTCGTCCACGTCGCCGGGGTTGAACTTCCAGTGCTTGTCGGGACGGTCCAGCCGCTCCATGAGGCGCTGTTTCTGCTCGTCGGCCCCGATGTGCAGCATCACCTTCACGATGCGGGTGCCGGTCGCCGCGACGCGCTCCTCGAAGTCCCGGATCGCCCCGTACCGCCGTTCGATCTCGGCGGCGTCCGCCAGGCGACGAACCCGGCCGATCAACACGTCCTCGTAGTGCGAGCGGTCGAACACGCCGATGTACCCGTGGCGCGGCAGGCGCTTCTCGATGCGCCACAGGAAGTCGTGGGCCCGCTCCTCCGCCGTCGGCGCCTTGAACGCGGCCAGCTCGACGCCCTGCGGATCCACGCCGCCGACGACGTGACGGACGATGCCGCCCTTGCCCGCCGAGTCCATCGCCTGGAGCACGAGCAGCACGGCGTCGTGGGCCTCGCCCGCGACGCTCTCGGCGAAGAGCCGCTCCTGCAGCTCGCCGAGGCGCTCACGGCGCAGCTCCAGTTCCGCCGCGCCGGCCGCCTTGTCCCCGTCGAAGCCCGGATGGGCGTCGGGATCGATGTCGGCGAGTCGGACACCCGGCTCCACTCGGAGGATCTCGGCGGCGGGAGCGCTCCAGCGCGATGCGTGCGTGGCCATGGACCCATCATGCCGGTCCCGCCCGACACCGTCACGGATCCCGTACCGCGCCGTCGGCGAGGTTCGGTCACCGCGTTTCGTCTCGTCGCTGCGCTCCTCGCTCAACGACCGGAAGAGGTGTCGGTCGTTGAGCGAGCGAAGCGAGACGAAACGAAGCAGGGTCGGGTCGCCACGTTTCGACTCGTCGCTGCGCTCCTCGCTCAACGACCGGAAGAAGGAGTCACCCGGGAGCCGAGCGGAGCGATGGCCTCGTCCGACGCGCTGGCATCGGGCCTGGCGGGAGCCGACCGAAGGACGGCGGGGGACCGCGCGACGGATGAGGCCATCGCGCAGCGGACCGCACCCACACCGCGGACCGGGTCAGCGCGTTTCGTCTCGTCGCTGCGCTCCTCGCTCCACGACCGAGAAGGGGGTGACCGCGTTTCGTCTCGTCGCTGCGCTCCTCGCTCAACGACCGGGAAGGAGTCACCCGGGAGCCGAGCGGAGCGATGGCCTCGTCCGACGCGCCGGCATCGGGCCTGGCGGGAGCCGACCGAAGGACGGCG
>NZ_JBAOJP010000017.1:0-68775 GCF_037083505.1 Microbacterium sp. CCNWLW41
GCATCGGGCCTGGCGGGAGCCGACCGAAGGACGGCGGGGGACCGCGCGACGGACGAGGCCATCGCGCAGCGGACCGCCACCACACCGCGGACCGAGGCAGCGCGTTTCGTCTCGTCGCTGCGCTCCTCGCTCAACGACCGAGAACCGCCAGCGCGTTTCGTCTCGTCGCTGCGCTCCTCGCTCAACGACCGGGAGGGGCACCCACGGGCGCCCGCGGGGTCAGCGCGGGAGCGGCACCTCGATCAGCTGAGGACCGGAGACCGGGGCGGTCAGCGCCTGGTCAAGCGTCGGGCGGGTCGTGATGCGCCGGTAGTCCCAGCCGTAAGCGGCGGCCAGGTGTTCGAGACCGGTGGTCTGCGGCGTGTAGAAGACGCGGTCCAGATCCGCGGCGGGCGCCGACGCGGCCACCTCCAGACCGTCGAAGATGGTGCCTCCGCCGTCGTTTCCGACGACGACCTGGATCCGCGGCGCGGGCTCGTCGGCGGGCAGCAGGAGCGCGCCGACGTCGTGCAGGAACGCCAGGTCGCCGAGGAGCACGCGCGTGACACCGGCGGCCCCCGCCGCCTGGCTCGCGAGGGCGATCCCGGTGGCGGTGGCGATCGTGCCGTCGATCCCCGCGAGGCCCCGGTTGGCGTGCACGGGGACGCGCTTGCCGCCGAGCACCGCGTCCGCGACCCGCACCAGTCGGGACGACCCGAACATCAGCCGGTCGTGCGGCCAGGTCGCGCGCCAGACCGCATCCACGAGAAGCTCCCGGTCCAGCGGGCGGCGGACGGCGTCGAGCTCCGCCCGCACCGCGCCCAGCCGGGCGGCGGCGTCCGTGGAGAACAGCCCCGCCTGATCCGGGGCGGGCGCGTCGAGGTCCACGAACGCGTCCGCCGAGGCGCGCATCCACGCGCCGAGCCACTCCCGGTCGGCCGGCCCGGGGCCCACCGACACCGCGGCGACGTCGCGGGCGGGGCTGCCGCCGCGCCCGCCGGAGAGATCCAGGCGCTCGCCGCCGCGTCGCACCGCGACCACCTCGACGTCCACGCGGGCCAGCAGCGCGGGCACCTCGCGGCTGAGGGTGGGGTGCCCGAGGACCACGGCGCGCTCCACCCGTCCGCCCAGGGCGGGGTCTCGCAGCAGCGCCCGGTACCCGTGGACGATCTGCCGGCCGAACCGCGCCCCGCTGACGACCTCCGCGATCAGCGGCCAGCCGCCGCGATGCGCGATCTCCTCGGCGTCGGGACCCGCGTCCGCCCCGGCGATCACGACCGTGCGCGGGCCGCGTGCGAGGACGTGCGCGGCCTCCTCGGACGCCGCCGGACCGCGACCCGCCGGCCCCGGGGCCGGGGGCTCCGCCGCCCGCCCGCGATCCCGGGTCGGCTCGACCGGCGCGGAGAGCGGTTCGCGGAAGGGGAGGTTCAGGTGCACGGGACCGGCGACGCCGGCCAGCCCCTCGCCGGTGGCACCGGTCGCCGCGTCGACTGCGCCCGCGGCCAGCGTCGGGAACACCGTCGGATCCGTGTCGCCGTCGGGCACCGGGGCATCGACCTCGAGGCGCACCCACGCGCGGTACATCCCCGGCTGGGTCGTCGCCTGGTTGGCGCCCACGCCACGCAGCTCCGGCGGGCGATCCGCGGTGAGCAGGATCAGCGGCACGCCCGCGTGGAAGGCCTCCATGGCCGCGGGGAGGAACCCGGCCGCCGCCGTGCCCGACGTGCACACGAGGGCGACGGGAAGCCCGGTCTCCCGGGCGATGCCGAGGCCGGTGAACCCGGCCACCCGCTCGTCGATGCGCACGTGTACGCGCAGCGCCCCGGTGCGGGCGAGCGCGGACGCGGCGAGCGCGAGCGCCTGGGAGCGAGAGCCCGGGGAGAGCACAATGTCGCGCACGCCGTGCGCGGCCAGTCCCTCCAGCAGTGCCAGTGCCGCGGTGGCGGCGGGCGACGCGGACCGGGGCGCCGCGTCGGTCACGGACGCTCGCCCGCGCCCGTGCCGGCTCCCGCGTCGGGGTCGCGCGGCTCGTCCAGTCGGGCAAGCTCCTCCTCGAGAGCGCGGATGCGGCGCTCCTGCTCCGCCTCGCTGATCCGCCGCAGGTGCGCGGGATCGTTGTCGAGCGGCACGAACAGGTCGCCCCGGGGAGAGGAGCCTGGCCGGGCGCGCCCGATGACGAACCACAGGATCCCGCCGATCACGGGGATGAGCACGACGATCGCGATCCATGCGCCCTTGGACACGCCCCGGTGGCGCGTCGCCGGCTGAACGGAGCAGTCGACGATGCTGTAGATCCAGAAGAAGGCGGCCAGGATGCCGCCGATCACGAGAAACCGCGCCACCCTTTCAGTGTAGGCATGACGCCTGAGGCGCAGCTCCGTGTCGGGGCGCGAACGACGGATCGTCGCCCAGCTGTGACCGGTCCGGTCGCTCACAGCGGACGCCTCAGCGCCTTTCGTAGACTGGCAGGGTGAAGCTCCCGCCCCTGCTCGTGTACTCCGTGCTGCGGCTGCTCGCGTTCCTGGTGCCGCTGGGCATCCTCTGGTTCTTCTTCCCGATCTTCCGGGAGTTCTGGTGGCTCGCGGTGCTGTTCGCGGCGTTGATCGGCATCAGCATCTCCCTGCTGTTCCTGCGCGCCCCGCTGTCGAACGCGTCCCGTGAGATCTACGAGCGCCGCAGCGACCGGGAGAACCGACGCAGCGACGAGGACGTGGAGGACGACGCCGCCGGCGAGCGGTGAACCGCCGCGGCGACGCCGCATCCGTCCGCGTCCCGCCGCGTCGTCGCGGTCAGCGACGACGGAACGTGACGTGGATCGTGCCGCTCTCGGCCGTCTCGCTGTGCACCGCATAGTCGGACTCGAGCCCGCGCAGATCGTCCCAGAGCCGCAGTCCCCTGCCGAGCAGGATCGGCGCGATCCCGACGTGCAGCTGGTCCACGAGGCCCTCCGCCAGGAACGCGCGCACGGTCCGGACTCCCCCGCCGATGCGCACGTCCGCGTCGCCGGCCGCCTCCTGCGCCCGGGCGAGCGCGTCCTTCGGCGACAGGTCGACGAAATGGAACGTGGTGCCTCCGCGCATCTCGAGGTCCGGGCGCGGACGATGCGTGAGCACGAACACGGGGACGTGGAACGGCGGCTCCTCGCCCCACCACCCGCGCCAGTCCGGATCGTCGGGATGGGCGTGCAGCCCGAACATCCCGGCGCCCATGATCTCGGCCCCGACGCCGGTGAAGTACGCCGCCGCGTACTTCTCGTCCACACCCGTCGTCCCGGCCCCAGACTCGTCGCCGAACACACGCCGGCGCATGGTCCTCGTCGCGGCGTACGCCTCGACGAGCCGGAACCAGTCCTCGCCCATCGGGTTCTCCGGGGTCTGGTCCGTCGTCGACGCGAAGCCGTCGAGGGAGATGTTGAGGTCGGCGCGCACGGTCATCGGCCGGTTCCCTTCCGCGCGGACACGTGCGGGTTCGTCGCCTGTCCGTCGAGCCAGAGCGTGTCGGAGGCGTCGCCGTGCGAGCCGCCGCGGCCGACGTGCGCGTCGCTGATCCGCGGGCCTTTGGTGATCACGTGGACGAGCGCCATGCCGTGCCCGCGGCCGAGGTCGTAGTCCGCCTTCAGCCAGTCGAGGATCGGCCCGGCCTTGGTGCCGGGGCCGAATCCGCGCTCGGCGGCGCGCTCGACGAGCTGCCTCGGCGTCAGACCGGTCTTGGTCTCGATGGTGTCCAGGTATGCCTGAAAGGACATGGTTCTCTCCTTGGGTATGGGTCAGTCGTTCTCGTCCAGGAAGGTCTGGACGATGGTGTCGGAGGCGTGGATCCCGAGGATCCGCAGGGTGCCGGTGCCGACGTTCACGAACCGGTGCGGGACGTGTGCGGGACCGGTCGCGGTGTCGCCCGCGGAGCCGCGGAACGTCTCCGCGCCGACCGTGAACTCCGCCTCTCCCTCGATCACGACCCACGTCTCCGGGTAGGGGTGCCAGTGCAGTCCGGGGCCCTCGCCGGGCTCGTTCTCCACGTAGAAGTAGGAGATCCCCGCCCCGTGCTCGCTGCCCTCGAAACGACGGCTCGCGCGGGTGCCGATCCGGATCCGATCGGGGTGGACGATCGGGTCTGCGACGGTGTACGTCATCGTGTTCCTCTCTCCTCGTTCGGGCCGCCTCCGCGGCCGCGAGGCCACTCTTCCCGCGACCGGGTGGACGACGTAGAGTTTCGACGTGGATCGAAACTCGGACTCTCCGCACCACGTCGACTTCCACCTCGGACCCGGCGACCTCCAGGCCGTGCGATTCGGCGTCTCCCCGGGGCACGAGCTGGCCCACGCCGTCCGCATCCTCGTCCGCCCCGAGGACCATCCCTTGCAGTGGGGGTGGCTGCGCCAGGTGCGCGACCGGTTGCCGCCGGAGCCGTTCGCCGTGCTCGTGCACGTGATCGGCGCGGACGGCTACATGCCCGACTTCCTCACGGCCACCGCCCGCTGGGACATGACGCCCGCCGACGAGCTCGCCGCTCTGAGGGAGGCGCCCCTCGCGGGAATGCGCGTGGACCTCGGCAAGATGGTGGTCCGTTCCAGCGGACGTCGCCAGGAGGCGCTCCGGCGCATGCAGGAGCGTCCTGAGCGCGCTCGCGCGGTCATCGCCGATGCCTGGGAACAGGTGTGGGAGGCCGCCCTCGCCCCGGTGTGGCCGCAGCTGGAGCGGCTGCTGCGCGCCGACATCGCCGTGCGTTCCCGCGTCGTCGCCTCGGCGGGGCTGGCCGCCATGGCCTCGGACATCCATCCCGCCGTCAGCTGGGGCGACGACGCGGTCCGCGTGCGCCTCCGCCGGCACAGCGAGGAGGTCGACTGTCGCGGAAGCGGCCTCGTGCTCGTGCCCTCGGTCATGTCGTCCTGGGGGTGCATGGTGCTGACGGAGCAGCCCGCGCAGCCCACGCTGTTCTACCCCGCCCGCGGAGTCACCGCCGGATGGGCACGGGATGCGGCGGACCTGGCCGGCGCGCTGGGAGCGCTGGTCGGTCCCGTCCGGGCGCGGATCCTGCTGTCCGGTCATGTCGCCCGGACGACGACCCAGGTGGCCGCCGAGACGGGGATCGCCGTGTCGACCGCCTCCCACCACCTCACCGTGCTGCGGGACGCCGGTCTCGTGGAGAGCAGGCGCGACGGCGCGCGCATGCTCCATCTGCGCACCCCCCTGGGCGAGGCCCTCGTGGGCGCCGGGCTCTGATCCGTCCGCTCAGCCGATGAAGGCCCAGAACAGTCCGCCGGCGTAGGCCAGCGCGCCGAGCGAGGTCAGGGCCAGCGCCACGACCAGCTCCTTCGGCTCCCGGTACATCCACACGATCACCACGGCCGGCAGGATCGCGAGGAGCGCGAGCAGGGCCAGCCACGCGATGGGGTAGAAGAGCGCCAGATACACCACGGCGGCGAACGGCAGGATCGCGAAGGCCGTGTAGAGGATCTGCGTCGCGCGCCGGCCGACGACCACGGTGAGCGTGCGCTTGCCCGCGACGCGGTCCTGGTCGATGTCGCGGAGGTTGTTGGCCAGGAGCACGGCGCAGGCGAACAGCCCGGCGCAGACAGCGCCGAGCCAGGCCTCCTGCGGCAGGTCCTGCACCTGCACCCAGGTGGTGCCGAGCGTGGCGACGAGGCCGAAGAAGACGAAGACGAACACCTCGCCCAGCGCGTTGTAGCCGTAGGGCCGCTTCCCGCCGGTGTAGAACCAGGCGGCGACGATGCAGACGGCGCCGACGGCGATCATCCACCACTGCTGGGTGCGGATGACGATCGCCAGGCCCGCGACCGCCGCGAGACCGAAGAACACCAGGGCGACCACGAGCACCGCACGCGCCGGGACCCGCCCGGAGGCCGTCAGCCGGGCCGGGCCGACCCGGTGCGCATCCGTGCCGCGCACGCCGTCGCTGTAGTCGTTGGCGAAGTTGACCCCGATCTGGAGCAGCACCGCCACCGCGAGGCATGCGAGAGCGATCACCCAGTGGAAGGCCGGATCGCTCAGCCGGGCCGCTCCCGTGCCGATCAGCACCGGGGCGATCGCGAGCGGCAGCGTCCGGGGGCGGGCGGCGCCGATCCAGTCGCCGACGGTCACCGGACGAGCCTCCGCGACGGGACGCTTGGCCGGGTTGCCGGATCGGGAGTAGGTCTTCGGGCGCGACGGGGTCGCCGCGCGGGAGCGCTTCGAGGATGCCACGCAGGAATCCTAGTGCGGCGCCCTTTGTCCCACCGGCCGTTCAGAGGAGCGCAACGCCCCCGGTCGTTGAGCGAGGAGCGAAGCACCGAGACGAAACGCGCCCAGCCCCGAGTCACCGCGTTTCGACTCGCTCCGCTCGCTCAACGACCGAACACCCCGGACGTTGAGGGAGGAGTGCCGCGCCCACCCCCGGTCGACGGCCGAGTCAGCGGCGGGTGCGGGCGCGGGCCTCGTCGATCGCGGCGCGCAGGTCGTCCGCGAGTGCGCGGAGCTCGTCGTCGTCCAGGGTGTGCGTGGTCAGCCGGATCTCCGGCGCCGACTCGTCGGGCTCGAGGTGGAAGACGCCGCCGGTGCGGACCAGCCAGCCGCGGCGCATCATGGCCTCCGACACGGCGCGCGCGTCGACACCGCACTCGACCCAGACGTTCAGCCCGTCGTCTCCGCGCGCCGTGATCCCCCGCTCGCGGAGGAGGGCGCGCAGCGCGTCGTTCCGGGCGCCGTAATGCGACGCGGCTCGTTCCAGCGCGGCGGGGGTGTCCGGATGATCCAGCATCCCGACCGCGACCCGCTGCAGGATCCGGCTCACCCAGGTCGTCCCCGGAGACAGTCGCGCCCGCAGCTGGACGGCGGTGTCCGGGTCGCTCGCGAGCAGCGCGAGGCGCAGATCCGGACCCAGGAACTTCGACATGGACCGCACCAGCGCCCACCGCGCATGTCCGTCCGGGACGACCGAGTGGTACGGACGGCGAGACAGGAGCGAGTAGTGGTCGTCCTCGACGATGAGGACGTGGGGATACGCGGCGAGGACACGGCGCAGCTCCTCCGCACGGCGCGCACTGAGGCTGATCCCGGTCGGGTTGTGGGCCCTCGGGGTGCAGACGACCGCCCGGGCGCCCGTGTCGAGCGCAGCCCGCAGCCCGTCGACCGTCATGCCCTCGTCGTCGAGGGGGATGCCGACGGCCCGGTAGCCGCCCAGCTTCACCACGTTGATGCTGGAGAGGAAGCAGGGATCCTCCATGGCGACCGCGTCACCGTGCGCGAGACTCGCCGCGAGGAGCCGCTCCAGGGCGTCCACCGCGCCCGACGTGACGGTCAGCTCGAACGGCCGCGGCTGCGCCTGCGCGAGCCACGGCGTCGCCCACGACCGCAGCCCCGCATCGATGAGGTCCTCGCCGTACAGGGCGCTCGTGCGCAGGTCGAGCTCCGAGAGGACCGGCAGCGGCAGCAGATCCGGATCCGGATTGCCGCTGCCGATGTCGCGCAGCACCGTTCCCCGGGCGAAGCCCTCCTCCTCGGTGAGCACGGCGCCGGCGACCACCGTGCCGGCTCGGCCGCGACTGCTCACGACCCCGGCGCGGGCGAGGGAGCGGTAGGCGGACGACACCGTGTTCCGGTTCACGCCGAGCTCCTCGGCGAGGGCGCGCACGGTCGGCAGCGCGTCGCCGGCCGTCAGCGCGCCGGTGTCGATGCGCACCCGGATGCTGTCGGCGATCTCGCTCGCCGTCGTGCCATGGATCCGGCCCGCGGTCGTGCCCTGGGTCATCCGCCCTCCTCGCGCCCAGCCTACGGGGCCGGGGATCGCGGCCCGGCGATCGGCCGGGTCAGTCTCCGGCCGGCGCCTGGGGCACGATCGGACGGTGCTCGTAGAAGGTCTGCAGGACCACGGTGGTGCGCGTGCTCACGTTGGCGGCGAGGCGGATGTCGCGGACGAGCTGCTCCAGCGCGCGGGGCGTGGGCACCCGGACGAAGAGCATGTAGCTGGCGTCGCCCGCGATCGAGTGGCACGCCTCGATCGCGTCGAGGTGCTCCAGGAGCTCGGGCGCGTTGTCGGGCTGGGCAGGATCCAGCGGGGTGATCTCGATGAACGCCGAGAGCGGACGCCCCACCGCCTCCGGGTCGACGATCGGGCGGTAGCCGCCGATCACCCCCCGCGACTCCAGCTTGCGAAGCCGCGACTGCACCGCCGAGACGGACAACCCCACCTGCTCGGAGAGCTGGGCCAGCGTGGCGCGACCGTCCCGAGAGATCGCGGCCAGGATCGACAGGTCGACAGGATCATCCATGAATGGAAGAATAGTCTCGTCAACCCGTTTCTGCCGGAAATTTTCCGGCGTGATCCTCGATCGGAGGTCCCGATGTCCATCACTTCCCCCATGCACGCGCAGGCCATCATCGGCGAGCCCGAGGTCGTGGAGGACGCCGCTACCGCCGAGCGCTCGGCGGCGTGGACGCTTCTCAAGGACGCCGCGATCGCGATCCGCCCCCTGCAGATCAAGGACGGGTCGATCCCGGACGCCGCCGACCACGAGGCCGCGCGCGCCCACGTCGCCGCGATCATCGCCGGCATCCGCGCCCTCGCCCCGGCCTTCCCGCACGACGCCGACTACCTCGCCGCGTCGGTGAAGGACTTCCAGCGCTGGGCCGACGAGGGCTTCGGCGTGCCCGACTTCCTCGACTCGCTGGTGGCCTTCCAGCCGCAGCAGCACCGCATCGACGGCATCCGCCATCTCGTCGTCTTCCCGATGTACACGCAGAACGGCTCCAGCGACCGCCTCGTCGAGGCGCTGATCGTCGAGACCATCTGGCCGGAGTTCATCGCCGAGCTGGAGGCGGGCGACTACGGCAACAAGCTGTTCGTCTCGCTGCGCCTGGTCGACTTCACCCCGGGCTACGACACCAACTCGGCCGTGCTGTTCCCGGAGACCGTCGCGATGCGCGAGATCCCCTCGTTCACGTGGGGCGCGATCTTCCAGGACCGCGAGGCGGCCCGGTACCGCCGCGTGGTGCGCGCCGCCAGCGAGATCACGAACCTCGACCTGCCCGAGCGCGCCGCCGCGATGCTCGACGACCAGCGGACGACCGAGAAGACGTTCGTGATGTGGGACATCATCCACGACCGCACGCACATGCGCGGCGACCTGCCGTTCGATCCGTTCATGATCAAGCAGCGGATGCCGTTCTTCCTCTACTCGCTCGAGGAGATGCGCTGCGACATGACGGCCTTCCGCGAGTCGGTGAAGATCGAGCGCGCGTTCGACGCGCGCGTCGCCGCCGGCGAGCAGCTCACCGAGACCGAGCACGAGATGCACGACTACGCGCACCTCGTGCAGTACGCGGTGATCTTCGATCGCATCTTCCGCTTCGCGATCACCGGCAACCGCACCCGCAACTACGACGCGGTCGGCGGCCAGCTGCTGTTCGCGTGGCTGCACCAGCGCGGCGTGCTGCACTGGACCGACACCGCCCTCGCCTTCGACTGGGAGAACGTGCCCGACGCGGTCGTGGCGCTCGGGGACGCGATCGACGACCTGTACTGGCACTCGATCGACCGCCCGAAGACCGCGCACTGGCTGGCCGCCTACGAACTCGTCCGCAGCACGCTCACCCCGCACCCGGCGTCGCAGTGGGCGCGCGGCCTGAGCGACGAGATCCTCGCGGGCGCCCCCAAGGGGTACACCGACGCGGTGATGGACGACGAGTTCCCGCTGTCGATGTTCTTCGAGACGCTCGACAAGAAGATGAAGCCGGTCATCGAGTCGACGGTCGGGATCCGCGGCACGGATGACTGACACCGCACGCGGCGCCGCCGGGCGCGTCGTCCTCCTCGCGGGGGCGACGAGCCCGGCGGGCCTGGCCGTCGCCCGCGCCCTGGTCACGACCGGGGCGCGGGTGATCGCGGTGGGCCGCGACCCGCAGAAGCTCGAGGCGCTCGCCGCCGCGGCCGTCGGTGGTCATCCGGTGCGCACGGAGGTCTGCGGGCTGACGAACGAGGCCGAGGTGGCCGGGCTTGCGACGCGGCTCGCCGCCGAGGACATCCGCGTCGACGCGGTGATCCCGCTCGTCGGCGGGTGGCGCGGGGGCGGAGGCCTCGCGGGGCAGACCGAGGCGGACTATCGGGCGCTGGAGGCGTCGTTCACGGCGGTCCGGGTGGTCAGCCGCGCGTTCGACGCGGACCTGCGCGCCTCGGACGCGGGCCGCTTCGCGATCGTGTCCTCGACGGCCGTGGCGCGCCCGCTCGCCGGCGGCGCGAACTACGCCGCGGTCAAGGCGGCCAGCGAGGCGTGGACACGCGCGGTCGCCCACGGCTTCGCCAAGGCTGCGCGCGACGCGGGCGAGCCGCTGCGCGCCGCGGCGGTCGTTTTCCGTGTCCGCAGCCTCGACGACGTGCGCGACGAGCTGGCCGCGGCGGTCGCCGGGCTCTGGGACCAGGACGCCGACGCCCTCAACGACCGCATCATCGACATCGCCTGATCCGCGGGGCCCACAGCCCGAGCGCCGGGCCTGCCGGACTCAGCGGACTCCTTCGGCGTCTCCCGCGTCTTCGGACGTGCGTTCCGCCCGCGCCGACCAGCGGCCGAGGATCGCCTGAGCCGGCGCGGAGAGCATCATGAGGAACATCGCCCAGTAGCCGACGGCCGGGACCAGCACGGCGACGAGCAGGGCGATCCCGAACAGGGCGCAGAGCACGATCTCCACCCGGACGCCCTCGGCGAGCGCGGCGTCGGGGATCCTGTGCAGCTCGGGGTGCGCCCGCAGGTACAGCCGGGTCGCGAGCATCAGCAGCGCGGTCACGAGGAGCGTCCCGATGTAGAGGACCTTCTGCACGGCGTCCGTCGGCATGGACCCCAGCATGGCGGTCGGCACGGGAAGCCAGACGATCGTGAACATCCAGGCGACTTGAAGCCAGACGAGCGCGTTCGTCGTGCGCTCGACCCTGTCGAAGACCCGGTGGTGGGTGATCCAGGACACCGCGATCAGGACGAAGCTCATCGCGAAGCTGACGAGCTGACCGTTCTCCTCCGAGAGGTACTCCGGGACCGTCCGTCCCTCCCGGCCGAGCTCGATCACGCTCTCCATGAGCGGAAGGATCAGCAGCGTCATCGCGATCGCGACCACGGCGTCCACGAACGCCTTCAGCCGCTCGGCGGAGAGGACGGCGTGCCGCTGCTCGGCGGGGCGGTGGCGTGTCGTGCTCGACGCGCTCGCGGTCGGAGGCTGGTCGTGCTCGTCGTCCGTCACCCGCACATGCTTCCGCGGGAGCCGGCCGTCGTCAAGCCTCCGGTCCGGGGCGCCGCGCGTCCGAGGGGGGCGACCCGTCGACCGGGTCCGGCGTCACCAGCCCGCCACGCGTCGCGGGCGGCGCCACCACGATCGGCGTTCCGACCGGCGACCCAGCGGATGGGGCCTCGCCCTCCGTCGTGCCCGTCTCCGCCGCACCGGCCCCCTCCGCGGAGTCGTCGCCCGGTGCGCGGTCGTCCGCGGCGGTCGGGTCGCTCGCCGGCGCTTCGGCGTAGCTGGCGCTCACGGACCGGTAGGCCCGGGTGGTGAAGGCGATCAGACCGAGACCGATCGTGACGAGCCCCGCGAAGAAGAAGATCACCGCGATGCCGCGAGCGTCCCCGACGCCGACCAGCCACTCCCAGTGGGCCGAGCCCTCCCGGGACTCGACGTAGGGAATGATCACGTACTGCGCGATCGGCGCGATGAGGAACGCCGTGACCGGCGCCGCGGAGGCCTCCATCGCCGACGCGAAACCGAAGACCCTCCCCTGCCGCTCGAACGGCACCACCTTCTGGATCACCGTCTGCTCCGCCGCCTCGATCGCGGGGATGAGCATCATGTAGATCCACATGCCGATCCCGAACAGGACCCACCAGTCCCGGATCGCGAACAGGGACCCGACGGCACCGGTGACGATCACCAGCAGCAGCATCGTCCGGATCGGATTGCGGCCGAGGCCGCGCGCCGCGATGACCAGCCCGCCGATGATGAACCCCGTCGACGACACGGCGAGCATCACACCCCACCACTGCACCGGCATGAGCTCCAGGCCGTAGGGGTCCATCAGCGCCATGTAGACGCCGCCGACGAGGTTGTTGAACATCGCGAACAGCAGAAGGACGAACAGCCCGGGAACGGCGCGGATCGCGGCGATGCTCCCGCGGAAGTCCAGCGCGCTCGGCGCGTTCGGGTCCACCTCCGGCTGCTTCTCGGGGATCCGCACGAACACGATGTGCACGAGGGACACCAGGGTGAACAGCACGGCGATCGCGAGCGTCCCGCCCATCCCGAGGAATCCGATGGCGAGGCCGCTGAACACGCTCGTGACGATGAACGCCAGTCCCTGCACCGTGCCGACCCAGCCGTTGGCGTTCGCATGCCGGTCGACGGGCACGAGCAGCGTGACGGTGGTGGACAACGCGATGTTGCGCATCTGCTCCACCACCGCGCCGAAGAGGATGATGCCGGCGAACAGCCAGAACCAGGGACCGCCGAAGTCCAGGAGCGCCCGCTCCGGCTGCCAGAGGTAGATCAGCCACGCCGCGACGAACGCGACCGCGGTGACCGCGCTGGAGAAGAGGAACACGCTGCGCTTGCGGTGGCGGTCGACGATCGTGCCGAACACCATCGAGAAGATCGCGACGAGCAGCATGTACGCGCCGCCGACGATCCCGGTCGCCATGACGTTCTGCGTCTCCAGATACACCCAGAACGTCAACGCGAACCAGAGGAAGCTGGTGGTGACGTTCGCGACCATCGTGTTCACGAGCACCTGGACGAAGCTGCGCACACCGTGTCGCTGCGCGTCGGTGAGCGGCGTCTTCGCCGCGTCGGGGGCGGGCGCTGCGGGGGAGGTTGCGTCCATGGCGACGAGGGTACGCGCGGCCTCCGACATCGCACCAGGGTCGGGAGCGGATCGGCCGCCGCGTAAGCTTGAGCGGTGACCGAACAGCTCCACGACACGGCCCTGCGCGGCTTCGCCTCCGACAACTACTCCGGCATCCATCCCGAGGTCCTGGCGGCCATCGCCGCGGCCAACGACGGCCACCAGATCGCCTACGGCGAGGACGCGTACACGACCCGTCTGCAGGAGGTCTTCCGCGCGCACCTCGGCGACGGCGTCGAGGCGTTCCCGGTCTTCAACGGCACGGGCGCCAACGTCGTGGGCCTGCAGTCCATGCTCCCCCGCTGGGGCGCGGTCATCGCCGCCGCCACGGCGCACATCAACGTCGACGAGGGCGGGGCCCCGGAACGGGTCGGCGGCATCAAGCTCCTGACGGTCCCGACGGAGGACGGCAAGCTCACCCCGGAGCTCGTCGACCGCGAGGCCTGGGGCTGGGGCGACGAGCACCGGGCGCAGCCGCTCGTCGTCTCCATCACGCAGTCGACCGAGCTCGGCACGCTGTACAGCGTCGAGGAGATCCGGGCCCTGGCCGATCACGCCCACGAGCGCGGCATGCGGCTGCACATGGACGGCGCGCGGGCGTCGAACGCCGCCGCCGCGCTGGATCTGCCGCTGCGCGCGTTCACCCGCGACGCCGGGGTCGACGTGATGAGCTTCGGCGGCACGAAGAACGGCGCGATGCTCGGCGAGGCCGTCGTGATCCTGAACCCGGAGGCCTCCTCCGGCCTCGTCTACGGACGCAAGCTCAACATGCAGCTGGCGTCGAAGATGCGCTTCGTGTCGGCCCAGCTCGTCGCCCTCCTGGAGGGCGACCTGTGGCTGCGCAACGCCCGACACGCGAACGCGATGGCCCAGCGCCTGCGCCGCGCGGTCGAGGCGGGGATCGCCGACGGATCCATCCGGGGTGTCGCGTTCACGCAGGCCACGCAGTCCAACGGTGTCTTCGCGACCCTGCCGGACGGCGTCGCGGACCGCCTGCGCGAGACGTTCCGCTTCTACGACTGGGACGCCGCGCGCAACGAGGTCCGGTGGATGTGCAGCTTCGACACGACCGAGGCCGACGTCGACGCCTTCGTCGCCGCGCTCTCCCGGCTGACGTCGGCCTGACTCCGGTCTCCGTCGGGCCCCGGTCCGGCGGGTTCGGGGTCCGTTCCGGGGCTTCGGGGCGCGTTCTGGGCTCGGAACGCCCGGAATCGGGCCCCGGTCGCCCGAACAGCGCCCCGAACCCGGATGCCCAGGCCCCGGGCGGATCGGGTCAGGTGGCGGGCGACCCGAGCCAGGACCGGTAGGCGTCGACCGTGAAGGGACGACCGAGGAACGCCGCGACGAGGTCGGCGGCGTCGGCGGATCCGCCCCGCTCCAGGATCTCCCGGCGATAGCGCGCCGCGGCGGCCGGGTCCATGAGCCCGTCCGAGAAGCCCGACAGCAGGTCGCGCGCGATCACCAGGCTCCACTGGTACGTGTAGTAGCACGACCCGTACCCGGTGAGGTGGCCGAAGCCGGCGTACGAGTGCGTCCCCTCCGGACGCCGCACGGGCGAGGTCGCCGCGTACCAGTGGTCCGTGGTCGCGGCCAGGTCCTCGGCACCGTCCACGTGCAGGTGGAACGACACCCGGGCGTGCCCGAGCTGAGTGCGCACGAGCAGCGCGCGCCCGAACGCGTCGGCCTCGCGCATGCGCTCCACCAGCTCTGTCGGGATCGGCTCCCCCTCGTCATCCCGGGCGAACGTGCGCAGCACCTCCGCATCCCACACCCATTCCTCGAGCATCTGGCTCGGCGCCTCCACGAAGTCCCACTCCGTGGCGATGCCGGAGAGCCCCGCCCACTCCTGATCGCCGCCGAGGATCTCGTGCACGAGGTGCCCGAACTCGTGGAAGAACGTCTGAACCTGGCGGTGCTCCATCCGCCCGCGGGGGAAGTTGCAGACCAGCGCCGCCTCCGGCAGCACCCGCCCGCGGATCCCGGTCGCGATGGGGAAGCAGGCGGCGTGGTTGTACTTGCCGTCCCGCGGATGGAGGTCGAGGTGAATCCGTCCGAGCCGTACGGAGCCGCGCACCACGTCGTACGAGCGGACGTCCTCGTGCCAGGTCGGGACCTCGGCCGGCCAGTACTCGATGTCGAACAGCCGGCCCGTGACCGCGAGGAGACCGCCGAGGACTCGCTCGAACGACAGATACGAGCGGACCCGCATCGGATCCACCGCGAAGCGCTCGGCGTGCAGGAGCGTGAGGAGGAAGGCCTGGTCGGAACTCGCCACGGCGTCCGCGTCCGGCACGTCCTGGCGGCGGCGGGCGAGAAGCGTCTCGTACTCCGCGGCGGAGGCCGCGAGGGAGGCCTCGTCCACCTCGTCGAGGAACTGCGCGACCCGGGCCGAAGAGCGCGCCATCCGGTCCTCGGTCTCGTAGTCGCTCCAGTTCCCGTAGCCCAGAAGCGCCGCGCGGCGCCGTCGCACGTCGAGCAGCTCGGCGAGCACGGCGTCGTTCTCCGGCCAGGCGAGATCCGCCCGGGCCCGCGCGAGCTCTGCGCGCACGCCGCGGTCCCGCGCGTAGTTGAGCACGGGCATGACGTCCGTGGCGTCGGTGGACAGCGCCACGAGCCCGTCGTCACCGACCGGATGCTCGGCCAGGAAGTCCCCGGGGAGTCCGGCGAGCCGGTCCACCGGCACCCGGATC
This sequence comes from Microbacterium sp. CCNWLW41, assembly GCF_037083505.1. NCBI lineage: Bacteria > Bacillati > Actinomycetota > Actinomycetes > Micrococcales > Microbacteriaceae > Microbacterium > Microbacterium sp. CCNWLW41. Next base: position 15,537 of record NZ_JBAOJP010000017.1, read on the forward strand.
TCGCGGCGCCCCTCACGGATGTTGCGCGCGAACGCGAGGCTCAGGGCGGCGTCGCGTTCGGCGAGCTCCTGGACGGCGGCGCGGGTCTCGGCGTCCCGGTCCGCTCCCCCGCGGCGGAAGTCACGGAGCAGGTGGTCTCGCACCCGGGCCGCGTCGTCGTCGAGCTCCGCGTCGTCCTGATCCGCGAACACGGCGGCGAGCTCCGCATCCGCGCGCAGGGCGGCGGCGATCGCCTCGGCCGCCGTGTGTCGCGACTCCGCCGCCGCGCGCACCTCCGGATCCGGGTGCACCTCCGCGAGGATCTCGGCTTCGCTGAGGACGCCGCCCAGCGCGATCTGCAGGTCGTTCCACACCCGCAGCGCCGCGAGCAGGGGCCGGTCAGAGCCGTCCTTCAGCTCCGCGGCCAGGGCCGCCACGCGCTCCAGACGCTCGTCGGATCGGGTTCCGGCGAAGGCGAGCCAGCCGTCCGCGGTGGTGGGGTACGCGAGGGGTTCGATCACCCTCCGACCCTATGCCCCGCCTGTCCTCGTCCCCTCGCCCCCCACCTCGGCGGGTTCGGGGTCCGTTCCGGGGCTTCGGGGCGTGGCATCGCGGCGATCCTCCCCGGATCGAGCCCCGAACGCGACGGCGCTCAGCGCAAGAGTCCCAGGTGCGCCAGGGCCTGGCGCACCAGCGTGCCCCGCCCGCCCTCCATCTCGGCCGCGAGCGCATCCGACGCCGCCTCCTCGGGCGAGAACCAGGTCACTTCCAGGGCGTCCTGGCGCGGCTCGCACGTGCCGGTCACCGGCACCACGAACGCCAGCGACACGGCGTGCTGACGGTCATCGTGAAAGGCGCTCACGCCGGGGATCGGGAAGTACTCCGCGACGGTGAAGGGCACCGGCGACGCGGGCAGCAGGGGGAACGCCATCGGGCCGAGGTCGTTCTCGACGTGGCGGAACAGGGCGTCGCGGACGGTCTCGCCGAAGCGCACCCGTCCCGAGACGATCGTGCGCTTGATCTCCCCCATCGGTGTGGCGCGCAGCAGGATCCCGATGTCCGTCACCTGCCCCGAGCCGTCGGCCCGGACCGGGATGGCCTCGACGTACAGCATCGGCAGCCGACGACGCGCCTCGGCCAGCTCGAACTCGCTCAGCCACGCGGGGTTTCCCGACAGGGCGGACTCGCCGAAGCCACCGGCGTCCCCGAAGCCGAGATCGCCCGGCTCGGGCAGGTCCTCGCCGTCGGCGGGGTCGGGATCAGGGGTGCGCACGGCCATGGTCCCTTTCTACCAGCGCACCATCGGTCTGACACGGTCATCCACAGGCCGGGCCCACGACCGATCGGGGCGTGCACGGGCGACGCTGGCAGGATGGACCCATGACCGCGACCCCCGTCATCGACCGCTCCGCGGTGCGCCGCGCGGGCAGGCCCGGCGACGCGCCGCTCCTCGTCCTCCTGCACGGGTACGGCTCGGACGAGAGGGACCTGCTCGCACTGGCGTCGTTCCTGCCCGAGTCCCTCGCCGTGGTGTCGCTGCCCGCGCCGTTCGCGGCGCCGTGGCCCCTGCCGGGGCGGTCCTGGTACCCGATCGAGGAGCTGGAGCGCCGCGACGCCTCCTCGGTGACGCGCGCTGCCGCATCCGTGCTGGAGTGGCTCGACGACGAGGTGCAGGCCGCCGGGACCACTGCCCCGGTCGCCCTGCTCGGGTTCTCCCAGGGGGCGTCCGTCGCCCTGCAGGCGCTGCGGCTGGCGCCCGAGCGCATCGGCGCCGTCGTCAACCTCTCCGGCTATGCCACGCCCGGGGACCTGCCGCGGGATGACGAGCTGCGCGCGGGTCGCACCCCCGTGTTCTGGGGGCGCGGCACGCACGACGACGTGATCCCGCCGGTCCTCGTGGAGCACACCGCGCAGTGGCTCCCGGACCACGCCGATCTGACCGGCCGCGTCTATCCGGGCCTGACCCACTCGGTCTCCGAGCAGGAGCTCGCCGACGTCCACACCTTCCTCACGCGCTGGATCGACGGCCTGACGCTCGTCTCCTGAGGCGGTCCACCGCGTTTCGGCTCGTCGCTGCGCTCCTCGCTCAACGGCCGGAAGAAGAGTCGGTCGTTGAGCGAGCGAAGCGAGACGAAACGCCCCCAGCCCCGGGTGAGCGCGTTTCGACTCGTCGCTGCGCTCCTCGCTCAACGACCGGAAAGGGGCGCCCGGGAGCTGAGCGGAGCGATGGCCTCGTCCGACGCGCCGGCATCCGGCCTGGCGGGAGCCGACCGAAGGACGGCGGGGGACCGCGCGACGGACGAGGCCATCGCGCAGCGACCGCCACCCCACCGCTACCCCGGGTCACCGCGTTTCGACTCGTCGCTACGCTCCCCGCTCAACGACCGAGAACCGACCCTGTTTTGTCTCGTCGCTGCGCTCCTCGCTCAACGACCGGAAGGGAGCGACCGGAGCCGGATGGAACGGGCGCTCAGCGGCCGGGGAGGCCCGAGGAGCCGTCCGCGTCGGGGGAATCGTCCGCGTCGGGGGAACCGTCCGGGCGCCCACCGGCACGGCGACCGGCCGCGGCGAAGGCGACCGCGACGGCCACACCGACGGCGAGACCGATCGCGATCCCCAGGCCCGGATTGCCCAAGCCCGCGCCCAGGGCCGTCCCGATCGCGATCCCGAGCGCCATGCCCAGGCCCCAGCTCATGCGCTGGCGCGCCTCGTGCGGACTCATCCGGTCGTCTGCCATGCCTCCACGGTACGCAGCGCCGGCCGCCCCGGCATCCCCCGCACGGCGGACCCGGTCCGTCTCGCGGCGGGCGACACGCCCGGGTTGCACGGAAGCGACGACCGCGGTACAGTCGAGCGTCCTGTCCGCCGTGTCTGGAAGTCCCTTGATCTGAATCGTCGTCTCCGCGTCCTGTCCACGCGCTGATCCGACGATCCTTCCCGCCACCGGCCGCCTGCCGTTCTGAGCCGCCCCTTCCGGAGCCGCTCGACGAGCAGGGATCCGCCCGCCGCCGGCCTCGCCGCCGGGCACCGGTCCGCACGGCGCCCGTCTCCGTCCGGAGGCCTCGGGAGCCACCGGGATCAGCGCACCCGCATACCCCGGGAGCCGCTCATGTCAACACCCCTCAACCAGTCCTCCGTCGTCCTCGATCGCGTCAGCTTCACGTGGCCGGACGGCACCACCGCCCTCGACGCCGTCTCCGGCGCGTTCGGCGCAGGCCGTACCGGCCTCGTCGGGCGCAACGGCTCGGGCAAGTCCACGCTGCTTCGCCTCATCGCCGGGGAGGAGACGCCGACCGCCGGCCGGATCACGACCGGCGGCGACGTCGCGTACCTCCCGCAGCGCCTCACCCTCGACACGCACGCCCGCGTCGCCGAGCTGCTCGGCGTGGCCGAGGCGCTCGACGCCGTCCGCGCCATCACGTCCGGCGACGTCGACCCCGCCCACTTCGACGCGGTCGGCGACGACTGGGACGTGGAGGCGCGGGCCACCGCGTCCCTGGCCGAGGCCGGCCTCGACCCCTCGTTCCTGGACCGGACGGTCGGGGAGCTCTCCGGAGGCGAGGCCGTCCTCGTCGCGATCGCGGGGATCCGGGCCCGTCGGGCGCCGATCACGCTGCTCGACGAGCCGACGAACAACCTCGACCGCGACGCGCGCGCCCGTCTCGGCGACATGGTGCGCTCCTGGCGCGGGGCGCTCATCGTGGTCAGCCACGACGTCGCGCTCCTGGAGCTGATGGACGACACCGCCGAGCTGTATGCCCACACGCTGAGCGTGTTCGGCGGCCCGTACTCCGCCTGGCGCGCCTGGCTGGACGCGGAGCAGGAGTCCGCGAAGCAGGACGAGCGCGACGCGGCCCAGGCCCTCCGCAAGGAGAAGAGGCAGCGGATCGAGGCGGAGACCAAGCTCGCGCACCGGTCCCGCACCGCCCGAAAGGCGGAGCTGGAGAAGCGCGTGCCGAAGATCGTCGCCCACGGCCGAAAGATGGCAGCCCAGGTCTCGGCGGGACGGCTCCGCGGGGAGGTGCAGGCGAAGGAGGCGGAAGCCCGGCAGGCCCTCGACGAGGCCGGTCGGCGCATCCGCGACGACGCCACGATGAAGATCGAGCTGCCCGATCCGCTGGTGTCCCGAACCCGCCGGATCGCGACGCTCGGCGACGGGGAGCGATCGTGGATCGTCCAGGGGCCGGAACGGGTCGCGCTGGTCGGGCGCAACGGCGTCGGCAAGACGACGCTGCTGCGACGGCTGGTCGCCTCCGCCGACGCGCGCCCGGCAGCCCCCGAGGATGCGGAGGACGCCGCGCCCGCCCGCGCCGCGGAGGACGACGCAGCGACGCCGGACCTGCGCGCCGCATGGCGGGCGGAGGCGCACACGGACCGGATCGGGTACCTGCCGCAGCGGATCGACGGGCTCGACGAGCACGCGTCGGTCCTCGCCAACGTGGCCGCGCGGGCCCCGGAGATCCCGGAGAAGGAACTGCGCAACCGCCTGGCGCGGTTCCTCATCCGCGGCGGAGCGGTCGACCGACCGGTCGCCAGCCTCTCCGGGGGCGAGCGGTTCCGGGTCGCCCTCGCGACGGTCCTGCTGGCCGACCCGGCACCGCATCTCGTCGTGCTCGACGAGCCCACCAACAACCTCGACCTGGACACGGTCGACCAGGTGGTGGAGGCGCTGCGGGCCTACCGCGGCGCGGTGCTCGTCGTCAGTCACGACGACGTGTTCCTCGATCGGCTGGAGCTGGATCTGCGCCTGGAGCTGGATCCCCAGGACGGGTTCCTCGTCCGGGATGCCCACCCGGCGGGGTAGGGCCAGCTCTCCTCGAGGAGTCGGGCCAGCCCCCGTGACGCGGCGCGGTCGCGGCGGGAGGATGAGAGCATGAACGATCTCATCCGCCCCCGCCGCGGCCGCGTCCTCGCGGGCGTGTGCGCCGCCGTCGCGACCCGCTTCGGGTGGTCCCCCACCGTCGTGCGCATCCTCACCGTGCTCGCCATGGTGTTCGCCGGGCTGCCCCTCTGGGTGTACATCGTGTTGTGGATCCTCATCCCGGCCGAGCGCTGATCCCTCCCGATCACGGCTTCGGTCCCGCCCGGCGCGTGATGGCTAGGGTGGGACCGTGCGCACTTCCTCACCGCCCGCGGCCGCAGACCCCGTCGCCGGGTCCGGGACGGGACGACGCGCCCGCGCGACGGTGATCACGGAGGCCTGGGCAGCCCTCGGCGCGGACGTGGAGGCGCTGAGCAACCCCGCCGGCCGGCCGCTCGCGCGCACCGTGAAGCTCATCCTCGACCCGCTGGTGATCCGGCCCGTGCAGAACCCGCACCTCGCCGGATCCGCCCTGGACCCCGCGGCGGCGTCGGAGCTGACCGCACGCATCCACGGCGCGCGGGACGATCTCGCCGCGACGGCCGCCTGGTTCCCCGAGCTCAAGCGCGCCCGGCGGGCGCTCGGCGTGACCGAGGGCAACCCGCAGGACCTCTACTTCCAGCGCTGTTTCGAGCTGGCCCGGTCAACGGGGATGCCCGGTCCGGACGCGGCCGCGATCGCCGCGAGCACCGTCTCCGAGGTGCAGCAGGAGACCGGCGGTTCGCTGCTGACGCGCATCCGCGCGCTGCTTGAGGACGACGCCGAGCGTGCGATCCTCGACGCGTCCCTCGCCGACGCCTGGACGGCCGCCGCGCCCCTGCCCTCCCCCACGCCGGACGCCGACGCCCTGGCGCAGCGGTTCCTCGACGTCTGCGTGGAGGAACCGGACGACGCCGACGCCTCGTTCACCGCGCTCGTCGCCACCGCCTCCGGCACGGCCTCGGCCGCGGGACACGCCGCCCCGGGCGCGGCGCGCGATCTCGGTTTGACCGCCCACGAGACGATCCCCGTGCCCCGGCTCGGCGGCACCGCGACGAAACGCGATCTGCCGCTCCCCTTCGACCGCTCGGTCTTCGAGCGGCTCTTCGCCGCACTGTCCTCCGGATCCCCGCGTGAGCTCCCGAGCGACGCGGCCGACCTGCTCGCCGACGAGATCGCGCGCTCGGCGGCGCCCTGGCAGCTCGCCGACGAGCGCAGCCGGGTCGTCATGATGCTCGGACGCGAGTCCGGACAGGCGCTGGGGCCCTCCGCCTCCCCACGCCCGGCGCGCGGCGTCCGTCTTCTGCACGGGCGCTGGTCGCGGGAGGCGTACGTGCGTCGCGTGCTGCGGCTCCCCGGGGATGCCAGCGGCGTGCCGGAGTCCCTCCGCGACGACGTGCGCGACGCCCGCCGCGCGTATCTGCGGCGGCTCTGGGTCCGGGTCCACGGACGGGAACTGCGGGGGCGCCCGCCTGTCGCCGACGAGGTCTGGGATCTGCTGGACGGCGTGCTGCGCTCGGTGATCATGGACCAGCGCCACCGCGTGAAGGCCGCGCTCGGCCGGGACCTCCCGGGAGCCGCATGACTCTTCTGCTGACGCCGACCGAGGACGGCGGCATCCGGATCTCCGCCCACGAGGACGGGGCGGACGGGTCCGTCCTCCCGCCCGCGCCCCCGTCGGCGACCGCCCTCGTCGAAGGGCGCGGCGCGCTTCTGCGCTGGCACATCGACGGGCCGGCGACCCCGACCGCACTCGTCCTCCACCCGGAGGTCGCGCAGGAATGGCTCGCCGACGTCTACGGGGACGAGGTCGCCGAGGCCGTGCGGTCCGTCACGCCGGCGGACTCCTCCCGCACGCTCCCCGCCGATGAGGGGCCGCTGCGCGCCGAGCTCCGACGCTGGGCGCACCTGTCCTGGGCGCGCTCCTGGTGGCCGGCGGGCATCGCGTTGCCGCCCCTCTCCGCCGGCCTCATCGACGCCGAACGGATCCTGCTGACCGCGGGCCTGGAGCATCTGCTGGACGACGAGGACGCGGTCGTCCACGCTCTCGCGGACGGCCGCGCCGCCCTGGCCGCCCTCGCCGCCGTCCCCTCACCCGTCTCCGCCGAGTCCGAGGCGCTCGCCCGTACGCTCGTCGGGCTCGCCGAGGACTACGGCGTGGACCTCGAGGACCTCTCTGCGCCGACGCCGACCCCGCCGGCCCGCGACGACTGGGCGCTCGCCGCCGGAGGCGCGACGGGCGCCGCGGGCCGTGCCGTCGCGTCCGGCGCGGCGGCGGTCCCCTGGGCCGCCGTCCCGGCGCAGACCCTGCACGCCGATGCGGACTCCCGCTGGGCGATCCTGGCGGACGCGGGCACGCACACCCTCCGCATCGAGGCCGACGCGGTGGCCGGCGGCGAGGCCGGCCCGCTTCGCGCCCGCTTCGGGCCCGACCCGAGGCACTCCCCGCCGCGGGGCGTCGAGGTCGTCCTGCGCCACGACGGCGAGCGTTTCGCCGGTGAGGTGCCGGTCGGCGTCGAGACGCTCATCCTCCCGGTCGCGCGACGGACTCTCCGGATCTGGGACGAGCGGATGACGCCGGTCCCCCTCGACCCCGAGCCGGCGGAGGTCCGCGACGCCGTGCTCCGTTTCGCCGCCGCGCGCGTCGCCGATCCGTGGTCCCTCGCCGAGCGAGCCCTCTCCGCGGAGGGCGCCCCGGAGGCCACCGCGTGACCGACGGGTCGCCGGCCGTCGAGGGGGCACCGGATCCGTTCGGCCCCGGCGAGGATCCGTCCGCGGTCCGCGGGCGCGTCCCGGCGACCGCACGCTGGCGACCGTACCGCGACCGCAACAACGACGGGGCGCGCAGCATGCAGCGCGGAGACCTCGCCCGCGGGGAGCAGCTTCTGCAGGAGGTCCTCGCGGCCACCGAGGACCCCGGATACGACGGCCGCGGGATCGACGGCGAGGCCCGCGACCTGCGGGCCCGGGCGATCCTGAACCTCGCCGCCGTGCGCGAATGGCAGGGACGGCTCGCCGAGGCGCTGTCCCTCACCGACGAGGGCATCGCCACCGCCGAGGCCGCGCTCGCCGAGATCGGCGACGAGCGGGCGACCCGCACCGTGCAGCTCAACGGCCGGCTCTCGCGCGTGCAGGTCCTGCATGCGCTGGATCGCAACGACGAGGCGCTCGCCGCGCTCGACGTGGCGGCCGCGGAGATCGAGGCCGCGGGCGAGGAGCTGGATCAGCGGGAGCTGCTGACCCTGTCCACGCACAACATCCGCACGGGGATCCTCATCCTCGTCGGCCGCCTCGCCGAGGCGGAGGCCGAGGCGCACCGCACGATCGAGGCGGCGATGGCGTTCGAGCCCTCGCTCGCCGCGCACGCGTACACGAACCTCGGCGTCATCGCCCAGCGCACCGGGGACCCGCGCGCCGAGGAGTATCTGCGCCTCGCCGCACAGATGCAGGGCGAGCAGGGCGACGCCGCGACCCGGCAGCTCGCGGTCGAGAACCTCGCCCGCTCGGCGCTGCAGGACGGCCGGGTCGAGCAGGCGCAGGAGCTCTTCTCCGAGGCCGCGAACCTGGCCCGCGAGGCCGGGCTCGTCACCCGGCTCGCGGCGAGCAGGACCGGCCTGGCATCCGTCCTGCTGCAGACCCGGCGCACGGCGCAGGGGTTGAAGATCCTCCGCGGGCTCATCGAGGAGCTCACCGCGCTCGGCTCCGTGCACGAGCTGCGCGAGGCGTACGGGTTCCTCGGCGACGCGCAGTCCGCCCTCCTGAAGCACGCGGAGGCGCAGGAGTCGTACCTCGCGGCACGGGGGCTCACCCGCGCGGTGCACGAACGCTGCCGCGTGGACCTCCGGCGCGCCGAGGCGTACGCCGAGTGGGCGTCGGTGACGCCGCTGCCGGGACGACGGATGCAGCGCCTGCGCACCGCCCTGGAGATCGCCGTGCCGGTGCTGCTCGCGACGGAGGCGCTGCGCGAGGACTTCCCGCCCGGACCGGTGCGCGAGCGGTGGGGGCTGGCCGTGACCGCCCCGGCGCGCGAGCTCGCGTTCCGTCTGGCAGGGGTGCTCCGGGAGGCCGAGCTGATGTTCGACCTCGTCGAGAACGCCGCGGCCTCCGCGACCCTGCAGTCCGAGGCGGTCCCGTCCGGCACGACCGAGGCGCCCGGGATCGCGCCGCTGTTCGATCCGTTCCGGCGCGAAGACCTGATCCCGTCGGATCCGGCCATGGAGCGCGCGGATCCGGACGCCGCCCTGCTCCCCGCCGCCGCGTCCGGCCTGTGGGGCGGGTCCGGCTCCGCTTCGATCCCGCGGTTCGCGCTGCCGCCGCGGGTGCGCCGCGCACCGGGGACGGGAGCCGCCCTGGACGAGTGGATCGTCCGTGCCGAAGCCGAGTACGGCGTGCGAGTGCGCGCGGACACGGTGGTGGCCGCATGGTGAAGAACTGGCGGGAGATGCGCCTGCTCGGACCGCCGGCCCTGGGGACCCGGGCGGACGGACGCGAGGTCCTCGTCGACCTCGGCGACCGACGGCCCACCGCCCGTGTCCGGTACGTGGACGCGGACGACCTCTACGTGAGCTGGGTATGGGACCACCAGCTCGACTCGCCGCGCATGACCGTCCTCCCCCGGGCGGAGATCGCCCCGGTCCTCGGTCGGCTGGCCTGGGCGCTGCCGACGCCCCTCGCCGGGGAAGGGGGCACGGACGCCCTCCGCCGCGCGCTCTCGGCCGGCGAGCTCCTGGACCGGGAGCGCGAGCGCTCGCTGGCCGCCGCGCTGACCGCCGCGCTGATCCCGGCCTGGCTGGGGCTGGAGCTGAACGCGCTCGAGCACGCCGGCCGACGCCCCCGCCTGCGGGTGCAGTCCTCCCCCTCGACCGCGCAGGTGCCGTGGGAGATGCTCGCGACCTCCGGGGACGAGCGGACGATCGACATGGTCGACGTCTCGGCGCTGCTTCCCGCCACCCTCCGCAACGATCCCTCCCGGGCCGTCGCGCCCTGGGACCCGGAGGCGCCCGTCGTCACGGTCGTGGATCCGGTCGTCCCCGGCTTCCCGGCGACGAGCGAGCTGGGCAGCGTGCTGGGCCCGGTGGCGGACAACGCCCCGCTGGCCGTGCGCATGCGGGAGCACGCCGCGCGACGGCATCCCCCCGCGGGCGACGATCCGCACAGCCGCATCCGCCGTGACGACATCACCCGGGAGCGACTGGCGCTCGAGCTGCAGGGCGCCTCCCGGCTGCTGTACGTCGGCCACGTCACCGCCTCGACGCACGCGCTCGACGCGCGCATGCACCTGTCCGACCCGGCGACCACGCCCGGCTCGGCGGGGACGCTCGGGCAGCACCGCCCGCTCTCCGCGGCCGACATCGCCCTCGGCACCTCGGCGATGGGTCCCCTCACCGCTCCGAACCGCGTCGCGCTGGTCGCCTGTGACTCCGGCGGGGACCTGCGCTACGCCGAGCCGACCGGGCTCGTCGCCGCCTTCGCCCACCGCGGCGCCGAGTACGTCACGGCGACCCGGTGGACCCTGCCGACCGACGCGGGCCTGCGCCGTTTCGTCCCGGGTCTGGGGGACGACGCCGAGGGGATGCTGGCCGAGGCGGTGCTGGCCGTCGACGCCGCGCACGACGCGGAGGATCCGGTCGCGACCCTGACGGCGTGGCAGCGCGCGCAGCGGGTCCGCTGGACCGAGACCGGGGACCGCCGCTTCAGCCCCCTCCTCTGGGGCGCGTTCACGACGACCTGGTCCCCGCCGCCGACGCCCGCCTGACCCCCGCCGCGCCTCCATCGGATGCGACGGGTCCGGATGTCGGCGGCAGCCGGGATGATGGACGGGTGGGTGCGACCGACGTCCTCGACCGATTCACCCCCGCGACCCAGGACTGGTTCCGCGGGGCGTTCACCGCGCCCACCCCGGCCCAGGCCGGAGCCTGGGAGGCGATCTCGGCGGGGAGGAACGCCCTGGTCGTCGCCCCGACGGGGTCGGGAAAGACGCTCTCCGCCTTCCTCTGGGCGATCGACCGGGTGTTCCGGGAGCGGACGGAGACCGCGGGAGCGGAACCCGATCCGGAGGAGACCGCGCCCCGGCGGCGCGGACGGCGCACGACGACCCCGGCCGAGGGCGTCTCGCGCACCCGCGTCCTCTACATCTCGCCACTGAAGGCGCTGGGGGTCGACGTCGAGCGCAATCTCCGCTCGCCGCTCATCGGCATCGGCCAGGCCGCCCGGCGACTGGGGGTGCCCGCCCCCGCGGTGACCGTGGGCGTGCGCTCCGGGGACACGTCCTCGGCGGACCGCCGCAAGCTCCAGACCGATCCGCCCGACATCCTCATCACGACGCCCGAGTCCCTCTACCTCATGCTCACCAGCCGTGCGGGCGACACCCTCCGCGACGTCCACACGGTGATCATCGACGAGGTGCACGCCGTGGCGGCGACCAAGCGGGGCGCGCACCTGGCCGTCTCCCTGGAACGCCTGGACGCGCTGCGCCGCGGGCACGGCGCGGAGTCGCCCGTCCAGCGGATCGGGCTGTCCGCCACCGTCCGCCCGATCGACGAGGTGGCCCGTTTCCTGGGGGGCTCCCAGCCGGTGGAGATCGTGGCGCCGCGGGCCTCGAAGACGTTCGACCTGGACGTCGTCGTCCCCATCGACGACATGCTCAACCCGCCCCCGCCGCCCGGCGCCCCCGATCCGGCGGGCGCGGACGACGGATCGACGGGGTTCGCCGAGAACACCGAGGTCACCGGTTCCGTCTGGCCGCATGTCGAGGAGGCGATCGTCGACCGGATCCTCCAGAACAGCTCCACGATCGTGTTCGCGAACTCCCGGCGGCTGGCCGAGCGCCTCACGGGGCGGCTGAACGAGATCTACTCCGAGCGACTCGGCCTGGACCTGCCCGACGCCGCCGTCCCGGCCGCCAGTCCCGCCCAGTCGGGTTCGACCGCCGGTGCCGAGGCGGTCCTCGCCAAGGCGCACCACGGATCCGTCTCGAAGGAGCAGCGCGCCGTCGTCGAGGAGGAGCTGAAGGCGGGCATCCTGCGGTGCGTGGTCGCCACGAGCAGCCTGGAGCTCGGCATCGACATGGGCGCCGTGGACCTCGTGATCCAGGTCGAGGCGCCGCCGTCCGCCGCATCCGGCCTCCAGCGCGTGGGCCGCGCGGGCCACCAGGTCGGCGAGATCAGCCGCGCGTCCCTCTTCCCCAAGCACCGAGGGGACGTGCTGCACACGGCGATCGTGACCGAGCGCATGCTCGCCGGGCAGATCGAGGCCATCGCCGTGCCGCGCAACCCGCTCGACATCCTCGCCCAGCAGACCGTCGCGGCCTGCGCTCTGGATCCCATCGACGTCGAGCAATGGTTCGACACCGTGCGCCGCAGCGCCCCCTTCGCGTCCCTCCCCCGATCCGCGTACGAGGCCACGCTGGACCTGCTGGCCGGCAGATTCCCGTCCGACGAGTTCGCCGAGCTCCGCCCCCGCCTGGTGTGGGACCGGGACGCCGGGACGCTCACCGGGCGACCCGGCGCGCAGCGCATCGCGGTCACGAGCGGGGGCACGATTCCGGATCGAGGCCTGTTCGGCGTCTTCGTGGCCGGAGAGACCACCGGCGCCCGGGTCGGCGAGCTCGACGAGGAGATGGTCTACGAGTCGCGGGTGGGCGACGTCTTCACTCTGGGCACCACGAGCTGGCGGATCGCCGAGATCACGCACGACCGGGTGAACGTGATCCCCGCGTTCGGACAGCCGGGACGGGTGCCGTTCTGGCACGGCGACGGTCTGGGGCGCCCGTATGAGCTCGGCGAGGCGCTGGGGAGGTTCACGCGCGAGGTCTCCGCGGCCACGCCGGACGAGGCGCGGGAGCGTCTGAGCGCCGCCGGGCTCGACGACCGCGCGCAGGCCAACCTGCTCGCCCATCTGCACGAGCAGCGCGAGGCGACCGGGGCCCTCCCCACGGACCGGACGCTCACGGTCGAGCGCAGCAGGGACGAGATCGGCGACTGGCGGCTGATCCTGCACTCCCCCTACGGACAGACCGTGCACGCGCCGTGGGCCCTCGCGGTCAACGCGCGGGTCCGGGAGCGCCTGGGCGTGGAGGGATCGGCGGTCGCGAGCGACGACGGGATCATCGTCCGGATCCCCGACGCGGAGACCGATCCCCCCGGCGCCGAGCTGTTCGTGTTCGAGCCCGAGGAGCTCGAGCGGATCGTCACGGACGAGGTGGGCGGCTCCGCGCTGTTCGCCTCCCGGTTCCGGGAGTGCGCGGCCCGCGCCCTGCTCATGCCGCGGATGAACCCCACCCGCCGCACCCCGCTGTGGCAGCAGCGGCAGCGGTCGGCGCAGCTGTTGGAGGTCGCACGCAAGCACCCCACGTTCCCGATCATCCTGGAGACCCTGCGCGAGGTGCTGCAGGACGTGTACGACCTGCCGTCGCTGCGCCGGCTCGCGACGGCCATCGCCGATCGACGGATCCGGCTGGTCGAGACCCAGACGGCCCAGCCCTCCCCCTTCGCCCGCGACCTGCTGTTCGGCTATGTCGGCGCGTTCATGTACGAGGGCGACTCGCCGCTCGCCGAGCGACGGGCCGCGGCGCTGTCGGTGGATCCCGCCCTGCTCGGCGAGCTGCTGGGCACGGTCGAGATGCGGGAGCTGCTCGACCCGGACGTGATGACGCAGTTCGAGCGCGAGGTGCAACGGCTCGACCCAAGCCGCCGTGCGCGCGGTGTGGAGGGCGTCGCGGACCTGTTGCGCGTGCTCGGTCCGCTCGACGCCGCCGAGGTCGCGCTGCGCCTGGAGCCCGCGGAGGCCCCGCGGACACGGGACGAGGAGCACAGCGCGGAGCCGGCGCCCCACGCCGTCCCCTCCCGGTCGTTGAGCGAGGAGCGAAGCACCGAGACGAAACGCGCCCAGCCCGCCCCCGACGCTCCCCCGCACGCGACGGAGGCCGAGGCCGCTGCGCACCTGGCCGCGCTCGTGGCGGCCCGGCGGGCGATCGAGGTCACGGTCGGCGGCGTGCCGCGGGTGGCCGCCATCGAGGACGCCGGACGGCTCCGTGACGCGCTCGGCGTGCCCCTGCCGGTCGGGATCCCGGTCGCCTTCCTCGAACCGGTCGCGGACCCGCTGGGCGACCTGCTCGCCCGATACGCCCGCACCCACGCGCCGTTCCCCGCGTCCGCTCCGGCGAGCCGCTTCGGGCTCGGCGCCGCCGTCGTCCGGCACGCGCTGCAGCGGCTGGAGGGCGACGGGCGGGTGGCGAGCGGGTACTTCCTCCCGCCGACCGCATCCGGCTCCGAGGACGGGGAGTGGTGCGACGCCGAGGTGCTGCGGAGGCTGCGGATGCGCTCGCTCGCCGCGATCCGCGGCAGCGTCGAGCCCGTCGCCCCAGAGGCGTTCGCCCGGTTCCTGCCGCAGTGGCAGCACCTGTCGCGTCCGCTCGAGGGGGTCGACGGCGTCGCCACCGTGGTCGAGCAGCTCGCCGGGGTGCCGATCCCGGCGAGCGCCTGGGAGTCGCTGATCCTCCCCCAGCGCGTGCGCGACTACAGTCCGGCGATGCTGGACGAACTGCTGTCCTCCGGCGAAGTCGTGTGGTCCGGGCACGGCGCCCTGCCCGGTCGGGACGGCTGGGTCTCGCTGCATCCGGCCGACCTCGCGCCGTTCACGCTCCCCGACGCGGACGAGCCGGCGCTGAGCCCGGTGGAGGAGGACGCCGCGGACCCGCTCGAGCTCCGGCTGCGGTCCGTGCTCACGGGGCGCGGCGCCTTCTTCCCCGCGCAGTTGCGCGACGCCGCCGAGGCCACGAGCGAGCAGGCCGTGCTCGAAGCACTGTGGAACCTGGTCTGGGCCGGCGAGGTGACCGGCGACACGTTCGCGCCCATCCGCGCCCTGCTCTCCGGCGGATCCCAGGCGCACCGGGTGACGCGCCGTGCTCCTCGCGCCCGCACGTTCCGCGGCGTCTCCCTGGCGCGCCCGTCGTCCGCCCGCCCCGCGACGGCCGGCGGGCGCTGGTCGCTGCTGCCGGAGCGGGAGACCGACCCGGCCCGACGGGCCACCGTGACCGCGGGGCTGCTGCTGGACCGCTACGGCGTCGTCACACGGGGATCCGTGCAGGCGGAGGGAGTCCCGGGCGGCTTCGCGCAGGCCTACCGGGTCCTCGCGGGGTTCGAGGAGGCCGGGCACTGCCGCCGCGGCTACGTGATCGAACGCCTCGGCGCCGCCCAGTTCGCCGCCTCGACCACGGTCGATCGACTGCGCACCTTCGCCGGCCTCGCCGATCCGCCGCCCCGCTCGGCGGTCACGCTCGCCGCGACGGATCCGGCGAACCCCTACGGTGCCGCGCTCGCCTGGCCACGCCTCGACGAGGTGTCGCATCGCCCCGGCCGCAAGGCCGGCGCCGTGGTCGTCCTCGTGGACGGATCCCTCGTGCTCTATCTGGAGCGGGGCGGACGCACGGTACTGGCGTTCGGCGAGGACCCCGACACGCTGCGCGCCGCCGCCGCCGATCTCGCGGCGACCGCACGGGCCCGCCGCCTTGACACGCTGACCGTGGAGAAGGTGAACGGTCAGAGCATGTACGGCACCGAGCTCGGCTCCGCTCTCGGCCGGGTGCTGCAGGAGGCCGGGTTCGTGGCTACGCCGCGCGGGTTCACCCTCCGCAAGGCCGTCTGATGCCCCGATCCGTGGCGCGGCCTAGGGTGGGAACGTGATCGGTGAGTTCGGTGCCGGGGTCGCGACCCTGCTGCGCGGGTTCGGGCTGTGGCGACGCCGTCCTGGCCTGATGGCGCTGGGCCTGCTCCCCGCCGTGATCGCCGCGGCGGTGCTGCTGGCCGCGCTGATCCCGCTCGCCCTGTCCCTGGGCCCCCTCGCCGACGCGCTCACGCCGTTCGCCGACGGGTGGATCCCCGGATGGCGCACGGCGCTGCGGATCGCCGTCGGCACGGTCGTGTTCGTGGCCGCGCTGGCGCTGGCCGCGGCCGTCTTCACCGCGCTCGCGCTGATCATCGGCGATCCGTTCTACCAGCGCATCTGGCGGGCGGTGGAGCACGAGCGGGGCGCGCCGCCGGAGGGCGAGGGCTCCTTCTGGACGACGGTGGGCGAGGGCGTCCGCCTCGTGCTCGTGGGGGCGCTGACCGGCCTCGTCGTCCTGCTCGTCGGCCTCATCCCGGTCGTCGGCGGCGTGGTCGGCGCCGTGCTCGGCGTCGTGCTGACCGGTCGGGTCCTCGCCCGGGAGCTCACCGGCCGCGCGTTCGACGCCCGGGAGCTCGACGGCCCGCAGCGCACCGCGATCCTGCGCAGCGGCCGGGCACGGACGCTGGGCTTCGGCGTCGCGACGCAGCTGTGCTTCCTCGTCCCGCTCGGGGCGGTGATCGTCATGCCTGCGGCGGTCGCCGGTGCGACCATGCTCGCCCGGGATCTCCTGGAACGCACGCCCCTCCCGGCGCCCGAGGCCGCTGCCGCCCCCGAGGCCGCGGCCCCCCGACCGCCCTTCGGCGGGACGCAGGATCGGGACGCCGCTCTCCCCGGCGGATCGTCGGATGCCTGAGGGAGACACCGTCTTCCGCGTCGCGCGGCGGCTCGACCGCGCTCTGCGCGGAGGGGTCATCACGCGCTTCGACCTGCGCGTGCCGGAGCTCGCGACGGCGGACCTGCGGGGCGAGAGCATCGCCGACGTTACGGCGCGGGGGAAGCACCTCCTGTTGCACGCGGGCGGGATGACCCTGCGCTCGCACCTGCGCATGGACGGCGCCTGGCACCTGTATCGGCCGGGCGAGCGGTGGCGCGCGCCGGCGTTCCGCGCCCGCGCGGTCGTCGGTACCGCAGAGGCGGAGGCCGTGGGCTTCGACGTGTCGATGCTCGCCCTGGTCCCCACCCGCGAGGAGGCCGCCCTCGTCGGGCACCTCGGGCCCGACCCGCTCGGTCCGGACTGGGACCCCGCCGAGGCGGCCCGCCGGATCCACGCCGATGCCCGGCCGATCCACGTCGCGCTCCTGGACCAGCGCAACGTCGCCGGGTTCGGCAACGAGTACGCCGCCGAGCTGCTGTTCCTCCGCGGCGTGCGGCCGACGACGCCGGCGCCGGACGTGGACGCCGATGCCCTGGTCGCGCTCGGGGCTCGGACCATCCGCGCGAACATCGACCGAGTCGACCGCACCTTCACCGGGATCGACCGGCGCGGACAGACGACCTGGGTGTACGGCCGAGCCCGGCGCCCGTGCCGGAGATGCGGGACCCCGATCGAGACGGGCGAGCTCGGCGCGAGCCCGACGGAGGAGCGGATCCTCTTCTGGTGCCCGACCTGTCAGCGATGAGGCAGGCGGAGCCTTGACCGCGCCCGCCGCACCGGAGGAGTCGACCACATGAACACCGAAGCACTGGTGGTTCCGCGCGACGAGTGGATCCCGATCACGACCGGCGAGTCCGGCGACCGCGTCCTCCGCCGCGCCGACGGGGCCGTCTTCGCCAAGATCGCGGAGCCCGATCGCGTCGCCGACCTCGCCGCCGAGCGAGATCGCCTGGAATGGCTCGCCGGTCGCGGGATCGCCGCCCCGGAGCCTCGCGACTGGCGAGAGGGCGAAGACGGCGCCTGCCTCGTCATGACGGCGATCCCCGGCGTGCCGGCCTCCGAGCTCGCTGGGGAGGATCTCCTGGCCGCGTGGCCCTCGATCGCCCGGTGCCTCGCGGCCCTGCACGCGCTGGACGCCGCGACGTGTCCCTTCGACAGAGGCCTGGAGCGGATGTTCGCGCGCGCCCAGGACGTCGTCGGACGGGGCGCCGTCGATCCCGACTTCCTCCCGGACGAAGACCGCGGCACTCCGGCCCCGGAGCTGCTGGCCCGCGTGGAACGGGAGCTCCCGCTCCGGCTGTCCCTCGAGGCGCACGAGGAGGTCGTGTGCCACGGGGATCCGTGTCTGCCGAACCTCCTCGTGGATCCCGAGACCCTGCAGTGCAACGGGATGATCGATCTGGGCCGGCTGGGTCGCGCGGATCGGTACGCCGACCTGGCGCTCCTGCGGGCCAACGCAGCCGAGAACTGGTCCTCCGCCGCGCAGGCGGAGGAGGCGGACGCGATCCTGTTCGCGACGCTCGGGATCACCGATCCGGACCCGGCCGCAGCGGCCTTCTACCTCCGGCTGGACCCCCTGACCTGGGGGTGAGGCCACGCCGGGGACTCCCCCGCATCGGATCCGATGCACGGGAATGAATCACGCCCCTCCGCGGTTGTCCATATATCCGGGGGAAAGCCCGGACACGGGAGGTTTTCGTGGGCAAGAACTACGTCGACATCGAGGACGACCAGGGCGGCACCCTGCGCTACCGCAAGCACGCCAACGGTCGAGGACTCGTCGCGCACGGCGCGAAGGTGCATCCGCTCGCGCACGTGGAGGCGGGTGCCTATGTCGAACCGGGCGCGAAGGTCGGGGCCGGGGCCCGGGTGGCCCGCGGCGCATGGATCGAGCCCGACGCCGTGATCGGCGTGGACGCGCGGATCGACGCGCACGCGCACATCGGCGCAGGCGCCACCGTCGGTGACGGGGCGAGCATCGGCGTGCGCACCGACATCGGGGCGGGTGCCAGGATCGCGCGGGGAGCGAAGATCGGCGACGACGAGACCGTCGCGGCGGGCATGCGGATCATGACCGACCGGAAGGGACTCTGGCTGGCGGCCTGAGCGCCTGAGGAGCACGTCGGCGCCCGCACCCGCCGCGCCGGCATGACGAGGGCGGGACCGCTCCCCCGCGGTCCCGCCCTCCCCCCTGCGCGCGGTGCGCTCAGCGTGAGCGCGTGCGTCGTTGTGCGGCGGCGAGGCTCGCCAGCGCGAGCGCGCCGACGAGCAGCCCGAAGTCGCGCAGTGCGATGTCGAGATAGCCGCCGACGCTGACGAGGCTCACGATGATGCCGGCGAGCCACGCGGCGACGAGGTAGCCGCCCCATCGCGGCCACACGGCGACCACGATCCCCGCGACGATCTCGATCACGCCCACGATGGCCATCGCGGTCCGCGCGTCCCCCGGGATGAGGGCGTCCATCCAGGGAGCCAGATAGCGCTCCCAGTCGGGCGTCAGCAGCCGGACGAACTTGTCCAGCCCGAACAGAATCGGCGCCACCGTGAAGACCGTCCGCAGCAGCAGGAACGCTTGGCGGTTGCCGTCCTGCGTCAACGGAAGACGGGTCTCGGTCATGGTTCTCATGTCGCCTCCTTTCTAAATAGTGTTAGTTTGTAAAATAGAGATGTGAGACGCTGAGCACAAGACCCCTGCGAGATCGAGGACGAGATGAACATCGAGGTCCACGCCGCCGGCATCGGCGCCCTGGCCGACCCGACCCGGCGAGCGCTCTACGAGTACGTCATCGGTCGCCCGGATCCCTCCGGGCGCGAGGCGGCCGCGGAGGCGGCCGGCGTCGCCGATCACATCGCGCGGTTCCACCTCGACAAGCTCGTGGACCTCGGCCTGCTCGAGGTCGAGTTCCGCCGGTTGAGCGGGCGGAGCGGCCCCGGCGCCGGGCGCCCCGCCAAGCTCTACCGTCGCGCCGCCGACACCATCGCCGTCTCCCTGCCGCCGCGCCGTTTCGACCTCGCCGGACACATCCTCGCGCGGGCGATCGAGGACGCCGACGGCACAGCGCCGCTCGACGATGCCGTCCGCGACGTCGCCCGCGAAGAGGGCCGGATCGCGGGCGCGGCCGCATCCGAGGCCGACCCGGGCCCGGCGCAGGACGAGCATCGTCTGCGGCAGGCGCTCCGCGCGATGGGCTACGAGCCGCGGACGGAGGGCGACGAGATCGTCCTCGCGAACTGTCCTTTCGACGCGCTGGCACGCACGCACACCGCCCTCGTCTGCGGGATGAACCAGGCGTTCGTCGAAGGCATGATCGACGGGGCCCGGTGCACGGGCCTCGACGCCCGCCTCGCCCCGCACGAGGGGCGCTGCTGCGTCACCGTGACCGCCTCCGCCACCCCGGTACGCTGAAGGCATGACGAGGAAGGGCGCCGGAGGCCGCCGCCCCCGCACCGGGAGCCCGCGTCCCGCCGCGGCGGGACGATCCCGGGCCGGCGTCGGAAGCCAGGGGAAGCGCTCGGCCGCCCCGTCCCGCGCCGCGCGCCCGGCCCCGCCCGAGCAGCCGCGGACCTTTCGGCTCGGCGCCGTTCCCGGGGCGATGCCGGGGCGCTGGATCGACACGTGGAAACGCCGCATGCCGCACGTGGCGCTCGAGCTCGTCGAGATCCCCGTCGCCGATCAGCGCGACGCCGTCCTGAGCGGACGGGTGGACATCGCCCTGGTCCGCGAGCCGCTCGACCGGGCCGGTCTGCACGCCATCCCGCTGTACGAGGAGCTGCCCGTCGTGGTCGCCTCCGCAGACTCGCACCTGCTCGCGGCCGACGAGCTCACGGCGGACGACCTGCGCGGCGAGGTGCTGCTCACCACCCGCGAGGACGTGCTCGGCCCGCTGAACCTGCCCACGATCGATGCGGCATCCGGTCCTCTCGACACCGTGGCGGACGCCGTCGCGACGGTGGCCGCGGGCGTCGGCATCGCCGTCATGCCGATGTCCCTGGCCCGGTTCCATCACCGCAAGGACGTCGACCACCGCGTCCTCGTCGACGGCCCCGTCGCCCCGGTCCTGCTGGCGTGGAGGCAGGATGCGACGACGCCGGACGTCGAGACCTTCATCGGCATCGTCCGCGGCCGCACGGAGAACTCCTCCCGCTGAGTCCCCCTGGGGCGCACGGATTCAGCGGGACGGCGTCGCTCGCCTAGAATCTCGGGGTGGCTTCGCTCCTCTACGTGGGCGTCCGCCCCGAGCTGGACGCGGCGACGGCGGAGCGCGCATCCTTCCGCGTCGCTCTCGGCGTCCGTCCCGACGAGCTGGACCGCATCGACCTCGTGACCAACCCGCTCCCCGACGACGCCGGCGAGCGGTACGCCGGATTCGTGATCGGCGGCTCCCCGTTCAACGCGACCGACGTCGCCAAGTCCGACACGCAGCGCCGGCTGGAGGCGGACCTGGAGCGGATCGCGCAGAGCGCGATCGACGGCGGTCCGCCCGCCTTCTTCACGTGCTTCGGCATCGGTGTCGTGACGCGCCTGCTCGGGGGGACGGTCACGACCGACCATCCGGAGGAGGCCAGCGCCGCGGAGGTGCGGACGACGCCCGCGGCCGCCGCCGATCCGCTGTTCGGACCGTCCGCCCCGGCGTTCACCGCCTTCACCGCCCACAAGGAGGGCTCGCGCGAGGCTCCGCCCGGTGCCGTCCTGCTCGCCGCGAACGACGCCTGCCCCGTCCAGGCGTACCGCGTGGGCGACCGCCTCTGGGCGACGCAGTTCCATCCGGAGCCGTCGCCGCGGGACTTCGCCGACCGGATGACGTTCTACCGGACGACCGGCTACTTCGATCCGGCAGCCTTCGACACCGTCCAGGAGGCGGTGCTCCGTTCCGCGGTGACCGAGCCCGCCTGGATCCTCGGCCGGTTCGCCGATATCGCGCTCGGTCGCTGAGCGCCGCCGGTCCGGAGGCCGGCATCGGGGCACCCGGTCCCGGCGCTACCCGCCCAGGAGCAGGGCGATCCGCTCGTCCAGGTAGGCGGCCAGCGGCATGTATCCGCCCGCGGCGGACCATCGCACCGCGGGCACACCGTCCCGCATCGCCAGGGGGCCGGAGGATCCGCCTGCCTCCACCGCGGAGACGTCGATCGCCGTCCAGCCCACGTGCACGACCTCACCCGGGGCGAACCCGCCGCGCACCGCCTGGGCCCGCCGCTCGGCCCGGGCGCGCGCCGACTCGGCGGCGTACCCGCGCCGCACTTCCTCGGCAGCCCGCAGCACCTCGGCGGTGGCGAACACCTCGTCCGCGGTGAGCAGCAGCACCCCGACGTGCCAGGCGGATCCGGCCCGCACGATCCGCGGCGCACGCCAGCGCGAGGTCTTCTCCACTCCCAGCCCCTCCTGGGGGAGCCCTGCCAGGCGCGCGCGGGCGTCCGCCAGCAGCGCCGCGACCGTCACAGCTCCCCCGGGGGCACGGTCGGCCGCGACGGCAGCCGCTCGCCGCGCACCTGCATCGCGATCACCGGGAACAGGAGCACCGACAGTATCCCGGCGCCCACCAGCGCCGCCGCCGTCCCAGAGCCGAGCATGCCCTGGTCGACGCCGATCGCGGTCACGGCGACGATGATCGGCAGACCCGTGGCGCCGAGCAGCCCGAGGCCGATCCGGTCCCGCCCGGACGAGCCCGCCGGTGCGGACAGCTGCGCCGCGCCGCCGCGCAGCACGAGCAGGAGGACGAGGAAGACGGGGACGAGCAGCAGCATCGCCGGAGCCGCGAGCAGCGCGCCCAGGTCGAAGCGCACGCCGGTCATGAGGAAGAAGATCGGCACCAGGAAGCCGAACGCCACCGCCTCGATCTTGCTCTCGACCGCGGCCGCGTCCGCCTCCGGGGCGCGCGCCATGATGATCCGCCACACGGCTCCGGCGACGAAGGCCCCGAGCAGCATGTCGAGGTCGAGGACGACGCTGAGGGCCACGAGCGCGGCGATGAGGAGCAGCACGAACCGCACCCCGAACTGGTCCGAGGTGTGCAGCGTCGCCCGGATGACGGCGTGCAGGCGTCCGTGCGGCGTGCGGTGCGCGAGGGCGATCGCCAACGCCGCGATGACGACGAACGCGAGCAGCACGAGCGCCGACACGACCGTGGTGCGCGCGCTCAGGAACAGCGAGATCGCCACGAGAGGGAGGAACTCGCCGACCGCGCCGATGGCGGACACGGCGTGGCCGAACGGCGTGCCGAGCTCACCGGCGTCGCGGAGGATCGGCATCAGGGTGCCGAGGGCCGTCGAGCTCAGTGCGATCGCGATCACCACGGCGCCGTCTCCGGGGGCGACCAGCAGGCCCGCCGCGATCCCTCCGGCGAGGCTCAGGATCCACCCGAGCGAGGCTCGTCCGAGCGAGCGGGTGCCGATCTCTCGGACGTCGATCTCGGCCCCGGCCACGAAGAACAGCATCGCCAGGCCGAAGTCCGCCAGCGTGTCGGTGACGACGTGCGGCTGGACCCACCCCAGCGCCGCCGGGCCGACGAGGATCCCCAGCAGCAGCTCGAACACGACGATCGGCACGCGCACCGCCGGGCGGACCGCGCGGGCGAGCAGGGGCGCGAGCACCGCGAGGGCGGGGATCAGGACGAGGCCTGCTTCGCTGGGCGTCACGGACTCAGGTTAGCGACACCGCGTCCCGCCGCCCGGCCCGGTTCTCCGCCGGACACGACATGTGCGCCCGAGTCGCCCGCGTGACGCCCAGGATTCGCCTCCCGGGGCGGGGAACGGCAGAATCGATCCACACCCCCGCGAGGCCTCCGAGGAGCACCATGGCCCAGCCCGACACCGCACGCCTGCTGATCGCCTGCGACGACCAGCCCGGCATCGTCGCCGCCGTCGCCGGCGTGCTCGCCGAGCACGGCGCCAACATCATCTCCCTCGACCAGCACTCCACCGACGCGGAGGGCGGTCGCTTCTTCCAGCGCACGGTGCTCCATCTCGAGGGCCTCGCCGCCGCCCGCCCCGCCCTGGAGGCGTCGCTGGCCGCGGTGGCGGAGCGGTTCGGCATGGAGTGGTCGCTGCACGACGCGTCACGGCGCAAGCGCGTGGCGATCTTCGTCTCGAAGTACGACCACTGCCTGCTGGAGCTGCTGTGGCGCACGCAGCGCGGCCAGCTCGACATCGACGTCACGATGGTCGTCTCGAACCACCCCGATCTCGCGGAGGCGGTCCGGTCGTTCGGCGTGCCGTTCGTGCACATCCCCGGCGCCCCGGGGCCCGAGGGCAAGGCGGAGATGGAGCGGCGTCAGCTCGAGCTGCTGCAGGGGAACGTCGACCTCGTCGTGCTCGCCCGCTACATGCAGATCCTCACGGACGACTTCATCGAGCGCCTCGGCGCCCCGGTCATCAACATCCATCACTCCTTCCTGCCGGCGTTCATCGGCGCCAACCCGTACGCGCGGGCGAAGGAGCGCGGCGTCAAGCTCATCGGCGCGACCGCGCACTACGCGACGGCCGATCTCGACGAGGGGCCGATCATCGAGCAGGACGTCACGCGCGTCACCCACGCGGAGTCGGCCGCGGAGCTGCAGCAGCGCGGCGCCGATGTGGAACGCCTCGTCCTCGCCCGCGCGGTGCGCTGGCACGCCGAGGACCGGGTCATCGTGCACGGCCGCTCGACGGTCATCCTCTGACCGGGCTCCGCCTCCGCCGACCGGGGTCGTCCCCGGCATACCGATGTTTCCCCCGGCGAGCTGCGCGGCCGCGAGGGGCGGGCGTCCGGACGGTCAGGCGGGGAGTCCCTCCGCGAGCTCGGCGAAGACCTCCGCGGCGGTGTCGTGCGTGGCCAGCGGCGCGGACTGACCGAGCCAGAGAGACTGCAGATCGCCTCGCCCCTGCGTGCCCGCGGCGGCCCGGAACCGGCCTGTGATCCAGTTCTGCGCCGGGAAGGCGGCGATCGCGCCGGCCGCCTCGATCTCGGTCACCGCACGGTTGGCGGCGCCGCGGGCCAGACGCCCGCTCATCGCCCTCGTAAGCACGCTCTCGTCGGCCGCGGTGGCTTGGATCGCGGCGACGTGGGCCTCGTTGGCGGCGGACTCGCGAGTGGCGAGGAAGGCGGTGCCGACCTGGACGCCCTGCGCCCCGAGCGCGAAGGCCGCGGTGACTCCCCGGCGGTCCGCGATCCCTCCCGCGGCGATGACCGGGACCGAGACCGCGTCCGCGATCTGCGGAATCAGCGAGATCCCGCCGACGAGCGAGGATTCGGGCGCACGGAGGAAGGAGACCCGGTGCCCCGCGGCCTCGGAGCCCGTCGCGACGACCGCGTCCACGCCCCCGGCCTCCAGGGCCACGGCCTCGGCCACCGTCGTCGCCGTGCCGATGACGCGGATGCCGCGCTCGTGCGCCGCGTCGACCACCTCGCGCGACGGGACGCCGAAGACCACGCTCAGCGCCGCCGGACGCACGTCCCACACGGCGTCGAGCTGCTCCTCCAGCGTCGGCAGGTAGCGGGCCGGACGCGCCGGAACCTCCAGCCCGACCTCCGCGAAGTACCCGGCGAGCGCACGCGCGGCGTCCTCGTAGCCGTCATCCGGTTCGACCTCGTCTCCCTGGGGAAGCCAGAGGTTGAGACCGAACGGCCGATCGGTGGCGGCGTGCAGCGCGGCGCCGGTCTCGCGGATCCGGTCGCCGTCGTACCCGTACAGTCCATAGGATCCGAGTCCTCCCGCGTCGCTCACCGCCGCGGTCAGCTCCACGGAGCTGAGGCCGCCGAACGGGGCCAGGATGATCGGGACGTCGATGCCGAGGAGATCCGTGAGCGCGCTCATGCCTCGAGGCTACGCCCGCGTTCCTCCTGGTCGGCGCTCGATGACGGGCGGCGTCCTGACGTCAGTCCGGGACGACCGGGATCGAGCCGGTCATGAGCGAGGGAGGCTCCTCGTCCGGGCCCGCGCCACGGCGCCGGCGCGCCCCCGCCGTGACCCCGATGCTCGCCGCGACGACCAGCGCGATCGCGGCCATCCGCAGCGGCGTCGCCTGCTGACCGAGGACGATCCATCCGGCGAGCGTCGCGAAGACCGGTTCGAGGCTCAGCAGGATCCCGAACACGCGCTGCGGCAGCCGCCGGAGCGCGGCGAGCTCCAGCGTGTACGGGATGACCGAGGCGAGCAGTGCGGTGAGGCCCGCCATGAGCACCAGCGAGGGCTCCCCCACGGCCGTCCCCATCGCGGGGACGCCGAACGGCAGCAGCAGCACGGCGGCGACCCCGAGCGCGACCGCCAGACCCCCGGTGCCCGGGATGAGGGCGCCGACACGGGTGCTCGTGCGGATGTACATCACCCAGAACCCCGCGGCGACGAGCGCGAAGAGGACCCCGATCGGGTCCAGCGGATCGCTGCCGGTGAGCCCGTCCACGGCGAGCAGCGCCATCCCGCCGAGCGCCAGGCCGACCCAGAGGAAGTCCACGACGCGACGGGTCAGCGCGGCGGCGAGAACGAGCGGACCGAGGAACTCGATGGCCACGGCGGGGCCGAGCGGGATCCGCTCGATCGCGGCGTAGTACGTGCCGTTCATCGCGGCGACCGAGACGCCGAACAGGATCGCCGCGGTCCACTGCGCCCGGTTCCAGTGCCGCAGCCTCGGACGCGCGATGAGGGTCACCACGACGGCGGCGATGAGGACGCGCAAGGACGTGACGCCCCAGGTCCCCAGGGCGGGGAAGAGCGTCGTCGCGACGGCGGCGCCGAACGGCAGGGAGAGGCAGGATCCGATGACGAGGGCGACGCCGACGCCGATGTTCCGCGACGGCGTGCCGACCCCGGCGGCGGAGTTTTCGGGCATCCCCCCAGCTTAGGGTGGGGGCATGACGTCACCGCAGCCGCGCGCCCGTCCTCTGTGGGTTCCGGTCCTCCTCGGGGCAGGGACGGTGCTCGCCCCGCTGCTGACCGTGTCCGGCGTCGACATGCTCCGCGAGGAGCTGCACCTGCTGTGCTCGTTCGAGCGGATGGGCGACGAACCGGGGAGCTGGTACTGCGCGGACGGCATCGGGTACATCCTCCCCGGTCTCGTCGTCGCCGCAGTGGTCGGACTCCCGGTGCTGGCCGGGTTCCTCCTCGTGCTCACCCTGACCCGGCGCCGGACGATGGCACTGTGTCTCCTCGCGCCCCTACCGGTCCTCGCCGTCACGGGCCTCACCGCAGCCATGACCGTCTCCCGCACTGACGCGCTGCCTGACGGCACGGCATGGCCCGGCGTCTGGTGGTCCGCGGTCGGGCTCGCCGCGGCGATCGCAGTCGGCGGCGTCCTGCTGGCGGCGATGACCGTCCGCCGGATGGCCGCCGGTACGGCCTTGATCCTCCGGATCGCCGCGGGCGTCGGCCTCCTGCTCTCCGTCGTCGTGCAGGTCGGGCTCCTCGCCGCGGTCGCGGCGTCCGCGCTGCTCCTCGTGGCCGCAGCCGCGACCGCCCCCGTGCGCTCGCGCCCGTCCTCCTCGGTCGAGTGGTCAGTTTCTGCGGGTTGAACGCCGCGGAACCCACAGAAACTGACCACTCGACACCGGGGACCCGGACGAACGATGGGCGTCGGCGTCGGAGACGGAGATGGCGGACGGGGAGGGACGGCGGGTCAGCGCGGGGTGAGACCGACGCGGAGCGGGGCGTCGGGCGCGGCGGCCTCGGCGAGCGCGGCGTCCACGTCCGTGAGCGGATGCACGGCCCCGACGAGGTCGGCGAAGGGGTGTGCCCGCCCCCGGCCCGCCATGAACGCCACCGCGGCGGCCAGCTCCTGGCCCGTGTAGTTGTGCACCCCGGCCACCGTGACGAGGCCGCGGACGATCCGCTCGGCGTCCAGCGGCACCGGATCGGCCGGGAAGACGCTGCCGACGAGGACCACAACCCCGCCCGTGTCCGCCGCGTCGATCGCCGCGGACACGGCGTGCCCGGACGCCTCGATCACGACGTCCGCCGACTCCGCGTCCACGGCCGCCGGCGGCACCGCCGACAGCTCGAACCGGGTCGCCGTCGCGCGGCGGTCCGGACTCGGATCCGCGATGCGCACGTCGGCGCCCTCCTCCGCCGCGATCACGGCCGCGGTGAGCCCGACCAGGCCCGCGCCGTACACCACCACGCGCGCACCGTCGAGCGGGCGGACCGCGGCGGCGCGGGCCACCGCGGCCCAGGCGGTCGCCGTGGCGCAGGACACCGGCGCGAGCGCCGGAGCGGGGAGCGTCTCGGGCACCCGGACGATCGCCGTGCCCGCCCGCAGATGCACGTGCCCGGCGAACCCGCCGGTCAGCTCCCACCGCGGCTCGACCCGGGAATGGCCGTACTTGGCCAGATCCCGGCACTTCTGCGGGAACCCGGCCCGGCAGCGGTCGCACTGCTCGCACGACACCGTGACGGACCACACGACGCGATCCCCGACGTGCAGGGGCGAGGCGTCCACCGCCGAGGCGCCGTCGTCCCCGATGGCGATGATGCGCCCCACGCTCTCGTGCCCCAGGACCAGGGGCGTGGGGGCGGCCCGCCGGCCCTGGACGGTGTGGAGGTCGGATCCGCAGATCGTGGACAGCTCCACGGCCACGAGCACGTCGCGGGGTCCGAGCGCGACGCCCGGCACCGCCATCCGCTCGTGCCGCTGCCCCGCCCCGAGCCAGACCATCGCGGTCGCGGCGGGCCGCAGCGTCACGTCCCGCCGGCGCACCGGTGCGCCGGTCTGCGCCAGCACCGCGCGCATGTCAGCGGGTCCGGGCGAGCGCGACCCCGGACGGAAGAAGCTCCCGCTCGGCGAGGGCCGCGGCGAGGGCGGTCACGTCGTCGAGCACCGCGTCCGCACCGGCGACCTCCAGCGCCGTGCGTCCGTGTGCGCCGCTGAGCACCCCGGCGACGAACCCGGCCCCGGCCCGCCGCCCGGACTCGACGTCGCTGGTGGTGTCCCCCGCCACCGCGACGGCCTGCACGGCGGAGACCCCCGTGCGCAGCAGCGCCGTGAGCACGAGGTCCGGGGCCGGCCGGCCGCGCCCCGCGTCGACCGGCGACAACGCCACGTCGACGAGGTCGCGCCAGCCGAGGGCGTCCAGCAGCACGTCCCTGGTCGCCGGGGAGAACCCCGTGGTCAGCGCGACCGCGATCCCCTGCGCGCGGAACGTGCGGATCGCCGCGGCGGCGCCGGGGATCTCGTGCGCACCGTCCTCGGAGACGATCTCGGCGTAGGCGTCCTCGAACTGCGCGGTCGCCCGCTCCGCCGCCGCGCGGTCGCCGCCGGCGAGATGCGTGAACACGTCGATCTTCGACTGCCCCATCGTGTCGCGCACGTACTGCAGCGCCTCGGGCCACGGCATCCGATCCGCGACGCCGGTGCGCTCGGCTGCCCGCTGGAACGCGCGCTCGACGATGCCGTCGTCGAGGACGGTCGTGCCGGCCATGTCGAGGACGACGAGCTCGACGGGCACGCGGTCGGCGACGCGCGGGTCCTCGCTGTGGGTGGGGGTCGGGGTGAGGGCGCTCATACGGTTCCTTCCGGTCGGCGCGGTTCGTCGTGGGTCGAGGACACCGCCGCGGTGAGCCGTTCGGGGACGCCGTCCCACCCGAACGCCGCCGCGGCCTCGGTCTCGGCGAGTCCCAGTCCGGTCGTCATCCCGATCCCCGTCGTGGCGGCGAGCGCGAGGACGCCGTCCGCCACCGTCTCGACGAGGAACTCGGTCGGCCCGGCGGCGTAGACCCCCTGCCAGCGTTCCAGGACGCGCAGACGGTCGGCGTCGAACAGCGCGGCGGCCTCGGCGAGGAAGGCGTCGAAGGCCGCCTCGGGCTGGAATGGCCCCGGCTGCACCGCCCGGTGATGCGAGTCCCCGAGCAGCAGCGACCCGTCGGGGAGCTGGGTGTACATCTGATTGAGGTCGAGCGCGGCGAGCTCCGGCCGCTCGGCGTGCAGACGCTCGCGCAGGCCCGACGCCGAGGCGGTGGCTCCGAACCGGCCGTAGCGGACGAGCGACCACCCGGTGAGCAGCGGCGCCTGCAGAGGGGCGGGGAGATCGGCCGCCACCCGCATCATGTCGAGTGCGCAGCGCACCACGCCGGCGCGCTCGGCGATCTCCGGCAGCAGCTGATCGAGGTCGTGGTTCACCGCGACGACGACGGCCGCGGCGGAGACCGGCCCGCGCGTGGTGTCCACGCGTCCCGGCCCGACGCCGGTGACGGCGGTGCGCATGCGGAACTCGACGCCCCGTGCGGCGAGGTGACGCACGATCGCGGCGGCGGCCTCCCGCGGGTTCACCTGGAGGTCTCCCTCGATGAGCGCCCCCGAGCGCACGCCGCCGGCGCGCAGCGGCGCGAGCCGGAGCACCTCGTCCGCCTCGATCAGACGGATGCCGGGGAGACCGGGCTCGTCGGCGGCGGACGCCTGCGCCGCCTCGGCGAGCACCGCGGCCTCGTCCTCGTGGCGCGCGGCCACGAGCGTCCCGGCGTCGCGCAGCCAGAATCCCGCGTCGTGCGCCAGGCGCGTCCACAGGCCCCGGGAGAGCTCGCCGTAGCGGCGGGCCCGTCCCTCCTGTGCACCGATGCAGAGGTGACCGAAGTTGCGGATGGATGCGCCGACGGGCGCGTCGGTGCGGTCCACCACGACGACGCGGAGCCCGCGCCGGGATGCGGCGTAGGCGGCGCCGAGCCCGACGATCCCCGAGCCGACGACGGCCAGATCGTAGCGGCCCGTCATCGGTACACCCGCCGCATCCACATGGCCAGGCCCTCCACCACGAGGACGGTGGCGAGGATCATCAGCACGATCGCGGTGACGACCGGATAGCGGGATCCCTGGCTGGCGTTGAGCAGGAAGTAGCCGACCCCGCCGCCGCCGACGATCCCGAGGATGGTCGCCGCGCGGATGTTCGTGTCCAGCATGTAGAAGCTGTGGCCGATGAGGGCCCGCAGGCCCTGCGGCACGGTCGCCGAGGCGTAGGTCTGCAGACGGGTCGCGCCCACGGCGCGCAGCGCGCGCTCGGGCCCCCGGTCCACCTCCTCGAAGGAGTCCGCGACGAGCTTGCCGAGCAGGCCGATCCCGCCGATGGCGAGCGCGATCACGCCCGCCTGCGGGCCGAGCCCGGTGATCACGACGAGCACGATCGCGAGGATCAGCTCGGGGATGCCGCGGATCCCGACGAGGAGGAATCGCGCGGTGCCGCGCACGCCGGGCCCGGGAGCGACGTTGCGGGCGGCGAGGGAGCCGAGGATCACGGAGGGCAGCAGGGTGAGGACCGTCGCGGCGAGCGCGATCGCGACGGTGTCGCGCATCGCGGAGATCATCGCCGCCGCCTCGTAGTTGCCGAACGAGGGCGGCCAGAACTTCGCCGCGGTCTCGGGGATCTTCGCCCAGAAGGTGACGGCGTCGCTCCAGGTGATGTCGCTGACGACGACGCTGCCGATCACGACGAGGACCGCCACGACCCCCGCGACGGTGTTGCGCACGCGCGTCGCGGTCCACGGCCGACGGACCGCCGTCTGCACGCTCGCGGCCCATGCCGGCCGATCCGCGGGGGCGGCCGCCGTGGCGGCGCCCGTCATCCGCGGGTGCAGGATCCGGTCGATCCAGGAGCGGGTCTGCTGCTGTCCGCCCAGCATCGCGCCGCGCACCGCGCTGGAGACGATCTCCATGACGACGCAGAGGACGAAGATGACCAGGGCGATCCCCAGTCCCTTGCCGTAGTTGAGCGCCTTGAACGCGTACGACATCTCCAGCCCGAGGCCGGCCACCCCGACGTAGCCGAGCACGACGCTGCCGCGCAGGTTGATGTCGTTGCGGTGCAGCACGGTCGCGACCCAGCTCGGGAGCACCTGCGGCAGGATCCCCGCGGTGAACTCCTGGAGCTTGGATCCGCCGGCCGCGCGGATCGCCAGACGAGGTCCCTCGTCGATCTGCTCGATGGCGTCGGCGAACATCTTCGAGATCATGCCGATCGAGTGGATCCCGATCGCGAGGATGCCGGGCAGGGTGCCCAGGGAGAACATCAGGACGAACGCCATGGCGAGCACGACGTCGGGCAGCGCCCGGGTGAGCACCCCGACGAAGCGCGCGGCCATGCGCAAGGCGTTCCCCGGCGTGGTGTTCGAGGCGGCCAGGTAGGCGATCGGCACGGACAGCACCGCGGCCAGCAGCGTCCCGACGAGCACGAGGCCGACGGTCAGCGCGATGAGCCCGGCGAGCTCGGCCGGTTCCGGGAAGCTCAGCGCCCCCACCCGAGAGAGGAAGTGCTCGGCGTTGCCCCAGCTCTGGATCATGCCCGGGATGGAGATGCCGATCTCGTTCACGGCGAGGACGCCGAGCACGACGAGCGCCAGCAGCGTCAGGGAGGCGGCGATGCGCTCCGGGGAGACGACCCGGCGCGGTGCGCGCTCCGCGACGCTCGCTCGGGGCGGGCGGTCGAGCCGCGGGGCGGGGGCGACGGCGGTCACGCGACGGGCTCCTGGTCGCGCAGTCCGGAGGCGGATCCCGCGGCGGCGCCGACGGGGACGGGGGCGAGAAGCTCCGCCTCGACGACCTCCAGCTCGGCGGTGGAGGTGGCGACGCGGCCGTAGATCTCCATGACCTCGGCCTTGCTGAGATCCGTGGTGGGAGTGTCCAGCACGACCTCGCCGTGCCGGAGGCCGACGATGCGGTCCGCCCAGGAGATCGCGAGATCGACCTGGTGGAGGCTGCAGACGACGGTCAGGCCCTCGTCCGCGGCGATCTCGCGGATCAGCGCCATCACCTGGTCGCTGGACTCCGGGTCGAGCGAGGCGACCGGCTCGTCGGCGAGGAGGATCTCGGGCTGCTGCATGAGCGCGCGGGCGATCGCCACGCGCTGCTGCTGCCCGCCGGAGAGGGTGTCGCTGCGCTGATAGGCGCGGTCGAGAAGGCCGACGCGGTCCAGGTGCGTGAGGGCGCGGAGCTTGGCGTCCTTGCCGTACCCCCACAGCCCGAGGCGCGGGCCGCGCACCGAGGAGAGGGATCCGGTGAGCACGTTCTCCAGGACGGTGAGGGAGGGCACGAGCTCGAACTGCTGGAAGATGAACCCCACCCGGCTGCGCAGGCGCCGCAGCTCCCGGCCACGAAGGGCCGGCACGTCCGCGCCGAGGACGCGGACCTCGCCCGCGGTCGGGGTCTCCAGCCCGTCGAGGTGACGCAGGAGCGTGGACTTGCCCGACCCGCTGAGCCCCAGGAGGACGACGATCTCGCCGGGGGCGACGTCCAGGGCCACGTCGCGGAGGGCGGTGGTCGCGCCGAAGCGCTTCGTCACGCCCCGCAGGCGGACGACGGGGGCGGCGGTGTCGATGCTCATGGTTCTCCTCGGGGTCTCCGGCGTCGGGCGACACGCCGTCCGGCCGCCGAGCGGGCTGCGCTCGACGACCGGGCGGCGTCAGGCGGTCAGGCCTTGCACTGCTCCGCTTCGGTCTTCTTGCAGATGTCGCGGATCAGGTCGTAGTAGGCGTCGTCGACCGGCTTCGTGGCGTAGAAGACGCTCCGGAAGGCGTCGGTGTCGGCGCCCTTGATGCCCGCGGCGATGATGTCGTCGATCGTGATCTCGCCGAGAGCGTCGACGAGCTGGTCGGACACCTCGGTGGGAAGCGCCGAGCTGTACACGAGCGGGGCGCCGGGGACCATGGTCTCGGCGATGACCTTGACCTTGTCGGACTTGGCGACCTCGGAGTCCTCCGCGAACCCGACCTCGCACTCGGCGCCCTCACCGGTCTTCTGCACGCTCACGTCGTGCTTTCCGGCGAACACCGGGGTGATGTCGCTCTTGGGGTCGATGCCGGCCTCGAGGAGGTTGTAGCTCGGGAACAGGTATCCGGATGTCGAGGACGGGTCGACGAAGCAGACCTTCTTGCCCTTGAAGTCCTCGATCTTCGTCACGGCGCTGTCCTTGGGGGCGATGGCCTGGGAGTAGTACCCGGGCTCCTGGCCCTCCTTGGTGACGATGGAGGAGATCGGGGTCAGCTTGGCGCCGTTGTTCGTCGCGGTCACGTAGGTGAAGCCGGAGAACGAGGCGACGTCGACCTTGCTGGCCACGGCGGCCTCGATGAGCGCCGCGTAGTCGGTGGACTCGTGGTACTCGACCGTCTTGCCGGTCTTCTCCGCGATGTAGTCCATCAGCGGCTGGTAGTTGGTCTCGGTGTCGACGGAGTCGGGCACGACGCCGAAGACGAGCGTGTTCTCGTCGACGGCGAAGCCGCCGTTCGCCGCGGCCGTGTCGGGCGCGTCGGTGCCGGTGGCGGCACCGGCCGTGCCGGAACAGGCGGCCAGGCCGAGGGCGAGCACGGCGACGCCGGCCAGGGCGGGGAGAGCGCGGAGCTTCATGAGGACCTTTCGGGTGTGGGACGGAGATGATCCACGAGCACTCTGCCAAGTTCACGATCGAGATGTATACCTATCTCGGGACTGTTCCGCGACTGTTCACCCGCGCGTTCCTCAGGTGAACAGCGGAGCAACGGGGGCTCGCGCACCCTGACCGACCACGTAGTATGCCTATGTGGCTGATGTTGTCTACATCCAGATCGCCGACGATCTGCGCGCCCGGATCGTCGACGGGCGCCTGCGTCCGGGCGACGCCGTGCCGACCGAGGCGGATCTCGCCGAGCGCTGGCGCACCTCGCGCGGACCGATCCGCAACGCCCTCGCTCTCCTCCGGGCCGAGGGGCTCATCGAGACCGCACGCGGACGCCCGGCCCGGGTGGTCGAGCGCAAGGCCACCCAGGCGGTGGACGTCTCGGTTCCCTTCACCCGCTGGGCGCGCGAGCTCGGCGCCGTCCCCGGGGCGCAGACCCAGGAGCTGAGCCTCCGCCGGGCCGGCGAGGAGAAGGCGGCGGCGCTGGGGGTCGATCCGGACGACACCATCGTCAGCGTCGTGCGGCTGCGCTTCCTCGACGGGCGGCCCACCATGCTCGAGCGGCTCCACTACACGCACGAGGTCGGCCGGCTGCTGTTGACCATCGACCCCGACGAGGTGTCGATCACCGAGTTCCTGGCCGGCCAGGGGCATCCGATCGTCACGCTCCAGCACGAGATCGACGCGGTCGCCGCCGACGCCCAGGATGCGGAGCTCCTCCGGGTCGCGCAGGGGACGCCGATCCTCCGCCTCACCCGGACGTCGCGGGACGCCGACGGCCGCGTGTTCGAGGCGAGCGAGGACCGCTACCTCTCCAGCATCGTGCGGTTCACCGTCGCCGCGTCGGGAATCTCCCCCGAGGGTCAGTACCTGCGCGCCGTCGGCGGCTGAGCCCGCTCACACCGCGAGCAGCGCGATCCCCCCGACGACCACGACGGACGCCGCCACGCGCCAGCCGGGTCGCCCCTCGCGCAGCACGAAGGCGCCGAACAGGCTCACCAGCACGACGCTCACCTCGCGCAGCGGCGCGACCAGCGCGACCGGCGCGATCGTGACCGCCTGGAGCACGAGGATGTAGGACAACGGCGAGAGCACGCCGAACGCGACGATCCGGCGCCACTGCCGGCGCCCGAGCGCGCGGACGGCCGCCCAGCGGCGGCGCACGGCGACCGAGTAGAACGGGATCTGCAGCGCGGCGGTTCCGACCATGAACGCCACGGGCGACAGCGACCACTGCCGCACCGCGAAGGCGTCCCAGATCGTGTAGACCGCGATCGTGACGCCCGTGAGGAGCCCGAACAGGATGCCCGGATCCATCCCGCGCCGCCCGGAGACCGGATCCGCGCCCACCCGGTCGACGAGCCCGATGGCGATGATCCCCGCGATGAGGACGCCGACCCCCACGAGCGCGATCGGGGACGGCCGCTCGCCGAGGATCAGCATCGCGATCAGCACGGACAGGAACGGCCCGCTCCCCCGCGCGGTCGCGTACACCGTGGAGAGGTTCCCGACCTGGTAGCCGCGCTGCAGCACGAGCATGTACCCGACGTGCAGGACGCCGGACACGAGCACCCCGAGGAGGAACCCCCGGATGTCGTCGGTGCCGAGCCCGCCCGTGAAAGGGATGGCGACGGACCAGATCACGGTGCTCGCGACGGCGCCCCACCACAGGAACGGGAACCCCGCGCGGCTGATGCCGTGCGCGATGACGTTCCACGCGGCGTGCGCGACAGCGGCGGAGAAGACGAGGACGAATGCGAGTGCGGACACGACGGAACCTTCGGCCCGCCGTGTGGGCACGACGGACGTGGTTCCTCCAGGCTTTTGTCCGTTCAGATGACGCCCCGCCTGCGGAGGCGGGACGTGGCGCCGCTCGGACCAGTCGGGCGGACCCCGGAACCCTAGGCGCTGTCGGGATCCACCCTACATCCGTCGCGCGGAGCCGCGCAGCGCGGGGCGGCGACACCGCGGCCGGCCGTGCGCCGGCCGCCGTCGCACCTCAGAGCCAGCGCTTGTACTTGAAGATCCCGAACAGCGTGACCGCGAAGGCCGCCATGGCGCCCAGCGCCAGCGGGTAGCCGGCTGCCCAGTGCAGCTCCGGCATCACGTCGAAGTTCATGCCGTACACGGTGCCCACGAGGGTGGGGGCGAAGATGATCGCGGCCCACGAGGAGATCTTCTTGATCTCGTCGTTCTGCGCGAGGCTCGCGTCGGCCTGTCGACGGGCGACGAGCGCGGACTGCACGGTCAGGGCGTTCTCCAGGATCGCCCGGAACGACTCCACCCGCTCGTCGATCCGGATCACGTGGTCGAGCACATCGCGCAGCGACGTCTGCAGCTCCGCGTCCACCCGGTACTTCTCCGACCCGCGGCGCAGTCCCTGGAGCATGCCGGCCAGGGGGTGCACGGCGCGCTGGACGTTGATGACCTCGCGCGAGAGGTCGTAGATCCGGCGGGAGAGGGCGTCGTCGTCGCTGTCTCCGAAGAGCTGGTCCTCGATCTCGTCGATGTCGTTCTCCAGTCCCGCCACGACGGGCTCGTACTCGTCCACGACCTCGTCGAGGATCGCGTAGAGGACCGCCTCCGGCCCCATCGCGAGCAGCTCCGGGTTCGCCTCCATCCGGCGACGGACGGCGCTGAGGTCCGGAGACTCCGCGCGGCGGATCGTCACGACGAAGTCAGGACCGACGAACACGTGCAGCTCGCCGATCTCCACGGCCTCCTGCTCGTCGCGGTACCGCGCGGGGCGCAGTACGGCGAAGAGGGTGTCGCCGTACCGCTCCAGCTTGGATCGCTGGTGCCCGGATCGGGCGTCCTCGACGGCGAGGGGGTGCAGGTCGAACTCCCGGGCGACCGAGGTGATCTCCTCGGGGCTCGGGTGGTAGAGCCCGATCCAGGCCAGCCCCCGGTGGGCGTCCATGATCCGGTACGTCTCGTCCAGGCTCGCGGGGGTCTCCACGCGGCGGCCCGCCACGTACACTCCGTTGTCGACAAGGGTCATGCTGCGATTCCGTTCTCGCGCGCGCACGCCCGCCCGGGGCGGCGCGTCATCCATCAGCTGCCGGAAGGGCGCCGCCGAGGAAGCGCGACGGATCGTCGTCCCGAGCACAGGCTCGGGAGGGCCGGGGCGAGCGGGGCTCAGCGCACGGCGAGACGGCGTCGCGACAGGGCGGCGCCGGTACTATCACCTGCCATCGCGCTCACCGCCTTCGTCTCTCTGGGGTTCTCGGACCCGACAGGCCAGTCTACGCCCGCCTGCCGCCGACCGCCAATGCAGCGCCGCCCGACCTCGCCGTCCCCGTCGCCGTCCGCGCCGTCGCTCACGCCTTCTTCGTCGAGTGGTCAGTTTTTGTGGCCTCAGAGCCCGTGAACCCGCAGAAACTGACCACTCGACGTCGGAGGGCGGGGACATCTCACACCTGTGACGATCGACACGGTTGCGGTATCTTTCTCGCATGGCGACCGAGGAGAACCAGAGGGACATCGAGGACGGGATCGTCACGGACCTCCGGGATCGGATGACGTACGGCTCGTACCTCGCCCTGGATCAGCTGCTCTCCGCACAGCACCCGGTGAGCCGGCCCGAGCACCACGACGAGCTGCTGTTCATCATCCAGCACCAGACGACGGAGCTGTGGCTCAAGCTCATCCTGCACGAGCTGGGCACGGCGCGCGCCCGGCTGGCCGAGGACGACCTGCGCGCCGCGCTCAAGCACATCGCGCGGGTCAAACACATCCAGGAGGTCCTCACCCAGCAGTGGTCCGTGCTGGCGACGCTCACCCCCACCGAGTACGCGCAGTTCCGCGGCGACCTGGGCAACTCGTCGGGATTCCAGTCCGTCCAGTACCGGGCGGTGGAGTTCGCCCTGGGCAACAAGAACGAGCGGATGCTCGGCCTCTTCCGCGACCACGCCGAGAACCTCGCCCTGCTCACCGCCGAATGGGAGCGGCCCACGGTGTACGACGAGTTCCTGCGACTCCTCGCCCGCCGCGGGCTGCCCGTTCCCGAGGCGATCCTGGAGCGGGACGTGCGGCTCCCGTACCGGATGCACGACGACCTCGTCCCCGTCATCCGCGCCGTCTACGAGGATCCGCACCGCCACTGGGACCTGTACGAGGCGTGCGAGGAGCTCGTCGACGTCGAGGACAACTTCCAGTTCTGGCGCTTCCGGCACCTGCGCACCGTGACCCGGACGATCGGCAGGAAGATCGGCACGGGCGGCTCCAGCGGGGTGGACTTCCTCCAGCGCGCGCTGGAGCTGACCTTCTTCCCGGAGCTGTACGCCGTCCGCACGGAGATCGGACGGTGACCGTCGTCCGCGCGGTCTCGTTCTTCGACGGGACCGCGATCCGCGAGGGCCGGATCGAGGCGGACCCCGCCGGACTCCGCCTGCGACCCGAGCCCGCCCCTGCGGGCACGCCCCGCCTGGCCGGGATCGTCACGGGCCGCTTCGCCGACCACCACGTGCACCTGCAGCTCGTGGACCCGTCGCTGCTCGCACGGAGCCGGCTCGGCCGCGTCGTCGACCTCGGCGCCGACCCGGGCGGGATCCGCGCCCTGTGCCAGGCGCACGCCTCGCCGACGCCGGAGCCTGCGCGGCCCGGCGACGCCGGTGTCGTGCGGATCGAGTACGCAGGTGCCTTCCTCACCGCGCCCGGCGGCTACCCGTCGGACCGGCCGTGGGCGCCGCCCGGATCCGTGCGCGAGATCACCGACCTCGCCTCTGCGGCACGTGCGGTCGCCGAGATGCACGACGCGGGGGCGACGAGCGTCAAGCTGACAAGCAACAGCACGGCGGGCCCGGTTCTCGACGACGACCTCTTCGCCGCCCTCGTCCGTCTCGCCCACGCCCGCGGGCTCACCGTCCACGCGCACGCGGAGGGCGCCGGGCAGGCGGCGCGCATCGCCCGCCTAGGCGCGGACGTGCTCGCCCACGCCCCCTTCACGGAGCGTCTGGACGACGCGGAGATCGCCCGGCAGGCGGCCTCGGTCGCGTGGATCTCGACACTCGCGATCCACACCGGAACCGAGCGGGACCACGCGATCGACAACCTCCGGCGTTTCCACGCCGCGGGCGGGACCGTTCGGTACGGCACGGACATGGGCAACGGCGACGCTCCGGTCGACCTCCGTGTCGACGAGGTCCGGGACCTGCGCGCGGCGGGGGTCACGGACGCCGCGCTCCTCCGCGCGCTCGCCCCGGCGGATCCGCTCCTGCCGGGGAGCGCTCTCCTGCTGCTCCCCGACGGCGACCCCGCCCGCGCGCACCCCCTCGCCGCGGGGGACCTCGCCCACGACCGCGCCACGACGGAGCACGGCCACGACGCCCCGTCCGGATCCGAACCCCCCGCGCCGACACGACGCCCCGACCCGAAGGAGTCCGCATGACGGATGACCTGCTCGCCCGCGCCGCCGCCCTCGACGAGGCCGATCCGCTGCACGATCGCCTCGCCCTGTTCGCGGAGGCCCCCGGCGTCCACGCCTACCTGGACGGCAACTCCCTCGGGCGGCCGCTCGCGGCGCTGCCCGAACGCGTCGCCCGCTTCGTCCGCGAGGACTGGGGCACGCGCCTGATCCGGTCCTGGGACGAGGCGTGGATGGAGCTCCCGCTCCGCCTCGGCGACCGGATCGCCGAGGTCGCCCTGGGCGCCGCCGCCGGTCAGACCGTCGTCGCGGACTCCACGAGCGTCCTGCTCTACAAGCTCATCCGGGCCGCCGTGGGCTCCCGCGCCGGGACCGGGCGCACCGAGATCGTCGTGGAGCGCGGCAACTTCCCCACCGACCGGTTCATCGTCGAGGGGATCGCCGCCGAGACCGGATCCACGGTGCGGTGGATCGATCCCGATCCGGTCCTGGGCGTCGCGGCGGACGACGTCGCCGCCGCGGTGGGCACATCGACCTCCCTCGTCGTGCTCAGCCATGTCGACTACCGCTCCGGAGCGCTCGCGGACATGGCCGGGATCACCCGCCTCGCGCACGACGCCGGGGCGCTGATCCTCTGGGACCTCTGCCACTCAGTCGGCGTCGTGCCCATGCAGCTGGACGCCTGGGGCGTCGACCTCGCCGTGGGGTGCACCTACAAGTACCTGAACGGCGGGCCCGGCTCCCCGGCGTTCGCCTACCTCCGCGCCGAGCACCAGGGGCTCCTCCGCCAGCCGATTCAGGGCTGGTGGGGCGCCGCGGACGTCTTCGCGATGGGCCCCGAGTACGCGCCGGCTCCCGGGATCCGGCAACTGCTCAGCGGCACCCCGCCGGTGATGTCGATGATCGGGATGCAGGGCATGCTCGACCTCATCGACGAGGCGGGAGCGGACGACGCGCCGGGCATCGAGGCCGTGCGGGCGAAGTCCGTCTCGCTCACGGAGCTCGCCGTGCGGGCGTACGACGAGCTGCTCGCCCCGCTCGGGGTCCGGCTCCTGAGCCCGCGCGACCCCGCGGTGCGCGGAGGCCACGTCACGATCGGTCACCCGGACTTCCGCGCGGTCACCGCGGCCCTGTGGACGCAGGGCGTCATCCCCGACTTCCGCTTCCCCGACGGGATCCGCCTGGGCCTGTCGCCGCTGAGCACCTCGCACGTCGAGACCGTGCGCGGCGTCGTCGCCGTGCGCGACGCCCTGGGCCGATGAGCCGGGAGCCCTCCGTCATCGCCGGCCCGGTGGAGCGGACCGCTGCCGTGCGCGACGACGCGGCCCGGGTCGGCACGGACGCTCTGCCCGACGGGGACGGACCCGTCCTCGACGACGTCGACGCCCGGCCCGGCAGCACCGTGTCGTACCTGCGCACGGTGATCGGGCTGTACCTGCGCGATCTCGGCGGCCGGATCTCCGCCGCCGACCTCGTCCGCCTGCTCGGCGAGCTGGAACTGCCGCCCTCCCGCGTGCGCGGCGCGCTCACCCGGGTCAAGCAGCGGGGGCTCCTCCTCGCCGACCGCTCCGACGGCGTCGGCTACCGCCTCAACCCGGCGGCGGCGGGGATGCTCGCCCGCGGCGATCGGCGGATCTTCGCCGTGCGCGAGGCGGATCCCGCCGACGGCTGGTGCCTGGTGTCGTTCTCGGTGCCGGAGAGCCGACGCGACCTCCGGCACCGGCTGCGGCGGGGCCTCGCCTGGATCGGCTGCGGGACCGTCTCCCCCGCGCTGTGGATCTGCCCGGAGCACCTGGCCGACGAGGCGGCGCAGGTCGTCGCCGATCTCGGCGCGGCGGAGTTCGTCACGCTGTTCCGAGGCGCGGCGCCGGCGAGGGATCTCCCGGCGGCGGTGCGCGCCTGGTGGGACCTGGACGCCCTGCGGCACGAGCACGAGGGCTTCCTCACCGCGATCGCCCCGCTGCACGCGGTCGACGGCGCCGACGAGGCCGCCGCCTTCGCGGCCTACGTCCGTCTCGTGGACGCGTGGCGGATCCTGCCCTACGTCGATCCGGGTCTTCCGTCGGCGGTCCTGCCCGGCGACTGGCCCGGGGTCCGCAGCACTGCGGCGTTCACCGAGCTGTCGAGCCGCTTCCGCGCGGGTGCGCGCCGGCACGTCCGCGCGATCACCTCACGCTGACCGCCCCCGCGCGCGTCTCCCCGCCTCCCCCGTCGAGTGGTCAGTTTCTGTGGGTTGCACGGGCGCGAACCCGCAGAAACTGACCACTCGACCGGGCGTCAGGCCTCGGAGCGACGGCGACGGAGGAGGATCGAGACGAGAAGCGCGAGTCCGCCGAGGAGCAGCAGGCCGATCGCCCACGGGAGCCCGGCGATCACGGCACCCGTGATCGCGAGCACCGGCAGGTCCAGGCGCACGCTGTCCGTGCCGGACACCGGGTCGTCCCCGGCGCTGCCGTGGACCGTCGCCGTGTTGTCCACGATCCCGCGCGCGGCCTCGGCCGCGGTGATGCGGTAGACGATCGGGCCGCACTCGGCGCTCTGGCCCGGGGCCAGCGCCGGGATGGCGCAGTCCAGGGTGCCGCCGAGCAGCGCATCCTCGATCGTGAGGCCGGTGACCGTGACGGCACCGGTGTTCACGACGCGGAAGCGGAAGGCCACCGTGTCGCCCGCGCTGACGGCTCCGTCGCGGTTCGCGTCGACGTAGTCGCCGCCGGACTTCTCCAGCGTCACCGCCGCCGGCGCGTCGATCGGCACGGTCACGGTGTCGTCCACGGTCACCGTCCCGCTGCCGTCGCCGGTCGCGGTCGCCGTGTTCACGATTGCTCCCGCGTCCACCTCGGCCTGCGTCAGCACGGCCGCGGGGCCGGTGCAGGTCACCGACTCGCCCGGAGCCAGCGTGGTCGGGTCGCACACGACGTCGCCGTCGAGCCGCGCGTCCGTCACCGCGATGCCGTGGAGCGTCGTCGTGCCGGTGTTCGTCACCGTGAACGAGAACGCCACGGTGTCGCCGGCGTCCACGCGGCCGGAGCCGTTCGCGTCGACGATGTCGCCGGCGGTCTTCTCCAGCGCCAGCCCGTCCGTCCCGTGGACCGCGACGTCCGCGGTGTCCCGGTCGCTGACGGCGGCGCCGCCGCCCGTGCCGGAGGCCGTGGCCTCGTTGTGGACGGTCCCGGCGTCGACGTCGGCCTGCGTGAGCGAGTAGACCACGGGTGCGCAGGTCACGGAGGCCCCCGGGGCGAGCGACCCGTCACCGAGCGCGTCGCACGCCACGGGGCCGCCGAGGAGCGGGTCCGTGATCGCGACGCCGGTGAGGGTCGTCGTGCCGGTGTTCGTCACCGTGAACGTGTACGCGACCGTGTCGCCGGCGCCGATGCGCCCGTCGCCGTCCGCGTCGGTCGGGGCGCCCGCGGTCTTGACCAGTGCGATCCCGGTCTCCCCCGTGATCGCCACGTCGGCCGCCGCGTCGTCGGAGACGGTGCCGCGCGGGCCGGTCGCGGTGACGACGGCCTCGTTGTGCACGGTGCCGCGCTCCACGTCCTCCTGGGTCAGCAGGTAGCGGATCGGACCGCAGTCGACGCTCGCGCCCGGAGCCAGCGTCGCGCCGTCCAGAGCGGGGCAGTCCAGCGCTCCGCCGAGGAGCGGATCGGACAGCTCCGGATCCGTGAGCGTCGTGGTGCCGAGGTTCCGGACCGTGAACGCGTAGTCCACGGCGTCGCCCGCACCGGTGCGCCCGTCGCCGTCCCGATCCACGAGAGCGACGACGCTCTTGGTGAGGCCGATCGCATCGGCGCCGTCGATCGCGACGTCCGCCTGCGCGTCGTCGTCGACCGGACCCTGCGGAGAGGTCGCGGAGACGGAGGCCTCGTTGTGCACGACGCCTCCGTCGATGTCACCCTGCGTCAGGGTGTGCACCACCGGCGCACAGGTGACCGAGGATCCCGGGGCCAGCGGACCGTCGATCGCCGCGCAGACCACCTCTCCGCCGAGCATCGGGTCGGTCACGACCACGTCGGTCAGCGTCGTGGTGCCGGTGTTGTGGACCGTGAAGGTGTAGGCGACCGTGTCGCCCGCGCCGAGCACGCCGTCCCCGTCGGCGTCCACCGGGGCTCCGGCGACCTTGTCCAGCGCGATGCCGCTCGTGCTGAGCAGGACGACGTCGACCGCGTCCTCGTCGGACACGGGCCCGCGCACCGAGTCGCCCGAGACCTCCGCGACGTTGTGCACCGCACCGGCGTCGACGTCGGCCTGTGTCAGCGTGTACGTGACCGGGCCGCAGTCGATCGCCGCACCGGGGTCGAGGACCGCGCCGTCCAGCGCGGGGCAGCCGATCGCGCCGCCGAGCATCCCGTCATGCAGCTCCAGCCCGCTCAGCCGCACCGTGCCGGTGTTGACGACGCGGAACGAGAAGTCCACGGTGTCGCCGGCGCCGATCCGGCCGTCGCCGTTCAAGTCCGCCGGCTCGCCGGCGGTCTTGTCGAGCTCCACGGCGGCGACCGGGACGAAGGACACGTCCGCGTCGTCCTCGCCGGAGACCGGTCGGTCGTCCGGCGCGGTGCCCGTCACGGACGCCTCGTTGTGCACGGATCCGCGTTCCACGTCCTCCTGGGTCAGCGCGTACGCGACCGGCCCGCACACGACCTGGTCTCCCGGGCTCAGCGCCACGTCCACGAGCGCGTCGCAGGCGATGTCACCGCCGAGGAGCGGATCCGACAGCCGCGCGTCGATGATCGTCGTGGTGCCGGTGTTGCGCACGGTGAACGTGTACTCGATCGTGTCGCCCGCGCCGATGCGTCCGTCGCCGTTCGCGTCGACCGGCGTTCCCGCGGCCTTCTCCAGGCCGAGCCCGTCGACCGCCGGAATGGTCACGTCGGCGGTGTCGTCATCCGTGACGGTGCGTCCGCCCGGCGCCGTCGCGGTCGCCTCGGCGGTGTTGTGCACAGTGCCGCGGTCCACGTCCTCCTGCGTCAGCGTGTAGGTCACCGGGGCGCACGTCACCGCCTGACCGGGGGCGAGGGCCACGCCGTCGAGCTCCGGGCAGGTCACGGCGCCGCCGAGCAGCGGATCGCTGAGCACGACGCCCGTCAGGGTGGTCGTCCCGGTGTTGC
This sequence comes from Microbacterium sp. CCNWLW41, assembly GCF_037083505.1. NCBI lineage: Bacteria > Bacillati > Actinomycetota > Actinomycetes > Micrococcales > Microbacteriaceae > Microbacterium > Microbacterium sp. CCNWLW41. The sequence goes on from NZ_JBAOJP010000017.1 coordinate 59,679, forward strand.
GCACGGTGAAGGTGTACGCGACCGTGTCGCCCGCGCCGATCCGCCCGTCGCCGGTCGCGTCCACCGGCGCACCGGCGTCCTTGACCAGCTCCACGCCGTCCTCCGCGGGCAGCGGCACGTCGGCCGTGTCCCGATCGGTCGCCGGACCGCTGGTCGAGCGCCCCGTGGCCGTGGCCGCGTTGTGCACGGTGCCGGCGTCGAGGTCCGTCTGGGTCAGCGTGTACGCGACGGGACCGCAGGAGACGCTGTCGCCGGGGCTCAGCTCCGCGCCGTCGAGGGCCGGGCAGTCGACCGCGCCGCCGAGCAGCGGATCGCTGAGCACGAGGTCGCGCAGGATCGTCGTCCCGGAGTTGCGCAGGGTGAACGTGTAGTCGATCCTGTCGCCCGCGGCGATCCGGCCGTCGCCGTCCGCGTCCACCGGTGCGCCGGCGTCCTTGGTCAGCTCGATGCCGTTGAAGCCCGTGATGACGACGTCGGCGCTGGACTCGTCGGAGACGGGTCCGATGGATCCGGTGCCGTCGACGCGGGCGGTGTTGTGCACGAGACCCGCCTCGATGTCGGCCTGGGTCAGCGTGTGCGTGAAGCGGCCGCAGGTCCAGGGCGAGCCCGGCGGGAGCAGGGACACGCCGCACAGCGGTCCCGCCGAGAGCAGCGGGTCGCGGATGGTCACCTGCTCGAGCGTGGTCGACCCGGTGTTGCGCACCGCGAAGACGTAGTCGATCGCGTCGCCGGCGCCGATCAGCCCGTCGCCGTTCACGTCGCGGACCGCGGACGGCGTCTTCACGAGCTCGATCGCGTCCGTGCCGTCGATGCGCACGGTCGCCTCGGCCTCGTCGGTGACGGTGCCGCGCGGCGCGTCCGCGATGACGGTGGCCACGTTGTGCGCGACGCCCTGATCGACGTCGTCCTGGGTCAGCGTGTACGTGATCGGCCCGCACGCCGCTTCGGCACCGGGGGCGAGCTCGGCGGGCACGTCCGGGCAGAGCACGTCACCGCCGAGCATCTCGTCGGTGATGACCGGGTTCGTGAGGGTCGTGGTGCCGGTGTTGCGCACCGTGAACGAGTAGTCCACCGTGTCGCCGGCGCTCACGAGCCCGTCCCCGTTCGCGTCCACGACGGATCCGGCCTGCTTGACCAGGCTGATCGCGTTGACGGACGGGATCGTCGTGTCCGCCGTGCCGTCGTCGGTCACGACGGCTCCGACCGGATCGGTCGCGGAGGCGGTCGCCTCGTTGTGCACCGACCCGCCGTTCACGTCGTCCTGCGTGAGGAGGTAGCGCACCGGCGTGCAGGAGACGGACTCCCCGACCCCGATCGTCGCGCCGGTGAGCTCCGGACAGTCGATCGCGCCGCCGAGCAGCGCGTCCGTCACGGTCGCGTCGTGGAGGGGCACATCGCCGGTGTTGCGGACGGTGAAGGTGTAGTCGATCGCGTCCCCGGCGCCGATCCGGCCGTCGCCGTCGACGTCGACCGGCGCGCTCGGCGTCTTGACGAGCTCGAGGGCGGGGTGGCGCTCGATGATCGTGGTGATCATCGAGGAGTCGTTGCGCCCGTTCGGGTCGTAGGTGACCGGCGACACGACGCGGGCGTCGTTCAGCACCGAGAAGTCGGTCGTCGCGGGGTCGACCCGTGCGGTGATCGTGGCGGTGAAGACGGCGCCGTCCTCGAACATGACCAGCGTGCAGTCGACGCTCCGGTCTCGCGCCGTGCACTCCGGGGTCGTCGTCGCGAGGTCCACGAGTCCGCTGCTCGGCAGATCGAAGACGTTCACGATCTCCGAGGTGCTCGGGCCGTTGTTGCGCACGGTGAGGGTGTAGGTGATCGTGCCGCCGGCACTGATCCGGTTCACGTCCGCGGTCTTCTCGACCGAGATGTCGGCGGCGGCGATCACGGGCACGACCGAGGTGGACGTGTTGTCCTGCGGATCGGGGTCCGGAGTGCTCGAGGTGACCACAGCCGTGTTCGCCACGTCGCCGGTCGCCGCGAAGGTCCCGGTGACCCGGAGCGTCGCGCTCTCGCCCGGAGCGAGGGCTCCCACGAGCCAGCGCGCCGTCGCGGTGTCCCAGACGCCCCGGGAGGGCTCCGCGCCGGAGATCATCACGCCGGCGGAGGGCTGCTCGTCGACGACGACGTCCTGGGCGACGGAGGGCCCGTCGTTGCGGACCACCACGTCGTACTCCACCGGACCGCCGATGTGCGGGAAGCGCTGCTCCACCGCCGTCTTGACGATCGACAGGTCCGCGGAGGGGGCGAAGTCGTTCTCCACGGTGCTGGTGTTGTTGTTCTCGTCGGGGTCCGGGGTCGCCGACTCGATCGTCGCGGCGTTGCTCACCGTGCCGGTGAGGCTCTGGTCCCACGCCCCCTCGATGTGAATCTCGGCTCCGGCACCGGGAGCGAGATCGCCCAGCGCGCAGGAGACCACGCCGTCGGTCACCGTGCAGCCCGCGTCGAGCGCGCCGGGGGTGAAGCCGGCGGGCAGGACGTCGGTGATCACGGCACCCCGGGCGGTCGACGGACCGTTGTTCCGGTAGGAGATCGTGTACACCGAGCGGGATCCGGGGACGGGGTCGCCCGCGTGGAGCTTCTGGACGGCGAGGTCCGCGCTCTGGACCACGCGGACGTCGGCCGAGTCGGAGTTGTTCGAGGTGTCCTGGTCGTCCGCGGGGGCGGCCACGGAGGCGGTGTTGGTCAGCGTGCCCTCGGGGGCATCGGGATCGACCTGGACGGCCAGGACGATCGTGCTGGTCTCCGACGCCGCGAGCGTCTCCCAGGCGCAGCGGAGCGCCGTGTCGTCCTGGACGGCGCAGTCGGCCGTGCCGTTGACGCCGGTGATCGTGAGCCCGGCGGGCACGATGTCGTCGAGGACCGCGTTCTGCGCCGTGGAGGAGCCGAGGTTGCGCACGACGATCGTGTAGTCGAACGTCCCGCCCGCCGCGACCTCCTCGACCGAGGCGGTCTTGACGACCGCGAGATCCGCGATGACGGTCGGCTCGAAGCTGGTGGAGGAGGCGTTGTTCGACGGGTCGGGGTCGTTCGTCGACGACGTGACCGTGGCGGTGTTCTGCACCACGGCGGTCGCACCGGGGGCGAGCGTGACGGTGATCACCGCCGAACGCTCCTCGCCGGCCGGGACAGTGCCGAGGGCGCAGCGGACGGTGCCGTCGGTGACGGCGCACGCGGACTCCGCCGGGGTCGCGCTCACGAACGTCGTGTCGGGATCGAGGGGATCCGTGATCGTGACGTCCTGCGCATCGGACGGTCCGTCGTTGCGCACGGTGAGCGTGTACGTCAGGTTCTCGCCCGCCACCGGGGCCTCCGGCGCGAAGACCTTCTGGATCGACAGGTCCGCCGACGCCGACAGGATGCCGTTGACGCCCGCGGTGTTGTTGGACCGGTCGGGGTCGAACCGGTCTCCCGCGATCGTGACCGTGTTGTGCAGGGCGGAGCCGGAGGGGAAGACCGGGCTCAGGACGCCGCTGATCGTGATCGGGACGTCCGCGCCGACCGCGAGGTCCGCCATCGCGCAGCTGACCGTCGATCCGCTCACCGTGCAGTCGCCGCCCGCCGTGGTCGCGGAGACCTGGGTGAGCCCCGCCGGGAGCGTGTCCGTCACGGTCACGCCGGTGCCGGTCTGGGGGCCGGCGTTCGTGGCGCGGATCGTGAAGGTGACCGGCCGACCGGCGACGAGGGGGGAAGTGTCGAGGGTCTTCGTGACCCGGAGATCGGCCGCCGGGCCGACGGGGACGGTGGTCTCGTTCGTCCGCGAGGTACGCTCCTGGCCGTCCAGGTCGCGGAAGGAGACGAGGGCCTCGTTGCGGATCGTCGTGTCCGCGCCGGCGAGCGTCACCCGCGTGTCGAAGGTGTAGGTGGCGGAGGCTCCGGCGGCGAGGGATCCTCCGGCGGCGGCGGTGCCGCCGTCACCGAGCCGGAACCGGACGCTCCGGTCGCCCGAGACGTACTCGGCCCGGTCGTCCCCGGCCGCGTCCGTGAGCGCGCCCGCCCCCGCGCCCGCCGCGATCCGCAGGGATCCCGGGACGAACTCCTGGCCGGCCTGGATGACGTCGCCGGACGAGACCTGCGTCGCCGGGTTGCCGCCGTCGTTGCGCGTCGTCACCGTGTAGCGGAGGACGTCGCCCACCTCGGCGGTCGTCCCGCCGCGGGTGACGTTGGTCACCGACTTGCTGCTGACGAGACAGGGCCCGGTGCCGAACGTGATGTCGTCGAGGAAGTTGCCGACGCTCGCGTTGCCGCCCGCGGACGAGACCGCCTCGAAGCCGAACCGCGTCGTCGTCTGGCCCGGGGGGACGGTGTAGGTGCCGGTGTACGCGCCCCAGGCGGTGTTGCCGTCCGCCATGTTGTCGCGGACGATCGGGAGGCTCGTGGGCGCGCCTGGGGCACCGATCCGCACGCGCATGACGTCCGTGCCGCTGCGTCCACGGTGCTTGAGGGACCAGGTGAGCGTCTGCCCGGGCGTGGTCGCCACGTCCTGGTAGAGCATGCTCCGCTGGTTCGCGTTGAGCTCGGCGAACTGGTTCCCGGCGGCGGCGGGGACGCCCTGGAACCCGCTGCGCCACAGCTCGATCATCTTGTCCGTGGCGGTCGTGGACCAGCCGGGCACGACCGACTCGTTCACGATCTGGTAGTTGCCGCTGACGGTCGGCTGCTCGAAGCCGCCGTTGACCAGCGACACCGACCCCGCGCAGACCGTCGGGTCCTGCGCCGCCTGAGCGGCGACCGGAGCGACGGCCTGTCCGACGACGGTGAGTCCGGCCGCGAGCAGCACGGCGGCGGTGGCTCCCGCGACACCACGAACGACGGACGATTCAGTCCAAGACCCCACGAAGATCCCCTTCATCCCGACGACACGCCGATGGCGCACGTCTTCCCCCTGAACTCCCAGGGTATGTGACCTACCGGTATTTTGCCTACCTCGATCGGTCGGCCACCGTCGTGCCGGAACGGGTCAGGGCGTCAGCAGCACGAGCTCCTGCGTCGCCCTGGTCATCGCGACGTAGCGGTCCACGGCACCCTCGATCCCGTCCCCGAACCCTTCCGGGTCGACGAGGACCACGAGGTCGAACTCCAGCCCCTTGGCGGTCTGCGGGGTGAGCGATCGGATCCGCGGATGCCGGAGCGCCCGGTCCGCGCCGATCACGCACGCGAGGCCCTCCTCATGGGTGTCGAGCCAGGCGGAGAGGATGGCGTCGAGCTCCGGGACGCGTCCCCGCCGCACGGGAACGCCGCTGCGGCGCACCGACGTCGGGACGTTCGCGTCCGGCAGCGCGGCGCGGATCACCGGCTCGGCGGCGGCCATCACCTCCTCCGGCGTCCGGTAGTTGATGCTCAGCGACGCCTCGCGGATCTCGCGCAGCCCCGCCCGCTCCAGCCGCGCCCGCCAGCTCTCCCGGAACCCGTGCCTGGCCTGCGCACGATCGCCGGCCACCGTGAGGCTGCGGGATGGGGCGCGGCGCAGCAGCATCGTCCATTCGGCGTCGGTGAGCTCCTGCGCCTCGTCCACGATCACGTGGGCGAACGGACCGGCGAGCGCGTCCGGGTCCGGGCGCAGACGCGCGGCCTCGTCGAGGATCGCGTCGCGCATGCCCTCGCCATCGGGTCCGAAGAAGTAGCCCGTCACGGCGCTCTCGAAGTCGTCGTCCGCGGCGATGAGCTCATCGATCACCCTGTCCCGCTGCTCCCGCTCCTCCTGCGAGACCCGCTCCTCGCGTCGCCGCTGCGCGGAACCGCGCGGATCGCCGATGAGGTCCCGCGCGGCGTCGAGGAACGGCAGGTCCGATCGCGTCCAGCGCCGCGCCTCGGGTACCTCGCGATGGAGCGCGTCCCGCTCCGCCTCCGTCAGCCACGGGGCGCAGATCCGGAGGTAGGCGGGGACGCTCCACAGATCGGCCACGACGCCGGCCGGATCCAGGATCGGCCAGGCGGCGGCGAACGCCCGCTGCAGGGAGGTGCTGCGCCGAAGCGCGGCATCGAGCTGACGAGGCGGCACGTCCTCGTCGGCGTGGACCTCGACGAGCGCGCCGACGAGCGCGTCCCAGGCGATGTCGCGCGCCTCGTTGTGGGCGGTGCCGGGCTCCGGGGCGTCGAACGCGGCCGCCCAGTCGGCCGGTTCCACGCGCACGTCACGCCACGGGGTCTCGACCTCCAGCGGCGTGGACGGGGGCTGCTCGTGGTAGCGCACGGCGGCGGCGACCGCATCGAGCAGGCGGCTCCCGGACTTGATCCGCAGCGCCTCGGGATCCGTCTCGACCGCGATCGCGTCCCCGTCCCGGCCCTCGGGCACGAGGTCGGTGAGCGTGCAGACGCGGACGCCGTCCTCACCGAGGCTCGGCAGCACATCCTCCACGTAGGCGAGGTACGGGCGGTGCGGGCCGACGAACAGGACACCGCCGCCGCCTCGGCCCAGCCGGGGCTCGGCGTGCATGAGATAGGCGGCGCGGTGCAGCGCGACGACGGTCTTGCCCGTCCCCGGCCCGCCGTCGACGACGAGCACGCCGCGCGAGGGCGAGCGGAGGATCGCGTCCTGGTCGGCCTGGATCGTGCCCAGCACGTCCCGCATGCGCGGCGAACGGCTAGCGCCGAGGCTCGCGATGAACGCGGACTGGTCGTCGAGCGCGGCCCGCCCGATCTCGTCCGCGTCGCGCGCGTCGTCCCCGAGGGCGTCGACGTCGAAGACCTCGTCCCAGTAGTCCGTGATGCGCCGCCCGGTCCAGCGGTAGCGGCGCCGGCTGACGAGGCCGCGGGGATCGGCGTGGGTCGCTCCGAAGAACGGCTCGGCGGCCGGTGCCCGCCAGTCCACGAGCAGACGCCGGCCGTCGCTCGCGGTGAGGCCGATCCGCCCGATGTAGACGGGCTCGGACTCGTCGCGGCGGATCATCCGCCCGAGGCACAGGTCGACGCCGAAGCGACGCAGGAGCTGGATCCGCGACGACAGCCGGTGGATCTCGAGGTCCCGCTCGAGCGCCTCCTGCCCGTGTCGCACGGAGAGAGCGCGCAGCCGGGTCAGCCGCTCCTCGCTCTCGGCGACCTCCTCGGCGAGACGCGCGTCCAGGGCGCGGAGATGATCCTCGTCCGCGGAGATGAGGCGGGGATCCGCCTTGCGGGCGCGTTCGGCGGGCAGGGCGAAGACCGCCGTCCGCCGCCCGCCGTCGTCGGCATGGTGCGCGGCGCGCCCGAGGGCGTCGAGGGGCGGTTCGGGGGTCTGGTCGGGGGTCTGGTCGGGGGTCTGGTCGGGCTGAGCGGAGAGGGGTGCGGCAGGGGTCACGGTTCTCCCGTCGGGATGGCGAAGCCACCCATTCTGCGCCCCCATGGGGCCCTTGCCGCAAGCCCCGGTCCCGCCGGTAAACTGGAAGTGCGCAAGGGGATCCGTTCCCCTCTGTCGAGTGGTCAGTTTTTGTGGGTTCAGCGCCCGGCAACCCACAGAAACTGACCACTCGATGAGCATCGGCGCGAGGGGTCGCCTACGATCGAAGAGCGCCGCCGCCGCTCGGCCCCGTCCCGGGCCGACCGCCGAGGCCGCGGCGCGTCCGCTCAGGAAGGTGCCCCATGCCCGAGACGTCGGCCGCCCGCGCCCACGCCGAAGACCTCGCAGACTTCGTCGCCGCATCCCCGTCCAGCTACCACGCCGCCGAAGAGGTCGCCCGGCGCCTGGAGGACGTGGGCTTCCGGCGCCTCGACGAGACCGAGGCCTGGCCGCGCCAGGCCGGCGGCCGCTTCGTCGTCGTCCGGGACGGCGCGGCGATCGCGTGGACCGTGCCGGCAGGCGCCTCCGCCACCACGGCGGCGCACATCCTCGGCGCGCACACCGACTCCCCCGGGTTCAAGCTCAAGCCGCGCCCGACCACCGGCGCCAAGGGATGGCTGCAGGCCGGCGTCGAGGTCTACGGCGGTCCGCTGCTGAACTCCTGGCTCGACCGGGAGCTGCGCCTGGCCGGGCGCCTCGCCCTCGCCGACGGCCGCGTCGTCCTCGCGGCCACGGGTCCCCTGCTGCGGCTGCCTCAGCTCGCGATCCACCTGGACCGCGGCGCCAACAACGGCCTCGCCCTCGACAAGCAGGTGGAGACCCAGCCGGTGTGGGGCCTGGGCGACCCCGTCGAGGAGGATCTGCTCGCTGAGCTCGCCGCGTCCGCCGGTGTCGATCCGGCCGACATCCGCGGTTTCGACGCGGTCGTCGCCGATTCGGCGCGCGGAGCGGTGTTCGGCAAGGACGACGCGTTCTTCGCCAGCGGCCGGCTGGACGACCTGGCCTCGGTGCACGCGGGCGTCGTCGCCCTCGCGGAGGCCTCCGCCGACGGCCCGGCCGGCGACCGGATCGCGGTCCTGGCCGCCTTCGACCACGAGGAGCTGGGATCGGCTTCCCGCTCCGGCGCGGCGGGTCCGTTCCTGGAGGACGTCCTGGAGCGGATCTACGCCGGACTCGGCGCCGACCCCGTGGACACCCTGCGCGCGTACGCCGGCTCCTGGTGCCTCTCCAGCGATGTGGGCCACTCCGTGCACCCCAACTACGTCGGCAAGCACGATCCCGTCGTCCAGCCGCTGCTCGGCTCGGGGCCGATCCTGAAGATCAACGCCAACCAGCGCTACGCGACCGACGCCGTGGGCGCTGCCGCCTGGAACGCCTGGTGCGAGGCCGCGGGCGTCGCGAGCCAGGAGTTCGTGTCGAACAACGCCGTGCCGTGCGGATCGACGATCGGGCCGATCACCGCGACCCGGCTCGGGATCCGCACCGTCGACGTCGGCATCCCGATCCTGTCCATGCACTCGGCCCGCGAGCTCGCCGGCGTCAGCGATCTGCACGACCTCTCCCGCGTCGCCGCCGCGTTCTTCACCGCTCATTGAGCGCCGGCGCAGCTCGCTTCGCCGCGCCGGCCTCCGGTCGTTGAGCGACACTTCGACTCGCTGCGCTCGCTCAGCGCAGGTCTCCGCGAGACGAAACGCTGTCCCCGACCGGGTCGCCGCGTTTCGACTCGCCGCTGCGCTCCTCGCTCAACGACCGGAAGGGGAGTCGGTCGTTGAGCGACACTTCGACTCGCTGCGCTCGCTCAGCGCAGGTCTCCGCGAGACGAAACGCTGTCCCCGACCG
>NZ_JBAOJP010000017.1:68875-82864 GCF_037083505.1 Microbacterium sp. CCNWLW41
GCTCGCCGCGTTTCGACTCGTCGCTGCGCTCCTCGCTCAACGCCCGGAAGCGAAGCGAGACGAAACGCTGTCCCCCACCGCGCGGACAGTGCCAGGATGAGGGCATGTCCGCTGAGAGCGCCGCTCCCGCCGCATCGACCCTGATCGAGCGCACCGGGATCGAGATCATCCCCGAGTCCGATCGCACCGCGCGACCCCGCGACCTGTTCTGGCCGTGGTTCGCCGCGAACGTGTCGGTCTTCGGCATGTCGTACGGGTCGTTCGTGCTCGGCTTCGGGATCTCGTTCTGGCAGGCGACGCTCGTCTCCGTCATCGGGATCGTCGTGTCGTTCCTGCTCTGCGGCCTGATCGCGATCGCGGGCAAGCGCGGCTCCGCGCCGACGATGGTCCTGTCCCGCGCCGCGTTCGGCGTGCACGGGCAGAAGATCCCCGGCATCGTGTCGTGGCTGACCTCGATCGGCTGGGAGACCTTCCTCGCCATCATGGCGGTGCTCGCCACCGCCACCGTCATCACGCAGATCGGCGGAGACGGTGCGAGCATCGGGCTGCTGATCGCGGCGACGGTGATCGTCGCGGCCCTCATCGTGACCGCCTCGGTGCTCGGCTACCACACGATCATGAAGCTGCAATCGGTGCTGACGTGGGTCACGGGTGTCGTGACGATCCTCTACATCGCCCTCACCATCGGGCACATCGATCTGGGCGCAGTCATGGCGCTCCCCTCGGGCAGTGCCGGTCAGGTCATCGGCGCCCTCGTCATGGTGATGACCGGATTCGGCCTGGGCTGGATCAACATCGCCGCGGACTGGTCGCGCTACCAAAAGCGGACCGCGTCCGACGGCGCGATCGTCGCCTGGAACACGATCGGGGGATCCGTCGCCCCCGTCGTCCTGGTCGTCTTCGGCCTGCTGCTGGCGGGGTCCGACGAGGACCTCAGCGCGATGATCGCCTACGACCCGATCGGCGCCCTCGCGACGCTCCTGCCGGTCTGGGTCCTCATCCCGTTCCTCTTGACCGCGGTGCTGGCGCTCGTTTCCGGCGCCGTGCTCGGCATCTACTCCTCCGGCCTGACGCTCCTGAGCCTGGGCATCCGGATCCCCCGCCCCACCGCCGCGGCGATCGACGGGGTGATCCTCACGCTCGGCACCATCTGGGTCGTGTTCTTCGCGGAGGACTTCCTCGGCCCGTTCCAGTCGTTCCTCATCACCCTCGGCGTGCCGCTGGCGTCCTGGGCGGGCATCCTCATCGCCGACATCCTGCGGCGGCGCCGAGACTACGACGAGGCGGCCCTGTTCGACCCGCGCGGGCGGTACGGCTCCTGGGACGCGATCTCGATCGGCACCATGGTCGTGGCGAGCGTGATCGGCTGGGGCTTCGTGGTCAACGGCTTCGCCGAGGCGGCTCCGTGGAACAACTGGCAGGGGTACCTGTTGTTCCTGGTCGGCGGCAGGGACGGCGAGTGGGCGTTCGCGAACCTCGGCGTCTTCTTCGCCCTGGTGCTGTCGTTCCTGGTGACCTACGTCGCCCGGGCCGGACGGATCCGCCGCCAGGAAGAGACCGCGCGGTGACGGGGCGGGACGCCCCGCGAGACGAGGACGCCCCCGACACCGCACGGCCCTGGCTCCTCGTCATCGACCCGCAGAACATCTTCGCCTCGCCCGATTCCGCGTGGGGCTCTCCGTTCTTCGCGGATGCGCTCGCACACATCGTCCGGCTCGCGGAGGCGGCCGGCTCCCGGGTGCTCGTCACCCGCTGGCTGCCCACCGCCGACCGCGCGACCAGCTGGGGGGACTACTTCGCCGCGTGGCCCTTCGCCGACCGGCCTGCGGACGATCCGCTGTACGATCTCGTCCCCGCCGCACGCGCGCTCTCCCCGCATCCCACTCTCGACCTGCCTACCTTCGGCAAATGGGGGCCGGAGCTGGAGCGGATCACCGGCGGCGCCCCGGTCGTGGTCACCGGCGTCTCGACCGACTGCTGCGTGATCTCGACCGTCCTGGCGGGGGCGGACGCGGGAGGCCGCATCACGGTCGTCCCCGAGGCCTGCGCGGGCTCGACCGCGGAGAACCACGACGCCGCGATCCGCGTGCTGGGGCTGTACGCGCCGCAGGTCGCGCTCGCCTCCGCCGACACGGCCGCGACGATGTTGGCCGGAACAGCCGCCCGAGAGGAGTCCGCCCCGTGAGCGCCCACCCGTCCCGTCGTCCGTGGCACCGCACGCGCATCGCGCTGGGGATCGTCCTGTCCGTCGTCGTCGTGATCGGGATCGTGGGATCGATCACGCCCTGGCCGTCGGCGATGCTGATCCGGACGGTGTTCACGAAGGGCGGCGTGGAGACGGCAGCGGAAATGGAACGGCATGCTCCCGACGCCGCCCTCGACGAGCGGCTGGCCGTGCCGTATGCCGAGGGAGCCGACACGACGATGGACGTCGTCACGCCGGCATCGGCCGACGGGCCGCTGCCCACGGTCGTGTGGATCCACGGCGGTGCCTGGATCTCCGGATCCAGCCGCGATGTGCTGCCGTACATGCGCATCCTCGCCGCGGAGGGGTACGCCGCCATCGCGCCGAACTACACGCTCGGCCCCGAAGGCACCTACCCGACCGCCGTGACGCAGCTCAACGACGCGCTCGCGTACATCGACGCGCACGCCGAGGAGCTGGGCGTGGATCCGGACCGGATCGTGCTCGCCGGGGACTCCGCGGGGGCGCAGCTGGCCAGCCAGCTCGCCGTCCTCGCGACGAGCAGCGAGTACGCGATGCTGGCCGGGGTGACCCCCGCGCTGACGGCGGACCAGCTCCGCGGCGTGGTGCTCAACTGCGGTGTGTACGACCTCGCCGCGCTCGCCGCGCTGCAGGGCATCGCCGGCTGGGGCCTGAAGACGGCGATGTGGGCGTACAGCGGCACGAAGACCTGGGCCGAGGAGGCGCCGGGCTCGCTCATGTCCACGATCGACCACGTGACGGCCGACTTCCCGCCCACGTACATCAGCGGCGGCAACGGAGACGGGCTGACCTGGCTCCAGTCGATCCCGATGTCGCAGCGCCTGGACGAGCTGGGCGTGGACGTGACGACGCTGTTCTGGCCCGCGGACCACGAGCCGGCGCTGGCGCACGAGTACCAGTTCCACCTGGACAACGACGAGGCGCAGACCGCGCTGCAGAAGACCCTCGCCTTCCTCGACGCCCACGCGAAAGCCTGATCCGCGGGTCAGGCGCGCAGGTTCTCCGCGGGGCGAAGTCGGGCGGCGCGGACGGCGGCGAGACCCCCTCCGCCCGCACCGACGATCAATCCGCTCCCCAGCGCGACGGGCAGGAGCAGGAGATCGAACACCGGCGTCCAGCGCTGGCCGATGGTCACGGCGAGGATCGCGCACATCCCGAGAAGCAGACCGACGACCCCGCCCGAGAGACCGATGAGTCCTGCTTCCCACGTGAGGAGGGCACCGATCTGGCGATCTCGTGCGCCGAGGGCCTTGCGCATCCCGATCTCTCCCCGCCGTGCGTTGACGGCGAGAAGAGAGGAGTTGGTGAGTGCGACGACGGCGACGATAAGAGCGAGAAGGGTGAAGGCCGCCAGAGTGATCCTCACGCCCTGTTCGATCTCTCCCCGGAGCTGGGCAGAATCCGTAGGCGCGTGGACGGTGATGCTCTCCCGCGCGAACGGATTCAGGGCGGGAGGAAGTTGTCGCGCGACCTGCGGTGCGGCGCCTGCCGCTGTGACGGTCAGGAGGGTCGCGTCGACGGCGCCGGGCAGCTGCGCCTGGTCCGGCGAACCGACGATGGCCTCACCTCGAAGCAAGGGAAGGCGTGAGGACTCGGTGATGATCCCGGCGACGACGTACTCTGTGCCGTCGATGGATACCACCGTCGTCTCCGCGATACGGCCGAGACGGAGGTCTTTCGCGAGCAGGTCGCCGACCAGTGCTTCATCGCTCTTCAACGCCCCCGTGTGCCACGGCGCCTCGGTGACGGCGAGACGGGCAGCAGCAGCGATGTCGCCGAACGCGATGTGGGAACGGACCTGACGGGCTTCGGCGAACGTGGAGACGGTCCCGGGCCCGAGGCTCACCATGAGCGCGGCGGATTCGACACCGTCCAGCCTCTCGGCGATGGCCGGAGAATCCTCGAGAGACGGAGCATGCGGTGCTCCGGTGGACCAATACGCCGTGACTTCCCGGTTCAGATGGGCGTCGAACGTCGCGGCGACCTGCGCGGATGCGGAAGCGGACAGTCCCAGAGTGGTGATCGTCAGGCCGACCGCGATCGCGACCGCGATGAGCTGACCGGCAGACTGCGTGGTCCGTGACCATACGGAGGCCCAGGCGTCCCGCACCACGTCGCGGAGAGCCGAACGAGCATGGTGTTGTTCGGGTTCGTCAGCCAGAGCGGAATCCCCGGAGGAGACGGTGGGGCGCGCGTCATCTCCGCCTGCCTCGCCTTTCCCGCTGTCCGACACCACACGTCCGTCTATGATCCGCACGGTCCTTCGTGCCCGGGCCGCGACCTCGGCCGCGTGGGTGACGATGACCACGGTCGCACCGTTGTCGTTGAGTCGCTGCAGTTCATCGAGCACCTGGCTCGCCGTTCGGGAGTCGAGATTCCCCGTCGGCTCATCGGCGAGGATCAACGGCGCTGCCGACGCCGTGGCCCTCGCGATCGCCACCCGCTGGCGTTGGCCGCCGGAGAGCGTGGAGGTGCTCTGCTCGACGCGGTCCCCGAGCCCGACCGCCTCAAGCGCACGACGTGCGCGCTCTCGACGCTCCGGGCGGGGCCTGCCTCGGTAGAGCAGGTTGAGTTCGGCGCTGTCGATCGCGGGACGACCCTCCAGCAGATGGAACGCCTGGAAGATGAATCCGATCGTTCGTGCGCGCACCTGCGCAGCAGCGCGGTCAGCCCTCGAGTTCACCCGTTCGCCGGCGAGCTCGTACTCTCCCGCTGTCGGGGCGTCAAGCAGCCCGAGGATGTTCATCAACGTCGTCTTGCCTCCGCCCGACGGACCGATGATCGCGACGAACTCCCCCCGTTCGACGACCAGATCGACGTCCTTCAAGGCGTCGACATCCGCACCGCGAGCGACGGTGTACGTCCGAGAGACACCCCTTAGGCGGATCATCGCGCGTTCATCCGACACGGACGTCTTCCCCTTCACGGAGGGCGTCCGCGTCCCGGGGCGCAAGCGCGACCTGACCTCGATGCGTCACGATGACGTCCACCGGCACTTCCCTGAAGGATCCGTCCTCCTCGTGCCTGAAGACGGCGGCTCGCCCTCCCCCACGATCCGCGACGGCGGAGACGGGCACGAGGAGCGCCTCCTCCGCCAACAGCATGCGCGTGACGACGACCCGCGCAGATCCGACCGGCACGGTCGGCGGCAAGGCGGTGTTCGGTGTGATGGTGAGGGTCACCTGCGGACCCGGGTCTTCGGTCGTTTCCTCGCCGCGGCCATCCGGTCTCGGCTCCGGCTCCGCGTCGCCCTCGCTGTCCCCGGCCGCCCCGCGGATCTCTCCGACCGTCGCTTCGACTTCCCTCCCGGCGATCGAGATCGTCGCGACGTCGCCGGGGACGATCCCGCCCTGTTCCGCCGGCGTCGTCGTCACCGTGACCACGACGTCCGGCGCTCCGAGTTCGAGGTCCGCGCGGCCCGCCGCGACAAAGGTGCCGACAGCGACACCGCGAAGCACCTGTGCCGTCGGCCAGGGCATGGCAACGAGGCCGGAGACCGGCATGTACGCCTCCTCCTCGACCGGCGGCGGAGCGGACGGCGTCGTCCCGGGAAGCCCCTCAGCGGAGTCCGTCAACGGACGCCCCTCGGGCCGCGGCCGGACCGGTGCGACGTAGCCGCGATCGGCGTGCCATCGAGCGACGCCGTCCGCTGTCCCGGCTCCGAACACCCCGTCGGGCACGACGTCATAGCCTTGCTCGGACAGCACTGTCTGCAGCGCGAGAACGTCCGGGCCTCGGTCGCCGAACCCCATGTCTCGATAGAACGCGAAGGACGACTGCGCTAGAAGCACCGGATGCCCGTTGACCTCAGTGAGGATCTCCCCCGACGAGACCGCGGACCCGGATCCGACGGGCTTCCCCGTCACGACGGAGAGAGCGTCGCCGGACACAGGCTGAAGAGCGACTTCCCGCCGGGAGGACGGCCCGATCAGTCCCGTGAACGTCGTGTCCTCGCTCACGGTGCCCCTTTCGACGGTCGCGAGGATGGGGCCCGGCGATGGCGGCCTGGCGTTCGCTTCCTGCTGCGCCGGCGATTGGAACAGTGTCGCCAGGATCCAGAACAAGGTCAGAACGCCCAGCGCCCCGGCGCCGCAGACGCCGATGAGAACCGACCGCCGAGAGAGTCGGGTGACTCGCTCAGACGCCGGGCGCCCCGTACCGTCCCGTCCGTTCACGGCGCTCCCGGCGCGTTCGCCGCGATCGACTCCAGCAAGACTCGATGGTGAGCCTTCGCCTCGGCACGGATCCGTTCCAGCTGATCCCGATTGGCGTCCAGGAGCTTCTGCTGCTCCTCCCACTCGCGGTCATAGCGAAGCTCGGCCAGCCCACTGGATGTCCGGCATTCAGCGTCTGCGACGGCCACGGCGATCTCCTCCGCGGAGGCCGTCACCGACGCTTCCGGACCGGTGAGCCCGAACCGCTGACTGACCTCCTGTGTGGGCATCTGTCGAACATCGGACGGCACAGCGAAATCGACGCGTCCTGAGAGGCACTCATGCCACCGTAGGTTCACCTCTTTGATCTCCGGATCCTGCGCGGTGACGTCCGCGGCCTGCACGGCGAGGTCATTGACGTAGTTCCAGCCGTCGACATCGCGGAACCAATTCTTCGATGCTTCCGTAGACCTTACTGAGTCACTGCAGTCGTCGAAATCCTGCATGAAGTCGGGATCGCTAAGCGACGGGTCGGTCACATCCGAGAATTCCCTCCATAGCCGCACGGAGAGCGGATCTGCCTCCGGCGCTTGATGGTAACCCCAGGCAAGCGCAGTGCGCTCGTCGAATAGTCGGTATCCGATCCGATTCTGATCTTGCCGAGCAGGAAAGTCCGTATTCTGCCAGGGCACGGGCCACGCGCGACCCCTTTCCTCTAGACAGTTCCCGATGAGGAGCTGCTCGACGTAATTTCCCAAATCTGGCGAGTACACGATGAACTCGTCCAACGGCATCGACCACTGCTCCCGACTTTTGGTTGTCGCATCATCAGGAGCACCGGCGGCACATCCCGACAGCGCGAGGAGGAACGCGCCGCCAACAATCCACGACAAGGACCTGCGGCAACGAGTTCGGATCACTCGCACACGTAGGTCCTCGCGCTCGCTCGGGAGCCCTCAAAATGCGCCGAGGTGATGGTGTCATTCCAGCCAATGGAGCTGAGATTCGCGTATCCGGAATCGCGAGGGACGTACCTGAGCCTCCCGGTCCCCCAGAGATCCGCAGCCATGTAGAGCCCTTCGCGAACGCCGTTGTTATAGACCGACGACGCTACATCGTTAATTCCGTAGTTGCGGAAGTCATCGACGCAGTAGCGAAAGAAGAGCACGGCGCCCCCTTGCCACCAATCCCGCTGATAGTCGTATCCGGAATAGAAACACGCCAACCCTCGATCACAGCCAGCCGGGGCTGCCGCCGCAGCGGGCGCACTGAAGCCAAGAACCCCGCCCAGCGCCAGAACGATCGTTACGATCACGGCTCCCGCGCCACGGTATCGGACGGATGTTGCTTTTTCGTCGTTCATCTCAACCCCTTTGTCGGATTCTTCAAGACACTAGGGCAGCTCTCAACTTCACGGCAATATTTATAGTGGTATTTTGCATCTCCCTCATTCTCCCGTTACGCGGCTTTTACGAGCCGGCGATGGGTTTGCGCTTCTCGAGGCAGGCATGGCGATCCCTCCGATCCGCGGGGCGTTTGTTGCGCTCCGTGTCGCCGACGGTTGGGCGGTCGAGCGCAGCCGCCTACTCTCGGATGATCGGTCCAGAGTCAGGAGCATCCCGTGAGCACGCCGCAGACCCGCCTTTCGCCCCTCGAGGTGAGTGAGCGTGCGGCGTGCATGTGCGACCACGGCGACGTGTGCTCCTCGTTCGCACCGGGTCACGCGCTGCACCTGATCCAGGCGCGCCTCGCCGCCGCGACCCCGGCCGCGTGGGTGGACGCGCTCGTCGTCGACGCCGACCCCGCACGCGGGATCGTTCGGCTGACCGCGCTCGACGGCACGGCGCACACCGTCTGGAACGCCGGGGGCGCTGCGCTCGAGGCCGCTCCCGGAACACCGGTCGCCCTGCACACGACGTGGCACGTGCTCGCCGTCGGAGCGATCCGCTACAACGTCTCCCCCACCGCCGGTCGTTGAGCGAGCGCAGCGAGACGAAACGCCCAGCCGTTCCCTGTCGTTGAGCGAGCGCAGCGAGACGAAACGCCCCACCACGTTTCGTCTCGTCGCTGCGCTCCTCGCTCAACGACCGAGAACCCTCGGCGCCGTGCTTTCAACGACCACGCCGCACCGCACCGTCCGCTGAGCCACCGTTCCCCGGTCGTTGAGCGAGCGCAGCGAGACGAAACGCCCCACCACGTTTCGTCTCGTCGCTACGCTCCTCGCTGCGCTCCTCGCTCAACGACCGAGCAGCCTCGGCGCCGCGTTCGCCGGCCGAGGGGGCGGGAAGCGGACGGGCTAGGCGCCGAGCTCGCGCAGGAAGCCCTGCACGTGCTCCTGGAGCCGGAGGATCCTCAGCTCGCGCGCGGTCTCACGGTCGTACCCTTCGTACGCCAGCGCGGGAAGGCGGCGGACGTTCGCGGAGCAGCCGAAGTTGGCGCAGATCAGCGTGCCGATCGTGTTGCCGTTACGGCCGGACGCACCGGCCTTGCGTGCGGCGAAGAACTGCACGTCATTGCGGAGCGTGACGTCCTCGCACCACGAGCACTGGGTCCGGGCGAGCACGCGCTGCTCGGCCTGCTGAAGGAGGACGGACACCGGCCGGCCATCGAGGTGCGCGACGGCGTAGGCGCGGCGGGGCATCTTCGGATCGGTCCAGGCCAGCACGTCGAGACTCTCGAAATCGAGTTCGCCGAAGTCCGGCGGCAGGGTCGCAGTGGCGGCCTCCTTGCGGGAGGCGTTGACGAAAGAGGCGCGGATCTCGCGCTCGGTGACGGGAAGCATGTCGTTCTCAGTTCTCTGCGGGGCGGCGTCGCCGAAGGGCGCACCGCCGACACGGCGAAGGATCCTGGGGATCCTCCGAAGGAGGGAACGACGTCCGAGGCACGGACGCCGCAGGGACGCGAGCGCACCGGGCGCCGCGTACGACGAGACACCGATGACGGGGAGTTCCGCCACCGGCCGTCGGTCAGCCTCTGCCGCCGGCGCGCGACGCGCCGACGATCACCTTCCGCATCCTTCGGACACCGGAGTACAACACCCCGACAGTCTACCGCCGCCCGTCGGCCGGTTCGCGCGGGAGGCCGGGCGCCGCTCTCCCGCCGTGCGGACCGACGCCACCCTTTCCGGACGCGGACCCGCGGTGGGGAAGGGTGTCGTGAGGGGGCCCGCTCGCTAGGGTGAACCCATGGCTCACAGCGTCGGCGCCGGGATGCCCCTGCGCGACTACCGCATCCATCGCTACGTGAACGCGTTCTGCCCGCAATGCCACGAGGAGGATCCGGAGCGTCCGCTGGAGGAGGTCCGGCGTCTGTCCGGCTGGCTCGCCGACCGCGACGGCACGGTCTGGCTCGAGCGCGGCTGCCCGGATCACGGGCTCGTCTCGACGCTGTACGACGAATCGACCGAGATCCTTCGCTACCTGGAGCAGTGGACGGCGCCGACCAAGGTGCACGCCCCCGATACGACGGGGAACTTCAAGCCCGTCCCCTCCGCCTATGCCGACGGCCTACCGCAGATGCAGACGCAGCACACGTGCATCCTCCTGGAGGACCTGACCGACCACTGCAATCTCCGCTGCCCGACGTGCTTCGCCGAGTCGAGCCCCGCCGCCAGCGCGATCGCCCCGCTCGCAGAGGTTCTCGCCTCGGTCGACGCGCGGCTCGCGAAGGAGAACCAGCGGATCGATGTGCTGATGCTGTCCGGCGGCGAGCCGACGCTCTACCCGTGGCTGGAGCAGCTCATCGAGCACCTCGTGACGCGGCCGATCGTGCGGATCCTGCTGAACTCGAACGGATTGCGGATCGCGAACGACGACGCCTTCGTCGCCTTCCTCCGCAGGCACCGGGAGCGGGTGGAGGTCTACCTCCAGTACGACGGCGAGAGCGCCGAGGCCTCCGCCTACCATCGCGGGGCCGACATCCGCCGCTTCAAGGAGCGCGCCCTGGAACGCCTCTCCGCGGCCGGCGTGTTCACGACGCTGACGATGACCGCGGCTCTCGGGGTCAACGACGGGGAGATCGGCGCGGTCATCCGCCGCGCGCAGGCGACCCCGTACGTCGGCGGCGTGACGATCCAGCCGGTGTTCGGCTCCGGGCGCTCGGCCGGCATCGATCCCGAGTCCCGGCTCACGCACACGGGAGTCCTCGCGCGCCTCGGGCCGCAGACGGACGACGAGATCACCTGGCGCGACCTGACGGCGCTGCCCTGCAGCCATCCGCATTGCTGCTCGGTCGGCTACTTCCTCAAGGACGACTCCGGGGAGTGGAAGTCGCTGGTCGGGCTCATCGGCCACGAGCGACTGAAGAGCTTCCTGGATCTCAACCCGGATCTCCTGGCCAACCGCATCGCCGACTCGAACGTGAACAAGGCGATCCGCGACGTCGTGAAGAACTCGCTCCTCGACCTCTTCAGCGAACAGTCCTCGCTGTCGCACCCGTCGATGGGGGACATCTGGCGGGACATCTGTGTGAACTGCGACCTCGGCATCGGCACGCTGGCAGCCCTCGCCGCCTCGCGCCTGCCCGGTCAGCACCAGCGCATGCGGGAGATGATGGGCCAGCGGGTGCTTCGTGTCACGATCAAGCCGTTCATGGACATCAACACCATGATCGAAGAGCGCCTGACGCAGTGCTGCGTGCACGTCGCGACGGTGAATGAGACCACCGACGAGCACCAGTGCGCGCCGTTCTGCGCGCTGCAGGCGTGGGCTCCGCTGTCCCGTACGCGCCTGTCCACCGCCACGGGGTCCCCCGCGGTCGCGGAGCGACAGCCCGGGGGCGACCCTGCCGACGTGGCCTCGGACGCCGATGGACGACGCCGGCTCCCCCTCCGGGTGGCACGATGACCGAGGACGCCGGGGCCCCTGGGCCTCTGAACCAGTACGACCCGGTCGTCGGGGATCCCGCTCCCGCCTTCGACCCGCTCCGGCTCTGCGTGTTCACCACGATCGCGGTCATCGCCTGCGTGCTCGGTCCGATCGCCGTCCTGGTCTTCGCCGTCGTGGCGATCCTCGGCTATGCCCGCGCACGCCGCGGCGGGCTCCTGCGTTCGCGCTGCAAGCTCGGAGACACGCGCGTCGTGCTGGCGTACCTGTCCGTCGTCGCCGTGGCCGCCGCCGTCGCCATCCCGTTCTGGATCGGGATGTGGATCCGGGTGCTGGGGTGAGCCGATGTACCCGACGCTGAGCGACCTCGTGCCCTGGCTTCCCGCCTGGGACACGCATTCGGCGTTCGTCGCGGTGGCGATGCTCGCCGCGGGGGTCGTGTTCCTCGTCGAACGTCGGCGTCGCGGCGTCACGGACCCCCGGCTCGCCTACCTCGTGCTCGGCGCCCTCGCGGGAGCCGCGATCCTCTCCCGGCTCGGCACCTGGGCGCAGCACCTCGATCCGTCCCGGAACCTCGGTCTCGTGGATCAGCTGGTCCAGGGGAACGCGTCGGTGCTCAGCGCCCTGGTCGGGGCCTGGCTCGGCGTTCACGTGGCCAAGCGCATCGTCCGCTATCCGGGACGCTCCGGCGACCTGTTCGCCCCCGCGGTCGCCCTCGCGCTCGCGATCGGCCGGATCGGGTGCCTGCTCACCGAGCGCCCGGGGACGCCGACCGGCGGAACGTGGGGCATCGTGCTCGACGAGGCGTCGGCCGCGCGCGTCGGGTCACCGGCGGGGGTCTCCCTGCATCCCAGCTTCGTGTACGAGATCCTGTTCCACGCGGGGGCATTCGCAGTGCTGTGGTTCTGGCTCCGGCATCGCCCGATCGCCTCGGGCGAGACCCTCACGCTCTACATCGCCGCGTATGCGGTCTTCCGGTTCCTCGTCGAGTTCGTCCGCGGCAACGACGTCGCGTGGATGGGCCTGACCCGACCGCAGCTCTTCCTCCTCGTCACCATCCCGTTGCTGGCCGCGCGCCTGATCTGGATGGCACGGACCGGCCGGTTCCGCGCCGGCACCCACGCACTCCCGGAAAGGATCGCGCCCCATGAGCAGCACGCCTGACGACGCCGCCGTCCCTCCCCCGGACCCCTCGCGGGCACCGAATGCACCCGGTCCTTCCGCTGCGGCCCCCGACGGCGCCCTCCCACCGCCGTCGTTCGCCGCTCCTCCGCCGCCGTTCACCCCTCCGACCCCGACGGCTCCGGCCGAGAGCACATCGGCGCCGTGGGTTCCTGGCGCGCTCCCCTCGGACGCGCCCCCGACCCCGCACGAGGCCGGTTCGTGGACGGGCGCGACCTACCCCGGCTACGCATCAGGCGGTCCCCTCCCGCCTCAGCCGGGCACTCCGAGAGCGGGCATGTCCACGGGCGCGAAGGTCGGGATCGGCTTCGCGGTCGGATGCGGTGCCGTGCTCGTCGGCCTCGGGATCGTCGTCTTCGCCGGCGTCCTCACTCTGCTCGGCCCGTGTTTCGGGATCTACGTCGCCTGAGCGATCCACCGGACCGTCACCCGCTGAGGAGAACCCATGACGAACCCCCCATCCGACGCCGATCCCGACGAGCCGTCGCCCTCGGACGCGACCCCGCCCTCGGAAACCGATCCGCCGACGTCGTCGGGTCTCGCTCCCCCTCCGCCGGCGCCGAACGGTCCCGCCGGAGCGCCGCAGGGCCCCACGGGGGCGGCCGGACCTCTCCCCCCGCCCGCGCCCGCCGGTCTCAGCGTCGGAGCCGCCCGCGGCATCGGCGCCACCGCCGGGTGCCTCGCGCACTTCCTCGGCTTCGCCCTCATGATGGCGACGCTGTCCGCTGCCGCGTGGATGGGGCTCTTCGCGATGGTCTGGCCCTACGTGCTGATCCTGCTCGTGTCGGCGCTCCTGCTCATCCGGCCGTCCACCCGACCGTACGCCGTGGGCGCCCTCATCGTCGCCGCGGCCTCGTGGATCGTGCTGATCGGTCCGTGCCTGCTGTTGTTCAGCGGGCAGAGCTTCTGACGACCTGCGCGCGGGAACGTGCCCTCGACGCCCTCGTCTCAGGCCGTGGCCATGGCCGATCGCACGGCCATGCAGGCGTCCATGCAGGCCTTGCACGCTGCCGCACACATCCGGCACACCTCGCTGTGCTCCGCGTGCTCCATGCAGGCGTCCATGCAGACCTGACACATCGCGATGCAGGCGTCGAGCATCGCCATCATCGCCGCGGGCGTCATCCCCTGCATCCGCATCATCGCGCGCATCATCGTGTTGCACATGTCCGCGCAGTTCATGCATGCCGGTGCGCACGACATCATCTGGGTCGAGCAGACCGTACAGGCCTGCTCGCATGCCGAACACGCGTCCATGCACGCTTGCATCAGCGACATGTCCATCGTGGCCATGCCCGGCATGGCGTCCTTCATCGAGCCCATCATCGTGGCGTCCATCACGCCCTCCTCGTCCTCGCAGCGGAAAGCGGGCAGAGAGGACCCGCCTGTGGCCAGGGTAGACCCCGGCACCGCGCGCGTCGACGGGCGGGCGCCGCGGCGCGGAGAATCCCGCCGCGCAGCGGCGGAGGTCGACGCGCAGCGGCGCCGCCCACAAAAAAGGCCACCCCTTGTCGGGGTGGCCTGAGCTCACGGTGGTCCTGTTAACGCGAAAGAGGCCACCCTGCGTTGGGTGGCCTCTTTCGTCTAAAAGGAGTCCGGCGGT
>NZ_JBAOJP010000018.1:0-57387 GCF_037083505.1 Microbacterium sp. CCNWLW41
GCCTGGCGGGAGCCGACCGAAGGACGGCGGGGGACCGCGCGACGGACGAGGCCATCGCGCAGCGGACCGCACCCACAGGGCGGCGGGCCGGGTCAGGGGGCGGTGCGCGGGCGCGGCTCGCCCGCGGACCCGGATTCCGCCGGCGGCGTCGCATCCGACGCCGCCGCATCCGGCGCCGACGGCGGGATCGTCGCCGCGGAGACCCCGGCGCCCTCGCCGATCGGAAGGAGCGCCAGCGGCAGCGGGCTCGTCGGCTCGGGCAGGCCGTACAGGCGGTGCACCCAGCCGCGCGCGGACTCGAGCGGATACGAGTCGCCGTACACGATGCACTTTCCGAGGATCCCCTCGAGGAGGCTCCGCAGCATGATCTCCTCCACCGCGGGGTCCGCGGCGCCGCGCTCCCGGAAGATCTCGCGCACGGCGTCCTCCGCGGCCGTGACGGCGTCGGCGTGACGCGCCTCGGACTCGGCGAACATCCGCCGGGTGGACGGCTGCTGCTGGATCGCGAGGACGACCCGCTGCAGCGGCAGGGCGACGGCGGTCATCGCGAGCGCCGAGTCGATCACGGCGGTCAGCCTCTCGTCGGCGGTGCCGCGCACCCGCGCGATCCCGACGAGAGCGTCGAACCACAGATCGATGACGGCGGCGACGAGCTGGTCCTTGCCGCCGAAGTAGTAGTTGACCAGGCCCTGCGCGACCCCGGCGCGGCCGGTGATGTCGGAGATAGTGGCGCCGTCGACCCCGCGCTCGGCGAACACGTCGATCGCGGCCTCGATGATGCTCTGCCGCGAGCGCTCGCGGGCGCGGCGGTTGTGCTCGGCGGAACGTGCCATGCCGGTGCGCCTCCCTCCATCCGTTTCGGGATTGCGGACGTACCCGCTACGTTACTCACTGAATATTCGTTCAATCTAAGAGAGCCCCCAGCCTCGCAAGGAGTCCGCATGCACGGCACCGCCCGCCTCGACCTCAACGACCTCGGCAGCCTGATCCAATGGCTCTTCGGGCAATGGTGGGTGTACGCGATCCTCGGCGCGATCCTGCTGGTCGTCATCGTGATCTGGCTTCTGCCCGCGTCGAAGGTCAAGCCGTCCGAGGCGTTCTCGACCGACGACCGGGAGGCGAACGAGATCGCCCTCGGGTTCCTGCAGATCACGAACCTCCCGTCCGGCCCGTGGAACGACCCGACCGCCTCGGCGCTCACCGATGTCGAGAAGAAGCACCTCGTCGACCAGTGGGGGCTGCACACCCGGGAGGACTGGCTGGCGAACATCGAGCGGCTCACCACGGATCGGCGTCGCCGGGACGTGTGGGTGACCTGCCTCGCCATCCGCGACGAGACCGCGCAGCGCCTGGGCCGCGTGCCCAAAAGCCGCGAGTGGACGGCGGCGATCGTCGAGGCGGGGGCGACAAGCGCGACGCCCGCACGTTCGTGGCCGCCATCGAGCAGATCGAGCAGCAGGTCCGCAAGCTCGTCGGCAAGGACATCGTGACGCCCGAGGTCTTCGTGCGGACCCTCGACGGGTACGCCCTCGGGCAGGCCGTGGCCCTCACCACCTGGGGTGTCGCCCTGGGCTTCGCCGACGTCGCCGAGGCGCGCGAGATCATCCATCGGATCAACGTCGCCGGCCGCCCGGCCTTCTCGTCCTGGGCCGACTTCGGGCTCAGCTACATCACCGGGCGCGTGATGCACTGGAGCGACGGCAAGCTCGGCGAGAAGACGTTCGAGAAGCTCGGCGACGGGTGGCCGGACTTCCGGGCGGCGGGGACCGCCAAGCGCAACGGCCCCTGGGCCACCCTCCCCTGGCGGATCGGATGACTCCACCCGAGCCGATCCGGGTCGACCTCTCCGCCCTGGAGCGCTCTCCCGGGCTGGGGCCCATCCTGCGGTACGAGCGGATCGCGGGGATCCCCCTGATCCGGCGCTTCTTCGTCATCCTGACCGGCGTCCTCGCGCTCACGGCCGCGGTCGTCGCGGCGATGTGGGGCCTCGGGCGGATCGGTCTGCTCGATCGGGCGCCCCTGATCGCCGTCTTCGCCGTGTTCTACGGCCTGCTGGGCGCCGTTGGGTTCGTCTGGTTCGCCGTCGGCCTGTCCCGGCGGGCGAAGCTGGCGCTCTTCGCCTGGACGAACGACTGGGCGTATGCGGACTCCCTGGAGCGCGTCGGGCGCCGGGGCGCGGCGTTCACCCGGATCACGCGCCCCGTCGAGCGCGGCGTGATCGCGTCCGACGATCCGCGGATCCCGTTCGAGCTGGGGGTGGTCCACTCCGTCGGCACGCGCGACCAGGGCGCGACCATGCAGCGCCCGTTCGGGTTCGTGGAGCTGCCGCTGCCGTCGAAGGTGCCGCACATCGTGCTGCGCAACCGGCGTCGCAGCATCGTGCCGACGCTCGGTCTGCGCGGAGCGCGGATGGAGCTGGAGGGCGACTTCGCGAAGACGTTCCTCCTGCTGGTCCCCGAGGGCTACGAGCAGGACGCGCTGTACGTGTTCACCCCCGACCTCATGGCGCGCGTGCAGGATCTCGGTTCCGGCGCGGAGCTGGAGCTCGTCGAGGACCGCGCCTACGTGTACCTTCCGGGCGGCACCCGCTTCGACCGGCCGGACGTCATGCGTCGGACGATCGAGATGGCCGAGGAGCTGCACCGGCGCCTCGCCGATCGCACCGCCCGCTACCGTGACGACGCGGCAGGGGCCCTGGCGGCTCGGTCGGGTGTCGCGATCGGCCTCGGCGGGCAGCGTCTGGGCGGTCGGGGGATCTCCCTGATGGCGGTCGCGGCCACCACGGGCGTCGTGATCCTCTCCGCCGGCGTCACGGCCTTCGCCCTGTTCGGCGGAGACCTGCTGCGGTCCCTGGGGGGCTGACCGCGCAGGCAGGGCCGGGAGGGAGTGCCCCTCGGGGATCCCCTCCCGCGCCCTCGGACGTCAGTCGATGACGGCGACGGCCTCGTCCGCGGCGACCGCGTCCCCCTCCTGGAGTTCGCGACGCAGGACGCCGGCCCGGTGCGCCACGACGGTCGTCTCCATCTTCATCGCGTCCAGCACGGCGACCGGGTCCCCCGCGGCGACCTCCGCCCCGTCGGCCACGAGCCAGCGCACGAGCACGCCGGGCGCGGGGGCGGCCAGTCGCGCGGGATCCGGTCCCGGGACCGGTCCGGGCTCCGCAGGACCCGCCGCCCCGGCGAGGCCCGCGAGCAGCGCCTCGGGGATCCCGACCCGGATCCGGCGGCCGTCCACCTCAACGGCGAACCGCCGCATCCCGCTCTCCTCGGCGGGCTCCGGACGCTGCTGCGCCTCCGACCGCGGGAGGAACTCCGTCTCGATCCACTGCGTGTGCACGCCGAATCCGTCGGTGGCGAACTCGGGGGCGTCGACGACGAGCCGGTCGAACGGGACTACGGTCGCCGGCCCCTCGATGTCCAGCTCCCGCAGGGCGCGGCGGGCCCGGACCAGAGCCGCGTCCCGCGAGGGCGCGTGCACGACGAGCTTGGCGATCAGGGAGTCGAAGGCGGCAGGGATCGTGTCCCCCGCCTCGACACCGGCGTCCCAGCGCACGCCGGGCCCGCCGGGCACCCGCAGCCGGTCGACCCGCGCGGGGCTCGGCAGGAAGCCGCGGCCGGGATCCTCGGCGTTGATCCGGAACTCGAAGGCGTGCCCCTCGGAGAGCGGGGTCTCGGTGAACGAGGGCCCGTCGCCCTCGGCGATCCGGAACTGCTCGCGGACGAGATCGACGCCCGTCACGGCCTCCGTCACGGGGTGCTCGACCTGCAGGCGCGTGTTGACCTCCAGGAACGAGATCGTCCCGTCCGCGGCGAGGAGGAACTCGACGGTCCCCGCGCCGCGATAGGCGACCTCCGCGCAGATCCGGCGTGCGGCCTCGTGGATCCGGTCCCGCTGCGCGTCGGACAGCCCCGGCGCCGGAGCCTCCTCGACGAGCTTCTGGTTGCGACGCTGCAGGGAGCAGTCGCGGTCGCCGACCACGACCACCGTCCCTCGACCGTCGCCGAGCACCTGCACCTCGATGTGGCGGGGCGATTCGAGGAAGCGCTCGACGAAGCACTCCCCGCGCCCGAAGGCGGCGACCGCCTCGCGCGTCGCCGCCTCGAACGCCTCCGCCACCTCCGCGGCGTCCCGGACCACCTTGAGCCCCCGGCCCCCGCCGCCGTACGCGGCCTTGATCGCGATGGGAAGGCCGTGCTCCTCGGCGAAGGCCACCGCCTCGGCCGGACCGCGCAACGGCCGGTCGGTCCCCGCCGCCAGCGGCGCTCCCACCCGCTCGGCGATGCGCCGGGCGGTCATCTTGTCCCCCAGCGCGTCGATGCTCTCCGGCGTCGGGCCGATCCAGGTGAGCCCCGCGTCCTCGACCGCCCGTGCGAACGCGGCGCTCTCGGACAGGAAGCCGTACCCGGGGTGCACGGCGTCCGCGCCGGCAACGGCCGCGGCCCTCAGCAGCGCCGGCACGGACAGGTACGTCTCCGCGGCGGAGGAGCCCGCCAGGCCCACCGCCTCGTCGGCGAGCCGCACGTGCATCGCATCGGCGTCCTGGTCGGCGTACACGGCGACCGAGGCGTACCCGGCCTCGGCGCAGGCGCGGACGACGCGCACGGCGATCTCGCCGCGGTTCGCGATCAGGATCTTCTTCATGACGGGTCCTCCTCGGACGATGCGCCGCGGCGCGGCGCCGCGCGGAAGCGGATGCGGGCGCCGGGCGGCAGCTGCCCGGCGAGATCGAGATCGCGGTCCACGACCGCCCCGATGATCGGGTAGCCGCCGGTGAGCGGGTGGTCCGGCAGGAACAGGACCGGCTGCCCGTCCGGGGGGACCTGGATCGCACCGGTCACCGCGCCCTCGCTCGGAAGCTCCCCCGGCACCGCGCGCTCGAGCGCGACCGCGCCCCGCAGCCGGATGCCGACGCGGTCCGACCGCGGCGTGACCTCCCACTCCTGCCCGAGGAGCGTGTCGAGCGCGTCGGGACGGAACCAGTCGTCACGGGGACCCCAGGTGATGCCCAGCTCGACGACCTCGCCGGCGGCGGGGAGCGCCCGGGGCACCGGCGCGGGATCCACGGCGTGCGGGGCGCGGCGGGGATCCCCGATCCGCACCGCATCCCCGGCGCGCAAGGGCGCCGGCCCCAGCCCGGCGAGGGTGTCGGCCGCACTGCTGCCGAGGGCCGGCTCGGCCGCCACGCCGCCGCGGACGCCCACGACCTGACGGAGCCCCCGCACCGGGTGCCCGAGGTGCAGTTCGTCCCCGTCGTCGAGAGCGAAGGGGACTCCGTGGCGGAGAGTCGCCCTGCCGCCGTCGGCGGCGGTGCGGACGAGCTCCGACACGGCCCCCGTCACCACGGCGACGGTCGCGGGCCCGCGGTAGCGCAGCTGCGCCGCCCCGACGATCTCCAGCGCCGCCGCGCCCGCGTCATTCCCCACGGCGCGGTTGGCGTCCCGCAACCCCGTGCGGTCCGCGGCGCCCGACGCGGAGACCCCGAGCGCGGCGTGGCCCGGACGCCCCCCATCCTGCACGAGCGTCTGCAGCCCGGGCCGGACCACCTCCAGGACCCCGGACCCGTCGTGCATCCGTTCCCGGGTCGTGCGGCGGTCGCCCGATCCGGCGGCGGCCCCGGCCCCGGCCCCGGCGACAGTCCCGGCCCCGGCGGCAGCCCCGGCCCCGGCGGCCGCCTCCCGGTCCGCGCGCACGAACCGCACGAGCGTCCCCGGTGCGAGCAGCGCCGGCGGGTCCCGGTCGATGTCCCACATGACCGCGTCCGTGCGCCCGATGAGCTGCCAACCGCCGGGGCTCTCCCTCGGGTAGACCCCGGTGAAGTGCCCGGCGAGCGCGACGGACCCCGCCGGCACGCGCGTGCGCGGGGACGACCGTCGCGGCACGTCGAACAGCGGATCCGACCCCACCGCGTACCCGAAGCCGGGGGCGAAGCCGGAGAAGGCCACCTGCCACTGCGCCGCGAGGTGGCGCGCCACGACCTCCTCGGCCGAGACGGCCAGCAGGTCCGCCACGTCCGCCAGGTCCTCGCCGTCGTACCGGACCGGGATCGTCGCCTCCCCGACGTGCGGCACGTGCGCGGCGTCCACGGCCGTGTCGGCGAGCACCGCGGCGAGCGCGTCCGCCGTCGTGCGGGCCGGGTCGAACCGGACGAGGACGGTGCGCGCGCCCGGGACGAGCTCCGCGATCCCCGGGACCTCGGCCCAGGCGAGGTTCAGCCGCATCGCCTCGTCGAGGTCGGCGGCCTCGACGAGCAGGGCGCGGTCGGAGGCGGTGAGGATGCGCATCAGGAACCGCGCCTCATCCCCAGGCGGTCCGTGCCCGGGTGCTCTGTGCCGGCCATGTCAGGACGCGGATCCGGCGAAGGGCGCGATGGCGACGCCCGCCTGCTCCAGGAGACGACGGGTCTCCGCGGCCATGGCGACGGAGCCGGGGCTGTCGCCATGGACGCAGATGGACTGCGCCTCGACGCGGACGTCCGTGCCGTCGACCGCCCGGATCACGCCCTCCTCCGCCAGCCGCACCATGCGTGCCGCGACCGCCGCCGGATCGTGCAGCACGGCGCCCTCCTGCGTGCGGGAGACGAGCTGCCCGTCTGGCTGGTAGGCCCGGTCGGCGAACGCCTCGGCCGCGACGCGGAGCCCCGCGCGCTCGGCGACCTCCAGCACGACTCCCCCCGCGAGGCCGAGCAGGACCAGATCCGGGTCGATCGCCCGGATCGCAGCCACGACGTCCTTCGCCTGGCGCTCGTCGCGCGCGATCGTGTTGTACAGCACGCCGTGGGGCTTCACGTAGGCGACGGCGCCGCCCGCGCCGCGGGCGAGCCCGTCCAGCGCGCCGAGCTGGTACTCGACGTGCGCCTGCAGGGTCGCGGAGTCGATGTCCACCGCGGTGCGCCCGAAGTTCTCGTAGTCGCGATAGCCCGGGTGCGCGCCGATCGTCACGCCGTGCGCGACGGCCGCGACCAGCGTCTCCCGGATCCCCTCGGGGCTGCCGGCGTGGAAGCCGCACGAGACGTTCGCGCTCGTGACGATCGCGAGCATGCTCGCGTCGTCGCTGACGATCCGGTCCGGGACGTTCTCGCCGAGGTCCGAGTTGAGGTCGATCACGGGCATGTCAGGCTCCGATTCCGAGGAAGGCGAAGATGGGGCCGATCGAGACGGCGCCCATGTACCAGGTGAGGGCGGTCACGAGGGTACCGGCGACGAGCAGCCAGCGCGGGTAGCGCGTCACACCGAGCAGATCGGCACGGAACCACCCGATGTACATGAACACCGTCAGCCCGATGGGGAGGATCAGGCCGTTGAAGCCGCCCACGAAGACGAGGATCGCGGCCGGGGCGGTGCCGATGAGCAGGTACACGACGAGCGAGACCACGATGAAGACGACGGTCGCCCACTGCAGCGACCACCCGCCGAGGAAGCGCTGGTGGAAAGTGGACAGGAAGGTCGCCGACGTGTAGGCGGCGCCGATGACGGAACTGATCGCCGCGGCCCAGAAGATGGCGCCGAAGATCCGCAGCCCGGCCTCGCCGAGGACCGCGCCGAACGCCTGGCCGGCGGGGTTGGCGGCCTGGCTGGACAGATCCAGTGCCACGCCGCTGGCCACGACGCCCAGGATCGCCAGGAACAGGACGTACCGCATGATGCCGGTGACGAGGATCCCGTTCGCCGCGGCGCGCATGACGGGACCGGCCGCCTCCGGGCCGACGTGCCCCGACGCGAGGTAGCGGTGCGCCCCGGAGTAGGTGATGTAGCCGCCCACGGTGCCGCCGACGATCGTCGTGATCGTGGCGAAGTTGAGCTGGTCGGGCACGATCGTCTGCCGGAGCGCGTCGCCGATCGGCGGCTGGGCGATGATCGCGACGACGACCGTCATCACGATCATCCCGACGCCGAGGACGACGAGGACCACGTCCATGACACGGCCCGCCTTCTTGATGAGGAAGATCATGATGGCCAGCGCACCGGTGATCAGCCCGCCGATCTTGGGGTCGATCCCGAGGAGGGCGTTCAGGCCCAGCCCGCCGCCGGCGATGTTGCCGATGTTGAACGCGAGGCCGCCGATCACCACGAGCACGGCGATGACGTGACCCGAGAACGGGATGGCGCTGTTCGCGAGCTCCCCGGCGCGTCTGCCGGACGAGGTGATCATCCGCCAGATGTTGAGCTGGACGGCGATGTCCACGAGCACGGAGACGAGGATCGCGAACGCGAACGCGGCGCCCATCGTGGCGGTGAACGTCGCGGTCTGGGTGATGAAGCCCGGTCCGATGGCGCTCGTGGCCATGAGGAAGATGGCGCCGATGACGGCGCTGCGGCCGGCGCGCTTCTTCGCGGCGGCGGCGCGCGCGTGCTCCTCGGGAGCGAGGGAGGCGGCGGAGGTCTGCGGGGAGGAATCGGACATACGTGGTTCCCAACGTCGTCGGTGGGGCGGTTTCGTCCGAGTGTAGAACAGATGCGCCCAGATTGTTCAACAATATTAGGGGCAGATCCAACCGCCGTCCGACCGCTCGCCTAGCATGTGGGGGTGACGACGCATCAGGGCCCGCTCGCCGACGAGCTGCGACGACGCATCATCGACGGCGAGTTCGCCCCGGGCTCCCGGCTGTCCGAGTCGGCGCTCGCCGAACGCCTGGGCGTCTCGCGCAACACGCTCCGCGAGGCGTTCCGGGTCCTGTCCGAGCAGGGCCTGATCGAGCACGTCCCGCACCGCGGCGCGTCCGTGGCCTCCCCGTCCATCGCCGACGTCGTCGACATCTACCGTGCGCGCCGCGCGATCGAGTGCGCGGCGCTGCGCGCCTCCGAGCCCGAGCACCCCGCGGTGCAGCGCATGTCCGATGCCGTCGCCGAGGCGGAGGCGAACATCGCGAGCGAGGACTGGCGGGCGGTCGGCAGCGCCAACATGGCGTTCCACGACGCGATCGTCGCGCTCGCCGACAGCCCCCGGCTCGCGCGCACGTATCGCGACGTCGCCGCGGAGCTGCGTCTGGCCTTCCTCGAGATCGACGACCCCCGGGCCCTGCACGAGCCGTTCGTGCGGAAGAACCGCGCGGTGCTCACCGCGTTCCTCGCCGACGGCCCCGAGGCCGGCGTGCGCGAACTGGAGAAGTATCTCCTCCAGTCGGAGCGGACGGTGCTGGGCGCCTTCGCGCGGATGGGGCGCTCCTGACGCGACGCGCTCAGGACGAGGATCGGACGACGAGCTCCGTCGGCAGGATGCTCACCCGGGGCGGTTCCCCGCCCGACAGCACGTCGAGCAGGATGCCCGCCATGATCTCCCCCTGCGCATGCATGGGCTGGCGGACGGTGGACAGCGGCGGATCCGCTGCCGCCGCCGCGTGCGAGTCGTCGAACCCGATGAGCGCCACGTCCTCCGGCACCCGCAGCCCCGCGGCGCGGAGCACCGAGAGCGCCCCGCGCGCCATGAGGTCGCTCGCCGCGACGATCGCGTCCGGGCGGGGCCCCGGCGCGGTGAGGATGCGACGGACCGCCTCTGCGCCGCCCTCCTCGCTGAAGCCCCCGTCCTCCACCGCCGCCGGTGCGAGCCCGGCCGTCCCGAGGGCGTCCCGGAAGCCCTGGAGCCGGTCCTGCGCGGCGGGCATCGACAGCGGACCGGTGATCGTCGCGATGCGCCGCCGCCCGCGCGCGACGAGGTGCGCGGTGGCGTCGCGTCCGCCCGCGACGTTGTCCACGTCCACGACGTAGTCGGTCGGTCGCGCACGGCTCGGGCGGCCCCCGAAGACGACCGGCACGCTCTCCGCGATGCGGTCCACGAAGGTGTCGCTCGTGTGATGCGAGACGATGATCGCCCCGTCCACGCCGCCGTTGCGTACGAAGCTCGTCATCTTGTCGCCGGGGTCGTCGCTGGCGATGAGCAGGTTCAGGAGGTAGTCCGACTTCGCGATGCGCGCGCTGATCCCGGAGACGACCGCAGCGAAGAACGGGTCCCCGAAGAAGCGCGACGTGTCCTCCGGAACCACCAGCGCGATCGCGTGGGTCTGGCGGCTGGCCAGGGAACGCGCCGCGCGGTTCGGCGTGTATTGCAGCCGGGCGATCGCGTCGGTCACCGCGGCGAGCGCGGACGGACTCACGGCGCTGGACCCGTTGACCACGCGCGACACGGTCGACCGCGACACTCCGGCCGCGGCCGCCACCTCCTCGATCGTCGCCCTCGACGCGCTCATGGCGTGCCCCTCATCCCTCCATTCTGGCGCACGCGGGCCCCGTCGCCGCGCCTCTGCCGAGTGGTCAGTTTCTGTGGGTTCACGGTCGTTTTGGCCACAGTTTCTGACCACTCGGCAAGGAGCGGACCGCGCCGGGGATCAGATCGCGCGGGCGGCGATGATCCGCGCGTACTCGCGGCCGGAGTCCTTCACGATCCGCTCCTGCGTGTCGTAGTCGACGTGGACGATCCCGAACCGCTTCTCGTACCCCCACGCCCACTCGTAGTTGTCGAGCAGCGACCAGGCGAAGTAGCCGCGGACGTCGACGCCGGACTCGAGCGCGTCCCACGTCGCCGCGACGTGCGCGCGCAGGAACCGCGTCCGCTCCTCATCGGGGACCCGCTTCGCCCCCGTCGCCCCCGTCGCCCCTCCGGCGCCCGGCTCCTCCACCACGACGTCGTCGTACGCCGATCCGTTCTCCGTGACGTAGAGCGGCAGGCCGGGGGCCTCGTTCCCGACGCGCTGCAGGAGCCGGGTGAGTCCCTCGGGCTGCACCTCCCAGTCCATGCCGGTGCGCGGCAGCCCCCGCTCGACCCAGTGCACGCCCTCGGCGGCGGGGAACGGCGAGCCGGTCGGCCGCGTCACGCCGGCGCCCGGGTCGTGGACGTCCCGGTCGCCTCCGGGCTGCGGATGACCCGACAGCAGCTCGCCGTGGTAGTAGTTGATGCCCAGCACGTCCAGCGGCGTCGCGATCGTGGCCAGGTCGCCCGGGAGGACCGCCTCCTCGAACGCGGACACGGCGTCCGCGTCCGCGTCCCGGATGTCGGACACCACGTCGGCCGGATACGCGCCCCGCAGGATCGGGTCCAGGAACCAGCGGTTGAACTGGCCGTCGATCCGCCGGGCGGCGTCCGCATCGGCGGGATCGTCCGGGTCGGCGGGATCGGCCACCGTGAGATTCAGGGTGAGGCCCAGACTGAGCGCGGGATCGCGTCGGCGCAGCTCCTGGAGCGCCCGGCCGTGGGCGAGCAGCAGGTGGTGGGAGGACAGCAGCCCGTCGCGGACGCTGCGGCGGCCCGGGGCGTGGACCCCGGCGGTGTAGGAGAGGAAGGACGAGCACCACGGCTCGTTGAGGGTGGTCCAGTGCGCGACCCGATCGCCCAGGGCGTCGTGCATCGTCAGCGCATACTCGACGAAGCGGTCCACGGTGTCGCGCGCGGTCCATCCGCCCCGCTCCTCCAGCGCTTGGGGGAGGTCCCAGTGGTAGAGCGTCAGCCACGGCACGATCCCGTTCGCCAGCAGGCCGTCCACCAGCCGGTCGTAGAACGCAATCCCGGCGGGGTTCGGCGCGCCGCCGTCCGGACGCACCCGCGCCCAGGAGGTGGAGAACCGGTACGACTGCAGGCCCAGCTCGCGCATCAGGGCGATGTCCTCGTCCGTCCGGTGGTAGTGGTCGCAGGCGACGTCGCCCGTGTCGCCGTTCGCGACCGCGCCGGGGACGCGGGCGAACGCGTCCCAGATCGAGGCCGTCCGGCCGTCCTCGAACGCCGCCCCCTCGATCTGGTAGGCGGCCGTGGCCGCTCCGAAGAGGAAGCCGGCGGGGAACGAGCGGGACATGCGGTCCTCCTTCATGGCCAGTGCGGGCGTCGCGCCGGGAGCCGATCGTTGAGAGCGCTCCCACGGTACCACCACGGCCGACTCCGGAAGGTCCCGGCGACCCTCGACGACCGCGGGCTCCCGGGGACCCGGTCGGGCCACGGCCCAGGATCCGGGCGGCCGGACATCGGGCGGCCGACGCGACCCCCTACGCTGGATCGGTGACCTCCGCCGCACCCGCCCCCGACGCGCTCGCGCGCGCCGAAGCCCTCATCCGCTCCATTCCGGACCATCCGGAGCCGGGCATCGTCTTCCGCGACATCACCCCGCTGCTCGCGGACGCGGAGGCGCTGCGGGCGACGACCGCCGCTCTCGTGGCACCGTTCGCCGGGCGCTTCGACGTCGTGGCCGGGGTCGAGGCGCGCGGATTCATCCTCGCCGGGGCCGCCGCGATCACGGCGGGAACGGGCTTCGTCCCGATCCGCAAGGCGGGCAAGCTCCCGCAGCCGGCCGCGTCCGTCGACTACGCGCTGGAGTACGGCACCGCGACGATAGAGATGCACGACGACCTGCCCGCCGGATCCCGCATCCTCCTCATCGACGATGTGCTCGCGACGGGCGGCACACTCGCCGCCGGTCGCCGCATCATCGAGGAGCTCGGACACCGGGTCGCCGGCGTCTCCGTGCTCTTCGAGATCGCGGACCTCGGCGGTCGCGACGTCATCGGCGACGTGCACACGGTCTTCCGCTCCTCCTGACCCGCGCTTCGCTCCGGCGGCGCCGCGCTGCCCGATCCGCACACTCCGTCCCGATCCGCACACGTCAGGCCCGCCGTACCTGTGCAGAACGGGTTCTCCTGTGCAGATCGGGCCGCGGAGGACCGGTACAGGACCGGGGCCGCGGAGGACCGTCGGCGGCGAGCGGGCGTCGCGCATCCCGCGCGATAGACTGGCCCCGCCCTCCCGCCCGCGACTTCCGGAGCCGTTCATGCCCACCATCGTCGTCGACGTCATGCCCAAGTCCGAACTGCTCGACCCGCAGGGGAAGGCCGTCAGCGGCGCCTTCGCCCGCCTGGGCGTGGACGCGTTCACCGACGTCCGCATCGGCAAGCGCTTCGAGCTGACGGTCGACGGCGAGGTGACCGAGGACGTGCTCGTCGAGGCGCGCCGCGTCGCCGCCGAGGTGCTGTCCAACTCCGTGATCGAGGACGTCGTGGGCGTCGAGGTCGTCGAATGAGCGTCCGGATAGGAGTCGTCACCTTCCCGGGCTCGCTGGACGACCGCGACGCGCAGCGCGCCGTGCGGATCGCCGGCGCCGAGCCGGTCGCGCTGTGGCACGGCTCGCACGATCTGGAGGGCGTCGACGCGCTCGTCCTCCCGGGCGGCTTCAGCTACGGCGACTACCTCCGCTCGGGCGCCATCGCCGCCCTGTCGCCGATCATGACCGAGGTCAAGGCGGCCGCCGCCGCCGGCATGCCGATCCTCGGGATCTGCAACGGCTTCCAGATGCTCGTCGAGGCGCACCTGCTGCCCGGCGGCCTGATCCGCAACGACCACCAGCACTTCGTCCGTCGCGACCAGAAGCTGACGGTCGAGAACGCCGACACGGCCTGGACGAGCGCTTTCGCCGCCGGCCAGGAGATCGTCATCCCGCTGAAGAACGGCGAGGGCGGTTACATCGCCGACGAGGAGACCCTGGATCGCCTGGAGGGCGAGGGGCTCGTGGCGTTCCGCTACGCCGGGATGAACCCGAACGGGTCGCTGCGCGACATCGCGGGCATCACCAACGCGGCGGGCAACGTCGTCGGCCTGATGCCGCACCCGGAGCACGCCACCGAGCCCGGCTTCGGCCCGGACACCGCCGCCGCCATGCGCAGCGGCGTCGACGGGCTGGGCTTCTTCACGAGCGCCATCGCCGCCGTCGCCCGCGTCGCCGCCTGACGCACCTCGGCACGCGCGGTCGATCGCCATCGCCTCCTCGGTCTCCGCAACGGCGGCTACGCTCGGGAGGGTGAGCCTCGTCGTGACCGTCCCCACCGAACGCCTCGCCGCGAACCTCCGCGCCCTGCCAGGTGCCGAGTGGCAGAACGACGTGGACCTGCGGATCTGGGACTTCCGGGACGCCCCTCCCGCCACACGGCTCGACATCGTCGTGCCGCCGTACATGGGCGGGTCGGGGGCGCTCGCCGCCCTCTCCGGGCTGTCGGTCGGGCTCGTCCAGGGCCAGTCGATCGGCTACGAGGGGGTCTCCGACCATCTGCCCGCCGGCGTCCCGTTCGCCAACGCCGCGAGCGTGCACGAGACCTCCACCGCCGAGCTCGCCCTCGCCCTGACCCTCGCCGCGCAGCGGCAGCTCCCGCGGTTCGTGCGCGCCCAGGAGCAGGGCGGCTGGTCGCCGGTCTTCGCGGAGAGCCTGGCCGACCGGCACGTGCTCCTCGTCGGCTTCGGCGGCGTCGGCACGGCGATCGCCCGGCGCCTGGCCCCGTTCGAGGTCGAGCTGTCCGCCGTCGCGCGCACCGCCCGCCGGGAGGACGTCGACGGCCTGGGAGCGATCGACGTGCACGGGATCGACGAGCTCCCTGCGCTCCTGCCCGACGCGGACATCGTCATCCTCAGCCTCCCGGGCGGGGACGAGACACGGCACCTCTTCGACGCGGAGCTGCTCCGCCGTCTGGCGGACGGCGCGCTCCTCGTCAACGTGGGCCGCGGATCGATCGTGGACACCTCGGCGCTGGGCGCCGAGCTCGAATCCGGACGGCTCCGCGCCGCGCTCGACGTCTTCGAGCAGGAGCCGATCCCCGACGGCGACCCGCTCTGGTCCGCACCGAACCTGCTGATCAGCCCGCACGTCGGCGGGGCGTCCACGGCGATGAACCCCCGGATCGCGCGCCTCGTCAAGACGCAGATCGAGCGGATGCTCGCGGGCGAGCCGCCGATCAACGTCGTCCTCGGCGACTGACGTCCCGCCCGCCCTCCTGATCCGGGACCCGACATGCCGTGGTGCGGCATCGGCCCGGCGTCGGCCGCGACTGCCGGGCACCTCCGCTCGCGCGGAGAACCACCGCAACGGCGGACCGAACCGACCGCAGCCTCCGCCGGAGGCGCAGAGCTCCGTCAGGACCGGGCCGCCCCGCCCGCCGATCCAAAGCCGAGAAGGTCCGAGGCACACGTGCGCCCTCGCGCGGAGAACCACCGCAACAGCGGAGCAATCCCACCGCATCCTCCGCCGGAGCGGCAGAACCCCGCTGGAACGAACCGCGGAACCTGCACCCCGCACGCCGGCCCGAACCGATTCGACGGGCCTGCTGGCGGGTGTGTAAGCGTTTGCACTAGCCTGGGCGCATGGCAGAGCTCGAGCAGAAATCCGCACCCGGTTCCGAGTGGTGGCGGTCCGCCGTCATCTACCAGATCTACCCCCGCTCCTTCGCGGACGCCTCCGGCGACGGGATCGGGGACCTCCCCGGCATCACGTCCCGCCTCGACGACCTGAAGGATCTCGGGATCGACGCGATCTGGCTGAGCCCCTTCATGACCAGCCCGCAGCGCGACGCCGGCTACGACGTGGCCGACTACCGCGACGTCGATCCGCTGTTCGGCACGCTCGCCGACTTCGACGAGATGCTCGCGCAGGCCCACGCCCGCGGGATCCGCGTGATCGTCGACCTGGTGCCCAACCACTCCTCCGACCAGCACGCGTGGTTCCAGGCCGCGCTGAAGGCGGGACCGGGAAGCCGCGAGCGCGCCCGCTACGTGTTCCGCGACGGTCGCGGCGAGAACGGGGAGCTCCCGCCCAACAACTGGGAGTCGGTCTTCGGCGGCGGAATGTGGGAGCGGATCACCGAGGCCGACGGCACGCCCGGCCAGTGGTACCTGCACATCTTCGACGCCACCCAGCCCGACTTCGACTGGACCAACGAGGAGGTGCGCGAGGAGTTCCGCTCTATCCTGCGCTTCTGGTTGGATCGGGGCGTCGACGGCTTCCGCGTGGACGTCGCGCACGGCATGGTCAAGGAGGCGGGCCTTCCGGACTACGCCCCCGTCGCCGACGCCGACTCGATGGGCGGCGGCGAGGAGAACGTGCCGTACTGGGGGCAGGACGAGGTCCACGAGATCTACCGCGACTGGCACACGGTGCTCGCCGAGTACGACGGCGACCGCGCGCTGTGCGGCGAGGCGTGGCTGCCCACCCTCGCCAAGACGGCGCTGTGGGTGCGTCCGGACGAGATGCACCAGACCTTCAACTTCCCCTACCTGATGACCCCCTGGGGCGCGAGCACGCTGCGGGACGTCATCCGCGAGTCGCTGGACGAGTTCGGCGCGGTCGGCGCCCCCAGCACGTGGGTCCTCTCCAACCACGACGTCGTCCGGCATGCCTCGCGCCTGGCGCTGACGGCGGACAACCCGCAGGGCGAGGGGATCGGCCCGAACTCGCCCGGAAAGCCGGACCGCGCGATCGGCCTGTCCCGTGGCCGGGCCGCGACCACGCTCATGCTCGCCCTGCCCGGATCCGCCTATCTGTACCAGGGCGAGGAGCTCGGCCTCCCTGAGGCGATGGAGATCCCGGACGAGTTCCGGCAGGACCCGACCTGGTTCCGCACCAACGGCGAGCGCTACGGCCGCGACGGCTGCCGGGTGCCGCTGCCCTGGGTCGCCGATGCCCCT
This sequence comes from Microbacterium sp. CCNWLW41, assembly GCF_037083505.1. NCBI lineage: Bacteria > Bacillati > Actinomycetota > Actinomycetes > Micrococcales > Microbacteriaceae > Microbacterium > Microbacterium sp. CCNWLW41. The sequence continues at coordinate 16,417 of NZ_JBAOJP010000018.1, forward strand.
GCCTACGGCTTCAACGACACCGGTGCCTCGTGGCTCCCCCAGCCGCCGGAGTGGGCCGAGTACGCGCGCGACGTCGAGCGGGGCGTCGAGGGATCGACCCTCTCGCTGTACCAGGAGCTGCTGCGGGTGCGCCGCGAGCGCGGCCTCGGCGCGGGAAGCCTCGTGTGGGAGGACCTGGACCCGAACGCCGTCGCCTTCCGCCGCGGGGACCTGCACGTGGCGGCGAACCTCGGCGACGACCCGATCGAGCTGCCCGCCGATGCGCGCTTCGTCGTGCAGAGCGAGCCGTTCTCCGGCACCGCACTGCCGCCGAACACCGCCGCGTGGTACGTGCGGGGCTGACCGCGTGAGCGCCGGACCACACCGTCGTCCCGGGACCGCCGAGCCGTCGCGCGGTCCCGGGGCACCCGTGCGGTCCGGCGGCCCGGTCCCGGGTCAGCGCCCCCGGAACGGGGTCCCGATCCGCGGACGTCGGCCCGATTCGCGGAGGTTCTTCACCGAAACCTGTGCAGATCGGGACCGAGTGTGCAGATCGGGACGGCACCTCCCGGACGGACAGCGCGGCGGCCGACACGGCACCGGCGGGCGGCGAGCGGACGGGGACCGGACGTGGTGAGCATCGACGAGGTCGCACGGCGGGCCGGCGTCTCCACCGCCACGGTGTCACGGGCGCTCAGCGGGCGCGGCCACGTGTCCGAGGCCGCACGCGCGAAGGTGCAGGAGGCGGCGGACGCGCTCGGCTACGTCGTGTCGTCGCGGGCCTCCAGCCTCGCGTCCGGGCGGACCCGCAACGTCGGCGTGATCGTGCCGTACCTCGACCGCTGGTTCTTCAGCACCGTGCTGTCGGGGGTGTCGAGCACGCTCATGAAGGCGGGCTACGACATCACGCTGTACAACATCACCGCGGACGCGGAGGTGCGCAGGGACGTCTTCTCGACGTTCCTGCGCCGGCAACGCGTGGACGCCCTCATCGCGGTGTCCATCGAACTGGACGAGGAGGAGACCCAGAGACTGCGGGATCTCGCGCTGCCGGTGATCGCGATCGGCGGGCCGAACCCGTCGCTGACGACGCTCACCGTCGACGACCTGGCCGTGGCCGAGCTGGCCACGGAGCACCTCCTCAGCCTGGGGCACCGCGACATCGCGCACATCGGCGCGAGCCCGGAGTTCGATCTGGACTTCCACATCCCCACGCAGCGCAGGCAGGGGTTCGAGAAGGCGCTGGAACGCGCCGGGATCACCCCGCGACCGACGTTCCTCGAGCCGGCCGACTTCACCGTCGAGGGCGGCTTCCGCGCGGCCAAGCAGCTCCTCGGACGCCCTGGGCGCCGACCGACCGCGATCTTCGCCGCGTCGGACGAGATGGCGATCGGCGCGATCCTCGCGGCCCGCGACCTCGGCTACCGCGTCCCGCAGGATCTGTCCGTCGTGGGGATCGACGGACACGAGCTGGGCGGGTTCTTCCAGCTCACCACGGTCGACCAGTTCCCGCTGCTCCAGGGTCGCCGCGCCGCCGAGGCGCTGCTGCGCACGCTCGCCGAGCCGGGCACCGCCGGTCCGACCGCGCTCCCCTTCGAGCTGGTGGTCCGCGGAACGACGACCCGCCGCTGAGCCTCTCCGGCGTGTCCGGAACGCGGCCGGCGTGCCCGGTCAGCAGCCGGCGGGCAGCAGTCGGCGTTCGCGCTCGTCGTCGCGCGCGGACCAGCGGACGCTGACGACGTGCAGCAGGAGCGTGACGGCCAGGATCCCGGCGGAGAACGGCAGCAGCCCGTCCGGCGGCACCCCCGTCGCGAGGGCCAGCCCGCCGCTCGCGCTGCCCAGGGCGCTGCCCAGCAGCATGCCGCTCGTGTTGAGCGCCAGCACGAACGCCGCCGACTCCGGCGCCATCGCCCCGAGCCGCGCCTGCAGCGCCACCCCGGACCCGCCGTTGAAGAACGCCGTGAAGAGGAACCAGAGCACGGCGGCCGCCGCACCGAGCACCCCCGGCAGCAGCAGGCCGAACGACCCGAGGACCGCGACCGCCAGCACCCCGACGATGATCGTCGTGATCACGCGCACCGGGGTGGTGCGATCCGTCATCCACCCCGACACGAGGTTCCCGCCGAGGCTCACGATCCCGTATCCGAAGAGCACCGCGACCATCCCGAGCCCCGCGCCGATCCGCGGCTCGAAGATCAGTGCCGCGTAGGTGAAGCAGAAGTAGCTCGCGCACATCAGCCCGGCCGGGATCAGCAACGCGAACAGGATCTTCGGCTCGGCGAGAGGACGCAGCGATGCACGCAGGCTCAGCGGCGGCAGGCGCAGATGCGGGACCTTCAGCGCGATGCCGACGAGCGCCGCCGCGCCCACGACGACGACCATGTACAGCGGGATCCGCCATCCCGTCTGCCCGACGACGAGCCCGATCGGCACGCCCAGCGCCGTCGCCGCGAGCCACCCGCCCTGAACGAGAGCCAGCGCGCGCCCGCGCCGCTCGGGCGGGGCCTTGGCGATCACGTAGGCGGCCACCATCGCGTTGAGCAGGCCGCCGCCCAGCGCGGACACGATGCGTCCGGCCATGGCCCACGCGTACGTCGGCCCGATCGCCACGATCAGGTTGCCCAGCACGAACACCGCGAGCGAGACGAGGATCGTCCCCTTGCGCTCCCAGCGTCCGGTCAGGGCGCCCAGCACCGGACCGGCGACGGCGCTCGTGAGCGCGAAGACCGACATGAGCTGCCCGGCCGCGGCCTCGGTGACGCCGAGATCCTCGGAGATCTGCGGCAGCAGACCCGCGAGCACATACCCGTCGATGCCCATCGAGAACGTGGCCACGGCGAGCCAGAGGAGGGCCCCGGTCCCGGCCGTCCGCACCTCGGGTGTCTTCTGCACCAGCTCATCCAAGCAGAGACCTCGGACACGCGCAGACGGACTTCCCTCCTCGCTCGACGCGCGCGTCGGCACGATCCGCCGCAGGCGCCAGTGCCACGCCCCGGCGATAGGCTCGCGGCATGACGATCGATCTCGAAGCGCTGTTCATCGACCTGCACCGCCATCCCGAGCTGTCGTTCCAGGAGACGCGCACCGCATCGATCGCCGCCGGACACTTGCGCGATCTGGGCCTCGACGTGACCGAGGGGATCGGCGTCACGGGCGTGATCGGGGTCCTGCGCAACGGCGACGGGCCGGTCGTCTGGGCGCGCGCCGACATGGACGCCCTCCCCGTCACCGAGCTCACCGGGCTCCCCTACGCCAGCACGGCCACCGGGCTGGACGCCGAGGGGCACGCGGTCGGCGTCATGCACGCCTGCGGCCACGACATGCACGTCACGGCCATGATCGGCGCCGTCGAGCAGCTCGTCGCTTCCAAGGACGAGTGGTCGGGCACCCTGGTCGTCGTGATCCAGCCCGCGGAGGAGTTCGGCGCAGGCGCCAGGGCCATGCTGGACGACGGCGCCCTCGACCGCTTCCCGCGTCCGGACGTCGTGATCGGCCAGCACGTGACGCCCCTGCCCGCCGGGGTCATCGGCGTGCGCCCCGGCCCGCAGATGTCGGCGTCCGACGGGCTCACCGTGACCCTGCACGGCCGCGGCGGCCACGGCTCGCGGCCGCACTCCACGGTCGATCCGGTGGTGATGGCCGCCGCGACCGTGATGCGCCTGCAGACGGTCGTCTCCCGGGAGGTCGACCCGCACGACCTCGCCGTGGTGACGGTCGGATCCATCCATGCCGGGACGAAGAACAACATCATCCCCGCCGAGGCCACACTGGAGCTGAGCCTGCGCTACCCCGACGAGGTCCTGCGCGAGAAGGTCCTCGCGAGCGTCGAGCGGATCGTGCGCGCAGAGGCGCTGGCCTCAGGCGCGACGGCGGAGCCCACCATCGAGACCCTGCACACCCTGCCCGCCACGATCAACGACGCCGACGCCGCGGAGCGCGCCATCGGCGCGTTCCGCTCCGCGTTCGGGGAGGACAACGTCATCGATCCCGGTCTGTTCACCGGCAGCGAGGACGTCTCGTGGTTCGCCCGCGACGCGGGGGTCCCGCTGGTGTTCTGGTTCTGGGGCGGCATCGATCCGGCGCGCTTCGCCGAGGCCGTCGCCAGCGGCACGCTGGACAGCGCCATCGCGACCAACCACTCGCCGTACTTCGCCGTGGAGATCCATCCGACGATCGAGGTCGGCGTGAAGGCGCTCACCGTCGCCGCGCGGGAGTTCCTCGGCTGATCCCGGGAGCTCGTCGGCTGATCCTGCGCGGGGCCGGAGCCCTCAGACCTGGACGATCCGGGGCCGGGGGGACGGCAGGGCTCCGACCGGGGTCCCGTGCGCCTCGTGGTGGAGCTGCTCCATGCGGGCGTCCAGCGCGCTGGCCGCCTCGGCGGCGGACGTGAGGCTGTCGACGAGGTGCGCGGGCACGGCCCCGGCGAACTTGTAGTGGATCTTGTGCTCCAGGCTCGCCCAGAAGTCCATCGCGATGGTGCGGAACTGCACCTCGACCGGCACCGTGATCGGCCCGGTGGAGAGGAAGACGGGGACCTCGAGGATCGCGTGCAGGCTCCGGTACCCGTTGGGCTTCGGCGTGGCGATGTAGTCCTTGACGATCCGCACCGACACGTCGTCCTGTGCGGTCAGGAGGTCGAAGAGGCGGTAGACGTCGGCCACGAAGCTGCAGGTCACGCGCACGCCCGCGATGTCGGTGATGTGCGTGCGGATCGAGTCGAAGTCCGGCTCGATCCCCCGCCGCGCCACCTTCTCCACGATGCTGTCCGGAGACTTCAGCCGGCTCTTCACGTGCTCGATCGGGTTGTACGAGTGATGGTGGGTGAACTCGTCGCGCAGGATGGAGATCTTCGTCTCGATCTCGCGCATCCCGAACTCGTACTCGTGGAGGAAACGCTGGAACTCGTCGCGGAGCTCCCGCGCCTCGTTCAAGGTCTCGTTCAGCGCATCGTCGACGGGGACCGTGCTCATGCGCTCGACGTTACGCACCCGTGATCTGATTCGGCTGTGCGTTCGTCCTGGGCGAACGAGCCTGCTCGCGGGCATCCGTCAGCTCCTGCCGGGACACCAGCCAGGGCAGTCCCCGCCCGCCGCGGGTGAACAGCGCGAGCACCACGGCGAGGGCCATCAGCGGCCACACCCACGCCTCCCCCGCCGCGCCGACGAGGGCGAGCGCGGAGATCCCGCCCACGCCGGCCGCCCAGCGCAGGACTCGCGCGAGCGGGGCCGGGAGCGGTCCGCCGCGATACCGCAGCCGCACCGCCGCATCCCCCGGCGACTGGCCCGTGACGAGGATCCAGATCAGCCACACCAGACTGGTGCCGCCGGTGCCGATGAGCGTCGTGAGGCCGTCGTCGCCCTGCGCCGTCGACTCGCCGAGGAGGTAGAGGCGGGCGAGCAGGATCACCACCCCGGCGCCGAACGCGACGATGCTGTAGCCGATCGCATCGCACAGCATCGCCAGCAGGCGCCTCCCTCGCGTCACGGGGCGCGGCCGATCCGCATCCGGCGACGCCGCGGAGCCCCGCAGCCGGGCGGGCACGACGAGGGACAGGAGCGAGCCGAGCACGGCGCCGGCCGTGTTCGTCATGAGATCGCCGACGTCGAAGAAGCGGTAGGCGCACGGGTAGATCGTCCAGACGCCCGTGAGCTGCGTCGTCTCGATGAACAGCGACAGCCCGAACCCGACGGCGAGCGCGGTGACGACGCCCCGTCCTCCGAGCACCCGCAGGAAGAACCCCAAGGGGAGGAACAGCAGCACGTTCAGCGCGAGCTGCAGGATCGCGGGGTCGGTGAACGGGTGGGCCGACCGGGCGAACGCCTTCTGCACGTCGCGCACGACCGACATCGGGTCCAGGATCGCTCCCACACAGCGGATGCCGTCCGGATCCGGCAGGGGCAGCAGGGTGTACGTCCAGATCGCCCAGAAGTAGATCAGCGCCGCGAGCCAGAGCACCAGGCGCCCGATCGTCAGCCGCCCACGACGGCGGTAGCTGATCGCCACGAACGGCACGAAGAGGAGGACGCCGAAGACCAGGCCGATGCCCGTCGCGAGGAAGCCGAGAAGCACCTGATCCTGCACCCGTCGAGCCTACGCGGCCACGGCGACCGCCCATGCCCGTGGCACGCACCGGGGCGGCACGCCGCGGACCGTGAGCGGATCGTGAGGGAAACGCACGGATCCCGCATTGCACCCCGCCGCGCGCAGGCGTAATGTCGCCGCTCGTGGCAAATGAGAGCCGTGAGAGCGCGGACGCCCCGCAGCTGGCCAAACGCATCCTCCTGGGAGACCCGCTCACCTCCGAGCAGGCCGACGAGCAGCTGCTCCCCAAGCGCATGGCGCTGCCGATCTTCGCGTCGGACGCGCTGAGCTCGGTGGCGTACGCGCCGCAGGAGCTGCTGATGATCCTGCTCGTGGGCGGCATGGCCGTCCTGTCGTTCACCCCGCTGGTCGCCGGGGCGGTGGTGCTCCTCCTCGTCGTCGTGGTGCTCAGCTACCGCCAGCTCATCAAGGCGTACCCGTCCGGCGGCGGCGACTACGAGGTGGCGTCGACAAACCTGGGCGAGATCCCCGGGGTGGTCGTCGCGGCGGCGCTGCTCGTCGACTACGTGCTCACGGTCGCCGTCTCCATCGCGTCGGGCGTGGACAACATCATCTCCGCCGTGCCGGAGCTCAACCCGTGGCGGGTCGAGCTCGCGGTCGGCTTCGTGATCCTCATCGTGATCGTGAACCTCCGCGGCGTGCGGGAGGCGTCCACCGTGTTCGCGATCCCCACCTACGTCTTCATCGGATCGGTCGCCGTCATGATCATGACGGGGCTGGTCCGCACGGTCCTGGGCGACGCACCGGTCGCCTCCAGCGCCGAGTTCGCGGTGCAGGCGGAGGACCTCAGCCAGGCCGCCGTCATCCTGCTCGTGCTGCGCGCGTTCTCCAGCGGCTGCTCGGCGCTGACCGGCGTCGAGGCCGTGTCCAACGGCGTGCCCGCCTTCCGGATGCCGAAGATCCGCAACGCCCAGACGACCCTCGCGATGATGGGCGCGATCGCCGCGCTGCTGTTCGCCGGCCTCACCGCCCTCGCGCTCATCTCGGGCGTGCACTACGCGGAGGACCCGTGCGCGCTCGTCGGGTTCGACTGCGCGAACCCGCAGCCCAGCCTCATGGCCCAGGTCGCCGCGGCGACCTTCGGCGGCGGGAGCATCCCCTTCTTCCTCATCCAGGCGGCCACCGCGTGCGTGCTGCTGCTCGCCGCCAACACCGCGTTCAACGGGTTCCCGCTCCTCGGGGCGGTGCTCGCCCGCGACGGCTATGCCCCCAAGGCGCTGAACACCCGCGGCGACCGGCTGGTCTTCTCCAACGGGATGATCGTCCTCGGCATCGCCGCGGTCACCGTGCTCGTGGTGTTCCAGGCGAACCTGACGACCCTGATCCAGCTCTACATCATCGGCGTCTTCGTCTCCTTCTCCCTCGGGCAGATCGGGATGGTGCGGCACTGGCGCCGCGTGCTGCGGGGCACGCGCGCCAAGACCGTGGCCGAGGCCGCGCCGCTGCGCCGCTCGGCCTACACCGGCCTCGTCATCAACTCCGCGGGCGCCACGCTCACCGTCCTCGTCCTGCTGATCGTGACGATCACGAAGTTCACGCACGGCGCGTGGATGGTGTTCTTCGCGATCCCCGTGCTCGCGGTCCTCATGGTCGGGGTGAAGCGCTACTACCGGGACGTGGAGCACGAGATCGCCGTCGACGACGCCACCCACTTCGGATCCGCGGGAGATGTGGCGATCGTCCTGGTGAACCGGCTGCAGAAGCCCGTCGTCAAAGCGCTCGACTACGCCATCGCGGCCAAGCACGACAAGACCGTGGCCCTGCACGTCGCCCTCACGCCGGAGGACGGCACCCAGCTCCAGCGCGAGTGGCAGCGGCACCGGATCCCCGTGCCGCTCGTGATCGTCGACTCGCCGTACCGGACGTACGCGCAGCCGGTGGAGCACTTCATCCGCGAGTACCGGGCGAAGCACGGGCCGTCGGTGGTGACCGTCTACCTGCCGCAGTACATCGTCGGCCACTGGTGGGAGAGCCTGCTGCACAACCGGCGCGCGCGCCGCATGGCGAACCAGCTCATGCTCGTGCACGGCGTGACGATCACGCTCGTGCCGTGGCTGCTGGACTCGTCCGAGCTGATCTACGGGCGACGGTCCCGGCCCGTGCCCGGGCAGGAGCGCGCCGGGCGCCCGGTCGCCGCCTACGGCTCGTCGGGCCGGCGCGCTCAGCGCCCCGCGGGCCCGCCCGACGCCGGCTGACCGGGAACGTCTCCGGCGGGTCGACCGGCTCCGGAGGACCCGGCGTCACTCCCACCGCGCGCGGGCCGGATCGATGCCGCGGGCGCGGGCGGACGCCTCGACCGCGGCGCGCAGCCACTCCCCGAGACCGGGAGCGTAGCCGTCGTAATGTGCGGCGTGCTCCCCGGAGAAGGTCTGCGCCATGATCACGTGCATCGACGGCGTGCAGTGGAAGTAGCCGCTCATCGCCTGTCTGTGCCGCTCCACGAGCGCGGCGGCACGATCTTCCTCGGGCCGGACGCCCGCACGGAACGCCTCCGCGCAGGCCGTCAGCACCCCCTCAAGCTCGCCCACGACGGCCCGCCAGTCGTCGGCGTCCCGCTCGGCCGCCCGCTCGGCGTACTCGGCCCACTGCGGGGAATCCCCCCAGCGCTCGCGCGCCCCGGTCGTCCACGCCGGGTCCCAGTCCTCGCCGAACACCTCCGTCGCCTCGTCGGCGGGAAGGAGCGGGCCGGTGGCGTCGGCGGCGATGAGCCGGTCGACCGCCGCGGCGACCTCCTGCAGCCGGGCGATCCGCTCGTCCAGTTCCGCGCGGCGCCGCGTGAGCTCCGCACGGCGCTCGTCGGCCCCGGCGGACAGCAGGGTCCGGATGCCCGCGAGGGGCACGCCGAGCTCGCGGAGAAGCACGATGCGCCGCAGGAGCGCGACATCGGCCGGGTCGTACGCGCGGTATCCGCCGGACGTGCGCCGCGACGGCGAGGCGAGTCCGATGGCGTCCCAGTGGTGCAGGGTCCGCACCGTCACGCCGAGCGACGCCGCGACGGCGCCGACCGTGGCGAGCTCGTCGGGATCGGCGGCGGAGGGCATGCATCGAGACTGCCACGTCGGGACACCCGCGTCTGTCCCTGCCGGTCGATAGCCTGGCGCCGTGACCTCATCGACCGCCGCCGAGCCCTGGCCCCTGCGCACCGAGCGCCTGGAGATCCGTCGCTGCGCCCCCGCCGACCTCGACGCCGTCTGGGCGTACCGCCGGCTCCCGGAGGTGAACCGGTGGCTGGGTCGCGCGCCGGCCACCCGCGCGGCGTTCCACGAGACGTACTCGGACCCCGAGCGCCTGGCGACGACGTTCGTCATCGTGCGCCGCGAGCCCGGGGAGGACCCCGTCATCGTCGGCGACCTGATGGTGCGCATCGAGGACGGCTGGGCGCAGGCCGAGATCGTCGACGCGGCGCGGGGCACGCAGGCGGAGCTCGGCTGGGTGCTGGATCCCGCCCACGCCGGGCGCGGCTACGCCACCGAGGCCGTCCGCGCGGTGATCGACGCCTGCTTTGGACCCTTGGGGCTGCGCCGCGTGCACGCGGGGTGCTTCGCCGCGAACGAGCCGTCGTGGCGGCTGATGGAGCGGATCGGGATGCGTCGCGAGGAGCACAGCCGGCGCACGGCGCTGCACCGGTCCGGCGAGTGGATGGACGGCATGGACTACGCCGTGCTCGCCGAGGACTGGCCCACCGCACCCGCGCGCTGACCGCCGTCTCCGCGCCGGTCCGTGCCCAGCGGGCCGGGACCGGGCCCGCTGTCAGGGATCCGCATGGGTCCGCCCGGCCGCCGTAGGGATTCCGTGAGGATCGCCGTTCGCGGCCCGCCCGGGCAGTGAGATCGATCCGTGTTCGATCTCCTCTATCTGGCGCTGACGCTCGCGCTGTTCCTGCTCGTCGCGATGGCGGCGAGGGGCGCGGAGCGCATCGGCGCTCCCGCCCGCCGCCCCACCCGCCGCGAAGCCGTGGACGGAGGCGAGCGCGGATGATCGTCCTGCAGATCCTCGCCGCCGTCCTGGCCGTCGCCGCCATCGGCTACCTCCTCGTCGCACTCATCGCCCCGGAGCGGTTCTGATGGACGCGGCTACCATCGGCTTCGGCATTCTGCAGGCGGGCGTGCTCCTCGTCGCCCTCGTCCTGCTCTACCGCCCCCTGGGCGACGCCATCGCCCGCATCTACACGGGGGCGAAGGACCTGCGCGTCGAACGCGGCATCTACCGGCTCATCGGCGTCGACGCGACGGCGGAGCAGACCTGGCGTTCCTACGCGCGGAGCCTGCTCGCGTTCTCGGTCGTCGGGCTGATCCTGCTCTACCTGCTCCAACGCGCGCAGGCCGTGCTCCCCCTCTCGCTGGGCCTTCCGCCCGTGCCCGAGCCCATCGCGTTCAACACCGCCGCCTCGTTCGTCGCGAACACCAACTGGCAGTCCTACTCGCCGGAGCAGACCGTGGGGCACCTCGTGCAGCTCGCCGGCCTCACGGTGCAGAACTTCGCCTCCGCCGCCGTGGGGATCGCGGTGGCGGTCGCGCTGGTGCGCGGCTTCGCGCGGCGCGGCAGCGGCACCATCGGGAACTTCTGGGTCGATCTGATCCGGGGCCTCGTCCGGCTCCTGGTGCCGGTCGCGGTCCTCGGCGCCCTCGTGCTGCTCGCGGGCGGCGTCGCGCAGAACCTCGCCGGGTTCACCGAGATGCAGACCCTCTCCGGAGGCACGCAGGCGCTGCCGGGCGGCCCGGTCGCCTCCCAGGAGGTCATCAAGCTCCTGGGCACGAACGGCGGCGGCTTCTACAACGCCAACTCCGCGCACCCGTTCGAGAACCCCACGCCGTGGACGAACCTCGTCGAGATCCTGCTGATCCTCGCGATCCCGTTCTCGCTTCCCCGCGCCTTCGGCCGGATGATCGGCGACGATCGCCAGGGGTACGCGATCGCCGGGGTGATGGCCGGGATCTTCCTCGTCTCGACCGCCGCGCTGACCGCGCTGGAGGCGGCGGGGAACGGCGCGGCCCCCGCGCTCGCCGGCGGCGCCATGGAGGGCAAGGAGCAGCGGTTCGGGATCTTCGGGTCCACGCTGTTCGGCAGCGCGTCCACGCTCACCTCGACCGGCGCCGTGAACTCGATGCACGACTCCTACACGGCGCTCGGCGGCATGATGCCGATGCTCAACATGATGCTCGGCGAGGTCGCCCCCGGCGGCGTCGGATCCGGACTCTACGGGATGCTCGTGCTCGCCGTGCTCGCCGTCTTCGTCGGCGGGCTGCTCGTCGGACGGACCCCGGAGTACCTCGGCAAGCGCATCGGCCCGCGGGAGATCACGCTCGCGAGCCTCTACATCCTCGTCGTGCCGACCCTCGTGCTCGGCGGGACCGCCCTGAGCTTCGCCCTCCCCGGCATCCGCGAGGAGGTGGTGTCCACCAGCATCCTCAACCCGGGGCCGCACGGTCTCAGCGAGGTGCTCTACGCGTTCACCTCGGCCGCCAACAACAACGGCTCGGCCTTCGCGGGACTCACCGCCAGCACGCCGTGGCTCGCGACGGCGCTCGGTGTGGCGATGATCCTCGGCCGGTTCCTGCCGATCGTGCTCGTGCTCGCGCTGGCCGGCTCGCTCGCCGCGCAGGACCGGGTCCCGGAGACCGCGGGCACCCTGCCGACCCATCGCCCGCAGTTCGCCGGGCTCCTCGCCGCGGTGACCGTCATCGTCACCGCCCTCACCTACTTCCCCGTGCTCGCGCTCGGGCCCCTCGCCGAAGGACTCGTCTGACATGACCCTCACCGACACCGACCGCGCCCCGGTCCCCGACCCCTCGTCCGTCGCAGAACCGTCCGCGCCGGACCATTCCTCCCGCACGCCGCGCGCGTTCGGGCCGCGGCAGCTCGTCGCCGCTCTCCCGGGCGCGCTGCGCCGCCTCAACCCCGCGCGGCTCCTGCGCACCCCCGTGATCCTGCTCGTCTGGGCCGGCGCGGCCCTCACCACCGTGCTCGCGATCGCCGAGCCGTTCCTCGGCTCGGACGCGTCCGGCGGAGCCGCGGTGCCCGCCGGCTTCACGGCCGCGATCGCCGGATGGCTGTGGGTCACGGTGCTGTTCGCGAACCTCGCGGAGTCCGTGGCGGAGGGCCGCGGCAAGGCGCAGGCCGCGACGCTGCGGAAGACCCGGACCAGCACGACCGCGCGCCGCGTCGTCGACTACGACGAGGCGACGGATCCGGACGCCGCGCACGCCGCGACCGAGGAGGTGTCGTCGGCGGACCTGCGGCTCGGCGACGTGGTCGTCGTGACCGCGGGGGAGCCGATCCCCGGCGACGGCGACATCGTCTCCGGGATCGCCACGGTGGACGAGTCGGCGATCACGGGCGAGAGCGCCCCGGTCGTGCGCGAGTCCGGCGGCGACCGCAGCGCCGTGACCGGCGGGACGCGCGTGCTGTCGGACCGGATCGTCGTGCGCATCACGTCCCAGCCGGGGGAGACCTTCGTCGACCGCATGATCGCGCTCGTCGAGGGCGCCGACCGCCAGCGCACCCCCAACGAGATCGCGCTGAACATCCTGCTCGCGAGCCTGTCCATCGTGTTCCTGGTGGTCGTGCTCGCGCTCGGCCCCATCGCGGCGTACTCGTCCTCCCCCGTGGGGATCCCGGTCCTCGTGGCCCTGCTCGTCTGCCTCATCCCCACCACCATCGGAGCGCTGCTGTCGGCCATCGGCATCGCCGGCATGGACCGGCTCGTGCAGCGCAACGTCCTGGCCATGTCCGGGCGCGCGGTCGAGGCGGCCGGCGACGTCACGACGCTCCTGCTGGACAAGACCGGCACCATCACCTACGGAAACCGGCGGGCGACGGACGTGCGCCCCGTCGGCGACGGGTCCGCCGAGGAGCTGCTGCGGGCGGCCGCGTTGTCCTCCCTCGCAGACCCGACGCCCGAGGGAGCCTCCATCGTGGAGCTCGCCGCCGCGCGCGGGGTCGCCGTCCAGGCCCCCGAGGACGCGGTCGCCGTGCCGTTCACGGCGCAGACGCGGATGAGCGGCGTGGACCTGCCGGACGGCACACGCATCCGCAAGGGCGCCGCCTCGGCGATCCGCGCCTGGCTGGCGGAGGAGGGCGGGGCGGAGGACGCGGCCGCTGCCGAGGCGGCCCGGTTCGCGGACGAGATCGCCGCCTCCGGCGGGACCCCGCTCGTCGTCGCCGTCGCGGCCCCGGTCGTCGAGCGAGCGACGACCGGAGGCGTCCTGGGTGTGGTGCACCTCAAGGACGTCGTCAAGGAGGGGCTCGCCGAGCGCTTCGGCGAGCTGCGCCGGATGGGCATTCGCACCGTGATGATCACCGGGGACAACCCGCTGACGGCGAAGGCCATCGCCGCCGAGGCGGGCGTCGACGACTACCTCGCCGAGGCCACGCCCGAGGACAAGCTCGCGCTGATCCGCCGGGAGCAGGAGGGCGGGCGCCTCGTCGCCATGACGGGGGACGGCACGAACGACGCGCCGGCGCTCGCCCAGGCCGACGTCGGCGTCGCCATGAACACCGGGACCTCCGCCGCCAAGGAGGCCGGGAACATGGTGGACCTCGACTCGGACCCCACCAAGCTCATCGACATCGTGCGGATCGGCAAGCAGCTGCTCATCACCCGGGGCGCGCTCACGACGTTCTCGCTCGCCAACGACATCGCGAAGTACTTCGCGATCATCCCCGCCATGTTCATGGGGGCCTTCCCCGGCCTCGGCGCGCTGAACATCATGGGCCTGCACTCCCCCGCCTCGGCTGTCACCAGCGCGATCGTGTTCAACGCGATCGTGATCGTGTTCCTCATCCCGCTCGCCCTGCGCGGCGTGCGCTACCGGCCGGCCGGCGCCGCGCAGATCCTGCGGCGCAATCTCCTCGTGTACGGCATCGGCGGCGTCATCGTCCCGTTCGTGGGCATCAAGCTCATCGACCTCGTCGTGAGCCTCTTCCCCGGCTTCTGACCCCTCTCCGAAAGGTCTCCCATGAACCTCCGCACCTCCGTCCGCACCGGGGCCGTGGCCCTGCGGGCCATGCTCGTGCTCACGCTCCTGCTCGGCGTCGGGTACACGCTCGCTCTCACCGGCATCGGGCAGCTCGTCTTCCCGTGGCAGGCGAACGGCTCGCAGGTCGACGCCGCCGGGGAGCGGACCGGGGGCTGGCCGGGCGGGGAGGAGCCCGTCGGCAGCGCGCTGATCGGGCAGCTCCCCGCCGAGGACGACCTCTCGTCCTTCTTCCCCCGCCCCTCCGCCGCCGGCGACGGCTACGACCCGTCGTCGTCGAGCGGATCCAACCTGGGCCCGACGAATCCGGAGCTCGTCGAGGCGATCGCCGCACGTCGGGCCGAGATCGCCGTCCGCGAAGGGGTCTCGGAGGACGCCGTCCCCGCCGACGCCGTCACGGCCTCCGGCTCCGGCCTGGATCCGGACATCAGCCTCCCGTACGCGCTGCTGCAGGTCCCCCGTGTGGCCGAGGCACGCGGGATCGCCGCCGACGACGTGCGCGCGCTCGTCGAGTCGCGGGTGCAGAATCGAGACCTGGGATTCCTCGGCGAACCACGGGTCAACGTCCTGGAGCTCAACACCGCGCTCGACGCGCAGGACCGGGAGGGCCGATGACCGACGCAGGCGGATCGCCGCCGCGCGGGCGCCCCGGCGGGCGGCCGCGCGGTCGCCTGCGCGTCCTGCTCGGCGCGGCCCCCGGCGTCGGCAAGACGTTCGAGATGCTGACGGAGGGCCGGCGCCTGCGCGACAGCGGACAGGACGTGGTCGTCGCGGTCCTGGAGACCCACGGGCGCGCCGCGACGCGCGCGCAGGCCGAGGGGCTGGAGGAGATCCCGCGGCGGACGGTCGCGCACCGCGGCGTCGTGCTCGACGAGATGGACCTCGACGCCGTGCTCGCCCGGGCTCCGGAGCTGGCGCTGGTCGACGAGCTCGCGCACACGAACGCCCCCGGCTCCCGGCACGCCAAGCGCTGGGAGGACGTCCAGGACCTCCTCGACGCCGGGATCGACGTGGTGACGACCGTCAACGTGCAGCACATCGAGTCCCTGAACGCCGTCGTGGAGAAGATCACCGGCATCGCCCAGCAGGAGACGGTGCCCGACGAGGTGGTCCGGGCCGCCGACGGCATCGAGGTCGTCGACCTGGCGCCGGAGTCGCTGCGGGACCGCCTCTCCGCCGGGCTCGTCTATCCGGCCGAGCGGATCGACGCCGCGCTGTCGAACTACTTCCGTCTCGGCAACCTCACGGCGCTGCGCGAGCTCGCCCTGCTGTGGCTGGCCGACGAGGTGGACAGCGCCCTGCGCTCGTACCGCAGCCAGCACGGGATCGACGGCGCGTGGCAGGCCAGGGAGCGCGTGGTCGTCGCCCTCACCGGGGGCCCGGAGGGGGAGACGCTCCTGCGACGCGGAGCGCGGATCGCCGCCCGCGCCGCCGGCGGCGAGCTTCTCGCGGTGCACGTGTCCACGCAGGACGGCCTGCGCGCGGACGCGCCGGGCGCCCTGACGGCTCAGCGCGCCCTCGTCGAGTCCCTGGGCGGGACGATGCACCAGCTCGTCGGAGACGACGTCGCGCGGACCCTGGTGGAGTTCGCCCAGTCCGTGGACGCGACGCAGCTCGTGATCGGTGTGAGCCGCCGAGGCCGGTTCTCCGCGGCTCTCACCGGCCCCGGGATCGGGGCGGAGGTCATCCGCCTGGCCGGGGCGATCGACGTGCACATCGTGACGCATGCCGCGGCGGGCGGACACGGCCGGCTTCCGCGTATCACCGGCGGCGCGCTGGGGTGGCGGCGGCAGATCCTCGGGCTCGCGATCGCGCTCGTCGGCGGGCCATTGCTCTCCTGGCTCCTGTTCTCCCTGCGCTCGGAGGCGTCGATCACCTCGGACGTGCTCGCCTACCAGCTGCTCGTCGTCGTGGTGGCGCTGGTCGGCGGACTGCGCCCCGCGCTGTTCGCCGCGGTCCTCTCCGGCCTGACCCTGGACTTCCTCTTCGTCGAGCCGCTGTTCACCGTCACGATCGCGGATCCGCTGCACGCCCTCGCGCTCGTCCTGTACGTCGTCATCGCGGTGCTCGTCAGCGTCGTCGTGGACCAGGCGGCACGCCGGGCGCGCGCGGCGCAGCGGGCCGCGGCGGAGGCGGAGCTGCTCGCCGGTGTCGCCGGGAACGTGCTGCGCGGCGACAGCGCACCGACGGCGCTGGTGAGCCGGATGCGCGAGGCGTTCGGCCTGAGCGGCGTGCGCCTCGTCGCGGCGGACGGGACGATCCTGGCCAGGGACGGCGAGCCCCTCCCGGACGGCCGGTCCACCTCCGTCCCGGTCGGGCGCGGCGCGGACGGACAGCCGCGGGCGACGCTGGAGCTGCACGGCGACCCGCTCGACGCCGCCGGCCGGCGGCTGCGCGACGCGATCGTCGCCCAGCTCGCGGCGGCCATCGAGCATTCGGAGCTGCGGGAGACCGCCCGCGAGGCGGAGGTGCTGGCCGAGACCGACCGCGTGCGCAGCGCGCTGCTGTCCGCGCTCAGTCACGACCTGCGGCGCCCCCTCGCCGCCGCGATGGCGGCCGTGGGCGGGCTGCGCGGAACGCACGGGCTGTCGCCTGAGGACCGTGCGGAGCTGTTGGCCACCGCGGACGAGAGCCTGGACACCCTCTCCCGGCTGGTGACGGACCTCCTCGACGTCAGCCGGGTCGAGGCCGGGGTGCTCGCCGTGTCCTGGGGACCGGTCGACGGCGCGGGGATCGTGCTCGCCGCCCTGGACGAGCTGTCGCTCGGTCCGGATGAGATCGAGCTCGCGCTCGACGCCGACCTCGCGCCGCTCTGGGCCGATCCGGTCCTGCTCCGCCGCGTCCTGGTGAACCTGCTCACCAACGCCGTCCGGCATGCCCCGGCGGGCACCCGGGTGCACGTCTCGACGAGCAGCCTCGGCGCCCGGGCGGAGATCCGGGTCGTCGACCGCGGCGCGGGCATCCCCGAGGACCGTCGCGAGAGCGCATTCCTCCCCTTCCAGCGCCACGGCGACACCGACAACGCCACGGGCCTCGGCCTGGGCCTGGCCCTGTCCCGCGGGTTCACCGAGGGCATGGGCGGCACGCTCGCGGCGGAGGACACCCCCGGCGGCGGGCTGACGATGGTGGTCTCCCTGCCCCTGGCCACGGCTCGCGAGGATCAGACCGGGTCGTCCCCTCGCCCGTCAGCCGGCGAGGATGGGGACGCGACCCTGGCCGCCGGACCCGGCGCGTCGCGCCTCGGAGCGCTACGGCCCCTGGACCACCGCGCATCCCCCGACCCCGAGGAGGGACGATGAAGCTGCTCGTCGCCGACGACGACCCCCAGCTCGTGCGCGCGCTGCGGATCACCCTGGCCGCGCACGGGTACGACGTCGTGGCGGTGCCGGACGGCGCCGCGGCC
The DNA here is from genome assembly GCF_037083505.1 of Microbacterium sp. CCNWLW41. Classification (NCBI taxonomy): domain Bacteria; kingdom Bacillati; phylum Actinomycetota; class Actinomycetes; order Micrococcales; family Microbacteriaceae; genus Microbacterium; species Microbacterium sp. CCNWLW41. The sequence goes on from NZ_JBAOJP010000018.1 coordinate 33,877, forward strand.
GTGACCGCCACCGTGCAGTCGCGGCCGGACATCGTGCTGCTGGACCTGGGGATGCCGCGGCTGGACGGCATGGGCGTCATCCAGGCGATCCGCGGGTGGAGCGACGTGCCGATCCTGGTGGTCTCCGGACGGACCGGATCCGCCGACAAGGTCGAGGCCCTGGACGCCGGAGCCGACGACTACGTGACCAAGCCGTTCCAGATCGACGAGCTCCTGGCGCGGCTGCGCGCCCTCGCCCGGCGCCGGACGACGGCTCCCGCGGAGGCGGTCGTGTCCTTCGGGGACGTGGAGGTGGATCTGTCCGCCAAGACCGTGACGCGCGCCGGCGAGCGGGTGCACCTCACCCCCACCGAATGGCGGATCCTGGAGCACCTGGCCCGCCACCCGGGCTCCCTCGTCACGCGGCAGGAGCTGCTGCGGGAGATCTGGGGCACCGAGCAGGTGGCCGACACCGGCTATCTGCGGCTGTACCTCTCGCAGCTCCGCAAGAAGCTCGAGCGGGTGCCCGGGTCGCCCGTGCACCTGCTCACCGAGCAGGGCATGGGCTACCGGCTCGTCCTCGATCCGTCCTGAGCGATCCGCCGCGGCCGTGCCGGCGCCCGCGTCGCGTCAGACGTCGCGCGAGCGCCAGAGCAGCCAGACGAAGTACGGTGCGCCGAGCAACGCCACGATCAGCCCCGCCGGCAGCTGCGCGGGTGCGATGACCGTCCGCCCGAGCACGTCGGCGGCCCCGACGAGCACGGCGCCCAGGAGGACGGCCACGGGGATCACCCGGGTGTGCCGCGCGCCCACGAGAGCGCGGGCGGCGTGCGGGGCGACGAGCCCCACGAACCCGATCACGCCGACCGCGACCACGCTCAGGGCCGCCAGCAGCGCCGCGACCACGAGCAGGAGGAGCCGGGAGCGCTCCAGCCCCACGCCCAGCAGGCGCGGGGTGTCCTCGTCCAGCGCGATCACGTCGAGGTCCCGGCGCTGCGCGAAGACGAGCGGCAGCGCGATGAGCAGGGCGATCCCGAGCGGGATCACCTGCTCCCAGATCCGCCCGTAGGTGGTCCCGGACAGCCAGGTGTAGACCTTCGGGGTGTTCCACGGATCGCTGCGCAGCAGCACGAACGTCGTCAGCGCCACGGCGGCGTAGGAGATCCCGATCCCGATGAGGATGAACCGGTCGGCGCTGATCCCGCCGCGCCAGGCGAGGAGGTACACGAGCACGAAGGCGGCGAGCGCGCCCACGACCGCGCCGACCAGCATGCCGAACGTGGAGGCGGCCGCACTGGTCACGACGAGCACCGCGCCGAGCCCGGCGCCCCCCGTGATCCCGAGCAGGCTCGGGTCGGCGAGCGGGTTGCGGCTGACCGCCTGGGTGAGCGCGCCGGCGAGGGCGAGGGCCGCGCCGGCGGTGACCGCGGCGATCACACGGGGGGAGCGCTCGTCCAGCGCGAAGGCGATCTGCGGCGGGGCCTGCCCCTGCAGCCACAGGGCGATGTCGCCGGTGAGCAGGGCCGTGCTCCCCAGCAGCAGCCCGATGAGGATGACCGCCGCGAGCGCGACGACGCCGAGCACGAGCACGATGCGGAACCGGCCTGCGCTGCGCACGCCGGAGCGGATGCTCGGCGGCTGGCGGGTCGGTCCCGAGTCCCGCAGGCGCCGCGCCATGAGGACGAGGACGATCGCGCCGAGGACCGTGGTGGCCACACCGGTCGGCACCGCGAGGGCGCCCTCGGCGCCGATGAGGGCCCGCAGCACCGCGTCCGCGAGGATCACGACGACCGCGCCCAGCAGCCCCGCCGTCGGGATGAGGAGCATGTGCCTGCCGAGCGCCGGGACCAGCCGCGACAGCAGCCTCGCGAGCACCGGCGCGCACAGCCCGACGAAGCCGATGGGCCCCGCGAGGGTCACGGCCGTGGCGGTGAGCACCACCGACAGGAGGATCCCGATGATCCGGGTGGAGCGGACCGGGATGCCGAGGGAGGACGCGGTGTCGTCGCCGAGGGAGAGCACGTCGAGCCGCCGCGCGAGGACGAGGGCGAGCGCGAGCGCGACGAGCACCACCGGCGCCGCCTGGAGGAACGCGTCGATGCCGAGCTGGGAGAGGCTGCCGCTGCCCCAGGCGAGCAGTCCCTTCGTCTCCTCCTGGAACAGGATCAGCAGCGTCGAGGTGCCGGCCTGGAACGCCAGCGCGAGCGCGGATCCGGCGAGCACGAGGCGCGTGGTCGAGGATCCCGCGCCGCCGGCGAGCCCGAGCACGAGCGCCGCCGCGCCGAGACCTCCGGCGAACGCGACCCCGCCCGAGGCCCACACCGGCGCGGAGATCCCGAACGCGGCGACCGCCGTGACGGCGAGGTACGACCCCGCGGTCACCCCGAGGGTGTCCGGCGAGGCCAGGGCGTTGCGCGACAGGGACTGCATGAGCACCCCCGCCGCGCCCAGCGCGACGCCGACCGCGACCCCGGCCGCCAGCCGCGGCAGCCGTGAGCCGAGGAAGAGGTCCGCGTCCACGAGGGCCGCGCCGCTGGTGCCCTGCGTCAGGTGCCACGCGCCGACGAGGATCAGCACCGCGACCAGGCCCAGCAGCACGCCGACCCCGGCGAGCAGGGAGCCGGGCCGGGGGCCGGACGCCGCGGCGTCCGTGCCTTCCCCCTCCCCCGGCCCCTCCGGTCCTGCGGGAGCCGGGCGGCGTGCGGACAGGACCGCGCCCCCGCTCACCGCGGCGGACTCGTCTGGCTGCGGCACGCGCGGGTCACTTCGTGATGACGTCGACGTACGCGTCGATGATCTGCTGCGCCGAGCGCGGCCCGCCGAACATCCAGATCCCCGACGGGAACGCGAGCACGCGGTCCTCCTTCACGGCCGGGATCGACGACCAGGCGGGGTTCTTCGCCGCGGCGGTGAGGAAGTCGTCCTCGGCACCGGCCTCCGTGCCGGTGTGCAGGATGGTGGCGTCGCCGATCGTGGTCATGCCCTCGATGTCGGTGGTGCCGAGGCCGTAGGCCGGGTCCGTCTCGCCGGTCCAGGCGTTGGTGAGACCGAGCCGGATGCCGATGGCGCCCACGAGGGATCCGTCGCCGTACGGGCGCAGGGCCACGTTGCCGCCGTCCACCCAGCCGTCGAGGAAGACGAACTCCGTCACCGCCGGGTCGGCGTCTGCGACCTTCGCCTCCGCGTCCTTCAGGTGCTTCTCGAACTCCTCGGTCACGACCTCGGCGCGCTCCTCGCGACCGGTGGCCTGCGCGATGGTGTCGAACGTCGACAGCATCTGCGCGATCGGGTCCTTGGCGTCCGCGCCGATCGTGGCGAGGACCGGGATCCCGTACTTCTCCAGCTGGCCGATGATCGCGTCATCGCGCGTGTTCGCCTCGACGATGACGAGGTCCGGCTTCGCGCTGACCAGCGTGTCCAGGTTCGGCTCCTGCCGGGTGCCGACGTCGGTCACGCCCTCGGGGAGCTTCTCCGCCGTGTCCCAGGTGGCGAAGCCCTCGGCGTCGGCGACGGCGACGGGAGTCACGCACAGCGTCAGGGCGTCCTCGATCTGCTGCCACTCCAGCACGGCCACGCGCTCGGCGGGCTTGTCGAGAGAGACGGTGCGGCCGAAAGCGTCGGTCACCTCGACCGGGCCCGTCGAGGTCTTGGTCGTGTCGTCGGCGCAGCCGGCGGCCGTGGCCGCGGCCGGGGCGTCCGAATCCTGCGGGGAGACGGACGTCGTCCCGCATCCGGCGAGGGCGAGGGTCACGGCGCCGAGGACGGCGAGGAGGGCGAGGGGTTTGCGCATGAGGGCTCCAGCTCGGGGCATCCGCGGGTTCGGATGCGGTCGGGTGTCGGGAAGAGTCGGGTCGGGGTCAGGCGGGGACCGCGGCGCGCACGGGCCGCAGCCGTTCGTGGTGGCGTCCGCGCGGGATGACGCGCACCCGGCCGGTGTCGGCGTCATGGACCGTGTCGATGGTCAGGCCGTAGGCGTGCGAGAGGTTCTCGCCGGTGAGCACCTCCGCCGGCGTGCCGGCCGCGAGCACCCGCCCCTCGTGCATGAGCACGACGTGATCCGCCACGGACGCCGCGTGGTCCAGGTCGTGCAGCACCACGCCGAGGGCCGTGCCCCGGTCGGCGAGGTCGCGGACGAGATCCAGCGTCTCGATCTGGTAGCGCAGGTCGAGGTGGTTCGTGGGCTCGTCGAGCAGCAGGATCCCCGTGCTCTGCGCGAGGGAGGTCGCCAGCCAGACCCGCTGCAGCTCGCCGCCGGAGAGCTCGTCCACGGGGCGATGCGCCATCCGGGTGAGGCCGGTGAGTGCGAGGGCCCGCTCGATCGCGTCGCGGTCCGCGTCGGTCAGTCCCGAGAACCGCCCCCGGTGCGGGTGGCGGCCGTGTGCGACGACGTCGCGCACCTCGAGGCCGGACGGGTGCGGGCGCGACTGGGACAGCATGGCGACGGTGCGGGCGAAGGCGCGCGCCGACAGCGTCGAGGCGTCGTCGTCGCCGACGCGCACACGGCCGGACTCGATCCGGTGCAGACGCGCGATCGCCCGCAGGACCGTGGACTTGCCGCTGCCGTTCGGGCCGATGAGCGCGGTGACGAGGCCCGGGCGGAGCCGGAGCGACACGTCGTGCACGACCGGGGTCCGTCCGTAGCGCAGCGCGAGTGCCTCCGCGCTGAGGTCGCCGGGGGCGATCGGCCCGGCCTCCGCGAGCGGTGCCGGACGCCGGGGTGCCGCGGAGCCGACGCGGTGCGCGGGCTCGGGCGTCGAGGTCTGGGTGTCGGTCACGTTAGGGAAGCCTAACCTATAGGTGCCTATAGTGGAACCGTGACCGTTCAGCCCTACCGCAGCTTCCGGACCGCCGTCTCCCGTGTGACCGCGCTCAGCCCGCACTTCACCCGCGTGACGCTGACCGGCGAGGACCTCGTCCATTTCGGCACCGACGGCCTCGACCAGCGGATCAAGCTCATGATCCCGTTCGAGGACGGCACGGTCACCGACGTCGGCCAGTTCGACGAGACGGCGCCGCTCGGTGAGTGGTACGCGCGCTGGCGGACGCTCCCGGACGAGCAGCGCAATCCCATCCGGACGTACACGGTGCGGGCGGTGCGGCCCGCACAGCGCGAGATCGACGTCGACTTCGTCCTCCACGGCACCGAGGGGCCGGCCTCCGCCTGGGCGTCCGCCGCGGCGCCCGGACAGCCTCTCGTCGTCGTCGGCCCCGACGCCCGCGCCGAGGAGCGCGGCGGATTCGAATGGCGCCCGGGGGACGCGGACACCGTCCTGATCGCGGGCGACGAGACCGCGGTCCCGGCGATCTGCGCGATCGTCGAGACGCTCCCCCCGCACGTGCGCGGCGACGTGCTGGTCGAGGTGCCCGCCGAGGCCGACGAGCTCCCGCTCAGCGCGCCGGACGGCGTGCGTGTGACCTGGCTCGCCCGCGGCAGCGCGGCGCACGGCGTCCGCCTCGGCGCCGCCGTCCACGCGTGGGGCCAGGAACGGGCTGAGCGCCGCCGCGCCCGGGCGCTCGTCGGCGCCGGAGCGGCGGCCGGGGCTGGCGCGGCCGCGGCCGGTTCGGGTGCTGTGGGGCCCGAGGGCGTCGCGGCTGGCACGGCCGGGGCCGGCGCAGTCGACGCGATCGCGGCCGGCGGGGCCGAAGTCGGGGTGAGCGGGATGAGCGCCAGTGCGGTCGGGACGGACGAGGCTCTGAGCGAGCCGGACCCGGACGACATCCTGTGGGAGGTGCCGGAGGAGAGCGCCGGCGGGGAGTACGCGTGGCTCGCGGGGGAGGCGGGCACGATCACCGCCCTCCGCCGCCATCTCGTCCGCGACCTCGGGATCGACCGCCGCTCGATCGCCTTCATGGGCTATTGGCGCCACGGCCGCGCGGAGAACTGACCCGCCCCGTCTCTTCCCCGCCCACCACGCCGAAACCCCCTCTCCCCACCGAAACCCCCTCCCACATCGCGTTCTCAGCGGGGGTCTCGTCGGGCCGAGGGGGTCTCGACGGACTCGCGCACCCGAACGGGCGACGGGCGACACAGAGACGGGGTCCTACGGGACGGGGTCCTTCGGGGTGAGGATCCCGCGCAGTGGACGGGGCTCAGCGGGCGTCGGCGGTGAGTCTGGCGGCGGCGACGGCCGCCTCCGTCCGCGACGAGACGCCGAGCTTGCGCAGGATCGCCGAGACGTGGACGCTCGCCGTCTTCACGCTGATGAAGAGGCGCTCCCCGATCTGGCGGTTGCTGAGGCCCTCGGCGATCAGCTCGAGGACCTGCCGCTCGCGGGCGGTGAGCTCGATGCCCCCGCCGGCCTCGCTCTCGCGACCGCCGGACCCCGCGCCGAGCAGGCCGGAGGCGGCGCCGAGATCGGCGACCTCACGAGCGAGACCGACGTGCCCGAGGGCGTCGACGAGGTCCGCGGCTTCGCTCAGCACCGCCGCAGCTTCGGCCCGCTCAGGTCTGCCGCGCTCGGCGGCGAGGACGCGGGCGAGCTCGATCCGTGCGATCACACGATAGATCGCCGGGACCTCGCCCTCGTCCGCCGCGCGCACGGCCTCGCGGAGCCCGACCGGGTCCGGGAACGCCAGGGCCAGCGACACGACCCGCGCGGTGCCGCACAGCTCCTCCGGGATCCGCTCCCACGCGGAACGCAGTTCTCGGGCCAGCTCCGCGGCCTGGTCGTCGTCGCAGTCACGCAGCTGCGCGACCGCCCAGGCGGCGTCCAGCAGCGGTCGGCGGCGGTGTGCGTGGGACGGTCCTTCGTCCGCCACCACGAGACGGGCCGCCTCGACGGCACGCGCGAAATCGCCCCCGCCGATCGCGATCGCGAGCTCGATCGCACGGTGGGAGTACCAGGTCTGCGATTCCAGCCGGGAGATGGACTCGATCGTCGCGCGCCATTCGGCGAGCAGCGCCTCGGCATCGGCGATCCGTCCGCGCCAGGCGAGCAGCCGGATCCGGGACATGGTGGCGTAGACGCGGTTCAGGTGCAGGGTGCGGAAGGAGACGTCCTTCTCCTGGATCTCCTCCGCGCGCGCGATCTCGCCCAGGTCGATGAGGGGCTCGATCATGTTGTGCGCGAGCAGCGATCCCGTCGAGCGGCCGACCCCGAGACTGCGCGCGTGCTCGACACCCGCCTCCGCGATCTCGACCGCCTCCCGGTAGCGCCCGAGCAGAGCGAGGATGTCGGAGTAGTTCACCCAGTACCGCAGGCGCGCGTCGCTGTCGACGGCGTGCTCCCACGAGGAGCGGAAGTCCGCCATCCCCTCGTCGACCTTGCCGATCTGCACGCGCATCGTCCCGCGCAGGTTGAACGCCACCGACAGCGGGCCCTCGAGTCCGCAGCGCTCCGCCAGTGCGGCCGCCTCGTCCGCCCGCTCGAGGCCCTCGGTGACGCGGGCCGTGATCATCAGGCGCCCTGTGAGGTGGTTCAGCAGCATGGCACGCAGACGGTCGTCGTCGACACGGCCCTCCATCTCCTGCAGCGCCTGCGAGAACAGCTCGATCGGCCCGGGACGGCCGAGGTTCTGCAGATAGTGGGCCTTGTCGCGCAGCAGCCGCACGTACACCGCGGGGTCGGTGGCGGACGGGTCCGCCTCGTCGAGCGCCAGGTTGACGACCGCCAGCGAACGCTCGCCGTCTCCCGCGTTGCGCAGGATCGACCCGAGGCGTGCGAGCAGGGTGATCCGCTCCAGCCCCACCGCCTCCGCGGCGTCGGGGACCTGTTCCCACAGCTCCAGGGCCAGCTCGCCGAACCGCGCCGCCGTGGAGAACGCGTAGCTGGCCTTGGCCTGCATCATCGCCTCGACGGCGGCGATCAGAGCCCGGCGGGCGTCGTGCGCCTGATGCCAGTGGAACGCCAGGGCGGGCGCGAGCGAGACCGCGGTCTCGGCGGCGATCGCCTCCAGCGCCTCGCCATAGGCCCGGTGGAGACGGGCCCGCTCCCCGGGCAGCAGATCGTCGTGCACGGCCTCGCGGAGCAGCGCGTGGCGGAATCCGTAGCTGTCGTCACCGCGGACGGCGAGCACGGCCGCTGTCGTCGCCTCGCGGACCGCCTCGTCCAGCCGCTCGTCGTCGAAGCCCGCCAGGCTCGCCAGCAGTGCGTGGGGCACCGCGCCGTCGGATCCCGACACCGTCCGGACGACGCGCTTGGCGTCGTCGGAGAGCAGATCGAAGCGGGCCAGCAGGAGATCGCGGAGGGAGTCGGGGATGGGCCCCTGTGCGTTGCAGGCGAGCTCCTCGACGAAGAACGGCACGCCCTCGCTGCGTTCGAGCAGCCGCTGCAGCGCCGCCTCGTCGACCGGCCCGGACAACGCCTGCAACAGCCGCCGCACCGCGGCACGGCCGAGACGCTGGAGAGCGAGCCGTTCCAGCAGCCGGGCACGCTCGGCCTCGACGAGGAACCGGCGCACAGCACCGCCGCGGCGCACGTCGTCGATCCGGCAGGTCAGCACGAAGAGCACCGGTCGTCCCGCCAGGACGCGCAGGAGGAAGGAGAGGAGGGACAGCGTCGCGGCGTCGGCCCAGTGCAGATCCTCGATGAGCACGACCACGGGCGTCCGCGCGGCGGCCGCCTCGAACAGGTTCGCGATCGCCTCGCGCAGCCCCTCGGGCCCGGTGACCGTGCGGTCCACGGGCGTGCCGCCGAGCTCCGGGAGCAGCAGTCCCAGTGCATCGCGGCCCGGTCCGGCGGCGTCCGCCGCCTCGGCGCCCAGCTCGGCGAGCAGGCCCCGGAGGATGGCGGGCACCGGACCGTAGGGCGCCGGCGTCGAGCCGTAGTCGAGGCACCACCCGGTGAGCACCGCGGCCTGATCGCCCACCGCGTCGCGGAACTCGCGGAGCAGCCGCGACTTCCCGATCCCCGCCTCGCCCGCCACGAGGACGGAGGCGCTCTCGCCCGCGCGAGCCCGCCCGAGGGCGGTGATCAGCCGCTCGAGCTCGGCATCGCGGCCCACCATGTCGGCGGCGGGAGCGTTGAGGGACATGGAATCATCGTCCCACCAGCCACCGACATCGGGGCCGGCTCCGCCGACAGCAGACCGATGGTCGTCCCCCGATGTCGTCACGCGAAACCCCCTTCCCCCGCCGAAACCCCCTCCCACACCGCGATCTCAGAGGGGGTCTCGGCAGGTCGAGGGGGTTTCGGGGATTGCGGAGGACGGGAGGACGGGGAGTGGGACGTCGTCCCGGGGCGGCTCAGGTCCGGACCGCCCCGGGACGACGACCGGGGTCGCATCCCGCGAGGGATGCGACCGGACGTGCCATCCCTGAGCACGTCGGTCTCGGAGTCCGCGTCACGGATCGGGGTCACGCCGCCCCGACGCCGCACGGCACACGCTCGGAGGACTCCGCGGAGGCTTCGGATCCGGCGGTGAAGGCCCCGGATCCGGCGACGGCCGCGGCCGGCGCCGCGGCTCCGGCGATGTGGTCGGAGGTGCGGGCAGGCGTCGATCGGGAAACCGCACGCGGGTCCGACGCGGGAGCGGCCGGACGCGAGGACGCCGCGCGAACCGCCGACGCCCGCGGCGACACCGGCGCACCCGGTGCGGCCTCACGCCCGGCCGGGCGGCGCACGGCGGAGTCCCGGCCGAGCCAGCGGCGCAGGCGGGTCCCGAACCGCTCCGTGGTGAGGATCTGGTCGGCGTGCTCGGCGGCCATCCGGGCACGCTCGGCGCGACGGGCGGCCTCCTCGATCTCGAGGGTCGTCACGCGGTAGCTGAGGTAGGGGTGCACATCCACGGCCTTCTCCTTCTGCTTCTTCTCTTCTTCGACACCCCTACGCTCCTCGCTAAGGCCCCCGTGCAGGATCGGGCGGATGCCCTATCTTCGGCTCCGGGCGCCTCAGACGACCCGGCCCGCGGATCCGGAGACGGGCGCGGCCGGGGCCGGCGCACTAGCGTGGAGGCATGCGCATGACCGCGATCCGCAGCGCCCGCCGGGGCCCGCTGCTGCAGGTCGTCAAGTCGGCCGCGGCGACCATCGCGGCGTGGCTGCTGGCGGGCTGGGTCGTGCCGGGGCAGCTTCCCGTGTTCGCCGCCATCGCCGCGCTGCTGGTCGTCCAGCCGAGCGTGAACCAGTCGTTCGCGAAGGCGATGGAGCGCAGCTTCGGGGTGATCCTGGGCGTCGTCATCGCGATGGCCCTCAGCCTCGTGCTCGGGCGATGGAGCTGGATCGTTCTGCTGGCCGTCGTGGTCGCCATGATCGTCGCGTGGGCGTTCAAGGCGACCCCGGGAACCGCGAACCAGGTGGCGATCTCGGCGATGCTCGTGCTGGCGCTCGGGTCGTCGAGTCCGGACTACGCCGTCGCCCGCATCGTGGAGACGCTCATCGGCGCCGCGGTCGGCCTCGTCGTGAACCTCCTCGTGGTGGCGCCCGTGCTCGTCGCGCCGGCGCGCCGCGACCTGGCGCTCCTCGGCGGAGAGGTGGCGGCGAGCCTGGACCGCCTGGCGGAGGCGCTCCCGCAGACGACCGGCCCCGCCCGGCTCCAGGAGCTCATGCTGGAGGCGCGGCTGCTGCGCCCGATGAAGGCCGCCGCCGACGCCTCCCTCGCGGCGGGCGAGGAGTCGCTGGCCTTCAACCCGCGCGGATCCCGGCACCGCGAGGAGCTCGCCGCCCTGCGCGCGCTCCTGGATCGGATCGGCCCCGTCGTGACCCAGGTGATCGGGATGACCCGCGCCTATCTCGACCACTACGACGACGCGCTGCCGGAGGAGCCGGCGGTCGCGGCCATCGCCGAGCAGCTCCGCCGCGCCGGGCACGACGTGCGCCTGGCGGTGCAGCTCGCCGAGATCGCGCCCGAGCCGGAGGCCCTGACCTCGACGATCCCCGCGCTCACCTCGCCCCTCTCGCTGCGGCCGCCGTCCTCCGCCCACTGGGTCCTCATCGGCTCTCTCACCGAGGACCTCCGCCGGATCAGGGCCGAGCTGCGCGACGAGGATTGATGCGGATCACGGGCGCACCCCGCCGTACCGCACCGCACCGCACCGCACCGCACCGCACCGCACCGGCTACGGTGGGCACATGCGGCAGGCACTGCGGACGTTCGGGCGGATCCTCGCCCGGCACGCACCGGCGCTCGTGGCGTGGTACCTCGGCGGCGAGGCCGTGCACCGGGTCCTCGTGCAGGTCGCGGGGTTCGTCGGGGGCCACACGACGCTCGGCGGGCTCCTGCTGCTCCCCCTGGCCGTCGCGGCCCGGCTCGTCTCGTACGTCGCGATGTACCTGACCGTGCGGTCGTCCCTCCCGAACAGCCTCGCGGAGGGCGCCGGCACAGGCTATCGGAGCTTCGGGCGCTCCGTGGTCGGCGCGATCCTCCCGTTCACGCTCTTCTATGCCGCCTGGGGCATGCTGGACGCCGACCTCAGGGCCTTCTTCGCCGTCGCCAGCTCGGTGGCCTTCGCGCAGACCGGCAACGGCGTGGACGAGGCGCTCGGCGACCGTGGAGGACTCATCTCCGCCGGGCCGCTGCCCGTCCTCGTGCTCGTGGCGGCGCTGGCGCTCCGACTCGTGCTGGACCGCTTCCGCGACCGCCTCCCCTCCTGGGCCCTCGTGCTCGCCGCGTACGCCGAGGTGCTGTGGACGTTCATGCTCTTCACCCTCGTCGGACAGTGGTGGTCCGGCGTGCGCGCATGGTTCTCCGGGCGCGCCGGCGCACAGTGGCTGGAAGGGATCGGCGCACAGATCGCCGCGGCCGTTCCCCCGTTGGGCGCGCTCTGGGAGGGCGGGCTGTGGCTCGTCGGCATCGTCGCCGCGGCCGTGATCGTGCCCGCCGCCTGGCTCGCCGTCGCCGGCGTCATCTTCGGCGCGGACCTGGACACCACCCCCACCGTGCTGCACCGCCGGGCCGAAGCCCTGCGGGGAGCGGCGGGAGGGCTGTCCCGCACGCTGCTGCGACGTCTCGAGGATCTCTGGGCCGCGCTCGCGGCGATCTGGCGCGGCGGACCGCTCCTGTTCGGGCTCTTCGCCGCCGCCTACGCGGTCTGGGCGGCGGCGGAACGGATCGGGACCCGCGCTTTGCTGCAGGCGGTCGGCGGGCACGAGTCGAACTTCTGGGCCGCGTTCTTCCCGCTCCTGCTGGTCGCCGTCGCCGCCGTCGCCGAGCCTCTGCGCGTCGCCCTCGTGGCGACCGCCTTCGACGCGGTCGTCGGCAGGCGCCAGGCCGGGGTCGGCATTCGCACCGCCGCGCCCGCGACCGACTCACGGATCGATGCGGAAGCGGGCGACCTCGTCCTCGACGGGGACGTCGAGCCAGAACGGCCCCCGGGCGTCGTCGGGTAACAGGAACACGGTGAGGATGCGGTACCCGCCGTTCCCCTCCCGACACCCGGTCTCCGTGTCCTCGTCGTCGATGTCCACGTCCACGGCGGAGCCGGCGTCGAGCCAGAGCCGACTCCCGTCGCGCTCCGAGAGGCGGAAGGTCCCACAGGATTCGGCGCCCTCGTCGCTGCGGGCGTGGAGGACCACGGTCAGCGTCGTCGAGCCCCGCGGCGCATCGAACTCCCCCCAGCGGCTGGCGGCGACCGACAGGGTGTGGCCGTGCACCTCCGCGCGCCCGTCGACGACGATCGTCCGCACGGAGGTCCTGGGGGCGGCGGGGATCACGTCCAGCCACACGTGCACGCCCACGACAGCGCCGACCGCGAGGAGCAGCCCGATGATCGCCCGCCGCTGGCGCCGCCACCACGTCATGGCGCCCCCACCACCCGCGGCTCGGTCAGCTCGACGCGCGGCACCGCTCCGACCGCGTCGAGCGGGATCTCCAGAGCGATCACGTCATCGAGCTCCGGCGTCAGGTACTCGCTCGTCAGCCGCAGCTCGGCACGACCGCCACGCGCCCCCTCCGGAAGCTCGAACGCGAGGACGCCGACGGTGTCGGTCCCGACGCGCAGCGGCGTCCGCAACAGGGAGTCCTCAGGCCGTTCGCTGGCGTGGACGACCAGGCCGTCGACGTGCAGAGCGGCGAACGGGATCTCCGCATCCTCCTCGGTCGTCGGCGCCGATGCCGACACCTCGACGACGAGCCAGTTGCCCGCGGCCGACCATTCGCCGTCGGCGGAGACGATCTCGTCCGCGAACGACGCCGCGAGGACCGACGCGGTCAGCGTGCGCGAGGTAACCGTGTCGGTGGGGCCGCCGTGGCGGAGGAACGGTCCGTACAGGGAATCGACGGAGGGCGTCACCGCGGTCAGGAGACCGGCCCCGAGCACGAGCACCGCCCCCGCCGCCCACGCCGCGCCCCGCCTCACGGCACGACCTCCACGTCGATCCGGGCCGCCTGCCCGGTCCGCTGCCAGGTGATCGCCGACGCCGAGAGGATGAGCTGACCCGCCCGCTCGCGAGCGTCATAGACGTCCAGTCCGGCCTTCCCGTCGGCGAACGAGCCTTCCGGCACGGGCCACGCGATCTGCACCTCCGCCGGCACCCGGGGCTGCAGGACAGGGCTTCGCGTCGTGCCGTCCGTGCGCCAGGCGCGCGCCTCGCGAGTCGGGCTGACGCCCGTCGGTGTCAGCAGCGGCGACGACGAAGCGACCAGGCGCGACGTCACGCGGTCGACGAACTGTACGACCCCGGCCGGTCTCGACGTGAGGTTCTCCAGCCGGAGCGTCACGACGAAGAGCTCCTCGCCGGGGTCGGCCTCGAAGCCGGGCTCCTCGACCTCGTCCGTCAGCTCCGCGTCGAGGACGGTCACCGCGAACAGGGACGTGCGCACCTCGGTGTCCGCCGAGACGATCGCCGCCCGCGACGCCGCGGGCGCCAAGCCTCCGGCGAGGACGAACGCGGCGAGCGCGGCGAGGGCGACGAGACAGAGGATCCCGACCGGCAGCGTCGAGCGCGAGACCAGCGCACGTGAGAGGTCACGGGCGATCGCCCTCCCCCTGCTGCGCACCGGTCCTCGCACGGGGCCAGCCTAGCCAGGCACGCGGCGGAGTCCGGGCGCCGGTCCGCGCCGCCTCAAGACCCGATGAACTCCTCGGCGGGACCGAGCTCGGGCTCCTCCCGGATCTGCACGGTCGCGCCGAGACCGTCCGCGTCCAGGACCCGCAGCTCGTTGCGACCGGCGCGCCACAGCGGTTCGGGCGCGTAGAGCGTGACCTGCGGGCCGCGCGCGTCGTAGCGGCCGAGGAGGAAGCCGTTCAGCCACACCATGCCGCGGACGCCGCCGGGGAACGCGAGCCAGGCGTCGGCGATCTCGGCCTCGCCGCGGTCGAACACCGCGATCCCGACGCCGGCGCGGTCGCCCGCTTCCGGGGCGGGAGCGGCCTCGACCCCCGGAGCGTCCTGCGGGAGGATCCGGTGCGTCCAGCCGTGGACGAGCCGGCGGCCGATCCGCACGCCGTGCAGGATGCCCTTGCCCTCGCCCGTGCGGGCGCCGTAGTTGATCCGCCCGAGGCTCTCGACGAGGATCGTGAGCCTCCCGGTGCCGCCCTCGGCCGGCAGCGGGAGCGTCTCCTCTCGGTCGCGGGCGAGCGTGCCGAGCCGGGCGCCGTCGAGGAAGACGACCGCACGGTCGTGCAGCCCGTCGATCGCCAAGGACGCCTCCGCCGGGAACGACACGTCGGCCTCGTATGCGACGATCCCGTCCTCGGCGCCGAGCTCCTCGAACGTGCGCGGGATCGGCGACACGAGCGCGGTCGGCAGGGCTTCGACGAGGTCGAGGACGGACCGCCGCCGCTCCAGCGGCGCCTCGCCGGCCGCCTGGCGGCGGGGCGGCTCCGGGATCGGCGGCAGCCCGCCCTCGTGGAACCGAGCGAGCGCGGCCCGCACCGCATGGAACTTGGCGTTCAGCGATCCGTCCTCGCCGATCGGGGCGTCCGAGTCGTAGCTCGTGACGGTCGGCTGGAGCACGCCGTCGTGGTTGGCCCCGTTCCACAGGCCGAAGTTCGTGCCGCCGTGGGCCATGTACAGGCTGAGCGAGCCGCCGGCCGCGAGGAGCGCGTCGACCGTGGACATCATGCTCTCTGCGCTCCGCACGTGGTGCCGCTCTCCCCAGTGGTCGAACCATCCGCCCCACAGCTCGGCGCACAGCAGCGCCTCGTCGCCGCGGCGCAGCGCCACCGCCCTGTCCACCCCGGTGCCGAACGTGAAGGACCCCATCGCCCCGTCCACCCGGCCATGCGCGACCATGTCCGCCGTCGTGCCGTCCGCGGTCGTCAGCAGCTCCACGATCCCCCGGGCGCGCAGTCCGTCGCGCAGATGCGCGAGGTAGGCGGCGTCGCTGCCGAAGGATCCGTACTCGTTCTCGACCTGCACGGCGACAACCGGTCCGCCGTGGGCCGCCTGCAGTGGCGCGAGGCGCGGGATCAGCGCGTCGTACCAGGCGTCGACCGCGGCGAGGAACGCCGGATCGCTCGTGCGCAGCGCCCTCGTCCGCCCGCTCAGCCAGAACGGGATGCCGCCGTTGGACCACTCCGCGCAGATGTACGGACTCGGGCGCAGGAAGACGTCCAGGCCGATCTCGCCGGCCAGGAGGACGAAGCGCTCGACGTCCCGCCACTGTGCGAAGTCGGGCTCCCCCTCGACGCGCTCGTGGAAGTTCCACGGCACATAGGTGTCCACGGTGTTGGCGCCCATCGCCGCGAGCCGGCGCAGACGATCCTCCCACTGAGCCGGATGGACGCGGAAGTAGTGGACGGAGCCGGCGAGCATCCGATGCGGTCGCCCGTCGCGGAGAAGCGTTCCGTCCCGCCAGGTCAGGACGGGCGTGTGCGGCGTGGTCATGGGCGACTCTCCATCCGGGATGTTGACGTCACCATCCTTGCATCCGCGGACCGTCTGCGCACGCGGAGGCCCCGGCCGGAGCCTGATCCCCTCCCGCGGGACCGGGCCCTCGCACCCGTCGTTCCGGCCGCGGGGACGGCACGCGCGCGACGTACGCTGGAGCCATGCCGGACTCTGCACTCGCCACCCTGGACGCCGCCCTCGCCGAGCTGGCCGCGCTCGAGGACCCGAAGGCGCGCGCCGTCAACGAGCGGCACGGCGACGCCCACGGCGTGAACCTCACGAAGATGCGCGCGCTGGCCAAGCGGATCGGCACCGACGACGCCCTGGGTCGCGAGCTGTGGGCGTCGGGCGACGTCGCCGGGCAGCTCCTGGGTCTCCTCCTCGTCCGGCCCCGCTCGTTCGGTCCCGACGACCTCGACGCCATGGTCCGTGCGACGGACAGCGCCAAGGGGCACGACTGGTTCGTCAACTACATCGCGAAGAAGTCCCCGCACGCCGAGGAGATGCGTGAGCGGTGGATGACGGACGAGGATGCGGACGCTCGGGCCGCGGCCTGGTCCCTCACGACCGATCGCGTCGCGAAGAAGCCGGAGGGCCTGGATCTGGACGCCCTGCTGGACACGATCGAGGCGGAGCTCAAGGAGGCCCCGGCTCGGCTGCAGTGGGCCATGAACGAGACCCTGGCGACGATCGGCATCCATCACCCGTCCCAGCGCGAGCGCGCGATCGCGATCGGGGAGCGCCTCCAGGTGCTGGCGGACTACCCGACCCCGCCGAACTGCACGTCCCCCTTCGCGCCGATCTGGATCGCAGAGATCGTCCGCCGCCGCGAGGGCTGATCCGCTCTCCTCCTGCCGACCCCCTCTCTCCGTCCTGCCCCGCTGCCGTCGAGACCCCCTCCCCGCGCCGAGACCCCCCGCCGGGACCCCTCGCAGAAGCGTGTCTCCGAGGGGGTCCCGGCGGCAAGAGGGGGGTTTCGGCAGCCAGCTGCGGCTCAGACAGCGCGGCCGATGTGGCTGCGCGCGTGGGCGACGGCCGTGCCGAGGTCCTCGAAGAGGTGGTTCTGATGCCGCAGCGACGAGAGCACGCCGACGCGCTCGGCGAGCGGGAGGTGCTGCGGCGGGATGCCCTTGACCAGCACCGTGATGCCGCGGCGCTCCAGTGAGACGATGAGCTCGCTGATCACCTGGGCGCCGGTGGCGTCGAGGATCTGCAGCTGCGACATCCGGATCACGACGACCTCGATGTCGCGCAACGCTGCCACGCGCTCCAGCATCCGCTCGGCGGCGCCGAAGAAGAGTGCACCCTCGAGGCGGAACACGGCGATGCGCTCGTCACCGGGCTGCGCGGCGCCGGGAAGCTCCTCGCGGTGCACGCCGCTGGTGCGGGCGAGCTGGCGCAGGGCGAAGAAGCCCGCGGCGAGCAGGCCGATCAGCACGGCGTAGATGAGGTCGATGCTGACCGTCACCACGGCGGTGAGGCAGAACACGATCGCGTCGGCGCGCGTGGAGCGCAGAACGATGCGCACCGTGGAGGGCGCGATCATGCGGCCGGCCGTGACCATCAGCACGCCGGCGAGTGCCGCGAGCGGGATGTGCGCCACCACGGGCGCACCGACGAGGGCGATCACGAGCAGCAGCACGCCGTGCGTGGTCGAGGCGAGTCGGGTGCGGGCACCGGCGCGCACGTTCACGGCGGTGCGGGCGATCGCTCCGGTGGCCGGCATGCCGCCGAACAGGCCGGCGGCGAGCGAGGCGAGCCCCTGCCCGACGAGCTCGCGGTCGGCGTCGTAGGGGCCGGTGTCGGCGAGGGTCGCGGCGACCCGAGCCGACAGCAGCGACTCGATCGCGGCAAGCGCGGCGACGGCGACCGCGGGGCCGCTGAGGGCGAGCAGCGTGGCCGGATCGACGGCGGGGAGGGCGGGAGCGGGCAGTCCCGCGGGCAGCTCGCCGATGGTGTCGACCGGCAGCCCGGCGATCCCGGCGACGAGCGACGCGACGACGATCGCGAGAAGCGACCCCGGGAACCGCGGATGCACCCGCAGTGACACCAGCATGATCACGACGACCTGCCCGACCAGCAGCAGCGACCAGCCGATCTTCGGCCATGACGCGGACGCCAGCGACTGCGCCGCCGCGACCACCGCGTTCGTGCTCTCCCCCGCTGTCGTACCGGTGGCGGTCGGGATCTGCTGCAGGAAGATGATCACCGCGATGCCGAGGGTGAATCCCTCGATCACCGGCCAGGGGATGTACCCGACGGCGCGGCCGAGGCGCAGCATCCCGGCGACGAGCACGATGGCTCCCGCCAACAGGCAGACGGCGGCGAGAGCGCCGGCGCCGTGAGTGGCCAGGATCGGCGCGAGGATGACGACCATGGCGCCGGTGGGTCCGGAGACCTGCACGTTCGAACCGCCGAACACCGCGGCGACGATGCCGGCGACGATGGCCGTGATCAGCCCGCTCTCGGCTCCCGCTCCCGAGCTCACCCCGAAGGCGAGGGCGAGGGGCAGCGCGACGATGCCGACCGTGACGCCCGCGAGCAGATCGCCACGCCAGGCGCGTCGCAGGCCGCGGTAGTCGGATGCGGACGGCAGCAGCGTCCGCAGGGACCAGGTGTTCATGCCCGAACCGGGATGTCCGGCAATCCGTCCTGCTCGACGAGCTGCTCGTGCGTGGTCCGCAGGATCTCGCCGAGCAGGGCGCGAGCGACCCGCAGCAGGTCGGCGACCTGCGGGTAGGCGAGTCGGTAGTAGACCAGACTGCCGCGGCGTTCGGAGACGACGAGCCGGTTGCGTCGCAGCACGGCCAGGTGTTGTGAGACGTGCGAGGCCTCGAGATCGATCACGTCGAGCAGTTCGGAGACGGAGACTTCGGCAGCGGCTGAGAGAACCTCGAGGATGCGGATGCGGATCGGGTGCGCGAGCCCCTTGAAGAGCCCGGCCTTCACCTCGTAGAGCGGGCGGTTCGGGTCGCTGAGCATTCGGAATCCCCCTCCGGTCCTCGCCGGTCTGATGGATTCATCATATCGCGATACGATCGACGCATGTCCGACACGCTGCCCCTGTGCCCCGGGTGCTCCAGCGAGCACGCCTACGAGATGGGCGCGCTGCTCGTCTGCCCGATGTGCGGCCACGAGTGGTCGCCGTCCGACGCCGCATCCGACGCCGCCCCGGTCGAGCGCGTCGTGAAGGATGCCGTCGGTAATGTGCTGGCCGACGGCGACACCGTCGTCGTGACCACCGGCATCAAGGTCAAAGGGTCGCCGCAAGGCATCAAACAGGGCACCAAAGTACGCGGGATCCGCCTCATCGACCCGGTCAACGGCCACGACATCGACGGCAGGGTCGACGGCTTCGGCGCGATGCTCCTGAAATCCGACCTGGTCAGGAAGGCCTGAGCCTCGACGTCGCGGCAGCAGCGAGGACCGCGCGTGAAAGGATCGAGACATCATGTCTCTCGATCCCTCCCTGCTCGGTCCGGCGGACGGCACCGCGCCGGATCCGGACGCCGTGTACGCCGCCTTCGTGGAGTGGGCGGAGAGCACCGGCATCCGCCTCTACCCCGCACAGGACGAGGCCGCCATCGAGATCGTCTCCGGGCAGAACCTCATCCTGTCCACCCCCACCGGGACGGGGAAGTCTCTCGTCGCGATCGCCGCGCACTTCGCCGCGCTCGCCGACGGACGCCGGACCTACTACACCGCTCCGATCAAAGCGCTGGTGAGCGAGAAGTTCTTCGCCCTCGTCGACGTCTTCGGCGCGGAGAAGGTCGGGATGGTGACGGGAGACTCGGCGGTCAACGCCGACGCCCCGATCGTGTGCTGCACGGCCGAGATCCTCGCGAACCTGGCGCTGCGCGAGGGACCGCAGGCCGACGTCGGTCAGGTCGTGATGGACGAGTTCCACTTCTACGGCGACCCGGATCGGGGCTGGGCCTGGCAGGTCCCGCTCCTCACGCTCCCCCAGGCGCAGTTCGTGCTGATGTCCGCCACGCTCGGCGACGTCACGGCCCTCGCCGCCGACCTCACACGCCGTACAGGACGCGAGACGGCCGTCGTCACCGGGGTCGAGCGGCCGGTTCCCCTGCACTTCTCCTACGAGACGACCCCGATCCACGAGACCATCGACGATCTGCTGCACACGGACCGCGCCCCCGTCTACGTCGTGCACTTCGCCCAGGCCGCCGCGATGGAGCGGGCCCAGGCCCTGGCCAGTGCGAAGATCGCCACCCGCGAGCAGCGCGACGAGATCGCGGAGCTCATCGGCGGGTTCCGCTTCACGACGTCCTTCGGCAAGACGCTCTCGCGGCTGCTGCGGCTCGGGATCGGCGTGCACCACGCCGGCATGCTGCCGAAGTACCGCCGCCTCGTCGAGCAGCTCGCCCAGCGCGGGCTGCTGCGCGTCATCTGCGGCACCGACACGCTCGGCGTCGGCATCAACGTCCCGATCCGCACCGTGCTGCTCACGGCGCTCACGAAGTTCGACGGCACGCGGATGCGTCACCTGACCGCCCGCGAGTTCCACCAGATCGCCGGGCGCGCCGGCCGGGCGGGCTTCGACACGGCGGGCACCGTGATCGCTCAGGCTCCCGAGCACGAGACCGAGAACCTGGCGGCGATCCGCAAGGCGGGCGACGATCCCAAGAAGAAGCGGAAGATCATCCGCAAGAAGGCGCCCGACGGCTTCGTCTCCTGGGGCGAGCCCTCGTTCCAGAAGCTCATCGCCGCCGAGCCCGAGACGCTCACCTCGCACATGCAGATCACGAGCGCCATGATCCTCAACGCGATCGGTCGCGGGGGCGACGTCTTCGCCAATATGCGCGCGCTGGTATACGACAACCATGAACCCCGTCAGCGGCAGCGGATCCTCGCGCTCCGCGCGATCGGGATCTACCGGACGCTTCGCGAGTCCGGCGTCGTGGAGCAGGTCGTCGACGAGGAGACCGGGCGCACGAGCGTCCGGCTCACGGTGGACCTGCCGCCGAACTTCGCGCTGAACCAGCCGCTGTCGCCGTTCGCCCTGGCCGCCTTCGAGCTGCTGGATCCGGATGCCCCGTCGTTCGCCCTGGACATGATGTCCATCGTGGAGGCGACGCTCGACGACCCGCGCGCCGTCCTCAGCCAGCAGGAGTTCCTCGCTCGCGGAGAGGCCGTCGCCGCGATGAAGGCGGAGGGGATGGAGTACGACGAGCGCATGGAGGCGCTCGAGGAGATCACGTACCCGAAGCCGCTGGAGGAGCTGCTGGGAGCGGCCTTCGAGACGTTCAGCGCGGCGCAGCCATGGATCCGGGACTTCGCGCTGCGCCCGAAGTCCGTCGTGCGGGACATGTACGAGCGGGCCATGTCGTTCGGGGAATATGTCGCCCAGTACAAGGTCGCCCGATCGGAGGGCGTGGTGCTGCGATACCTGTCGGACGCATACCGTGCGGCGTCGCAGACGATCCCGGAGCACCTGAAGACCGAGGATCTGCGTGACCTGATCGAGTGGCTGGGCGAACTGGTCCGCCAGGTCGACTCATCGCTGCTCGACGAGTGGGAGGAGCTCGTCGCGGGACACCCCGTCGATCACGAGGACGGGCCCGTCGTGCCGCCGGCGCCGAAGCGGGTGACCACGAACCTGCGGGCTTTCCGGATCCTCGTGCGCAACGAGCTGTTCCGCCGCGTCCAGCTCGCCGCGCGCGAGGACGTCGACGCCCTGGCGGCGCTGGACCCGGAGTTCGGAGCGGAGGCGTGGGACGCGGCGCTCGACGGATACTTCGCCGAGCACGACGAGATCCTCACCGGTGCGGACGCCCGCAGTTCGGCGCTGCTCCTCATCGAGGAGACGGACGGCGGACGCCGTTGGCGCGTCCGCCAGATCCTGGACGACCCTGCGGGCGACCACGACTGGGGGATCGCCGCGGAGGTCGACCTGGACGCCTCGGACGAGGCCGGCGAGGCCGTCGTGACGCTGACGGCCGTCGACCGCCTCTAAGTAGGCGAACGGCCGGAGGACAGCGCGCGGCGCACGGCGCACGGCGCGCGGGGCACGGCGGGCGCTGCTGCGGGGATCTGTCGTTGCCGCGGAATCTTCCCCCTTCCCACGAAGAGCTCGCACTCGCGCGGAAATCTCGCAGCCGCACGGAAGTCACAGCCTCCCACGGAAGTCACAGCCTCCCACGGAAGTCACACCCTCCCGCGGACACATCCGCACGATCCCTCCGCCACGAACATAGAACTCCGCAGATCCATGCAGTGACCCGCGCGATGCACGCTCCCGCGGAGACCTCCCCCTCGCACACAGATCTCCACTCACACGGATGCCTCACCCTCGCGCGGAGAACTCACGCTCCCGCGGACGCGTTCTCGCGATCCCTCCGCCGCGAACGCAGAACTCCGCGCGGGCGGTGCCGAGGCGCACGGTGGGCGCTGCGACCGGCGGGCGCTACGACCGGATGGGCGCTGCGACGGATGCGCGCGCGGCGGACTCGGGATCAGGCGCGCAGGTGCGAGCGCGCGGAGACGCGAGAGGTCTCCGGGGCGAGGATTGCGAGCACCCGCACGATGGTCGTCATGCCGAGGAGCCCGAGACCCACGGCGATGCCCTCGAAGACGGTCGCGGTGGCGAAGCCGACGGGCCACCAGAGCAGGATCCCCGCGGCGAGGACCGCGAGCAGCCCACCCTGGGTGACACCGAGGAACCGCGGGCGCCGCGGCAGGACCCGGACGGTCTGGACCGTTGCCGCGGCGAACAGCACGAGCGCGGCCAGGGCGAACGCGAGGTGCACGATCGTGCGGACGTCCGTCGCGCTCCCGACCGACGGCGGGTCCACCGCCGACGCCGTCGCGATCTCGGCGGGCAGCGGCGTGATGCCGGTGCCCGCCAAAGCCGCGCCCGCCAGCGCCCACAGCACGACGGTGCGGCCGATCCGCCCGATATCCGGGTCTCCGCAGAGGCGGTGCAGATCCCGGCCGACGTAGGAACCGACCGTGGCGACGAGGAGACCGGCGACCACCAGGGTTCCGTTGAACGCCCACCCGCCGGGTCCGATCCCCAACTGGGAGAAGTTGCGCTCCCACCACCGTGGATCCGACGCCGTCAGCATCGCGAAGAGCGTCCCGATCGCGAGGAACGCGAACAGCAGCACGGACAGGTCCCGTGTCCGGAGCCCGACGCCGGCGAGGAACCCCGCACGCCCGCCCGCTGCCGCGGCAGCTCCGACGAGCAGAGCCCCGCCGAGCGGCGAGAGCTCGAGCCCGCGGAATCCCGTCGCGAGCACGGCCCCGGCGAGGAGGACGGCGTAGCCCGTCACCGCGCCGATCGCGAGCGCCAGGGCGACGGCGGAGACGTTCGACACCGTCGCCTGCCAGCGCGGCATGGCGGCGGTCTCGCCGCGGTGGTGACGCACGGCGCTCACCGCGAAGGCGAGCGCTGCCGTCATCCCGGCGATGACGGCGGCGGGAGTGCTCAGCGACGCGACTCCGCTGAGCGGACGGGGCGCGCCCTGAAGAACCGGCACCGCGACGACTGCGGCCGCGACGAAGGAGACGGCCGTCGCCACGGTCGCCTGTCCCTCGCGTCGGAGCCTCGCCTGCACGTCCATGCGGCCATCGAAGCACGCACCGCCGACGCCGAACGCCCTCGACGCGGCGCGCCCGGGGACGAGTCGGCCGTTGATCGATCGACGCCGGGTCACCGCGTCTCGACTCGTCGCTGCGCTCCTCGCTCAACGACCGGAAGGTGACCGGAAGGGGTGACCCGGAGCGGAGCGGAGCGATGGCCTCGTCCGACGCGCTGGCATCGGGCCTGGCGGGAGCCGACCGAAGGACGGCGGGGGACCGCG
>NZ_JBAOJP010000019.1:0-56256 GCF_037083505.1 Microbacterium sp. CCNWLW41
TGGCGGGTTTTGGTGGGGGGGGGGCCCCCCCCCCCCCCCCCACCCACCCCCACCACTCGGGGAGGTGGGGCGTGAAGACGTTGACGTTGAGCGTGGCGTCGCCGGGCACGCTCGGCTCCGGGATGAGGGTCACCCCCGGATCCCCGCGCTGCGCGGTGGCTCCGAACTCCGCGGCGTCGAGCACGCCCTCCCACGGCGCCTTCGGGACCGGCGCGGCGAAGCGACGCTCCCCGACCGGCGCCTCGGCGAACGGGATGCCGAGGAAGGCGGCCGACCGCGGATACCCCGCCCCGCCCGTCGTCGGGCGCCAGCGCCCGCGCACCGCCCCTGCGGCGGTGCGAACCTCGGGGTGGGCAGTCTCGGTGCGCTCCATGGGGTTCCTCTCGGTCGGGTCTCGGAAGGCGGGATCGGGCGGGGTGAGGGTCATGGCTGCTCCACGTCGAGCGGATCGAAGGCAATAAGGCAATACCGAACGCGGTTTGGTTTCTTGTGCTCAGCGTGCCATTCCGCCGCCTCCCGCACAAGGGATCCGGGCAAGAAAGTCGAACATGATTCGGTTTTGCCGCCCGCGTCAGTACCCTGGAGCCATGACCCCGCGAGGCGCATACGCGAAGGGCGTCGCCAAGCGCGAGGAGATCCTGCAGACCGCGCTGGGCCTCGTCGCCGCCCGCGGCTACCGCGCCGCCTCCGTCCGTGACATCGCCGAGGCCGTGCGGCTGAGCCCCGCCGGGCTCCTGCACTACTTCGGCTCCAAGGAGGATCTGTTCCTCGCGATCCTGCGCGCCCGCGACGAGCAGGACGCGATCCCGCACGCCGGCCGGCCGTTCCTGGACGCCTTCCTCGACGTCGTCCGGCACAACGCCGAGGTGCCGGGGCTCGTGCAGCTCTACACCCAGCTCGCCGCCGACGCGGCCGACCCCGAGCATCCCGCCCGCGCGTTCTTCACGGAGCGCACGGAACGGCTGGAGCGAACCGCGCGGGCCGCCGTGGTCGAGGCGCAGGCCGCGGGGCACATCCGCGCCGATCTCGATCCCGCGTGGGTGGTCCGCACGGCGCACGCCCTCGCCGACGGACTGCAGAACGCGTGGATGCTCGACCCGACGATCGACATGGCCGCGGACATCCGTCTCTTCCTGTCGCTGCTGCGTCCGTCCGCGACGGGCGGCCCGGAGTCCTGCTCGGTCCCCGGTACGCTGACGCCATGACCGACTCGGACACCCCCGCCGTCACCGGGGCGGCCCCGGTCGTGACGACCTCCGCGGGCCCGGTCCGAGGGATGTGGCGCGGTACGCCCGGCACTCCGACCGGCTCCGCCGCGTTCCTCGGGATCCCGTTCGCCGCGCCGCCCACCGGACGACGACGCTTCCTCGCGCCCATCCCGCCGGAACCCTGGACCGAGGTGCGCGACGCGACCGCCTACGGTCCGACCGCGCAACGCGGGGACAAGGGCGAGACGCTCATCCCGGAGCCCAGCATCCCCGGCGCCTCGACCCTCAACGTCAACGTCTTCACGCCCCACCTCCCCGAGTGGTCAGTTTCTGCGGGTTCAGACGGCCGCAACCCGCAGAAACTGACCACTCGGCAGGGGGAGGGGGACGCGGCGGGGCTGCCGGTCATGGTGTGGATCCACGGGGGCGGGTACACCGACGGCTCCCCGGCCAGCCCCTGGTACGACGGGCGCGCCTTCACCCGCGACGGCGTCGTGACCGTGTCCATCTCCTACCGCCTGGGCTTCGACGGCTTCGGGATCGTCGGCGGAGCGCCCGCGAACCGCGGCGTGCTCGACTGGATCGCCGCGCTGGAGTGGGTGCGGGAGAACATCGCCGCGTTCGGCGGCGACCCGTCGCGCGTCACGATCGCCGGCCAGTCGGCCGGGGGCGGGGCGGTGCTCCGCCTCCTCGCCCTCGAGCAGGCCCAGCATTTGTTCCACGCCGCCCTCGCGATCTCCCCCGCCCTCGCGGACCTCCCGCGCGACCGCGTGGAGGCGCGCTCGCACCGGCTGGCCGAGCTCGCCGGATGCGACCCCGATCTCGACGGCTTCCGGAGCGTGCCGGAGCGGCGGATCATGAAGCTCCAGCCGCAGGCCGCGCTCCTCGGGCGCACCGGCATCGCCGCGGTCACGGCGACCCTCACCGACGGCCTGCCGTGGGGACCGGTGATCGACGGAGAGCTCGTCACGACCTCCACCGTGGACGCCCTCCGTGCGGGCGTCGGCGCGGACAAGCCGCTCCTGCTGGGCGCGACCGACGACGAGTTCACCATGGTGCTCGACGACGTACGAGGCAGGCTCCGCCTCATCCCCGCCGCCTGGCTTCTCGCACGATTCCTCCGGGACCGCCCGGTGCGCCGCGCCTGGCTCGCCGCGAACCGTCCGCAGCGACGGAAGGGGACCGCCGCTGTGCTCGGGCGCTTCGTCACGGACTCCGTGTTCCGATCCCTCGTCATCCGTGCGGCGGAGGCGCGGGGCGCGGCGCCGACCTGGGCCTACCGCTTCGCCTGGGTCTCCCCCACCAAGGGGTGGTCGTGCCACTGCCTCGACGTGCCCTTCTGGTTCGACTGCCTCGACGATCCGCACGTGGCCCGCCTCGCCGGGGAGCATCCTCCGCAGGAGCTGGCGACGGACATGCACGGCGCCGCGGTGGCCTTCGTCCGCACCGGGGATCCCGGCTGGGCACCATGGCGCAGCGCGCCGGGCACCGCACGGGTGTTCGGCGCTCCTCCCGGCGAGCCCCTCGTCTCGACGACGGCGTACGACGACGCCCTCCCCCTCGCCTGACCCCGCGTCCTCGTCCCCTTGTCACGCCCGCGTCCTCTGGCCCGCCGCATCAGGCACACGCGCCGGATCAGGCACACGCCGAATCAGGCACACGCGCGAGATCAGGCACGCCACCCTCTGATCCGCCTGAACGCGCGCGAACGCCTGAACTCACGCACGAGCACCGCGCCAGCGCACGCCACATCAGGCACGCGCTGAATCAGGCACACGCGCGAGATCAGGCACGCAACCCTCAAATCCGCCTGAACTCACGCGAACGCCTGAACTCGCGCACGAGCACCGCACACGCGCACGGCACACGCACGCACAACACACACGCCAGATCAGGCACACACGCCAGATCAGGCACACACGCCAGATCAGGCGCAATCGCTCCAGATCGGCCTGAGCTCGCGCGAATGCCTGAACTCGCGGGCGGCCTCGGCGGCCGCCCGCGAGTCGGCGTCAGTCGCGCACGGGAGCGAGCGTCGGGATCTCGTAGCGGTGCGGCGTGCCGAAGCGGTGCGCCGTGACCGAGACCGCCTGCTCGCGCAGGAACGTCAGCAGCTCGACGCGGCCGGCGGAGACGACCGGATTCGCATAGATCGCCAGGCTCGGGGATCCCCCGACGGCCTCGGCGGTCGCGCGCGCACCGGCGCCGATGAGCCGGACCCGCCCGTCGCGGGCCGCGAGGCGCACGGCGTGCGCGGCCCATGCGGCGGCGTCCTCGACGGCCACGGTCACGTCCTGCGACCCCAGCCAGGCGAGCACGGAGGCGGGCAGCGTCTCGGCCGTGCTGACCGTGACCCGACCCCCGGCCCGGCGCCCCGCGGCCGCCACGCGCACGAGCTCGGCCACACGCCCGCCCTCGAACCGGATCGTCACCGGCACCGCCTGATACCGGAACGCGTTCTGCTCCGTGACGAGACCCGAGGCGTCGCGGACGATCCCGAACTCGCCCGCCCAGGCGTCGATGTCGGTCGCGAGCGCCGCGCGGAGCCAGGCGACGTCCGCCTCGCCGCCCTCGACCGCCGCGAGGGCGCCGACCGCGGTCGTGCCGAGCGCGTCGAGCTCCCGGGTGGTCCGCGCGGGGGCGTCCGCCCAGTCCGCGAGCCCGACGAGGTAGTTCGGCCCGCCCGCTTTGGACCCGGCGCCGACGGCAGCCTTCTTCCACCCGCCGAACGGCTGACGCTGCACGATCGCACCGGTCGTGCCGCGGTTCACGTAGACGTTGCCCGCCTGGATCGAGGAGAGCCACTGCTGGATCTCGTCCTCGTCCAGCGAGTGCAGGCCGCTGGTGAGGCCGTAGTCGATGTCGTTGACGATCTCGATCGCCTCGTCCAGCGTCTCCGCCGTCATGATGCCGAGCACCGGTCCGAAGTACTCCACCTTGTGGAACTCCGATCCGCGCACGACGCCGTCACGGATGCCGGGGCGCCAGAGCTGTCCCTCGTCGTCGAGCCGCTGCGGCTCGAGGAGCCAGGACTCGCCGGGCTTCAGGGTGGTGAGGGCACTGAGGAGCTTGCCCTCGGCCGGGCCGATGAGCGGGCCGATCCGGGAGCTGCCGTCACTGGGCTGGCCGACCGCATACGAGCGGACCGCGTCCACGAGCTGGCGACGGAAGCGCTCGGAGCGCGCCGCCGAGCCGACGAGCACGACGAGGGATGCCGCGGAGCACTTCTGGCCAGCGTGGCCGAAGGCGGAGTACGCCACGTCCTTGGCCGCAAGGTCCAGATCGGCGCTCGGGGTCACGATGAGGGCGTTCTTGCCGCTGGTCTCCGCGAGCAGGGGCAGATCCGGCCGGAAGCCGCGGAACAGCTCCGCCGTCTCGTACCCGCCCGTGAGGATGACGCGGCCGACGGCGGGATCGCTCACGAGCTGCGTGCCGAGCTCGCGCCCGTCGAGCTGCACGTACTGCAGCACGTCGCGGGGCACGCCCGCCTCCCAGAGCGCCTCGACCATGACCGCACCGGAGCGGCGGGCCTGACGGGCCGGCTTGATGATGACCGGGGATCCGGTCGCGAGCGCCGACAGCACGGACCCGGCGGGGATCGCGACGGGGAAGTTCCACGGCGGGGTCACGACCGTGAGCCCGACGGGCTGCATGGTCGCGCCGTCGACCTCGGCGAGCGCCCGCGCGCTCTCGGCGTAGTAGTGGGCGAAGTCGATCGCCTCGGAGACCTCGGGGTCGCCCTGCTCGAGGACCTTGCCCGCCTCGGATCCCATGACCTCGAGGAGGTCCGCGCGGTGCGCCTCGAGGACGTCGCCGGCGCGGTGCAGGATCTCCGCCCGACCATCGGCGCCCAGGGCGCGCCAGGCCTCGCCCGCGGCCACGGCGCGTGCGATCGCGGCGTCGACCTCGTCCGCGGAGGACAGCGTGTTCGCGGCGACCGTGTCGTCGCCGAGCGTCGAGTCGGCCATGCGGGAGCGGATCGCGTCCCCCCACGCCCGGTTGGCCGCCAGCGAGGGGTCGGTGTCGGGGGTGTTCTCGAAGCCGCGTGCCCGCTCGGGCGCGCCGACCTCGACCGGGGCCGAGCGGTCCTGGACGCGGTTGGGCCCGGGGACCTCGGTCGGCACCGTGCGCACGGACGCGAGGAAGCGCTCCCTCTCGCGCTCGAACAGCGCCGGATCGGCGTCGAGGTCGAACACCGCGGACATGAAGTTCTCGGGGCTCGCCCCCTCCTCCAGACGCCGGATGAGGTAGGCGATCGCGACGTCGAACTCGTCCGGGTGCACGACCGGGGTGTAGAGCAGGAGCGAGCCGACGGTGCGCTTGACGACCGTCGCCTGCGCCGAGGCCATTCCGAGCAGCATCTCGAACTCGATCCCGGCCGTCACGCCGCGCTTCTCGGCCAGGAGCCACGCGAGGGCGATGTCGAAGAGGTTGTGCCCGGCGACGCCGATCCGGACGTTGCCGACGTGCTCCGGACGCAGGGCGTACTCGAGCACCGCCTTGTACGAGGAGTCGGACTCCTGCTTCGTCGACCACGTGGCCAGCGGCCAGCCGTGCGTCTCGGCGTCGACGGTCTCCATGGGGAGGTTCGCGCCCTTGACGACGCGGACCTTGATCGGCGCCCCGCCGGCCGCGACCCGGGCCGCGGCCCACTCCTGCAGGCGGATCATCGCGCCGAGTGCGTCGGGGAGGTAGGCCTGCAGCACGATGCCGGCCTCGAGGTCGTGGAACTCCGGCCGATCCAGGATCGAGGTGAAGACCGCGATCGTGAGATCCAGATCCTTGTACTCCTCCATGTCCAGGTTGATGAACTTCTTGCCGCCGGCCGTGCCCCGTGTGGCGATCCGGTACAGCGGCAGGAGCGCGTCGGCGGCGTGGGCGACGGCCTCGTCGAAGGCCCACGGGCTGTGCGGAGCGACGGTCGAGGAGACCTTGATCGAGACGTAGTCGACGTCGTCGCGCTGCAGGAGCCGCCGCGTCCCCTCCAGGCGGCGGGCCGCCTCGTCCTGGCCGAGGATGGCCTCGCCGAGGAGATTGACGTTCAGGCGCACGTCCTGCTTCTCCCGGATCGCCCGGATGGCGGCGCCGAGCTTCGCGTCGCGCGCGTCGACGATGAGGTGGCGCACCATGCCGCGGAGGACCCGGCGGCTGATCGGCACGACGACCCCCGGCAGGATCGGGGCGACAGCGCCGCCGAGGGCGATCGCGGCGCGGAGCGGAGCCGGAAGGAACGCCGGGGTGAGCGGGACGAGCTCGCGGAGCTTCCGCGCGGCGACGGCGGTGTCCTCGGGGCGGACGACGCCGTCGACGAAGCCGACGGTGAAGTCGAGGCCGTGCTCGTCGCGCAGGACGCCGGCGAGGCGCTGCGCGGCGGCGTCGACGGGGACCTCGCGGCTCTCGACGAGCCAGCGGCGCACCAGCGCGACGGCGTCGTCGGCGAGGGCGGAGAGGTCGGCGACGCCCGTGGCGGTCGCGGAGGACGGGGTGGGGGTCACGGCGGTTCCTCGGTCTCGGGTCGTGCGCGCGCGGGCACACGCACGCGCGGGGATGATCCCAGCATGTGCCTGTTCATCCGCCGAGAAAAGCGATCTTTCCCGATGCACACCCTTCGGTATTCTCGAATTATCCGCACTCCCGGGTCCGCCTCTTCCGAGTGGTCAGTTTTGTGGGTTCCGGCCGCCCGAACCCACAGAAACTGACCACTCGATGGGGCGGGCGGGGCGAGGACGCGGAGTGTCGGGACGCGGGGGCGAGGAAGGGGCCAGGATGTTCGAACTGCGACGGCTGCGACTGCTGCACGAGTTCGCGTTGCGAGGGACCGTCGCCGGGGTCGCCGCATCGCTCTCGTTCAGCCCCTCCACAGTGTCCCAGCAACTGGCCCTGCTGGAGAAGGAGGCCGGCGTCCCGCTCCTCGAACCCGACGGGCGGCGGATCCGCCTCACCGCGCAAGGCCGGCTCCTCGCCGAGCACGCCGCACGCGCCCTGGAGCTCGACGAGGCGGCCCGCGAGGCGCTCGCCTCCGCCGACCGTCTCGCCGAGACCGTGCGGATCAGCGCCATGCCCACCGCTGCCGAGTCGATCGTCCCCGCCGCGCTCAGCCTCCTCGCGGAGCGGGAGCCCTCCCTGCGCGTCGAGATGACCGAGGCGCCGCCCGAAGAGGGACTCTTCGAGCTCGCCGCGCGACGCTTCGACCTCGTCATCGCCGAGCAGTACCCCGGGCACACGCGCGAGCGCCGGGCAGGCACCGCGCACGTCCTGCTCGGCCACGATCCCCTGCGGCTCGTCCTGCCGCCGGACGAGCCGCCCCGCGCCCTCGCCGACCTCGCGGACCGCGCGTGGGTGATGGAGCCGGCCGGATCGGCGGCGCGCCAGTGGACCGTCCAGCAGTGCCGGGCGGCCGGATTCGAGCCGGACGTCCGCTTCGAGGCCGCCGACCTCACCGCCCACATCCGCCTCGTCGCCGCGGGGCACGCGGTCGGGATCCTGCCCGATCTCGTCTGGAGCGAGGAGCGTGCGGACGTGACCCTCGCCGACCTCCCCGGCACGCCCGTGCGCGAGCTCTTCACGGCCGTGCGCACCTCCGCGCGCCGATCCGCTTCCCTCGCCGCCGTGCGTGCGGCCCTCACCGACGCCTTCGCCGCCCTCCGCCGCTGACCCCGCCGACCTCGCTCCGGCACTGACCCGGACCGCCGCCGCTCCGCCGCTGACCCCGCCCGACGGGGCACCGGCCCCGCGCGCCCCCGCGCCGCCGGGATCAGCCGATCGGCACCCGGCTCGCCCGGAGCCGCGCATCGAGCTCCCGCAGCGCGGGGGCGTCGATCTCCACCTTCATCGCGGCGACCTCCAGCAGGGTCATCGCTCCCGCCATGCGCGACATGTGCGGATTGTCGAGGAACGGCAGGGCGTCCAGCACGACGGCACGGACCGCGTCGTCCTCGAACAGCTCACGGATCGTCGCGGTGGCCACCACCGACCCCTCGCCGAGATCCTCGGCCGTGGGCGCGGCGGTGAGCCCGCGCTGCACCTGCTCCCATTGCGCCCCGATGAGCAGGTGCGCGCTCGTCACCGGGCCCTCGGCGGGAAGGCCCAGCCGTTCGTACTGCTCCGGGGGCGCATCGCTCGCCCGCATCTGCTCCACGAGCAGCGTCGCCATCCGCAGCTCCAGCTCGTCGTCCCGCAGGGGCCGGTCCTGGGTCGGGTCGGTCTCCAGGTCGAACAGCAGGGTGCCGTACGCCCACGGGCTGCCGAACGCGAAACCGGGGACCTTCAGCACGGGCGCGCCCTTGGTGAAGGAGAATCCGGGGTGCAGCTCGGCCCCGTGCAGCTCGGACGGGGCGAAGCGTCCGCCCATGTGGGTCGTCATGAGCGTGTAGTCGTAGAGCGGTGCGTTCGAGGGGTCCGCGCACGCACGCATGTACACGTACCGCCCGTCGGTCACGTTGACATGCCCGCCCGCGTTGCCGAACAGGCCGGCGTGCCTCACCGGCTCGTCATGGGCGACGGTGCCGGCGAGCGCGCGGCCCTGCATGTCCGGCGTCGCGGCGAGCCCGAAGAAGTCCAGCAGCGTCGGGGCGAGATCGATCGTCTGCACGAGGGCGGCGCGCCGCTCCCCGGCGACGCCGGTGCGCGGGTCCCACACGAACAGGGGGATGTGGATGTTCTCGTCGTACCAGGGCTGGACGTTCTTGCCCCACCAGTTGTGCTCGCCGAGCAGCAGCCCGTGGTCCGTGCAGACGATGAGCATGGTGTCGTCCCACAGGCCCTGCTCGTCCATGACGTCGAGCACCCGGCCGAGAGACGCGTCGCACATCGTCACGAGCGCCATGTACTCGTTGCGCAGCTGCTCCACCTCGGCGTCGTCCTCGATCACGCGGCGGTAGGCCGGCCAATCGAAGCTCGGCCCCTCGTAGCCGGTGTCGTAGAGCCGCCGGTACTGCTCGTAACTGAAGAACGGCTCATGGGGATCGAACGCCTCGATCTGCAGGAACCAGTCGTCCTCCTGGGCGTTGGTGCGCAGGAACTCGATCCCGGCGTCGAAGGTGAGGGTCTGGGGGTGATCGGCCTCGTCCTGCAGATGGGCGCGGTTGATCCAGTCCTGCCGCCAGACCCGGTCGCTGCGGCGGACCACGGTGTCGGGGATCTCGGGATCGGCGACCTGTCCCTTCCAGGCGTCGCCCTCCTGTCCGCGGAAGAACTCGAAGGTCGAGAACCGCCCGTGGTAGGTCGCCCCGCCGTCTCCCCAGTAATGACGGTTGTCGGTCACGAGGTGCGTATGGACGCCGGCGTCGCGGAGCATCTCGGGGACGGAGTCGTCGAACGGCTCCAGCGGTCCCCACGAGCGGTGCAGGAAGTTGTACCGCCCGGTGTGCAGCTCGCGCCGAGCGGGGACGCAGGGCATCGATCCGGCGTAGCAGTTGTCGAACGTCGCGGTGCGCTCCATGAGGCGGGAGAAGTTCGGGGCGACGACCTCGTCCGCGCCGTACGGCGGCAACAGCTTGCGGTTGAGGGTGTCGTACATGACCATGATGGCTTTCATCGTTCTTCTCCTTGATCCGTCTCCCGCCCGGGATCGCCGGGCGGTCGTGGGGGTGGTGGGGTCAGTCGTCCGCGTCGTCCTCGGCCCACCAGCGCACCGACATCACCTTCGGGTCGAGGCTGAGGCGCTGGACGGCGCGTTCGAGCAGCGCGGCGTCGGCGTCCGCGCGGGCGAGCAGGTCGGCGTGGACGACGACCCGCGAGTTCTTGGCGTTGGAGGAGCGCAGAGAGCGCAGCGTCAGCTCGGGACGACTCACGGCCTGGAGGACGAGGGCACGCACGCGGTGCTCGCTCTTGTCGGTGGTCTTGGCCTCGAGGACGTACTCGACGGGGCGGACCGGGCCGTCGTCGTCCTCCGCGGGCCCGTCCTCGGCCGGTCGGCGGCGACGATTCACGAGCCGGCTCACCGGGCGCATCAGGGTGTTCGCCCCGACGACGGATGCGGCGCCGACCAGGGCGAGGACGAGCAGGCCCGCCCCCGCCAGGGATCCGATCGCCGCGGCGCACCACAGGGTCGCGGCGGTGTTGAGACCGCGGATGTTGAGGCCCTCACGGAGGATCACGCCGGCGCCGAGGAAGCCGATCCCGGACACGACCTGGGCGGCGACCCGGGTCGGGTCCGCGGTCACCCCGTCGAAGCCGTAGGCGCCGAGCACGACGAACAGCGCCGAACCGCCTGAGACGAGCGCGTTCGTGCGGATGCCCGCCATCCGCGACCGCCACTGGCGTTCGAGCCCGATCGCCGCCCCCAGCAGGATGGCGGCGGCTACCCGCAGGGCGAGCTCGAGCGTCTGCATGCTCAGATCCATGGTGTCCGGTCCTCGTCCGCGCGCTCAGGCCGCCTCGATGCGCGCCTGCGCCTCCGCCTCGAGCAGGCGGCGTCGCTCCGCGCGGCGTTCCTGCTGCGCGGCGGGGTGCGGCACGGGCGCGGCCATGAGCAGACGACGCGTGTACGCGTGGTCGGGATCCGAGGTCACGACCTCACCGCGGCCGAACTCGACGATGTCGCCGCGGTACATGACGGCCACCCGGTGACTGACGTGGCGGACGACAGCGAGGTCGTGCGACACGAAGAGCAGGGCCACGCCAGTGCGCTCCTGGATCTCGATGAACAGGTCGAGGACCCGGGCCTGCGTGGACAGGTCCAGGGCGGAGACCGGCTCGTCGCACACGATGAGCCGCGGCGCCAGGGCCAGGGCCCGGGCGATGGCGATGCGCTGACGCTGCCCGCCGGAGAACTCCCGCGGGAGCCGGGCGCCCGCGTCGTCCGGCAGTCCGACCTGGCGCAGCAGCTCGGCCACGCGCTCGCGCGCGGCGTCACGACGCACGCCCTGGACCTGCAGCGGCTCGGCGAGGATGTCCTCGATCCGAAGAGCCGGGTTCAGCGACCCGTACGGATCCTGGAACACGACCTGGATGTCGCGTGCGAGGCGGCGACGCTGAGCGCGGGGCGCACGGGTGATGTCCGCGCCGTCGAAGCGGATCACGCCGCCGGTCACCGGGGCGAGACCGAGGATCGCGCGCCCGAGCGTCGTCTTGCCCGAACCGGACTCGCCGACCAGGCCGACCGTCTCTCCCGGACGGATGTCCAGCGAGACGCCGTGCAGGATCTCGACGGGCGGACGACGGAATCCCTTGCGGGGATAGGCGACGCGGAGGTCGCGGACCTCCAGCAGCGGAGCGGTCACAGCACGGCCTCCTTCTGTGCGGCGGCGGACGAGGCGGCGTCCGCTCCGGCGGGGACGTCCCCGTCCGAGTAGTCCGGGCGGGCCGGGCCGCCGTCGAGGATCGAGCCGAGGAGCATCCGGGTGTAGGGATGCCGCGGGGCGTCGAAGAGAGTCGCCACGGGCCCGGCCTCGACGACCCTGCCCGTCTGCATCACCACGACGCGGTCGCAGAGGTCCGCCACGACGCCGAAGTTGTGGGTCACGAGCATCATCGCCATCCCGCGCTCCCGCTGAAGGTCGCGGAGGATGTCGAGGATCTCCGCCTGGACCGTGACGTCGAGCGCGGTCGTCGGCTCGTCGGCGATGACGAGGTCCGGCTCCCCCGCGATCGCGCCCGCGATGAGCACGCGCTGGGCCATGCCGCCGGAGATCTCGTGCGGATAGGAATCGAACACCCGCTGCGGGTCGGCGATCCCGACCCGTTCCAGCAGCGCGAGCGCGCGGGCCTTGGCCGCCGCGCGGCCGAGACGGGAGACCACCACGAGCGGCTCGACGAGCTGCGCGCCGATCCGGTACGCCGGATCCAGATTGCTCATGGGCTCCTGCGGGATGTAGGCGATGCGGGTGCCGCGCAGCCCCACGGCGCCGGTGCGCCGATCCAGCTCCCTGTCCTCGAACAGGATCCGGCCCCCGGTGACTCTTCCGCCCGGCGGCAGGAGTCCGAGGATCGAGAAGGCAGTCTGCGACTTGCCCGACCCGGACTCGCCGACCACGCCGAGGACTTCCCCGGGACGGATCGAGAACGACACCGACTCCACCACCGTCTTCACCGTGCCGTCCCGACCGGGGTAGCCCACGGACAGGTCCTCGACGCGCAGCAGGGCTCCCTCCGAGGCGTCCTCCGCCACGACCGGCGCCTCGACCGTGCGCACCGCGGTGGTCGACGCCGTCGGCGCAGGCGCCGACGGCGCGGCGGCGTCGGTCCCCTCCAGCGCGTCCCGGACGGCGTTCCCGAGCAGGACGCAGGCGGCGACGAACAGGCCGATCGCCAGCCCCGGCCAGATCAGCATGGCCGGCGCCTTGTACATGGCCGCGAACGCATCCTGGAGCATGCCGCCCCAGGTGGGGGTGTTCGGATCGCCCAGGCCGATGAACTCCAGGCCCGCCTGGATCACCACGGCGATGCCCGCCACGAAGGCCGCCTGGATGATGATCGGGGCGCGCACTGCCGAGAGCACGTGACGAGCGATGATCGCCGCGTCCGAGAGCCCGGACACGCGCGCCGCGTCCACATAGAGCTCGTTCTTCACACCCATCACGAGGTTGCGCACCAGACGGTAGAACTGCGGCGCCACCATCACGCCGAGCACCGCCATCGTGACCAGCGTGTTCGGGCCGATGACGGCGAACAGCGCGACGAGAACGATCTTGCTCGGCAGGACCAGGACGAGATCGGCGATCCAGCTCGCGACGGTGTCGAACGTGCGGCCGACGTACCCGGCGAGGAGCCCCACGGTCACGCCCAGGAGGACCGAGATCACCACGGTCACGGCGGCGCCCGCGAGGGTGAGCTGACCGGCGACGAGCAGCCGGCTGAGCACATCGCGCCCGGAGGCGTCGGCGCCGAGCAGATGACCAGCCGTGCCCGGGGGGACGTTCGCCGCAGTGATGTCGACGAAGGCCGGGTCGTAGGGGGCGATGAGCCGGGCGATCGCGCTCAGCAGCACGATGAGGGCGATCGTGACGAGCGAGGCGGCGCCGAGCGGGTTGCGCAGGACGGCCCGGAAAGCGCTCGGACGCTCGCGGCGGCGCCGCGCTGTCGTGACGGACTGGGTGGTCGGGGTCGTCATTGCACACGCACCTTCGGGCTCGCCCAGCCGTTGACCAGGTCGATGAGCAGATTCACGACCACGACGACGACGGCCATCGTCATCACCACGGCCATGACGATCGGGATGTCGCCCCGCAGCGTGGCGTTCAGCGCCAGCATGCCGAGGCCGGGGATAGCGAAGACCTTCTCGATGACGACGGAGCCGCCGATCATCGCGATGAACTGGAGGCTGAGCACGGTCATCGCCGGGCCCAGGCTGTTGCGCAGGATGTGACCCGTGATCACCCGCCGCTCGGGAAGGCCGCGCGAGCGCAGGGTGCGCACGAAGTCCTGGCGGGAGACGTCGAGGACGGATCCGCGGATCTGCTGCGCCGCGCCGGCCACGCCGCCGATCGTGATCGCGATCACCGGGAGGGTGATCGACAGCAGCCAGCCGGAGACCGATTCGCGCGGCTGGACGAACCCGGTCGCGGGAAACAGCGGCACGCTGATCGCGAGGGCGACGACGAGGACGAGCGCGACCCAGAAGTTCGGCAGCGCCACGCCGACCACGGAGACGACCTGGACGACGCGGTCGACCCACCCCCGCCGGATCGCGGCGATCACGCCGAGGACCACGCTGATCACGGCGACCGCGAGAAGCGAGACGACGACGATCGACAGGGTGACCCCGAGCCGCGAGACGACCGCGTCGGAGACGGACTCCGCCGTGAACCACGAGCGTCCGAGGTCGCCCCTGACCATCTGGCCGAACCACGACCCGTACTGCACGAGCAGCGGGCGGTCGATGCCCAGCTCGGCGGCCTTGGCCTGCACCTGCGCCTGGGTCGCCTCCGGGCCGAGGATGCTCCGGGCGATGTCGGCGCCGCCGGCGTACATGAGCGCGAACGCGACGAAGGAGATCGCCACGACGAGGACCACGCCGGCGAGCAGGCGTCTCAGGAGGAATGTCAGCATGTTCGGATCCCTTCCGGGCGGGGCCCGGCCGTGCGCCGGCCGGACCCCGCGACCGTTCAGCTCGCGGGCGCGTAGCTCGCGAGGTAGGGGACGTTGCTGCCGAGCTGCATCTGCGTCGACGTCTGGGCGTCCGTGAGCTGGATGACGGAGGTGAACACCCACACCCCGAACCACGCGTTCTCGGTGACGTACTCGTTCACCGCCTGGTAGGCCGCGGTCTGCGCGTCTCCCGTGGTCGCCTGGATCTCGGTGAGCAGCGCCTCCAGCTCCGGGGTGGTGGTGTGCATCGGGTTCCACGCGCCGTCCGGCGAGATCATCTTGAAGATGTCGCGCCACGGGTGACCGGAGCTGGAGCCGAAGGAGGCGATGGCGTACTTCCCGCCGAGCAGGTCCCCGACGAGGTTCTCGGACGACACCTTGTCCCAGGTGACGGTGATCCC
This sequence comes from Microbacterium sp. CCNWLW41, assembly GCF_037083505.1. Classification (NCBI taxonomy): domain Bacteria; kingdom Bacillati; phylum Actinomycetota; class Actinomycetes; order Micrococcales; family Microbacteriaceae; genus Microbacterium; species Microbacterium sp. CCNWLW41. Next base: position 14,639 of record NZ_JBAOJP010000019.1, read on the forward strand.
GACGTCCGCGAGCTGCTGGGTGACGTACGGCTGGGTGAGATCGCCTTTGACCTCGGGCATCGTGATCTCGAAGCCGTCGGGATAGCCGGCCTCGGCCAGCAGCTTCTTCGCCTTCTCCGGGTCGTACGCGTAGGCGTCGTCGAGCGCTCCGACGTATGCCGGGCTGTCGGGGTTGAAGATCTGCTGCGACGCCGCGCCGCTGCCGCCGAAGATGTTCTTCACGATGGCGTCGCCGTCGACGGCGTGGTTGAGGGCCTGGCGCACGCGCACATCCCCCAGCGCGGGAACCTGCTGTCCCGCACGATCGAACACGATCAGTCCCAGCCAGGTGACCTGCGCCTCGTTGATCGTCAGCCCGGCCGCCTCGGCCTCGGTGCGCACGCTCGCATCGACGTCCGCGGTGTTCACCTGGCCGGACTTCAGCGCGTTCAGGCGGGCGGTCACGTCTTCCATCGGCTTCACGACGACCTTGTCGTACGGGTAGGCGTCCGGGTTCCAGTAGTCCGGGTTTCGCACATAGCTGTATTGACTGCCGCGGATCGTGGTGTCCGCGTCCAGGAGGTAGGGTCCGGATCCGACAGGGACGGTGGCGAACGAGTCGGTTCCGAACGCGGCCGGCGACGCCATGGCACCGGCCACCAGGCACAGGTAGTAGGTGAAGGCCGGATCCGGCGCGCTGAGGCGGATCTCCACGGTCAGGTCGTCGACGACCACGACCTCCTCGACGAGCCCCACCATGTACACGGCGACGCCGGTGCCGGCCTGGAGGTGCTCGATGTTCGCCTTCACGGCGGCCGCGTCGAACGGCGTCCCGTCGCTGAAGGTGATGCCTTCGCGCAGGGACAGCGTGAGCACCGTGTTGTCGTCGTTGTAGGAGAACTCCTCGGCCATGTTCGGCTCGATCTCACCGGTCGGGGTGTAGCGGAGCAGGGTGTCGTAGACCGGCTGCCAGTACTGCACCTGGAACCCGGTGTCGAGCTGGCCGGTGTCGAACGACGACACGTCCTGACGGGCAGCGACAGTGAGCGTCTGCGCGCCGCCGGCGTCATCGCCGCTCGCGGCCGCTCCCCCACCGCATCCGGCGAGCACCAGCACGGCGCTCAGGGCGAGGGCGACTCCGCCCGCCCGCTTCCTACCTGACCATCGCATGAAGACCTCCTTGTCGACACTGCCGCTGTGGCGAAGGCGAGAGGGTGCTCGGCCTTCGCGCTAAAATTACCGTGCACATGGTCGGTTTAGCAAGGATCAGATCCCGCCGCCCCATCGCGGGCCCGCCGATCCCGTCCCCTCGCGCACCGATCGCTAGTGTGTGAAGGCACCCACACCGGGACCACCCGGCGAAAGGACATGACATGGAGGCCGCAGCGGAGTCCGCCGCGCCGCGCAAGCGCCGCAGCCCCAAGGGGGAGGCCCGTCGGCAACGGATCCTCGACGTCGCGCGCACGATCTTCTCCGAAGGCGGCTACCACTCCGCGTCGATCGCCGACATCGCCGCCCGCGCGGGGATCTCTCAAGCCGGACTCCTGCACCACTTCCCGTCCAAGCCGGAGCTGCTGCTGGCGGTGCTCAACTCCCGCGACGCGGAGGCCGTGCGCCAGTTGCGCGATCGGAACCTCACCGGCGTCGCATACCTCAACGAGTATCTGCGCACGCTCTGGGACCACGCGGCCGATCCGGTGCTCGTCCAGCTGAACGCGATGATCTCCGCCGAGGCCCTCGCCGAGGCCCATCCCGCGCACGACTACTTCGTCGAGCAGCACCGGGTGCGCCTGGCCGACTTCACCCGGAGCATCGAGGAGACGTTCGACTTCGACGCGATGCCGTCCGGTGTGACCGCGGAGACCGTCGCGCGATGGGCCATCGCCCTGGCCGAGGGCATGCGCCTGCAGATGCTGTACGAGGACGCGGGGAAGGTCGATCGCTCCGGGACCCTCGCCCTCTTCTTCGAGTCCTTGCGCCCGTACCTGCGCGATCCGGAGCCGATCACGACCCCCGGGGACGAGCCGGTCGGCCCCCGCTGAACCGTCGAACGGCGCAAGGGGCGCCCCGAGTCAGCCCCCGCGGACCGTCGCGTGCGGGATGCGGCGGGTCATCACGCGGATCGCCTCCGGGTTGGTGTCGACGAGCACCGCGTCGCGCCCGAGGGCCGAGGCGACGGCGCCGGTCGTCCCGCTGCCGGCGAAGAGGTCCAGGACCCGGTCGCCGGGGCGGCTCGACGCCTGCACGATCCGACGCAGGATCCCCTCCGGCTTCTGCGTCGGATACCCCGTCTTCTCCCGGCCCGTCGTCGGCACGATCGTGTGCCACCAGACGTCCGTGGGGAGCTTCCCGCGTTCGGCCTTCTCCGCACTCACGAGGCCGGGGGCCATGTACGGCTCGCGCTCCACGTCGTCCGCGTTGAACACGTGCGCGCCCGGGTTCTTCGCATAGACGAGGATCGTGTCGTGCTTGGTGGGCCAGCGCGTGCGGGGCTTGGCGCCGTAGTCGTAGGCCCAGATGATCTCGTTGAGGAACCGGTCCCGCCCGAACACCGCGTCCAGCATCACCTTGGCGTAGTGCGCCTCACGGTAGTCGAGGTGGAGGTACAGCGTGCCGTCGTCGGCCAGGAGCCGCCACGCCTCCTCCAGCCGGGGCATGAGGAAGTCGCCGTAGTCGTCGAAGCGGTCGTCGTAGGTGTGCAGCAGCTCGCGCACCCGCTCGTACCGGTGCCCGTGGAAGCCGTGGTTGACCTCGCGCGCCGTCCCGCCCGTCCGAGCCTCCGTCTCCGGTCCGGCATCGCGGAACCTGTCCGGCCCTGCGGGCCCCGCGCCGGTGACCGCCGGGGCGGTCCCTCTCCCGCCGCCCGTGCCCGGCTCCCCGGCGCCGGCGCCCCCGGGCGGGACGTCGGCGCGGCGCGCCGTCACCAGGTGCCGCTCCTGCGCGCGACCCGTGTTGAACGGCGGATCCAGATACGCCAGCGTGAACGCCCCCGAGGGCAGGCCGGCCGCGACCTCCAGGCTGTCGCCCTCGACGATCTCCACGGCGCCGAGGCGCGGCGGCGCCGGCTCCGCCTCGGGATCCGTCCGGACGCTCGTCACGGAACTCGGTTCAGCCAGGCGTCGGTGGCGAACTTCGACGCGACGAGCGCCTCCGCCTCCGCGTACTCGTCCGCGGAGATCGTGCCGTCCTCCGCCGAGGTGAGCGAGCGGAACGTGTCGACGAAGCGCTGGATGACCTCCGCACGCGTCCGTCCGGTCTGCGTGCGCAGCGGGTCGACCCGCTTGGCGGCCGAGGCGGTCCCCTTGTCGCTGAGCTTCTCGCGCCCGATCCGCAGCACCTCGGTCATGACCTGTCCGTCGATGTCGTACGAGAGCGTGGCGTGGTGCAGCACGCCGCCGTTGGCGAGGCGCTTCTGCGCCGCACCCCCGATCTTTCCGCTGGGTCCGGCGATGTCGTTGAGGGGCTGGTAGGTCGCGTCGATCCCGAGCGACCGCAGCGCCTGGAGCACCCAGTCGTCGAGGAACGCGTAGGAGTCAGCGAACGTCATCCCCTGCACGAGCGAAGCGGGCACGTAGAGCGAGTACGTGATGATCTGGCCCGCCGCCATCAGCATCGCCCCGCCGCCGGAGATGCGCCGCACGACGTCGAAACCATGCCGCGTCGCGCCTTCGGGATCCACTTCGTTGCGCAACGACTGGAAGGATCCGATCACCACCGCGGACTCGTCCCACTCCCAGATCCGCAGCGTCGGACGCCGCAGCCCCGCCCCCACGCGCGTGGTGAGCACCTCGTCGAGCGCGAGGTTCATCCGTGGCGAGACGGCGTCGTCGTGCACGATCTCCCAGTCGAAGTCGCGCCAGCCCGGCGCGGTCACCAGGGCACGACGCACCGCGGTGCCCACCGCGTCGGGCGTGAAGCCCAGCAGCTGAGCCCCCGCGGGGAGCGCCGCGCGCACGGCCGCGGCGATCCCGGAGGCGTCGGTCTGCGTCGGCAGGCCGGTCACCGCGGCGTTGATCGCGTCGAGCGCGGTGTCCGGCTCCAGGAAGAAGTCCCCCGCGAGCCGGAAATCGACGATGGTGTCGTCCTCGACCTCGAAGTCGACGACGACGAGCTTCCCGCCAGGGACCTTGTATTCTCCGTGCACGGATCCAGCCTACGGCTGCTGCCGCGGCCGTGCCCCGTCGGTCGCCGTCCGTGAGGGCGGATCAGCGGGCGGGGATCCGCGCGTTTAGCCAGGCCAGGATGTCCGCCCTCACCTCGTCCTGCTGCAGCTCGTTCAGGATCTCGTGCCGTGCGTCCGGATAGACGAGGGTCGTGACGTCCGTGAAGCCGGAGCGGGTGCGGTACTCCTCCGCGAGCCGGTGCACGCTGCGGGGCCCGCCGACCGGGTCGTCCCTGCCGACGAGGAGCAGCAGGGGGACGTCGGCGCCCGCCCGCCCGACGAGGTCCTTGCCCGGACGGCCGTAGAGCCGCGCGGCCTCGATCGGGCCGAAGAGCTTCAGCAGCGGCTCCTGGGTGGTCAGGGGGTCGGCGGCGAAGTCGGACCACACCTCGGGGTCGCGCGACAGCCACTCCAATCCCGTCGCCCCCGGTGCCTTCCAGCGCGCATTGAGGGGCAGGGAGTTGAGGAACCGCGGCGTGCGCAGGGCCGATCCGCTGAGGATCACGGCGTCGTACGCGTCCGGATGATCGTTCAGCAGCATCTGGGAGAGGAAGGAGCCCCAGGAGTGGCCGAACAGGACCAGGGGCAGGTCGAGGTTCTCCGCGCGGATCAGCTCCGTGAACTGCCACTCCGCCGCGACGGCCGCGCGCATGCCACCCGGCCCGAGCCGGCCGAGACGATCCGCACTGCCGTGCTGCCGCATCCCGGTGCGGCCGTGCCCGCGGTGATCGTCGGCGTAGACCGTGAACCCGGCGGCCGTGAGGGCCTCGATGAGCGCGCCGTACCGCCCGGCGTGCTCGCCGACGCCGTGCAGGAGCTGGACCGCCGCGCGCGTCCGGTCCGTGCGTGCCGGATGGACGTCATAGACGATCGCGATGCCGTGCGCGTCGGTGAACTCGGCGGTGCGGGGCTCTGCCATGCCCCGAGTCTACGGAGCGGGCGCCGGTCGTCCGACTCGCGGCGTCACGGGACGGCGCGCTCCTCGATGCCGCCGGCCCGCGCCCTGGGTCTTTCGCCGCCGGCGGTGAGGGCCGCCCGACCCCCTGCCGCCCGGCCCCTTTCACCGGCCGCCTGTCGCCGGCGAGGGCCGCGGATCAGCGCCCGAGCGCCGCCGCCACCGCCCTGGCCTGGTCGAGATCGGTGACCTCGTACCCGCCGACACCGTCGGACGCGGAGCCCATCCGGACCCCGCCGTCCTCGGACACCGTCCGCTTGGCTGAGAAGTGCAGAGCGTCCACCCCGGTCTCGGCGAGCGCCACCGCGTTCGCCGCGGTCACCCCGCTTCCGGCCATGACCTGGATCTCCCCCTCGGCAGCGGCGACGAGGGCGCGCAGGGTGTCGATCCCGTCGATCGCCGCCGAGGCGCCGCCCGAGGTGAGCACCCGACGGAAGCCGAGTCCACGGACGATCCGCAGGGCCTCGACCGGGTCCGCGATCACGTCGATCGCCCGGTGCAGCGTGACCGAGGCATCCCCCGCGGCATCGCGGAGCCGGACGAGCGCGTCGACGTCGAGTCCTCCGGCGGCGTCCAGCGCCCCGACCACGACGCCCGCCGCCCCGCCCGCGATGGCGTGGCGGACGTCCTGCACCGACACCTCCAGCTCGTCCGGGGTGTAGTGGAAGCCGCCTGCGCGCGGACGCACGAGCACGTGCACCTCGACCCCCGAGTCGCCCGCCGCGGCGACCGCCGACGCCAGGGTGGCGGGCGACGGGGTGAGCCCGCCGAGCGGCAGGGCCTGGGCGAGCTCGACGCGCGCGGCGCCGATCTCTCGAGCGATGCGGACGCCGGCGGCGTCCTGGACGGCGAGTTCGAGGGCGAGGGTCATCCCTCCATTCTCCCGGCTCCGCCCCGCCCGCCCGACCACGCCCCTCCCCCGCGGCCGAGTGGTCAGTTTCTGTGGGTCGCGGGCCTCGGAACCCACAGAAACTGACCACTCGATGGCGGGGAGGCGGGTGTTCGGGAAAACGCGTGCCCGCCCGACGGGAAATTTAGTTAGACTGTCTAAGTAATGACCGACCCCGAGGATCCGATCCAGACCACCGCCACCGACCTCCGCCTCGCCACGTTCCGCCTCGCCCGACGCCTGCGCTCGGTCCGTGCCGTCGATGCGATGAGCGACGCCCAGCTGGCGGTGCTCGCCACGCTGCGGATGCACGGACGCCACTCGATCACCGCCCTCGCCGAGCGCGAACGGGTCACCGCGCCCTCGATGAGCGCCATGGTGAACGGCCTGGAGGAGCAGGGGTTCGTGACCCGGATCCCGGACGACGACGACCGCCGGCGGGTCCACGTCGACATCACCGAGAGCGGGCGCGAGATCGTCGCCGAGACCCTGCGCCGTCGCGACCAGCTCCTGGCCGACATGCTCGCCGGTCACGACTTCACCGAATCCGACCTCCGGGTGCTGCGCGAGGCGAGCGCCCTCATGCGGAGGGTGGCCGACCGATGAGCGCCATGTTCCGCTCCTTCTCCTCGTACAACTACCGGGTGTGGTTCCTCGGCGCGATCGTGTCCAACATCGGCGGGTGGATGCAGGCCACCGCGCAGGACTGGGTCGTGCTCACCGAGCTCACCGACAACGACGCCACGGCCATGGGCGTGACGATGGCCCTGCAGTTCGGCCCGCCCCTCGTGCTCGTGAGCCTCACCGGATGGGTCGCGGACCGCTTCGACCGGCGGAAGGTCCTGCTCACCACCCAGTCGGCCCTCATGGTGCTCGCCATCGGCGTCGCGATCCTCCTGCTCACCGGCGTCATGACACTCCCCCTCATGCTCCTGTTCGCCCTCGGCTTCGGGATCTGCAACGCCTTCGACGCCCCGGCCCGCCAGGCCTTCGTCTCGGACATGGTGCGCCTCGAGGACGCCTCGAACGCGGTGGCGCTGAACTCGGCGTCGTTCAACATGGCACGCCTGATCGGCCCGGCGGTCGGCGGCCTGCTCATCGTCGCAATCGGATCCGGCTGGGTGTTCGTCGCCAACGCGGCGACGTTCCTCGCCATGATCGTGGCGCTGCTGCTGGTGCGCCGCAGCGAGCTGATCCCCCGCGTGAAGGGGCACCGTTCGGGCGGGCTCGCGGAGGGGTTCCACTACGTCCGCCGCCGCAGCGACCTGCTCGTGGTGTTCACCATGGTGTTCCTCATCGGCGCCTTCGGCATGAACTTCCCGATCTTCGCCTCGACCATGGCGCTGGAGTTCGGACGCCAGGCGGACGGGTACGGGATCCTCAGCTCCGTGCTCGCCATCGGGTCCCTCGCGGGCGCGCTCCTGGCCGCCCGCCGCGACCGCGCGCGAGTACGGGTGCTCGTGATCGCGTCCGCGGGCTTCGGCGTGGCCTCCATCGTGTCGACCTTCATGCCCGGCTACTGGTCCTACGCGGCCACGCTCGTGTTCGTCGGGTTCTCCACCGTGACGATGCTGACGACCGCGAACGGCTACGTGCAGACCACGACGGACCCGGCCCTGCGCGGTCGCGTCCTGGCGCTCTACATGGCCGTCATCATGGGCTCGACGCCCATCGGCGCGCCGATCGCGGGCTGGATCGTGGACGCGTTCGGCCCTCGGGCGGCGATCATCGTGGGCGGGGCCGCGGGACTCATCGCGTTCGCCATCGGGATCACCTGGATGAGCGTGTCAGGTCGCCTCCACCGTCGCGAGGACGCGCGGTTCCTCCTCACCCTGGACGAGACCCGCCCGCTGTCCGTCATCAAGGCCATGGATCCGCGGGCGGTCCCGCCGCAGCAGGAGGACCCGGTGACGACCGCGACCACCCCGATCCGGATCGAGCCCGAGGGGGACTGCCCCGACGGTCGTCGCGCCTGACGCGGCCGGACCAGGATCGCCTGCGCGGACCCGGATCGCCCGCGTGTCGCCGGTGCGACCTCGGCCCCGGTCGCACCCGCTCCGCGAACCGGTTCTGACGAACTCGTCATCTTCGGCCCCACACGTCGGCGCACGCTCCTACGCTGAGCGCATGAGCACGGACGCGCCCGCCCCGCCTCGCGCCCTCGCCGCGGCCGCGGGCATCGCGGGCTCCCTCCTCGGGGTCGGCGTCGGCGAACTCGCCGCGACGCTGCTCGCTCCCGCCTCGGGCCCGCTCGCCGTCGTGGGCGGCGCCCTCATCGACGCCGCCCCCGCCTGGGCGAAGGACGCCGCGATCGCCTGGTTCGGCACGGCGGACAAGGCGGCGCTGCTGGCCGGGATCGCGCTCGTCCTCCTCGCCGCGGCGGCGCTGGCCGGCATCGGCGAGGCCCGCTGGCGGCGCGCCGGATCCGTCGCCGTCCTTCTGATCGGCGTCGGCGTGGGAGCCCTCGCGCTGACCCGCGCCGACGCCGGAGCGTTCGCCTGGGTGCCCGCCGTCCTCGCGGGCCTCGTCGCGGCGGCCGCGCTCGGAGCGCTCGTGCGGACGCTCGCGCCGACCCGGCTCCCCGCTCGCCCGCAGGAGCGCCGCGAGCCGTCCTCGGCGACGACGAGCGATGCCCGCCCGGAGGGTGGCGGCCACGGTTCCCTCCGCGACGACGGATCCGCCGGGGGCGGCACCGCGCCGGCACCGCGGGACCGGGATGCGGCGGGCGCAGGGCGGATCGGCCGCCGCGGCTTCCTCCTCGGCGCGGGAGCCGCCGCCGTCGCGGGCGTGGTGATGACGGTCGCCGGCTCGGCGCTGCGCGCGGGCTCCGCGGCCGTGACCGCCGTGCGCGAGGCGGTCCGCCTTCCCCGTCCCGCCACGCCGGCGCCGCCGATCCCGCCGGGCGCCGCCCTCGACGTGCCCGGCCTCACCCCGCTGATCACCCCCAATCGCGACTTCTATCGCATCGACACGGCCCTCGTCGTGCCCTCGATCGATCCGGGCGCGTGGCGGCTGCGGGTTCACGGGATGGTCGACGAGGAGGTGGAGCTGACGTGGGACGAGCTCCTGGCGCTGCCGCTCACCGAGTCGGCGACGACCCTCTCCTGCGTCTCCAACGTCGTCGGCGGCGATCTCGTGGGAACGGCGGTGTGGCTCGGGCATCCGATCCGCGAACTCCTGGCGCGGGCCCGACCCCACCCGGACGCGGACATGGTGCTGTCCCGCTCCCAGGACGGGTTCACCGCGGGCACGCCGCTCGAGGCGCTCACGGACGACCGCGACGCCGTGCTCGCCGTCGGCATGAACGGCGAGCCGCTGCCTCCCGAGCACGGCTTCCCGGTGCGGATGGTGGTCCCGGGTCTCTACGGCTACGTGTCGGCGACGAAGTGGGTCACGGAGCTGGAGGTCACCCGCTTCGACCGGGCGAGGGCGTACTGGACGGATCGGGGGTGGTCCGCACGAGGCCCGATCAAGCTCCAGTCCCGCATCGACGTCCCGCGGAGGGGACGCGAGACCCGCGCGGGTGACGCCGTGATCGCCGGCGTCGCGTGGCGGCCGGGCACGGGGATCGGCGCCGTGGAGGTCCAGGTGGACGACAGACCCTGGCAGCGGGCGCAGCTCGCCCCCGCGATCTCCGCCGACACCTGGGTGCAGTGGCGGCTGCCGTGGCGGGCCGAACCCGGGGACCACCGGATCCGCTGCCGCGCGATCGGCGCCGACGGCGAGGTGCAGACGGCGACGGAGTCGCTGCCCGCACCGGACGGCGCCACGGGCTGGCACACGGTCCGGGCGACCGTCGCGCCCGCGTGAGCCCGGGTGCGCCGCGATCCTCACGGAACCCTAACGCTTCACTCTCTTCACGAATTCGTGAAATCCGCGTACGCTCGCCGTCATGAACACGATCATCCGCACGCGCGGGCTCACCAAGCACTACGGTCGCGTGCACGCCCTCGACGGACTCGACCTCCACGTCGACGCCGGCCAGGTGCACGGCTTCCTCGGCCCGAACGGCGCGGGCAAGTCCACGACCATCCGCATCCTCCTCGGGCTCGCCCGGCGCACCGGCGGCGAGGCCGAGGTCTTCGGCGAGGAGCCGTGGAGCGCCGCCGCCCGCCTGCACCGGCGCATCGCCTACGTCCCCGGCGACGTCAGCGTCTGGCCGAACCTCTCCGGCGGCGAGGCCATCGACCTCCTGGCGCGGCTGCGGGGAGCGCGGACCACGCATCCGTCCTATCGCGCGCAGAAGCACCGCCTGATGGACGCGTTCCAGTTCGACCCCACGAAGAAGGGGCGCTCCTACTCCAAGGGCAACCGGCAGAAGGTCGCACTGATCGCCGCCTTCGCCGTTCCGGCGGAGCTCTACATCCTGGACGAGCCGACCAGCGGCCTGGATCCGCTCATGGAGGTGATGTTCCGCCGCGAGGTCGCCCGCGTCCGCGAGGCCGGGGCGACCGTGCTGCTGTCCAGCCACATCATGTCGGAGGTCGAGCAGCTGTGCGACCGGGTGTCGATCATCCGGGAGGGTCGGATCGTGGAGTCCGGCACCCTCGCTGAGCTGCGGCACCTGACGCGGACGGAGATCTCGTTCGACGGCGAGGACGCCGCAGGGCTCGCCGGCATCCCCGAGGCGCACGACGGGACGGCCCAGGAGGGGCGCGTCCGGTTCACGGTCGACAGCGACCGGGTCATCGCCGTCCTTCCCGAGCTGGTCCGCCGCGACGTCACCGGCCTCCGGATCGAGCCGCCGTCCCTGGAGGAGCTGTTCCTCCGCCACTACGGCGACGACCTGGCCGACCAGGAGCGCGACGACGAGCACGAGGCCGGCGGCGACGCGCCGCGCACCCGGCGGACCGCGAAGGCCGGCCGATGATCGCTCTGCTGCGCCAGCGGCTGCGCCGCGATCGGCTCCAGCTCCTGCTCTGGATCCTCGGCACCGTGGCGCTCGCCCTCGCCGCCGTGGGCGGGGCGTCCTCGTCCTACGGCACGGAGAAGGAGCGCACGGAGGTCCTGGCCACCGTCATGGCGAACCCCGTGATCCTGCTGTTCCGGGGCCTCCCCTCCGGCGCCGAGCGGGCGGCGTTCACGCTGTTCCTGATCCTGCCGTTCCTGGCGATGCTCGCCGGGTTCCTGAGCACGTTCCTGGCCGTCCGGCACACCCGCGCCGAGGAGGAGCTCGGACGCGCGGAGCTCGTCGCCGCCACGGCGGCGGCCCGGCTGACGCCGCTGCTCGCCACGATCGTGCACGGCGTGCTGGCCGACGTCGTCCTGGGCCTGCTCGTGGCCGCGTCGTTCCTGTCGGCGGGCTTCCCCGCCGCGGGATCGGCTGTCGCCGGGCTCGCCGTGGCCTCGGTCGGCCTGTGCTTCCTGGGCGTCGGCCTCGCCGCCGGGCAGATCATGCGGACCTCGCGCGGAGCCAACGCCCTGGCCGTGTGGCTCCTCGTCGGGACCTACGTGATCGCGGGGCTGGGCAACGCCCTGGGCACGCCGAACGACGACCTGACCCGAATGGAGTCGAGCCCCCTCGCCTGGTTCTCGCCGTTCGGGTGGGCCATGAACACGCGCCCGTACGCAGATGACGCGGTCTGGCCGGCCCTGCTGGGGATCGGCGCGGGCGCGGCGCTGACGCTGGCCGCGATCGGGGTGCAGTCGGTGCGTGACATCGGGGCGGGGATCGTGCCCGAGCGGCGCGGACGGACGGACGCTCCGGCCGCCCTGGCCTCCGGGGCCGGACTCGTGTGGCGGCTGACCAGGGGGTCCGTGCTCGGATGGGCCGCGGGCGCCCTGGTGACGGGACTGCTGGCGACGAGCCTCGCCGCGGTGGTGAACGAGATCGGGACGAAGGTCGAGGCCGTCCAGCGGATCTTCGAGGCGCTGTCGGACCGCGGGGGCCTCGAAGAGGGGCTGATCGTGATCTTCTACATCATCGTGGGCGTGCTCGCGGCGTGCGCCGCGGTGCAGACCGTGTGCCGCGCACGGCAGGAGGAGGCGCACGGCACAGCCGAGGCTGTCCTGGCGACCGCGGTCGACCGGGTCCGCTGGCTCGCCGGCTACGTGGGGGTGGCCGTGCTCGCCGTCGTCCTCGTCGCGGCGGCGGCGGTCGCCGGATCCGCCCTCGGCGTGGCCGGGCGCGGGGACGAGGCCGGTCCGCTCCTGCGCGGGGCCGCCCTGGCCGGCGCCGGGCAGGCCGCGGCGGCGTGCGTGTTCCTCGCCCTCACGGCGCTGGTGTTCGTGCTCCTGCCCCGGGGCACGGTCGCCGTCGGCTGGACCCTCGTGCTGCTGGCCGTGATGGTCGGCCTGTTCGGCCCGCTGTTCTCCCTGCCGGACTGGCTCGCGAACGCCTCGCCGTTCGCGCAGACGCCGACGGTCTCGGGCGACGAGATCGATCCCCAGGGTGTGTGGTGGCTGATCGCGGCCGCCGCGGCGGGCATCGCCGCCGCGCTCGGGCTCATGCGGCGTCGCGAGCTGCACCCGGCAGGATGATCCGTCCCGTCCGGGCCCGGAAAGCACCACGGGCCCGGACGCGACGAGCACGGATGGGAAGATGGACGGATGACGACCGACGCGGCCGCCGGCACAGGACCGGGGAAGGAGCCTCCCGCGCACCAGGGCGTCGACGCGGCCGAGGACGCCGCGGCGATGATCGCGTCCGTCGGCTTCCCCCGGATGCCCGCCCGCGTCCTCATGGCCCTCATCGCGGCGCCCGCGGAGGGCTACACGGCCGGAGACCTCGCCGAGCGCCTGGGCGTGAGCGCGGCCGCCGTGTCCGGCGCGGTCCGCTACCTCCAGACGATCCAGGTGATCCGCCGGGTGTCCCGCCCGGAGACGCGGCGCGACCGCTACGTCATCGTGTCGGACACCTGGTACGGCCTGATGACCAACAACGGGCCCATCTACGAGCGCCTCGCCGCCCACATCGAGGCCATCGGCGACGCGCACGCGGACGACCACGCCGCGCGGGACCGGGCCGCGGAGATGGCGGACTTCTTCCGCTTCATGGCCGCGCGGATGCCGGCGCTGGTCGACGAGTGGGAGGCCCAGCGGCGCTCCCGCGACGACTGAGCCGCCCCGGTCCGCGACCGGCGCCCGCATGGACGGCCGTTCTCGGCGACGTGGTCGGACAGGCGGCGCCCGGCGTCCGACGTGGCGGCGCACCGGGTAGCGGCGTCCGACGTGGCGGCGCGCCGGGTAGCGGCGTGCGACGTGGCGGCGCGCAGCGCGATCCCATGAGCACGCGCCGGCCGTTTGTCAATGCCCTCGGACGAGGTCGGATCCGGGGTCTAGCGTGCCGGGCATGGACGAGCAGCAGGACCGGAACACCTCCCCGCACGACGACGGATCGGGGCAGCACCCGCACACTCCGGGTCAGGATCCGCGCGGCAGCGGCGAACCCCGCCAGCCCGAGGACGACGCCGTCGAGCCGGACCCCACCGACCCCGACCTCGTCGTCGCGGATCGATCGCTCGCCGAGCAGGAGGGGGCGACCGGCGCCGGGCACGTCCGCGACGAGGACTCGGCGTCGGACGAGCCCCGGACCGATCCGGAGGCACCGCAGGAGCAGACCGCACCGCGCCAGGACGCGCCGCTCGGCGGCGACGAGAGCACGCAGGAGCGCCTGCAGGCCGACACCGAGGTGGAGGAGGACGCGATCCGCGGCCTGGATCCCGACGATTCCCCCGCCTGACGCCCGCGGACTCTTCGGATCCTCGTCAGATCCTCGGTTTCGGGGCGGAGAGCGGGGGTTCGGGGTGCCGGACGGGCCCGTTTCGGTCCGTCCGGCGCCCCAAACCCCCGACTCCGGACCCCGCCGTCAGCTCGCGAGGGGTTCGCCGTTGAGCATCCGGAGGACGAGCGCGATCATGAGGTCCTTCTCCTTCGGATCACTCATCGCGATCAGAAGGGTGATCGCGGCCAACGCGTTGTTCGAGATCAGCGTCGTCCCATCGGGACCGCGCAGGGCACCGTTGCGCTCTAGGAAGAGGACGAAGAGGGCCGCTCCCGTACGCTTGTTCCCGTCCGACAAGGGATGATCCTTGATCACGAAGTAGAGGAGGTTCGCGGCCTTCTCCTGCGCCGTCGGGTAGAGCTCGCTTCCCCCGAAACGCTGGTAGACGGCGCCGATGACCCCTCGGAGCGCATCCCCTCGCTCGCCGCCGAGAAGGGTGTCCTCCGGGAAGTCCCGTCGGATCCGCTCGATCACGGACCGCGCTTCGTCATACGTCAGCACCCAACGCTCAGCGTCCCCCGCACCGGACCGCAACTCACCCTCGTCGTAGTCGCGCAACGTCCGCAGGCTCGGTAGATATCCCGCCAGGACGTCGGCGACCCCTGCCGCGACGGCGTCGGTACTGCGCGCCAGCACCGTGACAATCGACCCGATCTCATCCAGCCGGCGCTGGTTGGTCGCAGCCCCCTCGACCACGTACCGCTTCAGCACCGATGTGGCCCACGCCCGGAAGTTCACCCCCTCGGGCGACTTCACGCGGTATCCCACCGAGAGCACCATGTCGAGGTTGTAGTGCTCGACCTGTCGTTGAACCCACCGGCCGCCCTCCTCTTGAACTGTCGCAAATTTTGCGACAGTTGGGAGTCCTGCCAGCTCCTCTCGCCGCGCGTTCGCGACGTGCTTTCCGATCGTCTTCACGTCGCGACCGAAGAGGGTGGCCAGCTGAGCCCGCGTCAGCCAGACATCCTCACCCTCCGTGCGTACCTCCAACGAGACCGAGCCGTCCTTCGACCGATACAGCTCAGCGTGGGGCTTCTCCTCCGCCATGCGACGCCCTTCTCCGATGCTGGTGCCTCGACCCTAGCGCCGACTCGGAAGGGGAGAGTAGACGGATCGGTTTCGGGGCGGAGAGCGGGGGTTCGGGGTGCCGGACGGGCCTGTTTCGGTCCGTCCGGCGCCCCAAACCCCCGACTCCGGACCCCGCCGTCAGCTCGCGAGGACGACGCGGAGCTGCTCCAGCGCCCAGTCGATCTCGGTGGGCCGGATCACGATCGGCGGCGCGATCCGGATCGTCTGGCCGTGGGTGTCCTTCACCAGGACCCCGCGCTCGGAGAGCTGCTCGGCGATCTCGCGTCCGGTGCCGCGTGCCGGATCGATGTCGACGCCGGCCCACAGACCGGCCACGCGGATCCCTGTGACGCCCTGTCCGATGAGGCTCTCCAGCCCGGTGCGCAGGTGGTCGCCGAGGGCCTTCGCGCGCTCCTGGAACTCGCCGGACTCCAGCATCTCCACCACCCGCAGGCCGACGGCGGCGGCCAGCGGGTTCCCGCCGAAGGTCGAGCCGTGCTCGCCGGGACGGATGACCCCGAGCACGTCACGGTTCCCGACGACGGCGGACACGGGCAGCAGCCCTCCGCCGAGCGCCTTCCCCAGCAGATACAGATCGGGGACGACGCCTTCGCGGTCGCAGGCGAAGGTCTCGCCGACACGGCCGAGTCCGGACTGGATCTCGTCGGCGATGAACAGCACGTTCCGCTCGTCGCAGATCTCCCGGATCCGACGGAGATACCCGTCCGGAGGGATGATCACGCCCGCCTCGCCCTGGATCGGCTCGACGAGCACCGCGACGGTCTCGTCCGTGATCGCCGCAGCGATGGCGTCCGCGTCCCCGTAGGGCACGACGTCGAAACCGGGGGTGTACGGACCGAAGTCGTCGTGCGCGGTCTCGTCGTCGCTGAAGCTGACGATCGTCGTCGTGCGTCCGTGGAAGTTCCCGGCGGCGACGACGATGCGCGCCGCCCCGTCGGCGACGCCCTTGACGCGGTACCCCCACGCGCGGGCGACCTTGATCCCCGTCTCCACGGCCTCGGCGCCGGTGTTCATCGGGAGCACCAGCTCCTTGCCGCACAGGCGTGCGAGCCCCTCGGCGAACGGCTCCAGGCGGTCGCTGCGGAAGGCGCGGCTGATGAGCGCGATCCGTCCGAGCTGCTCCTCGAGAGCCGCGACGAGAGCGGGGTGGCGATGCCCGAAGTTCACCGCCGAGTACGCCGCGAGCAGGTCCAGGTAGCGCTTGCCCTCGACGTCCGTGACCCACGCGCCGTCGCCGCGGGCGATCGTCACCGGCAGGGGCCGGTAGTTCGTCGCGACGTGCGGCTCCGCGGCGTCGGGCGCCGTCTGCTGGTCGGTGGCGTGGAGGGCGTCCGACATCAGGCGCCCCGCAGCTCGAGGGTGCAGCACTTGATCCCGCCGCCGCCGAGCAGCAGCTCGGAGAGGTCGACGGTGATCGGGTTGTAGCCGCGCTCGCGCAGCTGCTTCTCGAAGCCGGTCGCGCGCGGCGAGATGATGACGTTGTAGCCGTCGCTGGCCGAGTTCAGGCCGAACACCGCGCCGTCCTCGTCCGAGACGAGGATCGCGTCCGGGAACCGCTCCTCGAGGATGGCGCGGCTGGCGTCGTCGAAGGCGCCGGGCAGGTAGGCGATGTTGGCCCGCTCTGGTCCGCCGTTCTCGACGCCGACGACCGGGTCGAGGACCGTGAGGGCGGTGTCGAGGTGGTAGAAGCGCGGGTCGACGAGGTTCAGCGAGACGACCTCGCGGCCGAAGACCTCACCCACCTCGCGGTGGCTGTCGCCGGTGGAGCGGAAGCCGGTCCCGGCCAGGATCACGTCGCCGGCGAGCAGGAAGTCCCCCTCGCCCTCGTTGACCTCCTCCGGCAGGACGGTGTCGAAGCCGTTCGCGCGGAACCACTCCGCGAAGGCCGGGGCCTCGCCCTGACGCTCGGCGAAGCGGAACTCCGGCACGTAGGCGCGGCCGCCGATGACGAACCCGCCGTTGGCGGTGTAGACCATGTCCGGGTAGCCCGCGAGCGGCTCGATGAGCTCCACCTCGTGGCCGAGCTCCACGTACAGGTCGTACAGCTTCTGCCACTGCGCGACCGCCTTGGCGGTGTCGGTCGGGTTCGCCGGCTCCATCCACGGGTTGATCGTGTAGCTGACGGTGAAGTGCTCGGGTCGGCACATCAGGTAGCGGCGGTGGTGCGCGGTGCGGGCTCCGGCAGGCTCGGCGATCGGACGGGCGGTCGTGGCGGTCTCAGGCGTCGACATGGATGCTCTCCTCGGAAAGGGATGCGGCGGACGCTGTCCAGGGGCCCGGCGGGCCTTCGACCCGGGCTCTCGCGGAGCTGCCGGGGAAGATGCGACACGGGCACGCCAGCGTCCATTCTCGCACCACATGCCCCCCGCCGCCATCCGGCGCCCGTCAGCGATCCCGCCCCTGCCCCGGAGGTATCCTGCGGCGGATCCCTTCGCCGCCCCGATCGGAGAAGCCCGCCTCCGGCGGAGAGACCCATCGATTCTCTCCGTCGGATCGACAGACCTCCGCGGGAGCAAGAGACCTCCGCGAGAGCGGGAGATCTCCGACGCAAGCATCACGGACTGCCGAGACCCGCACGCAGGATCCGGGACCCAGACTGCGGAGACCCCCTCTTCCCGCGGAGGAATCTCAGGAATGCCACCGCCAGAGCGGGAGAACTCCGCGGAAGAGCCACGAACCCACCTCCCCGGTCCCGCCTTCCCGTTCCGTCACCCTTTGCGCGGAGAACTCCACTCCCACGGAGAGATTCCGGGAGTCCTCCCGCCCGAGCAGCAGAACTCCGCCAGAGAAGCAGAAGTCCGCCAGAGCAGCAGAACTCCGTCAGAGAAGCAGAAGTCCGCACAAGAATCACAGATCCAGCTCCCCGACCCCGCTTCCTGTTCCCACGGACGACCCCACCAGCCGCGGACGAATCCCGCGGATCCCTCCGTCGGAGCGAGCGAAGTCCGCGGGACGGAAAGGACGCCGCGGGAAGGAGAGAACTCCGCGGGACGGACAGGACGCCGAGGGAAGGAGAGAACGCCGCGGGGCCGGGATCCGCGGCGGGACCCCGGCCCCGGCACACGCGGCCGGTCGAGCGCCTGGGGTCAGCCCCAGACGGGGTGGCCGGCGAGGGTGGCCGCGGCGGAGTCGGCCGTGTCCCACCAGCGCTGCGTGACCGACACGGTCATCGGCGGGCGCACCGGACGGTCGAGCGTGGCGGTCCAGGTGCCGTCGGAGCCGACGACCGCCGTGGCCGGGGACGGCAGTCGCCCCTTGCCCGAGGTCATCAGCCGCACCTCCGCGCCCGCCACGCCGGTGCCGGTCACGGTCGCCTTGTCGGCTCCGAGCGCCGCGGTGGGCGCGGGCGGTGCCGCGGGCGTGACCCCGGCGGCCTCGTCCTGCATCGCGATCAGACGCTTCGACCAGGAGAAGTCCGACTTGGTGATCGTGTCGTCTCCGACGACCTTGCCGTCGCGGTCCACGGCGTACGAGAAGATGCCGCCCTTGGTCGCGCCCTGCGGCTGCCACTGCGCGTACTGCGCCGCGCGCGAGGTCTCGAACGGATCGCGCGTGTCGCCCCAGTCGGCGCCGCGCTCCTCGTAGAAGGAGAAGCCGATCAGGTACTGGCAGGGGTGGAAGTAGGGGGCGTAGGAATCCCAGGTCCGCTGGAGCCCGGAGACCTGGCGACCGTACGACTGGACGAGCACGTAGGAGACGTAGGGGGCGATGCGCGCCGTGAGCGGATGCGTGCCCTCCTTGTTCGTGTCGTAGACGAACAGCCGGTCGGTGCCCGACTGCGGCCCGATGTGCGCGCTCAGCGCCTCGAAGACCCCGGCGGCGCGGTTCACCTGCGCCGCGGAGAGCTCGCGCTCCATGTCCACGTCCAGGCCGTCCAGTCCGTCGTCGGTGACGTACTCCGCGAGGATCTGCTGTGCCGCGGCGTCGTAGGCCTCGGGGGTGTCGGCGGCGGGCGCGTCCAGGATCACGCCGATGTCGACGGTGCGGACGAGCTTCGTGCCCTGGGCGTGCAGGTTCGGGACGTACTCGTCCCGCAGCACGTCCCAGAACTTCGAGTCGTCGCTGACGTAGTTGCTGAACACGAACGCGACGTCGACCCCGCGGGGCAGGTCGTCCATGCGCTGCTCGTTGAAGGCCGGGTTCTCCGGCTCGTTCTCGCTTCCGGGCCACGATGCGTACTTGTCGCGCCAGGTCCGGTAGTACGCGAAGTACTGCGGTTCCGCGGAGCACTGGGCATCGGAGCCAGGCACGGACGCCGCAGCCGGGACCTGCGCGGCCGGGACCTGCGCGGCCGCCGCCGGAGCCGCGAACAGCAGCCCGGAGGCGGCGACTCCCAGCGCGGTGAGAACGGACAGGGACTTCTTCATCGTCTCTCCAAACGTCGTCGTCGGATCCATCCATCGCTCATAAAGCGATTTAGTGAGACGCTAGCAGACGACGAATTTGTCGGGAAGTGTCCTTAACTTTTCCCGCTATACCGATTCAGTTCCGGTGCACCGCGTCCCCGTGGAACCTCACGCCCCGTCCGCGACCCGGACGACGACCTTCCCGCGGACGTGCCCGCCGCTCACCTGGACCAGCGCCTCCCCCGCCTGGGCGAACGCCGCCTCCCGCTCGACGACCGGCGCGATCCGCCCCCTCGCCATGAGCGACAGCACGTCCCGGGTGATCTCCGCGTGCGGCTGCGCAGCGAGGGACACGGCCCTGCGGCGGGACCCGATCGAGCACAACGCCGCACGGATCATTCGCGGCACGGGGCCGAGGACGCGTCCGCCGTCGCCGGTGACGAGGACGACGCGGCCCCCGTCACGCACGAGCCGCTGCAGCCGGCGCACGGGCACGCGACCGGCGATGTCGACGACCGCGTCGAAGCTCGCCGCCGCCAGCGCGTCGAGCGCTTCCCCCGCACCGCCCTCCGCGCGGTGGTCGAACACCCGCGTCGCACCGAGCCCCTCGACCAGCTCGCGACTGCGATCCCCGCACGTCGCCCAGACCTCGGCGCCCCGCAGGACGGCGATCTGCACGGCGAAGGTCCCGACACCCCCGGACGCGCCGAGCACGAGCACCCGGCCGCCCGAGCCGCCCACGCCATCCGCCGGGCCCGTCGCGAGCCCCGCGGCATCCCAGGCCTGCCACGCGGTGCCGGCGGCGATGGGCACGCACGCGGCGAGCGCGGCATCCACGCCTGCCGGCCGGATCGCGATCCGGTCCGCGGGCACCGTCGCGTACTCGGCCAGGCCCCCTCCCCCGGGCAGTTCAGCGACGACCTCGTCGCCGAGGCCGACGCCGTCCACCCCGGCCCCGAGGGCGACGACGGTGCCGGCGACGTCCATGCCTCGCACCGGGAACCGGGGGCGGATCAGTCCGTAGACGAGGCGCACCAGGAGCGGGTCCCCACGCAGCAGCCGCACGTCGCCCGCGTTCAGCGCCGTGGCCCGCACGCGCAGCAGCACCCCCCCCACGCCCCGGACGCGGCGTCGGAAGCTCCTGGAGGCGGACCCCCTCCGCCGGGCCGTACGTCTCGCGGACCCACGCCCGCATGGAGCCCGGGATCTCCGGCCGCCCCGGCGCCGGGCCACCGCCCTGCGCCCGCCCTCTCAGACCGTCGTCTCCGCTCACGTCCACGTCGTCATCCCCGCTCACGTCAGCCCTCCCCGGGCACGTCCGGGTACTGGAACAGGTCGTCGATCGCCACCCCGAACGTGCGGGCGATCTGGAAGGCGAGCTCCAGGGTCGGCGAGTACCGCCCCTGCTCGATCGCGATCAGCGTCTGCCGGGTGACCCCGATGCGTCGCGCCAGCTCCGCCTGCGTGAGTCCGGCGTCCTCGCGGTGCGCCCGGATCGTATTGGTGACGCGGGTGGGCTTGACCATCACACGAGCCCCCGGCGATACGCGATCACGCGGGCGACTCCGCCGAGGATCGAGGACACCGCGAACCCGGCGAACATGACGTGCGCGATCCAGAACACGTCGGCCCGCACGGCGCACAGCACGAGCACCCCGAGGCCCGCGATCACGAGGAACGCGTGCTCGACGCGCCCACCCATCCACCCGATGTCGCGGTCGCGGATGTCCGTCGCCATCGCCTCCCGATCGCGCGCCTTGGCGAGGATCCACCACCCGATCGTCAGGAGGATGCTGAGCAGGATGCCGCCGCCGATCGTCCCGATCATCAGCGGGGGCCAGTCGACGCCGGTCAGGGGGCCGCCGGCCGCGGCGACGGACAGCAGGATCGCGTAGACGGCGACTCCGGCGATGCCGACGACGAGCTCCGTCCACGCCGCACGCTCGTGATAGACCATGGCGACCTCCGATGTAAAAGATTCTTTACAGGAAAGGTACGACCGCGCGAGTCAGAATGTCAAGAATCTTTTACTTCGGGATCAGATGACGGACTCGCTCCACGGATCCGGGTTGCCGTAGCGGTGCGCCGTGATCGAGATCGACTGTTCGCGGAGGAACGGCAGCAGCTCGATGCGCCCGGCGGTCGTCACCTCGCCGGAGTGGATCGCAAGGTCCGGGTCCCCGTCCACGGCCTCGGCGAGTCGTCGGTGCAGGCCCGCGACCGCCACCGTGGGTCCGACCAGCCGCACGCGGTCCGCGACGCGCGGTGACTCGGGATCGCGCTCTGCCGTCCCGCGGCGCGCGATGCGCTGGATCCACTCGTCGTCCGACTCCACGAACACCACGAACCCCTGGTCGCCGAGCACGCGGCGGACGCCGGCGGGAAGGCCGACCGGCGTCGAGAGCGTGACCTCCGCACCCGTGCGGATGCCGGCGAGCGCGACGCGCAGCAGCTCCCGCCACTCGGCGTCGCCGGTCGCCCGCACCGCCACCGGCACTGGGCGGTAGCGGAAGAGGTTGCGTTCGACGCCGAGACGCGAGACGTCCCGGACGCGGCCGAACTCGCGGTCCCAGGCCAGCGCGTCCGAGAGCGCGGCCCGGCGCAGCCACTCGAACGCCGGGTAGTCGAGCGACGGCTGGGCCGCCTCGATCAGCGCCGTGATGCGCGTGTCCAGACCGCGCAGGTGCAGCGTGCTCGACGCCGCCCCTCCGCCGGTCCCCCGCCAGGATCCGAGGCCCACGAGGTGGTTCGGCCCGCCCGCCTTCGCTCCGGTTCCCACCGAGGACCGCTTCCAGCCGCCGAAGGGCTGACGCTGCACGACGGCGCCCGTGATCCCGCGGTTGACGTAGAGGTTCCCCGCCTCGACGCGGTCCAGCCAGAGGGCGAGGTCGTCCGCGCTCTGGGTGTGCAGCCCGGCGGTCAGCCCGTAGTCCACGGCGTTCTGCAGCTCGATCGCGCGCTCCAGCGTCGGGGCGAGCATGATCCCGAGCACCGGCCCGAAGAACTCCTCGCGGTGGAACCGGGAGCCCGGCTGCACCCCGAGGCGGATCCCCGGACGCCACAGTCTCCCCTCGGCGGCCAGTGCGGCGTCGAGGTCCGTCGGCTCGACGGGCTCCGGACGGATCATCCACTTCTCGTCGCCCTCCAGCTCCGTGAGCGCCCACAGGAGCTTGCCCGAGGGGCGCTCGATGACCGGGCCGACCTCGGCCAGCGGATCCGACGGCAGAGCGACGTGGAGCGACCGGGTGGCGTCGGCCAGCTGCCGGGCGAAGCGCTTCGACCGCCCGACCGGGCCCACGAGGATCGCGAGCGAGGCGGCCGAGCACTTCTGCCCGGCGTGCCCGAAGGCGCTGCGGACGAGGTCGGCGACGGCGAGGTCGAGGTCGGCCGAGGGGGCGACGACGATCGCGTTCTTGCCGCTCGTCTCCGCCTGCAGCGGCAGGTCCGGACGCCAGCTGCGGAAGAGCGCCGCGGTCTCCCAGGACCCGGTGAGGATCACCCGGTCGACGTCGGGGTGCGTGATGAGGCGCCGGCCCAGCCCGCCCTCGTCGATGTCGACGAGCGCGAGGACGTCGCGCGGGATCCCCGCGTCCCACAGCGCCGCCGCGATCACGGCCGCGCAGCGGCGCGCCTGCGGAGCGGGCTTGAAGACGACGCCGGATCCGGCCGCGAGCGCGGCCAGCACCCCGCCGGACGGGATCGCGAGCGGGAAGTTCCAGGGCGGTGCGACGACCGTCACCCGGGAGGGCACGAACGCCGCTCCGGGGATGGTGTCGAGCTCGCGCGCCTTCGCCGCGTAGTACTTCGCGAAGTCGACGGCCTCGCTGACCTCGGTGTCCGCCTCGGCGAGGACCTTCCCGGTCTCGGACGCCGCGACCTCGATCAGCTCGTCGCGGCGCGACTCCAGGACCGCCGCCGCACGCAGCAGGATCTCCGCACGCTCCGACGCCGGACGGGTTCCCCACCCCGGAGCCGCGTCGCGCACGCGCCCGACGACCCGTTCCAGCTGGTCCGGATGCTCGATCCGCGCCGACGGCAGCAGGCCGGTGCCTGCCGTGGACCCGGGGATCCGCTGCAGGATGCCGCGGGCCCATTCGCGGTTGGCCGCGAGCGCGGGGTCGGTGTCCGGCGTGTTCGAGAACCCGGGGGCGCCGAGCGCGGCCTCGCGGGTGTCCTCCCGCTCGGCGTAGACGGCGGTCTCCACGAAGGTGTCCGCGGGATCCGCCGAACGGGCGATCCCCAGGACCGCCTGCGTGAGGGGGCCGTCCAGGTCGAGGGCGTCCGAGGCGCGCACCATGGATTCGTGGACGGGGGCGGCGCGGTCCTGCGAGCGGCGCGGGCCGATGCGCAGGTCCGGGTCGACCGAGCGCTCCAGGGAGGCGCCGAACCGGGTGATCTCCCGGTCCAGCAGATCGTGGTCCTCGTGCAGGCGGAAGGCGGCGGAGAGGAAGTTCTCCGGCGAGGCGTTCTCCTCCAGCCGGCGGACGAGGTAGCTGATGGCGACGTCGAACTCGTGCGGGTCCACGACGGGCACGTAGAGACGCACCGGTCCCACGTCGCGGCGCACGGCCTCCACCTGCGCCTGAGCCATCCCCAGCAGCATCTCGAACTCGATGTCGGACGCGGCGTTGTCGTCGCCGGCGGTGGGCGCGGTCAGGCCCCGCTCCTGGGCGAGGAGCCACGCGTAGGCGACGTCGAAGAGGTTGTGGCCGGCGATCCCGACCCGCACCGCGCGCGTCGCCTCCGGCCGCAGCGCCTCGTCGAGGCAGCGCAGGTAGTTGGCGTCGGTGTCGACCTTCGCGTCGTACGGCGCGGCCGGCCAGCCGTGCACGGCGGCCTCGACCTTCTCCATGGCGAGGTTCGCGCCCTTGACCAGACGCACCTTGATGCGCGCACCGCCGTGGTCCACCCGGTCCTGCGCCCATGCGGTCAGCTCCCGGAGCGCCGGCAGCGCGTCGGGCAGGTACGCCTGGAGCACGATCCCGGCTTCGAGGTGCTTGAGGCGCGGATCCTCGAGGATCCGCGTGAAGACGGCGATCGTAAGGTCGAGGTCGCGGTACTCCTCCATGTCGAGGTTCAGGAACGTCGTGCCGGTGAGCGCCCCCGCGCGGCTGAGGGGCCCGGTGTGCGCGGCATTCGCGTCCGGGGCCGGATCGCCCGGCCGGTGCCCGGTGGCCGGATCCGCGGCCGTGAGGTAGAGCGGGAGCAGGCGGTCGACGATCTCCTGGACGGTCTCCTCGAACGCCCACAGCGAGATCCGGCTCTTGATCGCCGAGACCTTGACGGAGACGTAGTCGACGTCCGGCCGGCGGATGAGGTCGTGGATGCCGTCGAGCCGCCTCCGCGCCTCGTTCTCCCCCAGCACGGCCTCGCCGAGGAGGTTCAGGTTCAGTCGCGCGCCGCTCTCCCGGATCCGGGCGATCGCAGGGCCGAGCTTGTCCGGACGGGCGTCGACGATGAGGTGGCCGACCATGTCCCGGAGGACCCTGCGGGCGATCGGGACGGTGGGGGCGGGCAGCGCCGGCGCGATCCCTCCGCCCACGCGCACGGCGGCCTTGAGGTACCACGGGAGGAAGTCCGGGACGAGCGGTGCGATCCGACGCAGACCGCTCGCGGCGGCGCCCAGGCTCTCGGGGCGCATCACGCCGTCGACGAAGCCCAGGGTGAACGGCAGTCCGTTCGGGTCCTGCAGCACCCCCGCCAGGCGCTCGGCCCCGGACTCGGCCGCACGCCCGCGGGCGGCGCGGCGGACGCTCCCCTCGGCCCGCGGCTCCGCCGACGCGCCCCCGCCCGCCTCGGCGGCGGCGCCGGCCTCCTCGATCCACCGCTGGGCGAGCTCCACGGCCCGCCGTGCGCGATCCCGGTCCTCGTCGCTCAGCTTCTGCGGCATATGCGTGTCTCGTCCTCCTGATCGCCCGTGCCGGGCGTGCTCCTCCCAGCATGACGCGCTGCGGCGCGGCTCGGCCCGAGGCTCGCTGACCGGGCGCCGCGTGTCCCCGGTTCTGCGCTGCCTCGCGCGCGGGCGCACGCGCGCACGGGCGCCCGCGTGCGCGGCGCTCTATGCTGTGCGGGTGGGGGAAGGATCCGAGGGACCGAGGGCGTGGATGCGCTCCGCCGTCGGGCGCATCCCCACGCCCTGGCTCATCACGGCCGGCGCCGGACTCCTTCTGGCGTCCACCGCGGCGTTCGGGGGCCTCGCCACGATCGCGGACGACCCTCCGCACCTCACGGCCGGCGGCGAGTACGCCGGGGCGGGGTTCGAGATGAGCGTCGTGCGTGCGGACATCGTCGACGCCTACGCGAACCTTCCGGCCGAGGCCCAGCTCTCGACCCACCGGGTCCTCCGCCTGGAGATGGCCGTCGAGAACACCGGAGTCTTCCCGCGGAACACCGACGCGCGCGGATCCGTCCGCGAGGTGGAGGTCCGCGGCTTCCCCGGTCCGCCCGGTGCGATCCTCCGGGCGGACGACCGCACCTTCAGCCCGTGGCTCCAGCCGGGGGTCCCGTCCCGGCTCGTCCTCGTGTGGGTGGTCCCGCGCGATACGCCGACCGGCGAGCTCGAGCTGGCCCTGCCCCTGGCGAGCCAGAAGGCGGACTCCACCCGACAGACGGCGTGGACCTACGACGGCGTCGGCGCCTACGTCACGCTGCCGTTGACCGACGGCGGTGCAGGCGATGCCGAGCCCGCCGAGGACCCGGTGAGGGAAGACGGACCCGGATGAATACGAACGCATCCCGCGCCCTGCGCGGACCGGCGTCGTGGGCGATCACCGCGGCGTTGCTCGCGGTCGGCGGCGTGGTCGTGGCCCTCACCCCTCCCGAGCACGCCGGTGAGGAACCGTTCCCCGTGGTCGTCGAGATCGGCGAACGCGGCGTCGGCCGCAACATCGACGTCACGGTGCACGACGTCCGTCGGGTGCGCGAGCTGTCCGAGCCGCCCGACGACACCTCCTACCTGCCGCGGACACCGTGGACCGCGACGGGCAACTGGGTCGTCGTGGATCTGGACGCCGCCGCCGTCGTCCAGCAGGTGGGAGCCCAGCTCGGCGGCGCGTTCCTGGAGATCGACGGACGCACGTACCAGGCCACCGAACGCCCGGAGTCGCTCTATCGGATCCCGCTCGTCCCCGGTGTCCCGCGCTCGGGCAGCGTCGCCTTCGAGCTTCCCGACGGGTTGTCCCCGGGCCGCGCCGTGCTCGCCTTCTCCGCGACCTGGGACCCCCGGGTCGACTCCCAGATCCGGGTGCCCATCGACCTCTCCGACGTCTCGGTCCAGGATTCCGGGGTGCTGCGTCCCAGCGAATGGGCGACGCCGTGACCTCGCCTCAGGACGCCGTTCGCCAGGGGCGGGGCTGGTGGCGGGCCAACCGCCTCTCCCTGCTCGCACTGCTCCTTCTGGTCCCCGTCACCGGTGGCGTCATCGGCGGATACGAATGGTGGGATTACTACTTCGCACGTCCGTCGTTCCCCGTGGCGCCGGATGAGGACGGCACCGTCGACCTCGCCGGAGCCGTGTGGGGCCCGGTCCGAGCTGCCGTCATCGAGGACACCACCGACCTGACCGTCCCTCCGGGGGCGAAGGTGATCGGCGTCGCCATTCCGGTCGCACCGGACGACCCCGACGGCAAGCCAGGTGAGGTCGCCTGCCTGCAGCCGATCCTCGTGCAGCAGAGCACGGGCCGTCGCTGGGAGCCGATGCGTTTCGAACTGGGGCTCCGCTTCTCGGACGACGAGCCGGAGACCTGCGCTCTGCAGGGACCTGAGCCGTTCGAGCTCGTCCTTCCCTACATCGTGCCGGAGGACGTCCAGGGCCTCTTCTGGATCGACGTCACCTCATCGGACAGCTATCCGTCGTTCCCGCGGTTTCCCGTCGATCCCTGATCCGCGATGACCTCCGGGGAGAGCTCCGGCGCGACGGTCGGAGGCACGATCCCGTCCACCGCCGCCGAGCCGGTGGTCACCGCATGCCGGCCGGACGCGGCGGGAACCGTCGATCGACGCAGAGCCCCCAGCGCATGGTCGTACCCCGCGGCGACCAGGGCGACCCGGACCGGCTCCGTGACGAGGAAGATGAGCAGGAACACCGCCGTGTCCGCGACCCGCCAGAACCCCGAGTAGTCCTGGGGACCGAAGGCGCGGATGAGGAGGATCCGCAACAACGGCAGCGCGGCGAGCAGCATCACGTACAGGAGGACGTACGAGGCGACCGACACCGGTCCGGCCCGCCACATGAGCAGCAACGCGGATCCGATGGGCTTCACCTGGGAGCCGAGCTGGTCGCCGACATCCTTCACCCGCCGCCGGAACCAGCCGGGGGCGGTCCCGTACCGACGCCGCAGAGCGACGATGTACCGGTTCTGCAGGTAGGGCGAGGACAACGAGACACGACCGACCGCGATGGCCTGGCCGTAGATGACCCCGGCGACCGCCAGCCAGGCGAGCGGCTCCAGCAGGATCGCACCGAGTTGGCCGAGAAGCCACTCGGCCCCGTCCCAGATCCCGCTGACGAAGCTCACCCGCTCCGCCAGCCAGGCGCGCACGTCCTCCACCCAGACCACGACCGCGCGCTCGGAGACCCAGTGCCGCACGACAGACGTGAGATCCTTCAGCGTCCAGACGAAGAAGAAGACCCACACCGTCTCGAGGTAGACAGCCCCGACAGCGAGCCCCTTCGGCAGCTTCGACTCCCACCTCTTCCATGCCATCCGCAGCCCGAAGGCGATGACGATGATCGCGATCGTCCAGAATCCGATGCCGGACCCGGACGCCGCGGCCGGCTCCGCGGGCGCCCCTTCCGGTTCTTGCAGCGCTCTCACCAGCTGCCAGGCCACGATCCCCTGACGGACCTCGCCGACCTTCTCCCGATACTCCGCGGTGTCCTGATCCAGGAGCCCCCAGGCGGCGTAGACGGCGAAGAAGGGCAGCATCCCGGCCAACAGCGCCTGCACGAACGCCGCGCGGCGCTCCCGCGGATCGGCCGGACGCGGCGCGATCGCACTGAGCTCCCGCAGGCCGTCACGGACGACGAGGAACATCCCGACGTACGCGGTGAGGCGGGCGAGCACCGCCAAGGGCAGCAGCAGCAATCCGCCCGTCTCCCAGTACCCGCCGACGAAGCCCGACGCCTCGATCGCCACGTACCGCCCGAGCATCCCGGCGAGGAACCACGCGAGGAGCATCGGCCACCGCATCCACAGCACGCGGCCGGTCGTGGCGAGGATGGTCAGCACGGCCGTGCCCCTTCGCGACGACCGTCGCCGCTGACGGTCATGCCCGTTCCGCCCGCCGCGTCAGAGCCCGAGGGTCGCGGCCGCCGCTCCCAGCGCGTATCCGCTCTGTTCCGAGGCGACGACGACCCAGCCGACGATCACCAGGCCGGTGACGACGGCCGCCACGACGAAGCCCAGCGCACCGAGCACGATGCCGGTGATCGACAGCCCGCGTCCGCCCGGACGACGGGCCGCGATGATGCCGAGCACCACGGCGACGACGGAGAGGATCAGCCCGATGAGGGGGATCCAGCAGAGCAGGAACGCGAGCCCGCCGAGAATGATCGCGGTGATCGCCATCCCGCCGGCGGGAGCCGGCGCCGGCGCCCCGTAGGCCGGCTGCGCGATCGGGTATCCGTAGGGTGCGGCCTGCGGCGCGCCGTAGCCCGTCTGCGGGGGCGCGGCGTAGCCCGGCTGCGACGGGGCGGCGTAACCGGGCTGAGGCGTCGCGTAGCCCGGCTGCGCAGGCGCGGAAGGCGGAGGCGTCTGCGGCGTCGCGTCGCCCGGATACGGCGGGACCGCCGGATACTGCGGCTGGTCGTTGCGGTCGTCGGACATCTGGTTCCCCCTCGGTCGCCCGTGACGCGGACGGATGCCCGCGTCACGATGCTATCGCCGGGCGCCTTCCGTGTCCCGCCGCGGACGGGGTCGGGGCCGCGCCGGCCGGCGGTCAGGCGGTCCAGGTGCTGGGGGCGGGCGCCTTGGTGGGCGGCAGTGCGGACGCCTGTGCCCAGTCGTGGATCCACGGATCCACCTCCGGCAGCCCGTCGGGCCGGCCGACCGCGGCGAAGAGCTCGTCGTGCGGCACCGTCCCGCCGGTCCGGCGCAGCATGCGCGCCCGCACGATGACGCGGGCGTAGACCTCACCGCCGACGACCGCCCGATGCTCCATGAGCACGGCCTTGTCGTCGTGGCCGATCAGCCGCGATTCGACGTCGAAGCGCTGCCACAGCTCGAGCGATTTGCGGAAGGTCACGGTCTCGCTGGAGACCACCGCGTACCAGCCGCGCTCCCTCATCGCGTCGAACAGCCCCGTGCGGATCAGCAGGTCCCACCGCCCGAGGTCGAACAGCGACAGATAGCGCCCGTTGTTCATGTGACGGAGGATGTCGAGGTCCGTGGGCAGGGTCGTGAGCCGGATCCGGCCGACCGCGGTGGGGTCCAGCAGCCCTTCCCGCCGCGCCCGGCGGCGTGCGGAGAGGATCACGAGGAGGGTGCGCCAGATCACGTTCACGATCCGGGATCCTAGCCAGATGCGGCACGATCGCCGCGATCCGTTGTGGGATCCGCACAGTTCCCCGGGTCACCCTTCGGAGGCGCCCGCGGTCAGCGGCGGCGGCGCACCGGGTCGGCGTCGCGCACCCGTTCCAGCGCGGGCTCCAGATGACGGGCGAAGGCCGCGGGGTCCTCGGCGTGGGGGAAGTGGCCGAGCTCGGGCATCTCCCGGAACGACGCGTTCGGGATCGCCGCGGCGAGCGCCCGCGACGCGTCCGGCGGCACCGTGGTGTCGTAGCGGCCGCTGAGGACGGCGATGTGCGGGCTCGCCGCCGTCAGCAGGTCCGCGACCTCGTCGAGGTCCCACTGCTGGTACGAGTCGATGTCGGCGGCGTAGAGCCCGGATCCGCCCGAGGAGTACCCCCACCAGACGCGCTTGCGGAACTCCGGCGGCGAGGCCGGGTTCATCAGGCCGTACGTCCACTCGGGGACGAAAGTGCTCTGGTCGACGCCCGGGGCCCGCAGCTGCGGCACCGAACGCCCCTGGACGCGCACGCCCGCCTGGCAGGACACCGCGCCGCCGAACCGGTCGGGGCGGGTCGCCACGGCGTGCACGACGGCCGCGCCGGCCATGGACGCGCCGAGGAGGAGCGGACGGTCCAGGCCGATCGCGTCGGCGGCGGCGACGAGGAAGTCCGTGTACGACGCGGGCGTGAGCCGCCACCCGCCGATCGGGACGCCGAAGGCGGGACTCGAGCGCCCGTGCCAGGGGAGGTCGACGGTGACGAGCTCGTACCGGTCGGTGAGGTCCGTCTCCGTCATGAGCCCGTGCCACTGCGTGGTGTCGCTTCCCGCCGTGGCCAGCGCGAGGACGGGGGTCCCCCGGCCGCACCTCTCCACGTGGACGTCGGCGGTGCCCAGCGCGGAGGACACGCGCCGGTACTCCCCCCGTGCCCGCAGCGGTCGGGCCGGACCGAACGGCCGCGCCTCGGGCGACGCGTCGCCGAGGCCGACGGCGCGCGCCGCGTCGAGGAGCGTCCGGACGAGCGTCAGGTGGCGGGCGTACGCGTCGGCGTCGCCGCTGAGGACGATCCGCCCCGTCCGCACGAGGTGCACGACGCTCTGCTCTCCCGGCGCGGGCGATGCCGACAGGAACGCCGCCCACACCTCGTCCGGCGCATGGAGCGAGAAGGCGGGGCCGGATCCCGAGGGGACGTCCTCGGGCGCGAGGGCGCCCGCGGCGGCGCGGAGGCGGAGCCCCCAGCCGTCCCCCTCGAGCCCGAACAGCACGTCGCGGCCGGCCAGCACGAGCGAGACCTCCGGCGCGGCGGCCGCGCGCAGGATCCGCTCCTTCACGTCCGCTCCCCGATGCTCGCCCCGAGGCCGGCCAGCGCCCCGCCGAGCGGCGCGTGCCGTGCCAGCTCCCCCGCGTCGTGCCCGCTCACGATGTGCGTCGCTCCGCTCCCGCGCAGCCGTTCCAGCGCGTCGAAGGACCGCGGGAGGTCGGCCATGGACTGGAACAGCATGTCGCGCTCGACCTCCTCGTGGAAGTGGACGGCGTCGCTGGCGAGGACGACGACGCCGTCGGTCGTCGGCACGGTGACGATGCTCTGTCCCGGTGTGTGCCCGCCCACCACCGAGACGACGACGCCGGGAACGATCTCGTGGTCCCCCTCGAACTCGTGCAGTCGTCCCTCGCGGCGGGCTCCGGCGAGGGCGTCCGCCGCGCCGGGGTCGCCGAAGTGCGCGAAGAGCGTCTTCTCCGCCATCGCCCCCGTCCAGAACTCGTGCTCGGCGCGGGCGATGTGCACGGGCGAGTTCGGGAAGGCGGCGAGGTTGCCGATGTGGTCGTAGTGCGCGTGCGTGATGACCACGGGGTGCCCGGCGAGGGGATCGACGCCCAGCGCGCGCAGGGCGTCCACCGGGTCGATGAGCACCTCGCGCCCCCGGCGCAGCCCCTCCTCCCGGGTGTACCCGGTGTCGACGATCACCGCCTCATCGCCCCGGCGGAGCACCCACAGGTAGTAGTCCAGCCGATGCGGACCGTCCGGCTCGCCGTAGAAGGCGTAGTTCATGAACGCCTCGGACCGGGTCGTCAGCCGGGTGCCGTGCTTCAGGACGACCACCTGCCACGGCGCCGACGACGCGGACACCGATCCCTCCGCCTGACCGTCGCGCGCGCTCAGGATCCGGATCCGCCCTCGTGCACCGCGACGCTCGGCTCGATGCCCTCCGCCCCGACGACCTCGCGCCAGGCGTCGAAGCCCGTCTGGAAGGCGACGATCCCGGCCTCCGGGAGGGCGATCTCGATCGCCTCCAGGATCTCGGTCGGGGTGAGCCCGAGGTCGAGGGCGACGCGGATGTGCGACTGGATGTGCCCCTTCGAGGCCCGCATCACCGTCAGCGAGACGATGAAGATGAGCTCCTTGGTGCGGCGGTCCAACGTGCGCTGGTCAAGGTACGCGGCGGAGACCATGTGGTTCGCGGCCTGGAGGACCGGGAAGTCCTGCTTCGCCATCACCTTGTGGTAGTCGAGGACGTAGCCGCGCTTCGCGGCCATGTCGTCGATGTACGCCTGCGGGTCGGCGTCCGTCTGCGGAGCAGTGTTCGCCGACAGGTCCTGGGCCTCGGTCATTCTCGGTTCTCCTTCGGTGCGGTCGGGTCGGCGTCGCCCAGTCCGTACAGACGGGCGATCTCGGTGTGGTCGGGCGCGTCGCCGAGTTGCGCTCGCCCGTCGCGCAGGCGCTCGGACACACGGTCCACGACGGGGGTGTCGAGCCCGTCGGCGATGCTCATGGCGATCCCGATGTCCTTGAGCATGAGGTCGTAGGCGAATCCGCTCGCGAACGTGCCGGGGAGGATGTGCCCGGGGAACTTCACCTCGCTCGCCTGGCTCCGGCCGGTCGCGGCGTTGAGCACCTCCGTCATGACCGCGGGTTCGATGCCGAAGCGACGGGCAATCACGAGCGCCTCGCTGGCGACGGCGATGTTGCTCGCGCTGACGAGGTTGTTCAGGGCCTTCGCCGCGTCCCCGGATCCGGCGGGCCCGACGTGACGGATGCTCGCCCCGAGGACGTCGAGATGCGGGCGCGCGCGCTCGACGGCCGCAGCGGTTCCTCCCGCCATGATCGCGAGCTCGCCCGTCACGGCCTTCGCCACCCCGCCGGAGACGGGAGCGTCGACGTAGTCGATGCCCCGCTCGGCGGCGGCCTTCGCCAGCGCGCGCGTGCTCGACGGCTCGCTGGAGCCCATGTCGATCACGAGGGCTCCGGGCGCGAGCCTCCCCAGGAGGCCGTCCTCCCCGGTGAGCACCGCCTCGACGTGCCGGCTCGCGGGGAGCATCAGGATCACGGTCCCGGCGTCGGCCGCGGCGTCCGCCGGGTCGGCGACCGCGGTCGCCCCGCCCTCCGCGACGACGTGCGCGACCGCCTCGGCGGACAGGTCGAACACCGTCGTGGGAAAGGCCTTCGCGTGCCGGATCGCCATGGGCGCGCCCATGTTCCCCAGCCCGATGAACAGCGTGGTCGTCATGCGGTTCCTCTCTCTCCGGGCGCCGGGCTCACTCGAAGCTCACGGCGTGCTGCGCCCGGGTGTTCACGCGCAGCTCGAAGACGTCCGGGCGTGCGTAATGGCCCACGGCGTCGAAGTCGAGGTGCCCGCGCGTCCTGTCCGCGGGATCGATCTCGGCGTAGAGGATCGCCTCCTCGTCGAACACCGGTCCCGCGAGCACGGCGCCGGAGGGGGCGACGATCATGCTCCCGCCGCGCATCACGATGTCACCGCCGGGGGGCTCCTCGTCGAACGGGTGGTCGTCCGGGAACGCGTCCCGCGTGAGGAACTGGCAGGCGGACAGCACGTGCGTGCGTCCCTCCAGCGCGATGTGCGTGATCGTCGCCGCCCAGGTGGGCCGGTCGTCCGCGGTGGGCGTGCAGTACAGCTCGACGCCCTTCGCGTACATCGCCTGCCGCAGCAGCGGCATGTAGTTCTCCCAGCAGATGACGGTGCCCACGCGCCCGGCGCTCGTCTGCATGGTGTCCAGCGTCGAGCCGTCGCCGAACCCCCAGACCACTCGTTCGCCGCCCGTCGGCATGAGCTTGCGGTGGATGCCCGCGACGCCCTCGTCGGGGTGGATCATGACGGCAGTGCAGTACAGCGTCCCGCCGGCGCGCTCGATCACGCCGATCACGATCGCGAGTCCGTGCTCGCGGGACGCCTCGCACAGCCGCGCGATCTCGGGCCCGTCCAGCGCGACGGCGGCGTCCGCATAGCGCCGGTACTGCTCGCGCCCCTCCGGCGTGCGGATCCCCACCGGCGCTCCGAAGGCCGACCCCTTGGGGTAGCCGCCGAGGAACGCCTCGGGGAACACCGCGAGGGTCGCTCCCGCGGCCGCCGCCTCGGCCATCAGCCCCACGGCCTTGGTCGTGGACGCCTCGGCGTCGAACGGGATCGCCGCGGCCTGGACCACCGCCACCTTCTGCATGTCTGTGCCCTCCTCAGGGGTCGAACGGATCGGGATCGATCGGGATCGGGATCGGCGGGTCGGGCCGTCCCGCGGACTCGGCCGGGTCAGCCGCGGGAGATGTCGATGCCCTTGGTCTCCCGCAGGGTCGGGAGCAGCACCGCGAGCGCCAGGACCGCGACGGCCACGACGTAGAACGCCGGGGAGATGAGCAGTCCCGTCCCCGCCACGAGGGCCGCGGCGATGAGCGGGCCCGGGCCGGCGAGCAGGGCGTAGGCGACGTTGTACCCGATGGCGGATCCGGTCGCACGGATGGAGGCGGGGAAGACCTCCACCAGCAGCACGTTGTTGACGACGGCCGTGCAGGCCACGAACAGGGCGAACGGCACGAGCGCGACGCCGGCGAGCCACGGGTTCCCCGTGCTCATCAGCAGGAACGCCGGGATGCTCCAGACGATCAGGCCGATGAGGCCCGTGAACAGCACCGGGCGACGACCGAGCCGGTCGACGGCGATCCCGACGAGCGGGTTGAAGGCGACGTAGATCGCCATGACGATGCCGCAGACGACGAGCGCGTCCAGACGGGGCATCCCCACCGCGCCCGAGAGGAAGTTGTTCATGTACGTGATCAGGTAGTACAGCGCGACCCCGAAGATCCCGGCGAACGCGAGCGTCATCACGAACGCCTTCACCTTCTCCCCGGTCGGGGTGTGCTCGACCGAGCCCTCGGCGCGCTTGCGCTCCAGCTCCTCGAACACGGGGGTGTCCACGAGCTTGCGGCGGATGTACATGGCGACCACGGCCATCAGGAACGAGGCGAGGAAGGGCAGGCGCCACCCCCAGGAGTTCAGCGCGTCCTCGGGCATGGCGGCCGTGAGCACGGCCGCGGTGAGCGTCCCGACGAGGAACGCCAGGCCCGCGGTGCCCGTCACGACGCTCGCGTAGACGGCGCGGCGGTGCTTCGGCGCGCTCTCGCCGATGTAGGCGGCCGCGCTCGTCCACTCGCTGCCGGCGAAGCCGCCCTGCAGGAGGCGGAGGATCACGATGATGATCGGGGCCGCGATCCCGATGGTCGCGAACGACGGCGTCAGACCGATCAGCGCCGTGATGATCCCCATCCCGAGCACCGTGATGATGAGCACCGTCCGCCGCCCGAGCCGGTCGCCCAGCGGGCCGAGGATCAGCGCGCCGAACGGCCGCGAGATGAACCCGACCGCGAACACCGCGAGGGAGGACAGCATCTCCGCCGTGGGATTGCCGGACGGGAAGAACTGCGCGCCGATGATGGCGGCGAAGTAGCCGTAGATCGCGAAGTCGAACCACTCCATGAAGTTGCCGATGCCGACCGCCACCATGCGCTTGGTGCGGTCCTGGCGGCTGAGGGTGAGGAGCAGTGCGGTGTCGGACGAGGCGGGCGCGTCGGGTCCCGGCGCCGTGCGGGTGTCATCCATGCGTGATCTCCTTCGGTCACGGGTGGGGGAGTTCGGGTCTTCCGCCACTCTCCGAGGATCTTGATCAGCAGTCAAACAGATGTTTATCATGTGCGGTATCAACAGAATTGCTTTGCACCAGGTCGATCTGAACCTCCTCGTGGTCTTCCAGGCCCTCATGCAGGAGGGGAGCGTCACGCGCGCCGGCTACAAGCTGAACCTCTCGCAGAGCGCGGTGAGCGCCGCGCTGGGGCGACTGCGCAAGCTCTTCGACGATCCGCTGTTCGAGCGGACGCGCGCCGGGATGACGCCCACCGCGAAGGCTCTTTCCCTGTCGTTGAGCATCGGGCCGAGCCTCAGCACGATCGCCTCCGTGATCCTCGAGGACGTCGAGTTCGAGCCGTGGCAGAGCTCGCGGACCTTCCATCTGGCGATGTCCGACGACATCGAGATGCTCTTCGGGCCGTGGGTGGCCCGGCAGAAGGTGGATCACAACTGGGGCGTGAACTTCGCCATTCACCAGACGAATAGTCACCTCTGGCGGGAGACGCTGGACAACCCGCTCATCGACCTCGTGCTCACCACCACCCCCGCGCACGCGGCCTCCGACTTCCAGTCCGAGCCGCTGTTCTCGGGCGACTACCGGTGCCTCTACAACCCGCGGCTGCTGTCGCTGTCCGATCCGCTCACCGAGCGCGAGTACATCGAGACGCGGCACGTGCGGGTCTCGTACGACCTGCAGCGCGGGTGGGTGGACGACGTGCTCGCCGCCATGGGCCACAAGCGCAACACGCTCTGCACCATCAGCCACTTCAGCGGCCTGGGCGCGATCCTCCTGGACCTTCCGGTGATCGCGACGATCCCCGAGCACGTGGCGCTGCGCATCGCCGAGATGCTCGACCTGCGCGCCTCGCCCGTCCCGATCCAGATGCCCCGGTTCCAGATCTCCGCCCTCTGGCGCACCGAGGTCGACGGCCTGATCGAGAACCACTGGATCCGCCGCCTGTGCGCCTCGTTCGTCCAGGCGCGATCGCTGTGACGACGCGCGTCCCGACGGCCCCGGCGTCGCGCGTCGTCACTGAGCGACCGCTCGATTTCCACTCTGCGGATCGCCCGCGTAGAGTCGCGGCATGAGCGCCGAAGCCCAGCCTGATGTCATCGTCCGGCCCGTCCGAGATGTGGACGCCGAAGCCCTCGGTCGCGTGCACGCGCAGTGCTGGCACGAGACCTACGACCACCTGATCAGCAAGGCCGCTCTGGAGAACGTCTCCCCCAAGCGCCTCGCCGAGCTGTGGACCCACTGGGCCGTCCAGGGCCCCGAGTTCCTCATGCGCGCCGCCCTCGTCAACGGCGAGATCGTCGGCTTCGTCGGCTCCGGACCCGCCCGGGACAAGGACGCCCCTCGCGGCCGCGAGCTGTACTTCATCTACCTGCTCGACAACTGGCACGGCACCGGCATCGGCCAGCGCCTGTTCGACGCGGCGGTGGAGAAGGACGAGCCGCTGTACCTCTGGGTGGCAGAGGACAACCCGCGTGCGCACCGCTTCTACACGCGCAACGGCTTCGCCCTGGACGGCGCGACGCACACCGAGCCGTTCCTCGGCGAGACGCTGACCGAGGTCCGCTTCGTGCGCTGATCCCTCGCAGCACGAAACCCCCTCTGCACGCCGACACCCCCTCTGAGATCCGTATCTCAGAGGGGGTGTCGGTGTCAGGAGGGGGTTTCGGCGGGGTGGCCCCCGCCCGTCAGAGCGCGCGGATGATGTCCTCGACCCGCTCCTTCGCGTCGCCGAAGAGCATCTGCGCGTTGTCCCGGAAGAACAGCGGGTTCTGCACGCCCGCGTAGCCCGCGGCCATCGAGCGCTTGAACACGATGACGTTCTCCGCCTCCCACACGCGCAGCACCGGCATGCCGGCGATCGGGCTGCCCGGATCCTCCGCGGCCGCCGGGTTGACGGTGTCGTTGGCGCCGATCACCAGCACGACCGACGTCGCGGCCAGGTCGTCGTTGATCTCCTCCATGCTGAGCACGATGTCGTAGGGGACCTTGGCCTCGGCCAGCAGCACGTTCATGTGCCCCGGCAGGCGCCCGGCGACCGGGTGGATCCCGAACCGGACGTCCACGCCCCTCTCGCGGAGCTTGGCCACGAGATCCGCCACCGGGTACTGCGCCTTCGCGACGGCCATGCCGTACCCGGGCGTGATGACGACCGTCTGCGCCGAGCCGAGCAGCTCCGCCGCGGACTCCGCCGTGATCTCGCGGTGCTCGCCCTGCTCCTCCTCGCCCGCGGCCTGCGCGGCGATCCCGAACCCGCCGGCGATCACCGACAGGAACGACCGGTTCATCGCCTTGCACATGATGTACGAGAGATAGGCACCGGAGGATCCGACCAGCGCGCCCGTCACGATGAGGAGGTCGTTGTTCAGGAGGAAGCCCGCCGCCGCGGCCGCCCAGCCGGAGTAGCTGTTGAGCATCGACACGACCACGGGCATGTCGCCGCCGCCGATGGAGGCGACGAGGTGCCAGCCCAGGGCGAAGGACAGCAGCGTGACCGCGATGAGCAGCCACAGCTGCTGGTCGATCACGAACCACACGGTCAGCGCCAGGAAGGCGACGAGAGCGAGGACGTTGAGGACGTTCTTCCCCGGGAGCATCAGCGGCTTCGAGGAGATCCGGGCGGAGAGCTTCAGGTTCGCGACGATGGATCCGGTGAAGGTCACGCCGCCGATGAACACGCCGATGAAGACCTCGGCGTTGTGGATGCCGGCCAGCTCCGGCGCGATCTCACCGTGCGAGAGGTAGCCGTTCCAGCCGACGATCACGGCCGCGAGCCCGACGAAGCTGTGCAGCAGCGCGATGAGCTCCGGCATCCCGGTCATCTCGACGACGCGGGCGCGCCACAGGCCGATCGCGGCGCCCACGGCCACCGCGCCGATCATGAGCACGAGTCCGAGCGTGGCTCCCGGCCCGCCCCATCCTCCGGCGACGGAGAGCGCGAGGGTCGCGACCAGGGCGATCGTCATGCCCGAGATGCCGTAGGCGACGCCGGCGCGGGCGGACTCGTGGCGGCTGAGCCCGGCGAGGC
Organism: Microbacterium sp. CCNWLW41; assembly: GCF_037083505.1. Lineage (NCBI taxonomy): Bacteria > Bacillati > Actinomycetota > Actinomycetes > Micrococcales > Microbacteriaceae > Microbacterium > Microbacterium sp. CCNWLW41. The sequence continues at coordinate 53,241 of NZ_JBAOJP010000019.1, forward strand.
TCAAGATGAACAGCAGCGCGGCGACGATGTAGGCCGCGCCGGCGAGCGCGTCGACGGTCACTTCTCGCCGCCCTTCGTGAACATGGCGAGCATTCGGCGGGTGACCGCGAAGCCTCCGAAGATGTTGATGCTGGCCACCAGCACGGCGATCGCGGCGAGGACCTGGACGACCGGGTCCGGGTTCATGATCTGCAGCATCGCCCCGACCACGATGACACCGCTGATGGCGTTCGTGACGGACATGAGCGGGGTGTGCAGCGCGTGGTGGACCTTCCCGATCACGTAGAACCCGATGACCACGGAGAGCACGAGCACGGTGAAGTGCTGCGGGAGCGGAGCCGGGGCGACCGCGTTGACGGCGAACAGCGCAGCGATCCCGAGGACGATGAGCCCGATCCTCCGCCCCGCGGACATCCGCTTCCTCTCCGGCTGCGGCTGCGCCTCGACGACCGCAGGTGCCGCGGCGGCGGGGGCGGCGGCGACCTGCACGGGCGGCGGCGGCCACGTGACCGCGCCGTCGTGTACGACGGTGACGGAGCGCTGCACGATGTCGTCGACGTCGATCGTCAGGACCCCGTCCTTGCCCGGCGTGAGCAGGGCCACGAGATTCGCGACGTTCGTCCCGTAGAGCTGCGACGCCTGGGCGGACAGGCGGGAGGCGAGGTCGGTGTAGCCGAGGATGACCACGCCGTTGTCCGTGACGACGCGTTCTCCCGCGACGGAGCCCTCGACGTTGCCGCCCTGCGCGGCCGCCATGTCGACGATCACGCTGCCGGGACGCATCCGGGCGACGTCCGCCGCGGTGATGAGTCGCGGGGCAGGGCGGCCGGGGATGAGCGCGGTGGTGATGATGATGTCGACGTCCGCGGCCTGCTCGGTGTAGATCTCGGCGGCGCGACGGTCGTAGTCCTCGCTCGTGGCCTTGGCGTAGCCGTCGGTCGACTTCTCCACCTCGACGTCGACGGGGAGGTAGGTGCCGCCGATCGAGCTCACCTGGTCCGCGACCTCGGGGCGGGGATCGGTCGCGCGGACGATCGCGCCGAGGCTGGAGGCGGCGCCGATCGCGGCGAGGCCCGCGACGCCCGCACCGGCGACGAGCACCTTGGCCGGCGGGACCTTGCCCGCCGCGGTCACCTGGCCGGTGAAGAACCGGCCGAACTCGTGGGCGGCCTCCACGACGGCGCGGTACCCGGCGATGTTCGCCATGGAGCTGAGCACGTCCATCGACTGCGCGCGGGAGATGCGCGGCACCGCGTCGAGGGCGAGCGCGGTGATGCCGCGCTGCGCCAGCGCCTCGAGGAGGTCGGGACGCAGAGCCGGAGACAGCAGCGCCACGAGCGTCGCCCCGTCCGCCAGCGCGTCGATCTCGGCGGCGGTCGGCGCCGCGATCTTCAGCACCACCTCGGACGCCCACGCCTCGGCGGCCGGCACGATCGCGGCCCCCGCCTCGCGGTACTCCGCGTCCGGAGCGGACGAGCGCTCGCCCGCCCCGGCCTCGACGACCACGTCGTATCCCAGCCGGCGGAGTGTCGCCACCGTCGCCGGGGTCGCGGCGACGCGCGCCTCCTCCGGCCCTTCCTTCACGATTCCGATCTGCACGCTCGAGATCCTTCCGTCCGACGACTTCGTCGGGCTCGCGGCGCCCGTATCGGGGTGCGGACGCCTGATGACCGGTCAAGGCTACTGAAGGCGCCGGAAGGATCCGCAGTCCATACCGGTATACCTTCGCGTAATTTTCCGAGTTCTTTCGATTGTTACGTCACGCGTGCGGCACGCGGACACGACGGCGCCGGGCCAGGCCCGAAACGGCGCCGGCCCCGGGGACGGCGGATGCCCGTGCCGTCCCCGAACCGGCGTATCGCCCGGGCGTCAGCGGCCGCTGACGCTGCCGAACACCCTCGCGATGGGCGCGACGACCAGCGGCCCCGCGGCGAACCAGCCGATCGCGATGACGGCCAGCGAGGCGAGGAAGACCCAGAACCCGGTCCACGTCACCGCGTCCTGCGACGCGAACATGTGGTTGAGGTTGCGGAGCATCCCCGTCAGCAGCACGAGCGCCACGTGCACGACGATGAAGCCGACGAAGTACAGCATCACCGGGAAGTGCACGGCGCGGGCCCACTCGACCGGGTACGCCTTCGACAGCCCCTCGGCCTTCTTGGGCCACATCCCCGACATCCGGAAGCCCGTGATCGCAGCGAGCGGGGCGGCGAGGAAGACGGTGGCGAAGTAGGCGAGCTGCTGCAGTGCGTTGTAGTTGTTCCAGCCGTTCTCGTGCGGCCAGTCGAGCGACACGTACTGCAGCGCCGACGACAGCGCGTTCGGGAAGACCTCCCAGCTCGTGGGCACGATCCGCACCCAATGGCCCGTGACGATCAGCAGCACGACGAAGATCACGCCGTTGACGAGCCAGAGCACGTCGAGCGCCTGGTGCAGCCACAGGGTCAGGCTGATCTTGCCCTTCGGGTCGTTCCTCGGCGACCAGAACGCCGTGGGGCGCTTCTCGGTGCGCACCCGGAGCCCGGATCGGATGATCAGGACCATCAGGAACATGTTGAAGAAGTGCTGCCAGCCGATCCAGGGGGCGAAGCCCGGCTCGACCGGGATGCCCGGCTCGTACTCGCCGGGGAAGGCGGCGAGGAAGTCCTGCATGAACGGCATGCTCAGCAGCGCCCGGACGAACACGACGGCGGCGCCGGCCAGCAGTGCCAGCCCTGCCGCGCCGAGCAGGCCCGCGAGGACCTGGGGCCAGGTGGGCCGACGCCGACCCGACGGCTCCTCGGCGGGGACCGGATCCCGCGGCGCCGTCCCGTGCCACGCGGTGCGACGGAACGGCAGCGGGACCGAGACGTCGGGGACGGAGGGAGCCGTCGCCACGGATGCCGCGACCGGGACGGCCGCGGCGGGCGTCTCGGCGGCGTCCGCCGGCTCAGCCTGCGACGCGGCCTGTGCCCGCGCGGCGGCGGTCCCGGCGGGCGGCCAGGGCTCGCCGCCGTCCACGCGCGGCAGCCCCCGG
>NZ_JBAOJP010000020.1:0-35444 GCF_037083505.1 Microbacterium sp. CCNWLW41
CTGTGGGAGAGTAGGACACCGCCGGACACCCATTACACGGAATGGCCACCCAACGCAGGGTGGCCATTCCGCGTTAAGGCGCTATTTCGCGTCGGTAGACTCGGGGGATGCCGACGCTCGATCTCTCCGTCTCCTCTGTCGACCTCACCCGCACCATCTGCGACATCCCGAGCGTCTCCGGTGACGAAGGGACTCTCGCCGACGCGATCTTCGCCACCGTGTCGCCGCTCGACCATCTCGATGTGTACCGAGACGGTGACACGATCGTTGCCCGCACGAACCTCGGTCGCCCGCAGCGCGCCGTCGTCGCCGGCCACATCGACACCGTCCCCATCAACGGGAACGTCCCCACCAAGGACATCACCGTCGACGGTGAGCCGTTCCTGTGGGGTCGTGGCACCGTCGACATGAAGGCCGGTGTCGCGGTGCAGCTGAAGCTGGCTGCGGAGCTCGTGGCGCCCCGGGTCGACGTCACCTGGATGTGGTACGACCACGAGGAGGTGGATGCCGACCTCAATGGCCTCACCCGCCTGGCGCGCACCCGCCCCGACCTCTTCGCCGGCGACTTCGCGATCCTGGGCGAGCCGTCCAACGGCGAGGTCGAAGGAGGGTGCAACGGGAACCTGCGCGCGATGGTGCGCACGACGGGCGTCCGCGCGCACAGCGCCCGCGCGTGGATCGGCGAGAACGCGATCCACAAGGCGGCGCCGATCCTCGGGCGCCTCGCCGACTACCGCCCGCGCGACGTCGAGGTCGAGGGACTCGTCTATCGCGAGGGCCTGAACGCCGTCCGCATCGGCGGTGGCGTGGCCGGCAATGTGATCCCCGATCTGTGCGAGGTCGAGGTGAACTACCGGTTCGCCCCCAGCCGCGACGTCGCGGAGGCGGAGCGCCACGTGCGCGACGTGTTCGCGGGCTTCGACGTGGAGATCGTCGATGCCGCGGCCGGTGCCCGTCCCGGCCTCGACGCGCCGCTCGCCCAGGAGTTCCTGCGGGCTGTCGGCGCAGAGCCTCGTCCGAAGTACGGGTGGACCGACGTGGCGCGGTTCAGCGCTCTGGGCGTGCCGGCCGTCAACTACGGTCCCGGTGATCCGCACCTCGCCCACCACGATGACGAGCGCGTGGCGATCGCGCAGATCGAGGCGGTCGAGCGGGGCCTGCGCGCGTGGCTGACCACGAGCTGACGCAGCGCGCAGCGCCGCGCTCCGCGGCCCGCACGGCGGTGCTCGTCGCCGCGATCTACCTCGGCGCGCGCGCCGTGACGGCCCTGCTGCTCTTCGTGGCCGCCGAGCTGTCGGGGTTCGGCTCCCGGATGGGTCCCGACGCCGGGATCATGGACACGGTCGTGGCCTGGGACGGCTCGTGGTACTGGCTGATCGCGTACTCCGGCTACCCCGCCGAGCTGCCGTTGACGGACACCGGGCAGGTCGCCGAGAACGCCTGGGCGTTCCTTCCGCTGTACCCCTTGCTCGCCCAGCTCGTCTCGCTCCCGTTCGGAGCGTGGCCGGCGGGTGCCCTGATCGTGTCGCTGCTCGCCGGGTACGGGGCATCCGTCGTCCTCTATCACCTGCTGCGTCCGAGACTGGACGATCAGGCGGCGCTGTGGGCTGTCGCGTTCTGCGCGGCCGGCCCCTTGGCCGCACTCTTCCACGTCGGCTATGCCGAGGCGCTGAACCTGCTGTGGCTGTTCTGCGCCCTGTGGTGCGTGATGCGCCGGCGCTACGTCTGGCTGTACGCGCTGATCCCGCTCATGGCGTTCACGCGTCCCGGGGTGCTCGCCTTCTCCCTCTTCCTGGCGCTCTTCGGGATCTGGCGGTGGCGGAGCCGCGCGCGCGAGCCGCTGCGCACGCCCGAGATCGTCCACATCGTCGCACTGGGACTGCTCGCCGCCGTCGCCGGGTTCGCATGGCAGGTCATCGCGGGGTGGGTGACCGGCGTGCCCGACGCGTATCTGGCCACCGAGCTCGCGTGGCGCCGGAACTGGGTGCCCGGCGACGCCGAGTTCGTGCCGTTCGAGCCGTTCCTGTCGGGAGCGGCGTTCTGGTTCGGGACGATGTGGAACCTGCCGGTCTGGCTCGGCTATGCCGCTCTCGCCATCGGGGTGGTGGCGGTCGCTGCAGCGCTCCTCCTGCTGCCCCAGGTCCGCAGGCTCGGTGTCGAGCTGCGCCTGTGGAGTGCCAGCTACCTCGTCTACCTCCTCCTGGTGTTCTTCCCGCAGTCGAGCATCTTCCGACTCCTGCTGCCGCTCTCGCCGCTGTGGGGCGCGTTCGCGGTCCCGCGGTCGCGGCTGTGGCGCATCGGAGTGCTGCTCGCGTGCCTCATCGGGCAGTGGTGGTGGATCTACAACATGTACGCCCTTGGCAACCACACGTGGCAGGTGCCGTGACCGGGGACGACGGATGCCGCTTTCCCCAGGCGTGCCCGTTCACTCATGCCTCACGATAAACTTGAGGCGCAGACCATCGATGAAAAGGAGCCGCAATGGCAGCCATGAAGCCGAGAACCGGAGACGGGCCGATGGAGGCCGTGAAGGAGGGTCGACTCATCATCGTGCGCGTGCCGCTCGAGGGAGGCGGTCGTCTGGTCGTCTCGGTGAACGACGCTGAGGCCAAGGAGCTCTACGACGTCCTGGGGGGCGTCGTCAACGCCGCTTGAGAAGCAATGCGCGAACGGCCGGTCCGAGAGGACCGGCCGTTCGCGTCTGTCCGGCTCGTCTAGGTCGTCGGCACGGTGGTGAGCTGCAGCAGCCCCTCGCCGGTGATGGAGAGGGCGCCGATGACCGCGGGGGAGCTCTGCGTCTCCTGGATCAGCGAGCGGTAGGCGGAGGTCACCGGATCCCTCCGCACGGGGTCGGCGACCGCTCCTCCTGCGAGCACGCGGGGGACCAGGACGGTCCCGCCGGCACGGACGAGTCGCAGGCCGTGCTCGACGTACTCGATCACCCCGTCGGGGTCGGCATCGACGAGGACGATGTCGTAGGACGCCTCATTCATGCGGGGGAGGACCTCCGCGGCGCGGCCGGTGATGAAGCGAGCGCGTGCCGGCGGGATGCGCGCCTCGGCGAACGCCTGGCGGGCCGCGCCGAGGTGCTCGGGCTCCTTGTCGATCGTGGTGAGAGTGGCGCGTGGGGAGCCGCGGAGCAGCCACAGCCCCGAGACGCCGGCGCCGGTGCCGATCTCGACGATGTTGAGCGCCTGCGAGACGGCGGCGATGACGGCGCACTGGGCCCCGATCGCGGGACTGATCGGCGCCGCACCGAGCTCCAGCGCGTGCGCGCGGGCCCGGGCGATGTGATCCGGCTCGTTCGTCACCTCGTCGACGAACCGCTGGTTCGCGTCGTGCTCTCCCATCGGCATCCCTCCGCCGCCAGCCTACGCGGCGCCGTGGCGCTGGCCGCACAGGCGCGGCGGTAACCTGATCTCATGATCTTCGGCCTCACGATCGAGAAGCTCCTGCTGATCGGACTCGTCGCGGCACTCATCATCGGGCCGGAGCGGCTGCCGCGCTACGCGGAGTCGCTCGCGCAGTTCACCAGGCGGGCGCGGGAGTGGGTGTCGACGGCCAAGACCCGCGTGAAAGACGAGATGGGCGAGGACTTCGACGACGTCGACTGGCGCACGCTCGACCCCCGCCAGTACGATCCGCGGCGCATCATCCGCGAGGCGCTGCTCGACGACGCTCCGGTGCAGACCGTGCGCACCCAGGCGGCGGCACCGGTGCCGCCCACGACGCCCGTGCGATCGCCCTTCCGCGGCCCCGACGACGGCCCGACGCCCTTCGACAGCGAAGCCACCTGATCGGCCGGCCGCGTCAGCGCGGACGGAAGGGGAGGGAGCGGCCCGGCAGGCCTCTGGGGAACCGGGCGAGCGCGGCGGCGATGTCGGCGATGGCGCGCGCGGCCGGATCGTCCGGATGCGCGAGGACCGCGGGAACGCCGGCATCGGCGTCGGCGCGGACCACGGGGCTCAGCGGCACGGAGGCCAGCAGCGGGACCTCGGACCCGGACCCGGACAGGGCCTCGGCCACGGCCGCGCCGCCACCGTGGCCGAACAGGTCGAGCACCGTCCCGTCGGGGAGCGTCATCGCCGCCATGTTCTCGACCACGCCGATGACCCGCTGCCCGGTCTGCCGCGCGACCAGCCCGCTGCGTACCGCGACATCGGAGGCCGCGGTCTGCGGCGTCGTGACCACCAGCACCTCGGCGTTCGGAAGCAGCTGTCCGACGGAGATCGCAACGTCGCCGGTGCCCGGCGGCATGTCCAGCAGCAGCACGTCGAGGTCGCCGAAGAAGACGTCGGTGAGGAACTGCTGCACCGTCCGGTGCAGCATCGGCCCGCGCCACGCGACCGCGCCGAGCGGGGAGTCGCCGCCGCTCCGGCGCAGGAACATGCCGATGGAGATCGTCTTCACGCCGTGGGCGACCGGCGGCAGCATCAGGTCGTCGACGCGGGTGGGCTGCGGCACGGACCCGTCGGGGCCGACCAGGCCGAGCTGACCCGGGATCGAGAACCCGTGCACGTCGGCGTCGATGAGGCCGACCGCGAGTCCGCGTGCGGCGAGGGCGACGGCCAGATTGGCGGTGACGGTGGACTTGCCGACGCCCCCCTTCCCGCTCGTGACCGCGATGACGCGGGTGAGCGAGCCGGGGCCGAACGGCATCTGGCGACCCCGTCCGCCGCGGAGGCGTTCGGTCAGGGCGTGCCGCTCGGCCGGGGTCATCACCCCCACCTCCAGCGCCACGTCCGTGATGCCGGGAACGGATGCCGCGGCGGTGCGCACATCCGTGGCGATGCGGTCTGCGGCGGGGCACCCGACGATCGTCAGCGCGATCGCCACGTGGGCCACGCCCGCGTCGACGGAGATGTCGCGCACCATGTCGAGCTCCCCGATGGGCCGGCGCAGCTCCGGGTCGAGGACGGCGCCGACCGCCGTGCGGACGGCGTCCGCGGGCACCGCGCTCATCGGTGCGTGCCGTCCTGGGCCTCGGGGGTGGCGTCGAGCTTCTCCAGGAGCGTGCGCAGCTCGCTGCGCAGCACGTCGCGGGTCACGACCTGATCGGCGAAGTCGTTGACGGCCATGCGCAGGGCGACCACCTCGCGCGCCAGGTACTCGGTGTCGGCGAGGTTGCGCTCGGCGCGCTGGCGATCCTGCTCGATCTGCACGCGGTCGCGGTCGTCCTGGCGGTTCTGCGCGAGCAGGATGAGCGGCGCGGCGTACGAGGCCTGCAGCGACAGGATCAGCGTCAGCAGGGTGTAGTTGTACTCACGCGGGTCGAACTGCAGCTCCCGCGGGGCGAAGGTGTTCCAGGCGAGCCAGACGATCACGAAGATCGTCATGCCGATGAGGAACCCCGAGGTCCCCATGGCCCGGGCGAACGCCTCCGAGAAGCGCCCGAAGCGATCGCTGGACTGCTGCGGCGTGCGCTGCAGCATGCCGGAGCGGCCGCGCGGCGCGTCGAGTGCCGGCTGACGGGTCGCACGTGCCATCAGCGCCTCCTCCCGTCGCGGGGGCCGCCTCCGGGCTGAGCGCGCGGGGTCGTGGCCGGCGCGGGTACCGCTGCCGGGCGTCCGCTCTCATCGGCATCGTGCGACCGCCAGTCCTCGGGCAGCAGGTAGTCCAGCACGTCGTCGACGCTGATCGCGCCGACGAGGCGATGCGCGGGATCGACGACGGGGAGCGACACCAGGTTGTACGAAGCGAGAAGGCGCGCGACCTCCGCGGCCGAGGCGGTGGCAGGCACCGGGTCCAGCGTGTCGTCGATGATCGCGCCGAGCCGCTCGTGCGGCGGATAGCGCAGCATCCGCTGGAAGTGCACGGTGCCCAGCAGCCGGCCGGTCGGCGTCTCGTACGGCGGAAGCGTCACGAACACGGCCGCGGCAAGAGCGGGGTGCAGCTCGTGCCGACGGATCAGGGCGAGCGCCTCGGCGATGGTGGCGTCGGCGGAGAGCACGATGGGCTCGCTCGTCATGAGGCCGCCCGCCGTGTCGGGACCGTACTTCAGGAGCGCGCGGACATCCTCCGCCTCCTCGGGCTCCATCAGCTCCAGCAGCTCCTCGCGCTGATCCTCGGGGAGCTGACCGAGCACGTCGGCGGCGTCGTCGGGCTCCATCGCATCGAGGATGTCGGCGGCGCGCTCGTCGTCCAGCGCCTCGAGGATGTGCACCTGCTCCTCCTCGGGCATCTCCTCGAGCGCGTCGGCGAGACGGTCGTCGGGGAGCTCCTCGACGACCTCGAGGAGCCTCTCCTCGGGCAGGTCGAGAAGGGTGTTCGCGAGATCGGCCGGGCGCAGCTCGGAGTAGGTGGCGACCAGCTGCTCGGCGGACTGCGTCTCGCCGGGCACCTGGCTCTCGCGCACCGCATCCCAGTTGGCGAACGTCGTTGCGCCCTTGGCGAAGGGGGAGGCGCTCGTCTTGGGCTTGCGGAGGAAGAGCTGGCCGACGTCCCACTCGCCCAGGCGGTTGCGCTCGATGGCGACGTCCTCGATGACGGCGGTGCCGGACCCGTCGGCGAAGAACACCTTGCGGCCGAGCATCTCGGCCATGACGCGGACCTCGCCGCCGCGCTGCTGGAAGCGACGCACGTTGATCAGGCCGGTGGTGATGACCTGCCCGGTGGCGATCGAGGTGACGCGCCCGATCGAGACGAACACGTGGCGCCGGCCGGGGATCTCGACCACGAGTCCGATGACGCGCGGCGGATCGTCCTTGCGATAGATGACGACGACGTCGCGGACCTTGCCGAGGCGGTCGCCGGCGGGGTCGAAGACCGAGCACCCGGACAGGCGCGCGACGAAAACCCTCTGCGTACTCACACGTCTCAGCGTAGTCCGCGTGCCGTGGGAGGATGGGGAGATGACCATCATGGGAGGCCGTCCCCTGAAGGGCTCGGACGCCGTCGGACAGACGGTGGCGAGCTTCCCGACGTACGAGGCGGCGCAGAAGGCGGTGTCGTCCCTCATCGCCGCCGAGATCCCGGCCCGCGAGATCGCGATCGTCGGTCAGGGTCTGCGTTCCATCGAGCGGATCACAGGTCGTCTCGGGTATGCCTCCGCCGCCCGGTCGGGCGCCGTCAACGGACTGCTCCTGGGTCTGCTGTTCTCCGCGATCCTCGTGATCGGCTCGCCGTCGGTGCCGATCCAGGCGTTCGTGGGAGTGCTGTTCGTCGGCATCGCGATCGGCATGCTGATGAGCCTCGTGGCGTATTCCTTCGTGCGCCGCCGCCGGGACTTCGCGTCGGTGATGCAGGTCGTCGCCGACCACTACGAGGTCACCGTCACCGACGGCAGTGTGAGCCGCGCCCGTCAGGTCCTCGGTCCGCAGTCCTCCGCGCCGACGACGATCCCGGCGGCCGCGGCATCCGCACCGGCACCGGCCCCGGCACCCGCACCGGCATCCGCACCGACGCCCGCCGACGAGCCGCCCAAGTACGGCGAGCGGCTGGCGGCGCCTCCCGAGCGGACCGGGGACGCGGACGACGACGCCGCGCCCGAGCAGGCGCCGGACGTCGCCGCCGACGACCGCGCGGACCGCCCGTGACACCGTGACGGCGTCGGCCCCCGCGACCGTCCCGGTCGAGCTGCCGAGCGGGCGGGTCGAGGTCTCGGCCGACCTGGTCGCGCCGCCCTCGGCGTGGGCTTACGCCGCCCTCGCCCACGGGGCGGGCGCCGGGTACCGGCATCCCTTCCTCCTGGGCTTCGCCGACGCGCTGGCCGAGGCGGGCGTCGCGACGCTGCGGTTCAACTTCCCCTACGTCCAGGCGGGGCGACGGATGCCGGGGCCGGCCGCCCATGCGGTCGCGACGTGGCGGGCGGTGCACGCCGAGCTGACCGACCGCGCAGCGGGCGCGCCGGTGTTCGCGATCGGCAAGTCGTACGGCGGGCGGATGGCATCGATGGCGGCCGCAGAGGGCGCGATCGACCCGGCCGCCCTGGTGTACCTCGGGTATCCGCTCCATCCGCCCGGCAGCCCCGACAAGGCCCGCGTGGCGCACCTGCCCGACGTGCCGCAGCCGCAGCTCTTCGTGGCGGGCTCGAACGACCCGTTCATCGATCCGCACGAGCAGCTCGAAGGGGCCGTCGCCTCGTGCCGGTCGGCCGAGATCTCGTGGATCGAGGGCGGCGGCCACTCGTTCGAGGTGAAGGGCCGCAAGCGGCCGCCCGCCGAGGTCGCCGCCGAGCTGGTCCCGCCGATCGTCGCGTGGCTCCGCGCGGCTCACTCCGCGGGCGGACCCACGTAGCGCCCGCGGGGGCGCAGCCGCATGGGTCGCTCGTCGTATTCGTCCACCGCGTGGGAGATCCACCCCGCGATGCGCCCGACGGCGAACACGACGGCGCCGGCGTCTTCGGTCATGCCCGCCCAGAGGGTGAGCGCCGCCAGCGCCAGATCGAGGTTCGGGCGGGTGTCGGTGCGCCGGGCCACCTCCTCCGTGACGGCGTCGACCGCCGCCATCACGTCGGCGCTCTGCGGCGCCTCCCGGAGCAGTTCGAGCATCAGCCGCGCCCGCATGTCGGCCCCGGCATAGAGCGACTGGCCGAAGCCGGGGATGCCGCGCCCGCCATCGCGGACCGCGCGCGCGATCGCCGGTGCCGGCGCCTGGCCGTCCCGGACGGCGCGCAGGAGCCGGAACGCCGAGCGGCTCGCCGTGCCGTGCAGCGGCGCGTCGAACGCACCGAGCGCGGCCGTCACGACCGCGTAGCCCGACGCGCGCGCGGACGCCGCGACACGGCCCGCGAGCGTCGACAGCGCCAGGTCGTGGTCGATCACGAGGATCAGTGCCGCGTCGAGCAGGTGGATGCCGTCGGCGTCGTCGCGGCCGCCGAGCGCGCGCCACAGCGTCGGCGCGACCGCGCCGGGTGCGCCCTCGGAAAGGAGCGCCGCGGGGAGCCCCGTCACCAGCCGTGCCCCGATGCGCGCGAGCTGCTCCGGCGCCGGATCGTCGCGCAGCGGGTCGGTCACCGCCAGCGCGGTCACCCCCGCCGCCAGCCGGTCGAGGGGACGGCTGGCGTCGCCGAGCGCCGCGATCGTGCGGCGCGCGACCTGGACGTCGTCGGCATCCGGCGGGCGCGGCGTGCGGATGCCCCACAGCCAGCAGACGACGTCCTCGAACGACTGCTCGCGTGCAAGGCGCGTCGCCGAGCGCTCGCGGTAGTGCAGCGCGTCGTCCTCCACGTGGGCGAGCCGCGTGTCCAGCACCATGAGCGGGGTCCCGGCCGCCGCCCCGCCGGAGGGCGGTGCGGGGGAGCGGCGCCGCCGGCCTGCGAACGCCTCCACCTCGAGGGGATCGAACCACGAGCCGGTCGCGTCGCGCTCCCGCGACAGCAGGCCGCGTGAGACGTACGCGTAGAGCGACTCGGGCTTGACCCCGAGGCGCGCGGCCGCCTCGGCGGCCGAGAGCCGTGGCAGGGCGTTCATCGATATTGATCCGATCAAGATTGACGAAAACGGAATCAAGTCCGACCCTGAGTGTAGCGGCTCGCCGGCACGGCGCCCGCCCGAGGGAAGGAGACGACATGACCACGACGACGCCATCGGCCGCGATCGACGCACCCCGGGGCCTGGCGGGTGTCATCGTCGCCGAGACGGCGGTGAGCGATGTGCGCGGCGCCGAGGGACTGCTGCAGTACCGTGACCGCTCCGCGATCGAGCTTGCCGAGGCCGCCGACTTCGAGGATGCCTGGCAGCTGCTCGTCACCGGAGAGGACGCGACGGATGCCTCCCGCGGTGCGTTCGCGCGTCGGGTCCAGGCCGCCAGGACCCGGTGCGCGGACGACGTCGCCGCCGCCGTCGACGCCGTGTCCGCGGCGACACCGGAGGTGATGGCAGGGCTCGCGGCGGTGTGGTCGCTGCTGGCCGCGCGGCGCGGCATCCGTCCTCTCTACGACCTGACCGCCGACGAGCGCCTGATCGACGCGATCGAGCTCGCCGCCTCGACGCCCGTCATCGTCGGCGCGCTGTGGCGCAGGCGGAACGGGCAGCAGCCGCTGCCGCCGCTTTCCGGCCGGGGCCTCGTCGCCGACTACCTGCACCAGGTGACGGGCACCGTTGCGGACGCCGAGAGCGAGGCGGCGCTGACGGCCTACCTGATCTCCGTGATGGACCACGGCTTCAACGCCTCCACGTTCACGGCTCGGGTGATCGCGTCGACGGGAGCGGATGCCGCTTCCTGCCTCGTGGGTGCCCTCGGCGCGCTGACGGGGCCGCTGCACGGCGGTGCGCCGTCCCGCGCCCTGGACGGACTCGACGCGGTCGGCACGGCGGAGCGCATCGAGCCCTGGATCCGCGGGGAGCTCGCCGCCGGCCGCCGGCTGATGGGGTTCGGGCACGCCGTGTACCGGACGTCCGACCCGCGGGCGGAGCTGATGAAGCGGATCGCGAAGCGGCGGGGCGGTGCTCGCGTCGAGCTGGCGCTGCGGTTCGAGGAGACCGCGGAACGATTGCTCGCCGCGGCGAAGCCGGGACGCGCGCTGCACACCAACGTGGAGTTCTGGGCCGCTCTCGTGATGGAGCAGTGCGGACTGCCGCGGTCGATGTTCACCCCGACGTTCGCCTTCGCCCGCACGATCGGGTGGACGGCGCACATCCTCGAGCAGTCAGCCGATCCGAAGATCATCCGGCCGTCCGCGCGGTATGTCGGCCCGCCGGTGCGGGTGCGAGCTGCCTGACGCATCCCGCCGCGTGGCCTGCTAGCGGCCGGCCGCGTAGCCCTGCATGCCCCGCGGGTTGGCGGCGGCCCACAGCACACCCGTGCGGGCATCCCTCCCGACGGCGGAGACGCGACCGAGCGCCCAGTCTCCCGCGCGCGTGACGCGGTGACCGCGACGCTCGAGGCCCTCGATCACGGCATCGCCCAGGCGGGCTTCGGCCACGGCGCCGGCGGGCGTCCACGTGCGGGGCCAGAACGACTCCGGCATCGCGGTCGTGTGCAGCGCCGGCGCATCGATCGCCTGCTGTGGCGCGTAGCCGCCCACGATGATGCGCAGCAGCGCCAGCAGCTGCCACTGATCCTGCTGGTCGCCGCCCGGCGAGCCGATCGCGAACTCCGGCGCCCCGTCGCGCAGCACGAGCGTCGGCGTGAGGGTCGTGCGCGGTCGCCGGCCCGGCATGAGGGACGACGGATGCCCCGGCTGGAGCCACGTCATCTGCAGGCGGGTGCCCAGGCAGAAGCCGAGCGCCGGGATGGTCGGCGAGGACTGCAGCCAGCCTCCCGAGGGCGTGGCGGAGACGATGTTGCCCCAGCGGTCGATGACATCGAGGTGGCAGGTGTCGCCGCGGGTCTCGCCCGACGCCGCCACGCGGGCCTCGCCGGGGGGCACCGTGGGCTCGCCGGTGCCGACCGCGGGCGCGTCGTACGTCTCGCGCAGCGGGGGGCGGAACGGGGTGCCGCCCGCGGGCGACCCTGGCCGGAACTCCGCCGACGCGGTGCCCGCGATGAGGGCGCGGCGCTCGGCGAGGTAGTCCGCGGACAGCAGCGCCTCGAGGTCGACGTCGTCGTCGCCGAACCAGGCGTCGCGGTCGGCCAGCGCGAGCTTCTGCGCCTCGAGGATCGTGTGGGCGCCCTCCTCCTGCGACGGGTCGAGCAGCTCGTCCGCGAGGGGCTCCAGCAGGCCGAGCGTCTGCAGCAGCGCCGGGCCCTGCGTCCACGCACCGGCCTTCGCGACCGTGCGCCCTCGGAACTCGCGCGTCAGCGCAGGCTCGTACGCCGCATCGAACGCGGCGAAGTCGTCGGCGGTGATGACGGCCGCGTGCGCGCCGCCGTCCGAGTGGCGGTGCGGCTGCGCGAGGAACGCGGATGCCTCGTGGGCGACGGATCCCGTCTTCCACTCCCGGCGCGCGGCGTCGATGCGCGCCGCGCGGCCCACAGGTCCGTCGTCGCGCACGGTGCAGGACGCGTGGACGAGGGTGTCCAGCACCTCGGCGTAGGCGGGGTTGCGCACAATCTCCCCGGCCGCAGGAGGCTCGCCGTCGGACAGCCAGAGGGCGGCGGAGGTCGGCCAGTCGTCGCGGAACAGCTCTGCAACCCGCGCGATCGTCGCCGCGGCGCCGGCGACCAGGGGGTGGCCGTCGCGGGCGTAGCCGATCGCGTACGCGAGCACGTCGGCCAGCTCCGACGTGCCGTGGTCGCGCAGCAGCAGGAGCCACGCGTCGACGGCGCCCGGCACCGCCGCGGCCAGGCCGCCGGCGCCCGGCACGAGGTCGAGGCCCTGCGCTCGGTAGTGGTCGATGGTCGCCGCCTCGGGAGCGGGGCCCTGACCCATGAGAACCGTCGGCGCGGCCGCGTCGGCGGTCTGGAAGATGCCGACGAGGTCCCCGCCGGGCCCGTTGAGATGAGGCTCGACGACGTGCAGCACGAAGGCCGCGGCGACGGACGCGTCGAACGCATTGCCGCCGCGCTCCAGCACCGCCTGGGACGTCGCCGTCGCGAGCCAGTGCGTCGAGGCCGACATGCCGAACGTGCCGGTGAGGGTCGGGCGCGTCGTGAACGACGGGGGAGGCGTGAAGGACACGTCAGCGGCTGCCGCGCGCGATCCAGGCCTCGACCTCGTCGGCGGTGCGGGGGATCGCCGACGACAGGTTCACGGGGCCGTTCTCGGTCATGAGGATGTCGTCCTCGATGCGCACGCCGATGCCCCGGTACTCCTCGGGGACGGTGAGGTCGTCGATCTGGAAGTACAGTCCCGGCTCGATCGTGAACACCATGCCGGGCTCCAGGAGCCCGTCGTAGTACATGTCGCGCCGCGCCTGCGCGCAGTCGTGCACATCGATGCCGAGGTGGTGGCTCGTGCCGTGGACCATGTAGCGGCGGTGGTGGCCCCCCGCGTCGGCGTCGAGCGCCTCTGCCGCGCTGACCGGCAGCAGGCCCCACTCGGCCACTCGCGCCGCGATGACCTGCATCGCCGCCTCGTGGATCGACCGGAAGCGCACACCGGGCCGCGCGGCGGCGAACGCCGCGTCGGCGGCCTCGCGCACGGTCTCGTACACCCGGCGCTGCACCTCGGTGAAGCGTCCGCTCACCGGCAGGGTCCGCGTGATGTCGGCGGTGTAGAGGCTGTCGACCTCGACGCCGGCGTCGATCAGGATCAGATCCCCGGGGACCACCGCGCCGTCGTTGCGCGTCCAGTGGAGGTAGCAGGCGTGCGGGCCCGAAGCCGCGATCGTGTCATAGCCGACCGCGTTGCCGTCGCTGCGGGCGCGCCGGTGGAAGACGCCCTCCACGACGCGCTCGCCGCGCGGGTGGTCGACGATCGCCGGCAGGTTCGCGACGATGTCGTCGAAGCCGTCCGCGGTGACCTGAACCGCGAGCTCCATCTGACCGATCTCGTACGCGTCCTTGATGAGGCGCAGCTCCGAGACGAAGCGCGTGAGCTCGTCGTGCTCGCCGACCACGAGGTCGCCGTCGCGCTCCTCGAAGTCGTCGATGTGGGCCGTCGGAAGGCCGAGGTCGGCGGCCACGCCCGACAGGGCGGGCCTCGGCCCGATCCAGAACTCGCCGATCGAGGCATCCGAGTAGAACTCGCTCGTCGTGCGATCGGCGCGCTCGCGGAAGTGCAGCGTGACGTCGTGCCCGCCGCCCGAGCGCGGCTCGAACACCAGCACCGCGCCGGGCTCCGAGTCCGAGGCCCACCCCGTCAGATGCGAGAAGGCGGAGTGCGCGCGGAACGGGTAGTCGGTGTCGTTGCTGCGCTGCTTCAGCTCGCCGGCCGGGATCACCAGTCGTCGGCCCGGGAAGGCCGCCGACACCGCGTCGCGGCGGGCTGCGGCGAAGGGCGCCTGGACGCGCGCGGGCGGTGCGGAGTCCGGCCGTTCGGCCCATCCGGTGGAGATGGTGTCGAGGAAGCCCTGACCGAACGGCTGGCGGCGATTGGTGCTCGTCGAGGGCTGCGTCGCGGGGGTGGCCGTGTCGTCGGCTGCGCTGCTCATGCGTCCAGTCTCGCACGGGCGCGAACACCCGCGGCAGGCTCAGCCGGCGGGCTCGTACTGCACGATCAGGGGGCGATGGTCCGACCCCGAGCCGTCCATCGCGCGCAGCACGAGCGAGCCCGATGGGCGCCACCGGTCGGTCGCCATGACGTGGTCGATCGGCGCGCCGAGGATGGCCGGGACGCTGGACGACCACGTGCCCAGCGCGCCGTTGCCGGTCTCGACCGCGGCGTCGGTGCAATGGCCGAGCGTGCCTCCGTCGATGCCGAGGCCCGACATGTGGTCGACCGTGGCGTTGAAGTCGCCGGCCATGATGACGTCGCCGTCGACGCACTGGTCGGCGAGCCACTGCAGGTCGTCCCGCCAGCTCTGCATGTAGCTCTGCCGCGGAGCCACGGCGTGGACGGCCACGACGATGGGCCCCTGTCCCGACACCGGCATCGCGACGGCGCTCGGCACCGTCGAGGTGTTGCTGGTGCCGTTCTGCGACGATTCGATGACGGCGTAGTCGCCCATCTCGGGGGAGATCAGCAGCGTCGTGGATCCGGCATCCCATTCCGTGGACGGGTCCTCCGCGTGGTGCGCCCACATCCGGTGCCCGAGATCGCGCATCGCGATGGCGACCCGCTCGCCCGTCTCGATGGTCGTCTCGGGAAGCGCCACGATGTCGGCATCCATCGCCACGGCGATCTTCGCGATCGTCTCGGGCGCCGTGGCCGGGCCCGCGGTGTTCCACGTCATGACGCGGACGCTCGTCTCGGTCTTCACCGGCAGCGGGTCGGTGCCGAGGCCTCCGCGGGCTGCGATCACGCCCAGGTTCGCCACGGCCGCGACACCCGCGACGACGGCGATCGAGAGTGCGAGCGCCCGGATCGGACGGGCGATGGCCAGCAGCAGCGCGACCACGGCGGCCGCGATGAAGACGCCGGCGAGGACGCCGCGGAACGAGACGATCTGCGCGATCGGGAAGACCCGCTCGACGCGGAAGAACGCCGGCCACGTCAGCACCGCCGCACCGATGGCGCACAGCACGGTGAAGAGGATCCCGAGCAGGCGAAGCACGACCGCGAGCCTATGCGAGCAGCCTGGGAGATCCGTCAGCACCCGGGGCGTGGCGCGCGACATGCGCATCCGATCGCCGCGCGCCGCCGCGCTACGCTCGGAGGATGCCGGGACCGCAGCGCTTCGAAGGGCCGAGCGACCTGCACCTGCATTCCGCGCACTCGGACGGCACCCAGCCGCCCGCCGAGGTCATGGCGTCGGCGCACCGCCACGGCGTGCGCACGGCGGCGCTGACCGACCACGACACGACGTCAGGATGGGCGGAGGCGGCCGAGGCGGCGGCATCCCTCGGCATGAGCTTCATCCCAGGGATGGAGCTGTCGGCACGCCACGAATGGCGCAGCGTGCACGTGCTCGCGTACCTTCCCGACCCGGACGAGCCCGCGCTGCGAGCGGAGACCACCCGCATCCGGTCGTCGCGGCTAGACCGCGCCCGCCTGATGGCCGACCGCATCGCGCGGGACTACGACCTGGTGTGGGACGACATCCTCGCCCAGACCACCGACGGCGCGACCGTCGGGCGCCCGCACATCGCCGACGCGCTGGTGGCGCGCGGCTTCGTGCGCGACCGCGCAGAGGCGTTCTCGGGGATCCTGAGCCCGCGCGGCGACTACTACGTCGCCCTGTACGCCCCCGATCCGGTGACCGCCGTCAGACTCGTCGTGGGCGCCGGGGGAGTGCCGGTCATCGCCCACCCGGCCGGCAGGGCGGGCCTGCTGCCGATGCCGCTGCTGGAGCGGATGCTCGGCGCCGGCCTCGCCGGGTTCGAGCTCGGCCACCGCGAGAACCGCGAGCCCGCGCTCGGGACGCTCCGCGCGCTGTGCCGCGAGCGCGACCTCATCGTGACAGGATCCAGCGACTACCACGGGCTCGGCAAGCCGAACGTCCCCGGCGAGAACACCACCGCGGACGACATGGTGGCCCGCATCGTCGCACGCGCAACGGGAAGCGCCCCCGTCCACCCTTAGGCGGACGGGGGCGCTCCCGTCTCTGCGAGGATCACGCGCTCCGCGCGAGGCGGATCAGGCGAGTGCCCTGGCCTTCAGAGCGTCGTACTCGGCCTGCGTGATGGTGCCGGCGTCCAGGAGCGCCTTCGCCTTCGCGATCTCGTCGGCCGGGCTCGCCGCGGAGCCGCCGGCGACGGACTTGATGTAGGCGTCCTGCGCCTTCTGCAGCTCGCCCGCCTCCCGCGCGCCGCGCTCGGCCATGCCCTTGCCGCGGGCGATCAGGTAGACCAGCAGCGTCAGGAACGGCACGAAGATCAGGAAGATGATCCACAGCGCCTTGAGCCAGCCGTTCAGGTTGCGGTCGCGGAACAGGTCGCCGATCACGGCGAACAGCGCGAAAAGGTAGACGACGAAGAAGAAGATCCAGAGGAACCACCAGATGATGTCCCAGAAGGATCCCCAGAATCCCTGGTATTCGTACGCGGTGGTGACGGCATCGAGGAATCGCACGATACGCCTTTCTTGAATGCGAGGTCACGGCGCGATAGACGCCGTGTGCGCTCACACTAGCGCCGCTGTCGCGCGGACGCCGTCATCGTCACCGGCGTCGTCGCATCACGCGCCGACGGGCGCGCCGCCGCCCCCCCCCCCCCCCCCCCGACTGTTTGTAGGGGGCATGTGTTCATGGAGTCGGTGCGACGAGCGGGCGCCCACCGGCGACGGTCACTCGGTGGGTCAGTAACAAGGACGCGCGCCAGAGCGCCGGATCTGCCTTGGGCCTGGGACGAGCTGGTTGGTTCTCGCGTGGGGGGTGGCGCTCGCTCGTGCGATCGTGTTTGTCGCCCGTTCTGCCGCCACATCACGGCTCGATCACGACTCTGGAAGCAACTTGCAGGGAATTTGTTCATCGTGGATACTTTTTCCTACTGGCGGTCGCATCCGACGACGCCCAGGCAGTTTCAAAGAGGAGATTCCCCGAATGAAGAAGCGTATTCTTCCCCTCGTGGCGCTCGGCGCCGCGGCCACCCTGGGCCTGGCCGCCTGCTCCGGTGGCAGCACCCCCTCGGCCGGTGGCGACGGCGGCCCGGTGGACGGCAAGGGCAAGACCCTGACCGTCTGGATCATGAAGGGCACCAACCCCGACGCGTCCGCGTTCTACGACGCCGTGTCGGAGGAGTTCACGAAGGAGACCGGCGCCGAGGTCACCATCGAGGAGGTGCAGTGGGCCGACGCCCACGACCGCTTCGTGACCTCCATCGCGGGCGGGACGACCCCGGACATCGCCGAGACCGGCACCACCTGGACCGCCGAGTTCGCCGACGCCGGCGCGCTCCTGGAGCTCGACGACTACGTCGGCGCCGACAAGGGCCTCAAGGACGACCTGGTCGAGGGCCTGGCCGTGGCCGGCACCTACGACGAGGCGCTCTACGGCATGCCCTGGTACGCGGGCGTGCGCTCGATCGTCTACCGCACCGACGTGTTCGAGGAGCTGGGGCTGAAGGCGCCGGAGAGCTGGGACGACATCGTCAAGGCCGGCGAGGCGATCAAGGCCGCCAAGCCCGACATGCTCCCCTTCCCGGTCCCCGGGGACGCCGAGTTCCAGGTCTACCCGTGGGTCTGGGGCGCCGGCGGCGAGATCGCCACGAAGAAGGGCGACACCTGGACGAGCGAGATGGACAGCAAGGAGTCCCAGGAAGGCATCCAGTTCTACACCGACCTGGCGGTGAAGCACGGCTTCAGCTCCGCCGGTGCGACGACGTGGAAGGAGACGGATCTCCTCGACGCCTTTAACCAAGGCAACGTGGCCATGATGCTGTCGGGCTCCTGGACTCCGAACAAGATCCTCGAGGCCAACCCGGACCTCGAGGGCAAGATCGGCGCCGCGGTCATCCCCGGCAAGGACGGCGGCATCGCGCCCTCCGTGCTCGGCGGCTCGCACCTGTCGATCTTCAACACCACCAAGGAGCCGGACCTCGCCTGGGAGTTCGTCAAGCTCATGACCACGGGCGAGTTCGCCGAGAAGTGGGCTGACGAGACCGGCTACTTCCCCGGCGTCCAGTCCGCCATGGCGGAGGCGCTGAAGTCGACCGACCCGCTCGTCGCGCCCTTCGCGCAGCAGATGGTCGAGGGCGGCGGATCCGTCCCGGTGACGCCGAACTTCGGCGCCGTCCAGGCCAAGAAGACCACCAACTCGATGATGCAGGCCATCCTCAGCGGGCAGAAGGACGTCGCGACCGCGACGAAGGACGCCGCCAAGGAGATGACCGACCTGCTCAACCAGTGAGGGTCTGACACTCCATGACGACGGTGCACGCACCCCTGCCGGCCGCGGAGACGGAGCGACGCTCCGGATCCGCGGCCGGCGGCCCGTCGCGCAAGCGGAAGCTGAGCTGGGTCACGGCCCGGCCCTGGCTCCTGCTCGCCCCGGGCCTGATCATCCTCGCGGTCCTCATGCTGTGGCCGCTCGTGCAGGTGTTCCTGTACTCCCTGCAGGACTACGGCCTGCGCGAGATCAACACCGGCAAGACCAACTTCATCGGCCTCGAGAACTACGGCGAGGCGCTCACTAACCCGACGCTGTGGACCGTCGTCCTCCCGAACACCGTCGGCTTCGCCGCCGTCGCGGTCTTCACCACGGTCGCCCTCGGCACGCTCGTGGCCCTCCTGCTCGCGCGCCTCGGGACCGTGTGGCGCACCATCGTCTCCAGCTGCATCATGGTCGCCTGGGCCATGCCCGCGGTGACCGGCACGTACGTCTGGACGTTCATCTTCGACGCCGATCGCGGCATCTTCAACACCGTGCTCAAGGATCTGGGCCTCATCGACGGCTCGGTCAACTGGTTCACGAACCAGTGGTCGTTCTACGCGATCGTGCTGCTCAACGTCGTCCACCACGGGTTCCCCTTCGTGGCGGTCACCGTGCTCGCCGGGCTCCTCGGCGTCTCGAAGGAGATGCTCGAGGCTGCGGCCCTGGACGGCGCCGGCGCGTGGCGCCGCTTCTGGAAGATCATCTTCCCGACCCTCAAGCCGGTCTTCTCCGTCGTCATCATCCTGTCGACGATCTGGGACTTCAAGGTGTTCGCGCAGGTCTATCTCATGCCCGGCGGGAACGGCGGCAACCGCTCCGTGCTCAACCTGGGCGTGTGGAGCTACGTCGAGTCCTTCGGCCAGAACCGGTACGGCTTCGGCTCGGCGCTCGCCGTCCTGCTGACCCTCGTGCTCATCGGCATCACGATCGTGTACATCCGCTCGCTCATGAAGGAGGACGAGCTGTGAACCCGCGCCCGTCCGTGATGTCCCGCGTCGGCGTCGGCATCGGCGTCGCCGCCGTCCTGATCTTCACGCTGTTCCCCGTGTACTGGATGGTCTCCAGCGCGCTCGACAAGAAGGCCTCCAGCGGCGGGCAGTCCCTGCTGCCGCAGGAGTTCACGTTCGACAACTTCGCCTTCGTCCTCACCGACGGCGGGTTCGGCACGTACCTGCGCAACTCGGCGATCGTCGCCCTCGTGACGGTCCTCGTCAGCGCCCTGGTGTGCCTGCTCGCCGCGGTCGCGGTGGCGCGGTTCCGCTTCAAGTTCCGCACGACGATCCTGATGATGATCCTCGTCGTGCAGATGGTGCCGCTCGAGGCCCTCGTCATCCCGCTGTTCCTCCAGGTCAAGAGCCTGGGCCTGCTCAACAGCATCCTCGGCCTGATGGTCGTCTACGTGGCGCTGTCGCTGGCGTTCGGGATCTGGATGCTCCGCGGGTTCGTCCAGGCCGTGCCGGTGGAGCTCGAGGAGGCCGCGTACATCGACGGCGCCAGCTGGTGGCGGATGTTCCGCTCCATCCTGCTCCCGCTGGTGATGCCGGGCCTCGTCGCCACGAGCATCTTCAGCTTCATCACCGCGTGGAACGAGTTCATCTTCGCCATGACGATCCTGGGCGGGGCGACCGACCAGTACACCGTGTCGATCGGTCTGAAGTCCTTCTTCGGCCTGCACTCGAACGACTGGGGCAGCATCATGGCCGCCTCGACCATCATCACCATCCCGGTCATGATCTTCTTCGTGATCGTGCAGCGCCGGCTGTCCTCCGGCATGGTCGCGGGGGCGGTGAAGGGATGAGCGACGAGCTCGAACGCCTGGCGAACGGCGTCCTCTGGCCGGGGTTCTTCGGCACCACCGCGCCCGCGTGGCTGCGCACGGAGCTCGCTCGCGGCCTGGCCGGCGTCGTGTACTTCGCGCAGAACACCGGACCGGGCCTCGCCGCGCTGAGCGACGAGATCCGCTCCGCCAACCCGACGGCGCTCATCGGCATCGACGAGGAGGGCGGGAGCGTCACCCGGCTCGAGGCCGCGACCGGATCCACCGTCCCCGGGGCGGCGCAGCTCGGCGCCGTGGACGACGTCGACGCCACGCGGGCGACGGGCGCGGAGCTCGCCCGCCGCGTGCGGGAGATCGGCGCGGACGTCCTGCTCGGCCCGGTGGCGGACGTGAACACCGATCCGCGCAATCCGGTCATCGGCGTGCGCTCGTTCGGAGCCGACACCGCGCTCGTCTCGCGGCACGTGGCCGCCGAGGTCGACGGGATCCAGTCCGCCGGGGTCGCGGCGTGCGTCAAGCACTACCCCGGTCACGGGGACACCCATCTGGACTCGCATCACGACCTGCCCCGCATCGAGCTCGACACCGACGTGATCCGCCGGGACCACCTGCCGCCGTTCCGCGCGGCGATCGACGCCGGCGCGGACGCGGTGATGACGGCGCACATCGTCGTCCCGGAGTGGGGCGAGCTGCCCGCGACGCTGAACCCGGCCGTGCTGGGGATGCTGCGCGACGGCGGCTTCGACGGCGGGAGCGGCTTCGACGGCGTCATCATCACCGATGCGCTGGACATGGCGGCCGTCCGTGAGAACTTCGGTCTCGGCGGGGGTGCCGTGCGGGCCCTGCAGGCCGGTGCGGATCTGCTCTGCATCGGCAACCCGACGAACCCGGGGCCGGCGGCCGCCGTCGATCAGGACGAGCGCGACTACCGCGCCGCCCGCGACGCGATCGTCGCGGCGCTGGAGGACGGCTCCCTCTCGCGGGAGCGTGTGGCCGAGGCCGCGGCCCGGGTCGCGCGGCTGGCGGAGAAGCTCTCCGCCGCCCGCTCGGCAGAGAGCGCCGGCGACGCGGCGGAGGTGTTCGACGCCGCCAGCATCGTGCGACGGAGCCTCGGCGCGTCCGAGGACCCCGCCCTCGCCCCCGTTCCCGGGCTCGCCGTCATCGACGCCCGGCGCCGCTCGACCCTGGCGGTGGACAGCGCCGGGGGCTACGTCTCCGCGGCGTTGGCCGAGGACGGGTGGCGGGTGCGTCTCGACACGGCCGCGACAGACGCGGACGAGCGCCGCCGCGCCATCGCGGAGGCCGTCGCCGCGGCGGATGCGACCGGCTTCCGCGTGGTCGTCCTCGTGGACCGGATCGACACGGATCCGGCGCAGCGAGCGCTCGTGGCCGAGGTCGCCGAGGCCGCGCCCACGGCCGCCGTGGTGAACGTGGGCCTTCCGGCCAGAGCCGACGCCGTGATCCTGCCGGTGATCGACGTCCGTGCCGCCAGCAGGATCGGATCGGCGCTCGCGCGCGAGAGGCTGGTCGGGGCGGGACGATGAGCGGGGGTGCGACCGACGGCCACGCCGACGGACGCAGCGCCGACGTCATCGCGGTGGTCCGTGGAGCCCTGGGGCGCCTGAGCGCCGCGGAGGCACGGGTCGCCGAGCAGGTGCTGGCGGATCCGACCCTCGTCGTGGACCTGGCCATCAACGACCTCGCCCGCCTGTGCGGGACGTCGCTGTCGACGGTGGCGCGGTTCGCCCAGACGATCGGGTTCAGCGGCTATCGCGAGCTGCGGGTCGCGTTCGCCCGTGCGGTGGCCGTGGAGCAGGCCGAGCGGGAGCGCTTCGGGCTCGACGACTCCGTGATCGACCTGGACGACGGGATCGAGACGGTCGCGGCGAAGATCGCCGCGCGCGAGGTGGGCGCG
Organism: Microbacterium sp. CCNWLW41; assembly: GCF_037083505.1. Classification (NCBI taxonomy): domain Bacteria; kingdom Bacillati; phylum Actinomycetota; class Actinomycetes; order Micrococcales; family Microbacteriaceae; genus Microbacterium; species Microbacterium sp. CCNWLW41. The sequence continues at coordinate 21,926 of NZ_JBAOJP010000020.1, forward strand.
ATCGAGCAGACGGTGCTCAGCGTCGACTTCGCCGCGGTGGACCGCGCCGCCGCCGCGATCGCGCAGGCGTCGCGCGTCGAGCTGTTCGGGCAGGCGGCGTCCTCGCTCACCGCGCAGGACATGCGGTTCAAGCTCGCTCGGATCGGGTGCGCGGCGACCCACTCGCCGGATCCGCACATCGCCCTCGCCGCGGCGGCGCTGCTGGGTGCCGGCGACGTGGCCCTGGCGATCTCGCACGGTGGCGAGACCGCCGAGACGATCCGCGCCGCCGAGGTGGCCGGGGAGGCCGGTGCGCTGGTCGTGGCGCTGACGAACGCGCCGGACTCTCCGCTGACCCGGGTCGCGGACGTCGCGCTGCTCACCCGCGCGAAGGAGGCGCCGCTGCGCATGGCCGCGATGTCGAGCCGCATCGCCCAGCTCGCCCTGCTCGACGTCCTCTTCGTCCGCGTCGTCCAGCATCGCGGCGAGGGCGTGAACGAGCCGCTGCGCGCGACGCGCCGCGCCGTCCGCGGCACCTGACCCCCCGTTCGTCCCGGGTGTGGGGCCCGCATCGGGTCCCGGGTCGTGCCGGGTTTGGGGTGCGCGTTGGGGTCCTGGGGTCGGCGGTGGGGCCGGATTCCCCCGGAACGGACCCCGATCCGTGGGCGATCCCCGGTCGTTGAGCGAGGAGCGCAGCGACGAGACGAAACGGGTCGGCGGACCGTTTCCCGGGTCGTGGCCGGGTTTGGGGCGCGCGTTGGGGTTTTGGGGTCGGCGGTGGGGCCGGATTCCCCCGGAATGGACCCCGATCCGTGGGTGATCCCTGGTCGTTGAGCGAGGAGCGCAGCGACGAGACGAAACGGGTGGGGTGGTGCGCCGTTTCGTCTCGCTGCGCTCGCTCAACGACCGGGAGGCACGGCAAGCGACCGCGACCGCGACGGGGTCGGGCCGGACGAGACGAAACGGGTGGGCGGACCGGGCGGGCGGGTCAGGCGACGTGGTCGCGGGTGCTGCCGAGCGCGCGGGTCGCGATGCGGTGGGCACGGGAGACGCAGCCGCCGAGCGACAGCCCCGCGAGCACCCCGCCGAGGAACCCGGCGGCGAACGCGTCGCCTGCACCGATCGTCTCGACCACGGGAGCGGCCAGTGCCGGCGCCTCCACGCTCTCCGCGCCGTCGAAGGCCACCGCCCCGTCGGTCCGGGTCACGACGAGGTGCCTCGGCTCCGGGATCATCCGTCGCAGCTGTGCGGCGTCGCCCGTGCCGAGCACCGCGGCGGCGTCCGTCTCGCTGCACTGCACGATGTCCGCGGCGGACATGTAGGCGCGCAGGATCTCCCGCCCCTCGTCCTCGCGGCCCCGCCAGAGCGCCGGTCGCCAGTTCAGATCGAAGCTCACCAGGCGCTCGCCGCGACCGGCGAACAGCTCGTCCTGCGCGGCGCGGGCGCCGGGGGAGAGGGCGGGGGTGATCCCGGTCGTGTGCACGAGGGCCGACTCATCGAGGATCCGAGAAGCGGCGGGGGCGCGCAGGACGCCCGGGGAGAGGCGGCTCGCGGCGGATCCGGCGCGGTAGTAGTGCATCACACCGTCGACCGAGCCGTCGGGTCGAGCGGCGAGCTCCTTCACGTACAGTCCGGTGGGTGCCTCCGGGTCGACCTCGACGGCGGTGGCGTCTACGCCGTGCTCGGCGAGCTCCGCCAGGAGGAAGCGCCCGAAGCCGTCGTCGCCCACACGGGAGATCACCGCGGCGCGCCCGCCCGCGGAGGCCAGGGCGATCGCGACGTTCCACTCGGCGCCGGCCAGCGACCGGTGGAACGAGCGGCTGTTCTCCAAAGGGCCGGCCGTGGTCGGCACGAGGGCCACCAGGCCTTCGCCGAAGCAGGCGACCAGAGGGGTGTCGGGCACGAGGCAGACGATACCGGATACCGGTATTCATGTCCTGAGGGTCGGTCGATCGCGCAGATATACCCCACCGGCGCGCGGAGGTCAAGAATCACGCTGGACATGTCGTGAAATCCGTCGTATAGTTGATCGTTGCGCCTCACTCCTCCCTGCCCTCATATGGTGGTCGGCAGAAACCCCGCACGTCCCGCCTGCTCACGCGGTGACTTCCGTGCGGGTCCGAGCGACGCGGCGCACTCCACCTGACGACAGAGGAATCGAGACGCCCCCTCGGGGCTCACGGAGGTTATTCCCTTGGCTGCTGCTCGCAACGCATCCACTCCCACCACCAACAAGAACGGACGCGGTGCATCCCGCCTCTCGTTCGCCAAGATCTCCGACACGCTGACGGTCCCCGACCTGCTGGCCCTGCAGACCGAGTCGTTCGACTGGCTCGTCGGCAACGAGGCGTGGCGCAACCGCGTCGCCGAGGCCAAGGCCGCGGGGCGCAAGGACGTCGCCGAGGTCAGCGGACTGGAGGAGATCTTCGAGGAGATCTCCCCGATCGAGGACCTCAGCGAGACGATGCAGCTGTCGTTCACGAACCCGTACCTCGAGCCGGAGAAGTACTCCATCGAGGAGTGCAAGGAGCGCGGCAAGACCTACGCGGCCCCGCTGTACGTCGAGGCCGAGTTCATGAACCACCAGACCGGTGAGATCAAGACCCAGACGGTCTTCATGGGCGACTTCCCGCTGCAGACCGACAAGGGCACGTTCATCATCAACGGCACCGAGCGCGTCGTCGTCTCGCAGCTCGTGCGCTCGCCCGGCGTCTACTTCGACAAGACCCCGGACAAGACGAGCGACAAGGACATCGTCTCCGCGCGCGTCATCCCGAGCCGTGGCGCGTGGCTCGAGTTCGAGATCGACAAGCGCGACCAGGTCGGCGTGCGCATCGACCGCAAGCGCAAGCAGTCCGTCACCGTCTTCCTGAAGGCGCTGGGCATGAGCAGCGAGGAGATCCTCGCCGAGTTCGCCGGCTTCCCCTCGATCGAGGAGACGCTCGCGAAGGACACGATCCTCACCAAGGAGGACGCGCTCCGCGACATCTACCGCAAGCTCCGTCCGGGCGAGCAGGTCGCCGCCGAGGCCGCCCGCGCGCTGCTGGACAACTTCTACTTCAACCCGAAGCGCTACGACCTGGCCAAGGTCGGCCGGTACAAGATCAACCAGAAGCTGGGCCTGGACCAGCCGCTGAGCGACTCGGTCCTGACCGTCAAGGACATCGTCGAGACGATCAAGTACCTGGTGCGCCTGCACGCCGGCGTGGAGACCTTCGAGGGCATCCGCGGCGGCAAGACGACCGAGATCCGCCTCGCCACCGACGACATCGACAACTTCGGCAACCGTCGTATCCGCGCCGTCGGCGAGCTCATCCAGAACCAGGTCCGCACGGGTCTGTCCCGCATGGAGCGCGTCGTCCGCGAGCGCATGACCACGCAGGACATCGAGGCGATCACCCCGCAGACCCTGATCAACGTGCGCCCCGTCGTCGCGGCGATCAAGGAGTTCTTCGGCACCTCGCAGCTGTCGCAGTTCATGGATCAGAACAACCCGCTCGCGGGCCTGACCCACAAGCGTCGCCTGTCGGCGCTGGGCCCCGGTGGTCTGAGCCGCGACCGCGCCGGCGTCGAGGTGCGCGACGTGCACCCCTCGCACTACGGCCGCATGTGCCCCATCGAGACCCCGGAAGGCCCGAACATCGGCCTGATCGGCTCGCTGGCCACCTTCGCGCGCATCAACTCCTTCGGGTTCATCGAGACCCCGTACCGCCGGGTCGAGAACGGCACCGTCACCGACCAGATCGACTACCTGTCGGCGGCCGAGGAGATCGACTACAACATCGCGCAGGCGAACGCCCCGCTCGACAAGAACGGCCGCTTCACCGAGAGCCACGTGCTCGCGCGCCCCAAGGGCGGCAGCGGTGAGGTCGACCTGTTCCTCCCCGAGGAGATCGGCTACATCGACGTCTCGCCGCGCCAGATGGTGTCGGTCGCGACCTCGCTCGTGCCGTTCCTGGAGCACGACGACGCCCAGCGCGCGCTCATGGGCGCGAACATGCAGCGTCAGGCCGTGCCGCTGCTGCGCAGCGAGTCGCCGCTGGTCGGCACCGGTATGGAGGGCTACGCCGCCATCGACGCCGGTGACGTGATCACCGCGACCAAGGCGGGCGTCGTCAGCGAGGTCTCCGCGGACCGCGTCGTCGTCATGCTCGACGAGGGCGGCACGCAGGAGTACTACCTGCGCAAGTTCGACCGCTCCAACCACGGCACCAGCTACAACCAGAAGGTCGTCGTGTCTGCTGGTGAGCGGGTGGAGGTCGGCGAGGTCATCGCCGACGGCCCCGCCACCGAGAACGGCGAGCTGGCCCTGGGCAAGAACCTCCTCGTGGCGTTCATGACCTGGGAGGGCCACAACTTCGAGGACGCGATCATCCTCAGCCAGGACCTGGTGAAGGACGACACCCTCTCCTCGATCCACATCGAGGAGTACGAGGTCGACGCGCGCGACACGAAGCTCGGCAAGGAGGAGATCACCCGTGACCTCCCCAACGTCAGCCCGGAGCTGCTGAAGGACCTGGACGAGCGCGGCATCATCCGCATCGGCGCCGAGGTCCGCCCCGGCGACATCCTCGTCGGCAAGGTCACGCCGAAGGGCGAGACCGAGCTCAGCGCCGAGGAGCGCCTGCTCCGCGCGATCTTCAACGAGAAGAGCCGCGAGGTCCGCGACACGTCGCTCAAGGTGCCCCACGGCGAGCAGGGGACCGTCATCGCGGTCAAGGAGTTCAACGCCGAGGACGGCGACGACGAGCTGGGCTCGGGCGTCAACCGCCGCGTCGTGGTCTTCATCGCCCAGAAGCGCAAGATCACCGAGGGCGACAAGCTCGCGGGCCGTCACGGCAACAAGGGCGTCATCGCGAAGATCCTCCCCGTCGAGGACATGCCGTTCCTCGCGGACGGCACGCCGGTCGACGTGATCCTGAACCCGCTCGGCATCCCGGGCCGCATGAACTTCGGCCAGGTGCTGGAGACCCACCTCGGGTGGATCGCGAAGCAGGGCTGGAAGATCGAGGGCACCCCGGAGTGGGCCGCGCGTCTGCCGGAGCAGGCGTTCGACGTCGCCCCGGGCACCAAGGTCGCGACCCCGGTGTTCGACGGCGCCAGCGAGGAGGAGATCTCGGGTCTGCTCGACTCGACGATCCCGACGCGCGACGGGGACCGCCTCATCGACTCGACCGGGAAGACGACCCTGTTCGACGGTCGGTCGGGCGAGCCGTTCCCGGGCCAGATCTCGGTGGGCTACATGTACATCCTGAAGCTGCACCACCTCGTGGACGACAAGATCCACGCGCGGTCGACGGGTCCCTACTCGATGATCACCCAGCAGCCGCTCGGCGGTAAGGCCCAGTTCGGCGGCCAGCGCTTCGGTGAGATGGAGGTGTGGGCGCTCGAGGCCTACGGAGCCGCGTACGCCCTGCAGGAGCTCCTCACGATCAAGTCCGACGACATCCTCGGCCGCGTCAAGGTCTACGAGGCGATCGTCAAGGGCGAGAACATCCAGGAGCCGGGCATCCCCGAGTCGTTCAAGGTGCTCATGAAGGAGATGCAGTCGCTCTGCCTGAACGTCGAGGTGCTCTCGGCCGACGGCACGGCGGTCAACCTCCGTGACACCGACGACGAGGCGTTCCGGGCTGCGGAGGAACTGGGGATCAACATCTCCAGCCGCTTCGAGTCCGCCTCGATCGACGAGATCTGATCTCAGCCAGACCCACTTCTTCAGAGAATTTCGACACAGGAGAACTAGTGCTCGACGCAACAACTTTCGATGAGCTTCGCATCGGTCTGGCCACCGCCGACGACATCCGTCGTTGGTCCTACGGCGAGGTCAAGAAGCCCGAGACGATCAACTACCGCACGCTGAAGCCGGAGAAGGACGGCCTCTTCGGCGAGCAGATCTTCGGCCCCTCCCGCGACTGGGAGTGTGCCTGCGGCAAGTACAAGCGCGTCCGCTTCAAGGGCATCGTGTGCGAGCGATGCGGCGTGGAGGTCACCAAGAGCTCCGTCCGCCGCGAGCGCATGGGCCACATCGAGCTCGCCGCGCCCGTCACCCACATCTGGTACTTCAAGGGCGTGCCCTCGCGCCTCGGGTACCTGCTCGACATGGCGCCGAAGGACCTCGAGAAGGTCATCTACTTCGCCGCGTACATGGTGATCTCCGTGGACGAGGACGCGCGCCACCGCGACCTCGCCACGCAGGAGAACAACATCCGTCTCGAGCTGAAGACGCTCGGCGACCGCCGCGACGCCAAGATCGCGGAGCGCCTGGCCAAGCTGGAGGAGGAGCTCGCCGCTCTCGAGGCGGAGGGCGCCAAGGCCGACGCCAAGAAGAAGGTCAAGGACGCCGCCGAGAAGGAGATGTCCCAGCTCCGCAAGGGCGCCGACGAGGCGATCGCCAAGCTCGAGCGCGTGTGGGAGGACTTCCGCACGCTCGAGGTCGGCGCGCTGCGCCCGGAGGACGACGTCTTCCACGAGCTGCAGGACCGCTTCGGCCAGTACTTCGAGGCCCACATGGGCGCCGAGGCGATCCAGAAGCGCCTGGAGAGCTTCGACCTGGCCGGCGAGGCGGAGAACCTGCGTCTGCAGATCGCCGAGGGCAAGGGCCAGCGCAAGATCCGCGCGATCAAGCGCCTGAAGGTCGTGAACTCGTTCCTCGAGACCGGCATGAGCCCGGCCTCGATGGTGCTGGACGTCGTTCCGGTGATCCCGCCGGAGCTGCGCCCGATGGTGCAGCTGGACGGTGGCCGCTTCGCGACCTCCGACCTCAACGACCTGTACCGTCGCGTGATCAACCGCAACAACCGCCTCCGTCGCCTGATCGACCTCGGCGCCCCCGAGATCATCGTCAACAACGAGAAGCGGATGCTGCAGGAGGCCGTCGACGCGCTGTTCGACAACGGCCGCCGCGGTCGTCCCGTCACCGGCACCGGCAACCGCGCCCTGAAGTCCCTCAGCGACATGCTGAAGGGCAAGCAGGGTCGCTTCCGCCAGAACCTGCTCGGCAAGCGCGTCGACTACTCCGGCCGTTCGGTCATCGTGGTCGGCCCGCAGCTGAAGCTGCACCAGTGCGGTCTGCCCAAGCAGATGGCGCTGGAGCTGTTCAAGCCGTTCGTGATCAAGCGCCTGATCGACCTCGGTCACTCGCAGAACATCAAGGCCGCCAAGCGCGCCGTGGAGCGCACGCGCCCCGAGGTGTGGGACGTGCTCGAGGAGATCATCCGCGAGCGTCCGGTGCTGCTGAACCGCGCCCCCACCCTGCACCGCCTGGGCATCCAGGCCTTCGAGCCGCAGCTCGTCGAGGGCAAGGCCATCCAGCTGCACCCGCTCGTCTGCGCCGCCTTCAACGCGGACTTCGACGGTGACCAGATGGCCGTGCACCTGCCGCTGTCGGTCGAGGCCCAGGCCGAGGCCCGCGTGCTGATGCTCGCGTCGAACAACATCCTGAAGCCGTCCGACGGCCGTCCGGTCACCCTGCCCTCGCAGGACATGATCATCGGCCTCCACCACCTGACCACGGTCAAGGAGGGGGCGGTCGGCGAGGGCCGTGCGTTCGGCTCGGTGTCCGAGGCGATCCTCGCCAAGGACGAGGGCACGCTCGACCTGCAGGCGAAGGTCCGCATCCGCATCCCGGGTCTGACCTTCCTCGAGGGCGAGGCTCCCGAGGGCTACGAGCGCCACGGTCTCGTGGACGCCTCGCTCGGCCAGGCGATCTTCAACGACGCCCTGCCGAAGGGCTACCCGTTCGTGCGCGAGGTCGCCGACAAGGGCAAGCTGTCGCAGATCGTCAACAAGCTGGCCGAGGAGTACCCGAAGGTCGAGACGGCGGCGACGCTGGACCGGATCAAGGACGCGGGCTTCTACTGGGCTACGCGCTCGGGTGTGACGGTCGCGCTGAGCGACATCCTCACCCCGCCGAACAAGGCGGAGATCGTCGCGGGCTACGAGAAGCAGGCCGCGAAGGTCCAGTCGCAGTACGAGAAGGGTCTCACCACCGACGCCGAGCGTCGTCAGGAGCTCATCAAGATCTGGACCGAGGCGACCGACGAGGTCCAGGCCGCGATGCGCGCCCACTTCCCGCAGGACAACACCATCAACCGCATGGTGTCCTCCGGCGCCCGTGGTAACTGGCTGCAGATCCGCAACATCGCGGGTATGCGAGGCCTGGTGAACAACCCGAAGGGTGAGATCATCCCGCGCCCGATCATCTCCTCGTACCGCGAGGGGCTGTCGGTGGCGGAGTACTTCATCGCGACGCACGGTACCCGAAAGGGTCTGGCCGACACGGCTCTCCGTACGGCGGACTCGGGCTACCTGACCCGTCGTCTGGTGGACGTCTCGCAGGATGTCATCATCCGCGAGGACGACTGCGGCACGTCGAAGGGGCTCGAGCTCCCGATCGCCGCGGTCGACTCGACCGGCACGCTGGTGCGCGACGCGAACGTGGAGAACTCCGTGTTCGCCCGCACGCTCGCGGTCGACGTCGTGGACGAGGCCGGCACGGTGCTCGCCACGGCGGGCGAGGACGTCGGCGACGTGCTCATCGACAAGCTGATCGACTCGGGCGTCACCTCCATCAAGGTCCGTTCGGTGCTGACCTGCGACTCCGCCGTCGGCGTGTGCGCGAAGTGCTACGGCCGTTCGCTCGCCACCGGCAAGACGGTGGACATCGGCGAGGCCGTCGGCATCATCGCGGCCCAGTCGATCGGTGAGCCCGGCACGCAGCTGACGATGCGTACCTTCCACACCGGTGGTTCGGCGTCGGCCGACGACATCACCCAGGGTCTGCCGCGCGTCACCGAGCTGTTCGAGGCGCGCACCCCGAAGGGCGCGTCGCCGATCGCCGAGGCGGACGGCCGGATCACCATCGAGGAGACCGACAAGTCCAAGAAGGTCATCCTGACGCCCGACAACGGCGACGAAGAGGTGGTCTACCCGGTCCTGAAGCGTGCGACGCTCCTCGTCGAGGACGGCCAGCACGTGGTCGTGGGCCAGCCCCTGCAGGTCGGCACGCTCGACCCCAAGGAGGTCATGCGCGTCCAGGGTGCGCGTGCCGCCCAGAAGTACCTCGTCGACGGGGTGCAGGGCGTGTACCGCTCGCAGGGTGTGCCGATCCACGACAAGCACATCGAGGTCATCGTGCGCCAGATGCTGCGGAAGGTCACGGTCGTCGACCACGGTGACACGACGCTGCTGCCGGGCGAGATGGTGGACTTCAAGAAGTACCAGGGCATCAACCGCGAGACGGTCGCCGAGGGCAAGCGCCCCGCGTCCGGCCGTCCCGAGCTGATGGGTATCACGAAGGCGTCGCTCGCGACCGAGTCGTGGCTGTCGGCCGCGTCCTTCCAGGAGACGACCCGCGTGCTCACGCAGGCCGCCATGGAGGGCAAGAGCGACCCGCTGGTCGGCCTCAAGGAGAACGTCATCATCGGTAAGCTCATCCCCGCCGGGACGGGCCTGCGCCGCTACCGCGACATCACGGTGGAGGCGACCGAGGAGGCCAAGAGCGAGCGCTACCCGAACCGGATCTTCGCATCCGACGGGGCGTACGCCGACGGCGACTTCGGCTACGTCGACTTCGACGCGTTCTCGACCGACGACATCACCCCCGGCACCTACAACTGATCGGGTGAGCCCAGGGCCGCAACGCGGCCGTGAGCTCGGGTGATCGAAGGCCCCGGATCCTCGGATCCGGGGCCTTCGTCGTCCCTGCCTCTTCTGTTCTCCCGGGGCCGCAGGCGGGCGTGACGCACGCGGGCTACGCTGGCCCGAGGAGGAGCGCATGAGCGAGCGGATCGTCGTGGTGGGGGAGGCCCGGATCGACGAGGTGCGTGACGAGCGCGGCGCGTGCGAGTCGGTCGCGGGGGCCGGCGCGGATCTGGCTCGTTGGCTCGCGCGAGGAGGCCACGGGGTGGTGCTGCTCACGCCGCTGGCGGAGGACGAGGACGGGCGGCGGATCCGTGTCGCGATGGAGGATCATCGCGTGCGTGTGCTGCCGCTGGACGCGCCGGCCGGCACCGGGAGACGCCGGGTCGTGATCGGGGCGGGACGCGTGCAGGAGCACGGGCAGGGCACCGTGCCCTCCACGGGGCTCGGCGGTGCCGTCGCCCGGCTGCTGCACGCGGGGGCGCGCGCGGACCTCGGCGCGGATCCGATGGTGGTGGTGACGGAGGCGGAGCTGGTCGAGCCGCTCCGCGAGGCGCCCGTCGGGGTCGTGGACGCCTCGGACGGCGACCCGCGGATCCTCCGGCCCGGGAGGGATCCGGATCGCGCCGACCGCGTCGCGGACGCGGTGCGCACGGTGCGCGAGGACGGCGTGGATGGGCCGGGCGCGGACGAACGGCTCGCCCGCGCGCTCGCCCGCATCGCCACCTGAGCCGCCCCCAGCGGCCGATTTCCGGTGCCCGGCCGGGACGGGTATGATGGATCTTCGCGCCCCCGGTCGGCTGAAAAAGTGGGACGGGTGTGCACTGGCAAGTTGCCCGAGCGGCCAAAGGGAGCTGACTGTAAATCAGCCGCGTAATGCTTCGGGGGTTCGAATCCCTCACTTGCCACCACCGCGGAATTTACGCGGAGAACGAGGGGTCTTGACCAGTGACTGGTCAGGACCCCTCGGTCGTCTGCACCGTATTCTGCACCCTATGGTCGGGTCTGCAGCACCGTGGTTTCCTCTCGACGCTCTGGTTCGGCGGCTGGTTCAGCCTCTGCCCGGGCATTGCGGTCGGCGAAGTTCTCGAGGGTCCGCAGGGCGACATCGCCGAACAGTCGCCAGACCGCATCCGAGGGTGCGCCGCTGAACCTGACCGTGATGTGCGGCGACATGAGCAGGAGGGGGCGCGAGAGCAGCGCGCCCGATGGGTGGCCGCGATCACGGAGAAGTACCGCCCGGCGTGAGCGCGGGGGAAAGACCTGGCTGCCGGTCATCAGGATGCCGAGGCGCTGAGGGCCGCGACGACGATCACGCCGACCCCGAACGCCCCCAGAGAAGCATGGCGGTGACGGGTTATCCGTGTACTGACCATCACTGTTTATCGGTCTCGGGCGGGCATAGCGTCGAAGGCATGAGCACCGTGAACTTCACTCTCAACAACGGCGTCGTCATGCCGGCCCTTGGCTTCGGCGTCTTCCAGACCCCGCCCGCCGAGACGAAAGAGGCCGTCGCCGCGGCCCTGTCCACCGGGTATCGGCTGATCGACACCGCAGCCGCATACGCGAACGAGCGTGGCGTTGGCGACGCGATCCGTGAATCTGGCCTTCCCCGCGACGAGATCTTCATCGAGACCAAGGTGTGGATCAACGACTACGGCTACGACCAGACACTGCACGCGTTCGACAAGAGCGCCCGCAAGCTGGGCGTCGACCAGATCGACCTGCTCCTACTGCACCAGGCACTGCCGGGCGAGTTCGACAAGACCCTCGGCGCCTACCGCGCTCTCGAGCAGCTGCTTTCGGACGGGAAGGTCCGTGCCATCGGGATCAGCAACTTCATGCCCACCCATCTGAACGCGCTGCTCGCGGAGACGGAGATCGTCCCGGCGGTGAACCAGATCGAGGTGCATCCGTTCTTCACCCAACCCGAACTGCAGGCCATGAACGCCGAGCACGGAATCCTCACCCAGGCGTGGTCGCCCATCGGCGGCATCACCTCCTACCGTGGAGAGGGGGCGGCCAGCACGTTCAACGACCCGACGCTCCTCGAGATCGGTGAACGGTACAGGAAGAGCGCCGCCCAGGTGATGCTGCGCTGGCACCTGCAGGAAGGACGCTCCGCGATCCCCAAGTCCGTCAAGCCGACCCGCATCGCGGAGAACTTCGACGTGTTCGACTTCGAGCTCACGACCGAAGAGCTGCGTAGCATCGACGCCCTCGATCGGGGCGTGCGTGGGGGTCCGGAGCCGGAGGCGATCACGCTCGAATCGTTCGGCCGGGACATCCCCGAGGAGTGACACGTCGGCCCGGGGCGGGCGCGGTGGCGTCCACCGCGGGCGGTGAGACAGAGGATGAACGTATGAATAACCAGTCCGAAGTGCGCGAGTTCCTGACCACGCGTCGCGCCCGTCTCACACCCGAGCAGGCGGGCATCATCGGCGGCGGGCGGCGACGCGTGACGGGACTGCGCCGCGAGGAAGTCGCGATGCTCGCCGGAATGAGCGTGGACTACTACGCCAAGATGGAACGCGGCAACCTCTCCGGCGTCTCGCCAGAGGTCCTGGATGCCGTCGCCCGCGCGCTTCAACTCGATGACGCCGAGATCTCGCACCTCGGCGACCTCGCCGCCGCAGCCGCACCGGCGGGCCCCGGACGCAAGCGGACACCGCGAGTTGATGCGACGGTCCGGCCCACACTGCAACGATTCCTCGACACCATCGTCGGAACCCCGACCTACGTCACCAACGCTCGCAAGGACTTCCTCGCCACCAACGCGCTCGGCGCGGCGGTGTTCGCTCCGATCATCGATGATCCCGCGAACGGACGCAACAACGCCCGGTTCGCGTTCCTCAACCCCGCAGCGCGGATCTACTACCCGGACTGGGAAGCCGGCGCCCGCAGCATCGTCGCCAGTCTCCGCATCGCCGGCGGACAGAACCCGCACGACAAGGCCCTCACCGACCTGATCGGCGAACTCGTCACCCGCAGCGACACCTTCCGCACCATGTGGGCGGAACACGACGTTCGCTTCCATACCTCCGGAACGAAACGCATCCACCACCCCACCGTCGGCGATCTGCAGTTCGACTACGAAGCCTTCGAGCTCCCCGTGTCAGACGGCCTCGTTCTCTACGCCTGCACCGTCGACCCGACATCTCCCACCGCAGAACGGCTGCAGCTCCTGGGCAACCTCGCGGCGACGCCGAAACCGGCGTCGTGATGCGCCTCCCCGAACAGCCGCCCGCCAGCGGTCCCGCGGAACGAGATCCTCCCCGCTCGAGGACAATCACACTAAGGGACTTCTAGGGGCCTGGCGCAAGCCCTTGGACGCGACCAGTCGAGCAGGTGTAGACCGTTCGGATGGGCGTTCTTCACTATGGCAGTTATGTCCACCCGTTCGAGCTAGACGATCGCCTGGTCGCGCATCTGCGATTCGTGGTCCTGGAGTACCTGCGTCGCGGTGACGGACTCGCCCTGACCGTGATGCAGGCGAGCCCGTATCCGCCCCGCCAGACCACCATCTGGATCCACCCCGGAATCGCGATACGTTTCGAGCTCGACGACACCGAGCCGCCCGCCCTGGACCGGGACCTCACCAAAGCCCTCGCCGCAGCAGCATCGACGCTGGACGGCATCATGATCAAGGATGGGCAACTGGTTGCGTCCGCGGGGGCACCCGGGGCCGAGTGAGCTCATCGGCGCTCGTCTCGCCCCGGTGCGGTCAGAGTTGCCAGGTGCGTCGCCCGTGTCCGTGCGGGTTGTCGCGGTGGTGCCGCTTCTTCGCCGTCCGGGCAACTGTCTCTTCAGAGGGAACGTACGTCTGCCAGTGTCTCGACAGCTCGTCCTGCCACGCGCTCGTGTGGGCCGGTGGTGGTTGCGCGCCGCCCTCGTTCTCCCA
>NZ_JBAOJP010000021.1:0-21710 GCF_037083505.1 Microbacterium sp. CCNWLW41
GGGGGGGGCGGGGGGGGGGGGGGCGCCGGCGCGCCCCCCCCCCGCCTCCACCCCCGCCCCACACCCCCGGGGGGGGGGCGCGGGGGGGGGCCCCCCCGACGTTCACGAGAAGAGGGATCCGGTGGGCTGTCCGCATGACCTCACGGCATCGCTCGGCGCCCAGCTTCCCTAGCTGCTCAATCTGGCCAGATCAGCAGATCACCCGAACACTGCCAACCACGGCCCCGGATCCATGGGCGTCCCCCACGGCCAAATGCGCCCGGCGTATGTGCAGTTCTGAATGATGGGGGTGCCCTGTTGCACCTCGTCACGAACAGCTTGATTGCAGGTCCATTCATTGACGAAGTAGTGAGTTCCGGGCTCGATACCGTATGCGAGCGCGCCACCCCCTACGACCCCAAGCGCCCCTGCGATCAACGCAGCGCTCACGACGGTCTTGGTCCTCAACTTCATCGTTGTCTCCGATCTGTTGTCAGCGTCGTCCTGCGACCATAGCTACCGGTCACGGAGGCCGCAAGGAGAGCAAAGCTCGGCGCCCGGATCCCGCAGCGCCGCCGTAGGCTCGGAGGATGGGCCGCGCACGGGACAGGGACAGGGAGCCGCCCTCCGCGCGCCTGGGCTCGGGAGGGATCGCGCGGATCGTCCCGGCCGAGTTCGGCGGCGGATACGAGGTGCTCATCGACGACACCCCGCAGTCCCACGTAGACCTGGAAGACCCGACGCACCTGCACTTCGAGTACGTCATGCGGATGGGTGCGGTGATCGACCAGCTCGGCGAACCCGGCTCGCCGCTGTCCGCGGTGCATCTCGGCGCCGGCGGCCTGACCCTCCCCCGCTACATCGCCGCCACCCGTCCCGGATCCCGCCAGCAGGTCGTCGAGCTGGAGGCCCCGCTCACGGACCTCGTCCGCGAGCACCTGCCGCTGCCCCGCGGCGCCGCGATCCGGATGCGGATCGGAGACGCCCGGGAGGCGGTGCGGCGCCTGCCTCCGGCACTGACCGGTCACGTCGACCTGATCGTCGCAGACGTGTACTCCGGCGCGCAGACGCCCGCGCACCTCACGAGCGTCGAGTTCTACCGGGAGCTGTCCGCCCTGCTCGCCCCGAGCGGCGTGGTCCTCGTGAACGTCGCGGACGGCCCCGGCCTCGCCTTCGCGCGCCGCCAGGTCGCGACGCTCGCCGCGGCGCTCGGCGAGGTCGCGATCCTCGCGGACGCGCAGATCCTCAAAGGGCGGCGCTTCGGGAACCTCGTGCTCGCGGCCTCGCGGGATCCGCTCCCCTCCGACGCGCTTCCGCGGATCCTCGCCGCCGGCCCCCATCCCGCCAAGCTCGCGCAGGGCTCCGAGGTCGCGGCGTTCGCGAAGGACGCGCCGATCGTGACCGACGCCACCGCCGTGGCCTCCCCGCGACCCGACGCCTCGATCTTCCTGCGCTGAGCGGGCGTGGCACGGCGCCTCGCTCAGGTTCAGGAGGCAGACTGGATCGAGACGATCGGAACGGAGAGGGCGCAGACGTGGGTTTCATCAAGGGATACGACACCGAGACCCTGCGTGAGCTGGTGGACCCGACCGAGTGCGAGCAGCGCCTCACCGAGATCGAGCAGCAGCGGAGCCTGCCCGCCCTCCTCGAGCGCGTGTGGCTGCTGAAGGTGCTCGGACGCCTGGACGAGGCGCTCGCCCTCGCCGACGAGACCGTGCGGCAGGCCCGCATGGCCGGCACCCGCAAGGACCTCGTGCGCGCCCGTGTCCTGCACGCGACGGTCCTGCAGTACCGCGGCGCGTACGCCGCCGCGGACCAGGAGCTCGCGACCTGCGTCGCCGAGGCGGAGGGGCAGGGATGGATCGCCATCGCCGCCTTCGCGCATCAGCACCACGGCAAGGTCGCGCTCGAGGCCGGAGAGCTGGAGCAGGCCAGGGAGAGCTTCAAGCGCGCGCTGTTCCTGCGCCGCGAAGCCGGTGCCGACGACGCCGCCCTGGAGACCGTGCTCCTCGCGATCGAGGCGGTCGAGCGCCGGCGCGACCCCGTGAGCGCCGTCGGCTGACCCCTCTCGCTCCCCTCTCCCCCGCCCCTCTCTCCCACCCCTCCAGTCGAGTGGTCACTTTTTGTGGGTTGAGCGGCGCCGAACCCACAAAAACTGACCACTCGACGGATGGGGGCGGGGCGACGGACGCGCCGCGCGGCCCGGTGTCGCCGGGGTGGCCTAGCCTTGCCCTATGGCCGATCTGGACCGTGTGCGCATCTGGGGCGAGGCGCTCATCCGGCTGCATCTCGACGACTCCTGGGTCTTCGGGTTCGACAACGCCAAGCGCCGGGCGGGTCTGTGCAACTACCGGGACAGGCGGATCACCGTCTCGCGCTACCTCGCCGCGCGATTCGACGACGACGAGATCCATCAGGTGCTGCTGCACGAGGTGGCGCACGCGCTGGCCGGGCACGACGCCGCGCACGGGCCGGCGTGGAAGCGCGTGGCTCAGGGCCTCGGGTACGTCGGGGGCACGACGCATCACGGCGAGACGGCCGTGGAGCTCGCGCCCTGGGTGGGATCCTGCCCCGCGGGCCACGTGACCTACCGGCACCGCCGCCCGAACCGCCCGACCTCGTGCGCCCGGTGCTCCCGGCAGTTCGACGAGCGTTACGCGTTCACCTGGACGCGGCGCGAGATCACCCGGGCCGACCGGCTCGCCGCTCTCGCGCCGCGCTGATCGACGGCCCGATCGACGCGGACCCGCCCCGGTGTTTGGATGGGGGCATGAGGATCCTGCTGAAGTTCACGATCGACACGGACGCGGACGCCGCCTGGCGCGCCCTGCACTCGCCGACGGTCCTCGCCGAGATCTACGGGCCCTTCCTGACCGTGGAACCGCTGGATCCTGCCGAGGCGGAGGTCGTCGCCGTGGACCCGGATCCTCGTCGTTCCGCCGCTGTGCAGCTGGGCCTCCTCGGACGCGTCCCGCTCGGCCGCCAGCTCATCTCGGTGTCCGATCGCACGCGGACGCTCGGCGGGCAGACGGTGCGGATCCTGCGCGACAGCGGGATCCCGCTCACCGGCCCCCTCGCGAGCCTGGACGTGTGGGACCACCAGATGGCCGTCTCCCCGGACCCCGACGACCCCGCCCGCACGCTGTGGCGCGACCGGCTCGTCATCGGCGGGCCGACCGCGGCCCTGCTGTGGCCGTCCCTCTGGCTCACCTGGCAGTGGCGCGCCTGCCGGATCCGCCGGCTCGCGCGCTCCTGGGCACACGACCCGGAGCTCCCGGACCCCGCCGTATGACGCGACGGCGAGGCCCCGCGATCCGCAGGGATCGCGGGGCCTCGCCTGCGCGACGTCCATGCCGGAGCAGCCCCCGACGACCGGCACCGGGTCGGTCCGGATCAGTCCGCAGCGAGCGCCTCCACCGGCACGACCCGCGTCGCGAGCCGCGTCGGAGCCACCGAGGCCACCAAGGTGAGCACCGCGGTCGCGGCGACGATGATCGCGATCGGCATCCACGGCACCGCCGGCGCCACGAGTCCGGCCGGGGCGAAGTCCGGCAGCACCGGGACGGATCCGAGGAGCGACTGCGCCGCGATCCAGCCGTACGCCACGCCCAGCACGATGCCGGTGAGGGTGGCGGCGACCGTGATGTGCACCGCCTCCAGGAGCACCATCCGCCGGACCTGGCGACCGGTGAGACCGATCGCCCGGAGCAGCCCCAGCTCGCGCTTGCGCTGCACGACGCCGATGGTGAGCAGGTTGATCATCCCGACGGCGGCGATGACGGCGGAGATGGCGACGAGCACCATCATCACCGACGCGAACGCGTCGACGGGGGCGAAGAACGCCTCCGCGACCTCGCCCTCGGTCTGGCGCACCAGCAGCGCCTTGACCGACTCCAAGGCGACGGCGAACATCGTCACGAGCGTCACGCCCATCACCACGCCGATCGCCATCCGGCTGGAGCGCTCGGGGTGACGCAGCGCGTTCTCCGCCGCGAGCCGCGCCGTCGCACCCGTCCCGAACAGACGGCCCACGAGCCTCAGCACGGGAGGCATGACCAGCGCGGCCCCGATCGAGAGGCCGGTGAAGGACAGGATCCCGCCGAAGAAGGCGATGACCACCCCGAGCGGCGTGACCAGACCCGCGACGACGCCGCCGGCGAGCAGCGCGCCGCCGAGGATCAGGAGGATCAGCGCGACGATGTGACGGCCGGGACGAGTGGCGACCTCCTCGTGGGTGCGCTCCGCGGAGCCGCCCAACGCCTGGAGGGGGGTCACCGTGAGCACGCGCCGGGATCCGACCCACGCCGCGATCCACGTCGTCAGCGCCACGCCGACGACCGGGAGCACGACGCCCGGCTGCAGCAGCGTGAAGTCCTGCGGCGCACGCTCGAGCAGCTGCCCGCCCAGGGCCTGCCCCGCCGCGGAGACGCCGATCCCCACGGCGAGCCCGATGAGCGCGCCGATGATCCCGACGACCAGGCCCTGCCCGGCGACCTCGGCTCGTTGCGCCCGCGCCGACGCTCCGATCAGGCGGAGCAGGGCGATGCGGCGGGTCCGGCCGGCGATGATCGTCGTGAACGTGTTGGCCGTGACGATCGCGGCGACGTACATCGCGACGCCCGTGAGCAGGACGGACAGGATCACCACCACGACCGCGAGCATCTCGCTGTCGCCGATGAACGGGTCCGCCTTCAGCAGCGCGCCGATGTAGACGGTCACCTCCACGAGGAACACGCCGAACGCGGAGGCGAGCGCGGCGACGAGGACGCTGGCGCCCATCCCGCGGTCACGCAGCCACGCCAGCCGAGAGGCGGGCAGCGGCGTCTCCAGCAGCGTGCCGGAGACGGTCGCGGCCGTCACGCCGCCACCTCCGCCGCGAGCATGTAGGCGGCGATCTGCTCCGCCGTCTGGCGCGGGTGGTCGGCGACGATCCGGCCGTCGCCGAGGTACAGCACCCGGTCGGCGTGGCTGGCGGCGATCGCGTCGTGGGTCACCATGGCGATGGATTGGCCGTGCTCCCGGCTGGCCGTGCCGAGCAGCTGCAGCACCTCCCGGCCGGTGGCCGAGTCGAGGTTCCCGGTCGGCTCGTCGGCGAACACGAGGTCGGGGGCGGTGGCGAGGGCGCGCGCGATGGCGACGCGCTGCTGCTGTCCCCCGGACAGCTGGTGCGGGCGGTGGCGCAGCCGCGCCCCGAGGCCGAGCGTCTCGATGAGCCCGTCGATGCGCGCGCGCTCGACCGCGCTGGGGCGCCGGCCGTCGAGCTCGAACGGCAGCAGGATGTTGCCGATGGCGTCGAGGGTGGGGACGAGGTTGAAGGCCTGGAAGATGAATCCCACCCGGCGCCGGCGCAGCACCGTCATGTCCAGGTCGCCGAGACCGGTGATCTCGGTGTCCCCGATCCACGCGCGTCCCTCGGTGGGGGCGTCGAGGCCGGCCATGATGTGCATGAGCGTCGACTTGCCCGAGCCCGACGGGCCCATGATCGCGGTGAACTGGCCACGGCGGATTCCGACGCTGACGTCGTCGAGGGCGCGCACCGCGCCCTCGCCCGCGCCGTACGTCTTGGTCAGGTGCTGGACGCGGGCGGCGAGGCCCAGGTCGCTGGTCGTGATCTCCATGCCTTCGACGCTAGGGATCCGCCCCGTGCGCCCGCGTCGGCCCCGGGACGCATCCCCGTACATCCCGAGGATGATCCCGCCCGCACCGGAGGTCCCGGAGAGGACTCAGGCGAGGCCGTGCTCGAAGGCGAAGACGACGAGCTGGACCCGGTCGCGCAGGTCCAGCTTCGTGAGGATGCGGCTGATGTGCGTCTTGACGGTCGCCTCGGACAGGAACTCCCGGGCGGCGATCTCGGCGTTCGACAGGCCCCGCGCGGCCAGCGCGAAGATCTCCCGCTCCCGATCCGTCAGGGCCTCGAAGCTCGCCGGGACGGGCTGAGGCTGCGGGCTGGAGAAGTGCGCGAACAGATCGCGGGTGGCCGAGGCCGCGATGACGCTGGAGCCCGCGTGGACGGTGCGGATCGCCGCCAGCAGGAACTCCGGCTCGGCGTCCTTGAGGAGGAAGCCGCTCGCCCCCTGTCGGATCGCCTGCGCGGCGGCCTCGTCGAGATCGAAGGTGGTGAGCATGACGACGCGCGGCGGGTCGGGCTCCGTGAGCAGCTGTGCCGTCGCCGTGAGCCCGTCCATGACCGGCATCCGGATGTCCATCATCACGACGTCGGGGCGGGTGGCCCGGACCACGTCGATCGCCTCCCGCCCGTCGCCGGCCTCGCCGACCACCTCGAGGTCGGGCTGCGACGAGACGAGCATGCGGACCCCCGCACGAAACAGCGCCTGATCGTCCACGAGAACGACCCGGATCATCCTTCTCCTCCCCGCACGCGCGGACGCGTCATGCCTCGGTCCCCGTCGGTGGACCGATCGGGAGGGCGGCGTCGACGACGAACCGGTCGTGATCGCGCCCGGCGGACAGCGTACCGCCCACGAGCTGGGCGCGCTCGCGCATGCCGATGATCCCGTGGCCGCCGCCGGTCCCCGCCGAGGCGGAGGCGTCCCCGGTCACGGCGTTCTCGACCCGGATCCGCACCCGGTCCATCTCCCAGGCCAGGTGCACGTCGACGTCCCCGCCTCCGTGGCGCAGGGCGTTGGTGAGCGCCTCCTGGAGGATCCGGTAGACGGCGAGCTGGATGGCCGCGGGCGGCTCTCCGGGCGGCATCGGGTCGACCGTCACCCGCGGCTCGATCCCCGCGGCCCGCACCTGACCGTAGAGCGTCTCCAGGTCGGCGAGGGTCGGCTGGGGCCCCTGCCCCTGCCGATGCCGCAACTGCGCGAGGAGCAGCCGGACGTCGGCGAGCGCCGACCGCGCGGTCTGCCCGATCGTCGTCAACGCGGCGGTGGCCTGGGCCGGGTCAGCAGCGGCGGCGTAGCGGGCGCCGTCCGACTGCGCGATGACCACGGCGAGCGAGTGGGCCACGACGTCGTGCATGTCCCGGGCGATCCGGACGCGTTCCTGCTCCGCGGCGGCCACGGCCTCGGCGGCGATCTGCGCCTCCCTCGTGCGCCGGCCGTTCAGGACCACGCGCCACAGCAGGCCCGCGCCCCAGGAGATGACGAGGGAGAACAGCACTGAGGAGCCCATGAGCACGCCGAGGGCCAGCCGGCGAAGCGCCGCCTGCTCGTCCTGGATCATCCCGGAATCGAACAGGACCGCGAGGTACACCCCGGCGATGACGCCGCCGGCGAGCGTGGAGCCGCCGCCGATCCACAGCACCGTGCGCGTCCCCCACGCGGCGGTCGCGAACAGCACGACGAACACCGCCGTGTCGTACAGCGCGGGGCTGAGCCCGGCGGCCATCTGCACGATCGCGGCGCCCCAGGCGATCATGAGCGCGGGAAGCGGCGCGAGCCGCGCGATCGCCGCGGCGGCCCACATCGCGAGGGACACGAGGATCGTGATCGAGATCGAGAGCGGACCGGTGCCGAGCCAGCTGCTGAGCTGCTCCACGATCATGACGAACGAGAGCGGGGTCGTCACGAGGAACGCGAACGCGGCGCCCACGATGTCCAGGACGAGCCACAGACGAGGGACGGATCGGATCACCCCCTCACGCTACGCGAGCGCGCCGGCGCCCGGCATCCGCCTCCCGATGTATCCGCACCGGGGCACCGCGTTTCGACTCGCGGAGACCCGCACTGAGCGAGCGAAGCGAGTCGAAGTGTCGCTCAACGACCGAAAGGGCCCCCCGGACGTTGAGCGAGGAGCGCAGCGACGAGACGAAACGCGAGGCCGCGGATACGCTGAGCGGATGGATGCGCTGCGGGTGGCCGGGGCTCCCGGAGCGGGCAAATCGGCCGCGGCGTGGGCCATCGCGCAGCGCTTCGCCGCCGACGGCCACGCCATGGCCTACGTCGACATCGACCAGCTCGGCATGTGCTATCCGGCGCCGGCGCACGACCCGGACCGCTGGGCGCTCAAGGAGGAGGCGCTGGCGCGCGTCGCCGACGCCTTCCATGACCTCGGAGCGGATCGACTCGTCGTCTCCGGCGTCGCGCGTCCCGACGCACCTCCGCCGGCGCTCCCCGGTGCCCGGGCGAGCGCCGTCTGGCTGGACGCCGACGCCGACACGCGGCGCGCACGGCTCGCCCCGCGCGGATGGCCCGCCGACCAGGTGGAGGCCACGGTCGCGGCGGGCACCTCCGCGGCGTCCCGCCTCGATCCCGCGTGGCGGCGGATCCCCACCGACGCCCACACCCTCGACGAGACGGTGTCGGCCGTCCTCGCGGCGACCGACGACGCATCCGGGCGCCCGCCGACGGTCGTTGAGCGAGGAGCGCAGCGACGAGACGAAGCGCCGCCCGCACCCGATCCGGTCGGTCCCCCGCCGCTCCTCCCCGTCCGATGGATCACCGGCCCGCGCGGCGCCGGAGCGTCCCGGGTCGGCTGGGAACTGGCGTCGTCCGCGTGGCGCGAGGGGCGCCCCACCGGGTTCGTGGACCTCGCCCAGCTGTCGTTCGCCGCGAACCTCCGCCGCCCCGTCGGGCTGCGCACGCTGCTCGCCGTGCGCGACGTGTTCGCCGCCGCGGGCGCGCACGAGCTCGTGGTCGTCGCCCCGTTCGCGATCACGCCGCAGCAGGTGCACGCGGCGCTCGGCGCACAGGCCCGGATCGCCCGGCTGGAGGCCCCCGCTCCGGTGCTGCGCGCACGGATCCGCGAACGCGTCCGCGGCGCCGGTCCGCTCCTCGCCGGGGACGATCTGCGCGAGGCCGACGAGGCGACCGTGCAGGCCGTCGCCGCGACGGCGGAGCGACAGCGCGCCGTTCCGCCCCGCGTCGGGGAGCAGCTGATCGACGCCGCCGACGAGCCCGCGGTCGTCGCCGACCGCCTCCGCGCCGCCGTGGGCTGACCCTCGCGTCATCCGCCCCTCGACCCGCACCGGGGTCGCGCCGGCGTCAGTCGCCGAGGAGCCCGCGGATGCGGAGGCGGTCCGGCTTGCCCGAAGGCAGCAGGGGAAGCGCCGAGAGGACGACGATGCGAGCGGGACGGGCGTGCGGACCGATCTCCGCCGCGACGAGCGCACGCACCTGCGCGAGGGCGGCGTCGACGTCGGCGGGCGCCTGGTCCGTCACGACGCACGAGGCCTCCCCCCAGCGGTCGTCGGCGACGGCCACCGCCACGGCGGACTCCAGCCCCGCCACGCCGCGCACGATCCGCTCGACCCGGTCGAGGGAGACGTTGATCCCGCCGGAGATCAGGACGTTGTCGAGGCGCCCGGTCACGCGGACCTCGCCGTCGACCACCTCGCCGGCGTCGCCCGTGCGGTACCAGCGCGTGCCCTCCTCGTCCGTGACGAATCCCGCGGCCGTCCGCTCCGGGTCGCCGAGGTACCCGGTCGCGAGCATGGGCCCGGCGATCCGCAGCTCCCCGTCCCGCGCCTCGACGCGCACGCCGTCCAGCGGCGCCCCGTCGTACACGCAGCCGCCGCTCGTCTCGCTGGAGCCGTAGGTCCGGACGACCCGGACGCCCCCGTCCTCCGCGTGCTCGCGCACCGGCGCGGGAAGGGACTGCCCGCCGACGAGGACGGCGTCGTACGCGGCGAGCGCCTCCCGCACATCCTGGCGCTCCTCCGCCGCCTGCAGAAGGGTGATCAACTGGGCCGGGACGAGCGAGGTGTGACGCCGCCCCCCGGACCCGAGCGCGGAGGTCGCCTGGACGAAGGCGTCGGGCGTGAAGCGGCCGTCGAGCATGACAGGTCTGGTCCCGGCGAGGGCGGAGCGCACGAGCACCTGGAGCCCGGCGACGTACCCGGCGGGCAGGGCGAGCATCCACTGCCCGGCCCCGATCCGCGCCTCGGTCGTGGCGGCGCTCGCCCGGAGCGCGGCCGCCCCGATGACGACCCGTTTCGGGATGCCGGACGATCCCGAGGTCGCGATCACCACGGCGGTGCCGTCGGGCGCCTCGTCCTCGGGTCCGGGGGCGAAGCCGAGGGCGAGAGGGCGCGACCCGTCGAGCACGGCGGGCAGCGCCGCCTCGATCGCGCGCGGATCCGCTGGCGCGGCGTGCAGCCTCATCCGATCAGCCTCCTGTGCGTCCGGCGAGCGCCCTGGGCCGGTCCCCGGCGCGATCCGTCCCGCATCCTGTCCTCGACAGCCTCAGAAGTGCCAGGGGTAGGGCGACCAATCGGGATCCCGCTTCTCGAGGAACGCGTCGCGGCCCTCGACGGCCTCGTCCGTCCCGTAGGCGAGCCGGGTGGCCTCGCCGGCGAAGACCTGCTGACCCACCATCCCGTCGTCGACGGCGTTGAACGCGAACTTGAGCATGCGGATCGCGGTCGGCGACTTCGTGAGGATCGTCCGCGCCATCGCGATCGCCTCGCGCTCGAGCTCGTCGTGCGCCACGACGCGGTTCACGGCTCCGGCCTCGTAGGCGCGCTGCGCCGAGTACTCCTCGGCGAGGAAGAACACCTCGCGGGCGAACTTCTGACCCGTCTGGCGGGCCATGTACGCGGATCCGTATCCGGCGTCGAACGACCCGACGTCCGCGTCGGTCTGCTTGAACCGGCCGTGCTCGGCGCTCGCGATGGACAGGTCGCACACGACGTGCAGGGAGTGGCCGCCGCCGGCCGCCCACCCCGGGATCACCGCGATGACGACCTTCGGCATGAAGCGGATGAGCCGCTGCACCTCCAGGATGTGCAGACGCCCGGCCCGGGCCTGCTGCGCGGCGGGGACCGCCGACTCGTCGTCGGAGTACTTGTAGCCGTCCCGCCCGCGGATGCGCTGATCGCCGCCGGAGCAGAACGCCCACCCGCCGTCCTTGGGGCTCGGGCCGTTGCCGGTCAGCAGCACGACGCCGATCCGCGGGTCCTGCCGGGCGGCGTCGAGCGCCCGGTACAGCTCGTCGACCGTGTGCGGGCGGAAGGCGTTGCGGACCTCGGGCCGGTCGAACGCGATGCGCGCGATGCGGCCGTCGCGCGACACGTGCGCCGTGGTGTCGGTGTAGACGTCCGCCCCGGGGGCGAGGGTCCATTCGGCCGGGTCGAACAGGGCGGAGACGGGGCTGTCGGTCACGGGCTCCAGCCTATTCCCGCCGTCTCGCCCCCTCGCTCGCGCCCGACCCCGATACCCTCCATGCCCGATCTGCACACCTCGTCCCGATCTGCACAGGGATCCCGGCCAGGGGTGTGCAGATCGGGTTCGGGTGTGCAGATCGGGACGGGGAATCGGACGTGCGGATCGGGACGGGTCAGCGGGAGGCGCGGAGCTTGCGGAACCCGTCGGCGGCGGAGGCGAACAGCACCCCGACGAACACGACCGTGAGGATCACGTTCAGGATCGTCATGACCGTCCCCTGCGCGCTGCCGAACAGCGCGGAGAAGCCGGGGGCGAGGAAACGGCCCTGCCAGACCAGGACGAACGCGGCGACCGCGGTGACCGCGCCGAGCAGAGCGTTCACGACGGCGAGTGCGACGTTCCAGCCTCCCCGAACGAACACGAGGACGGCCACGAGGATCGTCAGCGCCATGATCACGAGGAACCCGGTGACGTATCCCGGCCACAGGTCGGGCGAGAGCACGTGCACGGCGTCGCGTCCCCAGCCGAGGAAGCGATCCCACAGCACGCTGCCGGCGAGGAGCACGCACATCACGATCGTCGCGACGAGGTCGGTGAGCGCCGCCCCCGTCCCCTCCACGGAGGGCAGCTGATCCGGATCCCAGTCGAGGACGGTCTTCCCCACCGATCCGGTCCGCTCCAGCACGAAGAAGACGAGCGTCGTCCAGAAGGCGATGTGCACCACGGACTGGAGGACCGCGGGCAGGATGGCGCCGATCACCTCGCCGATCCCGCCGCCCTGCAGCAGCGCCGCCAGCGCGACGGCGACCGCCACGCACGGCGGGACGATCCAGAGGAGCAGCTTCAGCAGCCGCAGCCATGCCGCGTAGTACCGGGGGCCGACGAGGTGCAGGGGACGGTCGGTCAGCGAGGCGGCGTAGGCCAGCGGCTCGCCGAGACCGGCGACGACGGCGCGCTCGGCCGCGTCGGGCGCCTCGCCCGCGGCGACGCGCGGCTCGACCTGTTCGGCGATCGCGGCCTCGAGCTCCGCGACGACCTCGTCGCGCACGGCGACCGGGACGGAGCGTCCGACCGCGGCGACGTAGCGGGCGGCGTAGGCGGGATGGGCGGTGGTGGTGGGCATGTCAGTGCTCCGTTCCGGAGAGGGCGGCGGTCGCCGCGGCGATGGCCGCGACCTCCTGGATGAGGGCGTCGGCGAGACGGATCCCCGCCGCCGAGGTGCGGTAGAACTTCCGCGGACGGGCCTCGTCCGTGTTCCACTCGCTGTCGAGGAAGCCCTGCTTCTCCAGACGGCGGAGCAGGGGGTAGAGCGTGTTCGCGTCGGTGGGGAACCCGGCCGACGCGAGCTGCTCCAGCAGGCCGTAGCCGTAGCCGGGCTCGCGCAGCAGCTGCAGGCTGGCGAGCACGATCGTGCCGCGACGCAGCTCCTGGAGGTGTCCCTCGAACTCGTCTTGACTCATGCCCATCACTATATTGTGTGACACACACTATTGTCAAGGACACGACATCGTGCGAGCCCCGGATGCTCCTGCCGCGAGCCCCGCCGACCTCGTCGAGCGGGCCCGGGCAGGATGGAGGCATGCCCGCACGGATCGAGATCGCCCGCATCGACCCCTTCGACGACGAGGCCGTGGACGCGTGGTGGGACGTGTACGCCGCCGCTCGCCGCGCCGACCGCGGCGAGCGCGCCGTGCTGTGGTCACGGGAGGAGATCCGCCGGGAGCTGCAGCAGGAGTCCGGCGTGACGGACCGGCGCGCGTATCTGGCCCGTCAGGCCGGCGCCGTGGTGGGTGCAGCGAGCCTCGCCCTCCCCCTCAAGGACAACACGCACCGGGCCGAGGTCGCCGTGTACGTCGGTCCCGCCGACCGTCGTCGGGAGATCGGATCCGCGCTTCTGGCCGCCGTCGAGGACGAGGCCCGCGCCGCAGCCCGCCGCACGCTCACCGGCGCGACCCAGTGGTCCGCCGACGGGCCGCGCGACGGGGCGGGGCATCCCGGGCCGGAGTTCGCCCGAACGCACGGGTACGACATCGCCCTGGGCGATCTCGAGAGCACGCTCGCGCTCCCCGTCGCCGCCCGGACGCTCGACACCCTCCTGGCGGACGCGCCGCGGGACGACTACGCCGTCCGCAGCTGGATCGGCCCCGTCCCGGAGGACGTCGTCGCCGGATGGGCGGAGCTGGACAGCACGCTCGACACCGAGGCGCCCACCGGTGACCTCGACATAGAGCGCGCCGCCCCCGATGTCGCCGGCATCCGTGAGAACGAGGACCTCATCTCCGCACAGGGCCGGACCTCCTTCGGCGCCGTGGCCCTCGCCCCGGACGGGGCGGTGGCGGCGTACACGCAGCTCGTGGTCTCCGGCGACGACGGCAACGCATACCAGTGGGGCACGCTCGTGCGCCGCGCCGATCGCGGTCACCGGCTGGGTCTGCGCCTCAAGGTCGAGAACCTGCGCCGGCTCCAGCAGCACATGCCCGAGGTGCCGCGCGTCATCACCTTCAACGCCGAGTCCAACGCCCCGATGCTCGCGGTGAACGAGGCGCTGGGCTTCGTGCCGACCGGACGCCTGGCGGAGCTGCAGAAGCGACTCGACCCGGATCCGCCGGCGGCCGGGCCGGATCGCCGTGCCGAGGGCATGATGGACGCATGATCCCGCCGCTGACCGACGTCCTCTCCACCGCGCGCGTCGTGGCCCTTCCGCTGCACACCCGCTTCCGCGGCGTGGACGTCCGCGAGGCGGTGCTGTTCGAGGGGCCGCAGGGGTGGGCCGAGTTCGCCCCGTTCACCGAGTACGACGATGCCGAGGCCTCCGCGTGGCTCGCCGCGGCCCTCGCCGACGCGTGGGAGCCCCGTCCCGCGCCGGTGCGGGACGTCGTCCGCGTCAACGCGACCGTCCCCGCGGTCGCGGCGGGACAGGTGGACGCCGTGCTCGCGCGGTTCGAGGGATGCCGGACCGCGAAGGTGAAGGTCGCCGAGCCCGGCCAGACCCTGGCGGACGACATCGCGCGCGTCCGCGCCGTGCGGGAGGCGATGGGACCCGAGGGGCGGATCCGCGTCGATGCGAACGGGGGCTGGAACGTGGACGAGGCCGAGCGCGCGATCCACGCCCTCGCCGTGTACGACCTGGAGTATGCCGAGCAGCCGTGCCCGCGCGTCGAGGACCTCGCGGAGCTGCGTCGGCGCATCCGGTACATGGGGATCCCGGTCGCGGCGGACGAGAGCGTGCGCAAGGCCGCAGACCCCCTCGCGGTCGCGCGCGCCGGCGCCGCGGACCTCCTCGTCGTCAAGGCCGCGCCGCTGGGCGGCATTCGGCGGGCGCTGGGCATCGTCGCCGAGGCGGGGCTGCCGGTCGTCGTCTCCAGCGCCCTAGACACCGCCGTCGGGCTCTCCCAGGGCGCCGCCCTCGCCGCCGCGCTCCCGGAGCTCGACCACGACTGCGGTCTGGGGACCGCGTCCCTGTTCGCCGACGACGTCGCCGAGGCGCGACCCCGCGACGGCGCCGTGGGCATCGGCCGGGTGATCCCCGATCCCGCGGCCCTGTCACGCCTGGCCGCACCGGCCGAGCGCCGCGACTGGTGGATCGACCGGCTCACGCGCTGCCACGGCCTGCTGGCCGCCGGCGACGACCGGGCCTGACCCCGCGCGGCCGCCCCGGTCGTTGAGCGAACGCACCACGTTTCGACTCGTCGCTGCGCTCCTCGCTCAACGACCCGAAGAGGTTGTCGGTCGTTGAGCGAGCGCAGCGAGACGAAACGCCCCCAGGCCCGTTCAGCACGTTTCGACTCGTCGCTGCGCTCCTCGCTCAACGACCGGAAGAGGGTGCCGGCCGTTGAGCGACGCTTCGACTCGCTGCGCTCGCTCAGTGCAGGTCTCCGCGAGACGAAACGCCCCCAGCCCCGGGTCACCAGTCGTGGACGGTGCCGTCGGTCAGCCGGTTCACCGGCAGGTACGCGGCGGTGTAGGCGAACGAGGCGGCCGCCTTCTCGTCCAGCTCGACGCCCAGGCCGGGCGTCTCGCCGGGGTGCAGGAACCCGCGGTCGAAGGTGTACGACGTTCGGAACACATCGAGCGTCGTAGCGCTGTGGGGCATATACTCCTGGATTCCGAAGTTGTGGATCGCCAGGTCCAGGTGCAGGGCGGCCGCCATGCCCACCGGCGAGATGTCGGTCGGGCCGTGGATCCCGGAGCGGATGCCGTAGATCGCCGCGAAGTCGAGCAGCTTCCTCATCGCCGTGATCCCGCCGGTGTGGGTCACCGCCGAGCGGACGAAGTCGATCAGGCGCTCGGTGATGAGCGTCTGATAGTCGTACACCGTGTTGAACACCTCGCCGATGGCGAGCGGCGTCGTCGAGTGCTGGCGGACGAGGCGCAGCGCACTCTGGTCCTCTCCGGGTGTGCAGTCCTCCAGCCAGAACAGCCGGTACGGCTCGATGTCCTTGGCGAAGCCGGCGGCCTCGATCGGGGACAGCCGGTGGTGTCCGTCGTGCAGGATGCGCAGCTCCGCGCCGAAGTCGTGGCGGATGCTCTCGAACACGCCCGGCATGTGCGCGCGGTACTTGGCCGTGTCCCAGACCTCCTCGACCGGGGCGGTCGCCGCTCCCCCGTCCGCCGCGCGCTTCGCGGGCTCGTAGTCGTAGCGCGCCCCCGGCGCGTTCGACGCCACGCCGTAGATCTGGCCGAGACCGGGAACGCCCGTCTGCACCCGCACCGCGGTGAAGCCCTGATCGACGTATCCCGTGATCGCGTCCTTCAGCGCCGCGTAATCCGTGCCCGACGCATGGCAGTAGGCGCGGATGCCGTCCCGGCTCGCCCCGCCGAGGAGCTGGTACAGCGGGACTCCGGCCTTCTTCGCCTTGATGTCCCACAGCGCCATGTCCACGGCCGCGATCGCCGCCATCGTGACCGGCCCCCGGCGCCAGTACGGACCGCGGTAGAGGTACTGCCAGGTGTCCTCGATCCGGTCCTCGTCGCGGCCGATGAGCGTGGAGGCGACGTGATCGCGGAGGTACGACGCGACGGCCAGCTCCCGGCCGTTGAGGGTCGCGTCGCCCCAGCCCACGACGCCGTCGGAGGTGACGATCTTCAGGGTGACGAAGTTGCGGCCGGGGCTGGTGACGCTGACGTCGGCGAGCTCGATGGTCATGCGGATCCTTCGGGAAGAGGGTGGGCGGGGCGAGGAGGGGCGCGGCGTGCGCCCCTCCGGCAGTCACATCGCGGGGCGCGGATCGGTGAGGTCGCGCCCGGTCCACTCGCGCCCCCAGATCGAGGCGACGAGCGTGCAGGCGGTGAAGACCGCGAGCAGGACGATGATCGGCACGACGCTGCCGGTCGCGGCGGCCACCCAGGCCGCGGCGACGACCGGGCCGACGCCGGTGGCGATGATGGCGGCGACCTCGCGGACGATCGCGGTCAGCGTGTAGCGGTTGCGCGCGCCGAAGATCTCGGGGATGGAGATGTTCTCCAGCGACGCCAGTCCCAGCACCGACACGTTGTGGATCACGATGTAGCCGACGAACACCGCGCCGATCTCCTTCGAGGTGATCGCGAGCATCGTCGGCACGACCAGCGCCAGGGAGAGCGCGGACATGACGATGTACATGCGACGCCGGCCGAACCGGTCGCCCAGGAAGCCGACGAGAGGGATCGTGAGGAAGCCGACGAGGGACGAGACGATGACGACCTCCGCGCCGATCCCCTTCTGCAGCGCCAGGTTCACCGTGATGAACGAGATCAGGTAGGTCTGGATCATGCCGGAGTTGCCGGCCTGGCCGAACCGCAGGAAGAAGGATACGATCGTCGCCTTGACCGGCTTGCGCCCGAGGGACTCCAGGGTGCGGATGTCGTTGGTCTCCGTCGCCAGGCGCACCATCTCGTCGCGGGAGAGCGCCTTGCCGTCGACGACGTCGGCGCGCTCCTCGAAGACCGGGCTCTCCTTGAGACGGAAGCGCACCCACAGCGCGAACAGCATGATCACGGCGCTGGCGACGAACGGGATCCGCCAGCCCCAGGCGACGACGTCGCTCTCGACCATGACGGCGAGCAGGATCGCCCAGATCGCCGAGGCGAAGAGCGTGCCGCAGTTCGTGCCGAGCGCGACGAGGGAGGCGACGATCCCGCGCCGGTTCGTCGGCGCGTACTCGCTGAGCATCACGCCGGCCCCGGAGATCTCCGCGCCCGCGCCGAAGCCCTGCATGAGGCGGAGGATCACGAGGAGGATCGGCGCGAGGATCCCGACCTGCTCGTAGGTCGGGAGCACGCCGATGAGGGTGGTCGCGGCGCCCATGAGCAGGATCGTGTAGAACAGCACGCTCTTGCGGCCGACCCGGTCGCCGATCCGCGCGAAGAACACGGCGCCGATCGGGCGGGCGACGTAGCCGACGCCGTAGGTCGCCATAGCGAGGACGACGGCCATCCCGGCGTCCTCCCCGGCGAAGAAGAGCTGGTTGAAGACGAGGGCGGCGGCCAGCGAGTAGAGCTGGAAGTCCATGAATTCCAGCGCGGTGCCGAGCCAGCCGGAGACGGCGGCGCGGACCAGGTCGCCCAGGCTGCGCTGCGCGGGCGCCGTGGTCGCGGCTCCCGGGGCGGATGAGGTGCTCATCGATACTCCTTCGTATGTGGCGGTCGTGCGGATCCGCTCCGCCGCGCCCCGATCGTCGAGCGAGCGGAGCGAGGCGAAACGGACAGCCCCGCCCCGGTCGTTGAGCGAGCGGAGCGAGACGAAACGGACATGGGGGGCAGAGGGGTCAGAGGGCGAGCAGGACCTTGGCGGAGGCCGAGGAGTCGCGTGCCGTGTCGAAGGCGGTCGTCGCCTCCGCCGCGGGCACGACGTGGGTCACCACCGCAGCGAGTCGGTCGGACCCCGCGAGGATCCGGACCGCCTCGTCGATCTCGTCGACGAAGCGGAACGCGCCGCGAAGGACCACCTCCTTGCTCGGCAGCGGCGCGAGGTTCACGGCCGCCTCGGCGTCCGGCAGCATCCCGACCTGGACCACGGTGCCCGCCCTGCGGACCGTGCGCACCGCCTGCGTGAGCGACGCGGGGTGACCCGCGCACTCGAACACCACGTCGTAGGACTCCGCCGGGATCTCCTCCTCGCCGACGCGGTGCTGCGCGGCGGCGCCGAGCTCGGTGGCGCGGGCGAGAGGCTCCGGGCGCAGATCGGCGGCGCCCACGGCTCCGGCGCCCGCATGCAGGGCGGCCGCGACGACCAGGAGCCCGATGGGTCCGGCGCCGATGACGAGGACACGGCGTCCCGTGAGATCACCGGCGAGGGAGACGGCGTGGAGCGCGACGGCGAGCGGCTCCGCGAGGGCGGCGCGCTCCAGGGGCAGGCTCTCGGGCAGGACCCGGACCATGTGCTCCTCGACGATCAGGTATTCGGCGGCACCGCCCTGACGATGCGGGAATCCGGCCGCGCTGCCCAGGTAGTCGCCGCCGGGCCGCAGGTGCGGGTGCTCCTCGAGCCCCGCGACGGAGGCCCCGTAGCGGGCGGGGTGCACGGTCACCGGCGTCCCCGCGGCCAGGCGTCCGGACGGGTCGAGGTCGACCACCCCGGACAGCTCGTGACCCGGGGTCAGCGGCTCCCGGATCGTGAACTCGCCGTTCGCGCCGTGGAAGTAATAGTGCAGATCGGATCCGCAGATCCCGACGAATCGCACCCGCAGACGGATCTCGCCGTCTCCGGGCTCCGGGATCGGGGCGTCCTCCCAGCGGACGTCCTCCTTGCCGTGGATCGCCAGTCGCTTCATCGGGACTCCTCGTCGTGGGCGGGATGGGTTCGTCCGGTGTGGTCCATCGTCGCGGACACCGGCTCGGTCGCGTCCACCGCGTCGCGGATCGCCGCCTCGACGCCGTGACGGGTGATCGTCTCGATCAGCTCCCCCACGCGATCGGCGAAGGCCGGCCGTTCGCCGAGCTCCTGGCCGAAGAGGCGGAGGCCGGAGAGGACCCGGTGGGCGAGCTCTCGCGGGTCGCGGGACGCCGCGGCCTGCTCGGCGAGCCGCGGGCGTGCCGCATCGGACATCGCGCGGGCGTGCGCACCGGGGTCGAACCCCGGAAGGGGAGCCATGCAGGCGAGGTAGCCGGCGACCGAGAGCGCGATGAGGTGGGGCATCCGCCCGTCGCGCAGCAGCCGCAGCGCCGGCTCGGGGATGCGCTGGCGGAGCTTGACGGACCCGTCCGTGCCCACCTGCGAGGTCCGGTGCGCCAGGGCGTCGTTGGCCCACCGGGCGAAGAGCTGGCGCTCGTATTCCTCCAGGTCGACCTGCGAGGGGACCTCGATCGACGGGACGTACTCACGGGCGAGGATGGCCCGGGCGGCGCGCTCGATGGCGGGGCGGGCGATCGCTCCGGCGATCAGCTCGTCGCCTCCGAGCGCCCCCAGGTACGCGATGAGGGAGTGGGTGCCGTTGAGGAGACGGACCTTCATCTGCTCGTAGCGCCCGACCTCGTCGGTGAACACGGCACCCCCCGCTTCCCACGCCGGTCGACCGGCGGCGAAGCGGTCCTCGATCGCCCACATCGTGAAGGGCTCGGCGGGGACCGGGACCTCGTCCCTGACCCCCAGGCTCCGGGCGACGTCCGCGCGGAGGACGTCCGTCGTGGCGGGGACGATCCGGTCCACCATGCTGGACGGGAACGTGACGGCCGCGTCCAGGAAGGCCAGCGTCTCCGCCCCCGCGGCTCCGGGGAGCTCCTGGAGGAACTCCCGGACCCGGTGCCCGGTGTGCTCGCCGTTGGCCGCGAGGTTGTCGCAGCTGAGGATGGTGATCGGCTCGCCGCCGGCGGCCGCCCGGCGCTGGAGGCCGCGGGCCAGCTGCCCGATCGTGCTGCGCGGGGACCCGCCGGCGAGATCCGCGACGATCTCGGGAGCGCCGGTGTCGAGGAGCCCCGTGGCCGGCGAGGAGCTGTAGCCGTTCTCGGTCACGGTGAGGGTGACGATGCGGATCGCCGGGTCGGCGATGCTCGCCACGACCCGATCGGCGTCATCCGCGGCGACGAACGCGTCGGTATGCGCGCCGGGGATGCTCAGCCCCATGCCCTCCGGCGAGATCTCGGCGACCGCGTAGAGGAGGTCCTGCCGGTGCAGGGCGTCGACGACGGACCGCGAGCGCGAGGCCACCCCGACGATCCCCCAGTCCCCGCCCTCCGCGGCGAGCGCAGCTGCCGTGAACACGGCCTGGTGCGCACGGTGGAAGCTGCCGAGGCCGAGGTGCACGATGCCGGCGCCTGCGGGACGCGGAGGGACGCGGAGCCCTCCGGAGGCGGAACGCCGGAGACCCGGGGTGGCGCTCATCGCACGACCGCCTCGGTGACGACGCCTGCGGGATCCTCCGTGATCAGCATGAGAGCAAGCATGATTGACTTGTACAAGCTTGTCAAGTGCTTGCACAAACCGTGATGCAGCATGATGATGAGGACACCGATCCGCCAGAGGAACACCGTGACCGTCACCCTGACCGACATCGCCCGACACGCCGGAGTCTCGCTGGCGACCGCCTCCCGTGCCTTCGGCGAGCCGGAACGGCTCGCCCCCGCGACGCTGCGTCGCGTGCACGAGGCCGCGGCGGAGCTCGGTTACGAATCGACGCAGACGCCCTCGGGCGAGAAGACCATCGCGATCGTCTTCCCCGACGTCGCGAGCCCCGTCTACGCGGCACAGCTGAAGGGGATCCAGTCCCAGGCCTGGCAGGGACGACACGCGACCGTCGTGTTCGACTCCGACGAGGACCTGCGCCGCGAGCGCGAGCAGATCGAGCGCGCCCGTGCCTTCGACGGGATGCTGCTGTGCTCGCCGCGCCTGCCCGCGGACGAGGTCGTCGCGCTCGCGGGAACCACGCCGTTCGTCGTGCTCAACCGCATCATCGAGAACGCGCACTGCGTCGTGATGGACACCGAGCAGGGACCGCGGCAGGCGGTGGAGCACCTCGTCGCGCTGGGACACCGCCACATCGCGTACGCCTCCGGCCCCGCCCACTCCTGGGCCGACATCCGGCGCGGCGGGACGATCGCCCGCGCCTGCGAGGAGCTGGGCGTGCGCATGACGCGCCTGAGCCATCAGGCGGCGTCGATCCAGGGCGGCCGGGCGGCGGCCGCGACGGTGGTCGCCAGCGGCGCCACGGCGGTGATCGCCTACAACGACCTCATCGCGCTCGGCATCGAAGCCGGGGTGGCGAACCTCGGGCTCCGCTGCCCCGATGACCTCAGCATCATCGGCAACGACGACATCGACCTCGCCTCGGCCACGCGGCCGGGGCTCACCACGGTGCGCCTCGCGATCGGACGCTGCGGAGCGCTCGGGGTCGAGCTGCTGACCCGGGCCATGGCGGGTGCCCGCCCGGACGGCGTCGTCGACCTGGACTCGCAGCTCATCGTGCGCGGCTCCACCGCCCCGCCCCGCACTCCTTCCGGTCGTTGAGACGAAACGCGCACCAGCCCCCGCTCACCACGTTTCGTCTCGTCGCTGCGCTCCCGCGCCTCGGTCGTTGAGCGAGCGAAGCGAGACGAAACGAAGCGGGGTCGGGTCACCACGTTTCGTCTCGTCGCTGCGCTCCTCGCTCAACGACCGGAAAGGGGCACCCCAGAGCGGAGCGATGGCCTCGTCCGACGCGCCGGCATCGGGCCTGGCGGGAGCCGACCGAAGGACGGCGGGGGACCGCG
>NZ_JBAOJP010000022.1:0-16688 GCF_037083505.1 Microbacterium sp. CCNWLW41
CCCCAGCCGAAGCCGAGGCGAGGTTATTTGGCATTTGACAAGTGCACGCTGTTGAGTTCTCAAGGATCGGATGCTCCCACAGCTCAGCCTCACGGCATCACAGATGGGGCAACGTCTCACTCCCCCTCGCTGCGCCCTGCGGCGAACCTGAGGTGGGAGTTACCGATCTTAGCCGAAGATCCTCCGCGAGGGAAGTTCTTCGTCGAGATCGGGTTCGTTCGCCGCTTGGGGAGTCAGACCTTCCGGCCTTCCGCTCTACCGCTTGGGGCGAACAGGTAATAACTTACGCGGATCCCGGACACCCGGCAAATCCGCACCGCACCCCGGGCGTGTCGCGAGCCCGAGAGGGACCGGGATCCGCGGAACGACGCGGATCCAGGGTCACAGCCCGAGGGCGTGGGCGGCCGACTGGGCGCGCGCGACCAGCTCGGCCCGCTGCTCCTCGACGCGCGCGGGGGCCGTGCCGCCCGCGCCGTCGCGGCTCGCGACCGAGCCCTCGATCGTGAGCACGTCGCGCACGGCCGGGGTCAGGTGGACCGACACGTCGGCGAGCAGGTCGTCCGAGGCCTCGTCCAGTTCGATCCCCCGCTCCTCGCACGCGCGGACGAGGGCACCCGAGATCTCGTGGGCCTCGCGGAACGGGACCCGGTTCTTCACCAGCCACTCGGCGACGTCCGTGGCCAGAGAGAATCCCTGCGGAGCGAGGGCCGCCATGCGGTCCGTGTGGAAGCGAAGGGTCGCGATCATCCCGGTGAAGGCGGGGAGCACCACCTCGAGGGTGCGCACGGAGTCGAACACCGGCTCCTTGTCCTCCTGGAGGTCCCGGTTGTACGCGAGCGGAAGACCCTTGAGGGTCGCCAGGAGACCGGAGAGGTTCCCGATCAGCCGGCCGGCCTTGCCGCGTGCGAGCTCGGCGATGTCGGGGTTCTTCTTCTGCGGCATGATGCTGGAGCCGGTCGAGTAGCCGTCGTCCAGCGTGACGAACCCGAACTCGCGGGTGTTCCAGAGGATGATCTCCTCGCTGAGACGCGACAGGTCGATGCCGATCATCGCGGCGATGAACGCGAACTCCGCCACGACATCGCGCGCGGCGGTGCCGTCCAGGGAGTTCTCCGCCGGACGGTCCAGCCCGAGCTCCCGCGCGACGAGGGCGGGGTCGAGGCCGAGCGTCGATCCCGCCAGCGCTCCCCCGCCGTAGGGCGAGACCCCGGCCCGCGCCCGCCAGTCGACGAGGCGTTCGAGATCGCGCACGAGCGGCCACGCGTGCGCCTGAAGGTGGTGCGCGAGCAGCACCGGCTGAGCGTGCTGGAGGTGCGTGCGCCCAGGCAGGATCGCCGTCGGGTGCGCCTCCGCCTGCGCGACGAGCGCGTCCACGAGACGCAGCAGGTCCCGCGCGATGACCCGCGCATGGTCGATCAGGTACATGCGCACGAGCGTCGCGATCTGATCGTTGCGGCTGCGGCCCGCCCGGAGGCGTCCGCCGAGCTCGGGTCCGACCTCGGCGATCAGGGCGGACTCCAGGGCACCGTGCACGTCCTCGTCGGCCGGATCGGGGAGCAGCGTGGCGTCAGCGATGCGCGCGGCCAGCGCGTCGAGGCCGGCGTGCATGCGCTCGGCCTCGTCCGCCTCCAGGTACCCGGCCGCCGCGAGCGCCGTCGCATGGGCGTGGGAGCCGGCGATGTCGTATGGGGCGAGGATCCAGTCGAAATGGGTGGACCGGCTGAGATCGGCCAGCTCGGGGCTCGGTCCGCCCGCGAAGCGTCCGCCCCAGAGCGACCCCTCGTTGGTGCCCCCCGGCGTCTGCGCGCTCATGCGGACTCCTCCTGCTTGCTCAGCAGCCAGACCAGCAGCGCTTTCTGCGCATGCAGCCGGTTCTCCGCCTCGTCCCAGACCACGCTCTGGGGGCCGTCGATCACCTCGGAGTCGACCTCGTATCCCCGGTCCGCGGGGAGGCAGTGGATGAAGATGGCCTCGGGGTCGGCCTCGGCCATGATGCCGGTGGTGACCTTGTAGCCGCCCAGATCCCGCAGCCGCGCGATCTTCTCCTCCTCCTTGCCCATGGAGACCCAGGTGTCCGTGACGATCACGTCCGCGCCGGCCGCCGCCTCGGTCGGATCCGTCACCAGGGTGACCGATCCGCCGGTCTCGGCCGCCCGCCGCTGCGCGGCCTCGACGACGTCCGCGCGCGGCGAGTAGGCGGCGGGCGACGCGACGCGCACGTGCATGCCCGCCGTCACCCCGGCCAGCACGTATGAGTGCGCCATGTTGCTGCGGCCGTCGCCGAAGAACGACAGGGTGAGCCCGGCGAGCTCCCCCTTGTGCTCGCGGATCGTGAGCAGGTCGGCGAGGAGCTGGCACGGGTGGAAGTCGTCGGACAGGGCATTGACCACGGGGACGCGCGTGCCCGCGGCCATCTCCTCCAGCCCCGACTGCGCGTAGGTGCGCCAGACGATCGCCGCCACCTGCCGCTCCAGGACCCGGGCCGTGTCGGACGGGGTCTCCTTCCCGCCGAGCTGGCTGTTCGCGGTGGAGATGATCAGCGGCGAGCCGCCGAGGTCCGCGATCCCGACCGCGAAGGAGACCCGGGTGCGGGTGGATGACTTGTCGAAGATGACCGCGACGGTCTTCGGCCCCGCCAGTGCCTTGTTCGCCCAGCGGTCCTTCTTCAGCTCCAGGGCCAGATCCAGGATCTCGGCCTGCTCGGCGGCGGTCAGGTCGTCGTCGCGAAGGAGGTGACGGGTCATGCGAGGGTCTCCGTGGGGGTCGGGATGGATGCGGCCACCGCGGACACCGCGGCGCCGAACAGGTCGAGGAACTCCGCCACCTCGGCGTCGCCGATCGTATAGGCCGGAGCGATGCGGATCACGTCGTCGGCGGGGGCGTTCACGATGAGGCCGCGCTCGTGCGCCGCCTCCCGCACCTGCGCGGCGACGGGAGCGGCGAGCGTGATCCCGATGAGCAGCCCCGCACCGCGGGTTCCCGTCACGAGCGGGAGGCCGTCGACCCCGGCGCGCAGTTCCGCGCCCCGTGCGACGACGTTGGCGAGCAGTCCCTCGTCCTCGATGTGCGCGAGGACCGCGTTGGCCGTCGCGCTCGCGAGCGGGTTCCCGCCGAAGGTCGAGTTGTGCGTGCCCGGGTAGAAGAGTTCGCTCGCGTCGCCGAACGTGATGAGCGCGCCCAGCGGGAAGCCCGCCGCGATGCTCTTGGCCACCGTCACGGCGTCGGGCACGATGCCTTCGCGCTGGAACGCGAACCACTCGCCCGTGCGCCCTGCGCCCGTCTGCACCTCGTCGAGGATCAAGAGGGCGTCGTGCGCGCTCGTGAGCTCGCGCGCCCGCCGGAGGAACCCGTCGGGGAGCTCGACGACGCCGGCCTCGCCCTGGATCGGCTCGACGACCATCGCCGCGACCCCGCCGTCCGCGACCGCGGCGGCGAAGACCTCCTCGAGACTCTCGATCGAGCGCTGCACCGTGCGGACGCCGGGAAGCACCGGCTCGAAAGGCTCCCGGTACGCGGCCTTCGGCGTCAACGAGAGCGCGCCCATGGTCCGGCCGTGGAACGCCCCCTCCACGACCAGGACGGTGGAGCGACCCGTGTCGCGCCCGTGCAGCCGGGAGAGCTTGATCGCCATCTCGTTCGCCTCGCCGCCGGAGTTGGCGAGGAAGACCCGACCCCGCTCCCCCGTCCCCGCCAGGCGCTTGAGACGAGCCGCCAGCTCCAGCTGACCCGGGCTCGCGAAGTAGTTCGAGACGTGCGCCAGCGTCGCGGCCTGGCGGGACACGGCCTCCACGAAGACCGGGTGCGCGTGACCGAGGCAGTTCACCGCGATGCCGCCGAGGAAATCGAGGTAGCGGCGCCCGTCCGCGTCCCACACCGAGGAGCCCTCGCCGCGCACGAGCAGCGCGAGCCGCCCGCCGAGGTTCATCAGGTCCCGCCCCGCATCGTCCTGCCAGACGCTCATCCGGCCACCGCCTCTCCGTCCATGACGACTTCCGTGCCGATCCCCTTGCTGGTGAACAGTTCCACGAGCACCGAATGGGGCACGCGCCCGTCGATGATCGCCGCGGCGCGAACGCCGCCCTCCACCGCGTCCAGGCACGCGCGCATCTTCGGGATCATGCCCGACTCCAGCGTCGGGAGCATCGCGGTGAGCTCGGTGGAGGTGATGTGCGACACGAGCGAGTCCCGGTTGGGCCAGTCCGCGTACAATCCGGCGACGTCGGTGAGGATCACGAGCTTGACCGCCCCGAGCGCCGTCGCCAGCGCGGCCGCCGCGGCGTCGGCGTTCACGTTCAGCGACTGCCCGGGGTGATCCAGGTCCGGCGCGATGCTCGACACCACCGGGATCCGCCCCGCTGCGAGGTGATCCAGCACGGGCGTCGGGTCCACCTGCACGACGTCGCCGACCCGGCCGAGATCCACTTCCTCGCCGTCGACCAGCACGCCGCGGCGGCGGCCGCCGAACAGTCCGGCGTCCTCTCCGCTGAGTCCCGTGGCGATGGGACCGTGGCTGTTGATCTTGGCCACCAGCTGCGGGTTGATGTGCCCGGTCAGCACCATCCGCACGACGCTGATCGCCTCGGTCGAGGTCACCCGGTACCCGCCCTTGAACTCGCTCGGGATCGCCAGGCGGTCGAGCATGTTCGAGATCTGCGGTCCGCCGCCGTGCACCACGACCGGCTGCACCCCGACGTAGCGGAGGTAGGCGATGTCCTGCGCGAACGCGTCCTGGAGCTCGTCGCTGATCATGGCGTTCCCGCCGTACTTGACCACGACGATCTGGTCTCGGAACCGCTTCAGCCACGGCAGCGAGTCGATGAGGGTCTGCGCCTTCGCGGCGGCTTCCTCGGGGGCGGTGTCCTGCAGGTCGGTCATGAGGAGTAGGCGCTGTTCTCGTGGACGTAGTCGTGGGTGAGGTCGTTGGTGCGGATCGTCGCCGTCGCGTCGCCCGCTCTCAGGTCGATCCGCACATCGGTCTCCTTCGGCGTGAGATCGACCTCCTCGCGAGGCCGGTCCGGCCCGCCCGCGGTGCACACCCGCACACCGTTCATCCAGACGTCCACGTCGTAAGGATCGAATGCCGCGGCGGTGGTGCCGATCGCCGCGAGCACGCGGCCCCAGTTCGGGTCGTTGCCGAAGATCGCCGCCTTGAACAGGTTGTTGCGGGCGACCGCCCGGCCGACCTCCACAGCATCCTCCTCGGAGGCGGCGTGCACGACCTCGATCGTGATGCTGTGGCTCGCGCCCTCGGCGTCGGCCTGGAGCTGCACGGCGAGATCGGCGCAGACCTGGACGAGTCCGGCGCGGAAGGCGTCGCCGTCGGGAGTGGTCCCGGTGGCCCCGCTGACGAGCAGCGACACCTGGTCGTTCGTCGACATGCAGCCGTCCGAGTCGAGCCGGTCGAAGCTCACCCGGGTGGCCGCGCGCAGGTGCGCGTCGGCCTCCTTCGACGTCAGCACGGCGTCCGTCGTGAGCACGACGAGCATGGTCGCCAGGCCCGGCGCGAGCATGCCCGCGCCCTTCGCCATCCCGCCGATCGTCCAGCCGTCCCCGTGGAACACGCTCGTCTTCGGCACCGTGTCCGTGGTCATGATGGCCAGTTCGGCACCGCCGCCGTCCGGGCTCAGCGCCGCGATCGCGGCCTCCGTGCCGGCGAGGACGCGCGCGCGGAAGGTCTCGTCGCCGGTGCCGATCAGCCCGGTGGAGCACACGAGCACGTCTCCTGCGCTCACACCGAGGAGTTCGGCGGCCCGCTCGGCGGTCTGGTGCGTGGTCTGGAAGCCGAACGATCCCGTGAAGCAGTTGGCCCCGCCGGAGTTCAGCACGATCGCCTCGACGGTGCCGTCCTTGATCGCCTCCTGGGACCACAGGATCGGGTTGGCCTTCGCGCGGTTCGACGTGAAGACCGCGGCCCCCGCCTTGAGCGGCCCGCGATTGACGACCACCGCCACGTCCGGCTTGCCCGTCGACTTCAGGCCCGCGGCGACGCCCGCCGCCTCGAACCCCTGGGGGGCGGTCACGCTCACAGCGTCTCCTTCTTCACGTTCTCGGTCTCGGTCTTCCTGCTCCCGGCGGTCACGGTGCGACGCCGTTCACGGTCAGCGCCGTGCCCTCGGGAAGGCCCAGCGCGAGGTTCATGGACTGCACGGCCGCACCCGCCGTCCCCTTGACGAGGTTGTCGACGGCGGTCACCACGGTGACCCGGTTCGCGGCACGGTCGATCGCCAGCCCCATCAGCGCCGTGTTGGCGCCCAGCACGTCTGCGGTCCGCGGGAACTGCCCCGCGGGAAGCAGTTGCACGAACGTCTCGTCCCCGTACGCCGCTTCCCACGCGTTCCGGATCTCCTCGTCCGAGACCCCGGCGCTGATCGGGGCGGTCGAGGTGGCGAGGATCCCCCGCGCCATCGGGACGATGACCGGGGTGAAGGAGATCCGCACGTCCGCCGGGTCGACGCCGGCCGCGGTGCTCGCGCCGGCCGCGACGAGCGCCTGGCGGATCTCGGGGATGTGCCGGTGCGTGCCCCCGACGGCGTAGGGGTTCGCGGTGCCGAGGATCTCGCTGCCGAGCAGGTTCGTCTTGAGGCTCTTTCCCGCGCCGGAGGGTCCGACGGCGAGGACGCTGACGATGTCGGACGCGTCGATCACGCCCGCGGCGACACCGGGAGCGAGACTGAGGCTCACGGTGGACGCGTTGCAGCCCGGCGCGGCGATCCGGGTGGCGTCGCGGAGGTTCTCCCGCTGCTTGCCCTCGCCGACCAGGAGCTCGGGCACGCCGTAGGCCCACGGCTCGTGGAACGCGCCGCCGTAGAAGGCGTCCCACGCGTCCGCCGAGGTGAGCCGGTGGTCCGCGCCCGCGTCGATCACGAGAGGGGCGTCGCCGAGCGCGTCGGTGTACTGCCCGGATTGCCCGTGCGGCAGGGCGAGGAAGACGACGTCATGGCCCGCGAGAATCTCCGGCGTCGTGTCCTGAAGGGTGAGATGTGCGAGCGAGCGCAGGTGCGGCTGGTGCTGGACGAGCGGCTGCCCCGCGTTGGAATGCGCCGTGACGGTGCGGATCTCGATGTCGGGATGGCTTGCGAGCAGGCGCAGGATCTCGCCGCCCGCATAGCCCGATGCGCCGGAGACGGCGACGGAATACGTCATGCTTCCACCTTAACGGTCAGGGTCTGAGGGGCCGGGGCGGCGACACCGGCTCCTCAGCACCGCGGACGCGCGGGACGGAGAGCGGGGTCGCCTAGAGTCGGCGGTCGCCCTGGCGTCGGCGCTCCGGAGCGGCGCTCGGAACGAGCGCGGCGGTGACGGGAGCGGCCGGAAGCATGGGGCGACGATATCGCGTGCCGGTCACCGCGGCAAATCGGATCCGCCGGACGCGACACCGTCGCCCGTTCCGCTCACGCGCCCACGCGCTCGCCCTCTCTCTCCCGCGCCGCGAGCGGCGCCGCGAAGAACGCGTGCTCCAGCTCCGCCGACCGGACGAATGCCGCACGCATCCGCCGGCGGGTGGGCGCCCCGGCCGAGGCCGCCGCGCCGGTGACGATGTCGATGGCGGTCCGCGTCGCCTCGGCGAAGGCAGGATCGGCGTACGTCGCCAGCCAGCTCGCGTAGGGATGCCCGGGATCCTGCGCCTGCGCCCCCAGCTCGCCCGACTGCAGGCGGACGCCGAGATCCGTGTACAGCCAGAAGCACGGCAGCAGAGCAGCGATCAGCACGGCGTGCTCCGCGTCGAACGCCACGGCGCGCAGATGGTCCAGATACGCCGTGGTGATCGGCCCGGGCGCCGCCGAGAACACCGTCTCGCGCTTTCCGGCGTCCTCTCGCCCGTCCGGGCCCGGCCCCTTGTCCGCGTCCGGCATCAGCCATTGCGCGTGCAGCTCCAGCTCGCCCTCGATGGCCCCACGCGCGGACTCGGCCCAGAACGCCTGCTCCGTGGAGGACGGCGCCGAGCGCGAGGCCGCTGCGAGGACGCGCGCGTAGTCACGCAGGTACAGCGCGTCCTGGGCGAGGTAGAACCGGAACTCGGCGTCCGGCAGCGTCCCGTCGGCGAGCCCGCGGATGAAGGGCAGATCGTCGATCGCGGCGCGGACGGGAGCGATCGCCGCCCACCACTCCGCCTCGATCTCCCGCGCGTCCGCCGCAGGGTGCTGCCCGACGAAGTGGTCAACGGGTCCGTGTCCCGCCCCCACGCCCAGGGACTCGCCGCCCCGAAGCGCGTCCCGCAGCCACTGCCGCGTCCGCCTGACCGCCTCGGGCCAGTCCTCCCCGCGAGCGCGGCGGGTCGCGATGCCCGCCGACAGGGAGCACCCGGTGCCGTGCGTGGCCGTGGTCTCGATGCGGTGACCGGGGAACTCGCGGACGTCGCTGCCGCGCACCAGGGCGTCGGGCGCATCGGCACCGGGGAGGTGGCCGCCCTTCACCAGGACCGCGACGTCCAGCGTGGCGGAAAGGCGCCCGGCCTGCGCGAGCGCCGCGGTCCACGTCGGCGCCGTCGGCTCGCCGGTGAGCACCGCCAGCTCGGCGAGGTTGGGGGTGATCAGATCGGCCCGGCGGAGCAGCTCGGTGAGCGCCCGCTCGGCGCGGGCGTCCAGCAGCCGGTCACCGCTCGTGGCCACCATCACCGGATCCACCACCACCGCCGGCGGACGCGACTGCGCCAGCCAGTCTCCGACCGTCTCGATCACCTCGGAGGTGGCGAGCATGCCGATCTTCACGGCGTCGATCTCGATGTCGTCGGCGATCGCGTCGAGCTGCGCACGCAGGAAGACGGGGTCCGGCACGTGGACCCCGCGGACGCCCCGCGTGTTCTGGGCCGTCAGCGCCGTGATCGCCGCCATCCCGTACCCGCCGTGCGCGGCGATGGACTTCAGGTCGGCCTGGATCCCCGCGCCTCCGGAGGGATCGCTGCCGGCGATGCTGAGGACGCGGGCGGGACCGGGGCGCCGCCAGCGCCGACGCAGCTCCCGGGCGGCCTCGCGGGGATCCGGCGCCGCGCAGAGCGCCGACACCACGGCGACGCCGGCAGCGCCCGCGGCGCGCAGGGCCGGCACGTCCTCGGCGGTGATCCCGCCGATCGCCACGCACGGCACCGGACTCTCGGCGGCGAGGGCGGCGAAGCCGTCGACTCCGAGCGCGGGCGGATGATCCGGCTTGGTCGCCGTCGGCCGGATGACGCCCACGCCGAGGTAGTCCACGGTCCCCTCGGGAAGCGCGCGGACGCCGTCGAGATGCGCGCGGGTGTTCGCGGTGAGCCCGATGACGGCATCCGGCCCGAGCAGTTCCCGCGCGCGGAGCACGGACGCGTCCGACTGCCCGAGATGGACCCCGTCGACGCGCGCCCCGCGTCGACGCGCTTCCACCGCCGCGTCGATGCGGTCGTCGACGAGCAGGAGCGCCCGGCCGCCGATGACGTCGGAGAGCTCCACGAGCTGGGCGGCGACCGCGGCGTCGGGGGCGTGCTTCTCTCGGAGCTGCACGATCCGCACCCCGCCGTCGACGGCGGCGGCCACGACGTGGGCGACGCCGCGCGGCCCGGACAGCGCCGCATCCGTGACGAGGTAGAGGGCGAGGTCGCGGGGGTCCAGGCCGCTCATGCCGTCGCCTCCGGCGCGAACGCCGAGGTCGTGTGCGCGCGCTCCGCCAC
This sequence comes from Microbacterium sp. CCNWLW41, assembly GCF_037083505.1. Lineage (NCBI taxonomy): Bacteria > Bacillati > Actinomycetota > Actinomycetes > Micrococcales > Microbacteriaceae > Microbacterium > Microbacterium sp. CCNWLW41. The sequence goes on from NZ_JBAOJP010000022.1 coordinate 9,638, forward strand.
GGAGGCAGGATCGAGCGAGGCCAACGCATCGAGAAGCCCTACCGCGAAGGACCCCGGTCCGCTCGCTTCCCGCGCTGCGTCCTCGGCCGCGATCGTGTACGCGAGCGTCGCCGCCGCCACCGCCGTCACGGGGGTGTGTCCGGTGCCTCGCGCGGTGCCGAGGAACGCCGCCATGACCGCGCCCAGGGCGCATCCGCCGCCCGTGACGCGGGTGAGCAGCACGTCGCCGTTCGCGATCCGGATGCTCTGCTCGCCGTCGACCACGAGGTCGACGGGGCCCGAGACGGCCACGACGCATCCGTGCTGCCTCGCGAGGTCGGCGGCCGCGTCCGCCGCGGCCTCGGTCGTGTCGATCGCGTCGACGCCGCGTCCCCCGCCGCCGCGGCCCGCAAGGGCGAGGATCTCCGAGGCGTTCCCGCGCACGGCCGTGGGACGCATCGCGACCAGGTCGCGCGCCAGCGCCGTGCGGACCGGAAGTGCGCCGACCGCGACCGGGTCCAGCACCCACGGGGTCCCGGCGGTCCGTGCGGCGCCGACGGCCTCCACGCTCGCGGCGCGCTGTTCCGGCGTCGGCGTGCCGAGGTTCACCAGGAGTCCGGAGGCGATCCCGGCGAACATCCCGGCCTCCCCGACGATGTCGGTCATGGCGGGAGCGGCTCCCAGCGCGAGCAGCACGTTCGCGGTGAACCCCGTCACGACCGCGTTGGTGATGCACTGGGTCAGAGGCGGGCTCTCGCGCAGTGCGCGGAGGAGATCCCCGGTGGCCTCGGCCACGGGCCCGGCGGACGATGGACGCAGACGATCGCTCACGCGACATCCCTTCGCTAGTACGAACTAGATCAGGTTCGACGGGTGTGATCTCAGCCGCGCGATGCGGCACCCCGTGTCACTGCTCGCAGTCTAGCGATCCCGAGGAGTCGGCGGGGCGGGCCTCACACCGACCGCGCGGGAGGGAGGTCCGTGAGCCGAGGGGTCGTCCAGTCCGGATCGGGACGCCAGCGCGTCCATTCGGGGTCGAACGGCCACGCCCCCTCGCGGAACGACGCGATGGCGGCGTCCGCGTGCGCACGGATGAGCTCCGCCTCGTCCGGCGCGATCCTCCCCTGCCTGATCGCCTCCACCAGCTCGTCCTCGTCCTTGAGACCGATCGTGCCGTCCGCCCCGATCTCCACGTCGAGCACATGGTCCGAGCTGAAGGTCGAGGCGCCGACCCGCTCATGGGCGTTCTCGAGGTTCACATACCACCCCGCGAACTCCCACGCATCGGGGTCGTCCGCCGTCCCGGCCACCGCCCAGAACAGCCAGACGGACCAGGGTGTGGCCGTCGGGGCGATGCGCAGGACGCCGTTGCCCCACCACTCCTCCACGATCCGCGTGCGCGGCTCCAGCCAGCGCCTCTCCAGCGGGACCGTGCGGATCCGTCGGCCGTCCGGTCCGCCCATCCCCTCCAGGAGCGTCCCCGGGGCGAGCCAGGCGACCAGCCCGCGCTCGTCGTCCCGAACGACACGCATCGGGGCGATGCTGGACGCGTCACCGTCCCGCCAACCGGGCTTGCGGTAGTGCCAGTCGACCTGGGTGCCGGGAGCGAGGAAGGGCGCCCGCCCCAGGGGACGGGCACCGTCCGGCGCCGTGCGCGCGGTCACGTGGGGGACGAGATCTGTCATCCCCCGACCGTATCCGCGGCACACGGGCGCCGGCCGCAGCACCGCGCCCGACGGACGGGATCAGTCGCGGATGGTCGCCCCGAATCGCTCGGCGGCGACGCGGACGCCGGCCAGCTTCGCCTCCGTCGCCTCGGCGGCGGTCAGCGTGCGGTCGTCGGCACGGAAGCGGAGCGCGAAGGTCAGGCTCTTCTCGCCCTCCCCCACGCCCTCGCCGCGATAGTCGTCCACGAGACGCAGCGATTCCAGCAGCGTGCCGGCGCCCTCCGCGAGCGCGGCGCGCACGTGCGCCGCGGGCGTCTCGACGGGGACGACGAGCGAGACGTCCTGCGTCGCCGCCGGGAAGGTGGACAGCGACGCCGCCACGATCCGCTCACCGGTCAGGGACAGCACGCGGTCCAGGTCGATCTCGAGCACGACCGCGCGCCCCGGGAGGTCCGCGTCGGCGGCGACCTGCGGGTGCAGCTCGCCGACATAGCCCACCTCCTCGCCGCGCACGGTGAGGACACCGGTCCGTCCGGGGTGCAGCGCCTCTCGGCGTCCCTGTGCGACCTCGATCTCCACGCCTGCCGCGACGGCGATGAGGCGCACCGCATCCAGGCCGTCCGCGATCCCCGCCGCCTCCGCCGGGCGGCCCGGCTGACGCGGGGACACGTTGCCGGTGAGCAGCACAGCGAGGTGCCGAGCCTGCGGCGGGATCGACGCGTTCAGCGCCGCCAGCGTCTCGTCCGAGGGCCGCTCCCCCAGCGGCGGGACGGCGTCGGTGCCGTAGGTCACCCCGTCCACGGGCAGGAAGACCGCCCCCGCCTCGAAGATCGCGAGGTCCGTGAGGCCGCGCGAGATGTTGCGATGCGCGGTCTGCAGCAGGCCGGGGACGAGCGAGCGACGCAGGTACGGCGCCTGTCCGTCCAGCGGGTTCGCCAGGCGGACCCCCGCGATGCGGGAGCCGTCAGCGGATCCGTGCAGGTCGTTCTGCTCCTGCGTCGTGAACGGGAAGGACGGCGTCTCGACGAAGCCGCCCGCGGCCAGGGCGTTCAGGACGCGGCGTCGTCCCCGCTGCAGCGGGGTGTAGCCGCGGCCGGACGGCGGGGTGGGCAGCACGGAGCCGATCCGATCCAGGCCGTGGATGCGCGCGACCTCCTCCGCCAGCGTCCACTTGTCCGTGAGGTCGGGCCGCCAGGTCGGCGGGATGACCTGCCACCCGGTGTCCGTGGCCGAGACCTCCGCGCCGATCGTCTCCAGAGCGCCCACGATCTCGTCGTCCGAGTACGCCACGCCGATGAGTCCGGGCACGAACCCTGCGGGCAGATCGATGCCCTCGACGACCACCTCGGCGAACAGGGCACCCCCCTCGTCGGTGAGCGTTCCGCCGGCGAGCTCGACCATGAGATCGGCGACGCGACGCGCCGCCACGAACGGGATGAGCGGATCGACGCCGCGCTCGAACCGCTTGGACGCCTCGCTCGGCAGCTTGTGCCGCCGAGCCGTGCGCGCGATCGTCGTCGGGTCGAACGTGGCCGCCTCGATCAGAACGTTCCGGGTGGTGTCGCCCATCTCGGTCGTGCCACCGCCCATCACGCCCGCGAGGCCGATGGGACCGGACTCGTCCGTGATCAGCAGGTCCTCCCCATGGAGGGTGCGCTCCTGTCCGTCGAGCGTCGTCAGCTTCTCTCCCGGCTGGGCGCGACGCACCGTGATGTCGCCCCGGAGCTTGTCCAGGTCGTAGCCGTGGATGGGGTTGCCGAGCTCGAGCATGACGTAGTTCGTGATGTCGATCAGCACGCCCAGCGAGCGCATCCCCGCCAGAGCGAGCCGGGCGATCATCCACGGCGGCGTCGGGCGTGAGGGGTCGACGTCCCGCACCACGCGCGTGACGAACTCGCTCGCCCCCACGCGTCCGCGGATGGGGGCGCGGTCGTCCACGACGGTGGCGTGGCCAGAGCCGGGCTGCAGCTCGGCGAAGTCCCGCTCGGCGGGGTCCCGGAAGGCCGCGCCGGTCGCGTGGGCGTACTCTCGGGCGACGCCGCGGAGCGAGAACGCGTATCCCCGGTCCGGGGTGACGTTGATCTCGACCGCGACGTCGTCCAGGCCGAGCAGGCCGATCGCGTCCGTGCCGACGGGCGCGTCGACGCCGAGCTCGGACAGGATGAGGATCCCGTTGTGCTCGTCGCCCAGGCCCAGCTCGCGCGCCGAGGCGATCATGCCGTCCGAGACGTGACCGTAGGTCTTTCGTGCCGCGATGGGGAAGGGACCGGGAAGGACCGCACCGGGCAGGGTCACGACGACCTTGTCCCCGACGGCGAAGTTGTGCGCACCGCAGACGATGCCGCGCGGCTCGGCCTCGCCGACGTCCACCTGGCACCAGCGGATGGTCTTGCCGTTGGACTGCGGCTCCTCGTCGAAGGACAGCACCTGACCGACGACGACGGGCCCCGAGATCTCGAAGCGGTGGACGTCCTCCTCCTCGAAGCCGACGCGCACCAGCGCCGCCAGGACGTCGTCCGGCGTGGCGTCGGCCGCCACGTCCACGTACTCACGCAGCCACGAAAGCGGGACGCGCATCACACCACCATCCCGTACTGCTCGCTGAAGCGGACATCGCCCTCGGCCATGTCGCGCATGTCCTTCACATCGCTGCGGAACATCAGGCCCCGCTCGATCCCCATCCCGAACGCGAAGCCGCTGTAGACCTCGGGGTCGATCCCCGCCGCGCGCAGCACGTTCGGGTTCACCATGCCGCAGCCGCCCCACTCGATCCACCGGGCACCCCCCTTGAAGGTCGGGTGCCACAGGTCGAGCTCCGCCGAGGGCTCGGTGAACGGGAAGTAGTTGGTGCGCAGTCGCGTCTTCGCCTCGGGTCCGAAGAGCTGGCGCGCGAAGTGGTCGAGCGTGCCCTTCAGATGGGCCATCGTGATCCCCTTGTCCACGACCAGGCCCTCGAACTGCGTGAAGACGGGGAGGTGGGTGGCGTCGAACTCGTCGGTCCGGTAGACGCGCCCCGGGCACAGCACGTAGATGGGGACTTCACGGTCGAGCATCGAGCGCACCTGGACCGGGCTCGTGTGCGTGCGCATCACCAGGTGGCGCGCGGCGGGATCCACGTAGAACGTGTCCTGCTCCTGACGCGCCGGGTGGTCCTCGTCGAAGTTCAGGGCGTCGAAGTTGAACCACTCGTGCTCGAGCTCCGGCCCCTCCGCGATCTCCCATCCCATGCCGACGAAGATGTCGCAGACCTCGTCCTCCAGCAGCCCCAGCGGATGACGGGCACCGGGCCGTGTGCGCGCGGCGAGCGCGGTGATGTCCACGCGCTCGGCCTCGAGCCGCGCGGCCGTCTCGGCCGCGGCGATCTCGGCCTCTTTGGCCGCCAGCGCCTGGGTCACCCGCCCGCGCCCCTGGCCGATGAGCTTTCCGAACGCGGCCTTGTGCTCGGGGGCGACCTGGCGCATCGACGCGTTCAGGACCGCCAGCGGCGACCCCTCCGCGACGTGCGCTGTGCGGGCCGCCTTCAGCTCGGCGGAATCGGACGCCGCGCCGATCGCCTCCAGCGCGGCGGCGACGGCGGACTCCACCGCCTCCGGGGTGATCTCTGCAGGAGCGTGGGGAACGTCAGACACGAGACACGAGTCTACCGGCGCGCCCGCTCCCGCCCGCTCAGCGCGAGGCGGCGACGCAGAGATCACCGGGTTCCGAGTCCGGGATCCTCTCCTCGCCGGCTCACGCCCTTCTGGGTGGCGATGACCTCGGTCAGCGTCGATTCGTCGTCGGCCGCGGGGTTCGCGGTGTTCCCGCCACCGAGCTTCGGCGAGCGCTTGACCCGCTTCTGCAGGCGGTAGGCGATGTACGACAGGATCAGGCAGACCACCACGTAAATGGATCCGCCGATGATCGCCGACGGGATCAGCGGCGATCCGTAGGGCGCCTGATTGCCGATCTGGTTGATGACGTAGAGCAGTTCCTGATACGTGATGATGAAGCCCAGCGCCGTGTCCTTCAGCGCCACGACGAGTTGGGCGATGATGATCGGCATCATGGCCCGGACCGCCTGCGGAAGCAGGATGAGCCACATCACGCCTGTTTTCCGGAGACCGATCGCGTAACCGGCCTCCTTCTGGCCGCGGGGCAGCGACTCGACCCCGGCACGGAAGACCTCGGCGAGCACAGAGCCGTTGTAGACGATGAGCGCGATGACGACGGCCCAATAGGGCGGCATCTTCACTCCGACCACCGGCAGCCCGTAGTACAGCAGCATCATCAGCACGAGCACGGGGACGGCCCGGAGTATCTCGACGACCCACCCGACAGGCACGCGCACCCACGCATGCTCGGAAAGGCGACCGATACCGAGGAGGAAGCCCAGCGCGAGCGAGCCGACCCCGGCCACGCCGAACGCGGAGAGGGTGCTCAGCAACCCCTCGCCGAAGCGCTCCCAGACGGCCGAGTAGGTGAAGATGTTCCACTTCGCTGCGGTGAACTGCCCGGTCGCGAACAGACGCCAGACGACCCACCCGAGCACGCCCAAGACCACGAGGACCGTGAGCACACCGATGACGCGGTTGCGAGCGACAGCCTTGGGACCGGGAATGTCGAACAGGACGGAGCTCATCGCGCGATCCTCCATTTGCTTTCCATCGCACGCTGCAGCCAACCCAGCAGCAGAACGAGAACGACGAAGATGACCATGACCCAGATCAGCACGACGAGGGCGTTCTCACCGCGTTCGCTCAACCAGGACCGGATCGACCCGAGGTTGAGGACCGAGAATCCCGCCGCCACCGTCGTGTTCTTCAGCAGCGCGATGAGCACGCTCATCATCGGGGGGACCACCGAACGCGCCGCCTGCGGCAACACGACGTAACGCATGACCTGCCCGAAGTTCAGTCCGATGGCGCGGGCCGCCTCAGCCTGTCCGACCGGCACGGTGTTGATCCCCGACCGCACCGTCTCCGCGACATACGTCGCCGTGTAGATGCCCAGCGCGAGGACCGTCAGAAGCAACGGGCTCACCCGCTCTCCGAGGAGGATCGGAAGACAGAAGGCGAAGAAGAACATGACAAGGGTCAACGGGGTGTTGCGGATCCAGTTCACGTAGACACCGCCGACTGCGCGTGCGATCGGGACCGGGGAAACGCGCGCCGCCCCGACGATGAACCCCAGGACCAGGGCGATGAGGCCGCCGCCGAAGAACAGCACCAGCGTCCCGCCCAGGGCTTCCCCCCAGAGGTCGAGGTTGTCGGTGATGACTCCCACTTCGTGCTCCTGTCGTGTCGTTGGATCGCGACTACCGGGTTGGGGGGGGGGGGGGGGGGGGCCCCCCGCGTCGAGGGGGTTTCGCGGGCGGGGGCGACGCGTTCCGGGAAGCGATCCTTGACGCCCCGGAGGGCGTGGCCTAG
>NZ_JBAOJP010000023.1:0-15725 GCF_037083505.1 Microbacterium sp. CCNWLW41
CACCCGCGCCGCTTGGCTATGTTTTTTGGGGGGGGGGGCCGCCGCGGGGGGGGGGGGGGGGGGCGCCGGGCCCCCCCCCCCCCCGCCCCGAACCACCCGGATACGCCCCGCTCACTCTCCGGCGAGACCGCCGAGCAGGTGCCCGAAGGACTTCCCCTGGCCGAGGTACGTCGCCGGGTCGAACGGATCCGCGCCGCCCGCCGGCTCCCGGCGGGCGATCGCCTCGGCGAGCTCCCGGGCGCCGCGCTCGACCCGCGAGCTCAACGGAGCGACGTCGTCCGCGTTCGCGCCCCAGTCGCTGGAGGCGGCGAACACGCCCGTCGGCACCGGCTCCGCGTGCAGGTAGGTGAACAGCGGACGGATCGCGTAGTCGATCGCGAGCGAGTGCCGGGCGGTGCCGGCGTTGGCGCCGATGAGCACCGGGGTGCCGGTGAGCGCATCGGGGTCGAGCACGTCGATGAACGACTTGAACAGTCCCGAGTAGCTCGTCGAGAAGATCGGCGTGACCGCGATCACCGCATCGGCGGAGACGACGGTGTTGATCGCCGTCTCGAGCGCCGGGGGCGCGAAGCCCGTGAGCAGGTTGTTCGTGATGTCGTGGGCGAGGTCGCGCAGCTCGATCACGTCGACCGACACCTCGATGTCACGCTCCGCCAGGGCCTTGGCCGTCTCCGCCGCGAGGCGGTCGGCGAGCATCCGGGTCGACGACGGGTTCGACAGCCCCGCCGAGACGACGGCGATACGACGCGCGTCCATGTCAGTTCGCTCCCTTCGTGGCGGCGGCGCCGAACGCCGAGCCCGCGGCCGACGGAACCGCTCCGCCGTCCTGGTACGGCGACCCGGCGGTGAGGTTGTCCCCGCGGTTCGCTCCCGGGCGCGCCTGGCGCGCCGGGCCGTCGCCGTACACGGCCTTCACCCGCGCGGCGTGCGTCGGGGCGTCGGGCACCGTCGCCGGCCGGTTCTGGGCCAGCTCCTTGCGCAGAACCGGGACCACCTCGCCGCCGAGCAGGTCGATCTGCTCCAGGACGATCTTGAGGGGCAGGCCCGCGTGGTCCATCAGGAACAGCTGGCGCTGGTAGTCGCCGAAGTGGTCGCGCATGGCGGCGTAGCGGTCGATCACCTGCTGGGGCGACCCCACGGTGAGCGGGGTCATCTCGGTGAAGTCCTCCATCGACGGTCCGTGTCCGTAGACCGGGGCGTTGTCGAAGTACGGACGGAACTCGTTCACGGCGTCCTGCGAGTTCGGGCGGATGAAGGCCTGCCCGCCGAGTCCGACGATGGCCTGCTCGGCCGTGCCGTGGCCGTAGTGCGCGTACCGCTGGCGGTACAGCTCGATCAGACGCTGGTAGTGCTCCTTCGGCCAGAAGATGTTGTTCGCGAAGAAGCCGTCACCGTAGTAGGCGGCCTGCTCGGCGATCTCCGGCGTGCGGATCGAGCCGTGCCACACGAACGGCGCCACGCCGTCCAGCGGACGCGGGGTGGAGGTGAAGCCCTGCAGCGGCGTGCGGAACTTCCCCTCCCAGTCCACGACGTCCTCCCGCCAGAGCTTGTGCAGGAGCGCGTAGTTCTCGATCGCGAGCGGAAGGCCCTGACGGATGTCCTGTCCGAACCACGGGTACACCGGCCCGGTGTTGCCCCGACCCATCATGAGGTCCATGCGACCGCCCGAGACGTGCTGCAGCATGGCGTAGTCCTCGGCGATCTTCACCGGATCGTTCGTCGTGATCAGGGTCGTCGAGGTGGAGACGATGAGACGCTCCGTCTGGGCCGCGACCGCCGCGAGGAAGGTCGTCGGGCTGGAGGACCAGAACGGCGGGTTGTGGTGCTCGCCGATGGCGAAGACATCGAGCCCCGCCTCCTCCGCATGCTTGGCGATCGTGAGGGTCGCCTGGATGCGCTCGGCCTCGCTGGGCGTCTTCCCGCTGACCGGGTCCTGGGTGATGTCGCTCACCGACATCAGGCCGAACTGCATGCCGCTGGTGTCGACGGTACCGATCTGCTCGTTCACTGTTCTCTCCGCTCGGGATGCCTCGGCATCCAGTTCTATTCAGATGAATATAACTGGTGAAACGCGGTGGCCCCCTCATTATTCCCGGCGTGCGGACAGCTCTCAGATCCCGTCCCCGACGGCCGCTAGGCTCGTCGGATGCACGGCACAGCGCGGCCGCCGGCCGCACCCCCGGTCCCCCGCGCCGCGCCGGCCTCCCGCCGGGTCCCGTTCTGGGACAACGCGCGCTTCGCCTGCATCGTCCTCGTGGTCCTCGGTCACGCCGTCCAGCGCCTGACGTACGACTCCGACATCGCCCTCGCGCTGTACCTCGCGATCTATGCGTTCCACATGCCGGCCTTCGCCCTCATCTCCGGGTACTTCTCCAAGTCGGGAAGCCCCACGCGCCGTCAGATGGCCCGGGTGATCACGGACATCCTCGTCCCCTACGTCGTGTTCGAACTGCTGTGGTGGCTGACGAAGTGGCTCGTCGAGGGCCGCGCGGACCCGAACCTGACCCAGCCGTCGTGGACGCTGTGGTTCCTGCTCGCCCTCGGGATCTTCCGCCTCGTCCTGCCGTACCTCGCACTGCTGCGCTGGCCCCTGCTGTGGACCGTCGCGATCTCGATCGGCGCCGGCTACGTCCCGAACGTCGACAGCACGTTCTCCCTGTCCCGGACTCTCGGGCTGCTGCCGTTCTTCGCGCTGGGCTGGTGGCTGCGCGAGCACGACGTGGTCCGCCGCCTCCGGATGATCGAGTTCCGTCCGGTCTGGCTGCGCGTCGTCGCGGCCGTCGTGCTCGCCGCTCTGCTGTTCGCGTGCTGGCGGTGGGTGGACGTGTGGCAGGCCATGGATCTGCGGCACTGGCTCTTCTACGAGGACTCCTACGCGGACCTCGGCGGAGAGCAGTGGTGGGCCGGCGGCGTCCGCCTCGTGATCATGGCGCTGGCGCTGGTGGCCAGCGCGGCGTTCTTCGTGCTGATCCCTCGGCGCCAGACCCGGGTCACGCACTTCGGCCAGTACACGATGTACGTCTACCTGCTGCACTCCTTCGTGCTGTACCCGTTCCGCGAGTCCGGGGTGCTGCGCGAGCTGGAGCCGACGTGGATCTGGCTTCCGCTGGTGGTGCTGCTCTCGATCGCCGTCGCCTTCGCCCTCTCGACCGCACCGGTGCGGTCGGTGCTCCGGCCGCTCGTGGAGCCGCGTCCCTCGTGGCTGTTCGCCGACCGCGCCCTCGCCGCCAAGGAGGGGCATCGCAACGACCCGACCGGTTCGCGGCGTTCCGGCCCGGAGACCGACAAGAGCGGCCCGAGCGCGTCTCCGCCCGCCGTTCCCGCCCCGCGGCGGAGCGAACCCGCCGACTAGGCGAAGAGGGCCGCGCCGACGAAGGAGCCTTCGTCCGGCCCGGCGGGGATCGCCCAGATGCCGGATCCCACGTGGCGGATGTACTCGTTCAACAGATCCGTGGACAGCCGGCGCTGGAGCGAGACGAACTGCGCGGGCGAGCGCTGATAGGAGAGGAAGAACAGACCGGCGTCGAGTCTGCCCAGCTCGTTGTTCCCGTCGACGTAGTTGTAGCCGCGGCGGAGGATCCGGATGCCGTCGTTGTGCGTCGGGTGGGCGAGGCTCACGTGCGCGTCGGCATCGATGGCCGCCGTCGCGAACGACGGCGCGGTGAACTCGTCGCCGCCGGACAACGGCGCCCCGCTCCCCTTCTCCCGGCCGATGATCCGGTCCTGCTCGGCCAGGCGGACGCGATCCCACGTCTCGATGAGCATCGCGATCCGGCGGGCGACGAGGTACGACCCTCCGACCATCCACGTCGGCTCATCCTCCCGGCCGACCCAGACGTGGGCCTCGAGCGCCGCTCGGTCGTCCGCGAGGATGTTGGCGGTGCCGTCCTTGAAGCCGAAGAGGTTCCGCGGCGTCGCCTGATCGCTGCTCGTGCGGGAGGTCTTCCCGAAGCCGAGCTGTGACCAGCGCAGCCGGGCGCGCCCGAACGCGATGCGGCTGAGATTGCGGATCGCGTGGACGGCCACCTGGGGATCGTCCGCGCAGGCCTGGACGCAGAGGTCGCCGTCGGAACGGGCAGGATCGAGATCGTCGCCGAGGAACGCCGGCAGGCGCTGAAGCTCCGCCGGCCGCCGGTCCGCGATCCCGAACCGGTCGCCCTCCTCGTTCTCGAAGAGCGTCGGACCGAAGCCGATCGTGATCGTGAGGTGCGACGCGGGCAGGCCCTGCGCCTCCCCCGTGTCGTCCGGCGGCGCCTCGGGAGACCCGCCGACCGCCCCGGTCGCGCTCACCTCCAGCCCCTGGGTCATCCGGGAGGCCGCATAGCTCCAGTCCTGGAGCAGGGCGATGAGGTCATCGCGATCGGCCCTCGGCATCATGTCGAAGGACGCGAAGTGCAGGTGGTCCTGGACCGGGGTCGTGATCCCCGCCTGATGGGCGCCGAAGAAGGCATGCGCCTGCGCGGATCCGGATTCCCCGTCCGCCCGGACCGCTCCGATCGCGGCGACCGCTCCCCCGCCGACGGCGAGCCCGGCCACCCCCGAACCGAGGGCGAGGCCCAGCAGCCCCCGCCGGCTCAGGCCGCGCGTCCGCGGCGGGGTCGCGACGTCGGGGTCGACCGTGTCGGTCCCGTCCTCCCCGTTCACCGCCCCGGGTTCGTTCCGCGCGGTCACGTCAGTCGAGCACCGTGGTCGTGAGCTTCGACAGCGGCTCGGCGAGCGCGTTGAGCAGGTCCGTGAACTCGCGCTTGTCGTCGTCGGTGAGGGTCGAGTAGGCCGGGAACCCGTCCGTCAGGGATCCGTGCGCGGCGAGGGAGGCCTCCAGGTCGGCGTACCCGGCCTGGATGTCCTTCACGAGCGCGGTGCCGTCCTCGCCCTGCGCGGCGGCGAAGTCCTGCACCAGCGAGAACGCCATCTTGGACCCCTCGACGTTCGCGGCGAAGTCGTACAGGTCGGTGCCCGACCACCAGTCCTCCTCGCCGGAGATCTTGCCGGTCGCCACCTCGTCCAGCAGCGCGATGGCTCCGTTCGAGATGCCCGCGATGCCCTGCGCGTCCAGGGCCTGGGTGAACTCGTCCGAGTGGACGTAGTCGTAGAGCTCCTGCACGTCGGCGAGGAGCAGATCCCCGAACTCTCCGCGCTGGGTCGTCGTCGACGGCGTCCAGTCCTTGTCCGCGGGTGTCTCCCCGTCCGCGTTCAGCGCGCCCGGCGCGGGAACCCACAGGTCCTTCTCGATGCGGTGGAAGCCGGTCCACTCCAGCCCCTCCGCGACCGCGTCGACCTCGCGGTAGTCGATCCGAGGGTCGAGGTCGCCGAGCGCCTCGGCGACCGGCTCGATCCGCTCGTAGAACGCGCGGACCTGCGGGAACTGGGCGCGGGCGGCGTCGTCGTCACCGGACTGGTACGCGGTGACGAAGCTCTCCACCGCGGGGACGAGCCGGCCGACCTGGTCCTTCACGAACGCCGCGTAGAGATCCACGGCCTGCTGCTTCTGCTCCGCGTCCTCACCGGTGAGCGCCACGGCCTCCCCGGTGACCGAGAACCCGGCGCGACCGACGCCGTCGCCGATCATGCCGGGCTTGCAGACCGTGACGTAGTCGCCGGGCTGCGCGACCACGGTGAGGCTGCGGGAGGCCCCCGGCGCGATGTTCTCCACCTCGCCGACGATCCGCAGCCCGTCCTCGGCGAGGAGGTAGAACTCGGTGACCTGCTCGCCCTCGTTCGTCACCTCGAAGGCGAGGGTGCCGCTCTTGGCCGTGCTCGCGGAGACGGTGCAGGCGTCGGCGGTCGAGGTCACCTCGAGCCGGTCCGCCGCTGTGGCGTCGGCCTTGGCGACGCAGCCGGTGAGGACGAGCCCGAGGACGGCGGCGGATCCGCCGAGCGCGAGCGCGCGACGAGGGAGAAGGCGGGAGGTGGTCATGCTGCTCCTTGCTGTGCGAGGGAGTCGTCACGGCCCGGTGCGCCCGGGACCGCGACGGCGCCGGCGCGTGGCCGGCGGGAGCGGCGCAGTCCTCGGAGGAACAGCGCGCCGACGATGAGGAGGTATGCCGCCCAGGCGAGCACCTGCAGCCAGGTCATCCGCGGCATGAAGCCCACGGTCGCCTGGAGGATCACGGCGATCGGGCCGTCCGGGGCGATGGCCGTCGAGACGTCGAATGCCCACCCGAACGGGAAGCCCGCGCCGCCGCTGAACGGCCCCGGAAGGACCGCCGCCTCCTGGAGGTCCATGACGGCGTAGGCGAGCACTCCGGCGGCGACGATCACCAGGAATCCGCCGGTCCACTGGAAGAAGCGCGAGAGATCGAGCCTCACCGCGCCGCGCGCGAGCAACCAGCCGACGGCGACCGCGCAGAGCAGCCCGCCGACCGCGCCGAGGAGGGCCGAGGGGGCGTCGCCGAAGGACTGGACCATCGACCACAGGAGGAGGGTGGTCTCGATCCCCTCGCGGGCCACGGACACGAAACCGACGACGACCAGCGCCCAGAGCGTGCCCGACTCCAGCGCGCGGTCGATCCCGCCCTGGAGGCTCGACTTCATGGTCCGCCCGGACTTCTGCATCCAGAAGATCATCCACGTGACCATCCCGACGGCGACCAGCGACAGCGTCCCGCCGATGATCTCCTGCGCCTGGAAGGTGAGGGCGTACGCGCCGAACGTCAGCACGGCTCCGATCCCGAGCGCGAGCACGATCGCCGCGGCGACACCGGTCCAGAGCCGGGGAAGGACGTCCGTCCGGCCGAGACGGCGGAGATACGCGACGAGGATGCCGACGACGAGGGCGGCTTCGAGGCCTTCACGCAGGCCGATCAGGAACGTGGCGAGCACGGCGGGGGCTTTCTGAAGAGATCAGGTTAGGCAAACCTCAGAAAGTGTACATCCCCTCCCCTCGGTCGCGTGCACGCGCTGCCGAGACCCCCTCTGCACGTCGAGACCCCCTCACCTCCGAGGGGGTCTCGCCGTGCAGAGGGGGTTTCGGCGGGGCAACTCCGCAGAGACCGCCCCGCAGTAATCCTCGGCAACATTCCGTCGGCCGCGCGACGGCCGTCCTAGCCTCGACGCATGACCGATCTGACCCTCCCCATCCTCGACCTGTCCCGGCTCGACGACGGCCCGGAGGCGGCCGCCGGATTCCGCGACGACCTGCGCGCGGCGACTCACGACGTCGGGTTCTTCTATCTCACCGGCACGGGCGTGCCCGCCGAGCTCGAACGCCGCCTGCACCGCGCGGCGAAGGACTTCTTCGCCCTGCCGGAGCAGGACAAGCTCGCGATCGAGAACGTGCGGAGCCCTCACTTCCGCGGCTACACCCGCATCGGAGGCGAGCGCACCCAGGGCGAGATCGACTGGCGGGAGCAGATCGACATCGGCCCGGAGCGTCCGGCGGTCGAGGGCGGACCGGCGTTCAACCGGCTGATCGGCCCGAACCTCTGGCCTGCGGCCCAGCCCGAGCTCCGCGAGGTCGTCGAGGAGTGGCACGCGCACCTTTCCGGTGTGGCCCGGAAGCTCCTGCGCGCGTGGGCGCTCGCCCTGGGCGCCGAGGAGTCGTACTTCGAGGAGAACTTCGGCGAGCCCTCGACGCTGATCAAGATCGTCCGCTATCCCGGCACGCACGAGCCGGAGCCCCAGCAGGGGGTCGGCGCACACAAGGATTCGGGCGTGCTCACGCTCCTGTGGGTGGAGCCGGGCAAGGGCGGCCTGCAGGTGGAACGCGACGGATCATGGGTGGACGCGCCGCCGGTCGACGGCGCGTTCGTCGTCAACATCGGGGAGCTCCTCGAGTACGCCACCGGCGGCTACCTGAAGGCCACGAACCACCGGGTCGTGTCGCCGCAGGCCCCCGACGAGCGGATCTCGATCCCCTTCTTCTTCAACCCCGCGCTGGATCGGCGCCTGCCGATCATCGACCTGCCCGCCGATCTCGCCGCTCAGGCGCGCGGGGTCACCGAGGACCCGACGAACCCGATCCACAGCCTCTACGGGGAGAACGCGCTGAAGTCGCGTCTGCGCGCCCACCCGGACGTCGCCGCGATCCATCACGCGGACCTCGTCGCCAGCCGGGCCTGATCCGTCTCCGCCGCGGTCGTCAGCGAGAGGCGCCGACCGCAGCGTCCACCTCGTCGAGGCTCGCCCCGCGCCGGTCAGGACTGAGACCGAGCGCGATGAGCGTGATCACAATGGTGACGCCCATGTAGATCGCGATCGGCACCCAGCTGTCGAAGGCGTCGAGCAGCGCCAGCGAGATCACGGGAGCGAGGCTTCCGCCGTAGATCCCTGAGAGCTGGTATCCGACCGAGATGCCGGTCGAGCGGATCGGGGTCGGGAAGAGCTCGGCGAGGTAGCTCGCCTGCGGGCCGAACATGAGGCCGTGGCAGAACAGCCCGACCGCCACGGCCAGCGAGGCCAGCGGGATGGTGCCGAGGTTCAGGAGGGGGAAGAAGGCGAACGCCCAGACGAGCGTCGCAAGACACCCGGCGACGTAGAGCGGCTTTCGTCCGAAGCGGTCCGAGAGGTGCCCCGCCAACGGGATCCCGACGAGCCAGGCCACGGAGCCGACGGCGACGCACAGCAGCGCTTCGTTGCGCTCGAATCCGACGACCTTGACGAGATAGGTGATGACGAAGGTGAGGAACACGTACACGACCACGTCCGGCCCGAATCGTGCGCCGAGGGCGAGCAGGAGCGGCTTCGGGTAGTCGCGGACGAGCGTCCGCACCGGGCGAGGCTCGATCCCCTCGGTCGACGCCGCGACCTTGGCGAACTGCGGGCTCTCCGCGATGCTCATCCGGATGTAGAGGCCGACCAGGACGATCACCCCGCCGAGGAGGAAGGGCACCCGCCAGCCCCAGGCCAGGAACGCGTCCTCGGGGAGCACCCCTGCGAAGACCGCCAGCACGCCTGTGGCGAGGAGGTTCCCCAGCGGAGCGCCCGCCTGGGCGAGACTGGCGGTCAGGCCGCGGCGTCGGTCATCCGAGTACTCGGCGAGCATGAGCACGGCGCCACCGAGCTCGCCACCGGCGCCGAGGCCCTGCAGCAGCCGCAGCAGCACGAGGAGGATCGGCGCGAGCACCCCGATGGCCTCGTAGGTGGGAAGCACGCCGATGAGCGCCGTCGCGGTCCCCATGATCGCCATCGTCCAGAAGAGCACCGGCTTGCGCCCGTATCGGTCTCCGATCGACCCGAACAGGATCCCGCCGAACGGACGAGCGACGAAGCCGACCGCGAAGGTCGCCAGCGAAAGCAGGGTTCCCGTGACCGGGTCGAAGCTCGGGAAGAACAGTCTGTCGAAGACGATCGATGCGGCGAGGCCGAAGAGGAGGAAGTCGTACCACTCCATGACCGTGCCGAACATGCTCGCGGCCGCGACCCGCGCACGTCGGCCCCGCGAGACGGACGGCGGCGAGGACACGGCGCTCATCGCGGCGCCTCCGGTCGGCGCACCTCGACGGCGAAACCCTCCACCTGTCCGATCAGCTCGACGAGGTCCCGGACCATCGCGCGGTGCAGGGTCTGCCCGCGCTCGGCGTCGCCCCAGGACGGCCGCCCGCTGCTGCCGTCACCGCTCGCGACGAGCTCGGCCTCGGTCGACGGCCACCACGCCGCACGGGTCGAGGCGATGCTCGGATCGATCGTCCGCAGGGATTGCGGGTGCGCGGGAGCGGCGTCCTCCGGCACGGCGCCCGCGTCGACGAGGTCGGGATGCAGGTGCAGCATGTGTCCGGTCTCGTAGCCGTCCGCGTGGCCGATGAAGGTCCCCTCGGTCTGCGCCCAGTGCGCGTACTCGGGCTGGGCGAGGTGGGCCAGGTCGGCGACCACCACGGCCGCGCCGGTGTCCGCGCGCAGTCGCGTGGCGGCGATCGCGAGGGGCGGCAGGTTGGCGAGACGGTGCCCGTTGACGACGATGATGCGGCGGAACCCGTGGTGGAGCAGGGACGAACCGAGGTCCTCGATCAGGTGCGTGAGCGTCTCCGGCCGCAGCGTCACCGTGCCGGCGAACCCCATGTGGTGCGGCGACCAGCCGAACCAGACCGGCGGGGTCACGATCACGCCGGTCTGCGCGGCGGCGTCCTCAGCCACAGCGATCGCGGTCATCGCGTCCACGCCGAGCGGGAGGTGGCGTCCGTGCTGCTCCGTGGCGCCGACGGGGATGATCGCCGTGTCTCGGGTGGTCAGGTAGTCCGCGATCTCGTCGACGCGCAGCTCTGCGAGACGGCGGGGTTGCTGGGAGGATGTCGGGGAAGCCATTCCCTCAGAGTTCCAGACCGTTCGCCGGCCGAGGAATCGACAGACGCCGAGACCCCGGACGCCCGATTTCGACAATCGTCGCAAGAAGGGACCCCATGCCGTCCGAGCTGCAGTCGGGCATCGAGCGGTGGTCCGCGAGCCTCGCCGCCCCGCTCGCGCTGTTCGACGTCCACGACGAGCTGGTCGTGCACAGCTCGCACCACGGCGAGGTCGACGACGTACGCCGCGAGTCGATCCTCACCCGCACCCCGGTTGCGGAGATCCGCGCGCTGATGCCGTCCCTGCGTCTCGCGGAGCGTCTCGCGCCGTTCCCGGCGCCGGTTCCCGACGGGCTGCAGATGCTGCCGCGCGTCGTGGTACCTCTGCATTCCGCCGGTCGTTTCCTCGGGTCGGTCTGGATCAGCGATCCCGAGCGGACGCTGGTCCACGACCCCCGCCTGGCGGAGGCCGCGACCGAGCTCGCCGGCCTTCTGGACTTCCACCAGCGCCCCACCGCGCGCACGGAGCTGACGCGCCGCCACCGTGCCGCGGCGACCCTGCGCGGCCTCCTCGGCGAGGGCGGGCGCGGGGACGAGGCCTGGCAGGAGCTCGGCACGACGACGGGGCGCACCGGCGCGGAGACGACGCTCGTCGTCGCGCATCCCACGACTCCCGCGCTCACCGCCGGCGTGGTCGCACGCAGTCATGGCCGGGACGGCGTCCTCCTGCTGGAGGACGCCGCGCACACGGCCGTCTGGGCTGTCCTGAGCGATGGGGCGCAGACCCCCGAACTCGTTCACGGGGCCTTGGACATCATGTCCTCCGGGCAGGCCGGCCCGCCGCTGGGCGCATCCGCGCCCGTCGCCTGGGGCGGCGACCTGCGCCCGGCTCTCCGCGAGGCCCGGGACGCGGCCCGCGCAGCCGCGACGTTCACGGAACTGCGCGGGATCGCGCACTGGCCGCGGCTCGGCGTGGTCGGTGCCGCGCTGCTTCTCGAGAGGGCCACCCCGCGCTTCTGGGAGTCGTTCGAGGCCCTGCGCGGGCTGGCCGCCGTCCCCGCTCCCCTCCGTCGCACCGCGGAGACGTTCCTCGACCTCGCCGGCGACGCGTCGGCGACCGCGCGTGTGCTCGCCACCCACCGGGCCACGATCTACTACCGGTGGGGACGCCTCGAAGCCCTGCTCGGACACCCGCTCCGGGACGGCGATCTGCGGACGAGCCTGCATCTCGCCCTCAAGGCCCTCCGGCTCCAGGAGGCCGCTCCTCCGCCCGTCGCCTGAACGGAACGCGCCTTTCCGATCAATTTGGTATACCATTTGACGATCGATCGAAAGAGGGCCGCATGATCATCCGCAACGTCCGCCCGTGGGGCGGTTCCGCCTCCGATGTCCGCCTCGACGGCGACCGAATCGCCGAGGTGGTGCCGCATGACAAGGCCCGCCCGATCGACGCCGAGGAGGTCGACGGCCGCGGGCGCCTGCTCCTGCCGTCCTTCAGCGACGTGCACGTCCATCTGGACTCGACCAGGATCGGACTCCCGTTCCGCCCCCACACCGGCAGACCCGGCGTGTGGGGGATGATGATGAACGACCGCGAGAACTGGCGCGACGCCGAGGTGGACCTCCCCACGCGGGTCGCCGGCACGCTGGAGCGGATGATCGCCCGGGGGACGACGCGCGTGCGCACCTATGCCCAGGTCGACGTCGACTGCCGCCTGGAGAAGTTCGACGCCGTCATGGCTGCGAAGGAGAGGTTCGCGACCCGCGCCGACGTGCAGGTGATGACCTTCCCGCAGGCGGGCATCCTCCGGGAGCCGGGCACGGTCGAGGTCCTGGAGGAGTCGCTGAGGCAGGGAGCCGATGTGATAGGCGGGATCGACCCGTCCCAGCTCGATCGCGACCCCGCCCGGCACCTCGACATCGTGTTCGGGCTGGCGGAGAAGTACCAGGTGGAGATCGACGTCCACCTGCACGAGCCGGGCGAGCTCGGCGTCTTCAGCACCGAGCTGATCCTCGAGCGCACCCGTGCGCTCGGCATGCAGGGCAAGGTGACCCTGTCCCACGCCTACGACCTGGGGTCCGTCGATGAGGCGACGAGTCGTCGCCTCATCGACGCTTTCGCCGAGCTCGACATCGCCATGACCAGCGTCGCCCCGTCGGGGCACCGCCCGCTCCCCCTCGTCCCCCTGGTGGAGGCGGGCGTCCGCTTCGGGCTCGGCGAGGACGGCCAGCGCGACTACTGGAGCCCCTACGGCAACTGCGATCTGCTGGACCGCACGTGGCAGCTCGCCTTCACCAACGGCTTCCGGCACGACGCGCACATCGAGATGTGCCTCGCGATCGCGAGCATAGGCGGTGCGAGCATCATGTCGCACGGCGTCCCGCGCCTCACCGGCGTGGACGACCGCCCGGGCACCGCGGCCGGCGACCGCGCCGACCTGCTTCTCGTGGACGGGGAGACGCCGACGAGCGCCGTGATGGATCGGGGCACCGACCGCACGGTGATCCACGACGGCCGCATCGTCGCGGACGGTCTGGTCGTCCTCGGCGCCTGACCGGTCCGCCCGCGCACAGAACGAGGGCCGCCCCACACCTGGGACAGCCCTCTCAAGAATGTTCTGCGCGATTGAACGCTGGCTGCTCCGCTTAGCGGCGAAGGCCCAGGCGCTCGATCAGCGAGCGGTAGCGCTCGATGTCGATGTCCTGGAGGTAGCCGAGCAGACGACGGCGCTGACCCACGAGCAGGAACAGGCCACGACGCGAGTGGTGGTCGTGCTTGTGCTCCTTGAGGTGCTCGGTGAGATCCTTGATGCGCTGCGTCAGCATCGCAACCTGCACCTCGGGGGAACCGGTGTCACCGGGGTGCGTCGCGTACTCTTCGATGATCGCCTTCTTGACGTCTGCATCCAGTGCCATAGAACCGATCCCCTTTCTCCCGTTGCGCGGCGCCCGACGCCTGATGCGTGGGCTCTCTTTATCCGCGGCCGATCTAACGGCAACCTCCAGAGTCTATCAGCCTTCCCGACGTCGCGCCGACCACGTCCGGGACGCCGATAGCCTCGGATGGTGAGTCATCTGATCGACCTTCGTCCGCTGCGCGCCAGCCCCGCCTTCGCCCGGATGTGGATCGGATCGGCGCTGAGCGGCATCGGCGGACAGCTGACGATCGTCACGGTGATGCTGCACGTGTTCGCCCTCACCGGCAGCACCTTCGCCGTGTCCATGATCGCGGTCGCCGGGCTCGTCCCGATGATCCTCGCCGGGCTGTACGGCGGGATGCTCGCCGACGCGTTCGACCGGCGTCGGGTGGCGTTGATCGCGGCCACCGTGACGTTCGCGTCCACCCTCCTGCTGGCCGTGCTCACGTGGACCGGGACCGAGACGATCTGGTGGCTGTACGTGCTGAGCATGACCAACTCGGCGGCCAACTCGGTCGGGATGGCCACCCGGACGGCCATCGTGCCCCGCTTGATCCCCCGGGACATGCTCGCGCCCGCGTCGGCGCTGAACGGCGTCTCCTTCGGCCTGACCGTCATGGTCGGCCCCGCCCTCGCCGGTCTCCTGGTCGCGCTCACCGGCTACGGCTGGACCTACACGATCGACGTCGTGCTGATGCTCTCGATGTTCCTCGGCCTGTGGACCCTGCCCGCGCTCCGCCCGGAGGGCGAGATCGTCCGGCCGGGACTCGCCTCGCTCGTCGACGGCGCCCGGTTCCTCCGGCGGGCGTCCAACATCCGCATGCAGTACATCCTCGACATCATCGCCATGACCTTCGGGCAGCCGCTGGCGCTCTTCCCCGCGCTCGGCACGGTGCTCCTGGGCGGCGGCGCGGTGACGACCGGGCTGCTCACCGCCGCCGTCGCCCTCGGCACGTTCGGATCGAGCCTGCTGTCCGGACGGGTGGTCCAGTACCGGTGGCACGGCCGCGGCATCGCCCGCGCGGTGCAGGCCTACGGCGCTTCGATCGCGGTGTTCGGGGCGATCCTGCTTCTCGGCGTCTGGCTCCCGGGGGCGTCCGAGTCGACACCGAACATCGGTCTGATCGTCGCGGCCTGCGTCGCCCTCGCGCTCTCCGGCGCCGCCGACAACGTCAGCTCCATCTACCGCAACACGATGATGCAGGCCGCGGTCCCCGACACCATGCGCGGGAGGCTCCAGGGGGTGTTCGTCATCGTGGTCGCCGGGGGGCCCCGCCTGGGAGCCCTCTACGCCGGCGCCCTGGCCTCGATCACGACCCTGTGGTTCCCTCCCCTGCTCGGCGGGTTCCTCGTGATCGGGCTGGTCGCGGTGCTCGCCAGGACGAGCCCCCGCTTCCGCGCCTACGACGCCCTCGAACCGGTCCCCTGACCGGGGCGCACAGCGCGATCACGGCCACGCATCGGCGGATTTCGGACGAGGCATTCCCTCTCACCGCTGCGCGTCCGACCCCGTCGCTAGAGTTCCCCCGTGACCCTCGCCGCCCCCGCTCGCCCGCGCACCGCCGCCGTCGCGATCCAGTTCGTCCTCACCGGGATCGTGTGGGGCTCGAGCTTCATCTTCATGAAGGTCGCGCTCGAGGGGATCTCCCCCGCGCAGGTGGCGTGGTCCCGCCTGATCCTCGGCGCGCTCGCCCTCGGCCTCTTCGTCGCACTGCGTCGTGAGCGGCTTCCGCGGGCGCGGGGCGTCTGGCTGCACCTGACCGTGGTCGCCGTGACGTTCTGCGTCGTCCCGTTCCTCATCTTCGCGTGGGCGCAGCAGCACGTGAGCTCGGGCCTGTCCAGCATCTACAACGCCACGACGCCGATCATGACCGCCATCATGGCCTGGGCGGTGTTCCGGGTGGAGCGCCTCCGGGCTGTGCAGATCGCAGGCATCGCGGTCGGGATCCTCGGCGTCATGGTCATCATCGCGCCGTGGAGCGGCCTCGATGCGAACCAGAGCGTGGGGGCGCAACTGGCGATCCTCGGCGCCACGGCCTGCTACGGCTTCAGCTTCGCGTACATGCGCCGCTTCCTGTCCGACACCGGCGTGAGCGCTCTGGTGTTCTCGTTCCTCAACATCGGCCTGGCGGCGGCCGTGATGCTCGTTCTCACGCCCGTGCTGGTGCTGACCCCGGTCCGTCTCGACGGCGCCGTCGTAGTCGCCGTTCTCCTGCTCGGCGTGCTCGGGACGGGGGTCGCGTACGTCTGGAACCAGAACGTCCTGCGAGCGTGGGGACCCACCCGCGCGTCCACGGTCACCTACATCACCCCCGTCGTCGGCGTGACCCTCGGCGTACTCGTCCTCCACGAGACCGTGAGCTGGAACGAGCCCCTCGGCGCCCTCATCGTCTTCGCGGGGATCCTCATGGCTCAGGACCGTCTGCGCGGGCTGGGGCGGCGTCGATCCTGAGGACGCGACGAGACGCACGAAGGGGTGGGGGGGGCCCCCGGGGGGCGCCCCCCCCCCCCCCCCCGGCCCCGCCGACTCCGATCGCGATCCCGGCGAGCACCTTGCCTCGGGCGGCGCGGGCGCCGATGATCCCGACGA
>NZ_JBAOJP010000024.1:0-2004 GCF_037083505.1 Microbacterium sp. CCNWLW41
CCGGATCCTCGACGATCTGTTCCGCGCCGCGCTGGCATTCGTCTCTGCCCCGCGGGCTGCGCGGTCCATGAAGCCGAATCCGATTGCCAGCCGGCCGCCGTGGCCGAGTGAGCGATGATGCAGGTGGTCACCTGTATGCGGTCCCAGGGAGGGGGCGTACCGTCAGGAGATGAACGCAAAAGTGAAGATCGAAGGGCAAAGCTCTGAACTGCTCGGCCTGACCGTCGTCCTCGCCGGCTCGCTTCCAGGGACGCTGATGACGGAGGACGCCCCGGACCGCTACACCGTCGAGGCGGTGTTCTCCCGCAAAGTGGATCGTGAGGAGGCGGCGGCGATCCACGGGGAATTGATGCGTGCGTTCCTTTCGTCGCGCGGGTATCCCGCTGTCGAGCTCCGCGTCGCGGATCGACGGTTGGAGATCGCTAACACCAATCTCGAAGAGCTACGTGATGGTCTCGCCGCAGCGCTTGCGGAGAGAGTGGCGTCCATCAGCGCGGCGATTCTTGCTCGCCGCGAGATGGCGGCACGGCGATTCCAGGATGCTTCGCAGCGTGAGCAGGTGCGGGTGGCGTCGGTGCAGGAACTGGCCGATGCGGTGTCCTTCACCTGGGAAGTCGCCGTACCGATCGTCGACGACGATCAACGAATCGACGACTGGGTCGAAGAGGGCGGTGCGGATCGCTGACTCGCGTCCCCGGGAATGAGGTCATCATGGGTGAGATACGCACGACGATCCGGACCGGCCCGCGCGACAGGGCCGTGCACGGCACCAGCGCCTTCACGGAACTCGCGCAGGAGATCCGCGCGGGTGGTTTCCTGCGCCGCCGCTACGGGTATTACTGGACGAAGCTGATCGTCGCGCCAGTCTTGTTGGGCGCGTGTCTCGCCGTGTTCGTCTGGATCGGGGAGAGCTGGTGGCAGCTTCTCGTCGCCGCGACCCTCGGAATCGTGCTCACGCAGATCGCATTCCTCGGACACGACGCGGCTCACCGACAGATCTTCGCATCAGGGAAATGGAACGACTGGGTCAGCCTGATCCTCGGTGACCTGCTGATCGGGATGAGTTATGGGTGGTGGCAGAACAAGCACACCCGACATCACGCGAACCCGAACAAGCTCGGGTCCGACCCCGACATCGAGCTTCCCGTGATCGCCGTGACCGCCGAGGCCTCCTCGAAGAACCGCAACCACATGGTGCGCTGGCTTCGAGCGCATCAAGGTGTCTTCTTCTTCCCGATCTTGCTACTCGAGGGAATATCGCTCCACGCGTCCAGCGCCAGGCGTGTCTTCGCGCGAGGCCGGTTGGAACGACGTTGGGCTGAGGCCGCCCTTCTCGGTATCCGAATGATCGGATACGTCGCCCTCGTCTTCCTCGTGCTGTCGCCCGGGATCGCCGTCGCGTTCCTCGCCGTCCAACTGGGAGTCTTCGGGTTCTACATGGGAGTCGCCTTCGCACCGAACCACAAAGGAATGCCCATCGTGCCCCGAGACTTGCGGCTCGACTTCCTGCACAGGCAAGTGATGATGAGTCGAAACATCCGCGGCAATCGATTCCTCGACGTCGCCATGGGCGGACTCAACTACCAGATCGAACACCACCTCTTCCCGTCGATGCCGCGGCCGCACCTCCGCAGCGCGGCGCCGGTCGTCGAACGCTATTGCCGCGCGCACGATGTGCCCTACACCCAGGTCCGGCTCTTCGCCTCCTATGCCATTGTGGTCCGCTACATCAACCGCGTCGGGCTCGGAGAACGCGACGTGTTCACCTGCCCGCTCCTCGAACAACGCGCACACCTCACCATCTGACTCACACGACAGAACCGCTCCCGAGCCGAGCCGACTAGCGCTTCGTCGGCGCGGTCTCAACCCCTCTGCCCACCCGGCGGCATTCGGTCTACGGTCGAGGACGATGAACACCCGTCACGCCGCCGCTGTGCTCAACCCGCTGAAGCTGCAGCGGGAACAGATTCGTCCGCTCATGGAGGAGCAAGAGCGGCTGCACGG
>NZ_JBAOJP010000025.1:0-1439 GCF_037083505.1 Microbacterium sp. CCNWLW41
TGCTCCTTAGAAAGGAGGTGATCCAGCCGCACCTTCCGGTACGGCTACCTTGTTACGACTTAGTCCTAATTACCGATCCCACCTTCGACGGCTCCCTCCACAAGGGTTAGGCCACCGGCTTCAGGTGTTACCGACTTTCATGACTTGACGGGCGGTGTGTACAAGACCCGGGAACGTATTCACCGCAGCGTTGCTGATCTGCGATTACTAGCGACTCCGACTTCATGAGGTCGAGTTGCAGACCTCAATCCGAACTGGGACCGGCTTTTTGGGATTCGCTCCACCTCACGGTATTGCAGCCCTTTGTACCGGCCATTGTAGCATGCGTGAAGCCCAAGACATAAGGGGCATGATGATTTGACGTCATCCCCACCTTCCTCCGAGTTGACCCCGGCAGTATCCCATGAGTTCCCACCATAACGTGCTGGCAACATAGAACGAGGGTTGCGCTCGTTGCGGGACTTAACCCAACATCTCACGACACGAGCTGACGACAACCATGCACCACCTGTTCACGAGTGTCCAAAGAGTTGACCATTTCTGGCCCGTTCTCGTGTATGTCAAGCCTTGGTAAGGTTCTTCGCGTTGCATCGAATTAATCCGCATGCTCCGCCGCTTGTGCGGGTCCCCGTCAATTCCTTTGAGTTTTAGCCTTGCGGCCGTACTCCCCAGGCGGGGAACTTAATGCGTTAGCTGCGTCACGGAATCCGTGGAAAGGACCCCACAACTAGTTCCCAACGTTTACGGGGTGGACTACCAGGGTATCTAAGCCTGTTTGCTCCCCACCCTTTCGCTCCTCAGCGTCAGTTACGGCCCAGAGATCTGCCTTCGCCATCGGTGTTCCTCCTGATATCTGCGCATTCCACCGCTACACCAGGAATTCCAATCTCCCCTACCGCACTCTAGTCTGCCCGTACCCACTGCAGGCCCGAGGTTGAGCCTCGGGATTTCACAGCAGACGCGACAAACCGCCTACGAGCTCTTTACGCCCAATAATTCCGGATAACGCTTGCGCCCTACGTATTACCGCGGCTGCTGGCACGTAGTTAGCCGGCGCTTTTTCTGCAGGTACCGTCACTCACGCTTCTTCCCTGCTAAAAGAGGTTTACAACCCGAAGGCCGTCATCCCTCACGCGGCGTTGCTGCATCAGGCTTCCGCCCATTGTGCAATATTCCCCACTGCTGCCTCCCGTAGGAGTCTGGGCCGTGTCTCAGTCCCAGTGTGGCCGGTCACCCTCTCAGGCCGGCTACCCGTCGACGCCTTGGTGAGCCATTACCTCACCAACAAGCTGATAGGCCGCGAGCCCATCCCAGACCGAAAAATCTTTCCAAACGTTGACCATGCGGCCACGTCTCGTATCCAGTATTAGACGCCGTTTCCAGCGCTTATCCCAGAGTCCAGGGCAGGTTGCTCACGTGTTACTCACCCGTTCGCCACT
>NZ_JBAOJP010000026.1:0-1194 GCF_037083505.1 Microbacterium sp. CCNWLW41
GCCCGTACCCCAAACCGACTCAGGTGGTCAGGTAGAGAATACCAAGGAGATCGAGAGAATCGTGGTTAAGGAACTCGGCAAAATGCCCCCGTAACTTCGGGAGAAGGGGGGCCATCCACTTATACCGCCTTGCGCGGGAAAGGGTGTGGTGGCCGCAGAGACTAGTGGGTAGCGACTGTTTACTAAAAACACAGGTCCGTGCGAAGTCGCAAGACGATGTATACGGACTGACGCCTGCCCGGTGCTGGAAGGTTAAGAGGACGGGTTAGCTTCGGCGAAGCTCAGAATTTAAGCCCCAGTAAACGGCGGTGGTAACTATAACCATCCTAAGGTAGCGAAATTCCTTGTCGGGTAAGTTCCGACCTGCACGAATGGCGTAACGACTTCCCAACTGTCTCAACCGCGAACTCGGCGAAATTGCATTACGAGTAAAGATGCTCGTTACGCGCAGCAGGACGGAAAGACCCCGTGACCTTTACTACAGCTTGGTATTGGTGTTCGGTGTGGCTTGTGTAGGATAGGTGGGAGACTGTGAAGCGGACACGCCAGTGTTCGTGGAGTCATTGTTGAAATACCACTCTGGTCACTCTGGATATCTAACTTCGAACCGTGATCCGGTTCAGGGACGGTGCCTGGTGGGTAGTTTAACTGGGGCGGTTGCCTCCCAAAGAGTAACGGAGGCGCCCAAAGGTTCCCTCAACCTGGTTGGCAATCAGGTGGCGAGTGTAAGTGCACAAGGGAGCTTGACTGTGAGACTGACAGGTCGAGCAGGGACGAAAGTCGGGACTAGTGATCCGGCAGTGGCTTGTGGAAGCGCTGTCGCTCAACGGATAAAAGGTACCTCGGGGATAACAGGCTGATCTTGCCCAAGAGTCCATATCGACGGCATGGTTTGGCACCTCGATGTCGGCTCGTCGCATCCTGGGGCTGGAGTAGGTCCCAAGGGTTGGGCTGTTCGCCCATTAAAGCGGTACGCGAGCTGGGTTTAGAACGTCGTGAGACAGTTCGGTCCCTATCCGCTGCGCGCGTAGGAAGTTTGAGAGGATCTGACCCTAGTACGAGAGGACCGGGTTGGACGAACCTCTGGTGTGCCAGTTGTTCCGCCAGGAGCACCGCTGGTTAGCTACGTTCGGGATGGATAACCGCTGAAAGCATCTAAGCGGGAAGCCGGCCTCAAGATGAGACTTCCATACC
>NZ_JBAOJP010000027.1:0-1059 GCF_037083505.1 Microbacterium sp. CCNWLW41
GAAATCCCGTGTGAATCTGTCAGGACCACCTGATAAGCCTAAATACTCCCAGATGACCGATAGCGGACAAGTACCGTGAGGGAAAGGTGAAAAGTACCCCGGGAGGGGAGTGAAATAGTACCTGAAACCGTTTGCTTACAAACCGTTGGAGCCCCCTTAGTAGGGGTGACAGCGTGCCTTTTGAAGAATGAGCCTGCGAGTTAGTGATACGTGGCGAGGTTAACCCGTGTGGGGTAGCCGTAGCGAAAGCGAGTCTGAATAGGGCGATTCAGTCGCGTGTCCTAGACCCGAAGCGAAGTGATCTATCCATGGCCAGGCTGAAGCGACGGTAAGACGTCGTGGAGGGCCGAACCCACTTAGGTTGAAAACTGAGGGGATGAGCTGTGGATAGGGGTGAAAGGCCAATCAAACTTCGTGATAGCTGGTTCTCTCCGAAATGCATTTAGGTGCAGCGTTGCGTGTTTCTTGCCGGAGGTAGAGCTACTGGATGGCCGATGGGCCCTACAAGGTTACTGACGTCAGCCAAACTCCGAATGCCGGTAAGTGAGAGCGCAGCAGTGAGACTGTGGGGGATAAGCTTCATAGTCGAGAGGGAAACAACCCAGACCACCATCTAAGGTCCCTAAGCGCGTGCTAAGTGGGAAAGGATGTGGAGTTGCTTAGACAACCAGGAGGTTGGCTTAGAAGCAGCCACCCTTGAAAGAGTGCGTAATAGCTCACTGGTCAAGTGATTCCGCGCCGACAATGTAACGGGGCTCAAGCACGCCACCGAAGTTGTGGCATTGACATTTATAGGTAGGCCTTCGTGGTCCAGCCGTGTTGATGGGTAGGAGAGCGTCGTGTGGCCGGTGAAGCGGCGGGGTGACCCAGCCGTGGAGGCTACACGAGTGAGAATGCAGGCATGAGTAGCGAAAGACGTGTGAGAAACACGTCCTCCGGAAGACCAAGGGTTCCAGGGTCAAGCTAATCTTCCCTGGGTAAGTCGGGACCTAAGGCGAGGCCGACAGGCGTAGTCGATGGACAACGGGTTGATATTCCCGTACCGGCGAAGAACCGCCC
>NZ_JBAOJP010000028.1:0-1048 GCF_037083505.1 Microbacterium sp. CCNWLW41
ATCGGTAATTAGGACTAAGTCGTAACAAGGTAGCCGTACCGGAAGGTGCGGCTGGATCACCTCCTTTCTAAGGAGCACCTCGACCCGTAAGGGTTGCAGGAACCTCAGCAGAGCGAATGTCTCTGCGGGGGCTCGTGGGTGGAACATTTGACATGGCATCAGCGCAGCTGGTTCCTACTAGTACGCCGCGTCCTCTTTTGGGGGGTGTGGTTGGAGGGTGGGGGTCTGTGAGCGGGGTGCCTGCACGCTGTTGGGTCCTGAGGGACCGGACGCTGCTCCTGCCGGTTGGTGGGGGTGGGTGTTTCTTCCTCTGGGCCTCCTGGTTGCCGGCTGTTGCCGGTGGTGGGGGGTGCCGCCCGTACTTTGAGAACTACACAGTGGACGCGAGCATCTTCAAGATGACCTTTCGGGGTTGTCTTGTGTAGATGATCTTAAAGATCATTAGTCAATTTCAGCCCGGACTTCGGTTCGGGTTCGATTCTTGATGAACTCATGTGATTTCAAGTCTTTAAGAGCAAACGGTGGATGCCTTGGCATCTGGAGCCGAAGAAGGACGTAGCAATCTGCGATAAGCCTCGGGGAACTGATAAGCGAGTTTTGATCCGAGGATGTCCGAATGGGGAAACCCCGCTGGGCGGCGTGCCGACCTAGTGACTCCCGCCTGAATATATAGGGCGGGTAGAGGGAACGTGGGGAAGTGAAACATCTCAGTACCCACAGGAAGAGAAAACAACCGTGATTCCGTGAGTAGTGGCGAGCGAAATCGGATCAGGCTAAACCTCATGTGTGTGAGAGCCGGCAGGCGTTGCATGTGGGGGGTTGCGGGACTTTCCTGACCATTCTGCCGAGTGGTCGACGTGACAGAAGCGTATAGACGAACCGTCTTGAAAGGCGGGCCAGAGTGGGTGCCAGCCCCGTAGTCGAAATGCGTGTTCTGACGTGGAGAGTATCCCAAGTAGCACGGGGCCCGAGAAATCCCGTGTGAATCTGTCAGGACCACCTGATAAGCCTAAATACTCCCAGATGACCGATAGCGGACAAGTACCGT
>NZ_JBAOJP010000029.1:0-530 GCF_037083505.1 Microbacterium sp. CCNWLW41
GCGTCGAACGCCTGGCCTTGCGCGTAAGCGAGCGCTCTGAATGTTGGGGCCTGCATGAGCATCCGTCTGCCGAAGCGGGAGCGCTGCGCGATGCCCTGGATCGTGAGCCGGGTCCCGATCCTCGCCCATCCGAGCAAGCCTTTCGGGCGCAACATGACGACGTCCAGCAGCCCGTCGTCGATCCTGGCCGCGGGGATCAGGAGCATGTTGCCGGTGAGAGTCCCGCAGTTGCCCACGATGATCGTGTGGGCGCGCGCAGACCGGGTACGGCCATCATCGATCCGGTAGTCGAGGTGGAACAGTCGGTTCGCGATGATCGAACGCGCGATGGGTGTCACGTAGGCGAACCACCCCAGGTGGCGTTTCGCGAGGGCGGTGGTGTTTCGTGCCATCGCGGCGTCGAGGCCGATGCCCGCCATTACGGCGAAGGAGTGGGCGTGTCGGTGGCCGTTCTCGTCTTCGAGCTCTGCGACAGCGACATCAATGGAGCGGATCTCGCCGTCGAATGCTGCGGCGAGTGTGGCGGGGAG
>NZ_JBAOJP010000030.1:0-512 GCF_037083505.1 Microbacterium sp. CCNWLW41
ATCGGTAATTAGGACTAAGTCGTAACAAGGTAGCCGTACCGGAAGGTGCGGCTGGATCACCTCCTTTCTAAGGAGCATCTGACGCCTTCGGGTGTCCAGAACCCAGATCGGGCCCGAATGTGGCTCGCTGGGAGCTCATGGGTGGAACATTTGACATGACGTCGGCGCGGCCGATTCTCGTTAGTACGCCAGGTCTTTGGGTCTGGTTGGAAGGTGGGGGTTGGTGAGCGGGGTGTCTGCACGCTGTTGGGTCCTGAGGGACCGGATGTGAGTCCGTTCCTCTGGGCCTCTCGTTGTCTGCCGGTTGGTGGATGGGGAGGGGTACCGCCCGTACTTTGAGAACTACACAGTGGACGCGAGCATCTTAAAGGGCTCAGACTTTCGGGTTTGAGTTCGAAACGATAGATACGGCCCCGATTTTCCTGTCGGGGTCGGCTCATGTGATTTCAAGTCTTTAAGAGCAAACGGTGGATGCCTTGGCATCTGGAGCCGAAGAAGGACGTAGCAATCTG